>CAVZZG010000001.1:0-1461940 GCA_963779685.1 uncultured Actinomycetes bacterium
TATGCCTGACTACGAGTTCGTCCTCTGCTGGCCCTCGCGGTCGAGCTGATCTGCTCCGCACTCGGAAAGCGCATTCTCTGATGCCGGCTGATGTGAGGTTCTCGGTGCTGGTGCTGCCGAACACCGCCTGGCCGGAGTTCCTGCGGCGCTGCCGCCACGTCGAGGAGCTCGGCTTCGACGGCCTCGGGTTCGCCGACCACCTGGTCGACTGGGCCGGCGGGAAGGGCCCGTGGTTCGAGCTGTGGTCGCAGATCACGGCCGTTGCGATGGCGACCACGCACATCCGGCTGGCGCCGCTGGTCGCGCAGATCCCGCTCCGCAACCCGGCGATGTTCGCGCTCCAGGCCCTGACGGCCGATCACATCTCAGGCGGCAGGCTCGATGTCGGGCTGGGGGTCGGCCTCGAGATCGATCCCTCCTACCGGATGATGGGGATCGAGAACTGGACCGGCCCCGAGCGCGTCGCCCGGCTGCGCGAGTACGTCGAGATCGTCGACCTGCTGCTCTCGCAGGACGAGGTCTCCTACGAGGGCGCCCACTACACGATCGATGCCGCCTCGCTCCGGCCGCGACCGGTCCAGTCGCCCCGGCCGCCGATCATGATCGCGGCCATGGGACCGGTCATGCTCGGCCTGGCCGCCCGCTACGCCGACATCTGGAACAGCCTCAGCTTCGCCAAGACGTTCGCAGCGCAGATCGCCGAGACCCGGACTCGCGTCGAGGCCATCGACGCCCGCTGCGCGGCCATCGGCCGCGACCCCGCAAGCCTCCGGCGCAGCTACCTCATGCTCGATACCACTGCCCGGGCGGGCGGGGGCCGGATCAGCTACTACGAGTCCCAGGACGCGTTCGTGGAGATGGTCGGCCAGGTGACCGCCCTCGGCATCACCGAGATCGGGCTCTACTACCCGGCACTCGAGTCGCAGCGGCCCATGTTCGAGCTGATCGCGCGCGAGGTCGTTCCGACCCTCCGCTAGACGCTCAGGAGGCGCACCGCGTCCGCCAGCACGGCGAAGCCCCGGCGTTCGGGGTCGCGGCGAGGATTGCCGCAGCAGACGCTGACGCCCGCGATCCGGCCCGTGTCGCGCAGCACCCGGCACTCGGCCAGCAGCCGGTCGGCGCTCCAGCCGCCCGGTGCGGGGAAGTCCGCGCCGGGGGCGACCGACGTGTCCAGCACGTCGGAGTCGAGGTGGACCCACAGCGGCGGATCGGCCGGCAACCGCACCATCGCCTCGCTGCAGGTCGCCGTCGAGGCCAGGCCGGTGCGTTCGATGGCGCTCGCCTCGCCGGGATCGAGATCCCGTGCGCCGACCAGGGCCGCGTCGCCGACGGGGAGTGGCGGGTCGAGGCCGGCCGCGCGCCGCAGCTCGTCGTGGCACCACCCCAGCAGCGTGGCGAAGGGCATGCCCCCGAGAAACCCGCTCGGCGACGTCTCCGGGGTGTTCAGGTCGCCGTGGGCGTCCAGCCACACCAGGCCGATCCGCCCCTCGCGCCGCCGCATACCGGCCGCGAAGCCCGGTGTCAGCGTGCACTCCCCGAGCAGCGCCAGCGGCATCGCGTCGGAGCCCGCGACGGCGTCGGCGATGCGCGGCAGGCCGTCCCGGAGCGCCTCCCCGGCCGGGGCGTCGAGCGACATGGACACGACGGCGGGCTCGATACCGAGCGCCGTTGCCAGCACACCGGGGCCGTCCTCGAGGCCGGGTCCGTGAAAGCGCGTCGACCAGGGAACCGCGATCACCACTGCAGGTTCGCGCTCTGGAGGGCATCCAGCAGCCCGGCCACCGGCAGGGTGTCGATGGCCGCGTTCAGCAGGAACGCCTCGATGTCGTTGATGGCCCCGGCCTTCTGGGCATCGCCGACCGATCGGTGCAGCCCCTTCCGGACGGCGTCGGTGATCCGCTGGTCGCTCAGGTGGTGAGCGCCGCCGAAGTCCTTCAGGGCCGCCGTCGACCGCATTGCGAGCACCAGCGACTCGCGTGACACCCCGAGGTCGCAGGCCGCCCCGTCGAGCGCCGACAACACCACCTGCTCCGCCACGCCCGTGGCGCTGCCGGGGTCGCGCCACGCCCGCCTGACGCACGGGTCGGCCACGGGGGTGGGACGGTAGCTCGCGCCGCCGAGCGCCAGGTGCACCCCGATCAGGGCTCCGCCCGCAACCGCCGCCACGGCGATGTCCCGGCGCATGTGGCGTGCGGCGATCAGGGCGCCGATCAGTGCCAGCAGTGCTGCCAGGCCGAACGACCGGCTGAACGCGTGCGTTGCGGCCCGCTGCAGCTCGTCGTCGAGCGCGGCATGCACGGCCGCCCACTCACCACCCGATCGCGATGCGAAGGCCGGGCCGATGTCCGGCAGCCGAGCATCGGCGGTGTCGACGGTCTTCATCACGTCGCGCACGAGCTGGAGCTTGCCCCCGACCGGCAGCTTGGCGTCGAGCACGATGGCTGCACCGGCTGCCAGGGCATCGTCGCGCTGCCGTGTCAGGTCGGCGGTGAACAGTGGCGCCAGCAGGACGAGGCCCAGCACGACCCCCGCGTGCCTGGAGCCGAGCGCGAATCCGCCGGCCGCCACGTGCGAGCCGGGCCCGGCGATGATCTGCATCGTCAGGGGGCCGACCGTGAGCCCGATGCCGGCCCCGATCAGGAGCTGCGGCGCAATCGTCCACCCTGCTCCCGCGTGGGGGACGAGGGCGAGCGCACCGAGGCCGCCGGCGATCGCCAGGGCTCCGGCGGCCGGGGAACCATGGATGCGCCGGCCGGCGACGGCGCCCGCCGGGATGGCCGTGACGATCAGCCCGGCGACCGCCGGTTCCATCCGCCAGCCGTCGACCAGCAGGATCACGAGCAGGAAGAGCGCGGCCGTCAGCGCGGACGCGACCAGCGCGCCCGCGATCAGCGGGCGCAGCGGCGGCATCCTGATCGGCGCACGGTCCTGGCGGGCACCTGCGCTCGCGAAGGCCACGGCGACGACCGGCGTCTGCGCCAGGAAGATCCACTGCCAGCCGGCCGTCTGCGTGACGATGCCGCCGAGGGCCGGGCCCAGCGACGCACCGATCACTCCCGCCGTCGTCCACAGCCCGGCCGGGATCGCTGCCAGGCCGGCGCCGGCGATGGCAGCGCCGCCGATGGCCTGCGCTATGCGCGCCGCGACGAGCCCGTCGAAGGCAGGTGCGAGCCCGCAGGCCGCAGACCCGCCGGCGAAGAGCAGGGCGCCGGCGATCAGCACCGGTCTGGGCCAGCGACGAGCCAGCAGCGCGGCCGGCACGGCCGCCACGGCGAGGGCGAGGTTGTAGCCGGTCAGGACCCGCGCGACGTCCGGGATGTCCACCCGGTAGTGGCGCAGGATGTCCGGCAGCGCGAGCGTGACGATCGACGAGTCCGCGAGCACCACGCCGATGGCGATGGCGATCGCGATCTCGGCGCGACGTCGCCGCCCGGGGCGTGGCGTGTCGGGCAGGCGCGCCGGGTCAGTACGGTCTAACGCCACCGCTGAACGAGCCGTGTGCGGCGAGCGTGGTCACCCGCACGTGGTCGCCGGTGTGGGGGGCGTGGATGAACATGCCGCCCCCGATGTAGATGCCCACGTGGTGGTGATCGGGATAGAAGAAGACGAGGTCGCCGGGCGCGAGCTGGCCGATGCCGACGTGGGCGCCCGAGTTCCACTGGCTACCCGTGAAGTGGTCGAGGCCGATGCCGACCGACTGGTAGGCGAGCATGGTCAGCCCGGAGCAGTCGACCCCGCCGCGGCTCGCGCCACCCCACACGTACGGCACGCCGAGGTACGACATCGCCGCGGCGATCACCCGCGATCCGATCGAGCCATCGGCCGGGGGCACCGGAATCGTGGGCCCGCCGCCGCCCGAGTCGCCGCTGCCACCGAGCCCGGGATCGTTGGCCGAGGCGTTGGCGGCGGCCTCCTGTGCGGCCTTCAGCTGCGCCGCGGCGTCTGCTGCGCGCTTCCGGTCGAGCGCGTTCTGCTCGGTTTGCAGCGATGCGATCTCGCTCTCGAGGCCGCGCTTCATGGCCGACGCCTGGGCGAGCCCGCCGACGATGCGCTGCTTCTCGGCGGCGCGTTGACCCTGCAGCCTGGCGGCCGTCCGCTGGTCGCCCTCCAGCGCCTTCTCCCGCCGCTGCAGATCCTGTCGCGACGACCTCAGCTCGACGATCTGGGCGGTCATCTGGTTCGAGGACCGGTTGACGAGGTCGACCGAGTTCAGCATCGAGTCGAGCGATCCCGCTGCCAGGATGGCCGCCACCACGTCCGGCTCGCCCTGCCGGAACGCCAGCGCCAGCTTCTGGCCCAGGTCGGCTCGCGACTTCGCGATGTTGGACTTGACGACCGCGATCTGCTTCTTGTTCTCGCGGATCCGGGCCTGCACCTGGCCGAGCTGGGCGGTGGCCTGGTTGTAGGCCTCGATCGCCGGCTCCAGCTGGTTGTTCAGCGCGTCGATGCGCGCCTGAGCGGCGATGGCCGCCGCACGCTTGCCCGGGATGGCGTCCTTGGGATCGGCGGCCGCGGTCGCGGCCGCGCCGAAGACCGCCACGGCGCACGCTGCGCCCGCAATGCGGCGCAGGAGCTTCGCCCGGAGCATTCGGACCGACACGTCGCCGGCTCTCGCCTTCGGCTCGAACCTCATTCGCGGGCCAAGATACCAGGAAACGTCATCCTCGGCGCCTCCAGCCGGGGCCGGGTGATACGCTGGCGCCCCGCGGCGAGGTAGCTCAGCTGGTAGAGCACGCGACTGAAAATCGCGGTGTCGCCGGTTCAAGTCCGGCTCTCGCCATCCCGCTCGCGTGCCACGGAAAGCGCCTTGCACTGCCATGGCGGAGGCGCGTCCGCTTCGGGTACGCTGGACGGACCCCATGCTCACGGAGCCCCAGCCCACCGAGGACGACCCGCGGGCGCTCCGGGCGGAGCTCGCGCAGCGCGAGGCCGAGCTCGCGATCGTCTCCAGCGTGCAGCAGGCGCTCGCCTCGGAGCTCGACATGCAGGCGATCTACGAGATCGTCGGCGAGCAGATCCGGACGATCTCCGGGCAGGCGGGCGTCAGCATCCGCCTGCTCGACCCGCAGACGGGCCTGGTCCACTTCCCGTACGGCTACGAGAAGGGCCAGCGCTGGAGCCTGGATCCGGCACCGCTGGGAGGCATTGCGGCGCACGTGCTGGCGTCCCGCGAGACGCTCGTCATCAACGAGAACATCGAGGAAGAGGCAGCGAGGCTCGGCAGCGTCACGCTACCGGGTACGGCGTCGGAGAAGTCGGCCGTGTGGGTGCCGCTGGTGTGGGGCGGCCAGGCGCGCGGCCTGATATCGGCTCACGACTACGAGCGCGAGCGCGCGTTCGGGCCCGCCGAGGTGCGGCTGCTGGAGACGCTCGCGGGCAGCATGAGCGCGGCCCTGCAGAACGCCGAGCTGTTCGACGAGACCCAGCGGTTGCTGAAGGAGACGGCGCAGCGCAATGCCGAGCTGGCGATCGTCAACAGCGTCCAGCAGGCACTCGCCTCGGAGCTGGACATGCAGGGGATCTACGAGGCGGTCGGCGACAAGCTGCGCGAGATCACCGGGTCGGCCGACTTCGACATCCGGGTCCTCGATCCGGTCACGCAGCTCGTGAGCTTCCCGTACATGTACGACCGCGGCGCACGCGTCCACCCCGACCCACGGCCGCTGACCGCAATGGAGCACACGCGGCGCCTGCTCGAATCGCGTCAGACGCTCGTCGTCAACGAGGGCGTCGCGAGCTGGGCGGCGGGTATCGGGGCGACGCCCATCGACGGCACGGAGATGGAGAAGTCGCTGGTCCACATCCCGCTCGTGTGGGGAGAGCAGGCCCGCGGCGCGCTTTGCCTCTCGAGCTACGAGCGCGAGCACGCCTTCTCGGCATCTGACGTGCGTCTCCTGGAGACGCTGGGGGCTGCCATGAGCTCGGCGCTGCAGAGCGCCGAGCTGTTCGACGAGACCCAGCGGCTGCTGAAGGAGACCGCACAGCGCAACGCCGAGCTGGCGATCGTCAACAGCGTGCAGCAGGCGCTCGCCTCCCAGGTGGACATGCAGGGCATCTACGACGCGGTCGGCGACAAGCTGCGTGAGATCTTCGGCCAGGCCGACCTTGGCATCCGCATCCTCGACCCCGACGCCGACCTGCACTTCCCGTACACGTACGAGCGGGGACAGCGGATCTACATCGACCCGGTACCCGTGAGTGGGATCGGCCGGCACGTCCTGGAGACCCGGGAGACGCTCGTGATCAACGAGAACCTCGAGGACGAGACGGCGAAGCTCGGCAGCACCACCATTCCGGGCACGTCGACGGAGAAGTCCGGAGTGTGGGTGCCGCTGGTCTGGGGCGGGAAGGCGCGCGGGCTCATCGCCATCCTCGACTACGAGCGCGAGCACGTCTTCGGTCCGTCCGAGGTGCGACTCCTGGAGACGCTCGCGGGCAGCATGAGCGCGGCCCTGCAGAACGCCGAGCTGTTCGACGAGACACAGCGGCTCCTGGCCGAGACCGAGCAGCGCAACGCCGAGCTGGCGATCGTCAACAGCGTCCAGCAGGCGCTGGCGTCCGAGCTCGACATGCAGGGCATCTACGACGCCGTCGGCGACAGGTTGCGGGCGATCTTCGGCCAGGCCGACCTCGACATCCGCATCCACGATCCCGACGCCGACCTGATCAGGATCCCGTACTGCTACGACCGCGGCGAGCGGATCAACCTCGATCCGATACCCGTGGGCGGGGTCAGCCGGCACATCCTGGAGACCCGGGAGACGCTCGTGGTCCACGAGGACATGGCCGGGGCGATGGAACGGTTCAGCGCCTCCTTCCTCCCCGGCACCGACCTGGAGAAGTCGGCGATCTTCGTGCCGCTCGTCTGGGGCGACCGGGCCCGCGGTCTGATCAGCATCAGCGACTACGAGCGCGAGCACGCCTTCGGCCCGGCCGAGGTGCGGCTGCTGGAGACGCTCGCGGGCAGCATGAGCGCGGCGCTGCAGAACGCGCGGCTGTTCGACGAGATCCAGCGCCGCACCCGCGAGAGCGCGGCGCTGGCCGAGGCCGGCCGCGACGTCTCGGCGACGCTCGACCTGCCGACCGTCATGAACCGGATCGCCCATCATGCGAAGGAGCAACTCGTCGCCGAGTCGAGCGCCATCTTCATCCCCGACGAGTCGGGGCAGGTGTACCGCGCGATCGTCGCGGTCGGCGCCGACGCGGAGGCGATCGCAGCGATGCCCGTCCGCCGGGGCGAGGGGATCATCGGCGGGATCGTCGAGCTCGGCGAGGCCCAGCTGATCAACGACACCCACGCCGACCCGCGCGCGATCCACATCGAGGGCACGGACGAGGTCGAGCAGGAGCGGCTGATGGTGGCCCCGCTCGTGGCCGGCCGGACGGTGAAGGGCGCGATGGCGGTCTGGCGCTACGGGGGGGAGCGGTTCATGGAGTCGGACCTGGCCTTCCTGGCCGGGCTCTCCCAGCAGGCGGCGGTCGCCATGGAGAACGCGAGGCTGTTCGCCGAGTCGGAACAGCGGGCCGCCGACCTGGACACGATCAACACGGTGTCGCAGGAGCTCGCCGGCAAGCTCGACCTCGGCGCGCTCATCCAGCTCGTCGGCGAGCAGGTGCGGGTCGCGTTCCGGGCTGACCTCGCCTACGTGGCGCTGCTCGACCGCGCCCGGGGCATGATCGAGTTCCCGTACCAGTTCGGCGAGATCCACGAGCCGCTGCGCTTCGGCGAGGGCCTCACGAGCCGCATCATCGAGACCGCCGAGCCGATGATCCTGAACTCGGATGTCAGCCGCCGTGGCCAGGAGCTCGGCGGCCGGATGGTGGGCGAGGAGCCGCTGTCCTACCTGGGCGTGCCGATCGTCGTCGACGGCGAGTGCCAGGGCGTGATCAGCGTGCAGAGCACCCAGCACGAGGACGCCTACGACGAGGACGACCGGCGCCTGCTCGCCACCATCGCGGCGAACGTCGGCATCGCGTTGCGCAACGCCAGGCTCTTCTCGGAGGCTCAGGAGGCCAGGGCTGCGGCGGAGCAGGCCAACGACGCCAAGAGCGCCTTCCTCGCCACCATGAGCCACGAGATCCGCACGCCCATGAACGCCATCATCGGCATGAGCGGGCTGCTGCTGGACACGGGACTCGACGCCGAGCAGCGCGACTACGCGGCCACCATCCGCGACTCCGGCGACGCGCTGCTGACCATCATCAACGACATCCTCGACTTCTCGAAGATCGAGGCCGGCCGGATGGACATCGAGGACCAGCCATTCGACCTGCGGGAGTGCGTGGAGTCGGCGCTCGACCTGGTCGCGGCCCGGGCCCTGGACAAGCACCTCGACACCGCCTACCTGTTCGAGGGCGACGTGCCGCCCGCCATCCGCGGCGACGTGACCCGGCTGCGCCAGGTGCTCCTGAACCTGCTCGGGAACGCCGTCAAGTTCACCGAGTCCGGCGAGGTCGTGCTGACGGTCACCTCGGCCGCCGCCGAGGGCGGCGTCGAGCTGACCTTCGCGGTCCGCGACACCGGCATCGGCCTGTCGCCCGCCGGCATGAGCCGCCTCTTCCAGTCGTTCTCGCAGGCCGACTCGTCGACGACCCGCAAGTACGGCGGCACGGGCCTCGGGCTCGCCATCTCGAAACAGCTCGCCGAGCTGATGGGCGGCCGGATGTGGGCGCGAAGCGATGGACCGGGCCGGGGCTCGACGTTCCTGTTCACCATCCGCGCGGCGACGGCCGAGCTACCGTCCGACCGTCGCCGCGACTTCGCCGGCACGCAGGCCGAGCTCGCCGGCCGCAGCGTCCTGATCGTGGACGACAACGCCACCAACCGCCGCATCCTCGTGCTCCAGGCCGGGAACTGGGGGATGGTGCCGAGCGAGTGCGCGTCGCCGGTCCAGGCGCTGGAGCGACTCGGCGCGGGTGAGCAGTTCGACCTCGCCATCCTCGACATGCACATGCCCGAGATGGACGGCATCGAGCTCGCGCGGCGCATCCGCGAGCGCCGGCCGGCACTGCCGCTGGTCCTGTTCAGCTCGCTCGGGCTGCGCGACGCAGGCGATGCGGAGGGTCTCTTCAGCGCCTACCTCGCCAAGCCGGTACGTCAGTCGCAGCTGTTCGACACCCTCGTCGGCCTGCTCGACGCAGCGGCGCTGCCCGCGGCTCCGGCGCCGGCGGCGCCGGCGCTCGACCCCGGGATGGCGACGCGCCATCCGCTGCGGATCCTGCTGGCCGAGGACAACGTCGTCAACCAGAAGCTCGCGCTCCGGCTGCTCTCCCAGATGGGCTATCGCGCCGACGTCGCCGCCAACGGCCTCGAGGCCGTCGACTCGGTCGGGCGTCAGACCTACGACGTGGTGCTGATGGACGTGCAGATGCCCGAGATGGACGGTCTCGAGGCGACGCGGCGCATCATCGCGACCTGGGATGCCGGCGCCCGGCCGCGCATCGTTGCGATGACCGCGAACGCCATGGAGGGCGACCGCGACATGTGCCTCGCGGCCGGCATGGACGACTACGTCACGAAGCCGATCCGGGTCGACCGCCTGGTCGAGGCGCTGCTGCGGACGCCCGCCCGGGAAGGAGCCTGAGTTGCCGGAGAGCGTGATCGATGCCACGACCTTCTCGGAGCTTCAGGACGCCGCCGGCGCGGAGTTCGTGGGCGAGCTGATCGGCACGTTCCTGGAGGAGGCTCCGATCATGCTCGCCGAGCTCCGGGCCGCTCGCGCCGACGCCGACGCCGAACGGTTCCGGCGTGCGGCCCACTCGCTGAAATCGAACAGCCTCACGTTCGGAGCCCTCTCGCTGGGCGCACGAGCCCGCGAGCTGGAGCTGGCGGGCCTCGCCGCCGACCCGGCAGCGGACGCCGCCGCGATCGCAGCCCTCGAGGTGGCGTACGGCGAGGCGGCCGCGGCGCTGACGGTCCTCCGCGATGGCTGACCGTGGCGCCCGACTCCTGGTCGTCGACGACAACAAGGTGAACCGGCTGCTGCTCGCCCGCAGCCTCGAGGACCTCGGTCACCGGGTGTCGCTGGCGGAGAACGGCCGGCTCGCGCTCGAGATGCTGCGTGCCGAGGCCTACGATCTGCTGTTGCTCGACATCGAGATGCCCGAGATGGACGGGTTCCAGGTGCTCGAGCAGCTGGCGGCCGACCGCAAGCTCGCCGACCTGCCGGTGGTCGTGACCTCGTCCGTGGAGGGCGTCGCGAGCGTGGTGCGGTGCATCGAGCTCGGAGCTGAGGATTACCTTCCCAAGCCGGTCAACCCCGTGCTGCTGCGGGCGCGCGTCGGCGCCAGCCTCGAGAAGAAGCGGTTGCGCGACGAGCAGAGGGAACTGGTGCGGCGGTTCGCGACGGCCGAGGTCGCAGACGACCTCGAGGAGTCGGGATTCTCGCTCGGCGGCAAGCGCGTCGAGGCGTCGGTCATGTTCTCGGACATCCGCGGCTTCACGACGCTGGTCGAGTCGCTGCCGCCCGAGGCGACCATCGAGCTGCTGAACAGCTACTACACGCTGATGTTCGACGCCATCAGCTCGCACGGCGGCGTCGTCAACCAGATGGTCGGCGACGGCCTGATGGCGATCTTCGGCGCTCCGCTGCCGCTGGCCGAGCCGGCCGTCGACGCGGCCCGGGCAGCGCTGGAGATGGTCGAGATGATCGAGCTCCTCAACCACGAGCAGCGGTCGGCCGGGAAGCCCGAGATCGCGATCGGCATCGGCGTCGCCACCGGTGAGGTCGTGGCCGGCTACACCGGCACCCACCTCAGGGCCACGTACACGTGCGTGGGCGACACGGTCAACCTCGCGGCCCGTCTCGAGGCGCTCACGAAGACCGCGAAGCGCACGATCCTGATCGACGACGCCACGCAGGCCCGCCTGCCGGCCGGGCTCGGCGCCGAGCCGCTCGGGCCGATCGAGATCCGGGGCAAGGCCGCACCGGTCGACGTCTTCGCCCTCTCGCCGTAGACGCCACCCGGAAGCGTGCATGATTCGCGCGTGATCGAGATCGAGGGCAAGCAGGTCTTCACCGAGCTCGGCGAGCTCGTCGACCCCGCACACACGGCGCTGGTCGTGATCGACATGCAGCGCGACTTCTGCGAGCCGGGCGGAGCGTTCGACCGCCTCGGCGTGGACATCTCCATGTACCCGCCGGTGATCCCGCGCGTCGCCGCGCCTGATCGAGGGCGCACGCCGGGTGGGCGTTCAGGTGATCTTCATCCAGATGACGGTACTGCCGGGCCGGCAGCAGCGAGTCGCCGGCGCAGATCCGCTTCAACCTGCGGCTGCACCTCGCCGAGCCACGGGGACGTCGAGCCGCTCGGCTACACGGCCGACGGCTCGGTCGGTCAGGAGATCCTGCCGGAGCTCGCGCCCGCAGCGGGCGACCTGGTCGTCAAGAAGTACCGCTCGAGTGCGTTTCTGGGGCACGAACCTCGACATGCTGCTGCGGTCAGAACGGGATCAAGTCGATCCTCGTCACGGGCTGCACCACCGAGGGGTGCGTCGAGTCCACCGCCCGCGACGCGCTGTTCAACGACTACTACGTCACGATCGTCTCGGACTGCGTGGCGAGCGACGATCGCGCGCAGCACGACGCGTCGCATGCTGCTGATGCGTCACCGGTTCGATATCGCGACGTCCGACGAGGTGCTGGAGGTGTGGAATGGCTGATCGACCCCCGAGGCTGGTCGACCGGGTCGCCATCGTCACGGGCGGTGCCCGTGGCATCGGCGCGGCGATCGCGACGGCCTTCGCCGTCGAGGGCGCCGACGTCGTGATCGCCGACGTGCTCCCGCCCGAGGTGGCGGCGCCCGTCCAGCGAGGCCATCGCCGGCGCCGGCCGGCGGTCGATCTACGTGCCGACGAACGTCGCCGACGAACCTCAGGTCGAGGCCATGGTGGCCCGTGCCCTGGCCGAGTTCGGACGGATCGACATCCTCGTCAACAACGCCGGTGTCGTCGGGCAGTTCGACTTCCAGGACATCACCGCGGCCGAGTTCGACCGGGTGATCGGCGTCAACCTGCGCGGCCCGTTCCTCTGCGCGCGGCACGTCATCGGCGGCATGCTCGAGCGCGGCAGCGGCAAGATCATCAACGTCGCGTCCCAGCTGGGCCAGATCGGTGGCGTCGAGATGGTGCACTACAGCGCCTCCAAGGCCGGCGTGATCGGTTTCACGAAGGCGCTCGCCCGCGAGGTGTCGACGCGCGGCGTCCACGTCAACGCCATCGCCCCGGGGCCGATCCTGACGAACATGATGGCCGAGGAGACGGAGGAGTGGGCCGAGCGCAAGCTCGCCGAGCTGCCCATCGGCCGCTTCGGCGAGGTGCACGAGGTGGCGCCCACGGCCGTGTTCCTCGCCTCCGACGACTCGTCCTACTTCGTCGGCCAGACGCTCTGCCCCAACGGCGGCGACGTGATGCTGTGATCGCCTCGGTGATCCCCGAGGCGGGCGTGATCTCGCTCGCCCGCGGCGTCCCGTCGCCCGACATGTTCCCGATCGATCTGCTGGCCGGGTGCGCGCGGCGGGCGGTCGCCGAGCACGGCCGGGTCGCGCTCAACTACGGGGCGCCGGGAGGCTACGAGCCGCTGCGGGCCTGGATCGGGCAGCGCCATGGCGTCGCGGCCGAGCGGGTGCTGGTGACGCCCGGGTCGCTGGTGGGCCTGAACATGGTCGTCCGACAGCTCTGCGGCGAGCGCGGGGCGATCGTCGAGGCGCCGACCTACGATCGCATGCTGCACGCTCTCGCCGACGCCGGCGCGCCGGTCGGCAGCGTCGGCCGATCGGATGACGGCATCGACCTCGAACGGCTCGCCGAACTGGCCGCGAGGGAACCGCGGCCCGCGCTGCTGTACGTGCTGCCGACGTTCCACAATCCGACCGGCCGCACGCTCGATCTCGCTCAGCGCACCGCGCTCGTCGAGGTGTGCATCGCCCACGACCTGGTGGTGTTCGAAGACGACCCGTACGGCTTGCTGCGCATCGATGGCCAGGCCCAGCCGTCGCTGTTCTCCCTGCTGCACGATGCCGGCCGGCCCGATCTCGCCCTCCACGCATCGTCCTTCTCGAAGACGGTCGCACCTGGTCTGCGGGTCGGCTACCTCGTGCTGCCCGAGCATCTCGTCGCCGGTCTCACCGCGGCAGCGCAGCGCCTGTACGTCTCCCCGCCGATGCTGCCCCAGGCGCAGCTGCACGAGTTCCTCGCGGCCGGGCACCTCGAACCGCAACTCGAGTTCCTGGCGGGGTTCCTGCAGCCGCGCCGCGACGCCCTGCTCGCAGCCCTCGAGCGCCTTCCGGAAGGTGCGACCTTCACCCGTCCCGGCGGCGGCTACTTCCTGTGGGCCGAGTTCGGCGACGGCATCGACGCGACCGCGCTCGAGCCGCGTGCCCACGCCGCCGGCGTGTCCTTCGTGCCGGGTGCCGGCTTCTTCGCCGGCGAACCGGTCGCGAGCAGCGCCCGGCTTTCGTTCAGCTACCCGACCGTCGACGAGATCGTCCTGGGCGCCGAGCGCCTCGTCCGGCTCGTCCGATCCGTTCAGGAGGCCCGATGACCTTGAATCCCCAGTTCTACGCGACCCAGGACATCCCGGTCGACGGCCCGCCGCGAGAGATCGTCGGCTACGGCGAGCATCCCCCCAAGGTCGCCTGGCCCGGCGGTGCGCGGGTGGCCGTGCAGATCGTCATCAACTACGAGGAGGGGTCGGAGAAGACCTTCGCCATGGGCGACGGCGAGAACGACATCCTCTACGAGCTGCCGTTCAAGCTCGACGACCAGCGCGACCTGGCGGTGGAGTCGATGTACGAGTACGGCACCCGCGCCGGCATCTGGCGGATGTTCCGGATCTTCGACGCCGCCGGCATCCCGGTCACGTTCTTCGCCGCGGCCGTGGCGCTCGAGCGCAACATCGAGGTCGCCAGGAAGCTGGCCGCGCGCGGCGACGAGGCCGCGAGTCACGGGTTCCGCTGGTCGAACCACTTCGAGATGACCCGCGAGGAGGAGCGCGAGGCCATCAAGCGGGCCATCGAATCCATCACCCGCACCGTCGGCACCCGTCCGCTCGGCTGGTACTGCCGCGAGATGAGCGTCAACACGCGCGAGCTGGTGGTCGAGGAGGGCGGGTTCGTGTACGACTCGGACTGCTACAACGACGACCTGCCGTACTGGTCGCGCATCGGCGGCAAGCCGCATCTGGTGGTGCCCTACGGACTGGTCGCGAACGACGCCCGCTACGTGCTGCCGCAGGGCTACTCGAGCCCCGACGACTTCTTCGCCACGGCCAAGGCGCACCTCGACCGCCTCCGCAACGACGGCGACGACGTGTCGCGGATGATGTCGGTCGGCCTGCACCCGCGCATCACCGGCAACCCGGCCCGTTCCGACGCCCTTGCCCGGTTCATCGACTACGGCCAGTCGCTCGGCGACGTCTGGTTCGCGCGCCGCATCGACATCGCCACCACGTTCATCGAGCAGCAGCCCGCGGCGAACTGGCTCTCTTAGGGTCAGGCGACGACGATGTCGGCGGGTGGGCGCAGCTCCAGCTCACCCGCCGGCACGTCCTCGCCGCAACGGCGGCAGCGCCACGAGACGGGCGGCACCCGGCCGCCGCAGCCGACGTGGGCTGCGAGGTAGTCGGGTTCGGGTCGTCCGAGGTGGTCGATGCCGAACCGGCCGAGCGTGATCACCACCGGGGCCAGGGCATGCCCCATGGCCGTCAGGCGGTAATCCGCCCGTAGCGGCCGCCGCGAGTAGACCTCGCGCGTGACGACCCCGCCGTCCTCCATCCGCCGCAGGCGACCTGCCAGGAGATTGGGTGCGATGGGCGCGAGCGAGCGCTGCAGGTCGGCGTACCGCGTGATCCCGCGCAGCAGGTCGCGGACGATCAGGAGCGTCCAGCGGTCGCCGAATGCATCGAGCGTGGCCGCAACCGGGCAATCCGTCGGATAGGTGGACACGACGACAGTTTACAATCTATAGTCACTAGACACTTTCTAGCAAGTCACCGGGTGACGGGAGGTCGGAGATGATCGCGTGGCTGGACGGCGTCTGGATGCCTGCCGAGGAGGCCCGCGTCTCCGTCCTCGACCACGGGCTGCTGTACGGGGACGGCGTCTTCGAGGGGATCCGCTTCTACGCCGGCCGGCCGTTCCTGCTCGACGACCATCTCGCCCGGCTCGAATCGTCGGCCAGGGCGATCATGCTCGACCTCCCCCATGACCGGGCCGCGCTCGCCGCGGTCTGCGAGGAGGCCGCGACCCGCACCGGCCTCGGCGACGGCTACCTCCGGCTCGTGGTGACGCGGGGCGTCGGCGCCCTCGGCGTCTCGCCGCACACGTGCGAGCGCGCGACCGCGTTCGTGCTCGCGGCGCCCCTCCAGCTCTATCCGGCGGAGTGCTACCGCGACGGCGTGGTCGTCGTGACGAGCGCCGTGCGGCGCGCCAATCCCGACGCGCTCCCGCCGCAGGTGAAGTCGCTCAACTACCTCACGTCCGTGCTCGCGAGCCTCGATGCGCGCCGCCAGGGTGCGCACGAGGCGCTGGTCCTCAACGCGCACGGTCACATCGCGGAGTGCAGTGCCGACAACGTCTTCCTCGTCTCCCGGGGCGTGGTGCGCACGCCGGTCGCCTCCCACGGTGCGCTCGACGGCATCACGCGCCGGCTCGTGCTGCGGCTGGCCGCCGACGTCGGCATCACGGTGGAGGAGACGCTGCTCTCTCCCGCCGACGCATGGGCGGCCGACGAGATGTTCCTGACGGGCACCGGCGCGGAGATCGTGCCCGTGCGGATGCTCGACGGCCGGGCGCTGCCGGGCGAACGCCCCGTCACCCTGCGGCTGCGTGAGGCGTTCACCTCGTTCATCGACAGCGGCGCGTGGTGACAGGGTGAGCGGCTCTACGCGAGCGTGAGCAGGATCGGGTCGCCCCGCTCGATCGCGCACACCTCGGCCAGCGAGCCGCTGTTGACTGCCAGCGAGGCCCAGCCGGACGAGTCGTCGTACACCACCATCTCCCCGGGGCGGACGTCCGCGAACGTCTGCGCGCGCACCGCGAAGTAGCGCGCGTCGCCGGCGCCGATCTCGATCCGCGCCCCACTCGCCAAACCGTGCTCGTCGAGCTCGGCGCCGCGGACGTTGAGCGCGACGTTGCCGAATCGGTCGACGCCGAGGGCCTCCGCCCGGACGGCGCCCGGTTCCAGCGCCGCCAGCGGCATCGTGACCCTGCTCAGGTCGCCCGGGTCGAGGGCCGGCCCGACGTCTGCCGCCGCCAGGCCGTGGGCCAGGTGCCCGGCGACCGGCGCGAACACGTCCCGGCCATGGAACGTCCGGGACACCGGGTGCAGGTACAGGGCGTCGTTCGCGATCTCGTAGGCGGCCGTGATACCGCCGCACGCCTCGGCGGCGGGGATCAGCACGCCGTTGTCGGGGCCGACGAGGATGCGGCCGTCGCCGGTCACGATCACGACCGCGCGCCGGTCGGTGCCGACGCCCGGATCGACGACCGCCACGTGGACGCCGATCGGGGCGTACGGCACCGCCTGAGCCAGGGCGAGCGCTCCCGGCAGCACCGCCTGCGGCGTGATGCCGTGTGTCAGATGGATGACGCGGGCCTCGGGCGCGATCCGGGCGATCACGGCCTCCATGACGCCGGCGAACTCATCGACCGCGCCGAAGTCGGAGAGGAGGGTGACGACCGGTGGCATGCCCGCGACGCGATTCTACCGCGCGTACGAGAAGACCACGGTGACGGTCGCGGCGATGTCCTGCGTGCCCGGATCGATCGGCACCGGCACCGGCTCGGCCGTCCCCGCCGACGGGGCCGCGGCGTCCTTGGCGGCGTACATGATGGGACCGCCGCCGCCGCCCTGATCATCGACCGACACGACGCCGCTGACGGTGACGCCCATCTGGGACGCGGCCGCCTGCGCCTTGGACCGGGCGTCCTCGATGGCCAGGCGCAGCGCCGATGCGTACGCAGCCTGCTGGTCGGCGACGGCGAACATCGGGCCCGAGACGCTGTCTGCACCGGCCGCGTTGGCCTCGGCGAGCAGCTTGCCGGCCTGGTTGACGTCGCGCACCTTGACGTTCAGCGACAGCTCCGCGCGCCAGTCCTTGGTGTCCCACTGCTGGTAGGTCCACGATCCCTGGGTCTGGAGGTCGGCATCCGCAACGCCCAGCTGCTTCAGGCGGGCACGCACGGCGGTCAGCTTCTTCGTCGCCTGGGCCAGCGCGGCCTGCGACGTCTTGGCGGTTGCGCCCGCGGTGACCGTGATGGTCGCGGTGTCGGGCTTGACCGTCACCGTGCCGGTGCCCGTGAACCGCAGGAACGGTGCCAGCGCGCCGGGATCGGTCGCCGCAGTCGCGGCGTTGGCGATGGCGGGGACGGGGCTGCCGTCGCCACCGGGGCGCAGGACGGCCACCGCCGCTATCGCCAGGGCACCGATCGCCACCGCGATCGGCAGTCTCGAACTGGAATTCATCGCCGGCCTCCTTGGCCTCGTCGACCGACGGTCTGACGGCGGCGGGTGGCTCAGGGTTCCCGGAGGCCGAGAATCGCCTCGACGAGTCCGTCGATATCGTGGTGCGCCGCCTCGGCGACCAGACCCACGCCGAGGTCCCGCGCAGCGCCGGACGTGATCGGGCCGATGCTGACGCCCCGGACCGCCGCCAGGTCGGCATCGGCGAACGCCTCGGCGAAGCGACGCACGGTCGACGCCGAGGTGAAGGTGACCAGGTTCGCCTCCAGCGCGGCGCGGCCCGGCGGCGCTTCGGCCACCGTCCGGTAGAGGTTCACGACATCGACCACGGCCGCGCCGGCCGCGCGCAGCCCATCGGGCACGACGTCCCGGGCCTCCTCCGCGCGGGCCACCAGGACGCGACGACCCGCAACGCCGGCGGCCAGCGCCTGGACGAGGCTCTCGCCGATGGCGCGCTCGGCCACCACGTCGGCCACCACGCCGACCTGCCGCAGGGCGCGGGCGGTGCCCGGTCCGATCGCGGCCACCTCGACGCCCGCGAGGCGCCTGGCGTCGCCGCCGATCCGCTCGAGCAGGAGCTCGGGGGCGTTGGGGCTCGTGATGCAGATGACGTCGTAGGCCGAGGGGTCGATCGGCGGGCCGGGCAGCGGCTCGATCCGGATCACCGGCGCCTCGATGACGTCGGCGCCGAGATCCCGCAGCCGGCCGACCAGCTCGCCGGCCTGAGCCCGTGCCCGTGTGACCGCGATCGTGCTCCCGTGCAGCGGTCGCCGGTCCGCCCAGGCGATCTGCTCGTGCAGCCGGGCGACCTCGCCGACGACGGTGATGGCCGGCGGCCGGATGCCGGTGGCCGCGGCCGCGATCGTCCCGAGGGTGCCGCCTATCACCTGCTGCCCGGCGGTCGTGCCCCGTGCGATCACGGCGGCCGGCGTGGCCGGATCGCGGCCGCCGGCGACGAGCGCGGCAGCGATCTCCTCGAGACCGCCGACGCCCATCAGCAGGACTAGCGTGCCCCCGGCGCGGGCCAGCGCTTCCCAGTCGACGTCCCGCGTGCCCCGTGACGGATCCTCGTGACCGGTGACGAAGGTGACGTGGGTCGCGAGGCCACGATGGGTGACCGGGATCCCGGCGTAGGCCGGCACGGCCACGGCAGACGTGACGCCCGGCACGACCTCGAACTCGACGCCGGCCTCGCGCAGCGCGAGGGCCTCCTCGGAGCCGCGGCCGAACACGAAGGGATCGCCGCCCTTCAGACGCACCACGACGCCGCCGCGCTGCCCGCGGTCGACCAGGACGGCGTTGATCTCGTCCTGCGTCAGGGCGTGGTGATCGGCCTCCTTGCCGGCGAAGATCCGTTCGCACGTCGCCGGGGCGTCGGCGACCAGTGCGGGCGACGCCAGCCGGTCGTAGACGAGCACGTCGGCGCGCCGCACGAGCTCCAGCCCGCGGATCGTGATCAGCCGGGGATCGCCAGGCCCGGCGCCCACCAGGTACACCGTCATCCGAGCTCCCGCGCGAGGGCGGCCGCGGTCGCGGCGGGGTCGCGGGAGTCGGTCACGATCGACCGGCCGTCCTTGTAGGCGTGAATGCGCCAGCCCGCGCCGGCCGGCTCGGCATGGACCGCGACCGCGACGGTGCACCCTCCGCCGATCGCGCGCGTGACGAGGCGCTCGACGACCAGCGTCGCGCTCGCCACGACATCGCCGGCGCCCGCCAGCCGCGTTTCGTCGCCGCTCCGTACCTGCATCGCGATGATGCCCTGGCCGGTCTCCGGGATCATCTCGTCGACGGGTATCCGGAATCCGATCTCGTCGCCGCGCCCCAGCCGGTCGAGGCCGCAGGCGGCGAGCAGCACGCCGTCGAGTCCGCGTTCCGTGCGCTTGCGAAGCCTCGTCTCGACGTTGCCGCGAAGCGGCTCGACCCGCAGGTCGGCACGCAGCACTGCCAGCTGCGAGCGGCGGCGCATCGACGCGGTGCCGACGCGCGCTCCGGCGGGCACCTCCGACCACGAGCGGGCCGGCCCGCACCAGGCATCGCGCGGGTCGGCGCGCGACAGGCACGCCGCGATCGTCAGGCGCTCGTCCTCGTCGTCGGTGAGATCCTTCGCGGAGTGCACGGCTACATCGATGCGCCCGTCGAGCAGGGCGGCCTCGATCTCGGTGGCGAAGATGCCCCGCGCGCCGATCTCGGCGAAGGAGCTCCGGACGTCGCGATCGCCCGCGGTCGAGAGCGGCACCAGCGTCACCGCCTGGCCGACCGCCCGGAGCGCCTCCGCCGCGAGTTCGGCCTGGGCGAGGGCGAGCCGCGATGCGCGCGTCCCGATCCTCGTCGGCGTCACGTCGGCTCGGCGGCCGGCGGCTGCGGCGGCTCTGCCGTCTCGAGACGCTTGACCTCGCGCTCGAGGCGGGCGAGCTTCTGCCCGATCAGCCACATGTAGGCGAGCACCGTCAGCCAGACGATGACGTACACCGCGGCCACGTACTCGACGCCCGTCCGCAAGCTCACAGGTCGGTCCCTTCCTGGCGGCGGCGCAGCTCGCGGATCCGCAGGGCCAGGTCCTTTCCCGTCAACTCCACCTGGATCATCGCCGCACCGAGGCACAGCATCCCGCCGAGCGCGACCAGGAACGTCAGCAGGAACTCGCGCGGCATGGCCGCGCCGCTGCTCGTGAACACGGTCGGGTGCACGAGCGACTGCGCGATGCGCACGGCCAGGAACGACAGCGGCACGAGTCCGACGCCGAGCAGCACGTAGACGGCCGAGTAGACGGCCCGGCGGGGGCCTTCCTCGAGCGAGAAGCGAAGCATGAAGTAGGCGCAGTAGTAGAGGAACAGGATCAGGAACGTGTTCAGCTGACGGTCCGACCAGTTCCACCAAACGCCCCAGGAGACCTTCGCCCAGATCGTGCCCGTGACGAGCACGAGCGTGCCGAAGATCGTCGCAACGTGCACCCCGACATAGGCGTGCAGATCCCATCGATCGGAACGGGTGCGGAGGTACATCGCCGCGCAGACCGCCGCGTAGCCGAAGCAGGCGTACGCCGTCAGGGCGATCGGCACGTGGAAGTAGAAGATCTTCTGCGAGAAGCCCTGGTCGGCATCGTCCGCCGTCCACCAGAAGATCATCCCGATCGAGACCGGGATGGCGAGCGCGCTCAGGGCGAGGAAACGGGCACCGGGAAACGTCGTCAAGGGTCGGTCACTCTCCGGTCAGGTGCTCGTAGACGCCCCACCCGAGCAGGGCGAACAGACTATCGTAGAGCACCAGGAAGGCGAGCCCCTTGGTGCTGCCGCCGCCGTCGGGCAGCGCGCCCAGCGTCGCCGTCACGGCTGCGATCACCAGCGGGATCGAGATCGGGAGGAACAGCACGGGGAGGAGCACGTCGCGGGTCCGGGCGGGCCCGGCGAGTGACGTCACCAGGACGCCGACCACCGCCAGCCCCACGTCGGCGAGCACGATCGCCGCCACCGTCGGCCCGAACGCCGGCGCATCCCGGCCGAACAGCATCAGGTAGAACGCCGGCACGGCGACGATCTCCATGGCGCCCAGGAACGCGAGCTGGGCCAGCACCTTGCCGAGCCAGATCGCCGCCCGGTCGATGGGCGCCAGCAGGAGCGCCTCGATCGCGCCGTCCTCGGTGTCGGCTGCGAAGGCGCGGCCGAGCGCGAGCAGCGCCGTGAACAGGATGATCACCCAGAGCATGCCGGCCGCCGGCTTGACCGGGGCGCGGTCGCCGCCGAGGGCGAAGTGCACGACGACCAGCGTCGCCAGGACGAACTGGAGCATGCCGAGCACCACCTCGCGGCGCCGCACCTCGAGCAGCATGTCCTTGCGCGCCAGGACGAGCGCGCTCCGGATCACGCCGCCACCTCGCCGTGCACCAGGCGCAGTGCTCGCGGGGCATGGCGGGCGGCGAACTCCTCGTCGTGGGTCGCCACCAGCACCGTCGCGGTCGTTGCCGCGAGGATCCGGTCGAGCACCTCCAGCCCTTCGCTGTCCAGGCCCGTCGTCGGCTCGTCCAGCAGCAGCAGCGACGGCTGCAGGAGCGGCACCCGCGCGAGGGCCAGCCGCTGCATCATCCCCCGCGAGAAGCCGTCGATGCGATCGCCGGCCCGATCGGCCAGGCCGACGTCCTCCAGTGCCGCAGGGACGCGGGCGAGGTCGACCCTCGCCAGGCGCGCCAGGAGGTCGAGGTTCTCCGCTGCCGTCAGCCCGCGGTAGCAGAGCGACCTGTGCGCGACGTACCCGATGCGCCCGCGCACGGCGGGCGCGAGGTCGGCCGACGCGACACCGTCGACGAGGGCGTCGCCGGCGGTGGGACGGGCCAGGCCGGCCACGATCCGCAGCAGCGTCGACTTGCCCGAGCCGTTCGCGCCGAGCAGCGCCAACCGCTCGCCCGGGTCGACGGCCACCGACACGCGGCGCAGGGCCACCCGCTCGCCGAATCTGCGCGAGCACTGCCGCAGCTCGACGGCGAGCCCGTTGCGGTCAGCCGGTGGCGACATCGAGGACGACGGCGCCCAGGTAGATGCCGCCGATGGCCGCGTTGACGTTGAAGAACGCGGCGTTCACGCGCGAGAGGTCGTCCGGGTGCACGATGGCGTTCTCGTAGGCCAGGAGTGCACCGCAGATCGCGACGCCGCAGTAGTAGACGAGACCGAGGTCCATGACCACGCCCGATGCGATCATCAGCGCCACCGTCGACGACGTGGAAGAGGCGGGCCACCGTCAGGCCGCGGGCAACGCCCAACGCGGCGGGGATCGAGTGCAACCCCTCCCGGCGGTCGTGGTCGACGTCCATGGTGGCGTAGATCACGTCGAACCCGGCGATCCAGAAGCAGACGACCCCGCCCAGCCAGAACGGCTCGGAGTCGACGGTGTTGGTGATCGCGACCCAGGCCCCGACGGGCGCGAGACCATCGACAGCACCGAGCCAGAGGTGGCACAGCGCCGTGAACCGCTTCAGGTACGGGTAGATCACGAACGCCGCCACCGGAATGGGCGCGAGCCAGCGCGTGATCGGCGCCAGCTGCGAGACGGCGATCGCGAAGACCGCCAGCGAGACGGCGCAGAACGCCAGGACCTGCGTCCGCGTCAGCAACCCGGCGGGCAGCTCGCGCCGTGCGGTGCGCGGGTTGCGCGCGTCGATCTCGGCGTCGATCAGGCGGTTGAGCGCCATCGCCAGCGACCGCGCCCCCGCCATGGCGACGGTGATCCAGACCAGGTTCGCCAGGCCCGGCGATCCGTCCACGGCCAGGATCGCTCCGACGTAGGCGTACGGCAGCGCGAACACCGTGTGCTCGAGGCGGACGAAGGACGAGAGGCGGCGGACGGCGACGGCCACGGTCACAGGTGCTCGGTCGGGGTCTCGCGGAGGAGGCTCAGCGCGTGGTCGAGCACGGGTGCGACCACCGCGAAGTTCTCTGCGCAGGCGCGCGGGCTGCCCGGGAAGGACACCACCAGCGTCCGGCCGCACATGCCGGAGATGCCGCGGGTCAGCATGCCGTGCGGCTTGACCCGCATCGAGGCTGCGCGCATCGCCTCGTCGAGGCCCGGCGCAAGCCGGTCGTACACGGCCGCCAGGGCCTCCGGCGTGACATCGCGCGGCCCGAACCCGGTGCCCCCGGTGACCAGCACGAGCGCGATGCCGGCATCGACGAACGAGCGGATCGCAGCCTGGATGCGCGGAGCGTCGTCCGGGACGACATCGCGATCCGCCACGTCGAACCCGGCCACGCGGGCGGCGTCCGCCAGTGTCGCCCCGGAGGCGTCCTCGCGGGCACCGGCCGCGACCCCGTCCGACACGGTCAGCACCGCCGCCTTCACGCTGGGCGCCGCCACTCCCCGCTCTTGCCGCCCGACTTCGCCTCGAGGCACAGGTCGTCGATGACGATCGCGGGGTCGAGGCCCTTGCACATGTCGTGAATGCACAGCGCGGCCGCCGCCGCGGCGCACAGAGCCTCCATCTCGACGCCGGTGCGATGCCGGGTATCGACCGTCGTCCGGACGCGCACGACGCCCGCCGGTTCGTCGACCGTCAGGTCGACGACCGCGTTGGTGAGCAGCAGCGGGTGGCAGAGGGGGAGGATCTGGGGCGTGTTCTTGGCGGCCATGATCCCGGCCACCCGCGCGGTCGCCAGCACGTCGCCCTTCGGCATGGTGCCCGCGGCTATGCGAGCTGCGACCTCGCTCGTGGTGCGCACGACCGCCCGAGCGGTCGCCGAGCGGTCCGTCTCCGGCTTGGGGCCGACGTCGATCATGCGGACATCCGTCACGGCCGGGGAATACTACGCCGGGCGCGGTACGGCCGGTCCGGCACCCCCTGGCGGGGCTGGCAGCGACCCCGGATATCCCCCTTTCGGGCTAGCGCTCGTGGCGTGGCGGCGGTCGATCCTGACCTGGATGAACCGCGTTCTCTCCCTGGGCGTCCTCGTGCTCGCGCTGGCCCTTCCATCGACTGTCATGGCCGGCCTGGCGCCGCCGGCGCCAACCTATCCGGTCGACGGCAGCTCGTACGAGCAGGTGCCCGGCATGGGCTGGGGCGCGGTCACGGGCGCCGATCACTACCTGTTCCAGATCGCCGCAGATCCGGGCTTCGCATCGCCCGTGCTGTTCGGCGGAGACTCGTCGGTCGAGACGCGCAACACCTACGCCTCGATCACCGCGGCCCTGCCGAACAACTACTACTGGTGGCGGGTCAAGGCCGTGACCAAGGCGGGCGTGACGTCCGTCTGGTCGGACCCCTCGTCCTTCCGCATCAACTGGCTCGGCCAGAGCCAGCCGCTCTCGCCCGCCGACGGCGCCACCCTCAGCTACCCGACGCCGGCCACGGTGACCTGGTCGCCGATCGCGGGCGCCGCCAAGTACGAGTTCAAGATCGCGTCCGACCCGGACCTCTCGTCGTTCGACGGCGGTGCGGTGGTGCCGGTCGAGACCGACGCCTCCTCCTACACGGTCGTCGGCGGGCTGACGCCCTCCCAGACCTACTACTGGGCCGTGACGCCGATCGACGGCGACGGCAACCGCGGCACCGTCTCCCAGGTGTGGTCGTTCAACTGGCTCTGGCCGTCGACGACCGCCCTCGTCTACCAGGATCTCGTCAGCGACACGCCCGACATGGTCGTCGACCCGCGCTTCTCCTGGGATCCCGTGCCGGGCGCCGCCCGGTACGAGATCGAGGTCAACTCCGACTCCCAGTTCGCCTCCGGCTCGATCTTCTTCGATGCCACCACCGTGGCGACATCCTTCTCGCCCAGCTCCGTGCTGCTCAACAACCGCTACTACTGGCGGGTACGGGCCATCGACGGCGGCGGGCACTTCGGGGTGTGGAACTACTGGAACGCGAACGCCTTCTTCGAGAAGACGTTCGACACGCCGCCGTTCCTCGACCCGACGCCGTCCATCAGCAACCTGCAGATGAGCGACTACCGTGGTCTGGTCGGCACCGACCTCGATCTGGGCGCGGACGGTTATCAGACCGACAACCCGATCGTGACCTGGGACCCGGTGCCGGGCGCGTCGGCCTACGAGGTCGACGTACGGTGGTGGGACCCCGTCAACTCGGTCTGCACCGACTCCGACAACACCCAGTTCTGGAACGACATCGTGGCGACCAACGCCTGGACGCCGCTCGGGCCCAACCCGGCCTCGAGCCCGTTGAGCCGCGGGCGCACGCTGAGCTACGAGGTGCCGCAGATGGTGCCCGGATCGCTCTACTGCGTGCGCGTGCGGGCCTACAGCGACGACGGCAAGGACCAGCACGGCACGTCCCAGCACGTCTGGGGCGCCTGGACGTACCTCGACAACGGGTTCCCGGCCGCCGGCACCGACTGGCACATCTCGTTCGAGTTCGTCGGCTATCCCGACGATCCGTGCGGATGCCCGGCCTCCTACCCGCAGGCCTCGGACTACCAGTTGCCGACCACCGGGTCGATCACGCCCCGCAACCCCTACTTCACCTGGCTCCCCACGCCCGGCGCCAAGAGCTACTTCGTGGTGCTGTCGCGCGACCCGAGCTTCACGACGCTGGTGGACTACGCCTTCGTGCGCGGCCCGGCCTACGCGCCGCGCTTCCGCACCTCGCCCATGACGTACGCGGACGAGACCACGTTCCTACTACTGGGCGGTGCTGCCGGCGCCGAGCACCAGCGGCTTCGGGGCGCTGATCGAGCCGACCTCGGCCAACCCGCAGGACTTCCAGAAGCTGAGCCAGCCGCCCAGTCTCATCGCTCCGGTCTCCGCAGCCCAGTTCAGTGGCAAGCCCTCGTTCGAGTGGGACGTGGTGGAGGGCGCGAGGACCTACACCCTCGAGGTCGCCACCGATCCCGGCTTCTCCAATCTCGTCGAGACCGTCGACACCCCGGCCCTGTCGTACACCTCGGTGCTCTCGTACCCGGCCGACACCGACCTGTTCTGGCGTGTCCGCGCCAACGACTGGCTCGACACCGGCCTGACACGGTCGCCCGTGCGGACGTTCCGGGTGACGCTACCGACCCCTGATGTGACCGGGAACGTGACAACGTCGGAGAACGTCCCGACCTGGCACTGGGGAGCGGTGGACGGCGCCGTCAGCTACGACTTCGATCTGCAGTCGCCCAGCGGGCGAGTCACGACCTCCCGCGGATGGCGCTCGACCGCCACCACCATGCTCAAGCTCGACGGCACCGGCGCCTGGCACTGGCGCGTGCGGGCGAACTTCGCAAAGCTCCAGGCCGGCCAGGTCGTGAACGGGCCGTGGACCGGGTGGGTGGCGTTCACGAACCGGATGTCGGCGCCGGCCGGCGCGACGGTGCGCAAGGGCTCCGGCGGCGGCGTGCTGCTGCAGTGGACGCCCAAGATCGGCGCGGCCAAGTACCAGGTCGAGGTCTCCGCCCGGCAGGACTTCGCCGGCGTGCGCGTCGAGAAGGTGAAGGTCACCAATCCCGACTTCGCTCCGCTCCTGAAGGCACTCGGGTACGCCGTCGGCGGCCGGTTCTACTGGCGCGTGGCAGCAGTGGACGAGTCGGGGAACATCGGCGAGACGACCTCGGCGATGGCACTCGACCTGCCCAAGGCGATGAAGATCATCGTCTACGGCCTCCTGTCCCGCGGCAAGTCCGTCAAGCTGAAGATCCTGGTCACGACCAAGGCGGGCCAGCCGGTCAAGAGCGCCCTCGTGACGCTGTCCGGCGCCGGCGTCAGCAAGCGCGTCAGGACCCGCTCGAACGGCATCGCGTACGTCACGGTCAAGCCGCGCAAGTCCGGCAAGCTGACGATCCAGGCGAGCCTCACCGGCTACTGGCTCACGCAGTACGACGCCAACGTGCGATAGCGCGACGGTCTACGCGCTACGGCGCGACGACGTCGACGTAGGCGACCATGCCGCGCGCTGCGTGGTCGAAGAGGCTGCAGTAGAGGCGGTAGCGGCCGGGGGCGAGCCTGGGTGTCAACGTGACCTTCCCCGGCACGCCGTCGACGGCGGCGGGAACGAACGCGTAGGCGACGGTGGCCCCGGCCCCGGTGGCGATGGTGAGATCGTGGTCGTCCATGCCGCGGTTGGCGACCAGGATGCGCACGCTCCCGGCCGCCAGGTCGAGGTGGCTGGGCGTGACGCCGTACTCGATCTCGGTGATGCCGAGCGACGACCACAGGCGCAGGGGCGGCGGCGGGCGATGGAGCCGGTGGCGGCGGGCGCCGGCGGGCGCCGCCAGCACGACGGGGGCCGCGCACAGCGCGACCCCCGCCAGCACTCCAAGTGCCTTCCTGTCCACCTCAGACCTTGAGGAGCTGCGACGTCCCGTCGTAGCGCGAGATGCTGCCTGTCGGAAGGTCGGGCAGGTACCGCTTCGGGTCGGTGCCGAACCACTCGCTCAGGATCGCCTTGTAGACCTTCCTGAAGTCGGTCGTGACCACCAGGTCGCGGTTGCCGTCGAGCGCCGCCAGATTCGAGGGCTCCGACGCGAGGCCGCCCTTCACGGCGTTGCCCATGACCATCATCGCGCCGCCGGCGCCGTGGTCGGTGCCGCCGGAGTCATTCGAGTCGACCCGGCGGCCGAACTCCGAGAAGACGACCGTGATGACGTCGTCGGCGATGCCGCGATCGGTGAGGTCCTGCTGGAACGCGCCGAGCGCCGAGCCGAGGACGGCGAGCTGCGGATCCATGCCCGCGACCTCGTCGCCGTGCGTGTCGAAGCTGCCCCAGTCGATCGTGACCACGCGGGTGCCGAGTCCTCCGGCGAGGAGCTGCGCCGCCAGCTGCAGGCGATCGGACAGGTACGAGTTCGGATACGGGGCGGTGGCCGCCGAACTCACGAGCGTCCGGACCTTGGCCGAGACCTCGGTCGTCAGCTGGAACGCCGACCGGCTGCGCTTCAGCGCCGTGTTGCCGGAGTGGGCTGCGACGTGCGCGAGCCGGCTGATCTGCAGGTTCGCGTTGTTCCCGGGATTCGACACGTTCCGCACGCGGAACTGGATGCCGTTGATGCCGTCGAGGGCGCACACCGGTGCCAGCGACGTCCGGATCTGCTTCGAGAGCGACGAGTCCAGCGAGATCGCCTGCAGCGGGTTCGTCCGCGACCCCTCGGCGTCGAGCCATCGCCCGAGCCAGCCGGTCTGCATCTTCTGGAGCGCACCGGCGAACCAGTAGTCGCGGCTGTCGAAGTGGGACAGGTTCGGCGGGTTGTAGTCGGCCGCCGGGAAGACCGCCAGGTTCGAGCCGGCCCCGCCCGAGCCGTCGCCGTACACGGTGTCGAGGCCGAGCGCCGTTCCCGGGTACGCCGCTGTAGAGCTGGTTGTTGGTGGCGCCGGAGAGCAGCGGGTTCGCAAAGCCGAGGAGGTTGCCGGTGTTGCCCATGACCGTCGAGCCGACGTCGGTCAGCGACGTCGAGGCGGCGCGCGTGCGGGCGATGTTGTGGCGGAAGCCGTCGTAGAGGGTCCACTGCGGGTCGTCGGCCGGCACGAACATGTTCAGCCCGTCCGCGCCGCCCTGGAGGTAGATCAGGACGATCTTGCGCGTCGGGTTGCCGGCGGCCTCGGCCGCGGCCGCCTCCCAGATCTGGTCCCACGGCAGCTTGGTCGCGGCGTACACGGAGGCGACGCCGGCGATGCCGTTCACCAGTGCGGCCCGGCGCGACATCGCGCCCGCGCGCGGGACGTCCTGCGGTCTGCCGGCCAGCGCCTCGACAGGGATCTGCAGCCGTTGCGACGGAGCGAGGTCGGTCACCGCCGAGTCACTGCGCGCGCAGTCGGCGCACTTCACTGCCTCGTAGCCATCGAGCGTTGCCATCACATCACCTGTCCGTCGGGGCCTGCGAGGGTGAGCGCGCGGAGCATTCGCTGGCGCTCGATGCGAAGCGCGGCGGAGCTCGAGGGCGCCCGCAGCGCGTAGTCGGCGATGGCGCGTTTCGAGCCGGCGGCCATCCAGGGATGACCGCACGCCGCGAGCGCCCGGGCAACCGCCGCGGAGGCGCTCTCGCCGGCCCTGTCGCCCGGCGGATGCTGGTCGATCATCTCGCCGGCGAACTCGAACCGGGACAGCACCGTGTTCGTGTTCAGCCACGAGAGGCCGCCTTCCCAGCCGGCCACGTTCGGCGGGTGGTACGGCAGCTGCCCCATGGTGTCCAGGTACCGGGCCGGCGTGTCGTCGACGATGTGCGCCCCGGCCGCCCGCATGAGGCCGACCGCGAAGACGACGGGCGGCTTGACCATGTTCGGCTCGGTCAGCGACGAGAACATGCGGGCGTCGGTGAGGATGCGCCGCAGCACCGGCTTGAGGCGCAGCCCGGGCGTCGTCCCGACCTTCGCGAGGTAGACCGCGACGAGGTCGTTCATCGATCTGGACGGCGCCTGACCGACGATGAACTCGCTCCAGAGCTTCGCCAGCAGGAACCGCGCGTGGGTCTCGTACGCGCGGCGCGCGCCGTCACGGCTCGCCCCGGAGTCGGCTCGCTTGGGCCGCTTCAGCACCAGCTCGATCGCATCCGACGCGGCCGTGCGGGCCGGGTCGCCGCGGCGGTACGCCTGGTAGTTCGCCCGGATCCCGAACGGGTTCTTCGGGCCGTCGTACCAGCGATTGCGCGTGAAGTAGCTCGTCGGCGCGTCCGGATTCGAGGTGTCGACCTGCCAGCCGGTGAAGGCCTTGGCGAGCTGCTGGATGTCGTGCTCGGTGTAGTTGAGATGGTGCGTGGCGTCGGCGATGCCGAGGCAGAAGAGCTCCATCACCTCTCGTGCGTAGTTCTCGTTGGGGTGGCCCTTGACGTTGTCGATGCCGGTGAGGTACGTCAGCATCGACGGGTCGACGGTGACGTCGCGCACCAGGTCCCGGAAGGTCGCGGTGGGGCGGTGGCCGAAGTCGGAGTAGCTCCGGAACAGCGCGATCTGGCGGCGCAGCATGGCGTTCGACGGCCCGCCGTCGGGCGCGTTCGCGAAGTGCCGGTGCCAGAAGAACGTCATGCGCTCGACGAACGGGTTGTCCGATCGCACCATGCGGTCGATCCACTCGAGCGCGAGGTCCGTGTCGTCGGAGGCCGGGTCGAGCGCGTGTCCGTCGCGCCGCGGCGGGGTGCCGTGCAGCGCCGGGGAGTGCTTCAGGAACCAGTCGACGAGCTCGACGACCTTGCGGCCCTTCCACTTCCTGCGATTGGCTGCCGTCGGGCCGAAGCCCGCGCGCCAGAACAGACGGTCGACCATGGCCGTCGTCATGCGCTTCGTCGCCGCCGATCCGAGGCCTGCTGCCTGCAGTTGACGTGCGCGGCCCTGCCGCGTGATCTTCATGCCGGTCCCCCCTGGTATGCCGTTCTCATGCCCCTCGCCCCGGTCGGCGCAGCACGCGCCACGTCCGTGCCCCCTCGCGGCCGCCGAGCCCGCCCAGCCCGCCCGAGGTGTCGATCACACCGTGCGCTCCGTCGAGGATCGGCTCGTGCGACGACACGAGGAGCTTCCCTCCGTCCCCGCCCACCCCCCACGTGTCGCCGGTTCCGCCGGCCGTTCCGCCCGTGGTGCGGATCGCCGGGATCCCGCTGACGTGGAACGCGAAGATGGTCACCGCTCCGCCGCGTCCGCCCTGTCCGCCCGTGGCAGCCACCGGGTCGCCCCCGTCGCCGCCGGTCGCGGTGACCGATCCGGCGACGCTGAGCGTGCCCGCAGCAGCGCGCAGCAGGATCGGCCCCGCCGTGCCGCCCCGGGTCGCCGGGGTCAGCCCATCGGCGCCTCTCGAGCCGTTGGACGTCACGGCGCCGTCGATGGTCAGGCTCCGGGCGGCCCGAAGCGTGATCCGGCCGCCGGCCGCGCCCGACCCGCCGGAGTTGCCGCCGTAGGTCAGCGCGAGGACCGTCGAGATCTGGCCCGCGACGATGACGATCGCGCCGCCCGCCCCGCCGCGGCCGGTGCCCGAGCCGTTGCCGCCCTGGCACTGCAGCTGTCCGGCGATGAACGATCCGGTCACCCGGCTGCCGAGCGAGCCGCCCGCGCCGCCGGCCCCGCCGCCGACGTTCGCGCTGCCGCCATAGCCGTAGATCGACCCGGCCGAGACCGACCGGCCGCTGAGAGACACCACGCCGCCGGCCCCGGAGTGGGTGCCGCCGTTGGCGCCGTTGAAGACCAGCGTCCCGAGCCGCAGGGTGCCCTTGGGCGCCGAGAGCGCGATCCGTCCGCCGGACGACGCCGATCCGGTGGCTGCGCCGGTGCCGGACGCGTCGATGGTCTGGGTGACGGTGATGTCGCCGCCGCGGGCGGTCATCGCGACCGTGCCCGTACCGCCTCCGCTCGCGGTGCCGTTACCGCCGCCGGTCACGTCGATGCCGCCGGTCACGTCGATCGCGCGAGCGCTGACCGTGATCGCACCGCCGTGCCCGCCACCCGCGGTGGTCGCGCCGGCTCCGCCGGAGACCGAGAGTCCCGGGGAGCAGTGCGTAGCCGGTGACCGAGACGGCGATGGCGCCGCCGCGACCCCCCGGGCCCGTTCCGCCGCCCTGGCCGCTGCCGGCGTACGCCGCCAGCGTCATCGCGACGACGCCCGCGGCACGGATGGCGATGGTGCCGCCGGCCGATCCCCGGTTCAGCCCGTTCTGCCCGTTCACGTAGAGGTTGCCGACGTGCGCGAACCCGGTCGCCTTGAGCGTGATGTGGCCACCGGCGGACGGCGTGCCGGCGTTCGCCTGCGTGCCGCTGGCGTCGATGCTCGAGAGGTCCATGTCGCCGGTCGATGCGATGGTGGCAGAGCCGGTCGCGCCGCCGTTACCGCCGCCTGGCCCGCCGGTGACGTCGATGCCGCCGGTCGCGACGACGCCGACCCCCCTGATGGATGCCGTTCCGCCCCGGCCGCCAGCCGCCGTGCCGGCGCCGTTGCCGCCCGCGACGCCGAACCCGGGCACCGTCACGGCGCGGCTGGCCATGATCGTCACCGCGCCGCCCGCACCGCCCGGGCCGGTGCCGGCGCCGGCAGCGTTGCCGCCGTTCGCCGCCAGGCCGGAGATGGTGCCGTTTCGGAGTCGCAGGGTCACCTTGCCGCCGGCGGAGCCGCGGACGAGCCCGTTGGCGCCGTTGGCGACCGCTGCGCCGAGCAGCATCCTGCCCGCCGAACCGATGCTGATCGATCCACCTGCCGAAGGGCTGGCGCCCGGCGAGCCCGTGCCGGACGCGTCGATCGTCCCGTTCACGGTCACCCGGCCCGTGGAGACCATGGCAGCCGCGCCGGTCGCGCCGCCGTTGCCGCCGGCGCCGGGGTTGCCGCCGGTGACGTCGATGCCGCCGTTGACCAGGAGATCGCCCGAGCTGCTCGTGAATCGGCCACCGCGGCCTCCTGCACCTGTGCCGGCGCCGGAGCCGCCTCCCAGACTCATGCCCGGGATGCTGATCTGGCCCTTCGTCCCGATGACCACGATCGCACCGCCGCCGCCGGCACCGTTGTCCGGGGGGTTCGTCGACGTCCCGCCGCCACCGTTGAAGCCACCCAGAAGCAGCCTGGCGGCATGCACCGTCAGGTGTCCGGCGTTCGACCCCGTGGTGGCCGCGTTCGCGCCCGGTAGCGAGATGTTCCCGACCACCGCCACGCCGCCGGCGGAGAGCCCGACCGAGCCGCCGCTGCCGGCCACTGCGTTCGCTGCGGATCCGGACGCGTCGATGCTGCCGATCACGAGGGCGCCTCGCGCCTTCGCCGCGAAGTTGCCGCCCCGACCGCCGCGCGCGTCCTGGCCGGTTCCGCCGGTCACGTCGCTCGAGCCGATCCTGACCACGCCGCCGCTCAGTGCGACCGAACCACCGTTGCCGCCACCGATCGCGGCCGATCCGTTCGCGCCGTCCGCGTTCACGTTGCCCCGCGCCGTCACGTCGCCCTTTGCGGAGGTGATCGAGATGTGCCCGCCGTCGGCTGCTCGATCGACGGCTGAGAGCGCGACCGCGCCCGTGCCGCGCGCGGTGACGTCACCGGCGATATCCACGCCGAGTCCGCCGCGAATGCCGACCGAGGCCCCGTTCGCCGTCAGCGACTGCAGGCTGGCGGTCTTGCCGGCGCCGATCGAGATGTTCCCGGAGCGCCCGTTCGCGATGCCGCTCGTGATCACGTCGCCGCCGAGCGTGACGACGGGCGCGCTCAGGACGAGCGACCCGCCGTTACGGGGAGCGCCCGTCCCCCCCTGCAGCGATACGCCAGCCCCGATCGTGATCGTCTGCGACGCGATGATCGTGAGCGATCGCCCGTTCTGGCAGCCGGCAGGGTCGCCCTGTCCGGGAATGCCGGAGGAGACGAAGCAGGTCTGGATCGCCGCGCCCGGAGCGACGTACAGGGTGTCGACCCGCAGCGTGGTGTTGCCCGTCAGCCGCAGGCCGGGATTCGCCGTGATGTAGACGTGGCCGTACCGGTGCGTGCCCTGCAGTTCGACGGCCTGGTCGCCGTCGAGGACGTACAGGTCGTCGGCCAGTGCGGTGGCGGGTTGGATCAGGGCCATCGCCAGGATCGCGATAGCCGCGCAGCGTCGGGCGTGAGGCACGTTCCTCATGCATCGGCGGTGCTCTCCGGCGGCTGAATCACCCAGCCGAACCGCCTCCGCGGAGAATTCACGATATTTCAGTAGAGTTGAGCGTCGACCACTCAGGGCGTGAGCGCGACCGCCGGGCGGAGCGAGGGGCGGTCGTGGCGGAACATCTCGGGCGGCGCGGCTCCCTCCACCAGGTCGGCGAGAAGCTCGCCGAGCGCGGGCGAGAACTTGAATGCGTGGCCCGAACACCCTGCTCCCACGACCACCGCGCCGATGCGATCGATGATGAAGTCGCCGTCCGGCGTCAGCGTCCACGGGCAGCGCTCGGTGCGGACTGCCTGCGCGCTGAGACCCGGGTACTCGGACGCCACCCTCCGGGCCAGCGCGAGTGCCTCGGCGTGGTCGGGCCGGCGGTCCTCGTCCTCGGGGTCGAAGGGTGCTCCCGCGGGAGCACCACGGAAGGCGTAGCCGATGCCCGCCACCGGATTGCCCTGGAGGCCGATTCGCTGCTCGCCGTCCCAGTCGGCGATGCAGGGGCGCAGCTCCCATCCCGCCCCGCGGAAGAACGATGCCTGCGCCAGTTCGGGCGTCAGCGGGAGCTGCACGCCGAGTGACGCCATCAGGCCGCTCGTCCACGGCCCGGCGGTGACGACGGCGACGTCGACGTCCACGCGGCGCCGGGCGGTGACGACGGTGGCGCCGTCGGGGCGGAGGTGGATCTCGAGCGCCGGCTCGCGGCCGCTGATCTCCGCCCCGGCGCGCGCGGCGAGGTCGGCCTGCACGACCTGGCAGTCCCGTGATCGCAGGACGCCGGCGGCGGGCTGCCAGCGAGCCGGGACACCGGGACGGGGCGCCGCCCCCGGGAAGAAGCGGCCGAGGTCGGCGCCGTCGATCTCCTCGACGGTGACCCCTTCGGCACGCAGCGCCTCGACGATCGCCTGGTGCGGCCCGCCGACCTCCACGAGACCCACGCCGCGAAGCAGCGAGGTGCCGTCGCGCCGCTCGAGCTCGCGCCACCGGAGCAGGGCTCGCCTGGCGAGCGCGACGTACTCGCGCTTCGTCGAGCTCAGCTGGAACGTCTTCGATCCGTGCGCCGAGCTCGCCAGCTCGTTCGCCACGCCGAAGCGATCGATCCCCAGGACCTCGTGGCCGCGTTCCGCCAGCACTCGCGCGGTCGCGATCCCCATCGCTCCGAGACCGACGACGCATGTGCGCATGCGACGAGGCTACAGGACCGCCCGGTCAGCCCCGCATCGCATCGAGGCTCAACTGGGCGTTCGCGGGCGCCACCAGCGGCACCGCGTTGACGACGATCAGCAGCAGGTGGCCCCAGATCCAGGCACCCGGGGCAGTGCCCACCATCAGCAGCACGACGACCGCGTTGAACGTGCCGAGAAGCGCGCCGGCGCGGGTGTACAGGCCCAGCACCAGGCTGATCCCGGCCGCGCCCTCGGCGAAGAAGATGATCCAGCCGGCGATGGTCGGATGCGGATGCGCGAGGTCGGACGCGATCCAGCGGGCCGGATCGATCCCGTGGGCCGCGGCGACGCCGATCCAGTACCTCGTCGACCCGTTGGCGCTGCCGCCGAAGTCCGGCGGCAGCTTCCAGAGCAGGTTCGTCAGCCAGTAGAGGCCGGCGGTGATCCGGATGCCGGCCAGCGCGAATGCCATCCGCCGGAAACGGCGGTCGCGGGTGACCATGCGGTCGGGGGCCCGTGGCTGCAACTGGTACACGCACGGGTATTGTCGCCGACCGGCCAGCCGGCCCCGATCGTGGGCCATTCGCTCCCGGCTCCGTGGCGCACATGCGGCCGTGGAGAGACCGATCTGGGCTCGCCAAGCGCATCGGCGACCTCTCCGGCATGCCTGTCCCGCACGATCAAGCCACGTCCGCGTGACTTGCACGGGTTCGGATGGGCCGTGAAGGGCTCGAACCTTCGACCTTGGGATTAAGAGTCCCCTGCTCTACCAGCTGAGCTAACGGCCCCCGGGAATTCGAGTGTACCGCAGGGGCGGTTTCAGCTCGCCGGATCGTCGAGGTCGAGGTCGTCCAGAGCCGCGCGGCGGGTGCCGTAGACGGCGAAGGCCGCCCCCAGGCCTGACGTTCGCAGGACGCGTTGCACGGTCGACCCGTCCGGCGTCGCGACCGCGAGCACGCCATCGCGCGCGCGCAGCAGGCGCGCCGCGTCGTAGAGCGCCGCGAGCGCGTCCGGGTCGGCTATCTCGGCGCGCGTCAAGTCGACGACGACCCGACGCACCGGCGCTGCCGTGGCCGCCTCGAGGGCCGCGGCCACATCCGACGTGTCGAGCGCGCCGATCGTGCCGTCGAGGACGACCAGGGCGCCATCGTCGCCGAGCGGCACCACCGGGAACCCGCCGGCGGTCACCCGGTCGTCGTCGAGCCCGCCGGTGCCGTCGACGAGCCGCTCGTCGCAGGCGCAGTCGTCGCCGGGGCGGGCGTCGTCTTGCCCTCGAGCGAGTCCACCTGCTTCTGCACCGGGTCGGCGAGGGGGTCGTTCGGTACCAGGATCACGAAGGTCTTGTACCCGAGGAGCTCGTTCGTCTTGTCCCCCACCGCGGCTGCGGCGGCCGCCATCTGGAACCACGCATTCGGGTCCTTCGGGGAGAGCTTGGTGACGGCCAGCCACGCCGTCAGCGCCTGCTTGCGTGCTTCCGTGGCGGTTGCATTGAGCGGCGTCGTCTGGCTGTAGAACGAGGAGGCGATCGCCGAGACCTGGGCGTCGGCGGCCTGGGTGAAGGCGTCGGTGCCGAGGCCTGACGGGACGAAGGCGTCGGCCCCGGACGTGGCGGCGCTGGCAGCCTGCGCGCGGGCCACGAGGTCCTGGATCTGGGCCTCGACCGCGGCAGCCTGGGCGGTGTACGCCTGGGCCAGCTTCGTCTGGAGCGCCACGTCGGATGGCGTCAGATCGGCCGCCTTCTTGTAGGCGGCGGCCGCCTTCTGGTAGTTGTCGCGGCTCTGCGCCGGGTCGGCCGTCGTCGTCGCAACGCTGGTGTACGCCTCGCCGACCGCGACCCACGACTGGGGATCGTTCGGCCGGGTTCGGGCCGTCTCGAGGGCGGTGCGGAGCGCGTCGGAGGACGGCGCGCCGGACGTGCTCGTGCCGCCCCCGCCGCCGCCGCTGTTGCGCAGCAGGTCGTTCAGGCCCAGCCCGCCGCTGTTGCCGACGCCGAACAGCACGAACGAGAAGGCGAACACGATCGCCAGGCCGAGGAACACCCAGCGGCCGGACTTGCGCACGCGGTCGCTGAAGAGCTCCCGGTCCTCGGGCCGCCGCCGCTTCGGCTTGGCCTTCGACTTCGGCGTCTCCTTCGTGCCCACGGTGTAGCCCTGGGCACCACGCTTCTTTCCGTTGGTCGTCACGACGTCCCGCGACTTACGGTAGCGGAAGATCCGCTTCCCGACTCCCCTTCGCGGCGGCCGGGTCGTCGCGGCGCTCGGCCATGCGGGACAGGACGATGGAGAACTCGTACAGGACGAGCAGTGGGAGGAACTCCATGATCATCGAGACGGGGTCGACGCCGGGCAGCGCTGCGGCCACGACTGCGAGGACGATGATCGCGTACCGCCGGTACTTGCGGAGCATCCCCGAGTTGACGATGCCGAGCCGGGTCAGGAACAGCACCGCTGCGGGTAACTCGAAGATCAACCCGACCGCGATGAACATCGTCACGCACCACTCGAACCATTCGTTGGCGCGCGGCTGGACCGTGTAGAGGTGCGCGTCGAAGTTGAGCAGGAAGCTCGCCGCCGCCGGGAGCACCACGATGTACGCGAACACCACCCCGACCACGAACAGGCTCGGGACGAGGATCAGGAGCGGCCACGTGGTGTGCGTCCGGTCGGGATTGAAGGCCGGGATGACGTACGCGTACAGCTGGTAGAAGAGGATCGGCAGGGCGACGATCACGGCCGCCCAGAACGAGACCGACATCGCGAGCTTGAACTGCTCGCCGGTGCCGAACACGAACAGGTCGAGCTGATGCCCGTTGACCTTCGGCAGCGGCCGCTTCAGCAGCTCGATCAGGTCACCGTGGCGCCAGAACGCGACCATGAAGGCCGCGGCCAGGCACGCGAGCGACACGATGAGGCGGTTCCGGAGCTCGTCGAGGTGCTCGACAACGGTGACCTCCTCGTCGTGATCGAGGCGTTTCGTACGAAGGCGCAACCCGCCCCCGTCGAATCAGGTCGTCGACTCGTCGGCCGGCGCGACCGTCACGGGCTCCGCGGCGGTGACCGGCGCGGCTGCCACGACGGTGGTGTCGGCCACGATCTGAGGCTTCTCGGCCTTCTTGGCCTCATCTTCCGCCTTGCGTTCCTCGTCGTCGTCACCGCTGACGGCGCGCTTGAAGTCACGCATGCCGCGCCCCAGGCCCTTGCCGAGCTCGGGGAGCTTCTTGGGGCCGAATACGAGGAGCGCGATCAGCAGGACGATCGCGATTTCCCAGGGTCCGATCGTGTTTCCGAACATGAGTCCAGACTCTCCTTGGAGGGGCTCGCTACAAGGGTACCACCGATCGGGCGGAGCCGACCGTTAATCATGGGTTGCGGTTCTCGCCGCCGCGGTCGAGCAGATCCGAGAAGCTGGAAAGGTATGCGGTCACCAGCGCGAGCCCGGAGATCATCTCGACGAGCGTCGCCGAGCGGGCGCCGCGCGACGCCGCCACGATGTCGCCGGGCGGCGAGATCAGCCCGGTCGAGACCGCGTAGTAGAAGAAGTCGGCGAACCGCGGGAAGCGGGCGAGGCCGGTGAATGCGGCCGCGGGGTCGTACCACCACATGCCGAGGTACACGAAGGTCCAGGCCAGGAAGAACGCCAGGCCGAGCAGGGGCAGGCCCGTGTGGCGGAGCACGGCGAGCACGGCGCCCGCGCGGATGGACGGCAGCGAGAGGCCCGGCATGAGCCGCGTCAGGCGCGCTGCGGCGGCCCTGCCCGAAGCCACGGCGAGCACGGCGAGCACGCCGGCGCCGATGGCACCGGCCACGAGCACCACGCCGGCCCGGTGCTGGGTGAGACGGGGCGAGAGCATGTCGATGGCGACGATGAAGCCGCACAGGATCCCCAGCCGGATGGCGCCGCCGGTCATCCACCCTGGGCGCCGCGCGGCGAGTGGCAGCCTGAATTCGCCCCCACCGGCCGGTAGCCCGATCCTGCGCATGCGGGTACCGTTCCGCCGTGCCCTTCGCGGTCCTCCTCCTGGTGATCGTCGTCGTCGCGCTCGCGGCCGCCGGTGTCGTGGCGATGGCGTACCGCCGCGACACGCCGCGAGCGTGGAACGCGGTGGCGATCTTCGCGGTCGGCCTGGTGATCGCCGCCTACGGCGCGTTGATCCAGTTGCTCGAGGCGCACGGCGACGATCGGCAGGGCCAGGGACCGCGCGTCGCGCTCGCGGCGGGTCTGGCGATCGCGGCCTGCGGCTTCCTCCTCGGCCTCCGGCAACGCGACCGGTGATCGCGGTCTGCGGTCAGAGCGTCGTCGACCGCGTGCGCGAGCCCGGTCGCGCGCCGGTCGTCCGCCTCGGCGGCTCGCCGGTGTTCGCGCTCGAGGCGCTGCGCGACGTGGCCGGCGCGGCCGTGATCCTGACCCGGGGAGGCGATGCCGCGCTTCGCCGGCCGCTGCGCGACGGTCCCTTCGAGGTGGTCGAGGGCCCCTCGGAACACTCCTTCGTGTCGGAGCTCGAGATCTTCGGCGACGGCCAGCGCCACCACCGCATCGCCGGGCTCGGCGACCCCTTCCTGCCAGCCGACGTCGAGACGTGGATGGCGCCGGCGCTGGCCCGCGCGACCGTCGTGGTCGCGGGAGCCCAGTGGCGCGACGACTTCCCGCCCGAGACCCTCCGGGCGCTGGCGGCAGGCGGCCGCACCGTGCTGCTGGACGGGCAGGGCCCGGCTCGCCCGGCCGGCCTCGGGCCGGTGCGGCTGAGCGGACCGCTCGACCCGGCGTGGGTGGAGGGCGTGGCCGTGCTGAAGTGTTCCGACGAGGAGGCCGGGGCGCTCTTCCCGGACGGCATCCCCGGCGCGCCGGTCGTCGTCGTTTCGCATGGCCATCGCGGGGCCACGGTGCACGTGGATGGCACCCGCACCTCGGTGCTGGGCAACCCCGTGCTCGGTCTGGCCGACACCGTCGGGGCCGGCGACATGTTCCTCGCACTGCTCGGCCTCGGGCTCGACGACGGCCTCGATCCGGTGGCAGCGGCGCAGCGGGCCTGCGACGGTGTCTCAGACCGGCTCCGCGCCCGCCTCCAGCCGCGCCCGTAGGTCCGCGGCGAACGGCTCCGGACGCTCCTTCGCGGCGTCGAGGCGCACGAGTATGCAGGTCGCGGTCGCGACCAGCCGGCCGTCGGAGACCGCGTACAGCTTCTCGTCCGTGCGCAGGCTCGTGGTACCGACTGCGGCGACCGACACCACGGCCCGGGCCTCGTCGTCGGCCTGGGTCAGCTGGGAGAGGAAGTCGATCTCGATGCGCCGGATGACGAGGCGGAGCATCTCGTCCTCGCTGCCGAGGAACCGCTCGAGCAGCTCGTCCCGTGCCTCCTCGAGGTACACGGTGAACATACCGTGGTTGACGTGGCCGAAGGCGTCCATGTCGCGCCACCGGATCTCGCAGACCTTCTCGTGGATCACGGCTTGAGAACGTACACAGAGACGCCGTCGACGGGCGGCAGCTGCCGGTAACGGGTGGCGAGCGCGCCGCTGATCGCGCCGGTGAGGTCGAGCATGCTCGGTGGCTTGTAGACGGCGACGGCCTTCGGCGGCGCCGGCCCGGTGAACAGGTCGCGCGCGGCCTGGCTCGCGCCGGGTATCCGCTCCACGTTGCGATACCAGAGATAGCGCAGAGCCGGAGGTCGGTCGGCGTACCAGTACGTCGAGGCGATGGCCCAGATCACGTACACGGCGTCGCCCGGCCGGGTGTTGGCGGCCAGTGCCCGTCCCACGGCAGGCGCGGCCAGAAGCTCGCGGTCACTGCTCGTCATCATCGATACGGCGCCCGGGTCGCGCGTCACGTAGATCTCGGTCGACCAGATCAGCGTCGCGGCCAGCCCGGCCACGGCGATCGCTCCGAGGACGCGCGGCCGGCGCGCCGCCAGGAACTCGGCCCCGACTCCGGCCAGGAGCGCGAGCGGCGGAATCAGCTGAACCCAGTAGTGCGGGTGGTAGAGACCGCCGCTGAGGAAGCCCACGATGCCGGCGCTCAGCCACGTCACCGGTAGCGTCAGGTACCGGCCCCGGCGGGCCGCCACGACGCCCACGGCGGCCAGGGCGAGGACGAGAGGGAGGTCCTGCAGGGCGGGTGGTATCGAGTCGACCAGCATGCTCAGGCGCTGGCCGATGTCGCCGGAGACCAGCGACTCGGTCGTCGAGCGGTAGCCGGCGATGGCCCACCACCAGGCGTGGAAACCCGTCGCGGCCGCGTGCGCGATCGCGAGTGCGGGCAGGGCAGCCGTCGCGCCCACACCGATCGCCAGGTTGCGGCCCCGCGGCCGGCCGGACAGGAGGATCGCCGCGGCGAGCACGGCGATGCCGTCGACGGCCGACTGCTTGACCAGCGGCGCGGCACCGGCCGCCAGGCCGGCGGCGACCAGGAGCCAGGGCCGGCGAAGCCGGAGCCACCACGCGGCGGCGGCGCAGGCGGCGGCGGCGAATGCGCCGGCCAGGAGCTCGCCGTTCGCCGTGAAACCCTCGAGGTGCGGCGCGGGCGCGAGCACCGCGTACAGCACCGCGGCGATCGCCGCCGACCGGGCCCCGGCCAGCGCCCAGGCGGCGCCGGCCACGGCACAGGTCGTCACCGCTGCGGCGATCATCGCCATCACCCTGAATGCCTCGGCCGTCCCGGCGAGGCCCGCCACCCGGAATAGCAGCACGAGACCCTGCGGCCGGTCGACCCAGGCGACGTTGCCGTAGAGGCGGTAGCCCTCGCTCCAGAGCCGCGCGATCGCGGCGTAGCCGCCCTCGTCCGCGATCAGCGGGACGTGGAGGAACTGCAGTCGCAGCAGCGTCCCGACGAGGACGGCTCCTGCGCAGACGCCGAGCGCGACGCCGGAGCGCATCCGGCAGGCCCTACCGGTCGCCCTGGACCAGGGCCAGGAACTCGGCGCGCGTCCGCGGGTCGGTGCGGACGATGCCGCGCACCGACGAGGTGATCGTCCGCGCCCCGGGCGTCCGGACGCCGCGTACCGTCATGCAGAGGTGTTCGGCCTCGACCACGACGCCGACGCCCCGCGGCTCGAGGTTCGCCTCGAGCCAGTCGGCGACCTGCGTCGTCATCCGCTCCTGCACCTGGAGCCGGCGGGCGTACAGCTCGACGACCCGGGCCAGCTTGGACAGACCCACGATGCGCGCTCCGGGCAGGTACGCGACGTGCGCGACGCCCGTGAACGGCATCAGGTGGTGCTCGCACAGCGACGAGAACGGGATGCCCTTGACGATGACGAGCTCGTCGTACGCGCCGTCGTTCGGGAACGTCGTCAGGTCGAACGTCGAGGGCGCGAGCAGTTCGGCGTACATCCGCGCGACCCGGGCCGGGGTCCAGCGGAGCGACTCGTCGGTCAGGTCGACGCCGAGCGCCGTCAGGAGCTCGTGGACGCCCGCCTCGGCGCGCGCGAGGTCGATGTCGGGTTGCGCGGGCGTCATCCCGCGCAGTCTACGCGCTACGCCTGTCCGTTCCGGCGGTGCGAACCTCAGTCGCCAGAGGCCTCGCGGGGTGTGGTGCGGGCGGCGGGTTTGCGGGCCTTGAGGGGCGCTTCGAACCAGCGCCACCAGGCGACGCCGCCGATGATGGCGGCGCTGGTGCCGTAGGCGGCGAGTGCCCATTTGGAGCCGGTGTCGGTGCCCTGGGCGATGCCGTGCACGAGGCTCAGCGCCCAGACGCTGTAGCCGAGGTAGTGGAAGTTGCGCCAGAACTTCTGGTTGACGAGGATCTTGCGTTGTTTCAGGTGGAAGCTGAACGGCAGCGCGATCGCGATCCAGAACGCGATCGCGCCGAGCAGCACCGGCCACTGGGCGTGGATGCCGACCAGGGTGGTGAGGTGGATGCCGGCGAACTTGTCGAACAGGAGCGTGCCGACGTGGGTCAGCAGCGCCAAAAAGCCGAGCATCGCCACGAACCGGTGGTAGTCGAACTGGGGCGCGACCGGCGGCCGGAAGGAGCGCGCCGTGAGGCTGATCCCCCACGCCACCGAGATCGTGTAGCACGCGAACGCGATGAACGCGCTCGACCGCGTCACATCCCACAGCACCATCCCACCGATGATCATCGCGCTATCACCTCCGACCAGTTCGGGCTCTGCCGGGTCTCGTCCTGCAGGCAGACGAGGGCCGCATCCGGAATCTCATCGACCAGCTCGGGTCGCAGCACGAGGACTTTCGCCATCACCTCGGCGCGGACCGGCTCGTCGCTCACGACCGTCGCCTGGACGCGCCGGGCGGGCTCGCCCGTGTCCGGGTCGATGATGTGGTGGGCCTCCCGGCCGTCGGCATTCGTCCAGTGGCGCCGGGACCAGCCGGAGGTGGCGACGCCCTGGCCCTCGTGCAGCCTGATCAGCGCGATCGGTGGATGTCCTGCGCCGCGGGGGTCCTCGACCTGAACCTCGTGATCGCCGCGGGCCGCGACCATGTCGCCGCCGGCGTCCACCAGCAGCGACGGATCGGGCGAGAGCTCGGCCACCATCTGCGCCGCGCGCCGGACGCTCCACGTCTTCGCGATCCCGCCGAGATCGACGGCGCATCCGGCCGGGACGAGGACGATCCGGCGCCGGCGGTCGAATACGAGCGGGTCGTGCCTGACCGGGGCGCTCTCGGGACTCGTGGCCGTACCGGGCCTGGCGTCGTGGATGCTCTCGGTGTAGCCCCACGCGAGCACGGCCGCCCCGACCAGCGGCGCGAACACCCCGTTGGTCTCGCGTTGCCAGCGGTCGGCCTCCAGCATGACGTCGAGCGTCTCCTGGCTGACCTCGACCGGAATGCCCGCGCAGCGGTTGATGCGGGAGAGCTCGCTCGACTCGCGGAACCGCGACCAGCGTTGCTCGTCCTCCTCGACCTGCGCTGCGACCTGGTCGGCCTGCGCCTGCTCGAGCACGCCGGAGTGGTAGATGCGCCACGTGGTGCCCATCGCCTTCCACTCCCAGGCGGGGCGCTCGATGGACACTATCCGGGCGCGGATCCGCCGTTGACGGTCACGTAGCTCACGACGGTCGACCCGGTCACCACCTTGCGCTTCATGGTACGCGTCTTCGTGATCTCGGCCGCCAGCAGCTTCTGGTTCGCGTTGATGGTGGTCGTGAGCTTCTTGAAGTTCGCCGCCAGGGCGTTGTAACGGTCGACGGCGAGCTGATCCCGCGCAGCCGCCTGGTCGGCCAGCTTCTGCAGGTGCTCGACCTTCGCGGTGGCCGCGGAATGGGCGTTGGCACGGTGCTCGGCCTGGACGGCGAACGCGAGTGCGCCGCCGCAGATGGCGGCCACGCCGACGTTGTAGATGGCGAGGTACGAGAGGCGCATCTCAGTTGCCGATCACGTCGGTGCGGGAGGACTGGGCGGTCGCCGAGCCACCGGCGTTGGTGGCGGTGACCTTGACGCGGAATGAGAAGCCGACGTCCGAGCTGACCGTGGTGTACGAAGACGGGCCGCTTGCGAACTGCGTGCACGTGCTGGTGTCGCCGGTGCAGCGCCACCACGTGATGACGTAGCTGTTGCCGGTGCCCGTCCACGTCCCCTGGCTGGCCGTCAGCCTGGAGCCGACGGTGTTGCCGCCGCTCACCCGGGGTCGGGTGGTGTTCGTCGGTGCGGCGACGGTGGTCGTCCCGCCGCCGCCGCTCGTGGTGCCGCCGCCGCCGCTCGTGGTGCCGCCGCCGCCGCTGGTCGTGCCGCCGCCGCCGCTGGTGGTGCCGCCGCCGCCGCTGGTGGTGCCGCCGCCCTGTCCGGTGGTCGGAGGCGGGGGTGGAGGCGGGGGTGGAGGCGTGGCCTTGCCGGTGCTGCCGCCGCCCGGGGGCGGAGGCGGGGGTGGAGGCGGGGTGCTCTTGCCTCCGGAGGTGCCGGACGCGGGGCTGGCGGACCACGTCTGGCCGGAGGTGTCGCTCGCACTCGACCCGTTCGTCGTGACCGGGCCCTGCTTGACGACTGTCACGATGCGCTTGGGATGCACCACCACCGCCGAGAGCTTGAGCGCGCTCGGGAGGTGCACCTGGCTCACGGTCGGCAGGCCGTCGAGCTTCACGCCGCTGCCGCCGGACTTCTGCGCCGCCGTGGCGGCTTCCTGGTGCGCCGTGCCGGCGAAGGTGCGGGTGTGTGCGACGGCATACGCGGCGCCGCTGACGGCGACGCCGGCGCCGAGGGCGCACGCCGCTGCGGCGGCTCGGCTGAGGATGGTGCTCGCCATCGCGATCAGCTCGTCCCGCTCGTGGGTGCACCGGCGGCGGCAGCGCTCGCGGCCCCGCCGCTGAACGAGGTCACCGAGGTCGAGTAGATCGTCGCCGCCGCGCTCGCGGTGGTCGCATTGCGCGCGTCCGTCCGCGCCTTGCGGAGATCGGCCAGCATCCGCTGCTGGGTGCGGCGAGCGTCGCGGACGACCTTGTTGTACTGGGTCGTCATCTTGGCGAAGTTCCGCTCGGTGTCGGTCGCGTGCTTCTCGACGGTCGCCAGGTACGCCGTCAGCTTGGCCGTGCGGTCCTGCGCCGCGGCGTTGCGTTCGGCCTGGGTGTTCATCTCCAGCGCGTAAGCGACCGAACACGTCGAAGCGATGCAGATCACGCTCGTGTAGACACGCTGCAGCCGCTTGCGGCGCTTCACCGCCTCTGGTGCGTTCGGGTTCTTCGCCTTCGCGGGGCGACCGTCAGCCTCGTGCATCCGTTGACTCCGATGGGAAAGGTGGGACGTTGCCTCTAACGTCCTGATTCGAGCATCGGCCGCTCCATCTCACCCTGAAGGTGATTTCGATGACGGAGCGGTCATCCGGACTCCAGAGTCTGCCGAAACCTGACCGGGCGCATCCCTTGAAGGGGTGAAAACCCGGTCAGCCGGACGACCTGCCGCGCCTGGGAGCGTTCGGCGCAGAGCCGCGATCCAGAGCGCGTCGGCAGGTGCGCGCGCAGCAGCCGGCCCGGCAAGGAGCGGGCCCGAGATCCTCCCGACCCTGGGGCCGGACCAGGTACGTGCTCAGGCTCCCGCGCGGACGGTCGGGCCGGATGCGTCAGGGCCCGCCGCGCGGGTCGCGAGGCTCAGCTCTCGACGGAGAGCGCCCCGACGGGGCAGGTGTCGCAGATGCGCTGGGCCCGGCCCTCGTCCATGTCGCCCACGAGCACGCGGGCGATGCCGGTGTCATCGATCTCGATGGCGTCAGGGTCCTCTGCGACGCACTCGCCGCTGCCGATGCAGGTGTCAGGGTCGACGATCAGTCGTGCCATGGTGGTCTTCTCCTCGTGTTCGAGAGCGAATGGTCGATGATGGCCTACGCGGCGGACGCGATCATGTCGCGGGCCTCGCGGAGGCGGGCCGGTGCGTTCAGCAACAGCACGCAGGTCGGCTGCCCGTCTGCGTCCCGGCCGACGTGGAGGCCCTGTTCCTGCGTCCAGTCGACCGCGTGGGCGGCGAGCCCGACCTGCTGGATGCGGAGCCGCCCGACGTCGCTGAAGAAGTACGGCTCCCGGATGTACGGGTCGGACGACCCGAGAATGCTCTTCGCGACGTGCACGCCGCTCCACTTCGCGTGGTCCCAGTGCGGGATGCCGATCCGCCCGTACCGCGGGTGCGGGAACGTGACGCAGTCGCCGCACGCCCAGAGATCTTCCTGGCCGATCACCCGCAGCGTCTCGTCGGCCGGCATGGCCAGGGCCCGCGGGTCCTCGACGAGGACTTCGGGCAGGCTCGTGCGGAAGCCTGCGGCGCTCACCATCACGTCGCAGACCAGGTCGCCGTGCGTCGACGTGTGGATCACGTGCGTGCCGTCCGGGCGCGTCTCGGCGCCGTCGATGCGGACCTCGCCCAGGAACCGGACGCCTATCTCCGCCAGGATGTCGAGCGCCTGGGCCGAGATGACGTCCAGGAACCGCGCCAGGGGACGGTCGACCATGTCGACCAGGGTGACGTCGTGGTTCGCCGCGAGCGTCGCCGCGGTCTCGGTGCCGATCAGGCCGGCGCCGATCACGACGACGCGCCTGCCGGGCACGCGCACGCGCTCGACCAGGGACAGCATGCCGGGGCCGGTGGCGTTCTCCTCGCATGCCTCGAGTCCGGGCACGGGCGGGCGCGGGTAGCGCAGCCCCGTCGCCCACACCAGGCGCGGTGCGTCGAGCGTCGTGGCGCCGCCGTCCGCGAGCGCCACCTCGAGCCGCCGGCTCGTGAGATCGAGGCTCTGGACGACGCCGTCGACGTGCCCGACACCCAGGTCGGCCATCTTCGCGGTGTCCGCGATCAGCGGCAGCCGGCCGGTGGCGAGGGCGCGCTTCGACAGCGGTGGCCGGTCGTGAGGTTCGCCCGGGCCGATCATCGTCACGGGCACGTCCGCGGCTGCGAGGGCCGCGGCGCAGGCATAGCCGGCGACGCCGTTACCGACGACGACGACAGATTCGGGGGGAGTGGTCACGATTCCCATCTTGGCAGGCGAAGCTAAATTCGCACTCAGAGGTAGATGACAGTGATGTCATCCTTCTGAGCGAGCCTCGCGGGGTGTGGTGCGGGCGGCGGGTTTGCGGGCCTTGAGGGGCGCTTCGAACCAGCGCCACCAGGCGACGCCGCCGATGATGGCGGCGCTGGTGCCGTAGGCGGCGAGTGCCCATTTGGAGCCGGTGTCGGTGCCCTGGGCGATGCCGTGCACGAGGCTCAGCGCCCAGACGCTGTAGCCGAGGTAGTGGAAGTTGCGCCAGAACTTCTGGTTGACGAGGATCTTGCGTTGTTTCAGGTGGAAGCTGAACGGCAGCGCGATCGCGATCCAGAACGCGATCGCGCCGAGCAGCACCGGCCACTGGGCGTGGATGCCGACCAGGGTGGTGAGGTGGATGCCGGCGAACTTGTCGAACAGGAGCGTGCCGACGTGGGTCAGCAGCGCCAGGAAGCCGAGCATCGCCACGAACCGGTGGTAGTCGAACTGGGGCGCGACCGGCGGCCGGAAGGAGCGCGCCGTGAGGCTGATCCCCCACGCCACCGAGATCGTGTAGCACGCGAACGCGATGAACGCGCTCGACCGCGTCACATCCCACAGCACCATCCCACCGATGATCATCGCTCCGCCTAACCCTGCGGCGCGCGGCCGGTGGCGTACGAGACGATCGTCGAGCCGGTGATGACGGCGGGGTGCATCGCCTGCGTCTTCTGGATCTCGGCTGCCAGGCGCGCCTGCGAGGTCTGCGCCTTCGCGACCAGCTCGTCGTACATGCCCTTGATCGCGTCGTAGCGGGCGACGAGCCGCTGATCCCGGGACGCGGCCATGGTGGCCCGCGCCTGCCACTGCTGTGCGTCGCGGTGCACGGCGTCTGCCTCGTTCGTGCGGGAGTACGCCTGCACCGCGAGTGCGATTGCGACCGCGCAGACCACGCCCATCGCGAGCGTGTAGACGATGAAGAGCGACCGGGGCACTCAGCCGCCCCGCTCGATCGTGTCGCTGGTGTCGGACGTCGCGCTGGCGTGACCCTGGTTGTTGGTGGCCGTCACGGTGCAGCGGAACGAGAAGCCGACATCGGCCGACGTCGTGTGGTAGCTGGCGGAGTCGGAGCCGACGGAGGTGCAGCCGCCGCCGTTCCCGCACCGGACCCAGGAGTAGGAGAAGTTCATCGGGGTTGCGCCGCTCCAGGTGCCCTTCGTGACGGTGAGGGTCGAGCCGGCGGTGTTGCCGCCGCTGATCCTCGGCCTGCCGGTCGAGCGCGGTGCGCTCGACGTCGTGCCGCCGCCGCCGCCGCCACCGCTCCCGGTGCTGGTGCCGCCGCCGCCACCACCGGGCGGCGGGGGCGGGGGCGGGGTGGGCGTCTTGGCAGGCCCGGTCGGCGGCGGCGGCGGCGGGGGTGCAGGAGTGCCGTCGCCGGCGCCGCCGCCGCTCTGGTCCTTCTTCCACGGCGAGCTGCTGGCGGCCTTGGACGCCGAGCTCGACGCGCTCGTCTTCGCGCCGCCCTGCTTGATCACGATCTTGCGGGGGTGGACGACGACGGGCTTCAGGTGGAGCGGGGAGGGGATCGTCGCCGGGTCGAACGTGCCGAGGCCCGTGACCGCCCCCGCGGTGCTGGCCGGCGCGGCCTTGGCCGCGGCGACGGCTGCGCCGCCCTGCCCGCCGTTGGACGGTGCGGTGCGGCTCTGGCTGTAGGCGACGGCTGCGCCTGCGACGGCGGCACCGAAGCCGGCGGCACACACGACGGCCGCGGCCTTTCCCTTGAGCGTTGCCATTCCCCGTCCCCCTGTCAGCTCGTCCCGGTCGTCGGCGCGCTCGCCGCAGCTGCCGAGACACCGGCGGCTGCGGAGAAGGAACGTCGAGTAGACCACGGGAGCCATTGAGATTGTCTGCGCGAGCCTGGCCGCCTTCCGGGCCTTCCGCAGATCGGCGAGCATGCGCGCCTGCGTCCGGTTGGCGGTAGTGAGGGCCACGGCGTACTGCTTGGTGAGCTTCCGGATCGCGACGGCCGTTTCCTTCGCGTGCTTGTCGGCGGTCGCGACGTAGGTGCGAGCCGCGGCCGCATGGGCGCGATCGCGCTGTGCCTGATCCGCGACCTCCCGCATCTCGATCGCCACGGAAACCGAGATGCCGGTCACGAGGGCGACGCCCGCCGTGTACCAGCGCATCGACCGCGACCGCGTGGATGGTTTCTTGGAGGCCACGAAGGAATAGATGCCTGGTTCTGAATGATCTTGCGGACGATTCTTCAGTAGGAATGTGAAGTTTCTCATCTCGGGAAATCGGTTTCCCAGTGTCGCAGGGTGGCGTGTCGGGCTGCCGTACGATCCCGGCGTGTCTTCGGCTGCGGGTGGATCGCTCATCGACGCCGTCGGCGAGGGCTGGCCCGACGCGCTGGCCCCGGTCGCCGGCGTGCTCTCGGAGCTCGGCGACTTCCTGCGCGGCGAGCGGGCCGCCGGGCGCGGCTTCCTGCCCTCGGGCGGGCGCATCCTGCGTGCGTTCACCACGCCGCTGGACGCCGTGCGGGTCCTGATCGTCGGCCAGGACCCGTACCCGACCCCGGGTCATCCAGTCGGACTCAGCTTCAGCGTCGAGCCCGGCGTCCGCCCGCTACCGCCGAGCCTGGCGAACATCTTCCGCGAGTACCAGTCCGACCTCGGCCTGCCGGCGCCCGGGAACGGCGATCTCTCGCCGTGGGCCGAACGCGGCGTCATGCTGCTGAACCGGGTCCTCACGGTCCGGCCCGGCGCGCCCGGCTCGCACCGGGGCCGCGGCTGGGAGGCCGTCACCGACCAGGCGATCCGCGCGCTGGCCGCACGGGATCGTCCGCTGGTGGCGATCCTGTGGGGCCGGGACGCCCGCGCCCTGCGCCCGTTGCTGGGAGACCAGCCCGCGATCGAGAGCGCACATCCGAGTCCGCTGTCGGCCTCGAGCGGGTTCTTCGGGTCGCGGCCGTTCTCGCGCACCAATGCGCTGCTCGCCGAGGCGGGCCTGGAAGCCGTGGACTGGCGTCTCCCCTGATCTGCGCTACCGCCGTGGCGCATCCGTGCCGATCCTGGACGGTATGTCGATGGCAGCGATCCGCCGGGCAATCGCCGATCGGGGCGTGTACGTCGAGCACGTGCTCGTGCCACCCGGCGGCGCCTGGTTCGCCGACTGGAGCTACTCGGTCGGCCTCGCCAGGCGCAGGCGGCACCCGGAGGTCATGGCGTTCGCCTGGCACTGGGAGGACCGGGCCGCCCTCATCGAGCGCATCGCCCGCGCCGTCGCCCACGGCCGGCGGTTCGAGCCGGGCGAAGTCGCCGCCGATCTGTGGGAGGGCGAGCGCTTCGCCTTCACCCAGGTCCGGGTCGGCGAGCTCGGCAGCCTGCTGCCGCTCGCCGGCCGGTTCTACGGGCGGGTCGTTCCCGCCCTCCAGGTGCTCGTCCCGGACGATCGCGGGAACCTCCCGGGCGAGCCCGGCTACGACCCGGGGTTCGCTCGCTGGCAGCCCCTCGTGGGGCAGCCGCCGGTCGTCACCGGCCAGGCGTCCACCGGGTGACGAGCGATGCCCGGCGGGCACGCGTCAGGCCGCGGTCCTCGACGGCGTCCGCCGACGAGAGCAGGCGGGTGATGGCGTGCGATGCGATCAGGCGGACGGGTTCGGGCTCCCAGCGCCGGCTGCGGTGACCGACCCAGGGAAGCCCGGTCAGCTCGGTCGGGCGTCCCATTACCAGGTCGGCAATGGTGCGGCCGGCGACGTTGCCTGCGGTGATGCCGTGCCCGGAGAGCCCGCCGGCCAGGATCAGCCCGGTGGCGCGGTCGAACTCGATGCTCATGCTCCAGTCGCGGGGGACGGCGAAGGGTCCTGCCCAGCGGTGCGTGATACGGGCGCCGGCCAGCGCCGGGAACCAGGCGCGGAGCGTTGCCTCGACGCGATCGTGCAGCGGCGAGGCGGCCTCGTCGCGTTCCCTGATGGCGCTCCGGAAGTGGTACGGCGCGCCGGCGCCGCCGGCCATGATGCGGTCGTCGCGGGTTCGCTGCGCATACCGGAACAGGTAGCGCTGGTCGGCGACGGTCTCGCAGTGCTCCCACCCGACCTCGTTCCAGAAGGACGCCGGCAGCGGCTCGGTGGCGATGGCCTGGGAGTAGACGGGCATGAAGCTCCGGCGTTCGCCCGGTAACCGGGTCGTGTACGACTCGGTCGCGCGCACGACGATCGGCGCCCGCACCGAGCACGTCTCGCAGCGCACCGCGCCCGGCCGGATGTCGAGGGCTCGCGTCTGCTCGTGGATGACCACGCCGCGCCGCTCGCAGGTCTCGGCCAGGCCGCGGGTCAGCCGCGCCGGGTCGACCCGCCCGCAGTGCGGCGTGTAGGCGCCGCCGATCACGCCGGCGATCCGGACGCGCTCGCGGATCTCGGCCGCCGAGACGAGCCACGCGTCCGACTCGCCGAAGCCGCGCGCGCGACGGGCCGCGAGCCCCTCGCGGATCCGGGCCAGCTGCGCGGCGGAGGTGGCGATCCGCAGGGAGCCGCCCTTGGTGTAGCCGCAGTCGATCGCCTCCTCGGCGACGACCCGCCCGATGTCGTCGATCGCCTCGATGACGACCCGCTCGGCGCGCTGGACGGCGGCCATGCCACCGTGCCGGCGGTAGACCCGGGCCTCCCCGGCGATGCCGGCCGAGACGAATCCGGCGTTCCTGCCCGCGGCGCCGAACCCGGCGATCTCCGCCTCCAGCACGCGGATCCGCAACGCAGGATCGGCCTCCGCGAGCGCGTACGCGGCCCAGAGGCCGATGAAGCCCGCGCCGACGATCGCGACGTCGCAGTCGACGTCGCCGCTCGGGCCGGGCCGCGGGACCAGCGGCCCCTCGACCGTATCGAGCCACAGGCTCCTGGCGCGGTAGCGACGCTCCAGCGCGTCCACGCAGGGATTGTAGGCTTCGGGACTGAGCCTGCATCCACCGGTCGGCGGATCCAGGCTGAGACCGCGGAGCAGGGATGGACCATGACTGACGCCACATCGGCCAGGCTCGAGGAGCTCGAGCGAGCCATTCCGTTTGCTCGCCGGCACATCGGGCCGGCCCCCGAAGATCAGCTGCGGATGCTCCAGTACCTCGGCTACGAGTCGCTGAGCGAGCTCTCGATCGCGGCGGTGCCGGACACGATCCTCGTCGAGCGCCCGCTCGACGTGCCCCACGCCCTGCCCGAGATCGACGTGCTGCAGGCCCTGAGGGAGATCGGCGCCGCCAACCGCGTCATGACGTCGATGATCGGGCGCGGCTACTACGGCACCCACACGCCCCAGGTCGTGCTGCGGAAGGTGCTCGAGAACCCGGCCTGGTACACGGCCTACACGCCCTACCAGCCGGAGATCTCCCAGGGCCGGCTGGAGGCGCTGCTGAACTTCCAGACGATGGTGGCGGAGCTGACCGGCCTGCCCGTCGCCAACGCCTCGCTGCTGGACGAGGCCACCGCCGCTGCCGAGGCCATGACGGTCGCGCACCGCGCCTCGAAGGTCGCGGCGCCGCGGTTCGTGGTCGACGCCGACATCTTCCCGCAGACGCTCGCCGTCGTGCAGACGCGGGCGGAGCCGCTCGGCATCGAGGTCGTCGTGGCCGACCTCGGCGACGGCCTGCCCGAGGGCCCGTGTTTCGGGGTGCTGCTGCAGTATCCCGGAGCCAGCGGGGGCATTCGCGATCCCCGGAGCATCATCGCGGCCGCGCACGAGCGCGGTGCCATCGTGTGCGTTGCGGCCGACCTGCTCTCGCTCGTCCTGCTCGCCCCACCGGGCGAGCTCGGGGCCGACGTCGTCATCGGTTCCTCGCAGCGCTTCGGCGTGCCGATCGCGTTCGGCGGTCCCCACGCCGGCTTCATGGCGGTGCGCGAGGGGCTCGAGCGCTCGATGCCCGGGCGGCTGGTGGGCGTCTCCATCGACGTCGACGGCGCACCGGCGCTGCGGCTCGCGCTCCAGACCCGCGAGCAGCACATCCGCCGCGAGAAGGCGACCTCGAACATCTGCACCGCCCAGGTGCTGCTGGCGGTCATGGCCTCGATGTACGCCGTCTACCACGGCCGCGAGGGCCTCGAGCTGATCGCCCGGCGGGTGCACCGGATGGCCGTCATCCTGGCCGAGGGCCTGCGGCGCGGCGGGCAGCAGGTGCTCGGCGACCACTTCTTCGACACCATCCAGGTTCGCGTCCCGTTCCACGCCGACGCGGTGCTGGCGGCCGCTCGCAAGCGCGGGATCAACCTGCTCCGCGTCGACGCCGACACGGTCGGGATCTCCTGCGACGAGGTGACCGAGCGCCCGCAGATCGAGGCCATCTGGGCGGCGTTCCGGGTGCACGCCTCGATCGAGGAGCTGGACGCCTCCACCCACGACGCGATTCCGACCGCGCTCGGCCGGACTTCGGAGTTCCTCACCCACCCGGTCTTCGAGCGGCATCGCTCCGAGACGCAGCTGCTGCGCTACCTCCGGCGGCTGTCGGGCCGGGACGTCGCGCTCGACCGTTCCATGATCCCGCTCGGCTCGTGCACCATGAAGCTCAACGCCACCACCGAGATGCAGGCGGTGACGTGGCCCGAGTTCGCGACCATCCACCCGTTCGCGCCGCTCGATCAGGCGGACGGATACCTGACGCTGATCAACGATCTCGAGCGCTGGCTGGTCGCCATCACCGGCTACGACGCCGTCAGCCTGCAGCCGAACGCGGGATCGCAGGGCGAGTTCGCCGGGCTGCTCGCGATCAGGGGCTACCACCGGTCGCGTGGCGACGACCATCGCGACGTCTGCCTGATCCCGTCGAGCGCTCACGGCACCAACGCCGCCAGCGCGGTGATGGCCGGGATGCGCGTCGTGGTGGTCGCGACGGACGACCACGGCAACGTCGATCTGGCCGACCTGCAGGAGAAGATCGACGAGCACCGGGACGCGCTGTCCGCGCTGATGATCACGTACCCGTCGACGTTCGGCGTGTACGAGGAGACCGTCAGCGAGATCTGCACGATGGTGCACGCCGCCGGCGGCCAGGTCTACGTCGACGGGGCGAACATGAACGCCCTGGTCGGCCTGGCCCAGCCGGGCAGGTTCGGCGCCGACGTCAGCCACCTGAATCTCCACAAGACGTTCTGCATCCCGCACGGCGGCGGCGGTCCGGGCATCGGCCCGGTGGCCGTGCGCTCGCACCTCCGTCCGTTCCTGCCCAATCATCCGCTGCAGCCCGCAGCGGGCCCCGCCAGCGGACCGGGCCCGGTCGCCGCCGCACCCTGGGGATCGGCGGGGATCCTCCCGATCTCCTGGGCCTACATCCGCCTGATGGGGCCCGAGGGCCTCCGCCAGGCCACCCAGGTGGCCATCCTGAACGCGAACTACATCGCGCGGCGGCTCCGCGACAGCTACCCGGTGCTGTACACCGGCCGCAACGACCTCGTCGCGCACGAGTGCATCCTGGATCTCCGCGGGCTCACCCGCGACACCGGCGTGACCGTCGACGACGTCGCCAAGCGTCTCATCGACTTCGGCTTCCACGCGCCGACGATGAGCTTCCCGGTGGCGGGCACGCTGATGGTCGAGCCCACCGAGTCCGAGGACCTCGGCGAGATCGACCGGTTCTGCGAGGCGATGATCCAGATCCGGGCGGAGATCGACCGGGTCGCCGCGGGCGACTGGCCGAAGGACGCGAACCCGCTGGTCAACGCGCCCCACACCGCGCAGATGCTGGTCGGCGACTGGCCGTACCCGTACAGCCGGCAGGAGGCGTGCTACCCGGTCGCGAGCCTGTACGCGATGAAGTACTGGCCGCCCGTGCGGCGCATCGACGGCCCGTACGGCGATCGCCACCTCGTCACGAGCTGCCCGCCGGTCGAGGCGTTCGCCGCGGCGGATTGACGTTCTTTCGACGCTCGTTTCACCTCCCGCCGCAGAGCGGCGGGAGGTGACTTCCTGGCGGGGCGACGGAGATCATTGAGAAGGGACTATCGGAACCGGCAGGCCTCGGGCGGTTCCGGCGGCGGTGACGCGTGGGCGCGCACCGCTTGCCGAGTGATCCCCCAGCCGCCGCGGCGCGTATCTCCCTCGATGCGAACTTTCAGGTTCCTCTCCGCCGTCGTCGCCGCGATGGTGGTCGTCGTGCTGATCGCCGGGCCGGCGCCCGCTTCGACCCGCACCGTGCGCGTCGTGGACTTCGCCTTCAGCCCGCACCGGCTGACGGTGAAGGCGCGGTCGCACATCGCCTTCGTCTTCGCCGGCTCGTATGCCCACAACGTGACCCGGCTCAGCGGCCCCGCGTTCCGCACCATCACCGACCGCAGCTCGGGCACCGTCACCCGGTCGTTCCGCCGTGCCGGCACCTACCGGCTGTACTGCAGCATCCACGGCTTCCGACTGACCGTCGTCGTGCGCTGAAATCTCGTCTGGTGTTACGGGCCGACCGGCGGTACGCTCCGGCTCATCGCCCCGGATGGGGCGCCAGTGCAGGGAAAGGAGTGCGGCCCTTGTTCCCAGCAAGCTTCGAGTACGTGCGTGCGGGCTCCGTGGAAGAGGTCATCGGAGCGCTCGCGGAGCACGGCGACGACGCGCGTATCCTCGCGGGCGGGCAGAGCCTGATACCGGCCATGCGGTTTCGGCTGGCCAGGCCCTCCGTGCTCGTGGACGTCAACGGCATCGCGGCCCTGGCCGGTCTGGCCGAGGCCGACGACGTCCTCAGGGTGGGGGCGACCTGCCGGGACGTGGCGCTCGAGCGTTCGTCGCTGGTCGCCTCCCGTTACAGCCTGCTGGCCGACGCCGGTGCCGTGGTCGCCGATCCGGTCGTCCGGCAGATGGGCACGGTCGTCGGCAGCTCTGTGCCACAACGATCCGTCCGGCGACTGGACCGCGGCCGCGCTGGCGTCCGCGCGCGACCGTGATCGTCCGCGGCAAGCGAGCGGCGACACGCCGGATCCCGATCGACGAGTTCCTCGTCGACAGCTTCACGACCGCCGTCGGCGAAGGCGAGATGGCGCTCGGCGCGGATCTTCCCGGTGCCCGACGATCGGACCGCCGGCTCGTATCAGAAGGTCGAGCGCAAGGTCGGCGACTTCGCCACGGCCGCCGCGGCCGTGCAGGTGTCGCTGAACGCCGACGGACGATCCGCGCCGCCGGCGTGGCGCTTCGGCGGCCGGCCCGACGGCCGTCCGCGTGTCGACGAGGCCGAGCGCCGCGCTCGTCGGGCCAGAAGCCGTCCGCCGACGCTGATTCGCGCCGCGGCCGATGCCGCGTCGGCGCCGCAGCGCGCCCCAGGCCGACCTGCGCGGCAGCGTCGAGTACAAGAAGCATCTGGCCGGGCGTGCTCGTGGCGCGCGGCTCTGCGCCAGGCGCTCGCGCGTCTGGGAGGTGCAGGCATGAAGGTCCATGTCACGGTGAACGGCGTCGCGCTACGAGCGGGACGTCGAGCCGCGCACGCTGCTCGCGTACTTCCTCCGCGAAGACTGCCGGGCTGACCGGCACGCACGTCGGCTGCGACACGTCGAGCTGCGGCTGCTGCGTCGTCGTGATGGACGGCGACACGGGCGGTGAAGTCGCTGCACGATGTTCGCCGCACAGGCCGACGGCCACGAGATCCTCACCGTCGAAGGGCTCGCCGACGGCGGCAAGCTGCACCCGCTGCAGCAGGGCTTCTGGGATCAGCACGGCCTGCAGTGCGGCTACTGCACGCCGGGCATGCTGCTCACGTCGTACGCGCTGCTCAAGCACCAAGCCGAACCCGAGCGAGGCCGAGATTCGCGAAGGGCTCGCCGGCAACCTGTGCCGCTGCACCGGCTACCAGAACATCGTCAAGGCCGTGCAGCAGGCGGCCGGACGCTCGGCCAGCCGGTCGGCGCCGGCAGTAACGACGCTCACGAGGGACCACGATGAGCATCAGGCGAAGCCGCTGCACTCGGTCGGCGTACCGCATGAAGCGCAAGGAGGATCCGCGCTTCATTCAGGGCAAGGGCAACTACGTCGACGACCTCTCGTTTCCGGGCATGCTCTACCTGTCGCTGGTGCGCAGCCCGTACCCGCACGCCGAGATCAAGAACATCGACATCAGCGAGGCGATGAAGGTGCCCGGCGTCAAGGCGGTGATCACCGGCAAGGACCTCGAGGCGGCCGGGCTCGGGTGGCTGCCGACCTTCCACGGGTTCGACAAGCAGATGGTGCTCGCGATCGGCAAGGTGCTCTTCCAGTATCAGGAAGTCGCCGCCGTGTTCGCCGAGACGCGCGCGGCGGCCGTCGACGGCGCCGAAGCGGTGCAGGTCGACTACGCGCCGCTGCCCGGTCGTCGCCGATCCGTTCACGTCGAAGACCGACAAGGTGCTGCTGCGGCCGGACCGCGAGCAGAAGACGAACCACATCTTCCACTGGGAAGTCGGCGACAAGGACGGCACCGCTCGCGCGCATGGCGTCGAGCCCGAAGCGGATCAAGCAGCGCATCTGGTTCCAGCGCTGTCATCCCGGCGCCGCTCGAGCCGTGCGGCTGCGTCGCGTACTTCGACACGATGGGACGGCTGCAGTTCCACGTCACGTCGCAGGCGCCGCACGTCTACCGCACGGCGCTGTCGCTCGTCACCGGCATCCCCGAGGACAAGATCCACGTGATGTCGCCGGACCTCGGCGGCGGCTTCGGCAACAAGGTGCCGGTCTATCCCGGCTACGTGTGCGCGATCGTCGGCGCGCTCAAGATCGGACGGCCGGTCAAGTGGATCGAGACGCGCACGGAGAACCTCACGAGCACCGGCTTCGCCCGCGACTACCACATGGACGTGGAGATCGGCGCGACGGCCGACGGCACGGTCACGGCGCTGCACGTCGCGACGACGGCCGATCACGGCGCCTTCGACGCGGCCGCCGATCCGACGCAAGTACCCGGCGGGCATGTTCGGCATCGTGCACCGGCAGCTACGACTTCCCGGTCGCCCACGCCGAGGTCGACGCGTACTTCACGAACAAGGCGCCGGGCGGCATCGCGTATCGCTGCTCGTTCCGCGTCACCGAGGCGAGCTACGCGATCGAGCGCGGCATGGACATCCTCGCCGACGAGCTCGGCATGGACGCCGTGGAGCTGCGCAAGAAGAACTTCGTCCGGAAGGAGCAGTTCCCGTATCCGTCGGCGCTCGGGTTCACCTACGACAGCGGCGACTATCACAAGACGCTCGACGTCGCGCTCGAGAAGATCGGCTACCAGGCGCTGCTGAAGGAGCAGGCGGAGAAGCGCGCGCGCGGCGAGCTGATGGGCATCGGCTTCTCGACCTTCACCGAGGTCGTCGGCGCCGGGCCGTCGAAGCACTTCGACATCCTCGGCATCAAGATGTTCGACAGCGCCGAGATCCGCATCCATCCGACCGGCGCCGGCATCGTCCGCACCGGCGCCAAGTCGCAGGGCCAGGGGCACGAGACCACGTGGGCGCAGATCGTCGCCGAGGAACTCGGGCTCGACCCGCAGACCATCATGGTCGAGGAAGGCGACACCGACACGGCGCCGTACGGCCTCGGCACGTACGCGAGCCGCAGCACGCCGGTCGCCGGCGCGGCCATCGCGATGGCCGCGCGCCGCATCCGCGAGAAGGCGCGCAAGATTGCCGCGCATCTCCTCGAGGTCGGCGAGGCCGACGTCGAGTGGACCGACTACAAGTTCCAGGTGAAGGGCGTGCCGTCCAAGACGGTGACGATGAAGGACGTGGCGTTTGCCGCCTACACGAACATGGCGCAGAACGAGCCGGGCCTCGAGGCGACGTACTACTACGACCCGCCGAACATGACGTATCCCGAACGGCGCGTACATCGCGGTCGTCGACGTCGATCGCGAGACGGGCGAGGCGAAGGTGCGCCGCTTCCTCGCCGTCGACGATTGCGGCATCGTCATCAACCCGATGATCGTCGAGGGGCAGATCCACGGCGGGCTGACCGAAGGCTTCGCGATGGCGTTCATGCAGGAGATCCAGTACGACGCCGAGGGCAACAACCTGAACACCAACTTCACGGACTACCTCGTGCCGACCGTCGCTCGAGACGCCGCACTGGGAGACCGGCGAACACCGTGACGCCGAGCCCGCATCATCCGATGGGCGCGAAGGGCGTCGGCGAGAGCCCGAACGTCGGCAGCCCGGCGGCGTTCGTCAACGCCGTCATCGACGCGCTGTCGCCGCTCGGCGTGCGGCACATCGACATGCCGGTCACGCGCGACAAGGTGTGGCGGGCGATTCGCGACGCCGAGGCCAAGAAGGCGCGCGTGAACCTGTCAATACAGCGGCGAGGAGCAGATCCCCGCCGGACCGCGACGACGGTCTGGACGTTCGTGACCGATCCCGAGAAGGTCGGCGCGCTGCTTTCCCGACGTGGTCGACGTCACGGTGCAGGATCGCACGCACTTCGAGGCCGTCGTCCAGGTCGGCGTCGGGCCGGTCCGCGGCAAGTTCAAGCTGAAGGTCGAGCTGCTGCCCGGATCGACGGCGCGCAGCGACATGACATGAAGGTGTCCGGCGGCGGGTTCGGGAGCGCGGTGGATCTGACGGCCGGCGCCGACCTCGTCGAGGCCGGCGACGGCCACGCGCTGCTGAAGTGGAGCGGCCAGGCGACGACGCGCGGCCCGATCGCCGCCGTCGGCGGCCGCGTGCTCGACGCGCAGGCGCAGAAGCTGATCGGGCAGGCGTTCGCCAACGTCCGCACCGCGCTGAAGGGGGTCTAGCCCGCAGTGGCCGGGATCGAGGACTTCTTCGAGCGGGTCGCGGCGCTGCGCCGGGAGGGCGTGTCGTTCGTCATGGCCACGGTCGTCTCCCGCCGGGGGCCGGTCAGCTCGCACCTGGGCGACCGTGCCCTCGTATTCGCCGACGGCACCATGGAGGGCTTCGTCGGCGGCGCGTGCTCCGGGACGTCGTCCGCCGGCAGGCGCTCGAGGCGCTCCAGGCCGGCGAGCCGCGCTTCGTCTCGATCAGGCCCGACGCGGGGCGGGATGCCACGGAGGACGACATCGTCGTCGAGATGAGCTGCGGCTCGAAGGGGGCGGTCGACGTGTACATCGAGCCGTTCGTGCCGGCCCGGACGGTCGTCGTCGTGGGTCTGACGCCGGTGGCGGAGGCTGTCGCGTCGCTGTCGGCCACGCTCGAGTACGACGTCATCCGTGCGGTGTCCGAGGGGGAGCTCCGCGACGCCGGTGCCGACGCGATCTCGCTCGACCAACTCGGCGCACTGCTCGGCGGCCTCCCGGCGTCCACCCGGGCACGGACGGGCGTCGTCGTCGCGTCCCAGGGGCACTACGACGAGACGGCGCTCGAGATCGTTCTGCGGGCGACCCCCGCCTACGTGGGCCTGGTCGCGAGCCGGCGCCGGGGCGACGAGGTGCGGGAGCACCTGCGGGCGAGCGGCGTCGGCGACGGGGAACTGGCCGCGGTACGGAACCCGGCGGGGCTCGACCTCGGCGCACGCCACCCCGGAGAGCTGGCGCTGTCGATCCTCGCGGAGATGATCGAGCTGCACCCGTCGCCACGCAGCTTCGCCACCGCCGCCGTCACCAGTGCGCTGGGCGACGGCACCCGGATGGCGGTCGACCCGGTCTGCGGGATGGAGGTCGCCGTCACCGCCGCGACACCGTCGGCGGCTCGTGACGGAGCGACCTACTGCTTCTGCTGCGCGGGCTGCCGGTCGCGATTCCTGACCGGGGTCACCGCGTGATCGACCCGCTGGGGCTGGCGGAGCGACTCCGCGAGCGCGGCTACATCGTCGGTGAGGACTTCACCACGGCGCTGGCGCTGGCCCTGGCGCTCGACGAAGCCGCTGCTCATCGAGGGGCCGGCGGGCGTCGGCAAGACCGAGAGCGCGAAGGTGCTCGCCGAGGCGCTCGACGCGCGCCTGATCCGCCTGCAGTGCTACGAGGGGCTCGACAGTGGCGCGGCGCTCTACGAGTGGAACTACCCGCGTCAGATGCTGCGGATCCGCGCGTCGGACGGGGACGCGCGGGCGGCCGCGGATCGCGAGGCCGAGATCTTCAGCGAGGAGTTCCTGCTCAAGCGGCCGCTGCTCGAGGCGATCCGCCAGGACCGGCCACCGGTGCTGCTGATCGACGAGGTCGACCGCGCGGACGAGGCGTTCGAGGCGTTCCTGCTCGAGGTGCTGGCCGAGTGGCAGGTGACGATCCCCGAGCTCGGCACGTTGCGCGCGGTCCATCCGCCGCTCGTGGTGCTGACGAGCAACCGCACCCGCGAGCTGTCCGACGCCCTCCGGCGCCGGTGCCTGTTCCTCTGGCTCGACTACCCGTCGCTCGCCGAGGAGCAGGCGATCCTCGCCTCGCGCGTTCCCGGGATCGCCGATCGGCTATGCGCGCAGATCGCCCGGCTCATGGCCGTGATGCGGGACCTGCCGCTGAAGAAGGCGCCGGGCGTCGCCGAGTCGATCGACTGGGCCACGGCGCTGGTATCCCTGCATCGCGAGCCCCTCGATCCCGCCACGCTCGATCTCGCCTGGAGCTGCGTGATCAAGGTGCGCGACGACCGCGCCGTCGCCGAGCGGGCGAGGCCCGCGCTCGAAGCCGCGCTCGCCGACGCGCCGGCCGGCGCCGTGGTCGAGATGGGCGGGCACGGGCTGGACACCGACTTCGGCTTCGGCTCCGTCACCGTCCGCTGATGCCGTACCCGGCCGGCGACCTGGCGGCGAACGTGATGGCGTTCTGCGACGGTCTGCGGCGCGAGCGGGGATTCCGGGTCGGCACGGGCGAGGCGCTCGATGCCGTGCGGGCGGTCGAGGCCGTCGGGGTCGCCGATCGCGATGACGTGCGCCGCGCCCTCGCGCTTGTCTGCTGCGTCACGCCGGAGCAGCAACGATCGTTCCCCCGGCTGTTCGAGGAGTTCTTCTTCCCCGGCCCGGAGGGGATCCTGCAGCGGCAGGCGGGCGCGCCCGCCGGACAGCCCGGGGCGTCGGCCGAAGATCGCATCGACGATCACCCGCCCACCTCGGGCGCTCCTGACGAGTCCGATGCCGCCGGCGCAGGCCTCCCAGGTGCCGGTGCCGAGGCGGCGGGCGACGACGACGGGGCCGGCGCCGACCGCGCCCTGCGGCTGTCGGCGCGGTACAGCCCGGTCGCCGGGACGTCGCCGGCACCGGTCTTCGCGCCCGAAGATCCCGCCATGCTGGCTGCTGCCGCCCGTCTGCTGGCGCGCCTTCGCATCGGCCGGTCACGACGCCTGCGGCCGATGCCGCGCGGCCACCGGTTCGACCTCCGCCGGACGTTGCGGGCGAATCTCGCCTACGGCGGAGAGCTGGTCCATCCACGGCTGGTCGGCCGGCCGCCACGGCATCCGCGCGTCGTGGTGCTCGTCGACGGCAGCCGCTCGATGGCGCCTCACGCACCACCGATGCTCGCATTCGCCGCGGCACTGGCCCGTCGTGCCGACCGCGTCGAGGCCTTCGTGTTCTCGACCCGGCTCGAGCGGGTCACGCGCGACCTCGGCAGCGGCAGCCTTCCCGACCTCGGCGAGGCCTGGGGCGGCGGCACGCGCATCGGCGAGTGCCTGGCTGCATTCCTGCGCGCCGACGGCGAGCGGCTCCTGGGCCGCGAGACCCTCGTCGTCATCGCCTCGGACGGGCTCGACGTCGGTGACCCCGACACCCTTCGCGAGGCCATGCACACCATCCATCGCCGCTCCTGCGGCGTCGTGTGGGTCAACCCCCTGCTCGAGACGGCCGGGTACGAGCCGAGCGCGCGTGGCATGCAGGCGGCGTTGCCCTACGTGACGACGCATGCCGCGGCCCGCGATGCAGCCGGGTTCGCGCGGCTGGCGGCGTCGGTGCGGTTGCGCCGGTGATCGTCATCCGCATCGCAAACGCCCGCGACCTCCCGCTCATCCGAGCGATCGTCCGCGGTGCCTACGCGCACTACGTGCCGCGGGTCGGTCGCGAGCCGGCACCGATGACGGCCGACTACGCCGCGCTCGTCGCCGCCGGCGAGGTCAGGGCCGCGGTCGACGGAACGACCGTTGTCGGCGTCCTGGTCCTGCGGCCGGTGCCGGGCGCGATGCATCTCGAGAACGTGGCCGTCGACCCGGGCGCCCAGGGCCGCGGTATCGGAGGACTGCTCGTCGAACACGCCGAGCACGAGGCCCGCGAGGCGGGCCTGCCGGCCGTCGAGCTCTACACCAACGCCCGCATGACCGAGAACCTCGCCCTGTACCCCCGGCTCGGCTACGTCGAGACGGGCCGTCGCTCGGAGGACGGCTTCGACCGGGTGTTCTTCCGCAAGGACGTCGCGGACCATCGGGAACCACGTCCGTAGCGGTATTCCCGGCCCCGGGCCGGGTGATTCCGCCGGAATCGTCGTCATACCGCAATCGGACGGTGGCCGGGGACGCGGTACACTCGGGTATGGCCGTCGCGACCATGATCGACCTCGACGGCGTGCTGGTCGACTCAACGTACCACCGGGTTCTGGCGTGGTGCCGGGCGTTCCACCGCCATGGCCTGATCGTCCCGGCCTCCGCGATCCACCGGCACATCGGCCTTGCGGAGTCGAGTCTCCTGGACGTCCTGGCCAGCGCGACGGGCACCGTGTCGCGCGAGGACGTGCTCGCCACGCAGGCCGAGTACTTCCGGCGCACCGTGGCGGAGATCGAGCCGCTGCCGGATGGTGCGGAGCTGATCGAGGACCTGCTCGCACTCGGTCACCACGTCATCGTCCACAGCTTCGCCGGCGAGGCCGAGATCCGGCATCTGCTCGACCGCGTCGCACCCGACCTCCAGGTCCAGATCGTCAGCGGCGACGACGCAATCGATCCGTTCGCCGACGCGATGCGCGAGGCGGGCGCGACGACCGCCAACGCCATCGTCGGCACACCCGCCGCCTGCATCGCGGCCGGTCGCGCCGGTGCGCTGCCGATCGCCGTGCTGTCCGCGGGCTGCGCCCGGGACGAGCTCGCCGACAGCGGCGCGATGCAGGTGTTCACCTCGCTCGGCAGCCTGCGGCGGTGGCTGGCGATGCGCGACGGCCGGGTGCGGGCGCTGTCTCGCGGCGGGGCCGTTCCGACCGTCTGAGCTTCGGAGCCCCGGCTCTCCTATCCTGCCCGGGCGATGATCGACCTCAATGTCGACGCCGGCGAGTCGCTCGGCCCGTGGCCGATGGGCGACGACGCGGGCGTGTTCCCCCACGTCACCTCCGTCAACCTCGCCTGCGGCTTCCATGCCGGCGACCCGGCCACCATGCTCGCGGCGGCCCGCCTGGCGCTGGCGTCCGGGCTGGCCATCGGCGCCCACCCCGGCCTTCCCGACCTGGTCGGCTTCGGTCGCCGCGCGATGCGGGTGAGCCCCGACCAGGCCCACGCCGACGTCCTGTACCAGATCGGGGCGCTCGCCGGCATTCTGCGCCCGCTGGGCGCGAGTCTCCACCACGTGAAGCTGCACGGCGCCTTCTCGACCGACACGAGCGAGGACCCGGCGGTCGCCTCGGCGATCGTGCAGGCCTGCCGTGAGTACGATCCGACCCTGCCGCTGGTCGTCATCCCCGGTTCGCAACTGGCCCGGGCCGCCGCGACCGCAGAGCACCCGGCAGTGGCCGAGGGGTTCCCCGAACGTGGCTACGCCGCCAACGGCAGGCTCGCGCCGCGCGGCACCGACGGCGCCGTCATCCACGACCCCGCCGTCGCCGCCGAGCGTGCGGTGCTGATGGCCACGGGGGCGCCGTTCGCCGCCGTCGACGGTACTCCCGTCGCGATCCGGCCGCGGACGCTGTGCATTCACGGCGACAACCCCGCGGCGGCGGCGATCGCCGCCGCAATCCGCGGCGCGCTGCAGCGCGCCGGGGTCGAGGTCACGACCTTCTGACGTGCGGCGGCTCGGGCTCTACCTGCGGCTCGGGACCCGCCTCGACCCGGCCGAGAACGCCGCCATCCACCGGCTCTGCGAGCGGCTCGCCGCGAGCCCCGCTCCCGGCATCACCGACCTCTACCCGGCCTACACCACGCTGTTCGTCGAGTACGACGCCGACGCCACCACCCGCGCCGCGGCCGCGGGCTGGGTCGAGCGTCATCGCTTCGACGACCGCCCCGGCCCGCCGTCGCCGCCGCGGCGCGTGACGATCCCGGTGCGGTACGACGGCCAGGATCTCCCGGCCGTCGCCGAGGCCACCGGGATGCGGCCGGACGAGGTGGCGGCCCTCCATGCCGCAAGCGTCTACCGCACCTACGCGGTCGGCGCGTCCCCGGGCCACCCCTTCCTCGCCAGCGTCGACCCGCGCATCCGGGTGCCGCGCCGCCCCACCCCCAGACCCGCCGTGCCCGCGCACGCGGTGGCCATCGCCGGCGAGCAGACCAGCGTCTATCCGGTACCGGGACCCGGCGGATGGAACCTGATCGGCACCGCCCTCACCGCCACCTACGACCCGCACCGCTCGGAGCCCTTCCTGGTCGCCGCCGGCGACGACGTGCAGTTCGAGGCGGCCGAAGGAGACGCGCCGGCTCCGCCGCGCCCCCGGCTGCTGCTGCCCGAGCAGCCGCTCCGCCCGACCCTGACCGTGGACGAGCCCGGCGTGCTCGCGCTGGTCGTCGACCGCGGCCGCGAGATGGCCGCCCGGTTCGGGCTCGCGCAGAGCGGTCCTGCGGATCCGGCGCTTGCGGCGCTCGCCAATCGACTTGCCGGGAACCCGGCCGACGCGCCGCTCATCGAGATGTCGCTGCAGGGGCCTCGCCTCACCGTCCTGCGGCCCGTCGTCGCGGCCGTCTGCGGGCCGGCGATGCGCCTGATCGTGAACGGCGAGCCGGCGCCGGTGAACCGGACGATCGCGCTCCGGCGCGGCGACCGCCTGTTCCTGCCGCACTCTGGCCAGGGGGCGCGCTCGTACCTGGCGATCGCCGGCGGGATCGAGAGCGACCGCTACCTCGGATCGGCAAGTACCGACATCCGCGGCCTCATCGGCCGTCCCCTGGAGGCCGGTGACGTCCTCGGGAGCGCCGGCGAGCTGACGCCGGGCGCCGTGCTGTCCGCCCGCCTCGACGATCCGCCCCGCTCGGCCGTCGTGCGGCTGTTCCCCGGCCCGCAGGCGACGCCCGAGGCCCTTGCGGCGCTCACCGGGCGGCCCTTCGCGGTGCTCGCCGGCGACCGCACCGGCATCCGCCTGGCCGGCGCTCGCGTGCCCGGTGGCGAGCTCCTCTCCGAGTGCCCGCCGCTCGGCGCCGTGCAGGTGACGACCGCCGGCGACCCGTTCATCCTGCTCGTCGACCGCTACCGCATCGCCGGCTATGCCAAGCCGGCCGTCGTGCACCCCGACGACCTCTCGACCGTGGCCCAGCTCCTTCCCGGCGTGGAGGTGCGCTTCGTGCTCGCGTCCTCGCGCCACGCCTGGGATCTTCAGCCGCGCGTGGCTGCCAGCACGGCGCCGTAGCCCGCCGGGTCGATCAGCACGTCGATCAGCTGCGGCCCGTCGCCGCCGGCACGGAGGGCCGTCTCCAGCGCCGCGATCGAGTCCACGCGCGCAGCTGGCAGGCCGAAGCCGCGGGCCACGGCGGCCCAGTCCGTCGCGCCGAACCGCACGGCCCGTGCGCCGCCGTGGCCGGCGGGCCGCTGCTTGATCTCGATCAGCGAGAGGGCGGCGTCGTCGAACACGACCACCGTCACGGGCAGGTCCAGCCGCGCGAGCGTCTCCAGTTCGGCGGCGCACATCGCGAGCCCGCCGTCGCCGGTCAGGCAGACGATGCGGTGGGCCGGGTTCGCCAGTGCGGCGCCGATCGCCCCCGGGAGGGCGAACCCCATCGTCGCCAGGCCGCTCGACGTCAGCGCCCGACCCTCCCAGAAGGGCATGGCTACGAGCATGTGCGCCCCGGCATCGACGGTTGCCAGCGCGTGCGGCGCCGCCGCGGCTACGGCCGCCACGACGGCCCTCGGATCGAGCCCGGCGACGGAGACCTCGAGGCGGGCGAGCGCGGCGGCGCGGTAGCCGGTCGGGTCGTCCACCCAGCCATCCGGCAGGGGACCCACGCTGGCGACGACCGTCGCGACGTCGCCGACCACCTCGCAGGCGACGGGGAAGGGACCGTCGCGGACGGGCCAGGAGCCGAGCAATACCACCGGTGCAGTGATCCGCCACGGCGCCGGGATCAGCTCGACCGGGTCGAGGCCGATGCCCACGACGAGATCGGCCGCTGCGAGCACGGGCAACTCGAGCGTGCCCCCGGTCAGCAGGCCGGCGTCGTTCGCGGCCGGGGCCAGTCCCTTCGCCTTGTACGTCGTCAGGACGGGGACGCGGGTACCGTCGACGAGCGCCGCGATCGAGTGGGCGCAGCTGCGCGCGCCCACGCCGGCCACCACGACGGGTCGCCGGCTGGAGCCGACCAGCGCCCGGACGTGCCGAAGCGCCTCGGGATCGGGCGATGCCGCCTGTGGCGCGGGCAACGTCGACCGCGCCGCGCCCGGGACGACGTCCAGATGCACGGGGCCGGGCGGAGCGGCGACGGCGAGGGCGACCGCGGACCGGGCCAGCTCGGGATCGTCGTCGATGGCAGCCGTGGCCTTCACCGTCTCGGCCAGCAGCCGGCCGTGGTCGAGTCGCTGGTGCGGGACGCGCCGCAGGTCGCCGGCCGGAATGCCGTCCGTCACCGCCAGCAGCGGCGCGCGGTCGAGGAGGGCGTGGGCGAGACCGTTCGCCATGCTCGCCGCGCCGGGCCCGCGGGTCGCCACGCACGCCGCCGTCCGCCCGGTTTCCTCGCCCCAGGTCGCCGCCGCGATCGCGGCCGCGGTCTCGCCGTGGCACAGGACGAAGGCGATGCCAGCGTCCTCCACGGCGCCGACGAGGTCGAGGTTACCACCCCCGCCCGGGACGCCGAAGAGCGGGCCGCCGTCGGCTGCGCGCAGCGCGGCGGCGATGTGTGCGGCTGCGTCGGCGGTCCCCACCTCGACCGGCCGTCAGCCCGCCGCCGACCAGCCGAACCGGGTGCGCGCATCTGGCGGCGCGAGCAGGCCGGGCCGCACCCCGCGGCGGACTACCAGCGCGCTCGGGGCCGAGCGCGCGAGCGCCCGGCGAATGTCGCCGAGCCCGGTCGACCGCCACCGGTCGGACACGCCGATGACGAGACCGCCCACGCCCTCGGCAGCCGCCACGAGGCCCTCCGCGGTCGGCGCCGCGAGCACCGGCTCCGCGTCGAGTCCGACGGCCCGCTGCACGGCGAGCGCGGCCCGGGCGACCAGGCGGCTCGCGTCGTCATCCTCGGTCGTGACGCCGATCAGCCGCAGACTGCCGCCGCCGCCCCGTGCCATCAGGGCCGCGAGCTCCGTCGCCGCCCAGTCATGCACCCCGCCTCCGAACGGTGCCGCCAGGAGCGCCCCCGCCGCCGGCGGCGCGCCGACCAGCAGCGCGACGTCGGCCGTGATCGTCTCGAGCGCCGCCGCGAGCAGCTCCGGCAGCCGGCCGCGAGCGTCGACCAGCCCGGCGGCGTCGAGCACGACCAGGTCGGCCTCGTTCTCCGCCGCCAGGGCCGCGATGTCCCGAGCCGGGTCACGGCTCGCGAATGCCGCCCCGCGCGCCTCGCTCGCCACCGTCCGTCGGACGTCCGCGGCGACCCGCGATGCCGCCGCCAGATCGGGCGCCGATCCCTCGCTACGCGGCAGCACGCACGCCACGATCAGCTCGCGGTTGCTGCCGGCCGCCGCGGCGTCGGCAGCGGCGGCGACGGCCGGGAGGCGCCCCGGTTCGAAGGCCACGGCGAGCACGGCACCGGCCGTCGCCGGCACCGGGGCCGGGGGCGCGGTCGCGCTCACCTCCTGGCGCAGCACCGCCAGGTGGGCGGCGCGCAGATCCTCGCCCGGTTCGATGCCGAGTTCCTCGTCGAGCCGCTCCCGCACCGCCGTGTAGACGGCCAGCGCCTCCGCCTGCCGGCCGCCGGCCGCCAGCGCGCGCATGAGCAGCGCGTGTCCGCGCTCGCGGTAGGGGTGCTCGGACGCCAGAGCGCTCAGCTCGGCCACGACGTCCGCGCCGCCGCCGAGGGCGATCCCCGCCTCCGCCCGCAGCTCCCGGGCGGCGACGCGCAGCTCGTCGAGGCGGCGCGCCTCGGCCTGCACGAACTCGTCCGCGGCGAAGTCCTCGAGCACCGGCCCGCGCCACATGCTGAGGCCCTCATCGAACGCCGCCGCGGCTGCCCGCGCGTCGCCGGCCTGGAGGGCGCGGCGTCCCGTGGCGACGCTGCGCTCGAAGCGCAGGAGGTCGATCGACTCGGGCGAGACCTCCAGTGCATACCCCGGCGGCCGGCTCGCAAGGACCTCCGGCGGTAGCAGCTTGCGCAGCGCCGAGACGTAGACGTGGAGGACGTGACCGGCCGTCGGCGGCGGTCGTTCGCCCCAGAGCTCGTCGATCAGCCGCTCCGTTCCGATCACCTTGCCGGCGTTCAGCACCAGTAGCGCCAGGAACGCCCGGCGCCGCGCACCACCGAGGTCGACCGGGAGGCCGTCCCGCACCACCTCGAACGACCCCAGCACGCGGAACTCGACCATCGCTGGTGGTGGACGGTAGCAACGCCGTTGAGCGGCGGTTGAGCAGCCCGTTGAGCGGCGAGATCGACGGTGGGCGACATGAAGACCGCCCGCACCCGCCGCCTCGTCGCCGCCACCGTCGCGCTCATCGCCGTGCTTCCCGCCAGCTACGGCGTCGCTCCCGCCCATCCGGCCCCGCCGGTCCTCTCCGCCACCGGCACCTGGGACGTCGGCGCGCTCGACGCCCACGCCCGCACGAACTTCCTCGCCGACGCCGCCCAGGCCCTGCCGGCCGCCCGGCCGGTGCTGACGCTGATCGACGGATCGATCGCGGTCGACGGCAACGTCAAGCCGTGCGCCGGGCTCGGCGAGTCGTGCTCCTTCCCCGAGCCGGCCGGCGCTCGCACCCGGTGGGGAATCCACCTGGCGACGGACATCACCGGCAACACCTATCAGGGTCAGCGCTTCATCGTGCTGCACGAGATCGGTCACGCGGTGTGGGACATGGTCTTCACGCACACCGACCAGCAGGCCTTCGTCGCGGCCGCGTCGGAGACGCTCCACGGCAAGCCGTGCCGGCGGGTGCGCAGTGGCGAGCCCTGCGCAGCGGTGCAGGAACTGTTCGCCGACGAGTTCGCCCGCTGGGCCGGCGGCTTCAAGGTGAGCATGAGCTGCTACGAGACGCCGGCACTGGTCGACGCCGCGACCTTCGGCTCGATCGTGCGGCACGCGCTGGCGCAGCAGCCGGCCGCGTGACCCTCGATCACCCCGTTGAGACGCTGACGTGGCCCTCGACCAGCTCCAGGAACGGCGCCAGGGCCGCGGCCAGCGTCGGATCGCCGGCGTCGGCATATCGGTAGGTCGCGTGATGGACGGGCTGCCGGATCTCGATCAGGCGGGTCAGATCCATTGGCGTGCCGGTCACGACGACGTCGCACTCGACCGCATCGATGGATGCCCGGAGGTCTGCGAGCTGGCCTGGCGAGTAGCCCATCGCCGGCAGCACGAGCCCGGAGCCCGGGTACGTCTTGAAGGTGTCCGCGATCGATCCGACGGCGACCGGGCGGGGATCGGCGAAGTCCGTGGCGCCGGCGTTGCGGGCCGCGGTGTAGCCGGCGCCGAACGGCATCCCGCCATGCGTGGTCGTCGGGCCGTCTTCGACCACCAGCACGCGCTTGGAGCGCAGGTCGGGCTCGCCGGCCAGGGTCACGGGTGACGCCGCGTGCACGATGCGGGCGCCGGGGTTCACGCGCCGGATGTTCGCGGCGACCTCGGCGACGGCCTCCGCGGACGCGACGTCGACCTTGTTGACGACCGCGATGTCGGCGAGCCGCAGGTTGACCTCCCCCGGGTGGTAGGCGAGCTCGTGGCCGGGGCGCAGCGGATCGAGCACGGTGATGGTGACGTCGGGGCGGAAGAAGGAGAAGTCGTTGTTGCCGCCGTCCCAGATGACCACGTCCGCCTCGGCCTCGGCCTCGCGCAGGATGGCGTCGTAGTCGACGCCGGCGAACACGACCATGCCCATCTCGACGGGAGCCTCGTACTCCTCGCGCTCCTCGACGGTGGGGTCGGAGGCGTCGATGTCGGCCAGTGTCGCGAACCGCTGTACCCGCATCCGCTCGAGATCGCCGTAGGGCATGGGGTGCCGCACCAGCGCCACCCGGTGTCCCGCCGCCAGCAGCAGGCGACCCACCTCGCGGCTGGTCTGGCTCTTGCCGCAACCGGTGCGGACGGCACAGACCGCGATGACGGGCTTGAGGGAGTCGAGCATGGTGGCGGCGGGGCCGACGAGCCGGAAGTCGGCGCCCGTGGCCAGGACGCGAGAGGCCGCGTGCATGACGTCGGCGTGCGAGAGGTCGGAGTAGGCGAGCACGACCTCGTCCACGCCGTGGCGCTCCACCAGCTCGGCGAGCTCGGATTCGGGGCGGATGGGGATCCCCTGCGGGTACAGCTCACCGGCCAGCGACGGCGGGTAGAGCCGGTCCTCGATGCCGGGGATCTGGGTGGCCGTGAAGGCCACCACCCGGACGCCCGGGTCGCCCCTGAACGCGGTGTTGAAGTCGTGGAAGTCGCGGCCGCCGGCTCCCATGATCACGACCTTGCGCATGTCTCGGTGCTCCTCGTCGAGCGTCCGCGGGCGTGGTTCCCGCTCGGTTCCATGCTCGCCCTCCAGGCCGACCGGTACATCCGGGAAGCCACCGACTCCCGCCGGCGGGTTTCCCGCGACCCGAGCGAGGAGAGGCGCTGCGCCTAGCCGTCGAGACGGAGGCGCAGCGCCTGCACCACGGAGGGGGAAGGTGCGATGCCCTCGACCACGAGCGCCTGCTCGAGGTCGGCGAGTACCGCGGCACGGAACGCGGCGTCCGCTTCGGCCCGTGCGACGATCGAGTCCAGATCGCGGCGCGCCGCGGGCAGCTCGCACGCCGCCTGCGTCCAGCCGGCTGGTGCCGGGGGAAGCAGGCGCAGGAGACGCGCGATCCGTTCCAGATCTGGCTCGGTCATCTTCTGATAGACGCGGCACGGGCCGCACTTCTTCCAAGCAGTTTCTCGCGCAGCCGGTCGAGACAGCGCGAGATGCGGCTGGCCACGGTTCCGCCCGGCATGTCGAGGGCCTCGCCGATGTCGCGATAGCTCTGGTCCTGGCAGAAGAAGCGGTCGAGAATCTCGGCGCAGCCTTCCGGCAGCCGCTCGAGCGCGTGCCGCACGTCCATCGCCTCGTCGATGTCCGCGAGGGCTCCGCCTGCGCCCGCCGGCTCGAGGTCGGCGTCCGTCGGCTGCTCCCGTGCTGCCGCGCGGAGCCGATCCAGAGCGCACCGGCGCGTCAGTTGCGCGAGCCACGGCCGCACGGCTTCCGGGTCGCGGAGCGCCGCGAGACCCTCGTACGCCCGCGCGAACACCTCCTGGAACACGTCCTCGGCGTCGTCCCCGTTGAGACGGTACGCCCGGGTCGCGATCGCGAGCACGTAGCGTGAGAACCGCTCGACGAATGCGGTCCATGCGGACTGGTCGCCAGCGAGGCAGCGCGCGACGAGCGCCGCGTCGGGCAGCGATCGTTCCTCCACGGCGCTATTCAACCACGATTGACGTCGCCGCGTCGGCGGCTTGCCGGGCGATCCGGCGCGCGCCCTCGGCACGTGGGTCGCCCGTGACCACGACGAGGTTGGCCGCCACCAGCCGCGCGGCGGCCCCGGCCGCCCCGGCAGCGATCTCCGCCGCACCGGCGAGATCGAGCAGCACCGCGGGCTCCGCGGCCCGGCTCACCGCCACCGCGAGCTCCGCGACGTCGCGAGCGGCGACGGCGATCGCCGTCAGCGCGACGACCGTCGCCTCGAGGCTCGGGCCGACCCGGTCGGCCTTGGCCGCGATCGCCTTGCGGTACGCGTCGTCGCTGAGGTCGCCCTCCTCCGTCAGTCGTGCGCGCAGCGCAGCAGCCTGGGCCGCGAAGCCGGGCGCGTCGGAGCGACGAGCGGCCATCTGGACGAGCGCCGCCGCCTGGGCGGCCACCAGCGCCGAGGCGTAGCCGGCGCCCGGCGTCGGGGCCGGCGCGGCAAATGCGTCGAGGACCTCCTCCACCGCGGCTCGCATCGAGCTCCGAGCCTACACGACTTGCGCCCCGGCCGGGGCGGGGGTAGAGTCGCCCAGCATGACGGTCTCCTCCATGGACGTGCTCGCGCGCGTGCCGCTGCTCGCCGGCCTCGAGCGCAAGGATCTCGAGCGCCTCTCGCGCGAGTTGAAGCCCCGCACGTTCGCCGCCGGCCAGAACGCGACGGAGGAGGGCCAGGGAGGCGTGGCCTTCTGGATCATCCTCTCCGGGACCGCCTCGGTGACCGTCGGCGGTGCTGCCCGGCCGGCCCTCGGCCCGGGCGACTTCTTCGGCGAGATGGCGCTGCTGGCAGAGGACGGCATCCGCACCGCGACCGTCACGGCACAGACCGATCTCGAGTGCGCGGGCCTGACGGTGTGGGAGTTCAAGCCGTTCCTGCAGGAGCACCCGGAGGCAGCGTGGCGCATCCTCCGCGCCATGGCCGATCGTCAGGCGGCGAGCGGGCAGTAAACTCGATGGAAGAAACCGGATGGCTCGTGCGTCCGGTTGACAGGTTCGGAATCGGAGACCCCGGAAGGAGTTCCACAATGTCGGACGAGATGGAGAAGGACGCAGCCGCTGCAGCAGCCGCTGACGATGCGGTCGAGGCGCACTGGCGCCCCCGGCACGATCCCGCTGACCCGGCCGCCGCCGCAGCCGCCAGCGACGACGACGCGCCCGACGTCGAGGCGCACTTTCACAAGAAGCACTAGCGTTCTCCGAACACTGAGGATCTGAGCGAGGGCGGGCGAGAGCCCGCCCTCGTCGTGCATGAGCGAATCCGTCGAAGAACCAGAGGAGCTGCCGGCCTGGAGCGCGCCGGCCAGCGCCGTGGCGGACCAAGCGCTTGGCCTGCCCTGGGCCGACCAGATCACCCGGGACTGGGCCTTCGGCGGCAGCGATGGCAGCGGCGTGCGGGTCGCCGTGGTCGACAGCGGCGTCGACGCGGCTCACCCCCTGGTCGGCGGCATCGACCGGGCCGTGGCCGTCCGCGTCGACGAGGACGGCAAGGCGATCGTCGAGGACGACACGAGCGGCGACCTGTGCGGTCACGGCACGGCCTGTGCCGCCATCATCCGCAGCCTCGCGCCGCGGTGCCAGATCGACTCGGTGCGGGTGCTCGGCGCCGGGTTCACCGGCTCCGGGCCGGTGCTCGTCGGCGGTGTCGCGTGGGCGATCGAGCAGGGCTACGACGTGGTCAACCTCTCCCTGTCGACGACCAAGGCCCAGTTCCAGGCGTCCCTCTACGAGCTCGCGGACCGGGCGTGGTTCCGTCGTATCGTGCTCGTCGCGGCCGCCCACAACATGCCCGTGAAGAGTTACCCGTGGCGGTTCGCCTCCGTGATCTCGGTTGGCAGCCACGACCGCGACGACTCGTGGACGTGGTACGCGAACCCCGATCCACCGGTCGAGTTCTACGCCCGCGGCTACGACATCGAGGTCGCCTGGATGGACGGGGCGACGATCCGCGCCACCGGCAACAGCTTCGCCACACCGCACATCGCCGGACTGGTGGCGCTGCTACGGTCCAAGCATCCCGGCCTCGATGTGGCGGCGATCAAGTCGGTGCTGCACCTGACCGCATCGAACGTGGGAGGAGCGTCATGACGGACGACCCCGCTCTCAGCGCCGCGCTCGCCGCGGGCCTTCTGATCGCCGGCGACGACGAGCGGCGCGAGCTGCTGCAGTCGATCGCCGAGGTGGCCCGCTCGATCTTCCACGCCCAGGCCGCCTCGATCTTCCTATTCGACACGGCCACGGACGAGCTCGTGTTCGAGGCCTCGGCCGGCGAGGGCGGCGACGAGCTGATCGGGCTCCGCTTCCCCTCGAGCGCCGGCATCGCGGGGTGGGTGCTCTCGTCCCGGCAGCCGCTGGTGATCGAGGACCTCACGACCGATGCCCGCTTCGCCCGCGACGTGGCGGAATCCACGGGCTACGTGCCGGACGGGCTGATGGCCGCGCCGCTGCTGTCGGGCGAGGACGCGATCGGCGTGCTCGAGGTGCTCGACCGTCCCCAGCGGGCGCGCTTCTCGCTGGGCGAGCTCGAGCTCCTGGGCCAGTTCGCCAATCAGGCCGCGATCGCGCTCGCCGTCACCCTGCGGGCCCGCCGCGTCGCCGCACTGGTGGCATCGGGCGGCGGCGATCTCCAGGCCCTGGCACGCATGGCCGCGACGCTCGACGGTCTGGAAGGCGCCCACCGCGATCGGCGGGTGCGGTTGCTCGAGGCGCTCGCCGACGTGCTCGAAACGCGGTGAGTCAGGCCGTCGCGGCGTTCCGGGCGGTCTTCGCCTCACGCGCGCTGCGCCGGCTCGAGCTGGCCGAGTTCGGCTCACAGATCGGCGACTGGGCCTACGGCGTCGCCCTGGCGGTGTACGCGTACGACCAGGGCGGTGCTTACGCCGTGGGACTCACCGCACTCGCCCGCACCGGCATCGCGGCCCTCGTGGCCGCTCCGGCGGCGTCGCTGGTCGATCGCTTCGACCGTCGCCGCGTGATGATCGCCGCCGACCTGACGCGGTCGGTCCTCACCGGGCTCGTGGCGCTACTCGCGCTGACCGGCTCCCCGGCGCTCGCGGTGTACGGCGTCGCGGTGCTCTCAACCTGTGCCGGGGTCGTGTTCGAGCCGGCTCGCGCGGCGCTGCTGCCGAGCGTGGCGCAGGACCCCGAGCAGCTGACCGCGGCCAACGTCGTGCACTCGACCGTGATTGGCACCAGCTCGTTCATCGGGCCGGCGGTCGGCGGCCTGCTGCTCGCTGCCTTCCAGCCCGGCGTGGTGTTCGCCTTCGAGTCGGCCACGTACCTGTGGTCGGCCGCGCTGGTGGCGGGCGTCGGGCGGGTCGTCGGCCCGGTCGATCAGGACGAGCCGAGCGGCGAGCACGAGGGCATGCTGGCCGGCCTGCGCCTGCTGTGGCGCGACCCGCACCTGCGACTGCTGCAGGGCCTCTTCACGCTCCAGAGCCTGATCTGCGGCTTCCTGAACGTGTTCACCGTGGTCATCGCCTACCAACTGCTCTCGGGCGGCGCGGTCGAGACCGGTCTGCTCGACGCCGCCGCCGGGGTCGGGGGCATCGCCGGTGCGCTCGCCGGCGCCGCCCTGGTCGGGCGGCGGCTGTCGGCCGGGTTCCTGATCGGTCTCGCGTTCTGGGGGCTGCCGATCGCCGTCATCGCGATCTCGCCGAGCCTTCCCCTGGCCCTGGCCATGATGGGCGTGCTCGGTGTCGCCAACACGCTCGTCGATGTGGCGGGCCTGACGCTGCTGCAGCGACTGGTGCCCGACGAGGTGATGGGACGGGTGTTCGGCGTCACCGAGGCGCTCTTCATCGGCTCGCTGGGCGTCGGCTCGGTGCTGGCGCCGGTCTGCATCGACCTGTTCGGGGCCCGGGAGGCGATCGCGGTCGTGGGGCTCCTGTTGCCGATCGCCGCGATGCTGGCGTGGCGGTCGCTGGCGGGCATCGACGCGGCGACGCCCGACCGCGCCGATCTCGTGGCTCTTCTGCGCGGCGTTCCGTTCCTCGCGCCGCTGGAGGCCGCGGCACTCGAGCGCCTCGCCACCTCCGCGCATGCCGTCGCAGTGCCGGCCGGCGAGGTCGTCATCGCGGCCGGCGACCACGGCGACCGCTTCTACGTCGTTCGCACCGGTTCGCTGGCCGTGACGGCGGCCGGGGCCCGGGCGCCCGACCTCGCGACGGGCGACGGGTTCGGTGAGATCGCCCTCCTCCGGGATGTGCCGCGAACGGCGACCGTCACGGCGATCACCGCGTGCGAGCTGATCGCGGTCGATCGCGAGCCGTTCCTCGAGGCGGTGACCGGATTCGACGACAGCGGCCGCGAGGCCGACCTGGTGATCTCGGCGCGCCTCGCGCGCCTGCGCGCGATCACCGTTGCGGGCTAACCGGTGAGCTCGACCAGCTCTTCGGCTGCGAGGGCGAGCACGGCGCCGGCGCCGATGCACCAGGCGCCGAACCGGACGCGGGCCCACTCGAGTCGACCTTGCCGGGCCCCCCCGGCGGGAGTCTCGGCCCCTCCGTCACCATCTGCCTGGCCGAGCTCGAGACCACAGGAGAGGAGGGCGTCGCGAATCTGGCCGACACCGCCCGCCGGCAGGCCTTCGAGTCGCGCCAGTTCTCGCGGCGTGAGGCGGCGCAGCGTGCCGACGGTCGTGATGTCGTTGCCGCGCAGCGCTTCCACGACCCCACGGTTGACGGGGAGATCCTCGACCAGGAGGTTGTCGAAGGGCATGGTTGCTACGGGTTCCTGCATCGTCGCTGGGAGCCGCTGCCTCGCGGCTTTCTAAACCATACGCGGAGTTCGCCGGGCTGTCACCCATCAAGGCTGTCATGTGGACCAGGCGCCCGCCGGCGGGCGATGACATCGATCAGCGCCGACATCCCCGAGTGGCCGGGGCCCTCCTCCACCACGGTGTCGTAGGACGACATCTGCTCGAGCTGGAACCGTTCCAGCTCGCGGCGGAGCTGCTCTTCGCTGTAGAGCTGGTCGATCGTCCGCGGGCCGCCCGTGCCGTAGGCGAGCTGCTGCTCGCGGTAGCCCTCGAGCAGGAACAGGCCGCCGGGTCGCAGCGCCCGTTCGATGTGGCGGAACATCGTGCGGCGCAGCTCGGGCGGGGCGAACTGGACGAAGATCGCGGCCACCGCGTCGTAGGCGGCGTCGGGCCATGACCAGTCCTCGAGGCTTGCGACGATGTGACTGACGGCAACGCCGCGCTCGGCGGCAAGGCTCCGGGCCTTCGCGACGGCCACGGACGACGGGTCGAATGCATCGACGACGTAGCCCTCACCCGCCAGCCACACGCTGTTGCGGCCCTCGCCATCGGCCACGCACAGCACCCGGCCGCCCGGTTCGATCAGCCTGCTGGACGCGACCAGGAAGGCGTTGGGCTCCGTGCCGAAGAGGTACTCCTCGCCGCCGTACCGAGCGTCCCAGTCCACGGACGGCAGCGTAGCGAGGGGAACGTGCGACGCTTCGCCGGATCATGCCGGCTGCAGTCACCTGGCTCGGACACGCCTCGACGCTGGTCGAGCTCGACGGCGCGCGGGTGGTCGTCGATCCCGTGCTCCGCGGCCGGGTGGCGCATCTGCGGCGCCGGTCGCCCGCGATACCCCCGGCGTCGCTCGGCCCGCTCGACGCGGTGCTGATCACCCACCAGCACCTCGATCACCTCGACCTGCCCACGCTGCGACGCCTCCTGGGGCATCCGGTCGTCATAGCGCCCGCGGGCGCCGGTGGAGTGCTCCGCCGCGCGGGCCTCGGCGAGGTCATCGAGCTCGGGCCGGGCGAGACGCATGCCGTCGGCGCGCTCCGCGTCGAGGCGACGCTTGCGCTTCACGATGGGCGGCGCCTCCCGCATGGCCCGGCGTCGCCGGCGCTGGGGTTCGTCCTCGGTTCCGGCCGTCGTGTCTACCACGCCGGCGACACCGATCTGTTCGACGGCATGATCGCGATCGGTGCCGCCGGCCTCGAGGTCGCGCTCCTGCCGATCTGGGGCTGGGGGAGCACGCTCGGGCCGGGCCATCTCGACCCGGCCAGGGCCGCTCAGGCCGCCGCCCTCCTCGCACCGCGCGTCTGCGTGCCGATCCACTACGGCACGTACGCTCCGGGACTGCGGGCCGGCCGCCGTCCGGCGTACCTCCGCGAACCGCTGGCGGCGTTCCTCGAGGCGCTCCGCACGGCGGCGCCCGGGGTGGAGGGACACCCGCTGGCGATCGGCGAGGTTCTCCGGTTCTGAACCGGCGCGCGATACTGCCCGCGTGCATCCGGATCTTCGCGGCCGCCACCTGCTCACCCTCAACGACTACTCGGCGGAGGAGATCCTCTACCTGCTCGACCTCGCGGCCGAGCTCAAGGCGGCCAGGCGCGAGGGCCGCGAGCGACAGCACCTCGTGGGTAAGGAGATCGCGCTGATCTTCGAGAAGGACTCGACGCGCACGCGCTGCGCCTTCGAGGTCGCGGCCTACCAGCAGGGCGCCCACGTCACCTTCATCGGTCCCGGTGGTTCGCACATGGGACACAAGGAGACGGTGCGGGACACCGCTCGGGTGCTGGGTCGCATGTACGACGCGATCGAGTACCGCGGATCCGCCGAGCGGGTCGCCGACGAGCTGGCAGCGTGGGCGGGCGTGCCGGTCTACAACGGGCTGACCGACGAGTGGCACCCGACCCAGGTGCTGGCCGACCTGCTCACGATCCGCGAGCACGTACCGAAGCCGCTGAGCGATGTCCGGCTCGCGTACCTGGGCGACGCGCGCTTCAACATGGCCGACACGTATCTCGTCGGCTGCGCCAAGCTGGGCATGGATCTGCGGATCGCGAGCCCGCGCTCGCTGTGGCCCGGCGAGGGCGTCGTCCGGCTGGCGGCGGCGATCGCCGCGGACAGCGGCGCGACGATCCGGCTCGGCGACGACGTCGCGGAGGCGGTGCGCGGCGCCGACGTGATCGCCACGGATGTCTGGGTCTCCATGGGCGAGCCGAAGGAGGTCTGGGCGAGCCGCATCCGCCTGCTCGAGCCGTACCGCGTTACGGCCGCGGTGCTGGCCGCCAGCGGCAATCCCGACGTCAAGTTCCTCCACTGCCTGCCCGCGTTCCACAACATCGACACCGAGGTCGGGCGCGAGATCTTCGAGCAGTTCGGCGTGGACGCGCTCGAGGTCACGGACGAGGTGTTCGAGTCGCCGGCCTCGCTGGTCTTCGACGAGGCCGAGAATCGCCTCCACACGATCAAGGCCGTCATGGTCGCGACCCTGGCCGGCTGACGTGCGCGTTGTCGTCGCCCTGGGCGGGAACGCGCTCCTGCAGCGTGGTCAACCGCTGACGGCCGCCAACCAGCGCGCCAACGCCCGCATCGCCTGCGAGGCGATCGCGCCGCTGGTCGCCGACCACGAGCTCGTCATCACCCACGGCAATGGACCGCAGGTCGGCCTCCTCGCCCTGCAGGCCTCCGCCTACGAGGCCGTTGCGCCGTACCCGCTCGACCTGCTAGACGCCCAGACCGAGGGCATGATCGGCTACGTGATCGAGCAGGAGCTCGGCAACGTGCTGCCCGGCGGGCGGCGGCTGGTGACGCTCCTGACCCAGATCGAGGTGGCGGCCGACGACCCGGCCTTCGACCGTCCGACCAAGCCCATCGGCCCGGTCTACGACGAGGCCGAGGCGACGCGGCTCGCGGCCGAACGGGGCTGGGCGTTCCGGCCCGACGGTGCCGGTATCCGCCGGGTGGTGGCGTCGCCCGCGCCCCGCCGTATCTTCGGCATCGAGCCGGTGCGGCTGCTGCTCGAGCACGGCTATGTCGTGATCTGCGCGGGTGGTGGCGGCATTCCCGTGGTCTCAACCGAGGAACAGGTGCCGGCCGGCCGGCGCCTCGTCGGCGTCGAGGCGGTCATCGACAAGGACCTCGCCAGTGCGCAGCTGGCGGCCGACGTCTCCGCCGATGCCCTGCTCCTGGTCACGGACGTCGACGCGGTCTATGCCGATTGGGGCACGCCGCGTCAGCGTGCGATCCGCCGCAGCAGCCCGGCCGAGCTGACGGCGTTGGCGCTCCCGGAGGGCTCGATGGGCCCGAAGGTCAGGGCGGCCTGCGCGTTCGTCGAGACCACGGGCGGGCTCGCCTGCATCGGCTCGCTGGCCGACACGGCGGCCCTGCTCCGGGGCGAGGCCGGGACGCTGGTGACGAGCTCACCCGGACCGGTCCCGCAGCCATAGCACCCCGGGACCGTTACCGGGACCGCGGCCGCATCGGCTCTCGCCACGCGTCCGGGATGCCCGTCATGGGCTGGCCGGTGTCGCCGCTCCCTGCAGCCGGTGTCGCCAGTCCTTCAGCAGCCGGTGCACGGCGGCCGCGCCGATGATCGGCTCGGCGGGGAGGGGCAGGTCGGCCGGGGCGAGGATGAAGGGGCGCGTTTGCGCGCCGCCGAGCCCGCCGTGGAAGGAGATCAGCTCCTCGAAGGCGCAGCCCTCGTCGAGCTCGGGGTCGTAGAAGCTGCCGACCATGATGTCGGCGACGTCGGCGAACCCGTCGGTGCGGAGCAGGTGCTGGGGCGCGGTCGGCGAGAAGTGCGCGAGCGGGTCTTCGCCCTCGACCCGTCCGTCGGCTGAGATGGTGGGTGCCGTTGGCGCCGAGGGCGAGTGCGCCGTGCTCGGAGGAGCGCACGAGGATCCAGCCGACGTGCGGGTGCTCCCGCAGCGCGGGGATGAGACGCGGGTGGCGGGCGTTCATCTCCTCCAGCGTGAGCCGGCGAGGCACTTCCATCAGGTACACCAGCCCGAGGTTGCCGGATCCCATGACGACGGCCGGCTGGCCTGACACGTCTTCCTTGGCGCGCTTGTGACCGGTCCTGCCCGTCGCCTCGCCGATGGCGTTACCCACCATCGCGGTCTGCTCGTCGCCGCCGGCCGCCCGGGAGACCGCCGTCGCCTCGAGCGAGCGCTCGACGAGGTCGTCGAGGCCGTACCCGTTGCGTTGCTTGAACGTCGCCCCCTGGGTCTGGCCGTGGTCGGACAGCACGACGATCGTGTAGGGCCGTGGCGCGTAGCGGCACGCCCGCATGATCCGCCCGAACTGCTCGTCGAGCTTCCGCAGCGCCTCCATCGTGTCCGAGCGCTCGAGTCCGGAGTGGTGGGCCACCTCGTCGTAGCTCGAGAACGTCGCGTACACCGCCGGGCGGCCGCGCATCATGTCCGTCAGCACGCCGTACACGATCAGGTCGCGCACGATCACGCACAGCGCGCCGCGCATGAGCGGGTAGATCCCGCCGCGGTGCCCGCGCGGACGGACGTCCCGGCGCCTCTGCTGGGTGGCGGCCGACCATTCGATGATGACCTCCCAGCCGAACAGCACGAGCACCCGGGTGACGTTGAAGCCGTTGGCGAAGAACGTGCGGTAGCCGGGGTTCGCGCGCTTCTCGGCCTCCATCCGCGAGACCGTCAGGATCACCTCGTCCGCCTCGCCCGACAGCAGGTTGCCGCGGCTCGCGCCGCCGTTCACGAGCAGGCCGTCCCCGGTCGCGTGCCGGTGCTCGATCTCGGCACAGTCATCGGGCGCCGAACACGCCAGCGACCGGCCGGTCGCCTTCTCGACCCACCGGAACGCCGGAATGTTCTCATTCGAGCCCAGCAGGATGCCGGCCTGGCTGGCCCCCGTCTGCGACGACAGGTCGGTCTCCCACTCCGCCAGACGGTGCGAGCCATCCTCGACCCAGCGGGCCATGGTCGGCGCGCTGCCGTCGCGCATGGCGCGGCGCAGCACGGGCAGGGCGAGCCCGTCGATCTCGAGGTAGATGATCCCCGGGACGCTGGTCCGCTCCTGGGTACCCTGGCGCTTCGCGATCCGCTCGATCACCCGCAGCGCGTAGGTGTCGTCGTCGTTGGTCCCGAAGATCACCTCGAGCACCACGCCCACGGCGGCGACGATCAGGGCCGCGAGCAACGCCCAGCCGAAGTTGTCCACGTCGAACGAGTTGTCGATGATGCGGCTGCCGAGCAGCAGGACGACCGCGTTCAGGATCAGGACGAGGATGAAGCCGAGCGCGACCATGAACGGCAGCCGCAGCGCGGCGAGGATCGGTGGTAGGAGCGCGTTCAGGACGGCGACGACGACCGCCATCGCCAACGCCGCCCAGGGGTCGAGGATCGTCACGCCGGGGAGTACGAGCGCGGAGAACCACAGTGCGAAGGCGGTCAGCGCCCACGAGACCAGCAGATGCAGCGGGCGGAACCGCGGCCGCTCGGGGTGCCAGGTGACGGTCTCGCCGTACCCGGCCCCGTCCGTACGATCGCTGGCGGCTGCTGCCACGCCTGAAGGATGGCAGCGTCGGCGCCCCCATGCGTCCGGACCCCGTCTACCCCGGCGGGTCAGCGGCGAGCACGCGGCCGAGCATGCGCGTGAGCGTCGCCACGTCCGGGTCGGACATGTAGCTGCCGAACAGATCGTGGATGACGGCGTCGTGGGTGACGCGGGCCTCGGCGAGGCGGGCTTGCCCGGTGGCGGTGAGGCTGGCCTGGAACGCGCGCGCGTCGAGCGGGTCGGGGTCGCGGCGTACGAACCCGCGGTCCTCGAGGCGTCCCACGAGACGGGTCAGGCCGCCGGACGACAGCATCGAGGCAGTCGCGAGATCGGTCATGCGAAGCGCGCCCCCGGGGGCGTTGTCGAGGTTGATGAGGACGTCGAACTCCCGGATGCTGATCCGGTGCTCGAGGTCGAGTCGCCGGTCGAACTCCCGGATCACGCGGCTCGATACCTGGAGCAGGGCGTACCAGGCATCGCGTGCGTCGGGGTCGGTGGTTGCCATCTGGGAGTCCGTGTGGTATTTATTTGCCTTGCAAGATAAATAAAGTCTAGCATGGAGGCCCCGTGATCACACTCGTCGTCCACCACTTCGTTCAGGACTACGACGGCTGGAAGCCCGTCTTCGATGAGCACGAGGCCGTCCGCAGCAGCCACGGCGAGGTCGAGCACCGCGTCTACCGCGGCCTGCACGAGCCGAAGCGCGTGGTGGTGCACAACGACTTCGAGACGGTCGAGGCCGCGCAGGCCTTCATGGCCGACCCATCGCTACCGGGGGTCATGGAGCGGGCCGGCATCGAGGGCGAGCCCTGGTTCGGGCTGATCGAGCGCGCCGAGCGGATGACCTACGCGGACGGGACTGCGGGCGTCACGCTCGTCGTCCATCACCACGTCCGCGACTTCGCCACCTGGAAGCGGGTCTTCGACGAGCACGAGAGCGTCCGCCGCGGCCACGGCGAGCTCGAGCACCGCGTCTACCAGAACCTCGACGATCGCAACGCCGTCGTCGTCCACAACGACTTCCCGTCCGAGGATGCCGCGCTGGCGTTCCGCGACGACGCATCGCTGCCCGAGGTGATGGCGCGAGCAGGCGTCGAGGGCGAGCCCGGCATCGGACTGCTCACCTGCATGGAGCGCAAGGTCTACGCGGCCGCCGCCGTCTGATCAGGCATCGTGGTACGGCGAGGACGGCCACGACTGTCCGGGCGGCTACCTTGAAGGTCCGATGTCGATGACCCGCGCGGGCTCGGGCGCCCTCGGGCGACCTACCGCCGCCGCCCTCGCCGCGAGCCTGCTCGTGCTCGCTGCCTGCGGCGCCTCCGGCGCGCGCCTCGCTCGGAATCCCACCGCGCCGGCGAACGGGCATCCCACTGCTGCCGGAACCGTCGTGTCGGCGCCGGCCGCGACGTCCGTCGTTGCGGCGCCGCCGACGTTCGTGGACGTGTCGGTGGCGACGCTCTGGGTACGACCCGGGGGCACCCGGACGATCGATCGGCCGTCGCTGACCAACCCTGCGTACCCGAAGGTGTGGGCGCGGTCGCTGAGCGTCTCCCAGCGCCAGTGGCTGGTCGGGCGGCTGGAGACCCAGGTGCTGCTCGGCCGGCAGGTGCTGGTCCTCGGCACCCGCAACGGTTGGTCGCACGTCCTCGTGCCGGGGCAGCCCACGCCGCGGGATCGGCGGGGCTATCCGGGCTGGGTGCCGACCAGGCAGCTGCGCTCGTCGGCCGCGTTCGCCGCGCTCGGGGGCGACCCGTTCGCGGAGGTCGTTCGCCCGACGGCGTGGCTGCGGAGCCGGCGCGACGGTCGCCGGCTGGTCGAGCTCGGGTACGGCACACGGCTGCCGGTCAGCCAGCGCCGCTCGGATGCCGTCGTCGTCGCCCTGCCCTCCGGGCTCCACGTGCTGCTGCGGACGTCGGACATCCGGGTGTACGCGCATGCGGCCTCGATCCCGGTGCCGACCGGAGCCCAGCTCGTCGCCGACGCCCGCCGGTTCCTCGGCCTGCGCTACCTCTGGGCCGGGCGTTCGGCGTTCGGCTTCGACTGCTCGGGCTTCACGAGCCTGCTGTACGAGGCCCGCGGGGTCACCATCCCCCGCGACGCCGATGCGCAGGCGCGGGCCGGGCACGCCGTCAGCCGGAAGTCACTGCGAGCCGGCGATCTGGTCTTCTTCGGCAAGCCGGTCCACCACGTCGCGCTCTACATCGGCGGCGGGCAGGTCATCGAGTCGCCGAACTCCAGCTCGGCCGTGCGGATCCGGCCGCTCGCCTCGCGATCCGACTACGTCGGCGCGCGCCGGTACCTGCCCTGAGCGGGCGGCCCCCTGACGAGACCGAGATCGATCTCCGCCGTTGCGCTCGGTGCGGCGACGGACGTCCGATAGGCTTCGCCGCTTGGCGACGCGGGATGCCTCCTGTCACTGCGGACAGCTCCGACTGGAGGTCGAGGGCGACCCGTTCTTCGTGTCGATCTGCAACTGCCTTGCCTGCCAGCGTCGCACCGGGAGCGCCTTCGGGATCCAGGCGGGCTACAACGCCGATCAGGTCGAGATCGCCGGCCGCTTCAGCGACTACTCGCGGTTCTCGGACGAGTCGGACAGGAAGGAGCACGTCTTCCACTTCTGCCCGGACTGCGGCTCGCAGGTCTTCTGCACGGAACCGACCGAGCCGGGCCGGGTCGTCGTCTTCGTCGGCGCATTCGCCGACCCGTCGTTCCCGCCGCCGATGGAGTCGGGCTACGACTCGCGCCGTCACCCCTGGGTGGGGTTGCCCGACGCGATCCGGCGAAGCGCCATCGAGTTGTGGGATCCGGCGCGACCTCTCTACGACGCCGGGCGATATGCGGAGGCGGCCGACCGGGGCGTACAGCTCATCGCCGCCAACCCCGATCAGGCATACCTCTACTTCAACGTTGCGTGCTGCGCGAGCCTCGCGGGCCGTACCGACGACGCGATAGAGCACCTCCGCCATGCGATCGAACTGTGGGACGGCTGTCGCGACATGGCAGTGACGGATTCGGATTTCGACCCCATTCGCGATGACGTCACCTTCCGGAGCCTGATCCGCCGCTAGTCGGACAGCGATGCACCGGTCGGTCACCTCCGATCCGGACGTGGTACGTTCGCGTTCGTCCCGCCCGATGTCATTCACCGGGTCTCGTCCGGCAAGAGAGGAGGCGTCCTGTCCGCCCTCCGCAAGATCCACGGCGCCCTCGCGCACCTGTTCGCCGCTCTCGTCGTCGTGCAGTTCTTCCTCGCCGGCTACGGCGCCTTCGCGACCGTCAACGACAAGAAGTTCGACGAGGACAACTTCGGCCCACACGCCCTGCTCGGCGATGGCCTGATGCTGCTTGCGCTGATCCTGCTCCTGCTCGCCGTGATCGGCCGCTGGTCGAGGGACGCGAGGAACTGGAGCGGACTGCTGTTCGGTCTGATGGTGATCCAGTCGTTCCTCGGTGCGCTCGGCGCCGACACCTCCGCCTGGTTCGGTGCGCTGCATGCCCTCAACGCGCTGCTGATCCTCGCGTGCACGGGCATGGTGATCCGCCAGGCCCGGGGATACTCCTCGCCGCGGGCCGCGGGCGCCACCGAGCCCGAGGCGCCCGAACGGCGATCGAACCGGGCTGACGGCGGGTTCGTGCGCCCGCCCGAACCGATCTCACTCACCGGTCCGGTCGTCCGGCTCGAGCCGCTCGTCGCCGGTCACCACGCGGACCTCGCAGCCGCGGTCGAGGCCGATCCCGCGGCGTTCCGCGTCTCCGGCCCCGGCGCTGAGCAGGCCGGTATCGACGGCTGGATGCGGACCGCCCTGGCTGCCCTCACGGCCGGAACGCGGTTGCCCTTCGCGGTGATCGAGGTCGCATCTGGCCGGGCGATCGGGTCGTCGAGCTACATGGACATCGTCCCCGACGAGGACCGCGTCGAGATCGGCCACACCTGGTACGGCGGCCCCTGGCAGGGCACGGTCGTGAATCCGGCCGCGAAGTTGCTCCTGCTCGGGCACGCCTTCGACGAGCTCGGCGCGCAGCGCGTCGCGCTGCGCTGTGACGCCCGCAACGAGCAGTCGCGCCGCGCGATCCTCAAGCTCGGCGCGACCTTCGAGGGAGTGCTCCGGCGCTACGGCTGGCGGATCGAGGACCCGGCGGTGCTCCGCGACACGGCCGTCTACTCGATCCTGGACGCCGAGTGGCCGGCCGTGCGAGAGCGACTGGTGGCGCGGATCGGGCGCGCAGCCCTGTGGTACGGACAGTCGTGGGGCACAGCCGGGAAGGAGCGCTCGGGCTCGTCAGGGCGGAGCGGAGATCAGCGACCTCGGACGAGGTTTCGGCGGAGGTCGGACGAGCGAGTAATCTAGCGGAATGCGCGATCGGAGGATCGCGGCTTCGCTGTGCCCCGGCATGACTCGGAACATGCGACGCGCGGTGTAGGACGGCAGCGGACGGGGCGGCGGAATCCGGGCGCGGAGCCTGATGATTCGGACGGTCGTGGGGCGCAGCCGGGAAGGAGCGCTCGGGCTCGTCGAGGGCGCCCAGCGGAGACCAGCCGCCTCGGACCGAGGTTTCGAGGTGGTCGGACTGTCGCCTCGTCTAGCGGCATGCGCGATCGGAGGATCGCGGGAGCCCGCTCCCGGCATGAATCGAACAGGCGCACGCGGATCAGGAAGGCGGTGGATGGGGCGGCGGAATCGCCCTAGCCGAGCGGGATCGCGTCCGAGAGAGCCGGCCGCGCGACGGTCAGCGCGACAGTCGGCGGTCTCTTGCCGCACCAATAGGGAAGCGTGCGTAGTTATGAAGCCCTTCCGACGCGGGACACTAGCCGAGCGGGATCGCGTCCGAGAGGGCCGGCCGCGCGACAGTCAGCGCGACAGTCGGCGGTCTCTTGCCGCTCCAATAGAGAAGCGTGCGTAGTTGTGAAGCCCGAAGTCGCTCGAGTTCCGCCAGCCGGGCGGGGGTCAAGGCGTAGACTCCCTCGAGAATTCGACCTATCAGCAGCCGGCGGAACTCAAACAGGTCCACTTGGTAGAATTTGACCGAGATCATGAATGCGTCGCCAACTCGGTCAAATGTCTTCTAGAGGGCGTGGGCGTCCGAGCCGGGCCGACGTACTGCGGACTCTCGATCGAGCCGTCGAGGATCTGCGGAGCGTCGGGGGTCTGCCGCTTCCGCTGGAGGCGGAGTCGATCTGGGAGGGAATCTGGTACGAGGAGGCTCACCACTCGACTGCGATCGAGGGGAACACGCTCATCCTGAAGGAGGTCGAAGCGCTGCTGGCCGAGGGAAAGGCCGTCGGCAGCAAGGAGTTGGCCGAATACCTCGAGGTCGAGGGCTATGCGAAGGCAGCGCAGTGGGTCTACGCCCAGGCTGTCGAGAGGTCCGGTGATTGGTCAGGCGCCGAGCGAATCAACGTGACCGAGTTGCGCCAGATTCATCGGCTCGTCGTCGAACCTGCATGGCTGCACTCACCGCCGGAGGGGTTGCACGAGCGCGAAGGCCCGGGTTCCTTCCGTCAGCACGACATCCGACCGTTCACTGGCGGGATGACACCGCCCTCGTTTCCCGAGGTGCCGTCCCTCATCACCGACTGGCTGAGGGACGCAAACCGCGGGCTAGGAGACGGCCAACACCCGATGGTGTTCGTCGCGGACATCCACGCGCGGTTCGAACGCATCCATCCGTTCCGGGACGGGAATGGGCGCGTCGGTCGCCTCGCCACGAACCTGCTTCTCGTTCGGCACGGGTATCCGCCTGCCGTGATCCACAAGCGCGACCGGACGCGCTATCTCAACGCTCTGAGACGCGCCGACCGGGGCGATCCGGAACCTCTGGCGGAGATGTTCGCGCGATCAGTGACCGACGGCATCCACCGCTTCCTCTTGCCGGGCCTGGCCGGACCGCACCGGTTGGTTCCGTTGAGGTCGCTTGCCGATGGCGAGCTGTCCGGCAACGCTCTGGCCGTCGCGGCGAAGCGTGGCCGGCTTCGTGCGGTGCGGCGGACGGATCAGTGGTACTCGACCCGCCAGTGGGTCGAGGAGTACAAGGAGCGCCGCTACCAGCGCAGCTGAGTTCGACCCATTAGAGCGCCCGGAAAGTCGAACGGGTCCACTTCCCGTTCAGTGCACCTGCATGGGAACTACTTCGAGCCCTCCGTCGGTCGACGTTCTGATCGGTGCGGCGCTGACCCGCCACTGAGCGGTGTCCAGCGGAGACCAGCCGGCTCCAGCGGACATCACGGCGGCGGTCGAAATTTCGGCTTCATTAAGCCAAAATCTCGGCCAACGGCCGAGAGTTTGGCTAGTGCCCCCGGCATGACTCGAACATGCGACACGCGGTTTAGGAAACCGCTGCTCTATCCCCTGAGCTACGGGGGCGACGGCCGGATGGTACCTGCCGGCGCTACCTGCTGGTCGGCTTCCTGCGGCCCCACCCGAGGGCGCGCAGGATGAGCAGGAACGCGATCGCCCCGACGACGGAAGCCAGGAACCCGGCGCTCTGGCCGTTGTCGTACCAGCCGATCGCCTGCCCGGCGAGCGTCGCCACCACCGATCCGACGATACCGATCGCGGCGGTGACGAAGAAGCCCCCGGGAGTCGGTCCCGGAGTGAGTAGGCGGGCGACAAGGCCGACGAGCAGGCCGATCAGGATCGCGCCGATGATCCACATGCGGCAGAGCGTATCGCGCCGCCGCGGCGCTACTCTCATACCAGGCGGTAGGCGTAACGCCTGGCCTTTCGGAACGACAGGACGAACGATGCTGTTCTTCAAATCCGATCCCGAAATGCCGTCGCCCGGCGATGCACTCGCCGGCCGCGACGAGCCGATCCAGGTCATCGACCGCCATGCGGTGCTGGGTCGCCCGCTCACGCCGCCCTTCCCGGAGACGGTCCAGGTCGTCCAGCTCGGCCTCGGCTGCTTCTGGGGCGCCGAGCGCCTCTTCTGGCGACTGCCCGGCGTGTTCACGACGGCCGTCGGATACGCCGGCGGCTTCACGCCCAATCCCACGTACCGCGAGGTCTGCAGCGGCCTGACCGGCCACACCGAGGCGGTGCTGGTCGCGTTCGATCCGGCCGACCTGCCGTTCGAGGAGATCCTGCGCACGTTCTGGGAGGGCCACGATCCGACGCAGCGCATGCGCCAGGGCAACGACATCGGCACCCAGTACCGGTCGGCCATCTACTGGACGACGTCCGCGCAGCGCGACGCGGCCGTCGCCTCGCGCGACCTCTACCAGGCCGAACTGACGCGGCGCGGGCGGGGCGAGATCGCGACCGAGATCGCCGAGGCGGGGCCGTTCTACTACGCCGAGGACTACCACCAGCAGTACCTCGACAAGAACCCGGGCGGCTATTGCGGTCTCGGCGGTACGGGCGTCGCGTGCCCCATCGGCACGGGCGTCCGCGTCTCCTAAGAGCGCTCGACGTCCGCCGCGTAGAGGTCGTACGGCACACGCCGGAGTACGGCCTCGCGCGGGTCGGTCGTCGTCAGGAAGCGAGGCATGGCCCGCTCGGCGAGCGCCGCCAGGGCCGGGCGCTGTTCGAGCGTCAGCCGCACCGCCTCGCGGTCGCCGCCGAGCGCGACGGCGTCGACCCGATCCAGCCACGGGACGAGCACCGCCTCCGCCACCTCTGCGGCCTTGGCATGGAGTCGGTGCATCTCGCCCACCCGGCGGCGGCGGAAGCGGTTGGCGGACGACCCGCCAGCACGATGGCGGGCGTGCACGAGCGGGCTACCCACCTTCGAGGCGACCAGCCGGTCGCCTTCGAGGATGCCGGCGGCGTACCCGCCGAGCCGCACCAGGAGCACCGCGACGAGTCGGTCCCGCTCCAGCTCCTCGAGCAGCGGCCCGACGCGGATGCGGTCGAACTCCCCGCTCGTCTCGAGGCCGAAGGCGGGGCGCACGACGATGGTCTCGGCCTCGCGCTGGAACCGGGCCGCGCCGTCGCCGTAGGTGCTCCGCCCCGGCTCGCCGTCGATCTGCCGCAGCAGCTTCGCGACGTTCTCGCGGCCGATGAGCCGCCGCCGGCTCACCCGCCCGCGAGAGCCAGCCGGGCCCGCGCCCGCGAGATGAGCGGGATGGCGAGGAGCCACACGGCGAACGTCGCGACGCCCATCAGCACGTAGAGCGCGCGGAGGTCCATGACGCCCGTCAGTGCGCTGGCAAGCGCGGCGCCGACGGCCATCGATCCCGTCATGAGCATGCGACCCGAGATGCCGACGCGGCCCTGCAGCTCCGCGGGCGCACGTCGCTGGCGCTCGCCGATGAAGCAGGACATCACGATCCAGCCGACCAGGTTGAAGACCAGGACGGCGACGAGCGCAGCCCAGAAACCGGTGATCAGACCCAGGGCCGCGGTGGTCGGTGCGCTCCACAGCACCGTTGCCAGGTACAGCTGCGGGCCGTCCATGCGCTGCTGGAGCCGGTGCACGATCGGCGCCGAGATGATGCCGGCAACGGCGCCCGCGCCGAGCACGACGCCGGCCTGGTGGCTCGACAGTCCCACGTCCTCGCGCAGGAGCGGGATCAGGAGCGCCTGTGCGCCCGCAGCGGCGACGTTCCAGAGGATGCCGATGCCGGTCAGCGTTCGCAGCAGGGGGTCGGTGAGCAGGTAGCGCACGCCGCCCGCGAGCCCCGTCCAGAGGCTGTCGTCGCTCTCCACCGGCCGCCCGAAGTCCGAGCGCACCAGCAGGATGGCCGTCGTCGCCAGGCCGAAGGCGATTGCCTGGGCGATCAGCGTCGCGGCCGCGCCGATGGTGGCGATCAGGGCGCCGCCGATCGCCGGCCCGGCGATCAGGCCCACCGCCCAGGCCGAGCCGAGCACGGCCTGGCCGGACGTGAAGTGCGCGCGCCCGACGAGCGAGGCGACGGCGCCGAACGCGCCGGCATCCGAGAACGCCCTGGCCGCGCCGATCAGGAACGCGGCCGTGCCGACCACCAGCACCGGCGGCGTGCCGTCGATGAAGTACCAGACCGGGATCACGAGCGCGAACGCCGTCTGGGCCGCATGCGCGCACCAGATCACCCGGCGGCGCTCGAAACGGTCGGCGACGAGTCCGGCGGGCAGCCCGAACACCACGTAGGGCAGGATCTGCAGCGCGAAGACGAGGCCCGCGACCGCCTGCGAGCCGGTCACGTCGAGCGCAAGCCAGGGCAGCGCGACCTGGGCGACGCCGCTGGCGAGCGCATCCAGCGACTGCGCACTCAGGAACAGCCGGCCGTCCCGCGTGGCGAGCATGGCGTTGTCCCTGAGTTTGGATCGTTCCACCGCATCAATGCTATCGGCAGGTACGGTTCGCGCGTGCACCCGATCGTGTGTCTCGTCGACGGCCGGCAGCAGGATCCGGATGCCCCGGCGGTCGCCGCGACCGACCCGGGGCTTCTCGGCCACGGCGTCTACGAGTCGGTGCGCACGTACGATGGCCGCCCCTTCGCGCTCGAGGACCACATCGCCCGGCTCGCCGCCGGCGCCGCGGTGCTCGGTTTCGACTGTCCGTCCGACGCGCTGGCGCGCGAGGTGCCGAAGGCGGTCGTGCGGCGCCGCGCGGAGGGCGAATCGCGCATCCGCATCTACCTCACCGCCGGCGGGCGCAGGATCGTGATCGCCGATGCCCTGCCCGACCGTACGGCCGAGCGCGCGGACGGCGTCGACGTCGCCACCCTGCCCTGGCGGCGCGACCCCGCCGGACCGATCGCGGGCGTCAAGGCCTCGTCCACCGCCGCCGTGCGCGTGGCCCTGCATCACGTGGCGGCGTCCGGCGCGGCCACGGGCATCTGGCTCACCCCCGCCGGCAACGTCTCGGAGGCGCTCGCCGCCAACGTCTTCGCCGTGCTCGACGGGACACTCGTCACGCCCCCGATGTCCGACGGTGCGCTGGCCGGCGTCACGCGTGAGCACGTGCTGCGGTTCGCGGGCGAGGACGACCTGGAGGTCGCCGAGCGATCCATCTCCCGGGACGACCTGGCCACAGCGGACGAGGCGTTCCTCACCGCGACGTCCGAGCCGGTGGTGCCGATCCGGAAGCTCGACGGCCGCCCCATGCGTGCGGCGCCCGGCCCGATCACGGTCCGCCTGCAGCTCCTGTTCGACGAGCGTGCCCGCCGAGGCTAGCGTCTAGCTGACCCGGGTCAGCGCCTCGCGCGCCAGCTCGTGCCCTGGCGAGCCGGGCCGGGTCAGCGACATCAGATGGTCTGCCCGGGCCCTGAGCCGGTCGGCCCAGCGCCAGTCCTCCGGTTTCGGCGCCGCCAGCAGGTACTCGACGGCGGCGATCAGGCGCGCCTCCCTGACGACGTTCTCGGGGATCGGCTCGACCAGGCGCTCCTGCCACACGCCTGCGAGGTAGTCGGCCCAGGCCTCGTCCAGCTCGTCGGGCCCGGCGATCGCGCCGAAGGTGTCGGCAGCGATCACGTAGCGACCCTCGACGTGCGCGCGGAGCTCGGCGATGCCGCCGGCCTCGTCGACGAGCGAGAGGTAGTCGGCGGGCACGACACCGCCCGCCATGGGCCCGGGGTGACGACCGGCCGCGATCCATCCCTCGACCTCGTCCAGCCGGTCGCCGCACACCACGCCGATCGGCAGCAGGTCCACGGCGGAACCGTACGATGTCCGGCGTGCCCACCCTGCACGTCAGCTCGCTCGCCAAGTCGTTCGGCGCGGACGAACTCTTCCGCGATGTCTCGTTTCGCGTCGCGCCGGGGGAGCGGGTGGCGCTCGTCGGCCGTAACGGCGCCGGCAAGACCACGCTCCTGCGGATCCTGGCCGGCGAGACAGGCGCTGACGGCGGCGAGATCGGCTATCCCAAGAGCGCGCGGATCGCGCTGCACGATCAGCGCCCCCCGAGGGCGGCCGGCAAGTCCCTGGCCGGCTATGTCGGTGAGGGCCTGGCCGACATCCACGCCGCCGAGGACCGGCTCGCGGCGCTCGAGCGGCGCATGGCGTCGGGCGACCACGGCGAGGACACCATGCGCGCCTATGCCGCGGCGCAGGTCGCGCTCGAGACCGCCGGTGGCTACGCGTGGCATGCCCGGCTGTCGTCGATCCTTCGCGGCCTCGGCTTCGCGGATGTCGACGCCGACCGCGATCTGCAGACGTTCTCGGGCGGCGAGCTGACGCGCGCCTCGCTGGCCCGCGCGCTCGCTTCGAATCCCGACCTGCTGCTGCTCGACGAGCCGACCAACCATCTCGACCTGGCGTCGCTGGAATGGCTCGAGCGCGAACTGGTCACGCTCGACGCCTCCATCCTGCTCGTCTCGCACGACCGCTGGTTCCTCGAGTCGGTCACCACGGGCGTGGTCGAGATCGAGGCGGGCCGTTCGCGGGCATTCCCCGGTACCTACTCCGCCTACCGCCGCGAGAAGGCGCTTGCGCTCGCGCAGCAGGCCGAGCAGTTCGAGCGCCAGCAGGCCGAGCTCGAGCGCCTCCAGCGGTTCGTCGACAAGTGGCGGGCCGGCACCAAGTCACGGCAGGCGAAGTCGGTGCAGAAGCGCATCGAGCGCACGGCAGTCGTCGACCGCCCTCGCAGCCAGCGGTCGCTGTCGTTTGGCTTCCCGAAGACGATTCGCCCCGGCCGGGTCGTGCTCGAGGTCACGGGGGCGAGGGTGGTGGCGGGCGACCGGGTGCTGATCGAGTCGGGCTCCTTCGCCGTCGAGCGCGGCCAGCGGGTGGCGCTGATCGGCCCCAACGGGATCGGCAAGACCTCGCTGGTCGAGGCGCTGCTCGGGCATCGCCCGCTCGCGGCCGGTAAGGCGAAGCTCGGCCACAACGTGCAGGTGGCGTACTTCTCCCAGCACGTGGAGGAGCTGTCGGAGACCTCGACGGTGCTGGAGGCGATGTGCCGGGGTACTCCGGTCACCCAGACACAGGCCCGGACGATCCTCGGCCGCTTCCTCTTCGGCGGTGACATGGTGGAGCGCAAGGTCGCGGTGCTGTCCGGCGGAGAGCGCCGCCGGCTGTCGCTCGCGCGGATCGTGGCCAGCGGGGCCAACTTCCTGGTGCTCGACGAACCCACGAACCACCTCGACGTCGAGAGCCGAGAGGCGCTCGAGGAGGCCCTCGACGCGTACGACGGCACCGTGCTGTTCGTCTCCCACGACCGCGCCCTGATCGATGCCGTTGCCACCCACACCCTCGCGGTCGGCGAACGCGCCCTCACGATGCGGTTCGGCGACTACAACGACTACCTCGCGGCGCTCGAGGCCCGTCCGCCGCGGCCGGCACCGGCGCCGCCCGCGCCTCGCCCCGCCAAGCAGCCGAAGCCCGCGCCGGCACTGGCGACGGCACCGTCGCGCAAGGCCGCGCCGCAGCGGGTGCAGCGCAAGATCGCCGAGCTCGAGAACCGCATCGCCCGGGTCGAGGCCGAGCTGGCGGGACTCGAACGCGAGCTGGCCGACCCGGCGGTGCTCGCCGACCGCGACCTCCTCTCCGCCGCCGGTGAACAGCACCGCGCCAAGCAGGAGGAGCTGTCCTGGCTGATGCGCGACTGGGAGGACGCCGTCACCCAGGCCGGCCCCTAGGCCAAAGCGCTAAACTCGCAGGCCATGTTCGCTGCGATCGATCGCCTGCAGGAACTCTCCGGTCGGCTTGCCGAAGAGGTGCGGATGCTGGTGCGCCTCGAGATCCAGCTCGCCCAGGCCGAGATGACCGACAAGGCCAAGAGCGTCGGCCGCATCGTCGCGTACGCGGCCATCGCCGGTGTGTTCCTGTTCTTCGCCGTCTTCGGCCTCCTGATCGCGGCCATCTGGGGGCTCGGCGAGGTGATGCCGATCTGGGCCGGCGCGCTGGTCGTGACCCTCTTCTTCGTGCTGCTGGCGGCGCTCGTCGGCCTGCTGGCGGTGCGGCGGGCGAAGAAGATCGGCCCGCCCTATCCGGACGAGGCCGTTGCGAACCTCCAGGCCCTTCCCGACGACATCCGCGAGGCCATCCGTTGAGCGTTCCCCGCAGCCAGCTCCGTCAGGAGGCCAAGGCCTCGCGGGAGCGCATCGTCGCCACCGTCCACGAGATGCGAGACGTGGCCGAGCAGACCAGGGACGACGCGGTGGCCACGGCAAAGCGGAATGCGCCCCTCGTCGCCGGCGGCTTCGCGCTGCTCGTGTTGGCGCGCATCACTCGCAGTGCCCGTCGCCGCCGCCGCCGCTGACCGTCTACTCGTACCAGGCGCCGGGCGCCACGTTTGTGGTGTCGGGCCACGCCAGGTCGTGCGTGAAGATGAGCGTCGCGTCGTTGCGGTCGCGCAGGGTCTCGAGCTTCTCCCAGCTCGCCACCATCGCGTCCGGGCTCCAGACGATCCCCGGTAGGAGGCGCTGCTCGAGGTTGCGCGGCAGGTACGCGGCGTCAGCCACGAGGATGACCGTCCGCCCCGCGAGCCGCACCAGCAGCGACTGATGGCCGGCCGTGTGGCCCGGCGTCGGGAACAGGAGGCAGGTGCCGTCGCCGAACACGTCCCACTCGCCGGTCAGCTCCTTCCATCGCACGGGGTGGTCGAAGTCGGCCCTCACGTACATGTCGCGCTGGTAGACGGGTGGCCAGTGCGCGAACTCCAGCTCGCGGCGCTGGGCGTAGAACGTCGCATCCGGGAAGAACTCGATGCCGCCGCAGTGGTCGTAGTGAAGGTGCGAGTGGGCGACGTGGCGCACGTCCTCCGGCGCGACGCCGATCGCGGCGAGCTGGCTGACGACGTCGTCGCCCGGGCGCATGGCGAGCTCGAACGAGTCGGCGGCCGCGCCCAGCCGGGCACGCGGGTCGTCGATCAGGCTCGGGTGCCCGCCGCTGTCGAACAGCAGGTTGCCGTTCGGGTGCTGGACGAGGTAGAAGAAGTACGGGATCTCGGCCTTCGTCCCCACGTCCGGGTGGAACGGGTCGAACATGGCCATGTCGCCGAACTCGCCACCACCGTGGAACGCCCAGAGCTTCACGCGGCCTCCTCCTTCGAGGTCACGACTCGAGCGGGGCCATCGTCAGGCCGTACTTCTCGAGCTGCGACCAGTACAGCTCGGCCAGCTCTCGGTGGCCGGACCAGACGATAGCCAATCCACGGTTGTGGATCGCGGTGGCGAGCGTGAGCCCCTGCTCGTACGACACGCCCGGGAGCGTCGTCGCGAGCGCGAACGCGACGCCCTCGAAGGTGTTGTGGTCGTCGTTGAGGACGATGACGCGCCAGGCCTCGCCGAGTCCCGACCCGCCCGTCGTGCGCTCCTCGCGAGTCGGCGTGGCGGTTGCCATGCTCACAGGGTACCGTCGGCGAACGTGGCCAGCAGCGCCTCGGCGATCACCACCATCGGGCGCCCGGATATCTGGCTCGCACGCCGGATCCGCTCGAACGCCGCCTGCTCGCTCAGCTCCTCCCGCGCCATCAGGATGCCCTTCGCCCGCTCGATCACCTTGCGGGCGGCGAGCGCCTCGGCCAGCGATGCGGCCTCGGCACGCAGCGACTCGAGCTCGGCGAAGCGGGCCCGGGCGGTCGCCATGGCCGGCAGGACGTCCGACTCGCGGAACGGCTTGACGAGGTAGCCGAACGCGCCTGCGTCCGCCGCCCGCACGACGAGCTCCTCCGCGGCATAGGCCGTGACCATCACGATCGGCACCGGCCGGGTGGCGATGATGCGGCGGGCCGCCTCGATGCCGTCCAGGCGCGGCATCTTCACGTCCATGACGATCAGCTCGGGCTTGTACCGGTCGGCCAGGGCGACCGCCTCGTCGCCGTCGCGGGCCTCGCCGACGACCTCGTGCCCGGCCCGCTCGAGCAGCGCGCGCAGGTCGAGCCGGATGATCGTCTCGTCCTCGGCGATCAGGACCCGCATCAGGCCCGCCACCGCACGACGGCTCGCACGCCCGGATCGGCCGGCACCAGGTCGATGGTCCCGCCGAGGTCGTCCGTCACGAGTGCGTAGGCGATCTTCAGGCCAAGGCTCCGCTGGGGATCGAAGTCGGGATCGAGCCCGGGGCCGTGGTCGCGCACCTCGAGCTCGGCGGTGCCGTCGCGGGCGCCCAGGCGCACGGCCACATCGCCGCCGCCGTGCTCCAGGGCGTTCGCATACAGCTCGCAGAACACGAGCGCGACGGCGGTGGCGGCCTCCCCCGGGACCGTGACCGGCTCGATCTCGGCCAGCGCCGGGCCCGCGCCGAGCCCGTGGCCGAGCATCGTTGCCAGCCGGCGGACGAGGTCGGCCAGATCGACCGATCCCTCCCGGCTCGCGGTCAGGAGATCGTGCACCTCCGCGATCGACAGCACCCGATCGACCGAGTCCGCAAGGGCGCGAGCCGGGTCGCCGCCGGCGCCGCGCAGCCGAAGCAGGGAGGCCACCGTCTGGAGGTTGTTCTTGACCCGGTGATGGATCTCCTGGGCGACGAGCTCGCGCATCACGCCCTTGCCCGACTCGACGGCGACCGCCGCCTGGGCCGCGACCGAGTCGAGCAGCGTGCGCTCCTCACGGTTGAAGAGCTTGCGCCGGGCACGGGTGCAGACGAGCGCACCGATGGTGCGGCTCTTGAACACGAGCGGTACGGCGACGAGCCCGGGCTCGGCCAGTGGCGCGCTCGCAGCGGCCGCCAGCAGGTCGGCGTCCGGGAGGTCGCCGGCTCCGGCCCGCTGCGCCACGGTCGGCCCCTCGGCACCGTTCACGACCAGCGCGCAGCAGTCGGCACGAACGGCGCTGGCGGTGGTCTGGACGATCTTCGCCAGGGTCTCCTCCTGGTACAGCGACTGCGACACCGCCTCCGAGATCCGCGCCAGCGCCTCGAGCTCGGTCACGCGCCGCTGCGATCGCTCGTAGAGGAGCGCGTTCTCGATCGCCTGGGCGACCTGCGCCGCGATGGTCTCCAACAGGTCGATCTCGTCCGCCGCCCAGTCGCGCCGCCCGACGGTGCGCACGTTCATCGCTCCGGCGAGCCGGTCGCGCCGGTCGAGAATGGGGACGGCGAGGAACGAGTCGAAGCGGTCCTCGTCGAGGTTCTCGAACGCCTTGAACCGGGGATCGGTGCGTGCGTCGCTGGCCAGGGCGACCGGCGTGCGCGTCGCCGCCGCATGCCCTGTCAGACCCTCGCCCGGGTGCATGCGGGGCCGCGGCGCCGAGGCGTCCAGCCGCGTGCCGTACACCGCCTGGAGGACGAGCTCGTCCGGCCCCTCGTCGTAGGTGTAGACGAAGCACCCGTCCGCCTCCAGCGCCCGTGCGACGTTGCGCGCCACGTTCGTGGCGACCATCTCCAGGTCGAGCGACGACGTGACGGCCGCGACGGTCTCCGACACCAGTCGAAGATGTCGCGCCGTCCGATCCACCGTGCCAGAATAGACGTCGGCCGGTGGATGCGCTCCCCCCCGCGCTTCCACCGGCCGGAGCACCTCGGCGACGGCCTTCAGCGGCGGCTCCCGTGCGTGAGCAGCCGGCGGACAGCCAGTGCTGTCACGGTCGAGGCCGTACTCGCTGCGGCCGTCATCGCCAGCCATTCGGCCCAGGTCAGTTCGGCGCCGGACATGTGGGTCTCCTCGGGTCGTTTCCCGATGAAGCCCGCAGCCGGACGGATCGGTCCCCGGAACATGCGTTCGCCAGACAAGAGGATGGGCCGTCGGGTGGTGACTCGGAACTACCCCAGCACCCTGACCGGGAGGTAGATCAGGGCCGCGAGGGCGGCCGCGGCGGGCAGCGTGACCATCCACACGGCGAGGATGCGCAGCGCCAGCGTCCACGACACGTGGCGTGTCTGCGTCGCGCTGCCCGCCCCGTACACCGATCCGGTGATGACGTGGGTCGACGAGATCGGGAAGCCGCCGGCGGCCGTCCCGAGCAGCACGGCGGTTGCGGCGGTCTGCGCCGCAAAGCCGTGCATGGGTTCGATCCGGAACACGCGGTAGCCGATCGTCCGCATGATCCGCCACCCGCCGACGTAGGTGCCCAGGGCAAGAGCGGTCGCCGACGCGACGACGACCCAGGTGGGCACCGTGAAGGTCTCGGTGCGACCCGCCGTCAGGAGCGCGAGCGCGATCACGCCCATGGTCTTCTGCGCGTCGTTCGCACCGTGGGCGAAGGCCATCAGGGTGCCCGCGCCGACCTGGGCGATCCGGAACTGCCGGTTGACCCGGCTCGCGCTGCGTGTCCGCACGAGCCACAGGAGACCGCACAGGATGGCGAAGGCCGCGGCGAACCCGAGCACCGGTGCCAGGGCGGCGGGCAGCAGCACCTTCGACACGAGGCCGCTCCACTGGATGCCCTCGGGACCCTCCGCCATCAGCACGCTCCCGACGAGCCCGCCCACGAGGGCATACGAACTGGACGACGGCAGCGCGAGGTACCACGTCAGCAGGTTCCACGCGATCGCGCTCGCCAGCGCTGCGAGGAGGACGTCCTGCTGCGCCGTCACCTCCGGCGTGAGGATGCCCGTGCCGATCGTCGTCGCCACGGCCGTCGACGTGAATGCTCCGGCGAAGTTCGCCAGCGCGGCGACGGTCACCGCCGTCCCCGGCGAGAGCGCTCGTGTCGAGACGGAGGTCGCGACGGCGTTCGCGGTGTCGTGAAAGCCGTTCGTGAAGTCGAACAGGAGGGCGACGACGACGACGCTCGCAAGCAGGAGGTCGGCGCTGGTCACCGGGTCTTCAGGGAGATCGTCTCCAGCACCTCGCCCGCACGCTCGGCGGCGTTCACGGCCGCCTCCAGCTCCTCGTGGATGTCCTTCCACCGGATCACGGTCAGCGGGTCGGTCTCACCGGAGAAGAGCGTGCCGACGGCGCGCCGGTAGAGCTGGTCGGCCTCGGTCTCTCTCGCCCGCAACTCGGTGATCACCTCGCGCGCGTCCTGAAACCCGTCGAGGCGGTGTACGGCCTCGCACAGCAATGCGCAGGTGGCTTCGGCGACCGCGGCCTGCTCGAGGGCTGGCCGGAGGACCTCGCGCACGCCGTACAGCTGCAGCTCGTCGGCCGCCTCGTCGAGATGGTCGACCACATCGTCGATGGCCGACGCCAGGGCGAAGGCATCGTCACGCTCGATGGGAGACACCATGGTCGACTCGAGCAGCCCGAACAGCTCGCGCGAGATCGCGTCGCCCCGTTGCTCCGCGGCCCGTAGCTCCGCGATCGCGTCACGCTGGTCGGGGAACTCGCGGAACACCGTGTGGAGCAGCCTCCCCGCCTCGCCGACGTTGTCCGCGGCGTCGCGCAGCAACTCGATGATGCGGGGATTGGTGGGAACGAGCCGCAGGCGCACGGCCTACCGGCGGGTCAGCGTCGCGCCGCCGCCCGGGCGGCTCGGGGTCCACGACGACGCTCCCGGCGCGCCGGCCGGTGTCCGCGTGCCGCCGCCGGACGTGGCGAGGGGCGTGCTCGTCGTCGTGGCGCCCATCGCCGTGACGGTATCAGAGGTAGGTGCCCCAGCTGTCGGGAATCGACGGCGCGCCGAGCGTCAGGAACAGGTTCGGCGGCGGCGGCTTCGGCGTGGTACGCGGATGCATGCCGGCCTCGACCGGCAGCCGGTCGCCCTTGCGCAGATTGCAGGGAGCGCACGCGGTGACCATGTTCTCCCATGCTGTCGAACCGCCCCGGGAGCGGGGAATGACGTGGTCCACCGTGAGTCGTGAACTGTCGCCGCAGTACTGGCAGCGGTAGCCGTCGCGCGCGAACAGCGCCCGCCGCGTGATCTTCCGCGCGCCGAACCGCGGCACCCGCACGTACCGCAGCAGGCGGATGACGACGGGATGGGCGAGGACCCGCGACGGGGAGCGGATCTGCCGTCCGGGATCGTGCTCCACGATCTCGGCCTTCTCGCTCAGCACGAGCGACAGCGCCCGCCACACCGACGTGACGTTGAGCGGTTCGTAGGTCGCATTCAGAACGAGGACGCTCGCAGCCAAGGCCGTACCTCCAGCGCCAGCGTAGCAGCGCGATCGCGGCTGCAGCGGGCGGATTCCGGTCGCGTGGAACCTACGCCATGGCCCGCTCGACGGCCTGGCGCTCCTCGGGCGTGAGCTCGACCGATCCCGGCTTCTCGGCGACGACGTCCTTGACGTAGATCCGCGCGTAGTCGCGGCCCTGGATGGCCGACACGACGAGGCCGCTGCCGAGATCGTCGAGGATCGCGATCGACGACGACTGGTGGCCGCCGACGTCCTTGATCGCGTCGTACCGGACGATCGCCCGGCGCTGGTAGCAGCCGTCCAGGCGCCGGCCCGCCTCCTCGACCTGGCCGACGGCCTTCGCAACGATCTCCTCGACGGTCTCCATGCGCGTATGCATCCCGACCGCGAACTCGATCAGGTCGACGTTCTTGCCGGCCAGCAGGGCCTCCTGGGCCCGGCGCACCCGGCGCATCCAGCGGAGGAACCACGCCGCCAGCACGAGGTCGAGTAGGGCGAGTCCCACCGCGACTGCGGCGAGGATGGTGGTCGGGTCCGACCAGTCCATCAGCCCGCCGCTGAGAAGAGGACCTTGTAGGTGGCCTTGTTGTTGGCGGTGTTCGTCTCGCCGTCGACCGGGTCGACCACGATCTTGATCGTCTGCGCCGTGCCGTCGAGCGACGGCTCGATCGGGAAGGTCACGTCGGCCGTGCGCCCGGCCGCGAAGACCGCGATCGTCTGCGGGTTGCCGATCTCCTGGCCGTCGACGAAGGCGTGCACGACGACGTTCGTCTCCTGGTAGTTCCCGCCGTTCGAGATCGTCGCGACGATGACGTTCTTGCCGACATCACGGGCGCCGACGACCGTCGTCGAGCCGGTCGAGACCTGCTTGCCGTTGACCACGACCTGCTTGATGCCGGTGCCGTGCAGCTTGCCGGGTTGCGTCCCGCCGCCCGAGTTGTTGCCTCCGGGTGACGTGGAGGGCGTGCCGCCGATGATCGTCACCAGCCGTTCGCCCATGCCGCTCGGCGTCACGAACTCGAGCATGGGCGGGTTCATCCACTGCGAGTCGGTGAACGCGGCCTCGCCGGTGATGTTCTTCTCCTTCAGGACCGCCGTGGCGGGGCCCTTGAACGAGTCGGAGTAGACGATGTCGCCCGCCAGGACGCGCGCGAGCAGCATCGACAGCTCCGCCGCCTGCTCGGCTGCGATACCCGTCTTGTCGTCGTACGTCTTGAAGACCAGCGGCAGCGCCTTCGCCATGCCCTGCAGTCCGTTGAGACGCAGCTGCTGGGCCTCGACGGCCTCGCGGTTGACCTCCGACATGGCGGACGGCGGGCTCACTGCCTTGGCATCGGTCACGACGGACTGCTGGAGCTTGACCTGGGCGGCGATCGACGCCACGAGCCCCTCGGATGTCTGCCCCTGCTTGAGGAACGCGTTGCGTAGCTTGGCGCCGACCGTGTTCGAGTTGGCGGTGACCGCGTTCATGGTGCGCACGTAGCTCTTGTACGCGCTCACCTCGTTGTCGCGCTGGCAGCGCTTGACGTACCAGTAGCCCCCGAAGCCGATGACCACGATCGCGATCACGAGGATCAGGATCCGCCGCCATTGCGGTCCGCCGCCGCCGCCCGAGGGCGGGTCCTCGTCGTCGTGATCGTCCTCGTCCTTGCGTCCGGGCATGCGGAGTCTGCGACGCTCCTTTTGGGGCTCGTCGCCTGTCTCGAAGTCGAAGTCGAGCTCTTCGAAGAAGAACTGGAACGGGAGCATCGCGAAAGCGGAGGGCGTGCTGAACCGCGCCCGCAGCTGTGCCACGATACCACGCGGCATCGGACGCAAGCGAGGGGCGTCGTGACGGCGCGGCCGGCGCGGAGCCGGCCCCAGGCGCCGGCGCTTTTCCCCGAGGGCCTCGTGGCGGAGCGGTTCGACGTCCGCACGGTGCTCGGGGTGGGTGGCACGGCGACCGTCTTCGAGGCGTTCGACCGTCAGCGCGGCGAGGCGGTGGCGCTGAAGGCGATGGCTCGCGACGAGCGCATGATGCGCCGCGCGCGGCGCGAGCTGAAGGTTGCCGCCGCGCTCGACCACCCGGCGATCGTCCGGCTCCTCGATTCGGTCGAGCACGGCGACTACGTCTACGTGGTGTTCGAGCTCGTGCGCGGTGACGACCTGACGGCGGCGTTCCGGGACGGGCTGCTCGACGACGCCGGCGTGCTTCGCGCGGTCGCGGCGGTTTCCGATGCACTCGCCCACGCGCATGGCCGAGGCGTCGTCCACCGCGACGTCAAGCCGGGCAACGTGCTGCTTCGCGACGACGGCGTGCTGAAGCTGACCGACTTCGGCATCGCCCTGATCGACCAGCCCGACGCGACCATCGACGATCGGCTGCTGGGAACGCTGTCCTACATGGCGCCGGAACAGGCGCTCGGCTCGGAGGTCACCGGTGCGGCGGACGTGTGGTCGGCCGCGCTGATGGTCTACGAAGCCCTCGTGGGCGACAACCCGTACCGGGCGTCGACGCCGCGCGAGCTGGCCGACCGGCACACGGCCGTGCAGCTCTCGATCGCGGTGCCGCGTCCGGATCTGCCATCCGTCGTGCTGCGGCACGTCGACCGGGCGCTCTCCCGCGACCCTTCCAAGCGCCCCTCGGCCGCCCAGCTACGGGACGCGCTGCTGGCGGGTGCCCGGGCGCTCGAGCGCGGTCTCGCGGGCGATCTCACGCACGAGCCCGACATCCTCGACGAGCCCGTGCGCAAGCCCCGGAAGTGGCCGCGCCCCTGGAAGCACGCGGCTGCGGCCGTGCGTCGCGTGCGCGCGCCGGCCCGGCTCGCGGTCGTCCCCGACATCGACGAGCAGGTCGAAGGGCCGCGCTGGCAGGCGGTCGCGGACTGGCTCGGCCGCCCCCTCGTGCATCCGGCGAGGCGAGCGGCGCTCGTGCGTCCGGCGGCCGCGGCACTCGCGGGCGTCGCCAGCGCCGCCGCGCTCGGAGCACTGCCCTTCTATCCGCCCCGCCTGGCGCTCGGGCTGGGCCTCCTGATCGGACTGCTGGCACTCGTCCGTCCCGGCTTCGCCATGGTCGTGGCCGCCGGTCTCGCGATCCCGCTGGCCGGCAACCTCTCGCTCGGACTGGTACCCATCGCCTGCGCGGCGCTTGCCGTGTGGCTCGTGGCCTTCCGCGGCGCGTCGCGGCGGGCATTCCTCCCGGCACTGGCTCCCATCGCCTGCTTCACGTGTCTCTGGCCGCTGTACCTGCTGGCCGCCGGGACTGCGCGTCGCGCCCACGTGCGCTTCGCTCTCGGGGCAGCCGGGCCGCTCGTCACGGCGTTCGCGTTCGGGGTCGTCGGGCGGGTATCGCCGCTCGGCTTCGGGATCCCCGGAGCGGGCCTGTCCGGGCGGATCGCCGGATCGGAGGACCTCGTCGCCGTGGGCGCCGCGGTGTGGAGCGCCACCGGCGCAGCCCTCGTCCTGCAGGCGCTCGGCTGGGGCCTGCTGGCCGTCACCGCGCTGCCGGTCTTCCGGCTGACCGGCGCCCGGCTTCGCTGGTTCGCCGCCGCCTGGCTCACCTGCGGCCTCGCGGCGACGGCGCTGCCGCTCGCGCTCGCCGGTGTCGCCACCCCCGGCGTGCGGGCGGCAGTGGGCGTCGCGGCCGGGGCTATACTCCTCGGATTCCGCTCGGTCGCGCGGCAGCCGGAGCCTGCGGGTGATGGCGAGTGACCCGAACGCGGAGCACGACCCTTCCGAGACCGAGCGAAATGGGCATCTTCCGCCGAATAGAGTCAGGGCTGGAGCGGGCCTTCGAGGGTGGCTTCGGCCGCACCTTCAAGTCCCACGTCCAGCCTGCAGAGATCGCACGCAAGCTCCGCAAGGAGATGGACGACCACCGCACGATCTCCGTCTCCCAGGTCTACGTGCCGAACATCTACACGGTCTACCTCGCCCCGACCGACCGTGACCAGTTCCTGACGTTCGAGGCCTCGCTCCGCACCGAGCTCGCCTCCTACCTCACCGACTACGCCACGCGGCAGGTCTACTCGCTGCCGGGCAAGGTCAGGGTCGTGATCGAGACCGCCGACGACCTCGATGTCGGCATGTTCGGCATCGCCGTCGCGACCGAGGAGGAACCTCGCATGCCCGAGCCGGGCATGCCTCCGCACTCCGAGCGTGCGCGGCTGGCGCCGGACTCGGAGCCGAGCCTGCCGCCGGAGTTCGAGGAGGAAGCGCTCGCGCCGGTCGACTTCGAGCCCGCGGCGAGTCCGGCCGCGCCGGCGGCGCCGGCCGCGGTGGTGGCGTCCGCAGCGGCAGCCGGCCCCGACGCCCCGGCAGCCTCGGAGACCGCGCTCCTGACGGCCCGCGAGGCCGCCGCGGCCGACCTCGCGCGGGATCGCTATCGACTGAAGTGGGACGGTGGCGAGATCGGCATCGACCGGCGGGCGATCGTGATCGGCCGCAGCCGCGAATGCGACGTGGTGCTCGACGACCGGAACGTGTCGCGAAGGCACGCCGAGCTCGTTCGCGACGGCGATGGCTTCGTGCTGCGCGATCTCGATTCGACGAACGGCTGCTCCGTCAACGGTCGGCGCATCCGGTCAGCGCCGGTCACCACCGGCGACAGCATCGTGGTCGGCTCGACCTCGCTCACACTCGAACGCCACTAGAGCCGTGGTCGAGCAGGCGCTTCTCGTCGCCCGCGTGGCCTTCGTGGTACTCCTCTACCTCTTCATCTGGCGCGTGGTGAAACTCGCCGTCCGCGACGTGCGCGCGCCGCAGGAGAGCCTGATCATCTCGCCGGAGGCGGCGCGGGCGGCCGGTCTCGGGACGGCTGCACCGCCCCCGAAGACCCCGGCCCGGCCCGGGCCGCGGCACCTCTACATCCTCCAGAGCCCGGTCTTCCCGGCCGGTGCCCGGGTCGTGCTGGACGAGGACGTCGTCTTCGGGCGGGCTGAAGGGTGCGACGTCGTGCTCGACGCCGACGAGACCGCCTCGGGCCGCCACGCGCGCGTATTCCACCGCGATGGCCAGGTGCTGGTGGAGGACCTCGGCTCGACCAACGGCACCTTCGTCAACGGCCGCCGGGTCGGCGGGGATACCCTGCTTGCGGTGGGCGACCGGGTGACCGTCGGCGCGACCGAGCTCGAGCTGCGGGCAGGCGCGGCATGACCTCGATCAGCGAACACGCCGCCGCGACGCACACCGGCCAGGTACGCCGGTCGAACGAGGACTCCTACCTCGTGTCGCCGCCGCTGTTCGTCGTGGCCGACGGCATGGGCGGGGCCCGCGCCGGCGAGGTTGCCTCCCGGATCTGCGTCGACACGTTCCGCGACATGGCCGGTGCGATCGGCATGCCGGACGAGCTGCTCGAGCGGGTGATCGTCGAGGCCAACCAGCGGATCCACGTCAAGGCGATCGCCGACCCGGCGCTGGGCGGCATGGGCACGACGGTCACGGCTGCACTGCTGGTGGATGACACGGTCACGATCGGTCACGTGGGCGACTCGCGCGCCTACCGGCTCCGGGGCGGCACGTGCGAACAGCTCACCGAGGATCACTCCCTCGTGGGCGAACTGCTGCGCACCGGCGCGATCACCGCCGAGGAGGCCGCCGTCCACCCACAGCGGGCGATCATCACCCGCGTGCTCGGTACCGAACCGGACGTCCTGGTCGATACGGTCAGTGCCGGCGCCGAGACGGGCGACGTGTTCATGCTGTGCTCGGACGGCCTGACCTCGATGGTCACGGCGGAGCGGCTGGCCGGAATCGTGGCGTCCGCGCCCTCGCTCGACAACGCCTGCCGCGCGCTCGTCCAGGCCGCCAACGCGGCCGGCGGCGACGACAACATCACCGTGGTCCTCTTCCGGATCGGCGAGCCACCGGACGTGGTCCCGGCCGCGTCCGAGGTACCCGCAATCAGCCTCCGCGACGTCGCCGACGAGCGGTCGCGACCCTCGGGCGGCCGCCGTCTGCTGATCGGGCTCGCCGTGCTGCTCGCCACCGCCGCCGCCGCGCTCGGCGGCGCGGCCTTCGTGCGCTGGTCGCATTTCGTCGGCGCCACCGGCGATGGCCGCATCGCCGTGTACCAAGGCGTGCCGATCGATCTGGCTGGCGGTGTCCGGCTCTACCGGCGGGTCGGGGTCACGACGCTGCCCGTGAGCGCCCTCACCCGCAGCGAGCGGGCGGCGCTGCTCGACCACTCGCTCGGCTCGTCGCACGACACCTGGTCGCGGATCACCCAGCTGCCGGCCTACGACTACTTCGGCGGGGCGCCGAGCACGTGATCGCCCGGCTGCGCACGCCGCGCAACCGCGAACTCGTCAACCTGATCCCGGTCGGCCTCTTGACGGTCGTCGGGTTCGGGGCGGTGTTCATCGCGAGCGAGAACGACATCTCCCGGGCATCGCTGTCCTACGCGGGGTTCTTTCTCGCGCTGTTCGCCGCGGCGCACCTCGTGATGCGCATCGCGCTGCCCTACGCCGACCCGTACATCCTGCCGATCGCCGCCCTGCTGACGGCGATCGGCGAGGTCGAGATCTACCGCATCAACCCGACGCTCGCCCGCGATCAGGCGGTCTGGGTGGCCCTCGGGGTGGCCGTCTTCGCGGCGATCGTCCTCGGCGTGCGCGATGCGCGGCGCCTCGAGCGGTTCCGCTACACCTGCGGTGTGCTGGCGGTGGCGCTGCTCGCGGCGACCGTCGTGGTCGGCTCGGAGGTGAACGGCGCGCGTCTCTGGCTCCGCTTCGGCGGTTACCAGATCCAGCCGGGGGAGTTCGCGAAGGTGCTGCTCGTCATCTTCATGGCCGGGTACCTGCGGGACAACCGCGACGTGCTCGCGAACCCTGCGAGGAAGGTGCTCGGTGTCCGTGTCCCGGCCTTGCGGCACGCCATGCCGCTCCTGGCGATGTGGGGTGCGTCGCTCCTGCTGCTCGTCTCCGTCAACGACTTCGGTTCGTCGCTGCTCTACTTCGCGGTCTTCCTGGCGCTCGTCTACGTCGCCACCGGGCGCTGGCTGTACGTCGCCGCGGGCCTGGGCACCTTCGCGATCGGCGCGGTCGGCGCCGCCCGGGCCGCGCCCCACGTGCTCGAGCGCGTCCACACGTGGATCGATCCCTGGAAGACGCCGCGCACGACGGGCTACCAGGTGATCCAGTCGCTCTACACGATCGCCGACGGCGGCATCTTCGGTACCGGGCTCGGACGTGGCTTCGTGTTGATCGGGACGCGCCCGGTGATCCCGGACGCCCAGACCGACTTCATCTTCGCCGTGATCGCCTCGGAGACGGGGCTGGCGGGCGCTGCGGGGCTGCTGCTGCTGTACCTGGTGTTCGTGTACCGCGGCTTCAAGATCGCAACCGTCGCCGATGATGGCTTCTCGAAGCTCCTGGCGGCCGGCCTGGCCTTCGCGGTCGGCTTCCAGGCCTTCGTGATCGTCGGCGGCGTGGTGAAGCTGCTCCCGCTGACGGGTATCACGCTGCCCTTCGTGTCGTACGGCGGGTCGTCGATCGTGGCGAACTTCGCCCTGCTCGCCCTGCTGGCGTGCGTGTCGGATCGGGCCAACCGGGGGCCGGCCCTGTGAACGGCCGCATCACGGGGCTCTTCCGGGTCCTCGCGGTCGGCCTCGTGGCGCTGATCGCCGCGTGCTCGTACTGGCAGGTCTGGGCCGCGCCGTCGCTGGAGGCCCGGCGCGACAACCCGCGCCTGGTGTACAAGGAGCTGTCCATCAAGCGCGGCGAGATCCTGGCCGCCGACGGCACCGTGCTCGCGACCAACCGGCCGCGCCGCGTCAACGGCCGCACCCTGTACTACCGCCGCTATCCCCTCGGCGGCGTGACGGCGCACGCGGTCGGCTACTCCTCGATCGAAGCGAGCCGCACCGGCATCGAGCAGTCGTGGAACGACTACCTGACGGGCGCCAACACCGACCTGTCAGGCGGGCTGGCCCGCCTGACGAGCTCGCTGACGGGCAGCGTGGTGCAGGGCAACGACGTGGTTCTGTCGCTCGACATCCGCGGTCAGAAGGCGGCCTATGCCGCGCTCCGGGCGTCCGGGCACCGAGGTGCGGTGGTCGCCCTGGAACCCTCGACGGGGCGGGTGCTGGTGCTGGCGAGCTATCCGAGCTTCAACCCCAATGGCGTCGACCGGGATTTCACCGCCGTGCAGGCGGCCCCGGGGGCACCGCTCCTGGATCGCGTCACCCAGGGGCTGTACCCGCCAGGTTCGACGTTCAAGGTCGTCACGGCGTCGGCGGCGCTCGACAGCGGCGTCTACACACCCCAGTCGATGTTCAAGGGCGGCCGGTGCATCAACGTCACCGGCCCCCCGCTGTGCAATGCGGCGGGCGAGCTCGCGCCCGATCCCAACTCGCTCGAGCTGGCGCTGGTGCACTCGTACAACACGACCTTCGCGCAGGTCGGCGAAGGCATCGGACGATCGACGCTCGAGCGCTACATGCAGCTGCTCGGGTTCTGGCAGTCGCCACCGATCGATCTGCCCACGGACGAGGTCGTCCCCTCGGGCACGTACCGGCGACCCGGGGTCGTCTCGCGGCCCGGCCGGCCCATGGATGTGGCGCGGGTCGCCATCGGCCAGGCGAACCTGCTCGCGACGCCTCTGCAGATGGCGATGGTGACGGCCGCGGTCGCCGACGGCGGCCAGGTCATGCGCCCCCACCTCGTCGATCGCGTCCGCGCACCCGACGGGCACACCGTCACGCGGGTCGCCCCGGAATCGCTCGGATCGGCCTTCACCTCCACCACCGCCGCGACCCTGACGGGGATCATGCAGCGGGTCGTGGACGAGGGCACGGGTCAGGCAGCGCAGATCGGCGGGCTGGCGGTGGCGGGCAAGACGGGCACCGCGCAGACCGGGCGGCGGGACGCTGCGGGGCAACCGCTGAACGATGCGTGGTTCGTCGCCTTCGCGCCGGTGGTCAGCCCGCGGATCGCCATCGCCGTGGTCGTCGAGGACACGCCGCGGTACGGCGGCGAGGTCGCCGCGCCCATCGTGCGCCGCGTGCTGGAGGCCCTCCGGTGACGGTCGCCCCGAGGTTCCCGTGACACAATCCCGCGAGCGTCAGGCTGCCGTGTGAGCTCGACCGACGACACCAGCATCGATACGGGCCTGTTCGACGACCGCTACCGGTTCATCCGCCGGCTCGGCTCGGGCGGGATGGCGCGCGTCTTCCTGGCCGAGGACGTCGTGCTGCACCGGCAGGTCGCGATCAAGATCCTGGCCGACCGCCACGCCGAGGACGCGCAGTTCGTCGAGCGGTTCCAGCGCGAGGCGCGGGCCGCGGCGAGCCTCAACCACCAGAACATCGTCGCGATCTACGATCGCGGTGAGGCGGGGGGCTCCTACTACATCGCCATGGAGTACCTCGATGGCGACACGCTGAAGGACGTCATCACGACGCAGGGCGCCCTCGCGCCCCGCCGGGCCATCGACATCGCCCTGCAGGTGCTCGCGGCGCTCCACTTCGCCCATCGGCGCGACGTCATCCACCGCGACGTCAAGCCCCACAACATCATGGTCCTGCGCGACGGCCGGGTGAAGGTGATGGACTTCGGCATCGCCCGCGCCGGGGCCTCCGACATGACGGAAGCAGGCTCGATCGTCGGCACGGCCCAGTACCTGTCACCGGAACAGGCCCGCGGGCAGCAGGTCGGCCCGCCGTCGGACCTGTACTCGATGGGGTGCGTCCTCTACGAGATGCTCACGGGCCGCGTGCCGTTCACCGGTGATTCGGCGGTCTCGATCGCCATGAAGCACGTCCAGGAGCCGCCCGTGCCGCCGCGGCGGATCGAGCCGTCGATCCCCGCGGACCTGGAGCACGTCGTGCTGCGCGCGATGGCGAAGGATCCGGCCCGGCGCTACCAGACGGCGGCCGAGATGGGCATGGACCTCGATCGCATCCGCAAGGGCGCCGCCCCCGCCGCGACCGCCGTGATGGCCGCCGACGAAGCCTACGCGGCGGCCGGCCGGACGATGATCGCCCCGCCGCCGGTGGCCGTCGACCAGCGGCCGCCCCCGCCGCCCGAACGCAAGACCTGGCCCTGGCTACTCGTCGTCCTCCTGGGGGTCGTCATCGCCGGGCTGGCGGCCTACCTGTTCCTGAATCTCGGCAACGGCGCCGGAGGGAACGGCGCCAGCACCGGCACCACCACCGGAACGCTGGCCGTGCCCGACGTGCTCGGGTTCGACGGCGTGACGGCTCAGCAATCGCTGCAGGACCAGGGATTCCAGGTCACGCTGGTGGAGGCGTTCTCCACCAAACCCGTCGGCACCGTCGCGAGTCAGTCGCCCGTTCCCGGGACGATCGTCGCGTCCGGGGCGCCGATCACGCTGACCGTCTCGAAGGGACCGGAACTGATCCGGGTCCAGGACGTCACCACCAAGACCTACGCCGCCGCCGTCCCGATCCTCAAGGGCGACGGCTTCAGGGTCAGAAAGCGGGACCGGGCGGACCCCACGATCCCGCTGGGGACGGTGATCTCGCAGAACCCCGCCGGCGGCCAGCAGGCGCCGAAGGGCTCGACCGTCGTCCTCGTCGTCTCGTCGGGGCCGGCGCAGGCAACGGTTCCGTCGCTCATCAACCTCAGCCAGAGCGACGCGACCGCGCAACTGGCGGCGCTGGGGCTCACGACCAAGGTCGCCCAGGCCTCCTCCACCGTCTACAAGGCGGGCCGCGTGATCGACCAGAACCCGGCCGGGGGGGTCAAGGTGGCAACCGGGTCCACCGTCCAGATCACGGTCTCGACCGGGCCGCCGCCCGTGGCGGTGCCCGACGTGATCGGCCGCACGCTCGCCGCAGCCCAGGCGAAGATCGAGAACGCCGGCCTGAAGTGGACGGTCGAGACGGTGTCGGTGACGGATCCCACCCAGGACGGCCTCGTCCAGGAGACCGACCCGGTGGCGGGCGACATGGTCCCGCCCGGCACGAAGGTGATCCTCCGCGTCGGCCACTTCGGCCCGTGAGCGGCCGCGAGGACGGCAAGATCCGGGTCGCCGTCCTGTTCGGCGGACGGTCGTCGGAGCACGACATCTCGGTGGCCAGCGCCGCCTCGGTGCTGGCGGCGCTCGACCCGGCGCGGTACGACCTGCTGCCGATCACGATCGGACGCGAGGGCCGGTGGGAGCTGCCCGCCGCGGCCCGTGCGGCGCTGCTGCCCGGCGCCGCGCATCCGATCGTCCCGGCTCGGCCCGGCGGCGAGTCCCTCGACGTGGACGTCGTCCTGCCGGTCCTGCACGGTCCCTTCGGAGAGGACGGCACCGTCCAGGGCCTCTGCGAGATGCTCGACGTCGCGTACGCGGGCTCGGGGGTCCTCGGTTCGGCGCTGGCCATGGACAAGGCGGTATGCAAGGCGGTGCTCCGCGACGCCGGCATCCGCACGGCGCGCTCGCACACCCTGTTCGCGCACCGCGATCACCCTGACGACGCGGACCTCGCCGTGGCGCTCGAAACGGCCTACGGCTACCCGATGTTCGTCAAGCCGGCCAGGCTCGGGTCGAGCGTCGGCATCTCCAAGGTGCACGATCGCGCGGAGCTCGCTCCGGCGTTGGCGCTGGCCTTCGCCCACGATGACAAGCTGCTGGTCGAGGAGCTGCTCGTGGGTCGCGAGGTGGAGTGCGGCGTGCTGGGGAACGAGGTCCCGGTGGCGTCGGCCGTGGGCGAGATCGTGCCGCACAACGAGTGGTACGACTTCGAGGCCAAGTACGCGGTGGGCGGCTCCGAGATCCTCATCCCTGCGGATCTCGACCCGGCGGTGGTCGAGCGCGTCCAGGCCGCGGCCCTGCAGGCGTTCGCCGCATGCGACTGTGCCGGTATGGCCCGGGTCGACTTCTTCCTGCTCGGCGACGGCGACCTGGTCGTGAACGAGATCAACACCATTCCCGGCTTCACGGAGACCAGCGTCTACGCCCGCCTGTTCGCGGCCGTCGGGATCCCCTACGGCCGGCTGCTCGAGCGTCTCATCGATCTCGCCCTCGAACGGCACGAACGTCGCCGCCGGCTCCGCTTCTGAAACCGGCGCTTACGCGAAGAGATCGACGAGCGTGTGCGGGAGCGCCGCCGTGCTCGATGCGGTGCGGTAGGCCGCGAGCGCCGCTCCCGGCGAGACGACCCGCAGTGGCGGGTGCACGGGCCGCGGGGCGGGCGTCCGGCGCCACGTGACGTCGGGAGCGGGGTCTGCCTCCTCCCACAGCACCTCGACGTCGATGAAGTCCTGGCCGGCGGCTGCGGCGCGGGGCGGCTCGAAGCGCGGCCCGTCGGCGGGCCGGGCCGTCGGCGCTGTCCGTGCCGGCAGTGCCAGCTGCAGATCGGACCTGAGGGAGACGCCTTGCATCATCTTCAAAAGTACCACTTGTAAATCGGAAACGCCAGCAAAATGCGTCTCGCCCGGCCGGGGGAGGCGTCACCTCAGCCGAGCAGCACGAGATCGTCCCGGTGCACCGCCGGCTCGACTCCGCGAAGGCCGATGGCGGCACGCACCTCGGCGGCCGGCATCTGGGCCAGGCCCCGCGCGAACGGCGCGCCATCGGGGCCTGCGATCTCGACGGTGTCGCCCGCATGGAACCTGCCATGCACAGCAGTCACGCCGACGGCGAGCAACGACGCACCATCGCTCGTCAGGGCCCGTCGGGCGCCGTCGTCCACCTCGATCCGGCCCGCGGCCGGGCGGCCGTACCGCACCCAGAGCTTGAAGGCCGACACGCTCCGCGGATCCGGCACGAACCGGGTGCCGCCCGGCTCGCCGGCGATCGCCCGGGCGAGCGTGCCAGGTCGCCCGCCGTTGCCGATCACGGTCGCGATCCCGCCCGCGCTCGCCATCTCGGCCGCCACGACCTTCGAACGCATGCCTCCCGAGCCCCACGCGGACCCCTGCCCGCCGAGCTCGATCTCCGCCAGCAGCCGGTGATCGGAGACCTCGCCGATCAGCTCCGCGCCGGGCGACCGGGGATCGCGGGTGAACAGGCCGTCCTGATCGGTCAGCAGTACGAGCAGGCGCGCGCGCAGCAGCACGGCCACCTGCGCCGCGAGGGCGTCGTTGTCGCCGAAGGTGATCTCCTCGGTGGCGGTCGAGTCGTTCTCGTTCACGATCGGGGCCACCGACCAGGCCAGCAGGGTCTCGAGCGTCGCCCGCGCGTTCAGGTAGCTCGTTCGCTGGCGGACCTCGGCGGCCGTGAGCAGCACCTGGGCCGACGCGACCCCGCGTCGTTCGAGCGCGCGAAACCACGCCTGCTGGAGGATTCCCTGGCCGACCGCCGCCGCCGCCTGCAGCTCGGAGACCCTGGTGGGGCGGGCGGCCCGGTCGAGTGCGCCGATGCCGAGCGCGATCGCACCGGAGGTCACGACGCACACGTGCGTGCCCGACGCCCATGCGGTCGCGATGTCGTCCGCGATGGCGTTCATGCGTTGCCGGCGCAGCCGTCCGCGGTCGTCCACGAGCGTGGACGAGCCGACCTTCACCACGACCGGCCTTCTGGGCACGCGGAAAGGCTATCCGGCCTGCTGTGAGAGCTCCCTCACCGGTTCGTGCAACGATAGTCCCGTGAAGATCCTCGTCGTCGAGGACGAGCCGCTCATCGCCTCGTTCATCGAGAAGGGCCTCCGTGCCGAGGGCCATCAGGTCGAGATCGAGGGCGCCGGCGACCGCGTGCTCGATCATCTGGTGTCGCTCCTCCCCGACCTCGTCCTGCTCGACGTGATGCTGCCGGGGCTGGACGGGTTCGAGGTGCTCGGCGCGATCCGGGCCATCGACCCGCGGCTGCCCGTCATCATGCTGACGGCTCGCGGCGAGATCGAGGACCGCGTCCGCGGCCTCGATCTGGGAGCGACCGACTACCTGGTCAAGCCGTTCGCGTTCGCCGAGCTGGCGGCACGCGTCCGCGCCCACCTGCGCACGACCGGCGCCGACGCGCCGACCCGGTCGGACACGCTCGAGCTGGGGCGCGTCCACCTCGACCTGCTGGCCCGCGAGGCTCTGGTCGACGGCGCCCCGGTGACGCTCTCGACCCGCGAGTTCTCGCTCCTCGGCTACCTGATGCGCCACCCGCGGCAGGTTCTCTCCCGCCAGCAGCTCCTCGACGCCGTCTGGGGCTACGCCTTCGACCCGCGATCGAACGTCGTCGACGTCTACGTCGGGTACCTGCGGTCGAAGCTCGACCGGCCGGACGAGGCCTCGGTGATCGACACCGTTCGCGGCATGGGGTACCGCTTCGTGGGATGAGCCGCCGGCTCACGATCCGGGCGCGGCTGGCAGCGCTCTACGCCCTGCTGGCGGCGGCGCTCCTCGTGGCGACGATGGCGGCGGTGTACCTGATCGAACAGCGCGATGTGGCCCGTCGGCTCGAGATCGACGCGCGGGGCACGGCGGCCGCGGCGCTCGCTCGACTCGGCGACGCCGACGAGGACGCGCTCGCGGCGATCGGGCCGGGTGACGCGCTGGTGCTGATCCGCCGCGAGGACGGCTCGATCGTCATCAGCGAGCCCGCGGCCCGCGTGCTCGCATCGGTCGCCACGCGGCCCGCGGGCTCCCGCCGGATCATGATCGGCACCGAGTCGTACGAGGTCGCCTCGATCACCGGCGGCAACGGCTCGACCGCCGTGGCCGCGATCCCGGCCTCCCGCGCGAGCGCGGAGCTGTCCAGCCTGCTCGACCGGATGCTGCAGATCGGCGCCATCGGCCTCGTCGTCACGACTGCGCTGGCCTGGCTCGTCGCGCGCGCTGCCCTCAGCCCGCTGCACAGCATCGCCGAGCGGGCGGCGCGGGTCACGGCGGGCGACACGAACCTCCGCATGGGCACCCGCGACGCCAAGGACGAGATCGCGAGCGTCGCCGAGGCCATCGACGCGATGCTGCAGCGCCTGGCCGAGGCCTTCGTCGCGCAGCGGCGGTTCGTCCACGATGCCTCGCACGAGCTGCGAACGCCGCTCACCATCGCGCGCGGCCACCTCGAGGTCCTGCTGCTCCAGGAGCACCCGCCCGAGCCGGAGGTCCGCGAGACGGTCGCGCTGGCCGTCGACGAGCTCGACCGGATGGGCCGCGTCGTCTCGAGCCTGCTGCGGCTGGCGCGGATCGAGGAGGAGCGTCTCGAGCACGCGGCGCCGCTGCCCGTGACCGAGCTCGTGGAGTCGGCCGTCGAGCGGGCACGCTCGCTGGGCGACCGCCGCTTCGAGACCGAGCTCATGCCGGAGGCCGACGTCGAGGTCATCGGCGATCGCGAGGCGCTCGATCAGGTGCTGCTCAATCTGCTCTCCAACGCCGTGCGCCACACCCGTCCCGGCGGGAGGATCGTGGCCGGCACCGCGCTCCATGGCCGCGAGGTCGCCATCTACGTCGCCGACGACGGCGAGGGCATCGCGCCGGACGTCCTGCCGACGCTCTTCGACCGGTTCACCCGGGCGGACACGGCCCGGCGGCGCGATACCGGCGGCGCGGGCCTCGGTCTGGCGATCTGCCGGGCGATCGTCGAGGCGCACGACGGCGTCATCGGCGCGTCGTCGGAACTCGGCCACGGCGCCACGTTCACGATGCTCCTCCCCATCAGGTAGGCACAGCACGGCGGCCGGGCGGCTTTGTAAAGGGGCTCTCATCGGATGCTCAGGTGATCCACAGGCTGGCAGGCGATGCTGCGGCCATGACCTCCTCGCTTCGATCTCGCGTCATTGCCGTTATCGCAGCTCTCGCCGTCGGAACCATCGCAACAGCCGGGCTCGATCACCGGGCGTCGGCGGCCACCTCCACTGCTGCCCAGGCGACCTCCAGCCTCTCCGCCGGCCCGGCGATCGCCGCCGTGTCGGCCGCACCTGCGACGGCGACCAGCTGATGCTGCTCTGGTCGCTCGCTCGCGCCAGCGCGTTCGTCGCGTTCGGCGCCTACACCCTCGTCGTGGCCTGGGGGATCCTGCTCGCCGGCAAGCGATTCCGGCCCGCGGCCCCGCAGGTGCACTTCCACCGCTTCCTCGCCATGCTCGGGCTGCTGGCCGTGTTCACCCACATCGGCGCCCTGCTCGCCGACCAGTACAGCAAGGTGCACCCGGCCATGCTCGCCGGGATCGGCGCGAGGCCGGCCATGCTGCCCGGCGTCCTGGCGCTCTGGCTCCTGGTGCTCCTGCCGCTGTCGTTCCGTCTCCGCAAGGCCAAGTGGATCAGCCAGCGCGTCTGGCGCGGCTTCCACTACACCGCGCACCTGGCCTGGGTCGCCATGCTCCTGCACGGCGTGTTCAACGGCACCGACTCGCGCTCGCCGTACGCGATCGGCCTCTACGGGGCCGGTGCGGCGATCGTCGCCGCGGCCCTGACGCTGCGTGCACCCGACCGCGCGACGGCAGCCCGGCGAGGCGTCCAGGCCCGCACGGCCCCGGCACGACGATCGTGATGCCGGGCGGTTAGCGCTGGGCGCGGTCGAGCCCGAGGTACGCTCGTACGGTGTCTGCGTCGCGACCGCTCGCGACCAGCTCGTAGAGCGGCTTCGGGCTCTTCAGCGTCTTGCGGAGCTCGAGGCGGCCGATCGTGATCGAGTGCCGCCGGCAGAACGTCAGGAGGCGGTCGCGATCGGTCGAGAGGAGGCGCCAGATCTCCTCCTGGCGCTTGGTGTCGAAGTCGGGGTAGAACCCGATCCGACCATCGATCGCCTGCGCGACTGCCTCGTTGTAGTCCCCACGGTAGTCGTCAGACACAACCTCAGGGTAGCCGACGCCCGGCTTCGTGCCACGAAGCGCACGTCCTGGGAGCGGCCTGGCAGAGGGAGTCAAGCTTCGGCTTGACTCCCGCGTGAGGCGTCGTGCCACCAGCACGACGCCGAGTGGGACGCCGCGACGCACCCGCGGACCGGTGGTGCCAGGCCTAGCCGAGCGCGGCCACGGCGTCGGCCAGTCGCTCGAGGATGGTGTCGATCTCGTCGGCGGTCACGGTCAACGGGGGTGCGAGCATGACTGCCTCGATCGTGAGCGCCCCCAGCGGCGTCGGGCAGGAGTAGATCATGAGCCGCCGGTCCCGGGCAGCCGTGGTGAGACGGCCCGATCCGCCCGGCAGCGGTGCCAGTGACCGGCGGTCGGTGACGAGCTCGAGACCCTGCAGGAGACCGAGGCCACGCACCTGGCCGATATGCGGCGACGACGCGGCGATCCGGTCGAGGCCGGCGCGGAGGCGGGCGCCCATGACGGTGGCGTTCTCCAGCAGGCCCTCGTCGCGAATGACCCTGATGGTCTCGGCCGCCACGGCGCACCCCAGGGGATTGCCGGAGAACGTGTGGCCCCACGGGAAGCCGTCGGGCGCGCTCGTGAAGACATCGGCGACCCTTGTCGACACCGCGAGCCCCGAGAACGGCGTGATGCCCGACGTCACACCCTTTGCGAAGGTGATCAGGTCGGGCGTGAAGTCGAAGTGCGACGCGCCCCACCAGGTGCCCGTGCGGCCGAATCCGGTGACGGTCTCGTCCACGATCAGGAGGACCTCGTAGCGGTCGCACAGGGCGCGCACGCCTTCGACGTAGCCCGGGGGAGGCACGACCGCCGCGGCGCTCGCTCCCGAGATGGTCTCGAGGAACACCGCGGCGACGGTCTCGGCGCCGCGGGAGACGATGGCTTCCTCGATCTGGGCGAGGCCGAAGGCGAGTTCCTCCGTCGCGTCCCGGCGGGCCCGGATATCCGAGCACGGGGCCTGGGCGATGGCGTTCTTGTCCAGCAGGACCTCGAAGACCTGCCGCCAGCGCGAGCCCGACAGGCCCAGCGCACCGAGCGTCGAGCCGTGGTAGCTCGGGAACCGGGAGATCAGCTCGACCTTCCCGGGCCGGCCGAGGTGCTGCCAGTAGAGCACGGCCATGTGGATGGCCGACTCCACGGACTCCGAGCCTGACGAGTTGAAGAACGCCCACGCATCCGGCATGGGTGCGATCTCGCGGATCAGCTCCGCGAGCTCGATCATCGGCTCGTTCGAGAACGAGAACCGGTAGGTGAACGTGAGCCGCTCCGCCTGACGGTGCAGGGCGTCGACCAGACGCGGGTGGCAGTGACCGACGCTCATCACCATTGCGCCGCCGCAGGCGTCGAGCCACTCGTTGCCGTCGCGGTCGAAGATCCTGGTGCCTGCGGCGCGTACGGCGACCGGCAGGACCTTCCCCGGAGACGCGGTCAGCGAGAAGTCGGAGCGGCCTGTCGTCACCTACGGATTCTGGCAGCGCCCCCGGGTGAGGGCGCCACCCGTACCATTCCCGGCGATGAGCGCGACCCGGCGACGCACGCGACTGCCTTCGGAGGTCTTCGACCTGCCCGTCGAGAAGGTCCGCGACGGCTACTACAGCGACGCCTACTTCAACTACACCAAGCGCGTCCTGGAGGGGGACGGTCGCCGCCCCCGGGTCGTGATGCAGGCGTTCCAGCGCAAGCAGTCGGTGCTCGGTGGCATGGACGAGGCGATCGCGATCGTGCGCGAGTGCGCGGGACGCTACGGCGACGACGGCGTGTGGCTGCCCGGCTGGGACGAGCTCGAGGTGCACGCGCTGTACGACGGCGACGAGATCGCCCCCTGGGAAACCGTGATGACGATCGAGGGCGACTACTCGCTCTTCTGCCATCTCGAGACGACGTATCTCGGCAGCCTGGCTCGCCGGACGCTGATCGCCACCAACGTGCGGTCGGTGGTGGAGGCCGCCCACGGCAAGCCCATCCTGTACTTCCCGGCCCGGCACGACCACTACCGGGTGCAGACGGGTGACGGGTACGCGGCTCACATCGCCGGCGCCATCGGCGTCTCGACCGACGCCCAGGCCAGCTGGTGGGGCGGGCGCGGGCTCGGCACCGTCCCGCACGGCCTGATCGCAGCCTACGGCGGCGACACGGTGGCGGCGGCGAGCGCGTTCGCCGAGCGGGTGGACGAGGACGTCAACATCGTCGTGCTGGTCGACTTCGTGAACGACTGCGTGAAGACGGCTCTCGAGGTTGCCCGCGCGCTCGGGCCGCAGCTGTGGGGCGTCCGGCTCGACACGTCCAACACCCTCGTCGACCGCTCGCTGTGGCCGCAGATGGGACGGTTCGACCCGCGCGGCGTGAACCCGCAGCTGGTGCGGAACGTGCGCAGCGCGCTCGACGCCGAGGGGTTCAGCGAGGTGAAGATCGTCGTGTCGGGCGGCTTCACGGCGGAGAAGATCCGCGCGTTCGAGGAGGCCGGCGTCCCCGTCGACAGCTACGGCGTCGGCTCCGCGCTGATCCGGGGTGAGAACGACTTCACGGCGGATGTCGTGCAGGTCGACGGCGAGCCGGGTGGCAAGACCGGGCGGGCCCACCATCCGAACCCGCGACTCGAGCGCGTCTTCTAGCGATACACCCAGGTTGGGGAGTGCGCGGATCCCCCGCACGGGGTAGGCTCGTGGGGTGCCCGGGTTCAGCGACTTCTCGACGACGCTCCAGGGCTGGGCCCTGACGTGGCTCCCGATCGTGCTCCTGGCACTGCTCGTCTACTTCTCGTGGCGCCTCATCGCCATGATGCCGCGGGTCAAACCCCAGCAGCTGAAGCCCGACAGCAAGTCGTCCGTCGAGTGGGCGGACATCGCGGGCCTGGACGAGGCCAAGGCGGAGCTGCGCGAGGTCGTCGACTTCCTGCGCGAGCCCGAGAAGTTCAAGAAGCTCGGCGCCCGTGCGCCGAAGGGCATTCTCCTGTACGGGCCGCCGGGGACGGGGAAGACGCTGCTGGCCAAGGCGGTCGCCCACGAATCCGGTGCGGCCTTCTTCTCGCAGTCCGCATCGTCGTTCGTCGAGATGTTCGCCGGCGTCGGCGCGAGCCGCATCCGGCGGCTCTTCCAGACCGCTCGTGAACGGGCGCCGGCGATCGTGTTCATCGACGAGCTCGATGCGGTCGGCGCGGCCCGGTCCGGATCGACCTTCAACCGCGAGCAGGATCAGACGCTGAACCAGCTCCTGGTCGAGCTCGATGGCTTCGACAACGCCGGCGGGGTCGTGGTCCTGGCCGCGTCGAACCGGCTCGACACCCTCGACACGGCGCTCCTCCGGCCCGGCAGGTTCGACCGCCAGGTGCTGGTCTCGGCACCCGACGTCACGGGGCGCAGGGCGATCCTCGAGGTGCACACCCGCACGAAGCCGCTCGGCCAGGACGTCGATCTCGGCGTGGTCGCGCGGCGTACGGCCGGACTGGGCGGTGCGGAGCTCGAGAACATCTGCAACGAGGCCGCCATCCGGGCCGGACGCGAGGGCCGCGAGGAGATCGTCGCAGACGATCTCGACTGGGCGGTCGAGCGGGTCGTGGCGGGGCTCCAGACGCGCCGCCTCATCACGGATCGCGAGAAGCGGCTGATCGCCTACCACGAGGCCGGCCACGCTCTGGTCGCCTACCTGCTCGGCGATCTCGCGTCGATCCAGAAGGTGACCATCATCCCGCGAGGGGCGGCGCTCGGCTACACGCTGAGCCTCCCGGAAGAGGATCGGTACATCCGCACGCGGGAGGAGCTCGTCGACGAGATCACGATGCTGCTCGGCGGGCGGGCGGCGGAGCTCGTCGTCTTCGGCAGCATCTCGACGGGCGCGGCCTCGGATCTCGAGCACGTCACCGTCCTCGCCCGCCAGATGGTGTTCGAGCTGGGCATGGGCGACACCGTCATGTCCCGCACGGTCCGGGCCGACAACTACGCCCTCTCGGAGGAGACCAAGCGCCTCCGCGACGCCGAGCAGGCGCGGATCGCGGACGACGCGTACCAGCGCGCCATCGATCTGTGCGCCGGGCACCGCGACGCCCTTGACGCAGTCGCTTCGGCCCTTCTCGACCGCGAGACGCTCGACCGCGACGAGCTCCGCGAGTTGCTGCGCGGGGTGCCGGCGACCGAGAGCAGCAGCAGCGCCGTCGGCCTCGCGCGCACCGATGTCCGTATGCTTCGGCCGTGGCCGATCTGGCGACGCGAGCGCTAACGCGCTACGACGCCGCGTCGGCGGTGGCCGGCTCGCCGAGGGCGTTGATCTCAGCCTGCTTGGCATCGATCGCGGCCTTCGCGTCGCGCACGGCCTGCATCTCGTTGGTCACGGCATCGGCTCCCAGCGTGCCCGCCTCGGCCGCTTCGAACGCCGTCTTGCCGAGCGCCGTGAAGGTGTCGTCGAGCTGGCCCTCGAGCTTGCGCAGCTCAAGCTTCAGCTGCTGCGACTTGGCGAGGTCCGTGCCCTTCTCGAGGCTGTCGCTCGCCATCTTCGTGACCTTGTCGAGAAATCCCACTGGAGCCCCTTTCGTCTTGACTCTCGTGCATTCTTGCACCTTCCACGCTGGTAGCATCCGCCGGCGTGTACGCGTCCGCACTCGGCATCCACCACGTCGGAGTCGCGGTGCGTGACATGGCTGCGGCGCTGGCGACGTACCGGAACCTCCTCGGTTGCGAGATCGAGCACGAGGCGGTCGTCCCGGAGCAGGGTGTGCACGCCGTCGCGCTCCGCGTCGGCTCAGGCTCGTTGGTGGAACTGCTGGTACCGACCGAGGAGGACACGCCGGTCGGCAGGTTCCTCGCCCGGCGGGGCGAAGGGATGCATCACGTCGCGTACGAGGTGCGGGGCGTGCAGGATCACCTCGACAGGCTCATGGCCACCGGGGTGCAGGTCATCGACGAGCACCCGCACGTCGGCCTCTTCGGGCTCCAGGTCGCGTTCATCCATCCGGAGAGCGTCATGGGCGTGCTCGTCGAACTCGTTGAATCCAGGGAGGCCTCGCATGGCTGAGTTGCTGCGTTTCGACATAGGTTTCGTCGGTGGCGGATCGACGTCGGGTTCGATCGTCCAGGAGGAGTGGGATCGCCTGGCCGCGGCCATCGCCGCCGCCGATGACGCGCTGATCGCCATTCCGACCGAGGGCGCGCGGCTCTTCCTGCGTCCGTCGCAGGTCGCCTGGGCGCGGCTGCACCTCCGCGAGACGCGCGTCGGCTTCTGATCGACGCGGCGATCCTGCACGCGGTCGCCCGCCTGCGGCGACCGTGGCTCGACCGGCTCGTCGTCGCCTACTCCGCGTGCGGCAACCACGGTGCGTGCTGGGTCGCGTGGGGCGTGCTGGCCGCGTTCGCCGGGGGCTCCGCCCGGCAGGCCATCGTGGTGGCGGCCACGGTCTGGGGGACGCTCGCCGTCAACTTCGCCATCAAGTCCACCGTCCGGCGCGATCGGCCCGACGGCGATGGCCTGCCGGCGCCGCTCATCCGCGCTCCGCGGAGTCACTCGTTCCCGTCGTCGCACGCGGCGATGAGCACCGCGGCCGTCTTCGTGCTCCCGCCGCTCGCGATACCCGCCGCCGCGGTGATGGTGGCGAGCCGGGTCTACCTGGCCGTCCACTACCCCTCCGACGTCGCGGCGGGGGTCGTCGTCGGCCTCGGCTGCGGAGCGCTTGCGGTTATGCTCGGGGCGTGAACATCCACATCCCCGCCCGCGAGGGCCGCGCCTTCCGTGTGGCTGCCGGCGAGAGCTTCCGCGTCATCGACCCCGAGGGCCAGCAGGTCGCCGACCTCTTCTGCTTCCTTGCCGGGGACGTGTCGGAGTACCTCTCGGCCGAACATACACGCGTGGCGCTCGGCCGGCTCTTCCCGCGCGTCGGAGAGTCGTTCACGACCAACCTCCGGCGTCCGGTGCTGACCCTCGTCGCCGACGACTCGCCCGGTGTCCACGACATGCTCTGCGCCGCGTGCAGCCCCTCACGGTACGTGCTGCTCGGCGTCTCCGGCTGGCATGCCTCCTGCGAGGAGAACCTGCAGCGCGCGATGGCCGAGCTCGGTCACTCGGACATCGAGATCCCGCAGCCGGTCAACATCTTCGAGAACAACCCGATCCTGCCAGGCGGCGGGCTGGGCACGGAGCCCGCTCCCACCAGTCCCGGCGACTCCGTGACCCTGCGTGCAGAGCTCGACGTGATCGTCGTCGTGACCGCGTGTCCCCAGGACGTCACGCCGCTGTGCGGCGGCCTGCCGACGGCGATCGATATCGAGGCGCCCTGACGAAGCCCTGCCCCGACGCATCGGCCGGGGCCACCAGCCTGCCGCGCACGGCGTACGTGATGTGCGACGCAACGCAGCCGAGCTGCTGCACGGTGTCGACGTGGATGGTGCCGAGGACGACGGTCACGGTCCAGGCGTCTCCGACCATGCGGGCCTTACTCGGGTGGAGCGTCACGGCGTAGGCGGAGGTCGCCGGAGCGTGGCTGCAGGTCACCAGGCCGTGGATCGTCGCGGTTCCGGTGTAGACGCCGTGCCGTAGGGCGAGCACCATCGAGACGTCGCGGACGTGGATGTCGCGCAGGCTCGTACGGCACGCTCCGGTGGTGCAGCGTGGCCTGAGCCGCCAGCCGGAGGTCTCCCGCTTCCCGAAGCCGGTCGCGCCGACGATCGCGGTTCGTGTCATCCGCACGTCGTAGATCCCATCCAGACGAGCCAAGCGGGCGGGGGCGGACTTCGTCCTGACGGTCGTCACGGCCGGTGCCGAAGACGTGGAGGCCGCGTCGTACAGGGTGACCGTGTAGCTGTACGAGGTTCCGGGGGCGACCGTGCGGTCGACGTACGAGCCTTCCGTCGCCGGTCCGGTGGCGATGGCCGTGCCGCCCCGGACGACACGGAAGCTGCCGAGTGGTTTGGAGCCGGGCGCGGCGAGCCACGTGAGCGTTACCTGAAAGGATCCCGGTGTTGCGGTCAGACCGGAGATGGCCGGCGGCGTGGGGGCGGGAGCCTGGATCGTCGTGGTCGCCGGCGCGGGCGCTGGAGCGGGAGCTGCGGTCGTGGTATCGGCCGAACCGGACCGTGCCACCGCCACGGCGGCGGCGGCGATCACGCCCGCGGCGACGACCAGGCCGATGAGGAGCGGGCGGCGGTTCCGGCGGGCTCCCGGATCGGTGTCGAGGAGGTCATCCGGCGTGGCCGGCGTCGCGTGCGTGTCATCCATGCCCATGCTGCCGCGATCCTACTCCGCCGCCGGTGCGATTGCATCGGGAAATGTCCCGGGGTTATGCGGATCCGGCCGGGAGCCAGACGGCGTCGTTGCCGGTGTCGCGACGTACGGCCTTCCCGTCCGCCGCGAGCGAGACGAGGTCGCGCAGGGTCGCCTCGGCGTCGACCTCCGCGAGGTCCGGCGTGCAGGCGACCGCCACCTCCTGCGTCGCCAGCCCGAACGGGAAGTGCGGAAGCAGGTCGGCGGGCGTCGGGGTCGGCTGCCGTGGCAGGTCCGGCGCGAGGTTCGCGATGCAGACGTCGTAGGCGTCGAGGGACTGCCAGCCGACGGCGACGAGTTCACGGCCGCCGCGGCGGAACACGAGGCTCGGCGCCGTGAACCGCTCGGCCCCGTCGGTGTCGGCCGTCTTCCCCTGGGCGATGCCGGGCCTCGCGTGCTGCTGGGCGGTGCGCGTCTCGGCCCAGTCGCGCTGGTAGGCGGCCTCGACCTGCGGCGAGTCGATGTCGGCCAGCATGCGCGGTAGGTCGAGACCGGCAACCGTGGCGGCCATGGCGGCGATGCCGTCGTCCGTGTCCATCAGCAGGGCAGTCGCGAACCACCCGAAGCGGAGAGCCCGCAGCAGCGCCTCGGCGAGATCGTCGGACTGCAACTCCGCTGCCTTGACGGCCCGGCAGGCACGGCCGGTGCCCAGGTTGCGGGGGCGGGCCTCGAAGCGGAACGGCATGCCGAACCGGCGGGCGAAGGTGGTGCGGTTCCGTGCGCTGCGCGCGGGCTGGTAGCCGTCGCGGTCGTATCGCGCAGAGGTCTCGGCAAGGCCGATCATCACCCTCCGCCAGCGCAGGCCCTGGCCGTAGCGATGACGAAGCGTCGTCAGGTAGGGCTCGGCCGAGTAGGCCCACGGGCAGGCCGGATCGGTGTAGTGGACGACCTCGACCGGCTCCACGTCAGACCCCTGCCTCGGCGGCGACGGCCTGCCAGGCCGGGTGCGCGAGGACGGCATCGCCCCAGGCGGCCAGACGGTCGAGACCGCCGAGGTCGAGTCCCGCCCTCTGGAGGCGATGCAGGAACGGCGCCGCGGCGAAGTCGACGAGCGTCAGCCTGCCGAGACACGCGTACCCGCCACGAGCATCGAGGAGGGCGCTGAATGCGATCAGCCCGTCGCGCTGTCCGTCGAGCGCCGCCTGGCCGCGGTCGGGGGACGGCTCGGCAGCGAACAGGCCGAGTCCTCGGCGGAGACCGAACGCGCTCTCCTCGATCGGCCGGGTCAGCTCCCGGAACGTCATGGCCTGGGCGTCGAGCAGCCACTCCACGCGGCCGCGCACCGGTAGGGCCTGGGGGTAGAGATCGTCGCGTCGCTCGCGGACGGCGAGGTACCGCAGGATCGCGTTCGACTCGCCGACCACCACGTCGCCGTCGATGAGGGCCGGAATGCGCCCGGTCGGGTTCACGACCCGGTGCCAGCGCGGCCGCTCGGCGCCGAACGGCACGGTGACGCGGTCGTAGTCCAATTCCAGCTCGGCGAGCAGGAAGCGGACCTTCTGGGCGTTCGACGACCGGGGGTTGTCATGCAGGCGAAGCGCCACCGCCGGCACCGTAGACGATCGGCTGCTATACGGCGCGGGTGCTGACGTCCGCCGCCGGCTTCGTCGTCTTCTTCGCCGTCGGCCTGGGGCTGCAGCGGCTCCCCTCGGCGCCGGCGCTCAACCGGCGGCTGTGGACCCTCTACTTCTGGACCGTGGCCCCTGCCGCGATCGTCTACGCCTACTCCACCATCCAGATCTCGGCCACCCTGGTGTCCGCGCTCGTGCTCGTCGCCGTCAGCTCGTGGCTGGTGCTGGGCGTGGCGTTCCTGTATGCGCGTCTCGTCGGCAGGTCACGGCCCGAGTCCGGAGCCTTGATCCTCGGCGCGGGCTGGGGGAACACGGTCGCACTCGGGTACCCGCTCGCCCAACTGGCCTACGGCGCCGACGGGCTCGCGCTCCAGGTGCTGTATGCCCAGTTCTACTACGGCGTTCCGGGCATAGCAATCTCGACCTCGGTGGCCCGGATGTTCGGCGACGAACACCCGGAGGCGCGCCGTCGCCGTCGTGCCCTGCTCGCCAACCCGCCGCTGCTCGCCGCGGTGGCGGCGATCGCGCTGCGCGTCGGCGGGATCGACATCACCGGCCTCGCGGAGAGCCTCGGCCACGCAGCCGGGGTGCTCGCCGGGCCGATGGGCTTCCTGCAGCTCGGCTTGTCGATCCCGCTCCATCGCTTCGCCCACGACCGCGGCGACCTCCTGCGCGGCGGTGGGGTGCTCGGCATCCGGCACGTGATCGCACCGCTCGCGCTCTTCGTCCTCGGTATCGCGACCGGCGTCCCGGTGCCGGGCGTGTTCATCCTCGCGGCCGCCGCGCCGTGCGCCTTCCATCCCCTGACGCTCGCGCAGGTGTTCGGCGTCAGGCCGGAGTTGCTGCGGCTCGTGATCGCGGTGTCGACGTTCGGCGCCACCGCCGTGATCCTGCTGGGGATCGCGCTGACGCGCTGATCACATGTTCGCGCGGAACCCGGAGTCGGGCGAGCCGGAGATCATGAGCAGGGTCGTCGGTGACTCGAGCGCGACGGCCGTGCGCGTCACGGCTGCCCTGCAGTGGACGAGCCCACCCGGCGCCACCTCGAACGGGGTGTCGCCGCAGGTGAACCGGGCGCGGCCGTCCATCACCACGTAGAGCTCGTCCTGGCCGCCGTATCCGGTCTCGTCGTGCGGCACGACAAGGGGCTCGCCGCGATCAGCGGTGATCGCGTTGCAGCCGAACCCGCGGATGCCCATGTGCTCGCGGATGCCGTGCCAGCGGGCGACGTAGGCATCGGGGTCGGCGACGAATCCGCGCCACGACTCCGGGTCGGCGCCGGCGCCGACGGCCGGGACGTCGTCGATGTCTACGGTCGACCAATCGCTCATGGGGCGTCCTTCCTGCGGGTGGGGAATCGTATGCCAGTACCCTCCCCGCGTGGCAAGCCTCGAGATCGGCATCGTCGGGCTCCCGAACGTCGGCAAGACGTCGGTGTTCAACGCGCTCACCAACGCCGGCGCGGCGGTGACGGCATACGCCGGCACGCAGGCGAGCGCGAACGTCGGGGTCGCGCCGGTGCCGGACGGCCGGCTCGACCAGCTGGCCGAGGTCGCGGAATCGCGTGAGACGATCTACGCATCGGTGCAGCTCGTCGACGTCGCGGGCCTCGTGCGCGGGGCGGGGAAGGGTGGCGGTCTCGGCGGTGAGTTCCTGGGTCACCTGCGGGCCAACGACGCCATCATCCACGTCGTCCGCACGTTCGACGACGAGAGCGTATTCCACGTCGACGGCCGCGTCGATCCGGTCGCGGATGCGGAGGCGGTCGAGCTCGAGCTGATCCTCGCCGACCACGCCGTCGTCGAACGCCGTATCGAACGGCAGGCGAAGGCCGCCCGCACCGGCGACAAGACGGCCGGCGCGGAGGTCGAGACGCTCGGGCGCCTGCTCGCCCACCTCGACATCGGTGCCCCCGCCCGCACCTTCGCCGAGGAGCTTCCGAGCGGCCTCGACCTGCTCACCGTGAAGCCGGTGCTGTACGTCGCGAACACCTCCGAGTCCGGCGACCCGGCGGCGGTGGCCGCACTGCAGGAGTACGCCGGCGACGTCGCCGTCGTGCCGGTGGCCGCCAAGTTCGAGGCCGAGCTGGCGGAGCTCGACGACCCGTCGGAGCGCGATCTGTTCCTCGCGGAGATCGGGCAGTCGGAAGCCTCGATGCCCCGCGTCGCCCGGGCGGCCTTCCAGCTGCTCGACCTGCTCCAATTCTTCACGGTGGGCCCCAAGGAGGCGCGCGCCTGGCCGTTGCGGGAGGGCTCGACCGCGGTCGAGGCCGCCGCCAAGATCCACTCCGACATCGCCCGCGGCTTCATCCGTGCAGAGGTCATCTCGACGCCGCACATGCTGGAGTGCAAGACCCACGCCGAGGCTCTCAAGCGCGGGGTCATGCGGGTCGAGGGCCGGGACTACGTCGTCCAGGACGGCGACGTGATCAACGTCCGCTTCAACGTCTAGGCCATCTCCGCAGCAGGGCCATCCGGGGTATGAACGTATACCATCCTAGACAACGTTGAGTCTTTCGTTCTCGCTGAAGGCTGACTACGCGATCCGCGCGGGGTTGGAGCTCGCCCGGGCGGAGGGGCTGGTAAAGCGCCGTGAGCTCGTCGACGGCACCGGCGCCCCGGACAGCGTGCTCGCGCAGGTCCTCGCCGACCTGGTGCGTGCCGGCGTCGTCGTGGCGCGGGCCGGTCCGGCCGGGGGCTACCGGCTCGCGAGGCCGGCGGGCGAGATCAGCCTGCTCGACCTCGTCCGGGCCGCTGGAGATCTCGACCGGCCCCGCCGGTGCGTCCTCGCCGACCGGCCCTGCGCCGACGAGCCGTGTGCGCTGCACGCCGGCATCGACGAGGCGGAGCAGGCCTACCTCGGCCGGCTCGCCAACGCGACCCTGGCGCCGGCGGCCCGCTCGCCGAGCCCGTCGCTCTCGGGCGACCCCTGGCTGGACTGAAGCCTAGAGAGCCAGGATGTCCGGCCCGACTCGCTCGCGGTCTCGTTCGTACGCACTGATGTCGGCCTCGCGGTTCTCGGTGAGGGCGATGTCGTCCCAGCCGTTGAGGAGGTTCGCGCGGACGGTGGGGTCGATCTCGAACGGCACAAGCCGGCCGGACGCGAGGGTCACGGTCAGGGCCTCGAGGTCGACGGTCACCTCGGCGGGCGCAGCGGCCATCGCCTCGCGGATCGCCTCGTCGGGCAGCGTCACCGTCAGCAGGCCGATCTTGCCGCAGTTGGAGCGGAAGATGTCCGCGAACGAGGGCGCGAGTATCACGCGGTAGCCCCAGTCCTGCAGCGCCCAGGGCGCATGCTCGCGCGAGGAGCCCGACCCGAAGTTCGGCCCTGCGACGAGCACCGGCGCGTTGCGGAATTGCGGCAGCTCGAGGATGAAGTCGGGCTCGTATTCGCGCCAGTCGAAGAACAGGAACTCGCCGAATCCGGTGCGCTCGATGCGCTTGAGGAACTGCTTCGGGATGATCTGGTCGGTGTCGACGTTGGCGCGGTCGAGCGGAGCCGTCGCGCCGGTGATGCGGACGAAGGCTTCCATCACAGGCTCCTGACGTCGACGAGGTGGCCTGCGATGGCGGCCGCTGCCGCCATCTCGGGCGAGACCAGGTGCGTGCGACCGCCGCGGCCCTGCCGACCCTCGAAGTTGCGGTTCGAGGTCGATGCGCAGCGTTCGCCCGGCTTCAGGATGTCCGGGTTCATGCCCAGGCACATCGAGCAGCCTGCGTTGCGCCAGTCGAAGCCGGCGTCGATGAAGACGCGGTCGAGTCCCTCTGTCTCGGCCTGCAGCTTCACTGCCATCGACCCGGGCACGACCATCGCACCGACGGTTCGCGCCACCTTCTTGCCGGCCACCACCTGGGCCGCCGCCCGCAGGTCCTCGATCCGGCCGTTCGTGCAGGAGCCGATGAACACCCGGTCGACGGCGATGTCCTGCATGGCGGTGCCGGGCGCGAGCGCCATGTAGCGCAGCGCGCGTTCCTCGTCGGGCGTCGTCGGCTGGGGCACGCTGCCCGTAATGGGCGCCACCTGCCCGGGATTCGTGCCCCAGGAGACCATCGGCGCGAGCGACGGTACGTCGACGACGACCTCGGTGTCGTACGCCGCACCGGCATCGCTGCCGTAGCGCTGCCAGCGGTCGAGATCGCCGTCGGCGACGCCGGGCCGCCCCTCGAGGTAGGCGAACGTCGTCTCGTCCGGCGAGATGTAGCCGGCCCGTGCGCCGCCCTCGATCGACATGTTGCACACCGTCATGCGGCCTTCCATCGAGAGCGCCCGGATGGCGTCGCCCGTGTACTCCGCGACGTGGCCGGTCATGCCCGCCGTGCCCACCTGGCCGATCAGGCCCAGGATCAGATCCTTCGCGACCACGCCCCGCCCCGGCGACCCATCGAAGCGCACGCGCATCGTCCGCGGTCGTCGCTGGGGCAGCGTCTGGGTTGCGAGCACGTGCTCGACCTCGCTGGTACCGATGCCGAAGGCCAGCGCCCCGAGCGCCCCGTGCGTGGCGGTGTGCGAGTCGCCGCAGACGATCGTCATGCCGGGCTGCGTCACCCCGAGCTCCGGGCCGATCACGTGCACGATGCCCTGCCGGCGGTGACCGAGGCCGTAGTAGCGGATGCCGAACTCGCGGCAGTTGCGCTCCAGCGCCTCGAGCTGCACGCGGGACAGCTCGTCGGGCTGGCTCGCGGCAGAGGTCGGGACGTTGTGATCGGCGGTGGCGAGCGTCCGGTCGGGCCGCCTCACCCGCCGGCCGGCCAGCCGCAGTCCCTCGAACGCCTGCGGGCTCGTCACCTCGTGCACGAGATGGAGATCGACGAACAGCAGGTCGTCGCCGATCACGTGGTCGTCCCAGATCTTCTCAAACGTCGATCGTGCCATCGGGCCTCCTCGGGTCCGTATGGTCTCACGTGCGGCTATCGTCCGCCGCATGCCGAAGGATCCGCCCCGCCTGGTTGCAGCCTGGGAGGCGCTCGAGGGCGGTAAGCAGGCGGCCATCGCGTTCCCGGTGCTCGCGGTCGTCCTGGCCGTGCTGCACGTCGCGTTCCTCAACCAGCCGACCGGGCGCGCGATCATCTACGGGCTCTTCTGGGCCATCCCGGCCACGTGGGCCGTCGTCGCGGCCACCGCGCACGAGCGGCGCAAACGACTTGATAAGTAGCCCGCGGCGGCGTATGCTGCCACCTCGTGGTTAGTGAACGCTCACTCACTAAGATGACCGGCGACGATCGCCGGCTGGCGATCCTCGACTCGGCGAGCCACCTGTTCGCCCGGAAGGGCTTTCACGGAACCTCGACCGCCGATATCGCCGCCGCGGCCGGCTGCTCCGAGCCGACGATCTACAAGCACTTCGCGTCCAAGCACGAGCTGTTCGCCGCCTGCCTGAAGCACGGCGGGCTCGCCGTCAAGGAGCGGGTGCTCGATGCGCTCGCCGAGGCCGAGGATCCGCTCGAGACGATGCTCAACATGTCCCGCACGCTGTTCGGCGATCCCCGGTGGGCCGAGCTGCAGCGCATGCGGGCGCTCGCGATGACCATGACCGACGATCCCGAGATCGCGATGGCGCTGCGCTACAGCGCGCGCGGCCACTGCCAGACGATCGCCGGCGTCATCCGCGATGCGCAGAGCCAGGGCAAGGTGCGGGCGGACGTCGATCCCGACACGATCGGGTGGATCGGCGTGTCGCTCGGTCTGCTCGCGAACTACCGCAACGCCATCGAGGGCGAGGAGGGCCTGCGCGACACCGCGCGGGTCATGGACGCCCTCCTGACCATGCTCCAGGAGACCCGATGACCGAGATGCGTAAGAACCACAAGTGGTGGACGCTGTTCGCGATGTGCTTCGCGCTGTTCATGATCATGCTCGACAACACGGTCGTGAACGTCGCGCTGCCGACCATCCAGCGGGAGCTGAACGCCTCGCCCGCAAGCCTGGAGTGGGTCGTCAACGGCTACGTGCTGTCGTTCGCCGCGTTGATCCTGTTTGGTGGCAAGCTGGGCGACCGGTTCGGCCGCAAGCGCATGTTCATCGTCGGGCTGTTCCTGTTCACCCTCTTCTCGATCGCCTGCGCCCTCTCCACCACCGACACCCAGCTGATCGTGTTCCGCGTCCTGCAGGGCAGCGGCGCGGCGCTCATGAACCCGCTCTCCCTGGCGATCCTCGTCAGCGCGTTCCCCCGCCCGCAGATCCCGATGGCGATCGGCATCTGGGCCGGCATCTCCGGTCTCGGCATCGCCATCGGGCCGGTCGTCGGCGGGTTCCTCGTCGAGCACTACGGATGGGCCTCCGTGTTCTGGGTCAACGCCCCGGTCGGCGTCGTGGCGATGGCCGTGTGCGTCTGGGCCGTCGTCGAATCGAAGGACCCGGCGTCGACGAAGCTCGACATCGTCGGCACGCTCCTCGTCACGGGCGGCCTCTTCGCGCTCACCTTCGGCCTGATCAAGACCACCGACCACAGCTGGACGTCGGCGCTGGTGGTCGGGCTGCTGGGGGCGTCCGTGCTGCTCCTGGTGGCGTGGGTGCGGTGGGAGATGACGGTCGACCAGCCCATGGTGCCGCTCGGCTTCTTCCGGATCCGGCAGTTCGCCGCGTCCAACATCGTCGCGATGCTGGTCGGGGTCGCCCTCTTCGGCTCGCTCTTCTTCATCACGCTCTACTTCCAGAACGTGAAGGGCTACTCGGCGATCGAGGCCGGGTTCCGCTCGATGCCGATGACGCTGATGATCCTCTTCGTGGCGCCGATCGCCGGCCGCCTCGGCGGCCGGTTCGGACCGCGGCCGCTGATGACCACCGGCATGGTGCTGGCGACGATCGGCATGGCCGGTCTCGCGAACCTCGACGTCGGGTCCTCGTACAACGCCATGTGGCCGTTCTTCGCGGTGCTCGGCGCCGGCATCGCCCTGACCATGCCGGCCCTCTCGAGCGCCGCCATGAGCGCCGTCGATCAGCGTCAGTCCGGCATCGCCTCGGGCGTGCTCAACTCCGCCCGGCAGGTCGGGGGCGCCGTCGGCATCGCCGTCATGGGCTCGGTGGTGGCGAAGATCGCGGCCGACCAGTTCTTCTCCGGCGCGCTCGCCGCGGCCCCGCAGAAGCTCGAGCCGCTGGTCGTCGGTGGCCAGGTGCGGATCGTGACCCAGGTCGCCGGCCCGGCCGTCGGCGATCGCGCGGCCGAGGCCTTCGTGCAGGGCATGCAGGGAGCGATGTGGGCGGGCGCGACGCTGACCCTGATCGCGGCGCTGGTGTCGTTCTTCTTCCTGCCGCGAAAGCACCAGCCGCAGGGCGTCCACCAGGGCGTCGCGCCACCGCAGCCGGTCCCCATGGCCGAGGTGAGCTGAGAGGGTCAGCGCGCTCGCTGACGTCGCCTACAGCTGGGAGAACCGGACAGGGCGTAGTTCGTGCTCGTGAGGGTGTCTCCGGACTGGACGCCGGAGATCACGGCCCGGCGCATGCGCACCTCAAAGTCGCCGGTCTGGCCGAGGCGGAACGGCAGGGTGCAGCTCGCCGTGTGACCCTCGATGCGCAGGCCGTTGATGTACACGGACGTAGACGACGTCGCCAATGTCAGAGCACACCTCGAACTGGCCGGGCGTCCCGATGGTGGCGAGGTGCATCTGACCGAAGGGCGAAGGTCAGGGTCGTCGACGTGTCCATGTAGTAGCCGAAGGCGTGAAGGTCCCACTGCCGCCGGGCCCGTAGCGGACGAAAGCGGGCCGGCCGGGCCGGTGTCGCCCTTGTCTCCCTTGCGGCCGAGGCACGCCGAGCTGCGCTCGGACGTCGGCCGTGAGGTCCGCCCTGCCGACGCTGGCGATGCGGATCTTCGAAGAGACCACGGCGTTGGCCTTGAGCTGCTTCGTCCCGGCGCTGTTGGACGGCAGCTGCGCGGCCGCGTATCCGACACCCCCGCAGCGCGACGAGACTGCGCGCGTGCAACAACGTTCGCATACGGGAGGCGACGGCGCAGTGCAGTCACGTGAGTTCCTCGTACCGACATGTGGTGTCGAGGCCTTCGACCGGGTTGATCATCGCACCACGTCGGCCCACCGCCGAGGCTCAGGCCGTGCGTGGACCAATCGGGACGTCGTCCGAGACTGTGACCGCGCGCTAGTACAGGGCGGTCGCGAGGCGGCGGCGGTAGGGCGACGAGTTCGTCGTCCTGCCCGCGCTCACCGAAGATGCCCAGCATCACGCGGCGCAGCAGATCCTTGCGGTCGGGGCTCGATCCGGGGATGGCCGCGAGGATCCGTTCCATCGCACCGGCCGGGTCGTGCTCGAGCGCGTCCAGCGCAGCGGCCGCCTCGGGGTCGGCGGTGGGGTCGACCGTCAGCTCGGCGCGGGCCAGCAGACCCGCCCCGATCGGATCGTGCTCCGCTTCGCGCAGCACCTCGACGGCCTCCGGCGCGCGCTTCGTCCGGATCAGGACCCGGCCGAGTGCCAGCCGGGCGTCGAGCGATCGCGGGTCCTCTGCGAGCGCCGCGCGCAGCGCGTCCTCGTCCTCGGACTCGGCGGCCAACTCGGCCTGGGTCGGCAGCAGCGCATCGATGAACAGGTCGACCTGGGCTCGGGGCAGGGCGCCGACGAAGTTCGAGACGGGTTTGCCGTCGGCGAAGGCGATCACGGCCGGGATGCTCTGGATGCGGAACGCGCTCGCCAGCCGCGGCGCCGCCTCGGTGTCCACCTTCACGAGCTGCACCGCGCCGTTGCGCGCCGCCACCGCCTCCTCCAGGACCGGGCCCAGCTGACGGCAGGGGCCGCACCAGGCAGCCCAGAAGTCGACGATCACCGGGGCCTCGAAGGAGGCGTCGATCACCTTCTGCTGGAAGTCGATCTCGGTCGCGTCGGCGATCATGTCCGCATCATACGGCGCGCCCCGTTTCCGCCATCCTGCTGATCGAACTGGAGCCCACGTGTCCAACCCCTACGGCCTGACGGACGAGCAGTTCGACCTCCAGGAGGTCTGCCGCGCGTTCGCCGCGAACGAGATCCGCCCGGTCGCGCGCGACTTCGACGGCGACGATCACGCCGTGCCGACGGAGCTGTTCCGGAAGGCAGCGGCCATGGGCCTGACCTCGTTCATGCTCCCCGTCGAGTACGGCGGCGGCGGCATCACCGACCTCCTCACCCACGTCATCGTCACGGAAGCGCTGGCGCACGGTGACGCGGCCCTGGCGAACTTCATCACCTCGGGCGGGTTCTTCGCCTCGACTATCCTCGCACTGGGGACCGAGGAGCAGAAGCGCCGCTACATCCCTCCGCTCTGCGGGCCGGATCCGGTGTTCGTGGCCCTCGCGACGACCGAGCCGGCGGCCGGTTCGGACGCGGCGGCCATCACCACGCATGCGCGCCGCGTCGACGGCGGGTACGTGCTGAACGGCCAGAAGACATGGATCTCGAACGGCGGCATCTCCACGTACTACATCGTGTTCGCCACCGTTGCGCCCGGCACGCGCTCGAAGGGCATCACGGCCTTCGTCGTCCACGCCGACGACCCGGGGATCTCGTGGGGCGCCCCGCTCGCGAAGCTCGGCCAGCGCGCGATCCCGACGACGGAGGTGTTCCTCGAGGACTGCTTCGTGGCGGACGACCGGCGGATCGGCGACGAGGGTCAGGGCTTCTACGGCCTCATGGGCACCTTCGACGCATCGCGGGTGACGCTGGCTGCGAACTCGGTCGGGGTCGGCAGCGCGGCCGTCGAGTACGCCATCGCCTACGCCCGCGAGCGCCAGGCCTTCGGGAAGCCGATCTCCAGCTACCAGGCCGTCTCGTTCCGGATCGCGGACGCCGCCATGGGCGTCGAGCAGGCGCGGTTGCTGACGCACCACGCCGCGCGACTCATCGACAACGGCGCGCAGGGGGCGAAGGAGGCGGCGATGGCGAAGGTCTGCGCCGCCGAGGCCGCGGTCTTCGCCGCCGACGCCTGCATCAAGACCCTCGGCGGCTACGGGTACTCGCCCGAGTATCCGGCCGAGAAGTGGCTCCGCGACGCGAAGCTGGACGAGCTCTGGGAGGGCACGAGCGACATCATGCGACTGATCGTGTCCCGCGAGCTCCTCCGCGACTGACGCGGTCGCGAGCCTTGTCGCCGCGATCATCGGCCGGCCGCGCGACCTGGCCGCTGTACGTCGGCGGCTTCCTCGGCCCGTTCGGCGGCGCCGTCGTCGCCGTGCTGATCCCCGAGTTGCGGGACGCGTTCCACGCCACCACGGCGGAGGTCGCCTACGCGGTGCCGGCCTATCTCGTGCCCTTCGCCGTCCTCCAGCTCATCTCCGGCACCCTCGGCGAGCGGCTCGGGCGACGGCGGGTCGTGCAGTGGGCCTACGCCGTCTACGCCGCCGCGACGCTCGTCGCCGGGCTGGCGCCGTCGCTCGATCTGTTCCTCGTCGCGCGCGGCCTGCAGGGATGCGCCAATGCCTTCACGACACCGCTGCTGCTGGCCGCGCTGGCCGATGTCGTCGATCCGGCGCGGCTCGGTCGCGCCGTCGGGACGTTCGCGGGCGTGCAGGCCGGCGGCATCTCCTTCGCGCCCCTGCTGGGCGGGCTCGCCGCAGTGGTCAACTGGCGGCTCGCGTTCGTCGCCCCGGCCATCGTCGCCGCCGGCCTGATCCTCGTCCCGCCCCCCGAGCGGCGGTCGGTCGCGAGCGAGCCGCCGTCGCTGCGGGCGTTGCGCGACCGGCGCATCGTCCGCCTGCTCGCCTGCGCCTTCGCGGGCTACCTCGGGTTCACGGGTCTCCCGTTCCTGGTCTCGTTGCGGATCGACGACGCGTTCGCGCTCGCCTCGACCGCCCGCGGCCTCGTCCTCGCCACGTACGGCGCCGCCGGTCTCCTCCTGGGCGCGCTCGCCGGCCGCCTCGTGGAGCGGACCGGCGGGCGCCTCGCCGCGCGGGTGGCCGCCATCGCGTCGGCGCTCACGGTACTGGCGGTCGGCCTCGCCCCGACCGCGCCGCAGCTGGCGATCTGGTGGACCCTCGGCGGTGCCGCCTCGGCGCTGCTGTGGGCCAGCCTCAACACGCTCGCCATCACGGCATCGCAGGTCAACCGGGCGGGGGTGGTGTCGGTCTACCAGGCCTTCAAGTTCGCGGGCACGGCCGTCGCGCCGTTCCTGCTGCTGCCGTTGTACGACCGGAGCGCGACCTGGGCCTTCGGCCTCGCCGCCGTGATCGTCGCCGGCGTGGCGGTGCTCGTGCCGGATGACAATGCGACGGACGACCTTGTCATGACCTCTCCCGGCTCGTACCATCCCTCACGTCCCATCGTCCCAAGGGGGGGTTCGTGAGGAGATCCATTCTCGGCGCGATCGCGCTAGTGCTCGTCGCGGTGTCGCCGGCCATGGCCGACACGCGGTCGGTCGTCGTAGGCGGTTCCGTCACCGGCAAGCCGCAGATCGACCTGCAGGGCTTCTATCCGAAGAACGCCGTCATCCACGTCGGCGACACGGTCCACTTCGATTTCGCTGGCTTCCACACGGTCGCCGTGCTTCCCAATGGCGCGGTGCCGAACGGGCCCGTCGTCCCGACCGGCGGCACCAACCCGGTGACGCTCGACGGCGCCGGCGTGCCCTTCTGGTGGGGCGGGATCAATCCGCCACCGGAGCTTGGCTTCAACCCGCTGGTCGCCATGCCGTCCGCGAGCAACGCGTTCGACGGCACGGCGCAGGTCAACTCGGGTCAGCCGACGGGATTCCCGTTCTCCTACGACGTGACCTTCTCGGCTCCCGGCACGTTCCAGATCGTGTGCGAGCTGCACCCGTTCATGAAGGGCACGGTCACCGTCGCCGCGGCGGACGCCGTCATCCCGTCGCAGGCCGCCCAGGATAGGGCCGCGGCACATCAGATCAAGAAGGCGACCCGGCAGGCGGTCGCGCTCGACCGGGCGCTCAGCCACCACGGCCGGCACAACGGCCATCGCGGCCGCGAGGGGCATCACGGCCACCCGGCCCAGGTCATCGCCGGCGACGGACGCAAGTCGTTCAGCTTGCTCGCGTTCTACCCGCAGACGATCACCGTCCGCGCAGGCCACACCGTGACCTGGACGTGGAAGGGCTGGAACGAGATCCACACCGTCACGATCGGGCCCGAGGACGTCATCGCCCCGATCGAGTCGACGCTGTTCGGGCCGCCCCCGACGTTCGTCGCGAACCCCGTCGGCGTGCTGCCCACCGAGCCGCCCGGCGCGCCCGTCGTCCACACCGCCACCGTGCACGGCAACGGCCTGCTCGGCGCAGGCGTCGTCTCGGACAATCCGGGCGGGCCGCCGAACACGTTCACGGCCGAGTTCGACACGCCGGGTACCTATGCCTACGACTGCATCATCCACCAGGGCATGAGCGGGGTCGTCGTCGTCCTTCCCGCTCGCACGGGGCACCATCACCACCACTGACGCCGGTTGATCATCCCGGTACGCGTGTCGTTTGACGCGCGTACCGGGATGGCCGTACGCTCGCCGCCATGGCGCGCGATCCCCGCTACGACGTCCTCTTCGAGCCGATCGCGATCGGACCGAAGACGCTTCGCAACCGGTTCTACCAGGTGCCGCACTGCACCGGGTTCGGCAACGAGAAGCCCTGGTCGCAGGCGCGGCACCGCGGTGTCAAGGCGGAGGGTGGCTGGGCCGCGGTGTGCACCGAGTACTGCAGCGTCAGCACCGACTCGGACGAGTCGCCCTACGCGATGGCGCGGATGTGGGATGCGGCGGACGTCGAGCTGCTGCGGCACATGACGGCCGACGCGCACGAGCACGGCGCGCTCGCGGGCGTCGAGCTCTTCCACGCCGGAGTCCACTCCGAGAACAACGAGACGCGCGTGCCGGGGATGGGCCCGTCGCAGCTTGCCAGCGACTACTCGGGCAACGTGCCGCGCGCCATGGATCTCGAGGACATCGCCCGCCTCAAGGCCGACTGGGTGCGCGCCGCCAGGATGTCGCGAGACGCGGGCTTCGACATCATCTACCTCTACGGCGCGCACACCTACCTGCTCGGCCAGTTTCTGTCGCCGTTCTACAACCGGCGCACGGACGCGTACGGCGGCTCGCTCGAGAACCGCGCGCGACTCTGGCTCGAGACGCTCGCGGACGTCCGGGCCGCCGTCGGCGCGGACTGTGCGATCGCCAGCCGGATCGCGATCGCCGGCGCAGGGGGCGCCGGCATCGAGCTGGAGGAGGGCCTTGCGTTCATCCGCATGGCCGACGATCTCGTCGACCTGTGGGACGTCAACATCGGCTCGATCGCCGAGTGGTCGATCGACTCCGGCTCGAGCCGCTTCTTCCAGGCCGGCTGGCAGCTCGAGTGGACGGGCAGGGTGCGGGAGGCGACCACGAAGCCGATCGTCGGGGTCGGTCGCATCACCTCGCCGGACCAGATGGCCGAGATCGTCGCCTCCGGGACGTGGGACATCATCGGCGCCGCCCGTCCGTCGATCGCCGACCCGTATCTCCCGCGCAAGATCGAAGAGGGGCGCCTTGACGAGATCCGCGAGTGCATCGGCTGCAACCAGTGCATCTCGAAGGGCGACACCCGCCACCATCTCGGCTGCACCCAGAACGCGACCGCGGGCGAGGAGTTCCGGCGCGGCTGGCACCCGGAGCGATTCGCGCCGGCCGGCAACGCCGGCAAGGACGTGCTCGTCGTCGGCGCCGGTCCGGCCGGGCTGGAGTGCGCGATCGTGCTGGCGAAGCGCGGGTTCCGCCGCGTGCACCTGGCCACGGCCGACGACGACATCGGCGGCATCCTCACCTGGGTGCCGCGACTGCCCGGGCTCGGCGAGTGGCGCCGGCTGCTCGACTGGCGCCGGATCCAGCTCGCCAGGCTCCGGCGTCAGGTCGAGGTCGTCAGCGGCACGCGCCTCGCGGCGAGCGACATCCGCGACTACGGCGCCGAGCTCGTCGTCGTCGCGACCGGGGCGCACTGGGCCGGCGACGGCCTGAACGGCTTCACCCGCGCACCGATCCCCGGCGCGGACGACGCCCAGCCGCATGTCCTCACCCCCGAGCAGGTCATGCTCCAGGGCAAGCGCCCGCCCGGCTCGAAGGTGGCGGTGGTCGACTGCGACAGCTACTTCATGGGAGCGGGCATGGCCGAGCTGCTGCGCCAGGAGGGCCACGAGGTGACGATCGTCGCCGCGCACGGGTCGATCGCGCCGCTGTGCGACGAGACGCTGGAGGGGCCGATGCTCCGCCGCCACCTCCACGAGCTCGGCATCCGGATGCTCACCGAGCACGTCGTCGACCGCATCGGGCGCGACCACGTGACGGGGATCGACGCCTTCGGCGATCCCTTCGAGGAGGCGTGCGACGGGATCGTGCTCGTGACGCAGCGGTGCTCCGACGACGGGCTGTGGCGCGAGCTGAAGGCCGACCCCGGCGAGATCGAGGGGGTGTACGCCATCGGCGACTGCGTGGCGCCGCGACTCATCGCCGACGCGATCTTCGACGGGCACCGTCTGGCGCGCGAGATCGACTCGCCCGACCCGGCCCGTCACCTCCCGTACCGGCGCGAGCGGCCACCCGTCACGTTTGCGGCGCTGCCGTGAGGTCGCTCTGGCTGCAGCAGGCGCTGGCCTCCGAGCCGCGGCTGCCGCGTCCCTGGCTCGGCGGCGCCGTCGAGGCCGACGTCTGCATCGTGGGTGGCGGCTTCGCCGGGCTCTGGACGGCGCTTCACCTGAAGCAGCTCGAGCCGGCCTGCCGGGTCGTCGTGATCGAGGCGGACATCTGCGGCGGCGGTGCCAGCGGCCGCAACGGAGGGTTCGTCATGAGCTGGTGGTCGAAGGTGGCCTCGCTGGCGAAGCTCTGCGGCCGTGACGAGGCGATCCGCCTGGCCCGGGCGTCGCAGGCATCGGTCGACGCCATCTGCGCGTTCGCCGACGAGAGCGCCCCCGGCGCCGAGGTGCGCCGCTGCGGATGGCTGTGGACGGCGTCGAGCGACCCGCAGCGCGGTGCCTGGGACGCGACGCTGGCGGTCGCTGACGGCGAGGCGTTCGAGTCGCTGACCCCCGAGGAGGTCGCGCGGCTGGCGGGGTCGCCGGCCCACCTCGAGGGCGTGTTCGAACGTGGCGTCGCATCGGTTCAGCCGGCCGTGCTGTGCCGCGCCCTGGCGCGGGCGGCTGAGGAGCGCGGGGTGGTGATCCACGAGACGAGCCCGATGACGCGGCTGGTGCGCGGCGCCGCCCCGGTGGTCGAGACGCCCCACGGCGAGGTGCGCGCCGCGACCGTGGTGCTGGCGATGAACGCCTGGGCCGCGCGCTTGCCCGAGATCCGGCCGCACCTCGTGGTCACCTCCAGCGACGTCGTCGCGACGCGGCCGATGCCCGACCGGCTGGCCGCGATCGGCTGGGCCGACGGGCCGTGCATCTCCGACTCGCGCCGGCTGGTCAACTACTTCCGCACCACGGCCGACGGGCGGATCGTCTTCGGCAAGGGCGGCGGCATGCTGGCGCGCAACGGCCGCATCGGGCCGGCCTTCGACGCCCCGTCACGCCGCGAGGCCGTCGTGCTCGAGCACCTCCACCGCCTCCTGCCCATGTTCTTCGACGTCGCCGCCGAGCAGAGCTGGTGCGGCCCGATCGACTACACGCTGGGCGGCATGCCGGTCATCACGCGGCTGCCGGACGCCCCCGAGGTGATCGTCGCCGTGGGTTTCTCGGGCAACGGCGTCGGGCCGAGCCACCTGGTCGCCCGCATGCTCGCGTCAATGGCCTTACGCACCGGCGACGAGTGGGAGCACTCGCCCTTCGTGCGGACGCCGGGCCGCAGCCTGCCGCCCGAGCCGCTGACGTGGATCGGCGGCAACCTCGTGCGTCGTGCCATCGCCCGCAAGGAGCAACTCGAGGACGCCGGCGCCCGCATCGACCCCGCCACCCGGTTCGTCGCCGCCCTCGATCCGACCGGCTTCGTGGGCTGACGAAACATCCCTAGGATGAGATGCATGGAACGCCTGCATCTCACCCGCCCGTCTGCCGGTCTCGTCGTCGCCACCGCCGCCCTCGTGGTCGCCATGGCCGGCACCGGCTACGCGCTCTCGATCCCGTCCAACAGCGTCGGCACGAAGCAGCTCCGGTCGAACGCGGTCACGTCGGCCAAGATCAAGAACGGCCAGGTGAAGGCCGAGGATCTCGCGTCGAACTCCGTGACGAGCTCGAAGATCGTCGACGGCTCGATCATGTTCGGCGACGCACGGGTCGGCGATTTCGTCGCCGGGCCGGGATCCATCGTGACGATCAGCGGCGACGCCGACACGGGCCTCGAAACCGAGGTCGGTTCGATCGCGGGCTTCGGCAGCGTCACCGTCGGCTGTGCCGAGGGCGGCGGCGGCGAGGACACGCTGACGGTGAACAACGGTGGCGCCGGCTCGTTGACGCTCTCGGCGGTCGTCTCCGGGTCCCTCGTCTCGGCCACGGCCTCGGCCGGCGCCGACGCCGTGGTGACCCTCCTGCCGTCGGCCGACGCCGTGTACGACGTGCAGGTCGTGACGGGTTCGAGCGTTGCCACGGGAACGCTGTGGCGTTCCACCACCGGCACCGGCTGCGGCTTCACCCTGCAGGGCGTGTCGAACGTGTCGTAGTGTCCCGCCCATGAGGTCGCACCGCGTGGCCGTCGTGGGTGGGGGCATCATCGGCTCGGCAGCCGCGTGCCAGCTCGCCCGTGCCGGTCACGCGGTCACGCTCTTCGAGCAGTTCTCGCTCGGGCACGGGCTTGCGAGCTCGCATGGCCCGAGCCGGATCATCCGCCTGACCTACGAGACGCCGGACTACATCGCTCTCGTGCGCGACGCCTTCGCGCAGTGGCGTGCGCTGGAAGAGGCCGCGTCGGAGCAGCTGATCGTCCCCACCGGCGGCCTGGATTTCGGCCCGCCGGACGCGAACTACATCGCCGAGATGCGCGACGCCATGGCCCTCGCCGCCGTTGCCTTCGACGAGGTCGACCGCGACGAGATCGTCCGCCGCTTCCCCCAGATCGATCCGCCGGAGGACGCCCACGGCTTCTACCAGGCGGACTTCGCCATGCTCGTGGCCGACCGCTGCCTGGCGGCGCTCCTCGGCGAGGCCCGCGCGGCGGGTGCGGTGCTGCGCGTTGGTGAGCGGGTGACCGCGATCCGCCCGGACGGCGAGGGATACCGGGTCGAGACGGCCGCCGGCGAGCTGTCGAGCGATGCGGTGATCCTGGCGGCCGGCTCGTGGCTGGGCCCGCTTTGCGCCGGCCTCGGCCTCGACCTGCCCATCACGCCGATCCGGGAACAGCTCGCGTTCTTCCAGGTGGAGGATCCCGATGCCTGGCGACCTGGCCGCTTCCCGCTCCTCATCCACCGCTGGCCCCACACGACGACGCTCGGGTCGGCCTTCCCCCTGCTCGGCGAGCCCGCCGGCGTGAAGGCGATGGTCGACCGGCTCGGACCGGCGGTCTCGGATCCCGATGACCCTGACCGCGCCATCGACGCGGCCATCGCGGGGCGGCTCGACGGGTGGGTCAAGGAGACCCTGCCGGGCCTCGGCCGGCGGATCGCGGACGTCAGCTGCCGGTACACCATGACGCCCGACGAGGACTTCATCGTCGATCGCCACCCGGCGCATCCGGGGATCGTGATCGCATCGGCGTGCTCCGGCCACGGCTTCAAGTTCGCGCCCACCATCGGCGAGATCTGCGCCGATCTGGCCACCCGCGGTGCGACCAACCACGACATCGCCCGGTTCCGCCTGGATCGCCCGGCGCTTCGGGGCCAGTGGACCGCCGTGAGGCAGTAGGCTGCCGGGCATGGGCAGGCTGGACGGTAAGGTCGCGATCGTGACGGGCGCCGGTGCAGGCATCGGGCGGGCGATCGCCGAGCGCTACGCGACCGAGGGTGCGCGGGTCGTCGTCAACGACGTTTCGGATCAGGCCGACGTGGTCGCCCGGGAGATCGGCGAGAACGCGATCGCGGTGCGCGCCGACGTCGCCGACGACGCGTCCGTCGATCGCCTGTTCGCCGACGCGCTCGCGGCGTTCGGTACGGTCGACGTGCTGCTGTGCAACGCGGCGCTGACCGCGACCGAGCGGCACTTCCTCGACGCCGACCGCGAGTGGTGGGACCGGATCATCGCGGTCAACCTGACGGGGACGTACAACTGCGCCGTCCGGGCGGCTCGGATCATGTGCCGTCAGCGGTCGGGCGTGATCATCACGATGTCGAGCGGCGGCGCGACCCGCGCCCACCGCGGCAACGCCGCGTACGACGCCGCCAAGGGCGGCATCGAGGCGTTCACGCGGGCGCTGGCCCTCGACCTCGGGCCGTACGGCGTGCGGGTCTGCGGGCTCGTGCCGGGATCGGTCGACACCAAGGGGATGAACGACGAGGCGCGCGCGCAGCGCGGCGCGACCATGCCGCTCGGGCGGGTCGGCGACCCGGAGGACATGGCCGGCCCGGCCGTCTTCCTGGCCTCTGACGACGCGGCCTACGTCTCCGGGAGCATGGTGTTCGTCGACGGTGGCTTCCTGGCGCAGCAGCGGTCGGCGCAGGTCGACATCTTCCCGCTCTCGCGCTACCCGGGCCTGTGACGCTCCGGGCCGGCGTCGATATCGGCGGCACGTTCACCGATCTGGTGCTGGTCGACGACGAGACGGGCGCGTTCAGCGTCGGCAAGGCGTTGACCACGCCCGACGACCCCTCCCGTGCGGTCGAGGACGTGCTCGTCGCGTCGGGCGTGCCGGTGGCGGAGGTGGCACAGCTGATCCACGGCACCACGCTGGTCACTAACGCCGTGATCGAGCGCAAGGGGGCGCGCACCGCGCTGCTCGCGACCGAGGGCTTCCGCGACGTGGTCGAGATCGGTCGCGAGGCCCGGTTCGAGCTGTACGACCTGGAGCTCGAGCTGCCCGATCCGGTGGTGCCGCGCTACCTGCGGTTCGACGTGCCCGAGCGCACGCTGGCCGATGGCTCGTCCGCGCGGGAGCTCGACGTCGGTTTCGTCGAGCGGCTCGCGCGCGAGCTGGCGGAGGCCGGCGTCGAGGCGGTGGCGATCGCGTTCCTCCATGCGTATGCGAACCCGGCCGCCGAGCAGGCGGCGCGGGCCGCCGTGCTGCGCGCCGCTCCCGGGCTCCGCGTCTCGATCAGCTCGGACGTCGTGCCCGAGATCCGGGAGTTCGAGCGGACATCTACTACTATCATCAACGTTTATGTGCAGGGTCGGACGGAGGACTATCTTCGCGGCCTCGAGGCCCGCCTCGCCGCCCGCGGGTTCGCCGGCTCCTTCCGTTTGATGCTGTCGGGCGGTGGCATCGCCACACCGGAGACCGCGATGAGGTTCCCGGTGCGGCTGCTCGAGTCGGGGCCCGCCGCAGGAGCCCTCGCCGCGGCCTACCACGGTCGCCGCGCCGGCCTGTCCGACCTGCTCTCGTTCGACATGGGCGGCACCACCGCCAAGTTCGCGGTCATCGCCGGCGGGGAGCCGCTGACGGCGAACGACTTCGAGGTCGACCGGCGCTACCGCTTCAAGAAGGGCTCCGGCCTGCCGGTGAAGATCCAGGTGATCGAGATGATCGAGATCGGCTCCGGCGGCGGGTCGATCGCGCGGGTCGACTCGCTCGGGCTGCTGCGGGTCGGCCCCGACTCGGCCGGCGCGGATCCCGGGCCCGCCTGTTACGGGCGCGGCGGCGACCAGCCGACGGTGACCGACGCCGACCTCGTGCTGGGCTACCTCGACCCCGGCTTCTTCCTCGGAGGCCGCATGGCGCTCGACGCCGGCGCCGCGCGGGAGGCGATCCGCCGGGCCGTCGCGGCGCCGCTGGGTCTGACGGTCGAGGAGGCGGCATGGGGCATCCACCGCAGCGTCGACGAGTCGATGGCGAACGCCGCACGGGTGCACGTGCTCGAGCGCGGGCAGGACCCGCGCGGCCTCCCGATCATGGTCTTCGGCGGCGCGGGGCCGGTACACGGCTACCGGGTCGCCCAGGCGCTCGGCGCGCCGCTCCTGGTTGCGCCGTTCGGGGCGGGCGTCATGAGCACGGTCGGATTCCTGACAGCACCGATGGCGTTCGACTTCGTCCGGTCGTGGCCGACGGATCTCGAGGGGCTCGACTGGTCGCGCGCGGACCTGGTGTTCAGCGAGATGGAGCGGGAGGGCGACGCCGTGCTCCGCTCCTCCGGCATCGAGTCGGGCAGGCACGTGCGGGAGGCCGACATGCGCTACGTCGGCCAGGGACACGAGATCCGCGTTCTCTGGCCCGAGACGCGCACCGCCGGCGTCGTTCGGGGTGCGTTCGAGCAGGAGTACCTGCGTCTGTACGGGCGGCTGGGGCCCGAGGACGTTCCGCTCGAGATCATCTCGTGGCGGGTGCGGTCGTCCGGGCCCGCGCCCGATCTGGAGCTGTCGGTCGCGGGCGAGCCAGGCGACCATGCCAAGGGGTCGCGGCTGGCGTACATGCCGGAACTCGGCGGGCTGGTCGAGGTGCCGGTGGTCGACCGCTACCGGCTCGCGCCCGGTGTCACCCTCGCCGGCCCCGTCATCGTCGAGGAGCGGGAGTCGACGCTCGTGATCGGGCCCGGCTCGGTCGCCGAGGTCGACGACCGGTTCAACGTGCTGGTGCGGATGCCCTGATGGACGTCCTCACCCTCGAGGTGCTCTGGAACCGGTTGCTCTCGGTGGTCAACGAGCAGCAGGTGACGCTGATGCGGATCGCCTTCTCCACCGTCGTCCGCGAGTCCCAGGACCTCGCCTGCGGCGTGTTCGACGCGCGCGGCAACATGATGGCCCAGTCGCTCACCGGTACCCCCGGGCACATCAACGCCATGGCGACGGGGTTGCGCCACTTCCTGGCCACGATCCCGCCCGAGACGCTCCGCGCCGGCGACGTCCTGATCACGAACGACCCGTGGCAGACCGCCGGCCAGATCAACGACATGACCGTGGTCACGCCCGTCTTCCGGGCCGGCCGGCCGATCGGCTACTTCGCCTCCTGCTGTCACTCGCCCGATGTCGGCGGCCGCGTGTACTCCGGTGAGGCGAAGGAGATCTACGAGGAGGGCCTGCGGATCCCGATCATGCACCTGTTCCGCGCGGGGGAGCCGAACCGCGACCTGATTGCGCTCATTCGCGCCAACGTGCGCGTGCCCGACGAGACGATCGGCGACCTCTACGCGCAGGCCGCGTGCAACGACGTCGGAGCGCGCGACCTGCTGCGGTTCCTGGACGACTTCGGCCTGGCGGACGTCGAGGAGCTCTCGGACGCCATCATCGAGCGGTCGGAGCGCGCGATGCGCGACGCGATCGCCGCGATCCCCGATGGCGTCTATCGCAACGAGGCCTGGGCCGACGGCTTCGGCGGCGAGCCGGTGAGGATCGCCGTCGCCGTGACCATCGCCGGCGACGAGGCGACCATCGACTTCGCGGGCTCGTCGCCGCAGAGCCCATCGGGCATCAACGTCGTCCTCAACTACACCCACGCGTACGCCTCGTTCGCCATGAAGGCCGCCGTCAATCCCGAGGTACCGCACAACGAGGGCGCGTTCCGCCCGGTGCACGTGACGGCTCCGGAGGGGTCGATCTTCAACTGCCGCGAGCCGGCTGCCGTCGCCGCGCGTCACGTGCTCGGTCACATGCTGCCGTGCACGATCTTCGGCGCTCTCCACCAGGCGCTCCCCGGCCGGCTCATGGCGGGCGGCGCGGAGTCGAGCTGGCTCTCCGTCTGGCGCGGCACGTGGCCGGGCCGCGACGACCTGTTCACGTTCACGCTGTTCCAGTCCGGCGGGGCGGGGGCCCGGGCGACGAAGGACGGGCTCCAGACGAACGGGTTCCCGAGCGGCGTCGCCGGCGTGCCGGCGGAGGTCTACGAGACCCGTACGCCGCTCATCATGCACCGAAAGGAGTTCCGGCCAGACTCGGGCGGGCCCGGACGGTTCCGCGGCGGGCTCGCCATGCAGACCGAGTCGAGCTACCGCGGCGACGGCCACTGGGGCGTGTCGACCATCATCGAGCGGTTGCGGTTCCCCGGCCAGGGACTCGCCGGCGGCATGCCGGGAGTGGTGGGCGAGTTCGTGCTCGCGAGCGGCGAGCATCCGCCGGCGAAGACGCTGGCGCCGCTGCCCGTCGACGCCCACGTGTTCCTCCGGCTTCCGGGGGGCGGCGGCTATGGCGATCCGCGGCAGCGCGACCCGGCGGCCGTGCTGCGCGACGTCGTCGACGGCGTCGTCACGCTCGCCGCGGCGGAGCGTGAGTACGGCGTGGCGATCTCCTACACTGGCGGCGATCGGCTCGTCCGGATGCCCGAGCACTACGTGATCGACTTCGAGCGTACGGCGGCGCTCCGCGCGTGACGTCCGGGAGCGCTGGCGGCTCTACCACGTGGTTCAGTCGGGGACGATGTCGAACGCTGCGACGTGCCGCGGCCTGACGACATGGAAGTGCCGATGGTCGAGGGTGGCGATCGTGTCGATGCCGAGGACCTCGGCGAGGGCGACGACGCCCGCGTCGACCGCGCCGAGCGGCAGGTCCCGGTAGAGCGTGACCAGTTCCGCAATGCGGCGCAGGTCCGCCGGCGCCGGATCGACGACGGTCATCTCGCCCGAGGCGACCGCGTTGAGCAGGCGCGACACCGCTCCGGCGGGCTCGCGGAGGCGCCGTTCCGCCAGGATGCACGTCTCGGCGATGACGTGGCCGCTCGTCACGAGACGTCCGGCGCTTCGGCCGAGGCTCTCGACGCACCGTTCGTGGTCGGGATCGGTGCGATCGAGCGTCGCGTAGATCGGGCCGGTGTCAACCAGTAGCACGGCTGGTCAGTTCCCGTGCGCGCCGTTCGGCCAGCGCCCGGTACCGCGCGACGTCGACGCCCGCAGTCTCCTCATCCGGCTGCGGAACGACGTCCAGCGGCGCGGACCACTCCACCGGATCGACGTCCTCCCGGGCGGCGCCGGCTCCGGTGAACGAGAGCCGGGGTCGCGTCTGGTCGGCGCGCCACTCGAGGCCCTGCCGGATCACCTCCGACAGCGAGATTCCCTCGTCGGTCGCGATCCGCCGGAGACGAAGCATCAGCACCTCGTCGGCCATGACCGTGGTGCGTATCGATGACATATCACGATTGTACCAGTCCCGCGAGCCGTGAACGTGACACGATCCCGGCACCGACCGGAGGAGCGATCATGTGCGGCAGTCTCGACTCGTTCGTCTTCGAACCGATCCTGGAGCGGGACGGGGTCTCCGTGTCCCGGAGCCCGTGGGGGCCGGATGACGAGATCGGCCGCCTCAACTGGATCACCCCCGAGGCCACCGCCGACGTGCTCAGCAGCCTCGACGGCCGGCACGTCTTCGACCTGGCCGTCGAGTACTTCAAGGGCATGCCGTCCTGGACCGCCGCCGGCGATCCGCTGTACGACATCTGGATGACCCATACCCCGGACGGTGCCGTGATCGACGGCCTGGCCGGCGCCGAGCCGAGGCTCCTCGAGAAGTACAGCTACTCGGGGGACGCGATGCAGATGTACGTGCATTGCGGCACCCACCTCGACACGCTCAACCACTTCGGCCACTTCGGCATGTACTGGAACGGCTGGACTGCGAAGCAGCACCTCGGCAGCCGCCACTGGCTCAAGGGAGGCGCCGAGCACTACCCGCCGATCATCGCGCGCGGCACGCTGCTCGACGTCGCCGGCCTCCACGGGGTCGACTGCCTGCCGCCGTGCTACGAGATCACGCCCGACGATCTGAAGGCGGCCGCGCGGCGTCAGGGCGTCGAGCCGCGTCCGCGCGAGATCGTCCACATCCGCACCGGGCGGATGACGGTCTGGCCCGACGTCCACGGCTACATCACGGATCAGCCCGGCATCGGCCTGCCCGCGGCCCGCTATCTCTGCGAGGAGGTCGGCGCCATGTGCATCGCGGGCGACAGCCTCAGCGTCGAGGTCGTCCCGAACCCCGACCCCGAGCTCTTCCTGCCCGTCCACTCGTACATGTTCTCGACCGCAGGAGCGCAGATCATCGAGGTCGTCAACTACGAGGAGCTCGCCGCCGAGGGGATCTGGCAGTTCGCGTTCCTGGGGTTTCCGCTGAAGCTGCGGGGCGCCACCGGCTCGCCGTTGCGTCCCGTAGCCGTGCCCTTACGCGCCGCATAGCTTCAATCAGCGCTCGAGCTCGGTGACGCCGTCGTCGCTCGCCACGTAGGCCACCGCCGCCATGCCGAGGAACAGGCCGTGCTCGACCACGCCCGGGATCGCGCCGATCGCGGCCGCGACTCCGGACGGATCACCCAGGCCGCCCGCGAACGCGCAGTCGAGGATGACGTTGCCTTCGTCGGTTCGGAAGTCCCGCAGGGTCGGCGTGCAACCGAGGGCTGCCAGCGCTCGCCGGCAGACGGCCGTGGCGAACGGGATCACCTCGACCGGGACGGGCGACCGGCTGCCGAGGCGGTCGACCAGCTTGGAGTCGTCGGCCACGATCACCACGCGCCGAGCGGCCGACGCCACGATCTTCTCACGCAGCAGTGCGCCGCCAAGGCCCTTGACCAGATCGAGCTGGGGGTCGATCTCGTCCGCCCCGTCGATGGCGACGTCGAGCTCGGGCTCCTCGTCGAGCGTCGCCAGCGGGACACCCAGCGAGCGCGCGAGCGCCGCCGTCGCCTCTGAAGTCGGCACCCCGACGATGCGCTCCAGATCGCCGGCCTCCAGGCGCCGTGCGATCGCGCGGACGACGTGGACCGCGGTCGATCCGGTGCCGAGCCCCAGCCGCATGCCGCTGCCGACCTCCGCCGCCACGGCCGCCTCTGCGGCAGAGTGCTTGAGCTGGTCGGCGTTCATGGCGTGTACTGGGCGGCGAACTGATGGGCCGTGCGGGGGCGGGGACCGGCGCCGGTGCGGGCGTACCGCAGCGCGGCATCGGCGGCGTCCTCGGGCACCTCGCCGAGGCGGTCGCGCAGCAGGCGCAGCGCGATCTGCAGGTACCAGTCCTCGCCACGGATGTCGAAGCGGACCCGCCGGCCGAAACGGTTGGCCAGCGCGACCTTCTCGCCCCGCGCCTCCTCCTCGTCGAGCTCGTCGGCGCGCTCCGAGTGCGTCTGGTGCGTGAGGTTGATCCGGTTGGAGGTCGCCCAGACCAGGACGTTCACCGGCCGGGCGCGGACGCCGCCCTCGAGCGCTGCGCGGAGCTCGCGGTCGGCGCGCCGGGCGTCGTCGAAGACGAGGTCGTCGAGGAAGACGAGGCAGCGTGGACCGTCTCCGTCGACCTCGTCGAAGACCCGGTCGATGTGCTCGATCTGATCGCGCGCGACCTGGATCAGGCGCACCGAGGCGTTCGCCCGGGCGCAGGCCCGCACCGTCGCCGACTTGCCGGTGCCGGGCGGGCCGTACAGGAGCGCGTCGTTGGGCGACCCACCGGCCGCGAAGCTCACGAGGTCGTCCAGCAAGGGTCGGCGTAGCTCCTCGCGGCCCTCCAGATCCGAGAGCGCGACCGGATCGGGATGCGGGATCCCGTGCAGACCGGCCCCGTCGAAGCGCAGCACTCGATGGAGCGCCAGCGGCCCGCAGCCGTGGTGGCAGTGGAAGTCCGCGACGGCCTCGGCGTGGCTACCCCAGCTGGCGGTCTCGCACAGGGCTCCCACGAGGTCCGTCGAGGGCCCGGCCTCCTCGGCGGTGCCACCGAACCGCAGGCCGATGTCCGCATGGGCCAGCGCGCCGAGGGCGGCGAGATCGCCCGCCGCGACGGCGAGCCGGTCCGTGTCGATGGTGCCGGCCCGGGCTGCCCGCGCGAAGGGCCCGGCCGAACCGGCCACGCGCCGCGCCATCGCCTGTGCGAGCCCGCACCCCTCGTCGAACAGGAGACGTTCGACGTGCACCCGGGCCTCGGCATCGCCGCCGGCGGCCGCGCGCGCGGCCGCCACCAGCGGGTCGTCCGCGAGGTCGGCGTACGCGACCAGCGGGCGGTCGCTCAAGAGCGCTCCGGTGCGGCCGGCCGCCCGCTCCGCCGGAGTGCGATGCCGCCGAGCGTCTCGAGCACGATCCGGTGGCCCGCCATGGCGGTGACGTCCGCGTGGTCGTAGGGCGGCGAGACCTCGACCAGGTCCATCGCGCACAGGTCGAGCTCGCTGCTGATCGTGCGGGCGGCCCAGAGCAGTTCCCGCGTGGCGAGCCCGCCGGGCTCGGGTGTGCCCGTGCCGGGCGCGAACGCCGGGTCGAGAGAGTCGATGTCGATCGTGAGGTACGTGCGGGGAGCGCGGGTGCGGGCGTGCTCGATCGCATCGCGGACGACCGGGCCGATCCCGCGTTCGATCACCTGCGCCATGGTGTGCCACGTGAAGCCCTGCGACCGCATCCAGTCGAACTCCTCCGGGAACGGCCACGCGCCGCGCAGCCCGATCTGGACGATGTTGGCGCCATCGAGGTGACCGTCTCGGACGGCCTTCGAGAACGGCGTCCCGTGGGGTGTCTCGAGGTCCGACAGGCCGGTGTCGGCGTGCGTGTCGAAGTGAATCACCGAGTAGCCGTCGCGGCCGTACCGCTCCGCCAGCACCTGCAGGGTGGGGTAGGAGAGCGAGTGATCGCCGCCCAGGACGACCGGCACGGCCCCGGCGGCGAGTACCGCACCCAGTGCCTCGCGCAGGAGATCGTGCGACGCGGCGAGCCGCGACGGGATGGCCGGGATGTCGCCGTAGTCGACGACCTTGAGGCTCGTCAGCGGATCGATGCCGAGTTCCATGTTCGGCCGTTCGGCGGGCAATGCCACGTCCTCCGCCATCCGGATCGCCCGCGGTCCGAACCGCGTGCCCGGCCGGTACGAGACGCCCTCGTCGAAGGGCGCCCCGACGACGACGACGTCGGCCCCGGCGAGCCCGGCCGGGTCGAGCACCAGCGGCACGCGGCAGAAGGTGACGCCGACGCCGGCATAGCCTGGTTCGTAGTCGCGAAACGGACGCATGCTGCGAGTCTACCGACCGCGTTAGCGTAGGATGTCCGTTATGGAAGCCTCGACGACCGCACGCACCGCAAGCGTCTTCATCTGCAAGGACGGCCACCGCACCATCTCGCTCTGGAGCGTGCCGGAACGCTGCGGCCACGTGCGGGTGCGATCGCAGGGTCCGTGCGGTCTCACGGTCGTGCCGCTGGCCGACGCGCCCGCCGACGCCCGCGAGAAGATGATGAACCCGCTGAAGGCGTCGAAGAAGGCAGCGAAGAAGAAGTGAGCCACGAGTTCGGCTGGATGGCGGCCCTCCAGGACGGCGAGCGCGCCGCTGTCGCTTACACCGAGCCAGGCACCATGCTCGACGATGGCGACTGGTATCTCGATGCGACCAGCCCGAAGCGCGGACCCGTGCTGGCGATGGAAGGCGAGAAGGTGCCCGTCGGCGGCGTCTACATCGTTCGCTCGAGCACCGACGGCGCCCTCTGGGACCGTCTCCAGGCCGCCGCCTCCGGCAAGCTGACCTAGCGCCGCCCGGGCGCGGCCTGCGAATTTCGCGGCACGGCACGCAACGCCGCACGCGACCTTCCGCGCGCATTCGGGCGCGCTGCGTCACGAACCCGCGAGGGCGCCTCCCGTGAGCGGCCTGCGAATTTCGCGGCACGGCACGCAACGTCGCACGTGACGGCGCGCGCGAAATCGGCGACTGCCCGTCCGTGGGTTGCGGGTGCGGCGGCCGGCGGCCGCATCGGCACCTCACACGGAAGGCGCACGAGCAGTGGAGTGCGGCGTTGCGTGCCGTGCCGCGAAACCCGCGCTGGAGAGCGGACGGCCCCCGGGCGGCGTTCGCTCTCGCGGCCGGGCGGCGGTGGCGGGGCCGGCGCAACGGTCACGGAGGGCGCGCGCAGCGTGACGTGCGGCGTTGCGTGCCGTGCCGCGAACGCCTCAGCCGGCGTGTAGCCAGGCCTCGAGCGTGCGCACGAGGTTCGGCACCGCGTCGAGGTGGGCGATCTCGCAGCCGTGGGTGTTGTCGGTGGCGGCGCAGAGGCAGGCGGCCTTCGCGACGTGCCCTCGCAGCAGGGCGTTCGAGGCGTCCGATCCGTAGCGGTCGACGACGACGTGCCGCGGCGAGAGACCGGTGGAGCGAGCGGCGGCGGCCAGCTCCCGGCCGAGCCCGTGGTGCAGCTGCGTGCGCGCGTCGCCCTCGATCAGCACCGGGTCGGCCGTGCACTCCGCGAGCCCGTACTCGGCGGCGGTCGGGGCGACCTCGACCGCGACCAGCGTGTCGGCGGCCGAGCGGGCGGCGAAGTAGCCGATGCCCTCGCAGCCGATCTCCTCGCGCGTCGAGAACACGAGCTCGACGTCGCCGCGGGGGCGCAGCGGCCGGCCCGCGAGCAGCACGAGCACGGCGACGGCGATCTTGTCGTCGAGCGCGGGGCAGGCGAGGAACGCGTCATCCGCGCCGAGCCGCACCGGCGTCCGGCGACTTCCCGGCAGCGTGGCACGGGTTCCGGGTCTCACGCACGCCGCCTCCAGCTCGGCGGCCGTCCGCTTGGTCTCGACCCACGCGTCGGCCCACGTCACGCCCTTCGCATCGTCGATCTGGGCGCGCTGCGGTGACTCTCGCGAGACGTGGCGCGACCCGAACGACAGCACGCCCCGCACGTCGCCGGCGTCGCCCAGGAGATCCAGCGGACCCTCGCCCCAGATCCACGGGTGCGCGTCGCCGACGGCAACGAGGCGGATGCGGCCGTCAGGCTCGACGCGCTTCACCATCGCCCCGATCTCGTCCTTGTGCGCCGCGATCATGACGGGCGCGGCGCCCGCCGATCCGGCGATCCGCAGCACCCGGTTACCCGCGGCGTCGGACTCGAGCCCGGGGATGCGCGCGTCGAGCCACGCATCGATCTCCGCCTCCCGCCCGGACGGGCAGCGCAGGTGTGCCAGCTCGGCAAGCAGATCGGCCACAAGGTCGCGATTCACGGGCGAGAGCGTACCCGCTGCCCTTGACAGCGGTCGGCCGTCCCGCAAGAATCGGGCGGTTGGATCGTTCCAATTCTCGGAGGCTGCGAGTCGGGCTGGTCGGGGCGGGCCTGGTGGGACAGGCAGAGCACGCCTTCTTCCTGTGGGAGGAGCGCGCCCTCTTCGAGTTCTGCGCGGTGGCCGACGCCTCGCCACGGGTTCGGGCGGCGGTCGGCGATCGCTACGGCCTCGAGCACCGCGTCGCGACCGTCGCCGAGCTAGCCGGGGCGGGACTCGATGCGATCGTCTGCGCGGCGCCCGATCCGTTCCATCCCGGGCTCGTCGAGGCCGCACTCGATCTGGGTCTCAACGTCCTCTGCGAGAAGCCGCTGGCACTGACGGTCGAGCTGTGCGATCGCGTCATCGCCGCCCGCGACCGCACCGGGCTGATCGTCCAGGTCGGGTACATGAAGCGGTTCGATCCGGCCGTGCTGCGGCTGTACGACCTGCTGCCCGACCGGATCGAGGATGTCCGGTACATCTCGGTCGAGGTGAACGATCCGGACCACGAGCCGTTCGTCGCCCACCTCCCGATGACCTGGCCGGACGACATCCCGCAGGAGCTGCGTGCCGAGGCGCGCGCACTCGGTGCCGCCCAGGTGCGGACCGCGGCGGGTCGCGAGCCGGACGAGGCCGGCGCCCGGGCACTGACGGGCGGGTTCCTCTCGGCCCTCGTGCACGACGTCGCCGTCATCCACGGCATCCTGCGGCGCCTCGGCGTCGCGCTGCCTGACCGCGTCGACCACGGCGGCTACTTCGACGAGGGCCGTGGGGTGCAGCTCGGGTTCGGCCTGCCGGGCGGCGGGCGGGTGTCGATGACCCACCTCAACCTGCCCGGTGTCGCCGACTACACCGAACGGATCACGGTCTACTGCGCCGATCGCATCATCGAGCTGGTGTTCCCCGCGCCCTACCTGCGCCACGCTCCCACCCGGCTCACCGTGCGCCGCACCGATGGCGACCTTGGCCTCGAGACGGTCCGTGTGCGGCCGAGCTACGAGGAGGCATTCCGGTCCGAGCTGCGTGCATTCCACGCCGCGGTCTGCGGCCTGGCACCCTGTGAGACGACTCCCGAGCAGGGCCGCGCCGACGTCGCCCTGCTGCTCGATGCCGCACGGAGGGCCATGGCGTGAGAATCGGGCTGTACTCCGACGCGCTCCCTCATCTCGACCGACCCGCGCTGTTCGCATTCTGCGCCGATCGCGGGATCACCGACGTCGAACTCGGTGTCGGCACCTGGGGGCCGGATCCTCGGCCGCATCTCGACCTGGCGCGGCTGCTGCGGGAGGCCTCGGCGCGGGACGCCCTGGCCGGGGAGCTGCGCGATCATGGCCTCGGCCTCTCGTGCGTGAACGCGGCCGGGAACGTCCTGCACCCCGACCCGGCCCAGCGCGCCGACGCCCAGGGCCGGCTCCGGGGCGCCGTGGAGCTCGCGCACCTGCTGGGCGTGGACACCGTCGTGACCATGAGCGGCTGTCCCGGCGGTCGCACCGGCGGCCCGCTCGGCGTCTTCGCGGTGTGGTCGACCTGCGCCGATGACGAGGCCCTCTGGGAGTGGCAGTTCGCGAACGAGGTGGCGCCGTTCTGGGGCGGGATCTCCCGCTGGATGGACGAGGTTGCACCCGGGGTGACGATCTGCCTCGAGCTGCACCCCGGCGTCGCGGTGTTCAACGCGGCTGGATTCCTGCGGCTCGCGGACGTGACCGGCCGCAACGTCGGCGTGAACCTCGACCCGAGCCACTTCTGGTGGCAGGGCATCGACCCGGTCAGGGTGGTCGAGGCGGTCGGCGACCGGATCGGCTACGCCCACGGCAAGGACACGCTGATCCATGCCGATCGGGTCGCGCTGCACGGCGTACTGGATTACCGCTTCCCGGTCGATCCCGACGAGGCCGCCTGGCACTTCGCCGCGGTCGGGGACGGGCACACGGACGCGGACTGGGCCCGGCTGCTTGCGGCAATGCGGTCGGCGGGGTACGACGGGGTCGTCTCGATCGAGCACGAGGACCCGCGGCTCTCGGCGGAAGCGGGCGTGACCCGCTCGGCGGAGGGCCTGCGGCGCGCGCTGGAGTTGCTCGCGTGACCACGCTGCGCGACGTCGCCCGCGCTGCCGGCGTCTCCAAGTCCACCGTGTCGAACGTGATCCGCGGCGGCGCGCCGGTGGCCGAGGACACGCGCCGGCGCGTGGAATCGGCGATCGCGGAGCTCGAGTACCACCCGAACGCTATCGCGCGCTCGCTTCGGGCTCGCGCATCGAATACCCTCGGCGTTCTCGTGCCCGAACCCACGAACCCGTTCTACGCCCAGCTGGCGCTCGGCGCCGAGCGCGCCGCAGACGAGCGTGGCTACTCGATGCTCATCGCCAACACCGAGTGCGATGCGCGGATCGAGGCCGACGCGTTGCGGGCGCTGATCGCCCGCCGGGTCGACGGCGTCATCGTCGCCGGCATCTCGGCGGGATCCCGCCTGCACGCGACGTTGCTCGATCGCGAGATCCCCGTGGTGTTCGCGGGCTGCGGCGATCCCGACGACGCGCGCCTCGGCATCGTCGACACCGACGACGAGGCCGCCATGGAACAGGTGGTCGAGCACCTCGCGGACCTCGGGCACCGGCGGCTCGCGTTCGTCCCGCACGACCTCGACGAGACCGGCGGCGATCGCAGGGAGCTGTGCTTCGCAGCCGCCATCCGGCGACGTAGGCTGCGGCTGGTGCCCATCGAGCGAGATCCGACCGCGATCGCCGCGCACAACGACACGCTCGCGATCGCGACGATCGATCGGCTCGAGCGCGCCGGGCGGCGGGTGCCGGACGACGTGTCGGTGGTCGGCTTCGACGACATCCCGCTGGCCGCCCACCGCCGCCTCGAGCTGACGACGGTCCGCTCCGACGGGCGCGAGATCGGCCGGCGCGCGACGGAGCTCGTGATCGACGCGGCCCGCGCAGGCGGGTTCGTGGCCCGCCGCGAGGTGCATCCCGCGCATCTCGTCGTCCGCGGCTCGACGGCAAGGGCCGCGTGACCGCCGTCCGCTACGAGGGCGTCACGAAGCGCTTCGACGCGGTCGAGGCACTGAAGGCGCTCGATCTCGACGTCCCGGACGGCACCTTCTGCGTGCTGCTCGGACCGTCCGGCTGCGGCAAGACGACCGCGCTGCGCATCCTGGCCGGCCTCGAGATCCCGACCGAGGGCACGGTCCTGATCGGCGACCGCGACGTCACACGCGTCCAGCCGCGCGACCGCGACATCGCGATGGTGTTCCAGAGCTACGCGCTCTACCCGCACATGACCGTTGCCGAGAACATCGCCTACCCGCTGCGGATCCGCCGCATGAGCAAGGCCGACCGGGCTGCCGCCGTCGACCGCGTGGCCGCCGCGCTCGAGGTCGGGCACCTGCTCGAGCGCCGGCCCAAGCAGCTGTCCGGTGGACAGCGCCAGCGGATCGCCCTGGCGCGTGCGATCGTTCGCGAGCCGGCCGTGTTCCTGATGGACGAGCCGCTCTCGAATCTCGACGCCAAGCTGCGGGCGTCGATGCGCGGTGAGATCAAGCGGCTCCAGAAGCGCCTGGCGACGACGACCCTGTACGTCACGCACGACCAGGCCGAGGCGATGACGATGGCCGATCAGGTCGCGGTCATGCGCGACGGCGAGCTGCAGCAGGTCGCGCCGCCGAACCAGCTCTACGACCGCCCGGCCAACCGGTTCGTCGCCACCTTCGTCGGCAGCCCGCCGATGAACGTCGTGCCGGGCGCCGTCGACGCAGACGCGCGGTGCTTCGTCGTCGGCGGGTCGCGAGTCGCGCTGGGCGACCGCTTCGACTCGGTCGCGGCCGCGGGTGCGGTCGAGATCGGCGTCCGCCCCGAGGACCTCCACGTCGGCGATCCCGGCGGCCAGGGCCTCACGGGGGAGGTCTACGTCGTCGAGCCGATGGGCAACGAGACGCTCGTCGACGTCGTCGTGGCCGAGTCGCGGATGATGGTCCGCGCACCGCGCGGGTTCTCCGCCGAGGTCGGCGCCGCGGTCACCGTCGCGGTCGACGTCTCAGCTGCCTGCTTCTTCACCGCCGACGGAACGACGGCGGTCCACCGCACCGACCGGTCAACCAGTCCGAACGGAGGAAACGGATGAACGAGAACCAGGCGCCGTACGAGCGCCCCATCTCCCGTCGCAGCCTGCTGCGACGCGGTCTCGGCGTCGGAGGCGCGATCGCGGCCGCCCCCCTGCTCGCGGCATGCGGCGGCGGATCCAGCAGCAGCTCGACCGCGGCCTCGACGGCGGCGACCGGATCCACCGGTGCAGCCACAGGGAGCGGCGAGATCGTCATCGGCACCTTCGCCGACGGCGCCATCGACGCCTTCCAGAAGGCGATCGTGCCGGTGTTCAAGCAGGAGACGGGTATCGACATCAAGATCGTCACCCAGCCCTACGACGCGATCTACCCGAAGCTCCTGCAGGACGGCCAGACGAAGGCCGGCCAGTTCGACATCTACATCATGGACGACCCCTGGGTGCCGGAGTACGCGGCCGCGGGCATCCTCGAGGACCTCGGCGCCGCGGGCCTCACCCCGAACCCCGGGTTCTCGCCGCCGTTCATCGAACTCGGCTACTGGCCACCGCAGACCGGCCCGCGCGTGAAGGGCTTCGAAACCGCCGATCCCACGCTCGTCGCGCTGCCGACGATCGGCGACCTGCAGACCCTCACCTACCGCAACGACATCTTCGCGAACGGTGCACCGGCCACCTGGGACGACTTGCTGACGACGGCCGAGGCCGCCATGAAGTCCGGGGCGATCAAGGACGGCTTCGTCTTCCGCGGTGTCAAGGGCAACCCGATCGTCACGAGCTTCTACCCGATCTTCCTGTCGTGGGGTGGCGTGTTCTTCGACGACCAGTGGAACCCGACGTTCAACAGCCCCGAGGGCAAGGCCGCGGCGGACTTCTTCGTCGGCAAGCTGAAGTCGATCGCGCCGAAGGGCGTCGCCGCCTTCGACTCGACCGAGGAGGGCGCGGCGATCCTCGGCGGCGATGCCGCGGCGATCATCCAGTACTCCGGGAACGCGATCAAGTCCGACGATCCGGCGCAGTCCAAGGAGGTCGGCAAGCTCGACTTCGGCGTCGTCCCGAAGCAGGTGAAGGCGCTCGCCCAGGTCGGCATCTTCATCCACGGCGTGTCGACCTCGGCGCCGAACAAGGACAACGCCATGACGTTCATGAAGTGGTTCCAGACCGACGCAGCCCAGACCACTCTGGCTCAGGGCGGCGACCTCCCGGTCACCACCGCGGCCTTCCAGGACCCGACCGCGGTGGCCGCCCACCGGCTGCTGCCCGTCGCGCTCGATCAGCTCAACTCCGGCGCCCAGGCCCGCCCGCGGACGCCCGACTGGAGCCAGGTCGAGACGATCCTCGGCACCGAGCTGAACAAGGCCCTGGTGGCCGGAACGGGCGGCGCCCAGGCCATGGACAACGCCGCCACGCAGGCCAAGGCCGCTCTGACCCAGCTCGGGTACTACGGCTAGCTCGCGCACACCGGCGCCGCGCATGCGGATGCAGGGGGCAGGGCCCGACCGGGCCCTGCCCTACCTGCTGCTGGCGCCCAGCGTCCTGCTGGTGCTGGCCGTGGTGGTCTATCCGCTGTACAGCGGCATCCGCACCAGCACGCAGTTCTGGCGGTTCGGGCACGCGGTGCGCGACGTCGGCCTCGACAACTACCGCCAGGCGTGGAACGACCCGTTCTTCCGCGACGCGTTGTGGGTGACGATCAAGTTCGTCACCTGCGCCGTCGCGCTCGAGACGATGCTCGGCCTCGGCCTCGCCCTGCTGGTGGCGCGGGAACTCCGGTTCATGCGGTTCATCCGCGCATCGCTGATCGTGCCGATGGTCGTCACCCCGGTCGTGGTCGGCATCGTCTTCGAGCTGATCTACGCCACCGACGCGGGCCTGCTCTCGAACGCCGCGGCGGATGTCGGCGCGAACCGGTCGGAGATCCTGGCCCACAACGGGACCGCCTTCCTGGCGATCGTCGTCATGGACGTGTGGGAGTGGACGCCGTTGATCTTCCTGATCCTGCTCGCCGGCATCCAGTCGCTGCCGGTGGAGCCGTTCGAGGCGGCCCGGGTGGACGGCGCGAGCAGCTGGCAGACGTTCTGGGATCACACCCTGCCGATGCTCAGGCCCGTGCTCGCCGTCGCCATCGTGCTGCGCACCATCGACGCGTTCACGACCTTCGACCAGGTGTACGTGCTCACCCACGGCGGGCCGGGAACCTCGACCCAGCTGGTCTCCATCTACGGCTACGACGTCTTCTTCAAGTTCCAGCAGTACGGGTACGCCGCAGCCATGTTGCTGATGGTCGGCCTCCTCGTGCTCGCGATCGCCGCGGTCGCGGCGCGACTGGTGCGGCGGGCAGCGCTGTGAAGCGCTGGCTGTACGGCCTCGGCCTCGTCGCCGCGCTGACCTGGTCGCTGATCCCGATCGTCTGGATGATCGAGACCTCCCTGAAGTCGAACAAGGAGATCTCGCAGGACGGCACGCTCTTCCCGCACACGCCGACCCTGGCCAACTACCAGCGGCTGTTCTCCGATCACTTCTTCGGTGACTACCTCGTCAACTCGATCGTCGTGACGACGGCGAGCGTCGCGATCTCGCTCGTGTTCGGCACGCTGGGAGCCTACGCGGTCGCCCGGTTCCGCCTCTGGAGGCGCGTAGAGCGCCGGGCCGCGGTGTTCCTCCTGCTCGCCCGCATCATCCCGGCGATCGTGATCGTCGTGCCCGCCTTCCTGCTCGCCGAGAGCCTCTCGCTGCTGAACACGTGGACGTCGCTGATCGTGCTCTACACCGCGTTCAACGTGTCGTTCGTGGTGTGGATGATGGAGAGCTTCTTCCGCGAGATCCCGCTCGACCTGGAGGAGGCGGCGATGGTCGATGGCGACTCCCGGCTGACCGCGTTCCGGCGGATCGTGCTGCCGCTCGCGGCCCCGGGCATGGTGGCGACGGCCATCTTCGCCGTGATCGTGACGTACAACGAGTTCCTCTTCGCACTCGTCCTGACGGCGACCCCCGCGGCGCAGACGATGCCCGTCGGCGCCGCCAGCCTCATCGGCCGCATTGACATCGACTACGGCGGCATGGCGGCGGCCGGCGTTCTCGGCGCAACGCCGATCGTGATCTTCGCGCTGCTCGTCCAGCGCCACCTCGTGCGCGGCCTCACCATGGGCGCCGTCAAGTGACCGCCCCCGCCGCCCCCGCGCTCCCGAATCCCTCCTGACGCGCGCGCCTCCGTGCGTCGTTCGTGACGGGGACAGTCCCCGCACCGGCGCCCGGCGGGGACGGCCCCCGTCACGGGATCCGTGCGTTCGGCACCTTCCTGCCTCCAGCGTGCGCGGGGGCCGCGTGGTCGCGCACGTCATCGTCACGTGCCCGGCCGCGGGCCGCGTGGAGACGTCGGGCGCCGTGCGGCGGTCCGACGGTCCGCCGGCTCGGCACGGAGTCACCACGGGTCGACCTGGTCGCGGCGACGTGGCCTCTGGAGCGGCGTTACGTGCGCTGCGTGAACTCGCGTGCGTCGCGCATGACGGGGACTGACCCTCGCGAGCGCGCGTTCGGGGGCTGTCCCCGTATCCAGACACACCGGGAATGGCTCGGGCCCGCGACCCGTTACCATACGAACCGAGTATCCAAAGGAAACCAGCTTCATGTCTGAAACCAGCCGTTCGCTCCCGCTGATCGCCCTGCACGACGCCATCGTCCTGCCGGGGATGACGTTCACGTTCGAGCTCGTGTCTCCCGACGCCGACGCTGCCGTCGACGAGGCCGGGCCGGACGGGCAGGTCGTGCTCGTGCCGAAGGTCGAGGGGCGCTTCGCCCGCATCGGTGTCGTGGCCCAGATCGACGGCTCGCCGGTGCTGATGCCGGACGGTCACCGTGGCGTCACGCTGCGGGCCCTCCGCCGCGCCGTGCTCGGCCGGGCCGATGCGTCCGGCGGGGCGCTGCGCATCGACTGCGACGAGGTCGTCGACCCGACGGATCAGGCCGATGCGCTGGCCGAGAAGATGCGAGCGTACCGGGCCGTCATCGAGAGCATTCTCGAAGCTCGCGGCCGCAACCAGATCATCGCGTTCCTCCGCTCGATCGACGACCCCGGCGAGCTGGCCGACACCGCCGGCTTCAGCCCCGACCTCTCGTTCCACCAGAAGCTCGAGCTGCTCGAGACGATCGACGTCGGCGAGCGACTCGAAAAGGCGACGGAGTGGGCGCGCGGCGTGCTGGCGGAGCTCGAGCTCAAGCGGCGCATCCGCGACGACGTGACGGACTCGATGGAGAAGAGCCAGCGCGAGTACGTGCTGCGCCGCCAGATGGAGGCGATCCGCAAGGAGCTCGGCGAAGACGGCGAGTCCGACGAGATCGGCCAGTACCGCGAGCGCATCGACGCGTCGAAGATGTCCGACGAGGCCCGCAAGGAGGCCGAGCGCGAGCTCGCGCGGCTCGAGGCCGGGGCCGGCGGCCCCGAGGGCTCGACCATTCGCACCTACCTCGACTGGATCCTGGCCGTGCCATGGGGCGAGACCACCGCCGAGCGCGGTGACGTCAACGCCGCAAAGGCCGTCCTGGAGGCCGACCACGCCGGCCTCGAAGACGTCAAGGAGCGGATCATCGAGTACCTGGCCGTGCGCAAGTTCCGGCGCGAACGGGAGATCGAGGACGAGCGCCAGGGCGTGATCCTGGCCCTGGTCGGCCCCCCGGGCGTCGGCAAGACCTCGCTCGGCGAGTCGATCGCGCGCGCCCTGGAGCGGAAGTTCGTCCGCATGTCGCTCGGCGGCGTGCGCGACGAGGCCGAGATCCGCGGCCACCGCCGCACCTACGTCGGCGCGCTCCCGGGCAGGCTCGTCCGCGCGCTCCGGGACGCCGGCACCATGAACCCCGTGATCCTCCTCGACGAGATCGACAAGCTCGGCGCCGACTGGCGCGGCGACCCCTCGAGCGCCCTGCTCGAGGTCCTCGACCCCGCCCAGAACTCGACGTTCCGCGATCACTACCTCGACGTCCAGCTCGACCTGTCGCAGGTGCTGTTCATCGCGACGGCGAACATGGCCGACTCGATCCCGGCAGCCCTCTACGACCGGCTTGAGGTGATCACGCTCGACGGCTACACCGAGGACGAGAAGCTGGCCATCGCGACGGGCTTCCTGGTGCCGAGGCAGCGCACCCGCAACGGCCTGCTCGAGGGTGAGGTCGTGATCACGGAGGCCGCCGTTCGCCAGGTCATCCTCGACTACACGCGCGAGGCCGGCGTCCGCTCGCTGGAACGCAACCTCGGCACGCTCCTGCGCAAGGCCGCCACCCGGCTTGCGGCGGGCGAGGCGTCCGCGCCGATCACCATCGACGAGCCGGACGTCCGCGAGCTCCTCGGGCGCGAGAAGTTCTTCAACGAGGCGGCCGAGCGCACCGCGGTGCCCGGCGTGGCGACCGGGCTGGCCGTGACCGGCGCGGGCGGCGACGTGCTGTTCGTGGAGGCATCGGCCTCTCCGGGCAAGGGCGTGCTCACGCTCACCGGCCAGCTCGGCGACGTCATGAAGGAGTCGGCGACGATCGCGCTCTCGCACATCCGGAGCCGGGCGAACGAGCTCGGCATCGACCCGGACGTGTTCGCGAGCCGGGACTTCCACATCCACGTGCCGGCCGGGGCGGTGCCGAAGGACGGACCCAGCGCCGGCGTCACGATCGCGACCGCGATCGTCTCGCTCCTGACGGGCCGCGCAGTCCGCCACGATGTCGGCATGACCGGCGAGGTCACGCTGCGAGGCCGGGTGCTGCCGATCGGCGGCGTCAAGCAGAAGGTGCTCGCCGCCCATCGCGCCGGCCTGACGGACGTGATCCTGCCGGCGCGCAACGCCGGCGATCTCGACAAGGTGCCCGAAGCCGTACGCGACGCGCTGCGGTTCCATCCCGTGCACACCCTCGACGAGGCCCTCGAAGTTGCGCTCCAGCCGGCACTCGCCGGCGTGCAGTGACGCCTGAGCAGCATCGGCAGGTCTGCAGCCGCTACGCGGCGGCTGCAGACCTGTTCGGCAGGCGCTGGTCGGTGACCGTGCTGGCGGCGCTCGTCGAGCGCCCGACGGTGCGGTTCAACCAGCTCCGCGACTCCGTGCCCGGCATCACGCCGAAACTGCTGGCAGAGCGGCTGCGGGACCTCGAGGCCGCCGGGATCGTCGAGCGCCGCCTGGTGCTTCAGCGGCCCGTGCTGATCGAGTACCGGCTCACCGAGAAGGGGCTGGCGCTGTCCCGCGTCGTGGCCGCGATCCAGGAGTGGGCGGACATCTGGGTGTAGCCTTCCGGATCGTGCGGATCTGGGCAGCGGTCTCCGTCCTCCTCTGCGTCTTCGCGGCCTCGGCTGCCGCGGCGCCTCGCTGTCGCGTCTCGACGGGCGTGCTCGCACCCGGACACGACCTCGTCCTCGTCGCGGCCGGACTCCGGCCCGGATCGAGGTCGCCCGTGAACGTCGAGGTGGCGGGCCGGCGTGTCCGGGTGGGAGTCGCACGAGCCTCCCGCACCGGCCGGGCCCGCGTCGTCATCCACCACGCCGGCGCGGTGGCCGTTGCCGTCTCGAACTCCATCGGCGTCGTGCTGGGCACCGTCGTCGTGGCTGGCCAGCGCCTGCCGGTGTCGGTGCTCGGCGTCGTGCTCGACCCGATGTCGCTCGCCGTGGTGCCGGACGCGCCCGTCGGCTACGACGAGGCGCTCACGCTGCGGGTGTCCGGCCTCGCCATCACCGGCCCGCCGGTCGGGCTCGGTTTCAGCGACTGCGAGGGCGCGCCGCACACGGTGACGGTGGCCCGTCCCGCGGTCGCCGGCCCCGTCAGCGTCGTGCTCGCGGCGCACGCCGGCGCGCGTGGCGCCGTCGATGCGACCTGTTTCGCCCACCTCGGGCTGGAGGTCGCGCAGATCGACTTCACGATCGGCGAGACGGTCGCCGGTACCTACCGGGCGGTCGGTACGGCGACGGCCGCCTTCCTGCCGCCGACGGGTACCTGACCGTCAGCGCTGACATACTGCGGCAGGTTCTTTACGGAGGATTGGTTGTCCAAGGAAGAGAAGATCGAGGTCGAGGGCGAGGTCACAGAAGCGCTGCCCAACACCATGTTCCGCGTCAAGCTCGACAACGGACACGATGTCCTGGGTCACATCTCCGGACGGATGCGGCGCCATTACATCCGCATCCTGCCCGGTGACCGGGTGAAGGTCGAGCTCTCCCCGTACGACCTCACGCGCGGCCGGATCACGTACCGCTACAAGTAGCCCTACTCGTCGCCGGACGGCGGCGCCTCGGCCTCGGGCGTAACCGCCGGCGTACTCTCGCCGGAGCCTCTCCGGCGACGACGACGGCGCTTGCGCTTGCGTGGCGCAGGAGCGGCCTGCTCGCCCGCTGCCGCCGAGGTGGCCGGCGGCACCTCGGCCGGGGCCTGTTCGCGATGCGACGAGCGGTCCGCGGGCTGGGCGGGACGGCGCGTGCCCCTCGGTAGCGGCACGTTCGAGCCAAGGGCGGCCGCGAGCAGCGCGGCATCGGCCGACAGTGCGACGCGTGCCTGCTCGAGGATCCGGCTGGCGCCGGGATCGCTGGTCTGCACGACGCTCAGCAGCGCCGCGCCGAGATCGAGCGGCGCCTGCTCGGCCGTCGTCGCGATCAGCTTGGCAGCGCGCATCAGCTCGTCGCCACTCTTGCCGGCCAGGCCACGGGCAAGGCTGCGCCCGGTCTCGAGAGCGGACGCCACCTTCCGGAACTGCGCATCGCGCGAGGCCCGGGCAAGCCGCCAGGCCCACGCGACCATCTGGTGCTCGGTGGCCTCGACGCGGCGATCGCCGAGCGCGAGCAGCAGCGTGCGTGCCCCCTGGGAGCGATCGAGGCGCCAGGTCGGCGCGGCCTCGACCAGCCGCACCGACCGGTCGAAGACGTTCGCCGGAGGCCGGTTCTGGGCCAGATCGCCGAGCGCGGTCAGCCGCAGCTGCCGGTTCTTGTTCTCGGCGGCGCACGTCGCGAAGAACAGCATGCGGGTCGTCTCGTCCACCTCGGAGAGCACCTTGGCGAGCTTGGCCAGGTCCTTCTGGCCGAGCCGGCGACCGGCGTTCTCGGCCCACATCTGCTGCTCGTCACGCGGCAGCCTGTCGATGGCCACGAGCTTCCAGTCGTTGACGATGATCTCGCGGCGGCGCTCCGGGTCGGACGTGACGGGCACGAGCCAGTTCGCCTCGCGAACGAGCGGCTTGGCCAGCCGCCGCCAGCGCTGCCGGCGGCGAGGCGAGCGAGGTGTGACGAGCGCGCCGGGCCGGTAGGTGTCGACGCCGAGCAGGGAGTGGATCGTGATCGTGCGGTCGCTGTGCGGCGCCGTGACCTCGGTGAAGTCGACGACCACGCCGGCCTCCTTACGCCGGTGGAGCCGCATGATCCGGCCGACGCGCTGCTGGTACACGCGGCGGCTGGCCGTGGGCGCGAGGTGCATGCAGACCGTCGCGCGGGGCGCGTTCCAGCCCTCCGCGAGCAGCTGCGCGTTGACGAGCACGTTGATCTCGCCGCGCTCGTACTTCGCCAGCGTCGTTGCGAGTTCGCGGGGCGGCGTGCGTCCGGAGACGGCGGCCGCCTTGAGGCCGACGGCTCGCATGGCAGCCGCGACGCGGCCGGCGTGCTCGACGCCCGCCGAGTAGACGATCCCGGGGCGGTTGCCGAACAGGTCCTGGTAGTACATCGCCGCCGCCATGTTGAGCGCCGGGTGGTCGAGCGCGGAGGCGAGCTCCTGCTGGTCGTAGTCGCCGCCCACGATCTTGACGCGCTTCACCGATGCGCCAGGCTTGACGCGCACGCTGCGCAGGGGCGCGACCACGCCCTTCTTGACCGCCTCGGCCAGCGGAAAGTCGGCGATCTCGGCCGGGAACACATCGCCGACGTGCTTCTGGAGCAGCTCGTCGGTGGCCGTCATGCCGATGTAGATGGGCGTATCGAAGCTCCGGATCGCCGCCGCGGTCTTGTCGCCGAGGGCGGTGTGAGCCTCGTCGCACAGCACCACGCCGTAGGTATCGCGATCGATCGCGTCGACGTTGCGGATGAACCAGGCGTACGTCTCGACCGTGACCGGGGGAGTGATGGGGCCGCGCTTGCCACGCAGCACCGCCTCGCGCAGGCGGTCGCCGTAGCCCTGGGCGCGGAGATCCCGCTCGAACTGGTCGACCAGCAGGCGCCGGTGGGTCAGGATCAGGACGCCGGTGAGACGGGCCGATTCGACGAACCCGGCGGCGGCGACGGTCTTGCCCGATGCGGTCGGGTGCTTGAACCGGTAGCGGCGGACCGCTCCCGGATCGTGGATCGGCTCGGACTCGTCGTCCTCGTCCTCGTCCTCATCCTCGGCGCGCGGGGCGTCCTCGTCCTCGTCCACGTCGTCGTCGTCATCGTCGTCTTCAGCACCGTGTACGTCGTCGCCGGCGACGTCGACCGCGGCATCCTCCTCCTCGGGGTGCGTGTCGCCGTTGCCGTTCCCGTTGCCGTCGGCGGCCGTGTCCTCCCAGCCACGCTGGGCATCGCCGAGCAGCGCCGCCAGCATGCCCGTGAGCGCGTCCACCTGGTGGGGACGGAGCTCGAGCCCGCCGGCCAGGTGCGGCTTCTCCTCGGAGAGGATTCGCTGCAGTCCGAGCAGCAGCGCCCACTGGCGTCGCCACTGCGGCGATGGCCGCGCCAGGCCCGCGGCGATCTCGGCCGTCGCGTCGTCCACGGCGCGGCGCCACGCGGTGCCGTGCGCGAGCGCTTCGGCCGGGTCGTCGCCGACCGGCACGATGCGTTCGCCGGCCCATCGCTCGACGGTCTCGAGCATGGCCGGATCGACGTTCGAAAGCTCCGTGGCCTCGGCGGAGAGCTCTCCGGGCAACCGCATGTCCTCCACAATGAGCCGCACGCGTTTCGGCAGGTCGCCTTGGAGGGCGATACGTGCGGCAAACACCACAGGACGAGGAAGGGAGTCCTCGTTTGACGCCGGCCTGCCGCACCGGCGTCCAGACGGAACACTAGCGGATCCGGCGGCGGCGCAACCCCGTTCAGGTGCGCTGCGCCGCGAGCAGGACCGACACCGCCTCGTCGGGGTCGTCCGTCACCGTCACCAGCGCGAGATCGCTCTCGCTGACGCGGCCGTCGGCGAGAGCGTCCGCGCGAAGCCAGTCCAGCAGCCCCGCCCAGCCGGAGCCGCCCATGAGGATGATCGGGAAGCGATCGACCTTGCCGGTCTGGATGAGCGTGAGGGCCTCGAAGAGCTCGTCGAGCGTGCCGAAGCCGCCCGGGAAGACGACGAACCCGGTGGCGTACTTGACGAACATGGTCTTGCGCACGAAGAAGTAGCGGAAGTCGATCATGAGATCGAGGTAGGCGTTCGGCAGTTGCTCGTGGGGCAGTTCGATCGTGCACCCGATCGACAGGCCGCCGGCCTCCCTTGCGCCGCGATTGGCCGCTTCCATCACCCCGGGCCCGCCTCCCGTGATGACGGCCAGGCCGGCCTCGGCCAGCCGCGACCCCAGCGTGCGCGCCAGTGCGTAACTCGGGTGGCCTTCGCCGATCCGTGCCGATCCGAAGACCGTGGCCGCCTGGCCGACCCGCGAGAGGGCGTCGAAGCCCTCGACGAACTCGGACAGGATGCGCAGCGCTCGCCAGGGATCCGTATGGAGGAACGCCGGGTCTGACGGTGCCTGCAGCAGACCGCGATCGGCGATGCCCAGCCGGTCGCGCGCCCTGGCGCTCGACGCGAGCGTGCGTCCGGCGCGGTAGTTCCGTTCGTGAGCCATGCGGGTGCTAGCCTCTCCCGTCATGGAGTTCGCCTTCTACGGCACCGTCCCTCCGCAGCTCGAGGGCTTCCGTGCCGGACTCGAGGCGGCGCTCGTCGCGCGGGGCTATACCTACCTCGATTCGCCCGACGAGGCGACCCTCGTCTGCAACTTCGTCGACGCCGAGAGCGCGCGGCCGTACCGGCGCGTGAACAAGTGGACCTTCGTGGCGTCGTTCTGGTACGCGGAGACGCCGCCCGATGACTTCATCCGGCGTGGCTACCCGGTGCTGCTCCGGGCGCTCTCGAACCTCTCCGTCTGCGTCGTCCCGGGTGAGATCGCCCGGTTCCTGACACTCGAGCAGGGCAACTACGGCGTCGAGTACGCGGACGACCCCGACACCTTCTACGACCGCGTCGTCGAGCGGCTCGCGCCGCTGGCGGAGTCGAACCTGGTGATCGAGAACATCTTCGAGCCCACCCTGCCATCGGAGCTGTGGGACGGGGACGAGATCACCGCGTCGCTCACCGCGGCCGGCGAGCTGCTCGAGAAGCTCGAACTCCTGCCCGCGCCCTTCCCGATCGACGACGTCCTCGACAAGCGCGAGCTGGAGCACGTCAAGCGTCTCTACTCGATCGGCGGCCTGTCGTACGGCAACCTCTCGGCCCGCAAGGACGCCGTGAGCTTCTGGATGAGCGCGTCGGGCGTGGACAAGGCGAACCTCCGAGAGATCGGCCGCGACATCCTGCTGGTGGTCGGTTACGTGCCCGAACAGCGCGCGATGGTGCTCTCGGTGCCCCCCGGCATCGAGCCCCGGCGCGTGTCGGTCGACGCCATCGAGCACTGGAAGATCTACCTCGAGCACCCCACGGTGGGCGCGATCCTCCACGTCCACGCCTGGGTCGACGGCGTCGAGGCGACCGAGATCAACTTCCCCTGCGGCACGGCCGAGCTGGCCGACGCGGTGGCGGATCTCGTGCGCCGCGCCCCCGACCCGGGGCACGCCATCGTCGGCCTCAAGAACCACGGCCTGACGATCACGGGCAGCAGCCTCGAGGAGATCTTCGAGCGCGTCGGCCCGCACATCCAGCGCCAGGTACCGATGAGCTGACGTCCCCGCCGGCACGCCGGCGGGCTACTCGTACTGCAGTGCCTCGAGGACGTTCAGCCGCGCCGCGCGACGGGCCGGGATGATGGCGGCGAGGATGCCCGCGAGCACCGAGACGATGAAGAACGCGATGATCTGGCCCGTCGGTAGCACGAAGGGGATCTCGTTCAGGCGTCCGACGACCATGGCACCGAAGACCGTGCCGACCACGACGCCGAGCGTCGCACCGATGACGGCCGTGATGACGCTCTCGTAGCGGACGATCCGGCGTACCTGGCGACGCGTCGTGCCGACGGCGCGCAGCAGGCCGATCTCGCGGGTCCGTTCGAACACCGACAGCAGGAGCACGTTGACGATGCCGATGATCGAGATCAGCACGATCACGCCGAGGAGTGCGTAGAGCGGGATCACGACGTTGTTGATCTGACTCGAGGCCTGGTCGATCACGTCCTGGTTCGACTGCACCTCCGTCAAGGGGTTGGCCTTCACGGCGACCGCCTCGACCGCGCTCTGCACCGACTTGAGGTCGGCGCCGGGCTGCGTCACGACGAACATGAAGGCGACCCCCTTCGTGGAGCCGAGCGGTTCGAAGGCAGCCGGCGAGATCATCAGCCCGCGCACGAGGTCGGAGGTCTTGACGATGCCCGCCACCGTGAACTTCGCGCGTTTGCCCTCGCGCGTCAGGATCGTGACCGGCGAGCCGACGGTCAGGGATCGCGCCTTCGCCGTGTCCTGATCGATCACGGCCTGCCCGGGCTGCAGGTTGCGGATGGTGTCGTCGCTGCCGTTGATCCAGCGGACGTGATAGGCGTCGACGAATGCCGGGGGGGTCGACGAGACCGCGACGTCGCTGCCGGACGGCTGGAACTTGGCCGACAGGAAGCTCGTCGGGGCCACGGCCGCGACACCGGGAACCTTCGCCACCTCGGCCGCGAGGGACGGCTCGAGCGCGCTCTGGCCGTTGCCGAACACGCCACCGGCCGAGACGAACAGCTGGGCCTTGATGTCGGTGCCCAGCACGTTGGTGATGCTCTTCTGGAGGCCCGCCGCGAAGACCGCGACGAAGCAGACGAGCAGGATGCCGAGCATCAATGCAGCCGACGTGAGGGCGGTCCGGAACGGGTTGCGCATGGCGTTCTCCCGCGCGATCCGGCCCGGGATGCCCCCGAACCGCTCGCCGGGCCAGCCGATGATCCGGGCCATGATCGGCACCACGAACGGCGCCGTCAGCACGACGCCGACGAGGACGATCAGGGCGCCCGCCCCCAGCGTCAGCAGGACCGCCGCCGTGCCCGAGGCGATGAAGAGACCGTACGCGATCACGATCAGGCCGATGATGGCGATGATCGGCGCGAGCACCCGGCCGTGCCGGACGACCCAGCCGGGCTCGGAGGTGCCTCCCTCGCGGAGCGCCGCGACGGGTTGGATCCTGGTCGACTTGACCGCGGGCACGATCGACGCGACCAGCGTCGCGACCATGCCCGCGATGAACGCTCCGATGGCCACTCCCGCCGAGAGGTGCATTGCGGCCACGGGCAGGCCGAAGCCGACCGCGTCGAACAGGAGCCCGATCGCCTTGGCGATGCCCAGCCCGGCGACGATGCCGACCACGGAGGCGAGGGCGCCGACGATGGCGGCCTCGGCGAGCACGCTCGTCAGGATCTGGCGGCGCGATGCGCCGAGCGTCCGCAGCAGCGCGAGTTCCTTGACCCGCTGGCCGACGGTGATCCAGAACGTGATGAAGATGATGAACATGCCGGCGATCGTCGACACCGCCCCGATGGTGGTGAGGGCGTAGCCGAGGACGTCGACGAAGCTGGCGACGTCCTTCGACTCCTGTTTCGCCTGCTCGGCACCGGTCCGCACCGTCATGGCGGGCAGGGCCTGCCGGAGCCGATCGCGGAGCTGGGTCGCCGAGACGCCGCTGGCTGCCTCGACAGCGATCTCGTCGAACTGGCCCTGGCGCTCGAACCAGGCCTGGCCGTCGGCCAGGGTCACGATCACCTGCGTCGATCCGCCGACCGACGCCGCGAAGTCGAAGATGCCGACGACCGTGACGGGGTGCAGCCCGGTCGCGGTCGCGAGCTGGATCTTGTCGCCGACCTTCACCTTCGCCCGGTCGGCGGTGCGGTGCTCGACCGAGATCTCGCCCGGCGCGGAGGGTTGCCGGCCGGCGAGGATCGTGGTCGGGTCGAACGGCGGCCCCGTGTCCGAGTTGCCGAGGGCCGGTGCGCCGCCGGTCGGCTTGATCGGCTTGGGCACCCCGTTCGAGATCACCACGGGGACGACGCCGATCGCGCCCACCGAGCCGACGGCCTTCTGGACACCGGGCACCGCCTCGACCTGTGTGAGGATGCCCTGGTCGAACGGCACCGTGGCGACGTTCTGCTGGTCCTTGAAGGTCGCCTTCTTCGTGATGACGACGTCGGTGTTCTTCCGCACTTCCTGGAAGACCCCGTCGAACGCGCCCTTGATCTGGGCCGTCAACACCGAGGAGCCCACGATCATGGCCACGCCGAGGACGATTGCCAGCGCGGTCAGGGCCGACCGCAGCTTGCGCCCGAGAAAGCCGCGGATGATCACGTGGCGCATGGTCCTACTCCAGGTTCTTCATCACGTCGAGGATCGCGCCCGACGTCATTCGCGGCTCGTCGTGGACGATCTTGCCGTCCTGCAGGAACACGATCCGGTCGGCGTAGCTGGCGGCTCGCGGATCGTGGGTGACGATGGCGACCGTCTGGCCGAACTGGTCGACGGAGTGCCGGAGCAGCTGCATGACCTCCGCGCTCGTCTTCGAGTCGAGGTTGCCGGTGGGCTCGTCGCCGAAGATGATCGTCGGCCTCATCAGGAGCGCACGGCCGACGGCGACCCGCTGCTGCTGGCCGCCGGAGAGCTCGGCGGGCCGGTGGGTCAGGCGGTTGCCGAGGCCGATCGACTTGACGAGGTCGGCCTTCCACTCAGGGTCGGGTGCGTCTCCGGCGAGGCGCAGCGGCAGCTCCATGTTCTCGTCGGCCGTCAGCATCGGCAGCAGGTTGTAGAACTGGAAGATGAAGCCGATCTTCTTGCGGCGGATCAGGGTCAGGTCGCCATCCGAGGCCGTCGTGATCTCCTGTCCCTCGATGAGCACCGAGCCGGACGTGGGCCGATCGAGACCGGCCAGGCAGTGCATGAGGGTGGACTTCCCCGACCCGGACGGGCCCATCACGGCCAGGAACTGGCGGGCCGGGATCGAGACGTCCACGCCGTCGAGCGCGCGCACCTCGGCGTCGCCCTTGCCGTAGACGCGGGTCAGTCCGGTCGCCGCGACGACGAGTTGGGTGGCTTCGGGCACAGCGGTCGGCGTGGACATGCGGCAAGACTCCGGACTCGGGAACCCCGGCACCTTACCGGTTCACCGGGCTGCCCTCGACCGCCTCAGTACACGTACACGGTCTCGCCGACCGGCGACTGCTGGTAGATCCAGTTCGCCATCCAGAGCGGCTCGCGCGTACATCCGTGACTCGCGGGATACGCAGGCACCGGCGCGAAGCCGTGGATCGCGAAGCCGCCGTGGAACGTCATCGTCCAGTAGAGGATGGCGGGGCCGAGCCACGTGTGGGTCTGGGGCGCCTTCCAGAGAATCGCCCACTTCCCGACCGGGGTGTTGCCCGTGGCTCCGGTCGAGACGTGCTCGATCACCCTGACACGGCCGTTGCGGACGATCATCAGGATCTGCCGCGCCTTGTCGATCTCGATGTGCTGGGCCGGGCCGGTGTGACGGGGGCGCAGACGCTTGCCGTGGAGGAGCAGTTTCCAGTCGGTGGGCTGGAAGTCCCACGTGCGCGGCAGGCGGTACGCCTTGTGGAACGCCATGATGGGGTCCTGCGCGTTGCGGGTGAGGGTCGTCGAGATCCCCGGCGTGTGGAACCCGCGCGCTTCGAGGCGCTGGAGGAGGATCCGCACGTCCCGGCCCTTCGCGCCGAGGCCGATCTTGCGGCCGTGGCTGGTGAAGCCCTTCGCCACGGTCTCCGCGCCGAAGCCCGACGCCGCCCCCAGCACGACCTTGGCCGTGAGGTGCCCGTAGCCGTCGGGGATGAACGCGACCTGCGCCCGTCCGCCGCTCAGGGTGATCGTCGATGTCGCGAGCAGGTGGCCGGCCTGTTCGATCCGCAGCGTGGCCGGCCCGGACCAGCTCGACGGCGTGATCGACACCGCCGCGACACCGCGCCGGAATGCCTGCACCGAACGGATCCGGAGGCTCACCCGGGGCACCACCGTCAGCGCGACGGCGGCGCTCGTGGAGGCATCGCCCGTGTCGGTCGCCGTGACGCTGCCGCCGTGGCTGGCGGTGAACGCCGCGGAGAAGGTGCCGTCCGCGGCGGTCGTGGTCGTGGTCGCCGTGACACCGTTCACGGCGATGTCGATGGACGCTCCCGCGACGGCGGGGGTCACCGACCCGGTAGCCGTCACGTGGGCGCCGTAGACGGCGGAGGTTGCGCCCAGGGAGAGCGAGACCGCGGCCTGGGCGGCGGCCGGTGCGGCGAGGAGGAGCGCTGCGGTCAGCGCGATGACGGATCGGTATGGCACGGACGTTCTGGTTTCGCTTTCTGGCTCGGACGCCGGTGTCCTCTCACCCTACCGGGGCATCGACGTCGGCGGCGCTGACATCGGCCGAGATCGAGGTTGCGACGGCCTTCGTGCCGGCCGCCGTGAGTTCGGTGATCTGGCCCTCGGCGGTGGCGCACAGGCGCAGGTCGCCGGCAGGGCTCGCCGCGGCCATGCACGAGACGGGAGTCCCGAGCTGGGTGTCGGTGGCGACGCTCGTACCGGGCGCGGCGGCGACCGCGCCGAACGTGGCCTCGATGACGTCGTTGCCGAGGAGCCGCGCGATCGCCTGGGCCGTCGTGGTGCCGACGCCATCGGGGTCGCCGGCCTTGCAGCTCGGCGACTGCCCGGCGGCAGCGGTGCACATGTAGGTGATGGCACGGGTGCGCACGTTCATGCCGACCCATACCTCGCCGGAGGCCTGCGTCTGGTGGAGCCGCGCCCGCTCCCCGGTGCTCGCCACGTCGAGGTCGTAGGCGAGTTCACCGCTGCCGGACGTGACGGTCACGTGGTAGGTCGCGACGCCGTTCGGGCGGAGGGTCGCCAGCTGGATCACCCCGGCCGCGGTCGTCGCCGGGAAGGCCGGGATGGTGGCGACCGCCCCCGTGCCCCCGACCGGCGTGGACGCGACCGTCAGCGACGAGCCGTTGCCGGTATCGGGAGCCGTGGCGGTGCCGCCGCCGCATGCCACGGCGAGCAGCACGATCGGCACACCCGCGAGCGCTGGTCCGCGACGCACGCCCGGCACTCTACCCGTCACCCCTGCCTCTGACCGGCTCATAACCATCTAGAGTTGTGTGGGCGGCCTCGTGGCTGGCGCCCTCCTGCGACCGTGAGCGCAACCGCACCGGATATCACCGCCGACCTCGCCGCGCTCCGCCCGCGGCCCGATCTGGGTGCTTCGGTCTGGCGCCACCCGGCACTGGCCCTGCAGTTCTACGGGCCGGCAGTGGCATTCGCCAAGACCGCGATGACGGGTCGCGCCCGGGTGCTCGACGTCGGCTGCGGCTTCGGCACGATCGCGCTCGAGCTCGTCCGTGCGGGCCACGACGTGACGGCGCTCGACGTGTCCGAGGAGGCCTGCGAGGTCGCCCGGCGGACGCTGAACGGGACCAGCGCCGAGGTCATCTGCGGCGCGTTCGGCGAGGACGAGCTGCACGAGGGGTCGTTCGACGCCGTGCGGTTCGGCCGGACGCTCCACCATCTCGATGTCGAGCTCGCGGCGGAGCGGGCGGCCCTGCTGCTGGCGAAGGGCGGCGTGGTCGTGCTCGACGAGTTCTGCGCCGAGCGCGTCGACCGGGTGACGGCGACGTGGCTCGCGTCCCTGATGCGGTCGCTGGCGGGCGTCGGAGCCGTCGAGGAGACCGGGCTCGACGATGCCGAGACCATCGTCAAGCTCTGGGAGACCCAGCGGCGGGAACGGCATCTCGCCACCGGCGAGCAGATGTGGCGCGCGCTGGAGTCGCGGTTCGTCCTGGACGACCCGACCTGGTACCCGTACCTCTGGCTGGAGGCTGCGAAGCACGTCTCCGATCCGATGCGCGCCGATCTCGTCGCGCGCACCTACGAGGCGCAGGAAGCCAACCTGATCCAGAACGGCACGCTGCCCGGCGTCGCCTTCCGCACGTCCGGCACCGCGCGCTGACCGGCTCTCAGCGGCCGCGGCGGAACACGGAGTCGAACACCATCTTCGCCGCGTTGGGCGTCTCGGCGGCCACCGCCGGCGGCGGTTCGGCCCCGGTCTCGCGGGCCGTGGCGGACTGCGCGAGCGTCTCCTCGAGCGCCTTCGCCATCTCGCCGATCATCCGGCTCGTGACGTCCTGCATGATGCCGCGCCCCATCTGCGCCACGCGACCCGTGATGAGGATGTCCGACGTCACGTCCACCCTGCTGCCCGTGCCTTCCGGCGACACCTGCATGGTGAGGGTCGCCGAGGCCGTGCCCTGGCCCTTCTGCTCCGACCCGCGGGCGCGCAGCACGGCGTGGCGCGCCTCCGTGTCCAGCTCGATGATCTCGGCGATGCCCTTGTAGGAGAGCGACAGCGGCCCGAACTTGACGACCGCTTTGGCGTCGTACCCGCCGTCCTCGCGCGCTCCGATGATGGTCGCGCCCGGAATGCAGGGGGCGACCCGCTCCACGTCGGCCATCAGCGCGAACGTCTCGCCGGGCGGTGCGGAGACCGTGAAGGTGTTCTCGATGACCATGCTCACCGGCGGATTATCCCACCTTCGCGACGTCGAAACGTTCCACGAGGTCCGCGGGCCACGTCGCCACGGCGTCGGGGAGGAGCCCGACGGACGCTGCCAGCTCGCCGACGACCGCGGGCGCCGTGCGGCCCGCCGTCCGCAGCGACCGGATCGTCGCCGCGCCATGGCGCTTCGCGAGGCGCTCGCCGGTCCCGGCGTACATCAGCGGTACGTGGGCGTAGACCGGCGTCGGCAGACCCAGCAGTCGCTGCAACACGATCTGGCGGGCCGTCGATGCGAGCAGGTCGTCGCCACGGAGCACGTGCGTCACGCCGAGGTCCCCGTCATCGACGACGACGGCCAGCTGGTACGCATGGACGCCGTCGGAACGGCGCACGACGAAGTCCCCGACCGCGGCCGAGACGTCCTCGCGGCACGGGCCGTGGACGGCGTCGGCGAAGGCGAGCTCGCCGGGGGCCACGCGCAGCCGCAGCGACGGCCTGCGCCCGGCGGCGTGCCTTGCGGCTCGCTCCGCGGAGGTCAGGTGCCGGCACGTGCCGGGATAGCGCTCACCGGCGCCGTGGGGCGCTGAGGCGGCAGCCCGCACCTCCGCGCGCGTGCAGAAGCACTCGTACGTGTCGAGCCCGGCGAGCGCTTCGTCGTAGCGGGCGGAGCGCTCGGACTGGCGCTGCTGCTCGAGGTCGAAGTCGAGGCCGAGCCACGAGAGGTCCTCGCGGAGGTCGGTCTCCCACGCCGGGCGGCAGCGCTCACGGTCGAGGTCCTCGATGCGGAGCGCGATCCGTCCCATGCCGGCGCGGACCTGGAGCCAGGCGAGCAGCGCCGTGCGGGCGTTGCCGAGATGCATGTGCCCCGACGGGCTGGGGGCGTACCGCCCGATCATCATTACACTCGGGAGTGTGAGCGACGCGCGACTCGTCTACAGCACCGATGGTGGCGATCGCCGCCGCAGTGCCCGCAGCCGCCCGGCCGCAGGGCCGCCCGGCCCGGCCATCCCGGACGACGGCATCGTCCGGGTGTTCCGGGAGAAGGGTGGCAGGGGCGGGAAGGTCGTGACCGTAGTCCGCGGGCTGCCCGGCGGGCCCGAGGACCTCAAGCGGGTGGCGGCCGACCTGAAGCGCCTCTGCGGCGCCGGTGGCACCGTCTCGGCGAGCGCGGTCGAGATCCAGGGCGACCACCGCGAGAAGGTCGCGGCGCGGTTGGCGGCGCTCGGCCTCCGGGTCAAGCTCGCCGGCGGATAGCCGCGGCGGCGCCGGCCATGAAGAGCGTCGCTCCCCGCTCGCGGTAGCCGAGCGCGTCGTTGAGGTGCCGGATGGGGGCGTTGCGCACCTCGTTCTCGGTGACCAGCCACCGGTATCCGGCGGCCTGCGCGGCCTCGATCTGCCGTTCCTTCAGCGCCCGGGCGATGCCGCGGCCGCGCCAGTCGCGCGCGACGGCGGTGAGGCCGTGGTAGCAGGTCTCGGCGGGGCCGGCGTGGAGGATCGCGAATCCGACCACGCGGCCGGCGGCCAGGGCGAGGAACGTCAGCTCCGGGCGCCGGGCGGGCCGGTCGAGGTTCAGGGCGCGCCACTCCGGGAAGGGGCCGGGCCCGGTGGGTTGGTCGGCCGGGATGTCGGGCTCGGCCTCGACCGCCACGCGGTACATCGCCTCCTCGAGACCCGGCCGTTGCGCGCGCGTCGCGAAGGTGATGCCGCGCATGGCCGGCGGGGCGAGGGTGATGGCGGCGAGGTCGAGCGCGACCTCGAGCTCGCGGGCGACCTCGCGGAACCCGCGTCGGTCGAGGAACGCCAACCCCTCCGGTGCATCGTCCCGCACCTCGATGGTCAGGTCAGTGGCTCCGGCTGCCGCCGCCGCGGCGGCCAGCAACTCCGTGCCCAGGCCGGCGCCGCGATGCGCGGGCGCGACCTGCGCCGTGGCCGCACCGTCCGGCTCGGCGAAGGACCAGCCGGCGAGCGTCGCGCCGGCGAGGGCGACCAGGTCGACCCGGCCCGGCACCGTCATCATCGCCGCCAGGTCGGGTCCGCTCGCGTCCGCCCGCGGGTCGGTGTGCGCGGTCAGGCCGGCGATCGCGTCGGCGTCGGCGGGATCCGCCCGCCGGATCACGCGATCCGCTCCAGCAGGGCGCGCTGGACGTCGTCTCGGGCGCCGGGCGTCCCCGTGTCTCCCAGCCGTCTGCCGTCCTGTTCGAGCTCGGGCCCGTGATAGTCGGATCCTCCGGTGGCGAGCAGCCCGTGCCGCCCGGCGAGCGACGCCAGCAGCGTCTGCAGGCTCGCCGGCGCATCGCCCCGGTGCGCCTCGACGCCGTCCAGACCGGCCGCACGCAACTCGCCGAGCAGCCGGTCGAGCGCGGTCGTGTCGAGGCCCAGGGTCGCCGGGTGGGCCAGCGACGCGGCGCCGCCGGCGCGCTTCACCAGCTGCACTGCCTCGAGCGGCGCCAGCACTCCCAGCGGGACGTAGGCGGGCGCCCCCGACCCGATCAGGCGGTCGAACGCGTCCTGGCGGTCGGTCGCGAACCCCGCTGCCACGATCGCCTCGGCGATGTGCCGTCGCGTCGGGCGGCCGGCCGGTGCGCGGGCGGCGACCTCGGCAGGGTCGAGCTCGACGCCGATCGTGCGCAGCCGTTCGAGCAGGGCGGCGTTGCGGGCGTCGCGCGCGCACCCGAGCTCGTCCAGTCGCTCGGCGATCGGTGGGGGAGCGTCGTCCGCGAAGTGCCCGAGCAGGTGGAACGTGCCGTCCGGCCATCGCACGGAGAGCTCGATGCCCGGGATCAGCCGGATCCCGTCGGCCGCCGCCATCGCTGCGGCCACACCCGCCATGGTGTCGTGGTCGGTGAGCGCGATCGCCTCGAGCCCCGCATGCGCTGCCGCTGCCACGAGGTCAGCCGGGGTCTGCGACCCGTCCGATGCGTCCGAGTGGGCGTGCAGGTCGACGCGGACCACGCCGCGCACCGTACCATTCGCCACATGGCTCCCGAGCCCGTCACCGGCACGCGACTCGCCCTCCCCGCCGGCGCCCGTCCGCCGTTCCACGTGTACGTCAACGGCGTCGAACAGGCCGAGGGCGCGGATTTCGCGATCGAGGGAGGCGGCATCAGGTTCACGCGACCGCTCGTGACCGAGCGCCGCGAGGGCCTCTGGAAGAAGCTCGTGATGTCCACGGCGGGCATCGGGTTCTACGCCAAGGCCGACGCCGTGGACGTGCACTTCGCCGACGGCGCCGGCATGCCGGGCGTCGTGTCGGGCCTGCACGTCGAGCCCGGCACGTGAGCCGATTCGAACAGCTGGTCGATCTGCCGGATCCGCCGGAGCCCGACGCGCTGTGCTTCGCCTTCGTCGCCGACGACATGCTGGTCGGGCGAGACGGCGTGCCGACGATCGGCGAGGTCGTCGCGGCCGTCGCCCCCGTGCGCCGCCAGGTCCTCGGCCGGCTCGACGGCAGGCTGTGCCTCTCGGCCGAGCTGCCGGCCATCGAGGCGCCGGCGGGCTTCGAGCTCGTCGGCATGCGGCCGTTGTGGGGTCGCATCGACGAGGTCGCGTGGACGCTCGCCGGCCGCGCGCTCCAGATCGTGCGGTGGGATCGTGACCACGCCTTCTGCGGACGTTGCGGCAGCCCGACCGAGCCGTCCACGGGCGAGCGCGCGCGCCGCTGCCCGGCCTGCGGCCTGCACGCCTACCCGCGGCTGTCGCCCGCCATCATCGTGCTGGTCGAGCGCGACGACGGCGCCGCGCTGCTGGCCCACGGGGTCAACTTCCCGTCCGCGATGTACTCGTGCCTCGCGGGTTTCGTCGACCCCGGCGAGTCGCTGGAGGAGGCCGTCCATCGCGAGGTCGGCGAGGAGGCCTCGATCGAGATCGGCGACGTGCGCTACTTCGGAAGTCAGCCGTGGCCGTTCCCGCACTCGCTGATGGTCGGGTTCACCGCCCGCTACCTCGGCGGGGAGCTGCGCTTCGATCCCGCCGAGATCGTCGACGGCCGCTGGTTCCACCGCGACGAGATGCCCCCGCTCCCGCCCTCGCCGTCCATCGCCCGGAAGCTCATCGACGCCTGGCTGTCGGGCATTAACGCCAGCTGAGCTCGACTGCGGCGGCAAGTTCGGTGCCGTGCTCGTCCTCGACCGGCGTGACGACCCGCAGCGCGGTCATGCCGGGGACGAGGTTCAGATCCTGGTACGCGCGCTCCGGGGGCACGACCGCGGCGGCCGGCATGCGCGCGGCGAGGTGCCCGAGGCCGAGGATGCCGGTGCGGCGAGCCTCGACGACGTAGAAGCTCGCCAGCGCGAGCGCGATCACGTAGGGGTTGTCCCGGCCCTCCCCGAGGGCGAGCCGGCTCCTCGTTCGCTGCGTCGCGTCGACCAGGAAGGGCAGCAGCTCCGGGTCGATCAGGCCGGAACGGTGGGTCGGCAGCTGGTGCAGGTCGGCGGGCCGCTCGAGCACGATCGCGACCGGCGCGGCGGCCAGCACCCAGTGGCCGTCGGCTGCGTACGGCTCGATCGCGAACCCGAGCTGCGCCGCAAGCCGCGCCGTGTCGTCTGCGAGTTGCGCTGCGAGCTGAAGATCCGCCACGCGGGCAGTATCGTCATGCTGCCCGCAGGCCGTAGCCGATGCCGCGCACGGTGCAGACCACGGTCGGGTCGGGCAGCTTCGCGCGCAGGTTCACGACGTGCTGGTCGATCGCGCGGGATCCGACGAACCCGTCGTAGCCCAGCACGGCGGATTCCAGCTCGCGCTTCGTGAACACCCGGCCGGGCTCCTCGGCCAGCACCATCAGCAGGGCGAACTCGCGCGGCCGCAGGGGTTGCAGCTCGATTCCGTCCCAGGTCACGGTGCGGGTCGCAGGGTCGATTCCGATCGGTCCGATCCGGAGCGGGGTCTGCGTGGCCCGATTCCTGCCGTCGCGCGTCACGTGTCTCACACTACGCAGAATCCGGTGCTACGCTCGCCCCGCGTGCTCCGATTAGCCCTGATCGGCGCCGGCCGGATGGGCCGGCAGCACCTCGCAGCACTGTCCGGGAGCAGTCGCGTGGTGGTCGCGGCGGTCGCCGACCCGGCGGGGGCGCCGGGCGTCGACGTCCCGGTTCACGGCTCGGTGGACGCCCTGCTCGAAGCCGGCGGCTTCGATGCTGCGCTGGTCGCGGTGCCGACGCGGTTCCACGTCGAGACCGTGCGTCGCCTCGCAGCGGCCGGCGTTCCCATGCTGTGCGAGAAGCCCTGCGGCCTCGGTGCCGGCCAGGCCCGGCAGATCCGCGATGCCGTCGAGGACCTGCCGTTCCGGGTCGGATACTGGCGCCGCCACGTGCCGGAGCTGCGCGAGCTGCGCGACCGCATCGCGACCGGCGCCATGGGTGAGGTGCAGCTCGTCGTCTGCTACCACTGGGACGAGTTCCCGCCGCCGGCCGCGTTCCGGGATCCGGCCTCGAGCGGCGGCGTCCTGGTCGACATGGCCGTGCACGAGATCGACATGACGCGGTGGCTGACCGGCCATGAGATCGTCGCCGCCACCGTGTCGGAGGCCGGGGTCACGTCCGTGCCGGCGGTCCCGGGAGACCCGGAGAGCGCGGCGCTCATGATGAGAACGTCCAACGGCGCCATCGGGCTGGTGACGGTCGGCCGGCGCTTCGCCGACGGCGACCACCAGCGGGTGGAGGTGATCGGCACCGACGCCGTGGCGGTCTTGCCGTTCGGGGTGGGCGAGGAGGGTCTGGCCCGCGTGGCCGACGCCCTGCGCCGGCAGGCCGAGGCCTTCGCCGATCTGCTGGAGTCGGGAGACGCGCCGGGCGCCTCCGCTGACGACGCGGTCGCGGCGCTGGAGGTCCTCGAGCGGACCTCGTAGGCCGGGCCGCACTACCATGAGCGGGATGGAGAACGAGCCCCGCCGACGCATCCGCAGGCCGGTCACCGATCGGCCCGCAGGTACGGAGTCGCGCGTGCCCTGGCGCGTCGAGGGCGCCCCGCCCCCGCCGCCGCCCCAGCCTCCGGGGATGAAGCGGTTCCTCCGAGGCTGGTGGCTGGTCGGGATCGTCGCCGCGCTGCTGGGGCTGAACGCGTACCTCGCGTCGACGATCCCCCAGACCTCGCAGCGCCTGACCACCTCGTACTCGTTCTTCCTCGACCAGGTGAAGGCGGGGAACGTGACCGAGGTGACCTCGCAGGGAGACAAGATCCAGGGCGACTTCGCCAGGGCCGTCGCCGACCCTCGGAGCACGGGCTCGTCCAAGACCTATCCGCGCTTCCAGACCCAGCGGCCGACGTTCGCCGACGACAACCTGGCCACGCTCCTCGAGCAGCAGAAGGTCGTCATCAACGCCAAGCCGCTGGAGCAGCCGCGGTCATGGCTCGTGACGGTGCTGATCAGCTTCGGTCCGACGCTGCTCCTGATCGGCCTCTTCTTCGCGATCGCCCGGCGGGGCGCGGGTGGCCGTCTGGGCGGCTTCGGGCGCTCCGGCGCCAAGCGCTACGCGCCCACCGCCCACCGCACGACCTTCGACGACGTCGCCGGGATCGAGGAGGCCGAGGCGGAGCTGATCGAGATCGTCGACTTCCTGAAGAACCCGTCCAAGTACACGCGGCTCGGCGGCGCCATCCCGCGCGGCGTGCTGCTCGCCGGGCAACCCGGGCACGGGCAAGACGCTGCTCGCCCGGGCCGTCGCCGGCGAGGCCGACGTGCCGTTCTTCTCGATCTCCGCCTCGGAGTTCGTCGAGATGATCGTCGGCGTCGGGGCGAGCCGCGTCCGCGACCTGTTCGAGCAGGCCAAGAAGGCGGCTCCGTCGATCATCTTCATCGACGAGCTCGACGCGATCGGCCGGGCCCGCAGCGCCGGCGGCGGCTTCGGCGGCGGCAGCGACGAGCGCGAGCAGACCCTCAACCAGATCCTCACGGAGATGGACGGCTTCGACGGATCCGAGGGCGTGATCGTGCTGGCGGCGACCAACCGCGCCGAGATCCTCGACTCGGCCCTGCTGCGGCCGGGCCGGTTCGACCGGCGCGTGTTCGTCAACCGCTCCGGACGCCGCCGGGCGCGAGGCGATCCTCCGCGTCCACACGCGGGCGGTGCCGCTGGCTGACGACGTCGATCTCCGGTCGCTGGCCTCCTCGACGCCGGGCATGGTCGGCGCCGACCTCAAGAACCTGGTCAACGAGGCCGCGCTGACAGCCGCCCGCCGGAGCCACGAGGTGGTGCAGCTCGCCGACTTCACCGATGCGCTCGAGCGGATCGTGCTGGGCGCCGAGCGGATGGTGATCATCTCGAGTGCCGAGCGGGAGCGCACCGCCTATCACGAGGCCGGCCACGCGCTGCTCGGCATGCTCCGGCCCGGCGCCGATCCGGTGCGGAAGGTCTCGATCGTGCCCCGCGGGCGGGCGCTCGGCGTCACGTTCCAGGCCCCCGACATGGATCGCTACGGCTACGACGTCGACTACCTGCGGGGTCGCATCACCGGCGCGCTTGCCGGCCGCGCCGCCGAGCAGCTCACGTACGGCGACATCACGACGGGCGCGGAGTCCGACCTCGAGCAGGTGACCCGGATCGCCCGCCTCATGGTCGGCCGCTGGGGCATGTCGGAGCGGGTCGGTCAGGTCTCCGTGCTGCCGAGCGGGCAGGACGATCCGCAGTTCCTCGGCGGCTCGAGCCCGGGCGGCCCGTCCGAGGCCACGAGGCGCCTGGTCGACGAGGAGGTGCGGCGGATCGTGGACGAGTGCTACGTCGAGGCGCTCGACACGCTCGGCCGTCATCGCGATCAGCTGGAGTCGCTCGCCCGCGCCCTGCTGGAGCACGAGACGCTTGACGAGGCGGACGCCTACGCCGCCGCCGGCGTCGCCCGCAGTCGCGTCTCCACCTGAGCCTCTACCGGCCCTAGGAGCCGGCGATGACCCTGGCCGGCGTGGCGCCGAGCTGGTAGAGCGCCGCGCGCCAGTCGGGGTCGTCGATGAGCACCAGGTCGGCCGCGAACCCGGGGGCGAGCCGTCCGATCTCGGCGCCGAGGCCGAGCACGGCGGCGGCCGCGCTGGTGCCGGCGGCGAGCGCCTCCGCGCAGCTCAGCCGCATGCGCGTCACCGCGAGCGTCAGCGCCGCGAGCATCGCGTCGCACGGCGCGGAGCCCGGATTGAAGTCGGTGGCGACGACCACCCGGGCGCCGGCCTCGAGCAGCGCCCGCGCCGGCGGCATCGGCAGGTCGAGGTAGAGCGCGCAGAGCGGCAGGCACACGGCCGCGACGCCGCTCGCCGCCAGCGTGCGGACGCCGTCGGGCCCGGTCTGCTCGAGGTGGTCGACCGACGCGGCGCCGAGCTCGGCGGCCAGGGGGATCGCCCCGCACTCCGAGAACTGGTCGCCGTGGATGCGCAGCGCCAGGCCGAGGCGCTTCGCGGCGGCGAGGTAGGGCCGGCACTCCTCGGCCGAGAACGCGCCCCGCTCGAGGAAGCAGTCGGCCGCGGTGGCGAGACCGGCACAGGCCGGGAGGATCTCCTCGATCGCCTCGGTCACGTACGCGTCGGCGGTGTGCCCCGGCGGCACGGCGTGGAGTGCGAGGCAGGTGCCGGTCACGCGTACGCCGGTCGCGGCGCCGGCGGCGAGCGCGGCGCGCAGCATGGCGGCCTCGGAGCGGGCGTCGAGCCCGTAGCCCGACTTGACCTCGGCCGTCGTCGTGCCGAGCGCGCGCATGCGTGCCAGGCGCCGGGTCGCGAGTGCCGTCAGATCGTCGTCGCTCGCCGCCCGGACCGCGCCGACGGTCGCGCGGATGCCGCCTCCGGCCGCGCCGATCTGCTCGTACGACTGCCCCTGCGCGCGCCGGTCGAACTCGTCCACCCGCGACCCCGCCCAGACGGCGTGCGTGTGGCAGTCGACGAGGCCGGGGATCGCGCTCATCCCGGTACCGTCGATCTCGGTCGCGGCCTGCGGATACGCGGCCCGTACGTCCTCGCGGGGTCCGACCGCGAGGATCCTGCCGCCCCCGGCCGCGATCGCGGCTCCCCGCATCACGCTGAACGCCCCGTCGGCAGCGACGGTGGCGATGCTCGCCAGGTTGTCGACGATGAGGTCGGCAGGCGCCATAGACTTCGCCGAGTATGACCGACCACCCGCTCGCCGTGGGCGCTGCCCCGCTCACCATCGAGGACCTCGTCGCGGTGGCGCGTCACGGCCGCTCCGTGGTGCTCGCCGAGGGCGTCCGCGAGCGCGTCGCCGCCGGGCGCGACATGCTCGAGCAGGTCGCATCGCGCGACCCGCCGACCTACGGCGTGAACACCGGCTTCGGGCATCTCGCGAGCATCCGGATCCCGGTTTCCGACCAGTCGACGCTGCAGCTGAACCTCGTCCGGTCGCACGCCTGTGCCGTCGGCGATCCTCTGCCCGACGAGGTCGTGCGCGGCATGCAGTTGCTGCTGGCGAACTCGCTGGCGAAGGGGCTGTCCGGCGTCCGGCCGGCGCTGGTCGACCAGCTCCTCGCACTGCTCGCGGCCGGTGTCGTACCGGTCGTGCCGAGCCGTGGCTCGGTGGGAGCCAGCGGCGATCTCGCCCCGCTCGCGCACTGCGCCCTGGCGCTCATCGGCGAGGGCCGCGTGCGGGTGGACGGCGTCGAGATGCCGGCGTCCGAGGCCGTCGCGTCGCCGATCGTGCTGGCCTCGAAGGAGGGCCTGGCGCTGCTCAACGGCACGCACCTGATGGCGTCCATGGGCGCGCTCGCGCTGGACGACGCCGGCCGTCTCCACCGCGCGGCGGTCGTGGCCGCGGCGCTGTCCGTCGAGGCCCTGCTCGGCTCGCACCGCCCGTTCGACGCGCGCGTCCACGAGGCCCGCCGGCAACCGGGACAGATCGCCGTCGCCCTGCGGCTGCGCGAGCTGCTCGCGGGATCGACGATGGTCGAGAGCCACGCCGACTGCGCCCGTGTCCAGGATCCGTACACGTTCCGCTGCGTCCCCCAGGTGCTCGGCGCGGTGGGCGACTCGCTCGACCACGCGCGCGGCGTCATCGGCCGCGAGCTGGACGCGGTCACGGACAACCCGCTGATCCTCGGCGGCGAGGCGTTCTCAGCCGGGAACTTCCACGGTCAGCCGCTGTCGCTCGCCCTCGACCTCTCCGCGATCGCGATCGCGGAGCTGGCCGCGTTCTCGGAGCGGCGCAGCTACGCCCTGCTCTCGCCCGGGCCGGCCGACCTGCCGCCCTTCCTGGCCGCCAACCCCGGGCTGGAGTCCGGGCTCATGATCCTGCAGTACGTCGCCGCCTCCCTGGTCGCGGAGCTCGGCGTGCTCGCGACGCCCGCCGGCATCCACAACATCCCCACCTCCGCCGGGCAGGAGGACTTCAACTCGATGGGTGCGACCGCGGCGCTGAAGCTCCGCGATGCCCTCGAGCTGGCGTTCCGGGTCGTGGCCATCGAGCTCGTCTGCGCGGCGCAGGGGTTCGAGCAGCACCGGCCGCTGCGCTCCGGCGACGGCGTCGAGCTGGCGCTGCGACGGGTGCGCGGCATCGTCGCCCCGATCGAGCACGACCGCTCGACCGCGGACGACCTCGAGCGCCTGGCGATCGCCCTCCAGGGCGGCCTGCTCGACCAAGTCTGAGCCGTATCACCCGTTCGGGGGGCGCCCGCCCGCGCCCCGGCGCGCGACAGTGATGACGTCCTCGTAACACGACTGCCATGGACTTCCATCCCGGGTTCCGCAACCGCTTGGAGGGTCACATGCAGGACACCGGACTCACGAACATCATCGACCTCGCCGTCGAGCGTCTCAAGCGACGCCCGCCCGCGCCGGCAGGTCCGCCGCTCGCTGCCTGAGACGAGCTCTACCATGCGTCCGTGAACCGGCTCGCGGGCGAGACCTCGCCGTATCTCCTCCAGCACGCCTCGAACCCGGTCGACTGGTATCCGTGGGGCGCGGAGGCCTTCGCCGCGGCCCGGGAGCGCAACGTGCCGGTGCTCCTGTCGATCGGCTACAGCGCCTGCCACTGGTGTCACGTGATGGAGCGCGAGTCGTTCGACGACCCGGCGACCGCCCAGGTCATGAACGGGCGCTTCGTCAGCATCAAGGTCGACCGCGAGGAGCGGCCCGACATCGACGCCGTGTACATGGACGCCGTCGTCGCGCTCACGGGTCACGGCGGCTGGCCGATGACCGTGTTCCTCACACCCGACCAGCGCCCGTTCTGGGGCGGGACCTACTTCCCGCCCGAGCCGCGCATGGGGATGCCGTCGTTCCGCCAGGTGCTCGAGAGCGTGGCGGAGGCGTACCGCGGGCGTGGGGACGAGGTCGACCGGCAGGCCGATCAGCTGACGGCGGCGATCGGCCGGGCCGCCGACGTCGAGGCGGCCGGGTCGTTGCCGCCGGGGCTGATCGACGAGGCGCTGGCGGCGCTCCGGCAGCAGTTCGACCCCAGGCATGCCGGGTTCGGCGGCGCCCCGAAGTTCCCGCCGTCAGCCCTGCTGGCGACGTTGCTCGAGCTTGGCGAGCGCGGCGACGCCCGGCCGATGGCGCTGGCGACGCTCGACGCGATGATGGACGGGGGCATCCACGATCAGCTCGGCGGCGGCTTCCATCGCTACGCCGTGGATGCGATCTGGCTCGTCCCCCACTTCGAGAAGATGCTCTACGACAACGCCCTGCTGGCTCGTGCCTACGCGCTCAGCGGCGAGCCCCGCCACGCCGCGGTCGCGCGCCGCGCACTGGACTACCTCGACCGCGAGATGCGCCTCGACGATGGTGGCCTGGCCTCCGCGCAGGACGCCGACACCGAGGGCCGCGAGGGCCTCACGTTCACCTGGACGCCGGCTCAGGTGGCGGCGGTGCTCGGCGAGGGCGCCGATACGGCGGCGGTGTGCGAGCGGTTCGGCATCACGGCATCCGGCAACTTCGAGGGCGCGACCGTGCTCTCGGTCGTCGGCGAGGTGCCGGACGGCGCCGGGCCCGCGTTCGCCGACGCGTGCGATCGCCTGCTCGCGGCCCGCGCCACCCGGCCCCAGCCGTTCCGCGACGACAAGGCGCTGGCCGGCTGGAACGGGCTTGCGCTGGCGGCCTACGCGGATGCCGGCCGTCTCCTCGGTGACCCGGCGCTGGTGGCGCGGGCCGTCGAGATCGCCGCCTTCATCCGCACCCGGCTGGCCGACGCCGACGGGCGACTGCACCGCGTGTTCCGAGACGGCGCGTCGAAGATCCCCGGGTTCGCCGAGGACTACGGCGCCGTGGCCCACGGCCTGATCGCGCTGCACGAGGCGACCGGCGATCTCGACCACCTCGCCGAGGCTCGGCGCCTGACCGGCCTCGCGCTCTCGCTCTTCGCCGCCCCGGGCGGTGCCTTCTTCCTCTCGCCTGCCGATGGTGAACGGCTGGTCGCGCGCCGCGTCGACGTCGACGACAACCCCGCTCCATCGGGCTCGTCGCTGATAGCGTCGAACCTGTTGCGTCTCGGCCGTATCTACGGGGATGCGGCGTGGGAGATGGCCGCGGAGGCCGCCGTGCGTGCCGTGCAGGGCGTGCTCGGGCGCGCTCCGCAGGCGTTCGGCCACCTGCTGGGCGTCGCGCACGCCGTCCAGACGCCGTCCCTCGAGATCGCCGTCGTTGGCGAGCTGGCAGACCCGCGGACCGGGGCGCTGCGTGCGGTCATCGACCGGCACCGCCGGCCGGGGCAGGTCGTCGTGGTCGCCGATCCCGCCGATCCGCTCTTCGACACCGTGCCGCTGCTCGCCGGACGTGCGCCGCGCGACGGTGTCCCTGCGGCGTTCGTGTGCGAGCGCTTCACCTGCCAGCGACCGGTCGCGACGCCATCGGAGCTGTCCGCGCTGCTTGCGTGACGGTGCGCCCCGTCGGCGCGCATCGCGTCGCGCCGACGCTTCCGGGATGGTCTACGTGATCGCCAGGGAGGCGCTCCACCGGTTCGTCGAACACCAGATCCAGGTGATCGAGACGACCCCGCTACCGGCCGACATCCGTGCTGTCGTCGCTGCCGACGACCTGTCCGACGACGACCTTCACGGCGTCTGGCTCGGCGCCGGACTCGCGACGCAGATCGGGCTGGCGCTGGTCGACGGCCCGGAGCGGTTCGTCACCGAGCGGACATCTCCGCCTGCAGCGCCGCCACGGCCTCCACCCAGCGCTCGGTGAGAAGCCGCGCTGCCTGCTGGGGCTCGAGCTCGGCAAGGCCCTCGGTCGTGAGCGGCGCGCCGTACCGGCACTCGAAGCGCGGAATCCTCGGCGGGAAGAGCCGGATGCGGTCGACGCCGCGGATGGCCACGGGAACCATCGGGGCGTTGGCCGCGAGCGCCACCCGCGCGGCACCCGACCGGGGGCGCGGCGGACCGGTGCCCTTCTTGTTCCGCGTCCCCTCGGGGTAGATGGCCACGGCCCAGCCCTCGCGGACGAGGTCGATGGCCATGTCGACCGCGGCGGTGTCGCGCTGTCCCCGTTCGATCTTGAACGCGCCGCCCGATCGCACCACCCAGGCGATGGGCGCGATGCGATACATCTCGGCCTTGGCCATGAAGCGGAGGTGCCGGGGCAGGGACAGCCCGATCAGGAACGGGTCGAAGTTCGACCGGTGCTGGCTCGATACCACCACGCCGCCGGCGCTCGGGACGTTCTCGACCCCGCTGACGCGCAACCGGAACACGCCGTAGAACACCGGCGTCGCGACGATCCTGATCAGGCGGTAGAACCAGGGCCGGAACTCGCCGCGCCGATCGCGCTCATCGGCGTCGAGCGACCTAGACCGCAAAGACGCCGTCGGTGACGGTGGCTGGATCAGGCCACGGGCTCGCCTCGGCACGGACGGCGGCGTCGTCGACCACAGCCGTGACCTCCGTCTGCATCGCCAGGGCCTCGTCGTCCGTGAAGGCCACGTTGGCCCGGAGCCACGCCTCGAACCGCTGCACCGGGTCGCTACGCTCCCACGCCGCGAGCAGATCGCGGGGGACGTAGGAGGCGTCGTCGTGGACCGCGTGCCCCTCCATGCGGAGTGTCACGAGCTCGAGCATCGTGGGCCCGAGGCCGGCGCGGGCCTTGGCGATCGCGGCGCGCGCCTCGCGGAAGACCGAGAGCACGTCGGTGCCGTCGACGACGACGCCTTCGAAGCCGTAGCTGGTGGCACGGTCGGCCAGGTGCTCGCAGGCGTAGTTCAGCTCGGTTGGCGTGGAGTACGCGTACTGGTTGTTGTCGCAGATGAAGACCATCGGCAGACGGCGCACGGCGGCGAAGTTCATGCACTCGTGCACGTCGCCGCGGGCGGACGCGCCGTCGCCGAACCAGCCCAGCGCCACCCGCGACTCGCTGCGCACGCGGAACGCGAGCGCGATGCCCATTGCCGTCGGCAGGATCCCGGGCAGATGCGACACGCCCGCGATCAGTCCGCGCTCGAGGTCCTGCGAGCGCAGGTTCGAGTCCCGCCCGTGCGTCGCGCCGCCGTCGCGCCCCATGTACTGGCACAGCAACCGCCATGGCTCGGCGCCGCGCGTGACGTGCACGCCCATGTTGCGGTGCAGCGGCGCCGCCACGTCCCCCGGACCCATGGCCGTCGCCACGCCCACCGACGCGCCCTCGTTGCCCCGCCCGGTGTAGAACGACCCCGGCAGCCGGCCCTGTTTGTACAGCGCCCCGCCGCGCTCCTCGAGGCCGCGTGACAGCAGCATGTTGCGGTGCATCGCCAGCAGACCGGCCCGGTCGAGGCCGATCGCGTCGGTCTCGGCGACGCTCAGGACGGGCACGGCTTCGCGAACGGCCATGGCCGCATTCTCGCACGACGTTGGGGCGCGCTCCGACGCCTCGCTGTGGGAGGATGCGGCGGCTTGTGGACGGGGACTGTCCCCGCCTGCAGCGCGGGCGGATTGCTGCGATGCGAATGGGACAGTCCCGAGCCGACGTTCGCTCAGCGGCCGTGGTCGGCGGGGGCGCGGTCTCGGCGGTGGTGGTGGTTGGGAATCGCCGGCCGCTGAGGGCGCGCCCGTTGGCGAATCGCAGCGGGGGGATGGCGCCGCCATGGGAAATGCATGCGAGCCGCCGGCGAGCGTGCGTTTCCTGTGGTGGCCCGTCCTCCTGGCGAACGCCCGACGGCAGACGGGACACTGACGCCCCGCCTATCGCGGCTCCGCCGACGGAGTCCCGCGGTGGGCGGGCCTGGTGCGGCGGACTCAGGCGGCGGAGAGGAGGGCGACGAGGACTGCGGCGGCGGTGTGGAGCCGGTTCTCGGCCTGGTCGAAGACCACCGACTGCGGGCCCTCGAGCACCTCCTCGGTGACTTCCTCACCGCGGTGCGCCGGGAGGCAGTGCATGAAGAGGGCGTCCTCGCGGGCGCGCGCCATGAGAGCGCCGTCGACCTGATAGCGGCCGAGCGCGGCCAGCTTCTCGGCGCGGAGATCGTCCTCGCCCATCGAGACGAAGACGTCGGTGTAGACGGCGTGGGCGCCGCTCGCGGCCTCGGCGGGGTCGTCCATCACCGTTACCGAGCCGCCGGTCTCCGCGGCAACCGCCGCAGCCGAAGCCACGATCGCCGGCGAGGGTCCGTAGCCGGTTGGGCACGCGACCTGGATGTGGACGCCCGCCAGGGCGCAAGCCTCGATGAGGGAGTGGGCGACGTTGTTGCCGTCCCCGACGTACGCGACCTCGAGGCCGGCGAGCGACCCGAAGCGCTCGCGGAGCGTGAGCAGATCCGCAATCGCCTGACAGGGATGGTGGGTGTCGGTGAGCGCGTTCACGACCGGCACCGTCGACCACCACGCGAACTCCTCGACGTCGCTGTGGGCATGGGTCCGGATGACGATCGCGGCGCAGTAGCGCGAGACCACGCGGGCGGTGTCGCGGATGGGCTCGCCCCGGCCGAGCTGGAGCTCGTCGGCTCCGGCGAAGACGACCCGGCCGCCGAGCCGTGCGACCGCGGCCTCGAAGGACAGCCGCGTGCGGGTGGACGGCTTGGTGAAGTGCAGCAGCACCGTGCGGCCCGCGAGCACGTCGGAGTAGGCCGACGGGTCGGTCTTCAGCTCCGCAGCCACGTCCAGCATGCCTTCCAGCGTGGCCGGCGACATGCCGGCGAAGGACAGCAGGTGGTTCGGTGCGGACGAAATCACGTGCATGAGTATACACGCGGACGCATACTCATACGACGACGTCGGCGGTTACCCGCCGGGGCGGACTAGCATGTGTCCGCCCCGGCGAGTGCTGTGGCTCGTGGCTAGCGTCGGACGGGCTGGCGGCGGCGCTGGCCGGACCGGTGGGTCGGCGTGGCCGACTTCGGCCGCGTGAGTGCAAAGCCGTCGGCCGCGTAGGCGTCCTCGAGGCCGAGTTCGCGGACCAGCGCGGACACGGCCGGGCCGTGACCGGGGCTGACGAGCGTGACGCCGGTGCCGCTGCGGCCCGCGCGGCCGGTGCGGCCGACACGATGGGTGTAGCCGTCGGCGTCGGCCGGAGGGTCGAAGTTGACGACGTGCGTGACGTCGGCGATGTCGATGCCGCGGGCCGCGACGTCGGTCGCGACCAGCGCGCGGATGCGGCCGCTGGCGAACTCGCCGAGCGCGCGCTCGCGCGCCGCCTGCGTCTTGGAGCCGTGCATGACGGCGGTGCGGACACCCGACCGCGAGAGCCGCTGGGCGAGCCGGTCGGCGCCGTGCCGGGTGCGGACGAACACGAGCGATCGCCCGTCGCGCTGCTCGACGAGCAGGTCGACGAGGGCGTCCACGCGGTTGTCGTTGTCCACCGAGACGAAGCGGTGCTCGATCGGCCCCTCCTCCTGCACCAGGACGTCCTCCTGGTGGCGGATCGGGGAGCGGGTGTAGTTGTCCGCCACTCGCGCCGCGAGCCCGTCGAGGGTCGCGGAGAAGAACATCGTCTGGCGCTCCCGCGGCGTCCGTGCGACCAGCTTGTCGACCTGCGGCTGGAAGCCCATGTCGAGCATGCGGTCGGCCTCGTCCAGGACGAGGATGCGGACCCGCGACAGATCGACCTCGCGGCGCCCGACGAGGTCCTCGAGTCGACCGGGGGTCGCGACCAGGATGTGGGCTCGCTCGATCAGGCGGGCCTGGGTGCGGATCGAGGCACCGCCGTAGGCGCGCGCGACGCGCAGGCCCTGGGCGGCGGCCATCGGGGCGATCTCGGCCGCGACCTGGCCCGCGAGCTCGCGGGTCGGGACGAGGACGAGGCCCGACGTGATCGTCGGCTTGCCGGCCAGCCGGTCGACCAGCGGGATGCCGAACGCGAGCGTCTTGCCCGAGCCGGTCGGCGACTGCACGAGGATGTCGGCGCCCGAGAGCGCGTCCTCGAGGATGCGCCGCTGAACGGGGAACGGGGTGGAGATGCCGCGGCCCGAGAGTGCTCGGACCACGCCCGGCGATACGCCGAGCTCGGCGAAGGTCTTTCCTTGCATGAATGCTCCTTCACGACCCTTCCGGGGTCGGTGGCGGTTCGGGAGTTGCACTGGCCCGAACACACCGAAGAGGATCGAGAAGAGCGTTCCCGCGAGCCGGCAGAACGCCGTGCGCGCATTCGCACCCTACCAGACGATCAGGTTCGAGCCGGACGGAATCGCCGCAGACGCAGGCTATTCGACACCACGAACAGGCTCGAGCAGGCCATTGCGCCGGCCGCGATCATCGGGTTGAGGAGGCCCGCCATCGCGAGCGGGATCGCCGCGACGTTGTACCCGAAGGCCCACACGAGGTTGCCCTCGATCGTGCGCAGCGTGCGCCGTGACAGGCGGATGGCGTCCGGCGCGCCCGCGAGGTCGCCCGCCACGAGCGTGATGTCGGACGCCGCGATGGCCGCGTCCGTCCCGCCGCTCATCGCGAGACCGAGATCGGCCTGCGCCAGCGCCGGTGCGTCGTTGACGCCGTCGCCCGCCATGGCGACGACACGGCCCTCCGCCTGGAGGCGGCGGACGACCGCGGCCTTGCCCTCCGGCAGCACGTCCGCAATCACCTGTTCGATGCCCACGAGGTCGGCGACGGCCCGGGCGGTGAGGGCACTGTCGCCCGTCACGAGCACCGGCTCCAGGCCGAGCTCTCGCAACGATCGGACAGCCGCCGCGCTGGTGGGCCTCGGCGTGTCCGCGACCACCAGCAGCCCGCGCAGCCGGCCGTCCCACGACACGATGACCGGAGTCTGTCCCGCTGCCCGCGCCTCCTCGGCCCTCACCGACAGAGAGGGTGGAAGCTCACCGGCACGCTCCACGCGCACGGCACGGCCTTCGACCACGCCCTCGACACCCAGCCCGGCCCGGCCGACGAACGCGGTGACGGTCGGGAGCGCCCCGGCCGACGCTGCCGCGGCCGCAATCGCACGGCCGATCGGATGCTCGGATGCCCGCTCGAGGCCGCCTGCCATCCGCAGCACGTCGGCCACCTCCTCGCCGTCGGCCGCCATGCTCGCGACCAGGCGCATCCTCCCCGTTGTCAACGTGCCGGTCTTGTCGAGCAGGATCGTGTCGACGTCGCGGGTCCGCTCCAGGACCTCGGGGCCACGGATGAGGATGCCGAGCTGCGCGCCCCGCCCGGTGCCCACCAGGAGGGCGGTCGGCGTGGCCAGGCCGAGCGCGCACGGACAGGCGATCACCAGCACCGCGACCCCGTTGCTGAATGCCGTGGCGGCGCTCGCGCCCGTGAGGAGCCAGGCCGTGGTCGTCGCGATCGCGAGCAGCATCACGACCGGGACGAAGACCGCCGCCACCCGATCGGCCAGCCGCTGCACAGGCGCCTTGCCGCTCTGCGCCTCCTCGACCAGCTGGGCGATCTGCGCCAGCGCGGTCTCCGATCCGACGCGGACGGCGCGCACCACCACGCGGCCGCCGACGTTCAGGGTGGCGCCGATCACGGCGTCTCCCGGCCCGACGTCGACCGGCGCGCTCTCGCCCGTGACCAGCGATCGATCGATCGCGGACGTGCCCTCGACGATCACGCCGTCGGTCGCGATCTTGTCGCCCGGGCGGACGACGAACAGGTCCCCGACCCGGAGCTCCGCGACCGGGATGCGCTCCTCGATCCCGTCGCGGAGCCGGGCAGCCTCGTCGGCGCCCAGCTCGAGCAGGGCGCGGAGCGCCGAACCGGCCCGGCGTCGTGCCCGTCCTTCGTAGTAGCGGCCCGCGAGGATGAACAGGATCACGACCGAGGCGACCTCGAGGTAGATCTCGCCGTCCGTCGTCAGGGAGAGCGCCGCGACCGACCACCAGTACGCTGCGAGCGACCCGATCGTGATGAGGGTGTCCATCGTGAGCGAGCCGTGCCGGAGATTCACGAGCGTCGCCCGGTGGATGGGCCAGCCGCCCCAGTACACCGCCGGTGTCGCCAGGGCCAGCGACGCCCAGCCCCAGCCGGGGAACTGGAACGCGGGCACCATCGCCAGCAGCAGTACCGGGGCGGTCAGCATCGCGGTGCCGATCATCCGCCGCCGGAGCCCCGCCAGCGCCTGGTCGCGCGCGATCTCGGCTGCCTCCGCACCGACGTCCAGGGTCACGTGGTACCCGATCGACTCGACCGCGCCGACCAGTGCCGCAGGCAGGGTGACGGCCGGATCGAAGTCGATGGCCGCGCGCTCGAGGGCCAGGTTCACCTCGGCGTGGACGCCCGGAAGCGAGTTCAGCCGGCGTTCGACCTTGCCGGCGCAACCCGCGCAGGTCATGCCCGTGATCGGCAGGTCGAGGTGCGCGGTGGCACTCATGCCTGCAGTATATACCCCTAGGGGGTATAATCGTGGCAGGATGCGATCGTGACGGAAAGCCGCGGCTACAGCGCGTCCCGCGACGACCTCCTGATCCGGCTGCGACGGATCGAGGGGCAGGTGCGCGGGCTGCAGGGCATGGTCGAGGACGACCGCTACTGCATCGACGTATTGACGCAGATCGCGGCCGTGCAGGCCGCGCTCGACAAGGTGGCCCTCGGCCTCCTCGACGGCCACGTCTCGCACTGCGTGGTCGGCGGCCACGGGCCGGGTACGGCCGAGCAGCGCAGCGATGAATTGATGGCCGCCGTCGGAAGGCTCTTGCGCCGGTGAGCGTCCGGATCGCCACGGCGACCGAGGTCAGGGATACGGTCGCCGAGTTGCTGGAGAGCGCCATGGCCGGCGAGGTCGGCGTGGTCGCGCTCGTGTTCCGGCCGGCGGCGCTCGTGCTCGGCTCGGCGCAGCATGCCTTCGAGCCCTTCGGCATCGACGTCGTCCGGCGTGGTTCCGGCGGTGGCGCCGTGCTCTGCACGCGCGACCTGCTCGAGATCGACGTGGCGTTGCCGGCCGGCCACCCGCTGATGCTCGACGACGTCTCGGAGTCGTATCGCTTCCTCGGCGAGGCCTGGGCCGAGGCGCTGCGCACGCTCGGCGCGGCCTGCCGGACCGTGAGCGTCGCCGAGGCCCGCGCCCTGCCACGGGAGCGGCAGGTCGCGGCTCGGGATGCCTGCTACGCGGGCCTGTCCCCGTACGAGGTCGTGACGCTGGACGGCCGCAAGCTGGTCGGCCTCTCGCAGCGCCGCCGGCGCGGGGCCGTGGTGTTCCAGTCGAGCGTCTACTGCGCGACGTCCCCGGCGGCCGTGGCCGCGTACCTGCCAAGCAGCGTCGCACCATTCCTCGCCCGCACCGCGTCGCTGTCGGCAATCGGCGTGGACGCCGACCCCGACCGCGTGTGGGCGGCGGTCGAACCGGCGATCAGGAGTCGGCTTCCGGCGTCTCCGTGAGCCGCTTGCGCGCTTCGCGCGCCTTCGCGCGCACCCGTGCTCGGGCCTCGTCCACGGTATCGGAGGCCGACCCGTCCGTCGCCTCGGCCTCGGCGGCGCCGGCGTTGGCCGCCACGACCTCATCGACGTCCTGGGCCGAGCCCGACTCGGCCAGCCGGGCCCGCAGCGACAGCCGCAGCTCGTCCGCCTCGCCGGCTGCGTCGTCCGCGGCCATGTCGTCGAGCGCCTCCGGCCCCTCGGTCTCGTAGTGCCGGCGGTCAGACCTGCGGCCCGTGACTCGCATCAGCCAGTCGCGCAGGCCCGGCAGCGCCACCAGCGCCGCCACCGCCGCCGCGGCCCCCGCCGCCAACAGGATCACGCGTTTGCCCACCGTTCCTCCTCGCTGCTAGGGCGCGTACTCTACCTCCGTCGCGCCTGCATCGCGCCTGCATCGCGCCTAGCGACCCGGTGCTATGGTGCGCCGGTCTGCGGCCCCCGGGCCGCCATACCCGTGCCCGCGCCCGGAGGCGAAGAGAGAGCCTTGCAGTCCTACGAAGCACTGATCCTGATCCACCCTGACGCCGAAGAGGCGCGCCAGGAGGAGATCGTCGGCCGTGTACGGGAGATCGTGCTCTCGAACGGCGGCTCGTGGGACGCGCTCGACCCGTGGGGCAGGCGCAAGCTCGCGTACGAGATTCGCAAGCAGGGCGAGGCGCACCACTGGCACGTCCAGTTCAGCTGCGCGACGGACTCGCTCGCCGAGGTCGATCGCGTGCTCCGCATCACCGACGGCGTGCTGCGGCACAAGACCCTCCGCCGCGACTAACTCGCGACGGCTCCCCGCGTGTTGTCGAAATTGACAACATCCGGCCCATCCTCTACGCTGGCCCGAACAGATGTTCGGGAGAGGAGTTCCAAGGTGGCAAACATCAACCGCGTGGTGCTCGTCGGGAACCTCACCCGCGATCCCGAACTGAAGGCGCTGCCGAGCGGTACCTCGGTGTGCGAGCTCGGCCTTGCGGTCAATCACCGCAGGAAGAACCAGCAGACCGGCGAGTGGGTCGAAGAGCCGAACTACTTCCGCGTCAGCGTCTTCGGCTCGCAGGCCGAGACCTGCGCCCGGTTCCTCGCCAAGGGCCGTCAGGTGGCGATCGACGGGCGCCTGCGATGGCGCCAGTGGGAGACGCCGGAGGGCCAGAAGCGCGAGGCGGTCGAGATCGTGGCCGAGAACGTGCAGTTCATCGGTCCTCGCGACAGCGAGGGCGGCGGCGGGGGCGGATCGTTCGAGCGCCCTGCGGCCGCGGTCGCCGCACCGGCAGAGGCCCAGCCCTGGAGCGGCGGCGGCGCGGCCGACGTCGACGACGACATTCCGTTCTGACCGAGAGAGTCCCATGACACGCACCGGCACCCAGAAGGCCATCCTGCTCGTCGACGTCGAGCACCTCGGACATCGCGGCGACGTCGTCGCCGTGGCTCGCGGTTACCTCCGCAACTACCTGCTGCCCCGCCACCTCGCCGAGGTGGCGTCGCCGGCCCGCATCGCGGAGGTGGAGCGCGTGCGATCGCAGCGCGCCCACCAGGAGGCCCGTTCGCTGGATGCGGCGCAGGAGATCGGCAACGTCGTCGACCGCACGATCCTCGACCTGCCGGCGCGAGCCGGTGCCGACGGCCGCCTCTACGGCTCCATCACCTCCGCGGAGCTCGCCGACGAGCTCTGGCGGCTGCGGCGGATCCGGATCGACCGCCGCAAGATCCGGCTGGCCGAGCCGATCAAGGCGCTCGGCGCCTACATCGTCCAGATCGACGTGTTCCCCGAGGTGAAGGCCAGCCTGCGGGTGGAGGTCTCGGCCGCCCAGGGCTTCGACGCTGTGCCGTCCGTCCGCGACGCGGCCCCGGAAGAGCAGCTCGCCGCCAGCGTCGAGTCCTGATCGCGCCGTGAGCGCGACAACGGCGCCAGGCCCGACCCTTCCGCCGCAGGACCTCGACGCCGAGGAGTCCCTCCTCGGCGCGATGATGCTGTCCGAGTCCGCCGTCGACATCGTCACGGAGGTCGTCCGCCCGCAGGAACTTCTACCGCGACGCCCACGCCGTCGTCTTCGAGGCCATTCAGCGCCTCTATCACGACAACAAGCCGGTCGACGCGATCACCGTCTCCGACGAGCTGGCGACCATGGGCAAGCTCGACGACGTCGGCGGGGCTCCGTACATCCACGCGCTCACCGATGCCATCCCGGCCGTCGCCAACGTGCGCCGCTACGCCGAGATCGTCCACGACCTCGCCGTCATCCGCCGCCTCGTGGCCGGCGGGATGGAGATCGCGCGGCTCGGCTACGAGCGCCAGGGCAGTGCGACCGAGTTGGTCGACCGCGCGGAGTCGATCATCTTCGACGTCGCGCAGGAGCGTGGGCACGACGGGCTCCTGCCCATCAAGGGCCTGCTGGTCGAGGAGTTCCAGCGCATCGAGCGCCTGAACGAGTCGGGCGCCGAGCTGACCGGCGTGCCCAGCGGGCTGAAGGCGCTCGACCGTGTCCTGTCCGGATTCCAGCCGTCGAACCTGATCATCCTGGCCGCCCGGCCGGGCATGGGCAAGACCTCGCTGGCACTCGGCTTCGCCCGGCACGTCGGCGTCAACTGCGGCCTGCCGGTCGCCATCTTCAGCCTCGAGATGAGCCGGCACGAGGTGACGCAGCGCCTGATGTGCGGCGAGGCGCTGGTCGACTCGCAGAACCTGCGCAGCGGCAAGATGCGTCCCGACGACTGGACGCGGTTGACCAGCGCCTGCGACAGGCTCACCCAGGCGCCGATCTACATCGACGACTCGGCCGGCGTCAACGTGATGGAGATCCGGTCGAAGGCCCGGCGGCTGAAGAGCGTCGAGCGCGGCCTGTCGCTGATCGTGGTCGACTACCTGCAGCTGATGGGCGGCGCCGATCGCACCGCCGAGAACCGCGTCCAGGAGATCTCCCACATCTCGCGCTCGCTGAAGCTCCTCGCGCGCGATCTGGACGTGCCGGTGATCGCGCTCTCGCAGCTCTCGCGCGCGGTCGAAGCGCGCACCGAGAAGCGGCCGATCCTGTCCGACCTGCGGGACAGCGGCAGCATCGAGCAGGATGCCGACGTCGTCATGTTCATCTACCGCGACGAGTACTACGTGAAGGACTCCGAGACGAACAAGGGCACGGCCGAGCTGATCGTCGCCAAGCACCGGTCGGGTGCCACCGACAGCCTCGAGATGGCATTCCGCCAGAAGTACACCCTGTTCTCCGACCTGGCCCGGGAGGCCTGACGGTGGCCGGCACCGTCATCGTCGGCGCCCAGTGGGGCGACGAGGGCAAGGGCAAGATCGTCGACGTCCTCGCCGAGCAGTTCGACATCGTCGCGCGCTACCAGGGCGGCGCGAACGCCGGCCACACCGTCGTCGTGGGCTCCGAGACGTTCAAGTTCCGCCTGCTGCCGTCGGGCATCCTCGAGGCCGGCAAGGTCTGCGTCCTCGGCAACGGGGTCGTCATCGACCCGGAGGCGCTGGTGGCGGAGCTCGACGAGCTCGAGGCGCGCGGGCGATCGGCGAGCGGGCTGCGCATCTCCGGCAACGCACACCTCGTCATGCCGTGGCACCGGATCCTCGATGCCCAGGCGGAGGTGGCGCTCGGCCCGCTGCAGATCGGGACGACCAAGCGCGGCATCGGCCCGGCCTACGCCGACAAGGTCGCGCGGATCGGGATCCGCGTCCAGGACCTCCTGGACGCCGGCATCCTCGCCCAGAAGGTCGAGGCGGCGCTCGCGTTGAAGAACGAGCAGCTCCAGAAGATCTACGGACTCGACCCGCTCGACGGCGCCGCGATCCTCGCCGACCTCGGGCGGCATGCCCGCCGGCTCGAGCCGTACGTCACCGACACCGCGAAGCTGCTGGACGACGCGCTCCGCGACGGGCGCCGGGTGCTCTTCGAGGGTGCTCAGGGGACGCTGCTCGACGTCGATCACGGCACGTACCCCTTCGTCACGTCGTCGAACCCAACGGCAGGTGGGGCCTGCGCGGGCTGCGGCGTCGGGCCCACGCGGATCACCTCGGTGATCGGCGTTGCGAAGGCGTACCTGACGCGGGTCGGCTCGGGGCCCTTCCCGTCGGAGGCCGACCCCGAGCGCGGGGCGCGCCTTCGCGATCTCGGCGCCGAGTTCGGCACCGTCACCGGTCGCGAGCGGCGCTGCGGGTGGCTCGACCTCGTCGGGCTCCGCTTCGCGGCCCGCATCAACGGCATGACCGAGCTCGTCGTGACCAAGCTCGACGTCCTGTCGACGTTCGCATCGATCCCGGTCTGCGTCGGCTACCGGCTCCGGGACGGGTCCGTGACCGACGACTTCCCGCCGCACCAGTCCGACTTCCACCACGCCGAACCGGTCTTCGAGGAGCTCGCAGGCTGGAACGCCGACATCTCGGCGGCGACCGCGTTCGACGATCTGCCCGCGGAGGCCAGGGCCTACGTGGCGTGGATCGAGGAGCAGCTCCGCCTGCCGGTCACCGCGGTGGGTGTCGGCCAGCGCCGCGACCAGATCCTGGCACCGAGAGGCGCGGCGGCGACCCGATGAGGGTGCTCGTCGTCGGCTCGGGCGCGCGGGAGCACGCGCTGGCCGATGCCATGCGCCGTGGCGGGAGCGTCACGGATATCCACGCCGCCCCCGGCAACCCCGGCATCGCGGCGCTCGCGACCTGCCACGAGGTCGCGGCCACCGATGTCGACGGCATCGTGCGCCTGGCGGCGGCCATCGCCCCGGACCTCGTCGTCGTCGGCCCCGAGGCGCCGCTCGTCGCCGGCCTCGGCGATGCCCTTCGGGCCGGCGGCTTCGCAACCTTCGGGCCCGGGCGCGATGCGGCGCGGCTCGAGGGCTCGAAGGCCTTCGCGAAGGACGTCATGCGGGCCGCGGGCGTGCCGACCGCCGAGCGGCCTGACGGTCACCACCCTGGCCGGTGCGCGCGACGCGATCGCGGCGCTCGGCGGTCGCGTCGTGGTCAAGGCCGACGGCCTGGCCGCCGGGAAGGGCGTCATCGTCTGCGACGGGGCGACCGAGGCGGAGGCGGCGGCCGGTGAGCTGCTCGGCCGCGCCGAGGGCGCGACGCTCGTCATCGAGGAACGGCTCGATGGCTTCGAGGTCTCGCTGCTCGCCCTGTGCGACGGCCTGCGAGCGGTGCCGCTCGAACCGGCGCAGGACTTCAAGCGCATCGGCGACGACGATACCGGTCCGAACACCGGCGGCATGGGCGCCTACTCGCCGGTGCCCGGCATCGACGCCGACGCGACCGCGCAGCTCGTCGAACGGGTGCACGTCCCCGTGCTGCGCGAGCTCGCGCGGCGGGGCATCCACTTCACGGGCTGCCTCTACGCCGGGCTCATGATGACCGCCGACGGCCCCCGGGTGCTCGAGTTCAACGTCCGGTTCGGCGATCCCGAGGCCGAGGCGCTGCTCGTTCGCATCGAGGACGACCTCGCCCTGCGCCTGCACGGGGCGGCCACGGGGATGCTCGCCGAACGGCCGATCGGCTTCGCCCCTGGCGCGGCGGTGACCGTGGTGCTCGCCTCCCGTGGCTACCCCGCGTCGGCCGAGTCCGGCGTCCCGATCACCGGCATCGCCGCGGCCGAGGCGGCCGGTGCCCGGGTGTATCACGCCGGCACGGCCCGGCGTGGCGACGAGGTCGTGACGGCCGGGGGCCGGGTCCTGGCAGTGACGGCCTCCGGTGCCGACCTCGGCTCCGCCCGCCAGGCGGCCTACGCCGCGGCCCGGCTGATCGCGTTCGACGGCATGCAGGCGCGCTCGGACATCGCCGCGGCCGCCGCGCGGCTTCCGTCCCGTACGTCCGGTAGCCTGCACGGACCGTGATCTCCCGTTACACCCGTCCCGAGATCGGCAGCGTCTGGACGGACCAGCGGCGGCTCGAGCGCTGGCTCGACGTGGAGCTCGCGGCGCTCGACGGGTGGGCCGCGATCGGCGTGGTGCCGCCCGCCGCGGTGGCCGCGCTGCGGGCGGGCGCGCGCGTGGACGTCGAGCGCTGCCGCGAGATCGAGGTCCGTACCAATCACGACGTGGTCGCCTTCACGGAGTCCATCGCCGAACAGGTCGGCGAGCCCGCGCGCTGGTTCCACTACGGCCTCACGTCCAGCGATGTGGTCGACACGGGCCTCGCGCTGCAGCTGGTGGACGCCGGCCGCCTCATCCTGCAGTCCCTCGACCGGGCGCACTCGGCGACGCTGGCCCGCGCGCTCGAGTACCGCCACACGCCCTGCATCGGACGCACCCACGGCGTCCACGCCGAACCGACGACCTTCGGGCTCAAGCTGCTCGGCTGGGTCTGCCAGCTGCAACGCGACCGCGACCGGCTGGAGGCCGCGTTCGAGGGGGTCGCGGTGGCGAAGCTGTCCGGAGCGGTCGGTGCCTACGGCAATCTCGACCCGCGGGTCGAGCAGCACGTCGCGGCCGCGCTCGGGCTCGGTATCGAGGTCGCCGCCACGCAGGTCGTCGCGCGCGACCGCCACGCCGCGCTGCTGGCCGCGATCGCGGTGTGCGGGTCTTCGCTCGACCGGTTCGCCACCGAGATCAGGCACCTGCAGCGCACCGAGGTGCGCGAGGCGGAGGAGCCGTTCGGCCGTGGTCAGAAGGGCAGCTCCGCCATGCCCCACAAGCGGAACCCGATCACGTGCGAGCGCATCTCCGGACTGGCCCGCGTGCTGCGCGGCAACGCCGGGGTCGCCTTCGAGAACGTCGCCCTGTGGCACGAGCGCGACATCTCGCACTCTTCGGCCGAGCGCGTCATCCTCGCCGACTCGACGATCCTCCTCGACTACCTGCTCGACCGGTTCGCGTGGGTCGTCGAGGGGATGGTCGTCCGGCCCGAGCGCATGCTCGCGAACCTCGACGCTTCCCACGGCCTGCCGTTCTCGGGTCGTGTCCTGCTCAAGCTCGTCGATGCGGGGCTGAGCCGCGAGGCGGCCTACGAGATCGTGCAGCGCAACGCCATGCAGGCGTGGGAGACGGGCGAGCACCTGCGCGACCTCATCGCCGCCGATCCGGGGGCGACCTCGGTGTCCCCGGCGGTCCTCGCCGATGCGTTCGACCTCGACGACTTCCTGCAGCACGCCCAGGTACCCTTCGACCGCGCCCTCGTGACGAGAGGAATTGATGCCAGCACTCGATGAGCTCCGTATCGGATCGGGCAAGGTCCGTGAGATCTACGACCTCGGCGACGACACCCTCCTGCTCGTCGCGTCCGACCGGCTCTCGGCCTTCGACGTGGTGCTGCCGACGAGCATCCCCGACAAGGGGCGGGTCCTGACGGGGATGACCCGGTGGTGGCTCGAGCGGACCCGCCACATCGTCGCCAACCACATGCTCGGTGTCGCGCCCGGGGAGCTGCCCGAGGTGGCCCGCGAGCCCGGACTCGCCGGGCGTGCGATGCACTGCGTGAAGCTGGCGATGCTCCCGGTCGAGTGCGTCGTCCGCGGCTACCTGGTCGGCTCGGGGTGGAAGGACTACCAGCGCAGCGGCACGGTCTCGGGTCACCGCCTGCCGGCCGGACTCGAGGAGGCCGCCCGGCTCCCGGCGCCGTTGTTCACGCCTTCGACGAAGGCCGCCATCGGAGCGCACGACGAGAACATCACCGGCGCGGAGGCCGCAGAGCTCGTCGGCGATGCCCGCTTCGCCGAGCTCGAGCGCGTGTCGATCGAGCTCTACACGTTCGCCGCCGAGCACGCGGCCGCGCGCGGGATCATCCTCGCCGACACCAAGTTCGAGTTCGGCGTCGGCGCCGACGACGGCCTGGTGCTCGCCGACGAGGTCCTGACGCCCGACTCGTCGCGGTTCTGGCCGGCCGACTCCTACCGGACCGGGATGTCGCCGCCGAGCTTCGACAAGCAGTACGTTCGCGACTACCTCGAGACGCTCGACTGGGACAAGACCCCGCCGGGACCCGATCTGCCCGACGCGGTGCGGGACGGTACCGCGGCCCGCTACCGGGACGCCTACGCGAGGATATGCGGGGTGCCGTTCGAGGCCTATCTCGCGGAGATGGGGGTGCAGGGATGAAGGTGACGGTGCTCGTCAGGCCGCGGGACGGGATCCTCGACCCGCAGGGCGAGGCGATCGATCGGTCGCTGCGGGGCCTCGGCTACGCGACCGGCCGCGTCCGGGCGGGCAAGGTCTTCGACCTCGAGCTGGACGCGCCCGATGCGGCCAGCGCCGAGGCCCAGGCGCGCGAGCTGGCCGAGCGTGTGCTGTCGAACCCGCTGATCGAGGGGTACGAGGTGATCGTGGATGGCGCCTAGGGTCGGTGTGGTGTCGTTCCCGGGCACCTGCGACGACCGGGACGCGATGCGTGCAGTCGAGGTGTGCGGCGGCGAGCCCGTGGCGCTGTGGCACGCCGACGACGATCTCAAGGGCGTCGACGCGGTGTTCCTGCCGGGCGGGTTCTCGTACGGCGACTACCTGCGATGCGGCGCGATCGCGCGCTTCTCGCCCGTCGTGGCCGCCGTGGCCCGGCACGCCGCCGAGGGCGGCCCGGTGCTGGGCGTCTGCAACGGCTTCCAGGTGCTGTGCGAGGCCGGGCTCCTACCGGGCGTGCTGCGGGCCAATCATCACGGCCGCTTCAACTGCCTCGAGGCCGAGTTGACCGTCGAGCGGGAGTCGCCGTGGACCGGCGAGCGGCCGCCCGGGGACGTGCTGCGGATTCCCGTCAAGCACGGCGACGGCGCCTGGTTCGTGCCCGACACCGCGCTCGAGGCACTCACGGACTCCGGGCAGATCCTGCTCCGGTACGACCAGGACATCAACGGCGCGACCAGCCGCGTCGCCGGCGTCTGCAACGAGGCCGGGAACGTGTTCGGCCTGATGCCGCACCCCGAGCACGCGGTCGATCCGCTGCTCGGGCCGACCGATGGCCGTGCGGTCATCGGCGGCCTGTTCAGTGCATCGCTGATTCGCTGAGCGTGGTGGTGTAGATCTCGGTGGAGTTGAGACCGCCGGCGCGGGCGTCGGTCCAGATGGGGTGCGCGAGGCCCTTCGCCGCGACAACGCCCTGGTAGTCGCCGAAGTTGAACCAGGTGCGCATGCCCGGTTGCGTCGCGTCCGACTCGGACGATGCCGCGGCAATCGGCGTCGTCCACGTCTGCCCGCCGTCGCGGCTCGCGGTGCACGTGTACATGACGTGGACGCGGGTCCAGTCACCGCTCGAGTCGTAGTAGCAGAGCCAGGCGGTTCCCGTCTGGCGGTCGACGGCGATCGCCGGCTGCATCTGATCGCTCTTGCCGATGCCCGTGAACTGGACCGTCGGGCCCGGGTGGAGGCTCGGCGAGAACGTCTCGGAGACCACGTCGATGGTGCCGTCGGCACCGCGCTCGGCCCACGCGGTGAAGATCGTTCCCGCCCGCGGCCCGGCGGACGTGTCGACCGCGATGGTCGGCCCGGGCGTGATGCAGCGGCCCGGCTGCGCGGGCAGCGGCGTACCGTGGCACTCGTTGGCGTCGCCCCCGGATTTCCGCGACTTCTTGCGCGGCTTCGGGGGGAGGTCCAGCTTGCCGAGCGTCCTCGCCCGGCCGAACCGCACACCGTCGGGGCTGCGCGCGAGGCGGACCACGCCGTCGGTCGTCCAGGTCGCGACCGCGGCGCCGTTCGGCAGGACGGCGAGGCCGGCGAAGACGGGGAACTGGCGCTTCGTGACCGGGCTCACCGGTGATGTCCTCGACCACGTCCGGGCGCCGTCGTCGGAGTGGGTGATCACGATGCCGGCACCCGCCTTCGTCATGCGGGTGAAGACGAGGTACAGCCGGTCGCGATGCCTGCTGGAGGCGCCTTCATCGACCACGATCATGGGCTTGTCGTCGGCGAACGGCACGCTCGCGGGCGCCGCCGGCTTCGAGCCGACCTGCCACGCAGAGGTCGCGTTGGCGCGATGGGCGACGTAGACCTGGGTACCGAAGTAGTCCGGCATGCAGCGCGGAATGTGGATGAAGCCGTAGTACTGGCGTCCCTTCAGATCGATCGCGAGCGCCGGATCGCTGGTGCAACCGTCGCCGCGGCGGATGCCGCCCGGCAGCGGGAGCGCCGCGGTCGTCTTCCACGTGCGTCCGCCGTCGGTGGAGCTGAACGCCCGCATGCCGCCGAACCCGGCCTCCGTCCCCGACTCGAGGTCGGAGCTGATGTCGTTCGCACCGGCGACCAGCGTCTGCGGGTCGTTCGGGTCGACGGCGATCATGGTCTCGGCCTGCGCGCCCGGCGTGTTCGAGACGTTGACCTCGACGCCGACACCCGGCGGCCGGGGCACCTTGCCCAGCCCTCCGCCACCGCAGGCGGCCAGCAGCGATGCCACCGTCATCGCCAGAGCCGTGCCGGTCAGCGCGCGCGTCTTCACGGGCGCGGTATCGGCAGACGGCGGGCGGGACACGAGCGATTCCGTCCGCCGCTACAGCCGGGCGGCTCGCTGGTCGATACCGCCTGCAGGCCCGTGGATCCCGCCCCGCCCCGCATCCTGCGCCCGATCTCCGGCGGTGCCGATGCCCTCCGCCTGGCACGAGCGGTGGTGCTGATCGCAGGGGTGCGGGAGGGCCGCGACCCGGGCCACGCCGAGCGAGTTGCACACCTCTCGCAGCGGCTGGCGCGGGCGCTCGACCTCGACCCGGACACCGCGCACCGGTGCGCCGTGGCCGGCTGGCTCCACGACATCGGCATGGTCGCCCTGCCCGACGCGGCGCTCGCGCATGCCGATCGGGCAGCCGGGTCGGATACCCCCGAGCTGCGCGCACATGTCCTGATCGGGGCCGATCTGGTCCGGCGCGTCGAGGAACTCGCGAACACCGCGCCGGCGATCCGGCATCACCACGAGCGCTGGGATGGTTCCGGCTACCCGGATGGTCGCGCCGGCACCGCGATTCCCGTCGAGGCGCGGATCGTCGCGGTCGCCGACGTCATCGCCGGTCTGCTGCCAACGGCCGCCGCCGACGCGCGTGCCCGCAAGGCCGCCGCTTCGCGGCTCCGCTCGATGTCAGGGTCGATGGCCGACCCCGCGGTGGTCGACGCCGCCCTCCTCGTACTTGCCGACGAGGCTGCCGCGGACGGGGCGTATCTCCGCATCGCGTAGGCTTCGTCCGTGATCTGGGAGTCACGGCCGACGCTCCGCAGTCCGTTCATGCTCGCCGCCTTCCACGGCTGGAACGATGGCGGCAGTGCCGCCACGCTCGCTGCCTCCTTCGTGCGCAACGCGCTCGATGCCGAGCGCTTCGCGCTCATCGAACCCGAGGAGTACGTCGACTTCCAGCAGATCCGGCCGCGCGTCGCGCTGGCGGGCGCCGAGCGCGAGCTCAGCTGGCCCGACACGGAGTTCTTCCACGGCCGCCTGCCCGGGGGCGAGCGCGATCTCGTGATCGTGATCGGGGTCGAGCCGAACTTCCGCTGGCGGCACTTCGCGGGCGAGATCGCGGATGCGTGCGGCGCCCTCGACGTCCAGCTGGCCGCCTCCCTCGGCGGCCTCCTCGCCGACACCGCGCACACCCGGCCGGTGCCGGTCACCGGCACGACCCACGACGCCGACCTGGCGGATCGCCTCGGCCTGCGACGCTCCCGCTACGAGGGACCGACCGGGATCGTGGGCGTCCTCCACGATGCGCTCGGCAAGGCAGGCGTCCCCTCGGTCAGCTTCTGGGCCGCCGTCCCGCACTACATCTCGGCCAACGCCAACCCCGCGGCGGCGCTCGCGCTCGTCCGGCACGTCGAGCGGCTGCTCGACACGAGCTTCGACACTGGCGAGCTCGAGCGCGCCGGCGAGGTGTTCATGCGCCAGATCGGCGAGGTACTCGAGGCCGACGAGGAGACGGCGGCGTACGTCCGCGACCTCGAGGGCCGGGAGTGGGATGACGCCGACGAGGACGACGCCCCGATCCCGACGGGGGACGAGCTCGCCGAGGAGCTTCAGCGCTTCCTCCGCGATCGTCGCGACCGCGGCGACGCACAGTCGTAGCCTGACCCCAGGCTGTCAAGGCCCGGCTTGTGCGTGCCGATGCTTGCGCGGATGGACGATGGGTCGGCGGAGATCCGTGCTGCTCGCCAACGCCGTGAAGGACGCCTCGGCTCGCGGGAGCGGCTGGTCGAAGGCCTGAGCGCGGCCGGCATGGCGCTGGCTGCGGTCGCCCTGGCCGCACGCTCGGCCGGGGGCTGGCATGGGACGGACCTCGTCGTGGCGGGCGGGCTGGTCGTGATGCTGGCCGTGCTCACCAACGTCGAGCTCGAGGTCGGTGCGGGTGCGGCCGTACCGACGCAGCTCGCGTTCGTGCCGCTCCTCTTCCTGATTCCCGCCGGCGCAGTGCCCGCGGCGGTCGTTTGCGGCTACCTCGCGGGCGCACTGTTCGGCCGCGGGCCGCTCGCGCGGCGACTGCTCCTGGCAGTCAGCTCGTGCTGGTTCTCGGTGGCGCCGGCACTGGTGGTGCTCGTCGCCCGTCCGCCGGCGTCGGGGGTGGAACTGGCCAAGATCTGCGCGGTGGCGCTCGCCGCCCAGATCGCGGGCGACCTCGTCAACTGGCGCCTGCACGACATCGCGCTGGGCACCGCGCGAGGCCCGACCTGGACGAACGCGGCCTGGCTGTACGCGATCGACATCGCTCTGACCCCGGTCGGGTTGCTCGTCGTCCTGGCCACGCCCGCGGCGCGCTTCGCTTTCGTGCTGCCGGTCGCCGTCGTGGCCCTGCTCGAGTTGCATCGCCGCGAGCGGGCCGGGCGGCTCGACTCGCTCGAGGACCTCTCGCGCGCATATCGCGGAACGGCACTGCTCCTCGGCGAGATGATCGAGGGTGATGACGCCTACACCGGCGCCCACTCGGCGGGCGTGGTGGAACTCGCCACCCGGGTGGCGCGGGAGCTCTCCTTCGGCGGGCCCCAGGCCCTGCGCGACGTCGAGTTCGCCGCGCTGCTGCACGACATCGGAAAGACCAAGATCCCCAAGGAGATCCTCCACAAGCCAGGGCCGCTGGACGATCAGGAGTGGCGCATCATGAAGCTGCATCCCGTGATCGGGGCCGACATGCTCACCAGCGCCGGCGGCGTCCTGGCGGGGATCGCCATCGCCGTGCGCCACCACCACGAGCGCTGGGATGGCGGCGGGTATCCGGATGGGCTCCGTGGCGAGCAGATTCCGTTGCTGAGCCGGATCCTGGCCGTCTGCGACACCTACAACGCGATCACGACCGAGCGACCATATCGGGCCGCGCGGAGCGCGGCAGCGGCCTACGAGGAGCTCGAGCTGGGGTCGGGCACCCAGTTCGACCCGCGGGTCGTCGCCGCCCTGGTGCGGCTGTTGGCGCATCGCGGCGCCGGTGAGCTGGCCGCGTGACACGACCGTGATATCCCTCAGCTGAGCGATGAACGACCGGGGCCGGATCTTCACGATACCTACGTCCCCCCGAGTCGCCCTTCTCTCCCCGGGCGTGATCGAAAGCGACGGGCTTCATCTTGATCAGAACCCGCATGCGAACCCTCTGCTTGCTCGCCGTCGCCGGCTCCGCGCTGGCCGGTGCGAGCAACGCAAGCGCCGCCTGCACGGGCGGCTCGTCCCAGACCTTCAAGCAGTGGGGCGATCTCAACTACTACAGCCTGATCACCAACGGCGGTTTCGAGTCGACCTCGCCGGCGTGGGCCTTCACGGGCGGCGCCGGGATCGTGAGCGGCAACGAGACGTTCAACCTGAACAGCAAGAACGACCGGCGCAGCGCCTCCGTGCCCGCCTCCGCCACCGCCACCACGCCGAGCTTCTGCGTGCAGCTCGACACCCCGCTGGCCAGGTTCGTGGCGAAGACCGGATCCGGCCCGACCGCCACGATGCGGGTCGACCTGCTGTGTCCCGCCAGCGGTGGTGGCTCCACGGCGGTGACCGTGGCGCGGTTCGGCGGCTCGAGCAGCTGGGCGCCCTCGCCGCAGATCCCGGTGACGGCCTGCGGGCCGGCTGGCGCCGGTTCCGTCTCCGTCCAGATGCGCGTCGTGGCCGAGACGGGGTCGTGGCAGGTGGACGACTTCTACCTCGATCCGTACAAGAAGGTCAGGTAGCCGCCTTCTCAAGCGGGTCGCGGCCCGTGCCGATAGGCGACGCATGGTCACGGACGCTCGTGCCGATGCTGACGCCGATCTGGTCGCGACCTACGAGCAGGTGCATGGCGCTCGGCTTTCGCCCGCCGCCTTCGCGGTAGCCCTCGACCGGGGGACGCTACCGCTGCCGGATGTCGAGCGACTGTCGCTGACTGCCTTGCTCGCCGCCACGGAGCGCTTCCCGTGGAGCCGGCGGCTTCGCGACCGGCTGTGGCGGTTCGTGTGGGCGCATGGCCGAAGCGACCTCGTCCCGCACGTCGCGCGAGCCGCGCGCGCATCCGGTGCGGCACTCTCGGCGCGTCTCCTGATCCACGACGGCGAGCGCCGCTTCGCCGACGGCGACGTGGCCGGCGCGGTGGGCCAGTTCCGGGCCGCGGTCGACGACGACCCGGCCTGTGCGGAGGCATGGAACGACCTGGGCGTGGCGCTGCACGCGCTCGGGCGCCCCGGCGCCGTCGAGTCGGTGACGACCGGCCTCATGGTCGGCGGCGAGACCGGCTCGGACTGCCTGGTCAACCGGGCCGCGATCCTCCTCGACCTCGGACGACCCGCCGAGGCCCGGCGCGATGCGGCGCGCGGGCTCGCCCTCGACCCTGGTAACGCCGAGCTGGGCGCGGTCCTGGCGGCCACCACGTCCGCGCTCGACCCGCTCGGTTTCGACGATCGCATCCGGCTCGCCGCCTGAGGAGGCACCCGTTGCACCTGCTCGACCGATACGTCCTCGACCCGCACGCACCGTGGGTCGGCGCCGTGGTCCGCGACTACGGCGTGCCCGGCATGATCTCCGACGAGGAGCGGCGCTACTACGAGTGGATCGGCACCGCGTACGCGGGGTTCGGCGAAGTGGTGGAGCTGGGGCCATGGCTCGGCCGGTCGACCCTCCACATCGTCCGGGGCCTGATGGCGAGCGCCGCCTTCTCCGGCCGCCGCTTGCACGTCGTCGACGACTTCGTGTGGCGGTCGTCCTGGATGGATTCCTACTACGAGCGGCCCGACCGCCCGGGCGACGGCGAGTCCTTCCAGCCGATCTTCGAGCGGTACGTCGCGCCGATCGCGGACCTGCTCGAGGTGCGGCGGGCGCGGATCGCCGACCACGGCGACAACTCGTTCCTGCCGCCGCTGGCCTGGGACGGCGAACCGATCGAGATCGCGTACATCGATTGCGGCCGCACGTTCGAGGTCAACGAAGCCTGGTACGAGGCCCTCGGGCCCTCGTTCATCCCGGACCGGACGCTCGTCATCATGCAGGACTGGCAGCTCTACAAGGAGCAGCCGCCGCAGCCGTACAACCAGACCAAGGAGTTCACCGATTCCAAGGGGCCGGCACTCGAACTGCTCCACGAGATCGTCGGCGGCGCGATCGGCACGTTCCTCTATCGCGGGCCCTGAGCCTGAATAGACCGGAGGCCGCGGTGCCCCAGCCCCGCGACCTCCCTGTCCAGTGCGCTCCTGCGACGCCCCCCCAGGCATCACAACCCCCCGGGCGCTTCTGAAGATAAAGAGACAGTAGATTCGTACGGCTTGCGATACGGAAGTACAACTTTCTCAGAAGAGTAATACATCTGCGAATTCGGATCGATCCTCGACCGCGCGCCTGAGGGCGCGCCCTTCGGCGAGGGTCACGCTCACCGGGCCGCGCAGGATCCGGTCGGCGCGGCGGTAGGCCAGCCGCAGCACCGGGCCGGCCGGCGTGTCGACCCGCTGGGCGACGAGCTCGTCTCCCGGGCGCAGCTCGGCCGGCACGAAGACCTCTGCGATGACCGTGCCGGCGCCGACGGGAGTCGAGGCTGTCCGGCGCGCGGGCTTGGTGGGGTCACTGGTGTCCATCGCGTCATCGTCGCCGCCAGCCTGCCGGCGTCGACCGCACGGACTCGCAGGGCGGACGCGCGGACCGCGTGGCGACCGTGGCGCCCTCCGGTACCATGGCTGCGTAGTGCAGTCAGTCACCGACATTCCGCTGCACCGTCGCCTCGGGCTGAGCGACGGTGAGTTGCGGCGGATCGTCGAGGACCTCGGCCGCGAGCCCAACGGCTTCGAGCTCGCGGTCTACTCGCTGCTCTGGTCGGAGCACTGCGGCTACAAGCATTCGGCACTGCTGCTCCGGCGTTTCGGCACCAGCGGTGCGAGCGTGCTCCAGGGGCCGGGCGAGAACGCCGGGGTGATCGACGTCGGCGACGGGCTCGCGGTCGCGTTCAAGGTCGAGAGCCACAACCACCCGTCCGCCGTCGAGCCGTTCCAGGGCGCCGCCACCGGCGTCGGCGGCATCCTCCGCGACATCTTCGCCATGGGCGCCCGCCCGATCGCCATTCTCGACTCGCTCCGTTTCGGCTCGCTCGGTACGGCCCGGACGCGCACCCTGTTCGACGGCTGCGTCCGCGGGGTAGGGCACTACGGCAACTGCGTCGGGGTGCCGAACGTCGGCGGCGAGGTCATGTTCGAGCCCGGCTACGAGCAAAACTGCCTGGTCAATGCGATGTGCATCGGGCTGCTGCGCATCGACGACCTGCAGCGGGCGGGTGCCGCAGGGATCGGCAACCAGGTGGTGGTGTTCGGTGCCCGCACGGGTCGCGACGGCATCGGCGGGGCCTCCGTGCTGGCCTCCCAGGACATCGACGCCGGCGACGATGCCAAGCGCCCGAGCGTCCAGGTCGGCGATCCGTTCACGGAGAAGAAGCTGCTCGAGTGCTCGCTCGAGCTCGTCCGCCGCGGCCTGCTGGCCTCACTTCAGGATCTCGGTGCCGCCGGGCTCGCCTCCGCCACGTCCGAGATGGCATCCAAGGGCGGTGTCGGGCTCGAGCTCGATCTCGACCGGGTGCCGCTGCGCGAGCACGGGATGGAGCCGTTCGAGATCATGATCTCCGAATCGCAGGAGCGCATGGCCGCCGTGGTCGAGCCCCGGCACCTGGACGAGGTGATCCGGACCTGCGAGCGATGGGACATCGACTGCACGGCGATCGGCGAGGTCGTCGCCGGCGAGACGCTCACCTGCCGGTACGAGGGCGACGTCGTCGGCGAGCTTCCGGTGGCCTCGCTCGTCGACAACTGCCCGCGCTACCCGCTCGCGCCCGCGCGACCACCGCGCCTCGCCGATGGCCCGGTCGCCGCCGCGGCCTATCCCGCGCCCGACGACCTCTCGGCCACGCTGCTCGCGCTGCTGGCCGCTCCCAACATCGCCTCGAAGGCGTGGGTGTACGGTCAGTACGACCAGTACGTCGGTTCGGGCTCCGTGATCCGGCCCGGTGGTGACGCCGCGGTCGTGCGCCTCACCCCTTCCGACCGCGCCATCGCCGTCGCGCTGGACGGCAACGGCCGTCGCACCTGGCTCGACCCGCGACGCGGCGGTGCCGAGGCGGTGCTGGAGTCGGCCCGGAACGTGGCGTGCGCCGGCGGCCGGCCCGCTGCCATCACCAACTGCCTCAACTTCGGCAACCCGGAGCGCGGCGAGACGCCGTACATGCTGAGCGAGGCCATCGAGGGCATGGCCGAGGCCTGCGAGGCGCTGGGTGTGCCGGTCGTCTCCGGCAACGTCTCGCTCTACAACGAGCATGCCGGCGGCCCCATCCCGCCGACCCCGATCGTCGGCTGCGTCGGCGTCGTCGAGTCGGCCACGCACGCCATGCCGGCTGCCTTCCAGGCCCCGGGCGATGTGGTGCTGCTGCTGTCCGCCGCCGGCGCCCCCGCCATCGATGGCTCGGAGTACCAGCGCACGGTGCACGGCCGGGTCGAGGGCCGGCTGCCGGAGCCCGACCTGGCCGGTGGGGCTGCGATCTGCACGTGCCTCGCCGATGCCGCCCGCGACGGACTCCTGCGGTCGGCGCACGACGTCTCCGACGGCGGGCTCGCGGTGGCGCTGGCCGAGGCCTGTCTTCCGTCGCTCGGCGTCGAGGCCACGGTGCCGGATGCCGCGGGGCGGCCGGACGTCTCGCTGTTCGGCGAAGGGCACGGAGCCGTCGTCGTGTCCTGCGCGCCGGAGGACGAGGGCCGGTTGCAGCGCCTCGCCGGCGGGCTTGCGATCACGCGGATCGGGACGGTCAGCGACACGCAGCGGATCGTCGTGGCCTGCGGCGAACGGCGGGTCGACGTCGCCACCGCGGCTGCCCGCGCCGCCCACGAGGGCACGATCCCGGCCGCGATGGCGGGCGCCTGATGTGCGGCATCTTCGGCATCCACGCGCCGGGACGGGACGTCGCCCGGATCGCCTACTTCGCCCTCTACGCGCTGCAGCACCGCGGTCAGGAGAGCGCGGGCATCGCCGTGGCCTCCGGCGGCCGGGTGATAGCGCAAAAGGAACTCGGGCTCGTGCCGCAGGTGTTCGACGAGACGAGCCTCGAGGCGCTCGGCGGCGGCACCGCAGCGATCGGGCACTGCCGGTACGCGACGACCGGTGCCTCGCGCTGGTCGAACACGCAGCCGATCGTCCGCCATCGCCGCGGCCGCACCGTGGCCCTCGGTCACAACGGCAACCTCACGAACACCGCGAGCCTTCGCCGTGAGCTCGAGGATCGTGGTGTCCAGCTCGAGACCACCTCGGACACTGAGGTCATGGCCGCACTGATCTGCGAACACCCCGGCACGCTCGAGGAGGCCGTGAAGGATGCCATGGGCCGGATCCAGGGCGCCTTCAGCGCCGTCGTACTCGACGGCCGCCAGGTGATCGGCTTCCGGGATCCCGATGGGATCCGCCCGCTGGTACTGGGTGACATGGACGGCTCCCCGGTACTGGCGTCGGAGAGCTGCGCGCTCGACATCGTCGGCGCCCCCCTCGTACGCGAGATCCAGCCGGGCGAGATGGCGATCCTCGACGATGACGGCGTGCGCGTCGTCCAGGCCGTGCCGGCGCGGCAGGGTGGCGGTGCCGCGCTCTGCATCTTCGAGTTCATCTACTTCGCGCGGCCGGACTCGCGCATGGACGGGGTCGGCCTCCACGCCGCCCGCCGCGCCATGGGCGAGCGCCTCGCTGCGGAGAGCCCGGTCGATGCGGACGTCGTGATCTCGGTACCCGACTCGGGCACGCCGGCTGCCCAGGGCTACGCGGCCGCGAGCGGCATCCCGTACGCGGACGGACTGGTCAAGAACCGCTACGTCGGCCGTACCTTCATCCAGCCCGAACAGGGCCTCCGCGACCACGGCATCAAGCTGAAGTTCAATCCGATCCCTGAGATGATCGCCGGCAAGCGGGTCGTGGTGGTCGACGACTCGATCGTCCGCGGCTCGACCACGGGCAAGATCGTCGCCATGCTGTTCGACGCCGGCGCGCGCGAGGTGCACCTGCGGATCTCCTCGCCGCCCATCGTCTCGCCGTGCTTCTACGGCATCGACATGGCCCGTACAGAGGAGCTGGTCGCCGCCAGCCGGACGGTCGAGGAGGTGTCGGCGCTGCTGGGCGCGACCTCGCTGGCGTACCTCTCCCTGGAGGGCCTCCAGAGCGCGACCGGCCGAGACTCCGACCGGTTCTGCCGGGCGTGCCTGACCCGGACGTACCCGACGGTGATCCCCGACGAGCTCCGGGCCGGAGGACGCTTCCGGTTCGAGGCCGCCACGCGGTGACGGAAGGGTTCTCCTACGCCGATGCCGGCGTGTCGCTCGCAGCGGCCGAGGAGATCGTGGGCCGCCTGGCGGGCGCGGTGCGCTCGACCCGTCGCCCGGGCGTGATCGACGCCCACGGCGGCTTTGCGGGCCTCTTCGACCTGGGCGATCGGCTGCTCGTTGCCGCGACCGATGGCGTCGGCACGAAGCTCGAGCTGCACCGGCAGGCGGGCAGCCTCCACGATGCCGGCATCGACTGCGTCGCGATGTGCGTCAATGACGTGCTCTGCACGGGCGCCGAGCCGCTGTTCTTCCTCGACTACGTCGCCGTCGGCCGGCTGGATCCCGTCACCGTGTCCGAGCTGGTCGAGGGCATCGCCGACGGTTGCCGGCAGGCCGGGTGTGCGCTGCTCGGTGGCGAGACGGCGGAACACCCGGGTGTGATGGCGCCGGAGCACCTCGACGTCGCCGGCTTCTGCGTCGGCGCCGTCGACCGCGATCGGCTGGTGGACGGGGCCCGGGTCGTCCCCGGCGACGTGGTGGTCGGGCTCGCCTCGACCGGGCTGCACTCCAACGGGTTCTCGCTCGTCCGCTCGTTGCTGGCAGCGCACGCGATCGAGGCGCTGCCCGAGGGGCTGCTGACACCCACGGCGATCTACGCCGCCGACGTGCGGGCGCTGCTCGCCGCGGTCGACGTGCGGGCGATGTGCCATGTCACCGGAGGCGGCATCGAGGGAAACCTGCCGCGTGTCCTGCCCGCCGGGTGCGGAGCCGAGATCGACCGCGCCGCCTGGCCGCGTCCCGGGATCATCGACTGGCTCGGTTCGCTCGGCGTGGCTGACGACGAGCTGCTGCGGGTGTTCAACTGCGGCCTCGGCTTCGTGGTGGTCGTCCCCGAGCAGGACGCACCGGGCGTTCTCGCAACACTCCGGGCGATGGCCCGCCCGGCGTGGATCGTCGGCCGGATCACGGCCGGCTCGGGCGTCGCGTTCGCGTGACGCCGTGATTCGCGACGCGACGACCGACGACCCGCTTCGCCTCGGCGTGCTCGTGTCGGGTAACGGGACGAATCTGCAGGCCCTGCTCGACGCCTTCAACGCGTCGCCGAGTCGTGCGAAGGTCATGTGCGTCGCCAGCACCCGGCCAGGCGTGCGCGCGCTCGACCGGGCCGCCTCGGCCGGGGTGGAGGCCGCTGTCTTCGAGCGCACCGGCGAACCGCGCGAGCGCGACCAGCGCCTCTCCGCCTGGCTCGAGGCCCGGCAGGTGGAGCTGGTGGTCTGTGCGGGATGGCTCGGCCTGCTGGCCGACGAGTTCCTCGCCCGCCACGTCGCGATCAACGTGCATCCGTCGCTGCTGCCGGCATTTCCCGGCATGTCGGCCGCCGCCGATGCCATCGCGGCGGGCGTCCGCGTCACCGGTGCGACCGTGTTCATCGTGGACGGCGGAGTCGATTCCGGGACCGGTTCTCCTGCAGGACACGGTGCCGGTTCACTACGATGACGATGAAGGGGTGCTGCTCGAGCGCCTCCATGTTGTCGAGCATCGGCTGCTCGTCCGCGCCGTCGAACTGATGGCGTCGGATCGGGTGACCGTCGTCGGACGAAAGGCGCAGCTGGCGTGACGAAGATCGGCAGGGCCCTGATCTCGGTCTCGGACAAGACCGGCCTGGTGCCGTTCGCCAAGGCCCTGGAGACACGCGGCGTCGAGATCCTCTCGACGTCGGGTACGGCGACGGTGCTCCGCGAGGCCGGCATCGAGGTGCGACTGGTCGAGGACCTCACCGGGGCGGCCGAGATGCTCGGCGGCCGCGTCAAGACGTTGCATCCGTCCGTCCACGGCGGCATCCTCGCGCGGCGCGACAACCCCGACGACATGGCGGCGCTGCGCGAGCGGGGGATCGCGCCGATCGATCTCGTCGTCGTGAACCTCTACCCCTTCCAGCGACTCTCCGCCCGCCGCGATGTCAGCGAGCTCGAGCTGATCGAGAACATCGACATCGGTGGCCCGACGCTGCTGCGCGCGGCCGCCAAGAACTTCCATGACGTCGCCGTCGTCTGCCACCCCGATCGCTACGGCTTCCTGTTGTCCGAGATCGAGGAACGCCGGCGGCAGCCTCTCGCTCGATACCCGTCGCGACCTCGCCTCGGAGGCCTTCGCCCACACGGCCGGCTACGACGCCGCCGTGGCGAACTGGTTCGCCGATTCGGTCGATTTCCCCGACCGCCTCTTCGTCGAGCTGGTCAAGCACTCCGAGCTGCCCTACGGCGAGAATCCCCATCAGCGTGCCGCCTACTACGAGGAGCGTGGCGCCCGTCGTCACGCCCTCTCGATGGTGCGCCAGCACGGTGGCCGCGGCCCGTCCTTCAACAACATCGCCGACATCTCGGCCGGGCGCGCGATCGCGCGCGAGTTCACGCTGCCGGCCTGCGTGATCGTCAAGCACACCAACCCGTGCGGCGTCGCCCTCGGCGCGAAGATCGACGATGCGTTCGCGAAGGCGCTGGCGTGCGATCCGCAGTCGGCGTTCGGTGGCGTGATCGTGCTCAACCGGGCCGTCACGCGTACGATCGCGACGCAGCTCGCCGAGCTGTTCGTCGAGGTGGTGTTCGCACCCGGCTACGAGGACGGTGCCGTCGACGTCCTGTCACGACGCGCGTCGGTGCGCGTGCTGGAGAGCCAGGAGCGCCGCCGCTCCAACCCGGGGGAGCGCGACCTTCACCGCGTGCTCGGCGGCATGCTCGTCCAGGACTACGACTCCGAGTCCGAGGATCGCGACCTCATGCGGGTCGTCACGCAGCGCTCGCCCACCGAGCGCGAGTGGGGCGATCTGCAGTTCGCCTGGCGGGTCGCGAAACACGTCAGCTCCAATGCCATCGTGATCGCCCGCGACCTTGCCACGATCGGGGTCGGAGCAGGTCAGATGAGCCGGGTCGACGCCGTCCGGATCGCGGTCTCCAAGGCCCAGGTGCCGATCGCCGGGGCCGCCCTCGCCTCGGATGCCTTCTTCCCGTTCCCGGACGGACCGCAGGCCGCCATCGATGCCGGAGTCACCGCGCTCATCCAGCCGGGCGGCGCCAAGCGAGATGACGAGACGATCGAGGTGGCCGACCTGGCGGGCGCCGCGATGGCCTTCACCGGCCGCCGCCACTTCCGGCATTGAGCCCGCGTTCGACCACCGCCGCTCCGTGACTGCGCTCACGATCTCCCGGGACGCCGCGCGCAGGATCGCGATCGACCGTCAGGGGTACATGTCGCGGGCGCGCAGTGCGACCGTTGCCGAGGTCGAGGCCGTCGTGCAGCGACTCGGCGCCGTGCAGATCGACTCCGTCTCGGTCGTCGAGCGGGCCCACAACCTGACGCTGTCCGTGCGCGCGGGCCGGCTGCCCGCCGGCGGCCTCAACCGGCTACGCCGGTCGGGGCGGCTGTTCGAGTACTGGGCGCACGAGGCATGCCTGCTGCCGGTGTCCGACTACCGCTTCTTCGAGCACGTGCGCCGCCGTCGCGAGCACCCGTGGTGGAGCGGCGTGCTGACCGAGCACGCAGCCCTCGCGGACGAGATCATGGCCGCGATCGCCGAGCGCGGGCCGCTCTCCGCCCGCGCCTTCGGCGGGGCCGGCAAGGGCTACTGGGAGTGGACGCCGGCGAAGCGCGTGTTCGAGGCGCTGTGGACCGCCGGCGAACTGGTCGTGCGAGAGCGACGCGGGGCGGAGCGCATGTACGACCTCACCGAGCGCGTCATTCCGGCCGAGTTCCGCGGCCCGCCTCCGGAAGAGCACGAGACGTTGCGGCATTTCGTCCGCCGCACCGTCGCCGCGCGCGGGGTCGTGACGCGCCAGCGGATCGCCGACTACTATCGCCTGGAGGGCGGTATGAAGCGCCTGGCGCCGGCCATCGCCGAGCTCGTCTCGGCCGGCGAGGTGATGGAGTGCACCGTCGGCGATCACCAGGCCGTCTGCGACCCGCAGGCCGCCGCCGTGATCGACAGTCCACCGGTGGGAGCCGCGCCGGTGCTGCTGTGCCCGTTCGACAACCTCATCTGGGACCGCGAGGAGACGCGCCGCCTGTTCGACTTCGCGCACGTGCTCGAGATCTACAAGCGACCGGAGGATCGCGTCTACGGCTACTACGTGCTTCCGTTGCTCGTCGGCGACCGGCTGGTCGCGCGGGTCGACATGCGGTCGGATCGCAGGGCCGGCGTGCTCCGGGCGCTGGCGGTCCACTGGGAGGGCCGCCCTCAGCCGGCACAGCTTGCCCGCGCGATGGCGCGGCTGGCGCACGCGCTGGGCCTCGACTCCGCGTGATCACCATCCTGCTCGGCCTCGTGGCGGCCCTCGGCTGGGGTGCGCCGGACGTGATGGTCGCCCGTGCGATCCGCCGTATCGGCCCGTTCCCGCTCGTGGCCTGTTCGCTGATCTTCGGCGGCCTGCTCGCGCTACCGCTGGCGTTCATGGTGGACTGGCCGCATCTCCCGACCCGGGCCCTCTGGCTCGCGCCCCTGATCGGGATCCTCACCGTTGTCGGCTTCCAGGCCGGGTTCACGGGCTTCGCACACGGCTCCGTTTCGGTCGTGGCGCCGATCATCGCGTGCGAGGGAGGTGTCGCCGCGGCGCTCCTGATCGTGGCCGGCGAACGCCCTGGTGCCCTGGTGCTCGCCGGGCTGCCACTGGCCGTCATCGGCGTCGCGCTGGTATCGCTCGGGCCCGGCGGCGGCCGGGCAGGGGTCGTCCCGGCCGTGCTCGCGGCCGCGATCTGGGGCGTCGTGCTGGCGGTCAGCGCCCCGCTCGCCGACGACGTCGGCGCCGTCCAGGCGTTCCTGCTCGTCCGCGCGTCGGCCGTTGCCGTGCTCGTACCCGCGGCCCTGATCACCCGCGCGGCGCCGAGGGCGCGGCCGGAGTGGCGCACGGTGGTCGTCTTCGGCGCCGCCGACGCCACGGCGTTCCTGGCGTTCATCCTCGCGGCGCACCGCGGCCCGGCCTCGGTGGCCGGCGTCTTCGCCGCCCAGTTCGGGACCGTCGGCGCCCTCGTCGCGGTGCTGTTCTACGGCGAGCGCCTGCTGCGTCACCAGGTGGTGGGGATCGCCGCGGTCGCCGTCGCGGTGGGCGTGATCGCGGCCGGCAGCCGCTGAGCTCGCCACGCGCTCCACGCGGCCCTCAAGAGGAGTCGCCCCGTCGCCGAAGAAGAACGCACGACGGGAACCGCAGCCTGCGTTTCCGCGTCCCAGAACGAGCTGCAGTGGACGAAGCGAAGCCCCTCACCTCCTGCCCGGCGTGCGACTCGCGCCTGATCTATCCGCTCGATGCCCACCGGCACGCGGATGGCCGCGCGGTCATCGAGCGGCGCTGCCCGGAGTGCGAGCACGTCGACGTCGTGGTCGCCGAGATCGATGCTGCACGTCGCTGGGGACGGCGCGAGCGGCGGATCCGGATCGAGCTGATCCGGGCCGTGCTCGACCTCGAGGTCGAGAGCATCCTCGACCCGGCCGACGCCACGCTGTCTTGACCTGACGCTCCCGCGGCCGTCACACTCCCCGGGCAACCATCCCAAGGGGGGAACCATGCGGCGTACTCATGCGCTTGCGGCTGCCATCGCGGCTGCCGTGCTGACCGGCGGCGTGCTCGGAGGCACGGCACTCGCGCACCACGGCGAGGGGAAGAGCTCGCACAGCAGCGCGCACTCGTTCACGGTGATCGAGCACCCCGACACCGACACGGTGGTCGACACCGGCCCCGCCGGCGACAGCCCCGGTGATCTCCTGCCGTTCGCCAACACCATCTGGGACGCCACCAACACCACGCAGGTCGGCACCGACCAGGGCAACTGCATCCGCACCAAGGCAGGCGTGTCCTACGAGTGCAACTGGACGACGAACCTGAAGAACGGCTCGATCACCGTCGAGGGCATCTACCTCGACTCCGGCGAGCCGACGACGCTGGCCATCATCGGCGGCACCGGGAAGTACGCCTCCGCCCGCGGCTCGATGGTGCTCGCGAGCGCCGGGAGCAACTTCAGCTTCACGTTCACGCTCCGCCACTGACGCCTGCCGGCCCGTCCGGAGCGTGAGGCATACACTCCGGGCGGGCCGGTAGCTCGAAGGTCGAGCAGGGGACTTTTAATCCCCCGGTCAGGGTTCGATTCCCTGCCGGCCCATGCGGAAAGCCTCCGGATTTCCGCTAGAGCTGGCGCTGACGAGTCAGGAGTGCGCGGCTTCCTGAATCCAGCGCAGCACGACGTCCCGCTCCGAGGCGGAGCGGGGCGTGAAGCGCAGGCCGAGCTCGAACCGGCCGAAGGTCGCTGCTCCGGAGCGGACGACGACGGCGCGGAGGCGGGAGGCGGGCGTGCGCGGACCGGAGGTGACGTCGACGTCGACGTTGACGCCGAGGGCCGGTGCGCTCCCGGTTCCGGTCACCCGGCAGCCGTTCGCCGATACGTCGAGCGCCACCAGGTCCTGCGCGGCGGCGCGTGTGACGCCGCGGACGCGGACGAGGCGCCGGCCGGCGTCGCGCCGCGCCGCCGTGCGGCGCTCGAGTGCGGTGGATGCGAGGGGGGTCGGGGACGCGGGGGGCATGGTCGAGGCGGGGCGGGCCGTCGCGCACGAGTGTCCCCCGAAAGGGGCATCCCTGACACTCCCCCGAACGGGGGATATCGCGACCCGCCGCCTCGTGCTGGCCTACGGGGTAACGGTGGCGGGCGCTCCGGCGGCCTGCTCGCGGGCCTTCGTCGCGGGCGCGGGCAGCGTGTGGTGCTCGGCCTGGCCGTCGCCGGAGAGCGGATCGAAGCGCACCAGCTCCGTCCAGACCGGACGGAAGGTCCCGTCCAGGCCGACGGCGGCGAAGCCCGCCTGCTGCTGGCCGACCGCGAAGATGCCGCCGGCGCCGACGGTGCCGCCGTCCACCAGCACGTTGCGCCCGACCGGCTCGACGTGCTGGCGATGGTCGTGGCCGGTGAGAATGAGGACCGGCGGGCCCGGGTCGGCCGCGAGCGCCGTCAGCAGGCCCTTGGCCAGACCGTACTGGTGGATCATGACGACGTTCGGCCGCTCGGGGAGACCCGCGAACCACGCGGCGACGGCAGCCTGCTGGGTCGAGAAGTCCTGACCCTGGAGCTCGAGCCGATGCCCGGCCACGCCGTTGCCGGTGAGCGCCTCGAGCGGGTCGTCGTACCCGGCGACGCGGAGCCCGTTCGCCGCGCGGAAGACCGGATGACCGTCGATCGAGCCGTTCCCGGCGAGCCGCCCGCGCCGGGTCAGCACGACGACGCCGCGCCGGGCGAGCGCCATCATGAACTGGCGGGAGTCGTGGTTGCCGGACACCGCGAAGGACTTGCCGGGCTGGCCGACCCGGGCCACGTCCGGGGCGATCGCACCCTCGAGCCGGGTGCCGAGTTCGGTGAAATCGCCGATCCAGAACACCGGATCGTTGCCGACGTAGGCGTGCAGCCCGCCGAGCGTGAGCGTGTTCTGATGGAGGTCGGATGCGACGACCAGCCGGATCGGCGCGGCCTCGGCGGCGGCGACGTGACGGGTTGCGGCCGCCGCCGTCATGATCCGGCCGAAGCCGTTGAGCGCCTCGCGGTACGAGCTGGTGTACTCCTTCGACGAGGTCAGGATCTGACGGGAGAAGCCGATCAGCTGCGGCAACTCGTCGCCATGCGCCGTCAGCGTCGGGTTGTCGAGAGCCGCCGGCCGGTAGTGCCCGACGTCCCAGCCGCTGGCAACGCCGAGCGACACGGCGAAGACCACCATCCACGCCGCGGCCGCCATCGTCGGCCGGGGCCGCCGCGTCGCGGCCGCGACGAGCAGGACGCCGATCAGACCGCCGGCCAGGGCACCGAGCACCAGCACCTTCAACACGTGCACCAGTGCCGAGCGGACCGCCGGCGGAAACTCGCGGCGGGCGGTGGCGATGTCGGAGCCGGCCGCCGAGCCCGACTCCAGCAGCGTCGTCGCCTCGGCGCGGTCGAGCGCCTCGACCCGGAGGTGCAGCACGATCGGGCTCCGGTAGGGCCGTACGTCGGCGCCCCAGTCCACCAGCGGTACGTAGAGGCTCACGCGGCCCTCGCCGGGCGCGGCGATCTCCCCCCTGGCCGACACCGTGCCCAGGCTGAGCCGGTGCGACGACCCGGAATAGCCCTGCACGGCGACGATCGCACCCACGAGGGCGAACGCGGATACGAGCACGAGCACCCCGACCGTACCCGCCGCGCGCCGCCAGGCCGGCCGGTGGTTCGCGCGTGGTGGCGTGTCGCGGGCGCGCATCACACTCAAACTGAACACGCCCGGCCGCCACGCGGGTCACGAACGGCTCACGATCCGTGATCGATTCCGTCCCGGAAGCCGCGCTATCCTCGTCGCGCGGTGGATCGACCTCTGACAGGCGGCTGCGGCTGCGGGCGGGTGCGCTTCGCGGTGACCTCGGCGCCGGTCGAGGCGGGCTACTGCCACTGCACGCGCTGCCAGCACCGGACCGGCGTCGCCGCGTCGGCCTCGGTGAGCCTCGCACCGGGGTCGTTCGGCATCGAGCAGGGCGCCGACGCCGTCGCCTACTGGCGGCCGGCGGACGGGTACGCCAAGGCATTCTGCCGCGAGTGCGGCTCGGCGCTGTTCAGCCAGCACCCCGACGATCCGGCCAACGTCTCGGTGCGGTTCGGTGCGTTCGACGAGGACCCGGGCGTCCGGCCGTCGTACCGCCAGTTCGTCGCGTACGCGGCCGCATGGGAGCCGATCCCCGACGACGGCCTACCTCGCTACGCCGAGCGGCGGCCAGGCGCCCGTCCCGCGTAACGGGGCGACGCCGGCCCTTCAGCGCGTGTCCCCGCAGGCGATGGCGTGCGCCATCGCCTCGCACACCTCGCGCCATCGGCGAGGCGCCACCTCGCCCGCGAGCCGCAGGAGGCGACCGGTGTCGAGGAGCTGGGCGTTGTCGAGGTTGACCACCGACCCCGCCTGAACGCCCTCGGCCGGGCCGATCGCCACCTCCGTGCGCAGGCCGCGGACGGTCAGCGTCACGGGCGCGACGAGCACGCGGCGGAGTAACGGCGCGACGGTGCCGCGCGTCAGGACGACGACCGGCCGGACGTTCTCGTCCGGCAGGTCGGCCCACCAGACCTGGCCGTGCCCGAGCGCGTCGGTCACCGGCCGGCGCGCCGTTCCGCCGCCAGCCGCAACACGTCCTCCGGAATGGCGCCGTCGTAGGGCAATGCGGCGTAGGCCGCGGCGTCGACCGGTGGCATGGCGAGGTCGGGATCTGCGTCGTAGGGCATCGCCCTCAGGGCCTCGCGCTCGCGAGCACCTTCGACCGACTCGATGAAGAGCGCGAGAGCGCGGTCGAACACCTCCGAATCCGGCCGGCCGCCAAGCGAGCGCGCTCGCTGGAGGCGGTCTCCATCGACTGTGGTCGAAATCCGCACACGACTCATGGCACAAATCGTAGCATGGCTCAATCAGGAGCCGGGCGCCCGCCGGTCGCAGCAGCGCGCGCGGTGGCGACGTCCCGCGCGATGGCGTTGGCGCGGACGTGCCGCGTCAGCGTGGCCAGGAAAGGCTCCCTGTCCAGGGCGTAGAGCTGCGTCTCGGTGACCGCCACGGCCGTGGCGTTGCGCGGTGCGTCGTCGAGGAGCGCCATCTCGCCGACCACGTCCGAGCGCCGGAGCGTCGCGAGCGGCTCGCCGCCACGGGTCACGGCGACGTCCCCGCTGGCGATCACGTACACCCGGTCGCCATCCTCCCCCTCTCGCAGCAGCGTGCTGCCGGCGGCCAGCCTGAGGGGCTCGAGACAACGCGCCAGCGCCTCGATCTCGGGCCCGGGCAGCAATCCGAACATCGGCACCGATCGCAGCAGGCCGATCTCGACGATCGGGACGGTCGCGTGCGAGTCGACGGGGAGCAGCTTCGGCAGCAGCATCAGCACCAGCAGCGGCATCGTCAGGCCGACGCACACGACGGCGCCCTCCGCCCCGGTTAGCGATATCGCGACCGGCACGATCAGCGACCCGGCCGCCATGCCGAGCGTCCCGAACGATTCCAGCAGCCCGAACACCCGCGCCAGCACCGCGGGCGGCGCGACCCGCTGCAGCAGCGTCATGCCGGCGATGTCGAGGACGTAGCGCACGGCGCCGGCGAGGGCGAGTAGGGCGAACGTCGCGATCAACTGCGACTGCAGCGCGATCGCGACGAACACGACACCCCAGGCCACGCTCGACAGGACCATCGGCGGCACCAGCCGGGGGCGGCCGACCAGGCGAAGGGTCAGCACGACGCTCGCGATGCCGCCGACGCCGGCCGCCGCGTCGAGCAGGCCCACGGCGCTCGCGCCGGCATCCAAGATCGAGAATGCGATCACGACGGTCAGGATCTCCACGGCACCGAGCGCCACCCACTGGGCCGTCAGCACCGCGAGCAGCGGGGCGACGCCGGGGTGCCGGAGTGCGGCGAGCGTTGACGATGCCTCGGGCTCGTCGTCCTCCGCCTCCGCCTCGATCAGCGCCACGCCGCGGCCAAGCGGCCGCACCGCCAGGTAGCCACCGAGCAGCAGCGCCGCGAAGCACAGGAAGATGCCGCCTGCTCCGAGGGCCCCGATCAACGCGCTCGCGATCAGCGGACCGATCACGAGGCCGACGCTCTCCGCCCACCCGGCCACGGCGTTCGCGGCCGTGAGCTCGGATGGGGTGCTGACCAGTCCCGGCAGCAGGACCGCCTGGGTAGGGCGCGTGACGGTGAAGGCCGGCCCGTAGATGGCCGCGGCGGCGTACACCACCGCCGCGGGCGCGCCCGCCAGGATCGCCGCGCCGACGAGACCCGTCGTGACGGCCTGCACGAGGTAGCCCGCACGCAACAGGCGGGCGGGCGAGAACCGGTCGCCCAGCCCGCCGACGAAGGGCGCCAGCACCGCGGCAGGAACGAGGATGACGATCGACACGATCCCCGCCTCCCGCGCGCCGCCGTTGGCGTACGCGAACACCAGCAGGGCGATCCAGGTGCCGTACTCGGCCGCGTTGAAGGCGATGAAGGCCGACCCGAGCCGCGCCAGGGACGGGTTGCGCACCACCCGCCGGGCGATCGCGAAGGGGCCGGCTGCGGCGTCGGTCACCGCGCCAGTCTACTTCCGGGGCTCCGGATTCTAAGACCGTTCTCATCTGTACCTCATGCTCCGCGGCGGGGCGCCGGGCAGACTGGGCACCGGTGGAGCGGGCACAACTTCGCGATCCGGCGCGCCGGCAGCACGTGCGTCGCCAGACTGCAATGCGATTCGCACGGCGTCTCGGCGTCTCGGCGTACCTTGCTGCAGCGATCGCGGCGCTGACGTTCGCCTACGTCGCCGAGCAGTCGTTCGCGGGCACCACATCGGTGGTACGGGTCGCCGCGCCGGCGGCTGGTCAGCTCGCCGCGCCCGGGTTCGTCGTCGCCGCGCGCCAGCGGATCTCGGGGGAGCGCGTCGTCGCCCGGCGTCGCCGGGTGGCTGCCAAGCAGGCCGCTGCCGTGGCGGCGCAGCAGGCGCAGCAGGCTCAGGCCCAGGCGGTCGCGCAGGCGGCGGCCCAGGCGCAGGCGACTGCCGATGCCGCCGCCGCGGATGCGGCGGCACAGCAGGCGGCGGCCCAGGTCGCAGCGCCCGCGACGGCCACGTCGTGACGACCGCGCACGTCGTCTGGTACGTCGCCCGCGGGTCGGCCGTTGCGGCCCAGATCGGGCTCTCGGTCGCGCTCGCGCTCGGCATGACGCTCGGCGCGGGCATCAAGTCGCCGCGCTGGCCGATGGCGGCCACCGTCCACGTTCATCGCGCGTTCTCGATCGCCGCCTCGGCCCTGATCGGCGTGCACGTCGCGGCGATCCTCGCCGACTCGTTCCTGCGATTCTCGCCGCTCGACGCGGTCGTGCCCTTCAACGCCCCGTACCGGTCGCTGTGGGTCGGCCTGGGCACGATCTGCTTCGACATGCTGCTGCTGGTGCTGCTCACCACCGCGGTCCGTCGCCGGATCGGCTACCGGCGCTGGCGCCTCGTCCATCGCCTGGCCTTCCCGATCTGGGGACTCGCCGTCATCCACAGCATCGGCGCCGGAACCGATGCCCCGATGCTGTGGTTGCAGTTGCTGACGTGCGGCTGCGTCGCGATCGTCGTCGGCGGCGGCCTCCTGCGCCTGCAGGCCCGGCCGCTGCCCGCCACGTTGCTGGCGGCGACCGCGGCGGTCTCCGTCCTCGCCATCGCGGGGACGCTGACGACCGCGGGTCACGGGCCCAGGCGGCGCCCGATCGCCGTCGCCTACGCGGTCACCGCCCGCTCCGTGACGGCCGCGGGGCCGGCCACGTCGGTGCTGACCATCGTCGGCTCGGACGTGCGACGCGCGGCGATGGCCTACCGCGTCGACGTGGTGTTCCGGCGCGGCACGGTGACCCAGGCCCTGCTGCAGTTGGTCGGTCGCGGGATCCGCTGCCGCGTGCCGCTGGCCTCGTACACGCCGCGTCACCTCACGGCCGTCTGCGGGAACCGCACCGTGAGCCTCCAGCTCACGCGCCAGCGCGACCACGGGACGTTCGTCGTCGGTGCTCCGACTGCAGCCTGATCGCCGTCAGGCCGGCCGTTCGGCGTACCGCACCCCTGGCATCACGCACAGCATCTCGTAGAGGATGTTCGCGGCGACGAGGGCCGTGTTGCCGCTCGCGTCGTAGGCCGGTGAAACCTCCACCAGGTCGCCGCCGACGAGCGCAAGACCGCGCAGCCCTCGCACGAGCTCGAGCGCCTGCCACGTGGTCAGCCCGCCGATCTCCGGCGTACCGGTGCCCGGCGCGAAGGCCGGATCCAGCGAGTCGATGTCGAACGAGAGGTACGCCGGGCGGTCGCCGATGTGGGCGCGCACACGCGCGGCGAGGTCCGTCAGCGAGCGGTGCCACAGCGCTTCCGCCGGCACCACGGTCACTCCCAGCCCGCGCGCCCAGTCGAAGTCGTCGTCGGCATAGCCCGTTCCGCGCAGGCCGATCTGGAACGACCGGTCGGGGACGATCAGCCCTTCCTCGATCGCCCGCCGCACGGGGGTGCCGTGCGCCAGGCGCTCGCCGAACATGAGGTCGTTGACGTCGGCGTGGGCGTCGACGTGGATGAGCGCCACCGGCCCGTGACGGCCCGCGATGGCACGGAGAATGGGCAGCAGGACGGTGTGGTCGCCGCCGATCGAGAGCGGCCGGCACCCTGTCGCGACGATGTCCCCGAGCGCTGCCGCGATGATGTCGACGCTGCGCTCGAGCGAGAAGGTGTCGATCGCCACGTCGCCGAGGTCGGCGACCACGAGGCTCTCGAACGGCGCTGCGCCCGTGCCCATGTTGTAGGGCCTGATCAGGCAGGACTCCGCCCGCACGGCTCGCGGGCCGTAGCGTGTACCGGGCCGGTTCGACGTGCCGATATCGAGCGGCAGGCCGACGAACCCGACATCGACGCCCTCGGCGGACGCGCGCGTTTCGAGCCGCAGCATGGTCGCCGGGCCGGCGAACCTGGGCATGTCGTTGCCGCCGAGCGGCTGGGGGAATCCGGTCGCCGTTTGAGCCTCCTTCGTCACCGAAACGATACGTGCCCGCCGTTGACAGATGCCGACTTGACGGTACCCTCGTCGGCATGCAGATCGCGACCAACCGCAATCCGAACGAAGCTCTCGTGGGCCAGCCCGGCTCGCGGCACCTCATAGGAACCCCGGCACTCGTCCTCGACCTGGACGTCCTCGACCGGAACATCGCGTCCATGGCCACCTTCGCGGAGGCCCACGGGTACGGCCTGCGCCCGCCCGCGAAGATCCACAAGTCGGTCGAGATCGCGCGCCGCCAGGTCGCCGCCGGTGCGCTGGGCCTCTGCTGCGCGACGCTCGCCGAGGCCGAGGTGATGGTCGACGGGGGCATTCCCGGCGTGATGCTGTTCACATCGGTCGTCACGGAGGCCAAGCTCGAGCGCCTCTCGGCCCTCAACGGGCGGACGCCCGACGGGTTGCTGGTCGTGGCCGACGACCCCCGCAACGTCTCGCAGCTGGGCGAGGCTGCCCGGCGCTCGGGACGGCCTATGCGGGTGCTGGTCGACTTCGAGGTCGGCGGCGGGCGCACGGGCGTCGCCGATCCTGCCACCGCCGTCGAGCTGGCCCGGCAGGTCGCGGCCACGGACGGGCTCGTGTACGCCGGCGTGCAGGGGTACGTCGGCAACCACCAGGCCAATCCCGACTTCGAGGCCCGGCGGGCCGAGTCGCAGCGCCTGATGGCGCCCCTGATCGACCTCGTCGCCCGCCTGCGAGACGAGGGCCTGCCCCCCGAGATCGTCTCCGGTGGCGGCACCGGAACGCAGGACATCGACCACGAGTTCGGGGTCCTGACCGAGCTCCAGCCCGGCACGTACATCTTCATGGACGTCAACTACCGCGGCGCCGAGCTGAGGCGGGATGAGCCGTTCCCCTTCGCACCGGCGCTGTCGGTGCGCACGACGGTCATCTCGAACGCCCAGCGCGGGTTCGCGATCACCGACGGCGGCACCAAGGAGGTCAACGGCCTGTTCGGCCCGCTGGCCCCGGTGATCCTCGACGGAGCCCCGAACGGCGCCACCTACTCCATCGTCGGCGACGACATGGGCCGGATCGACTTCGCCCGCGCCGAGGACGGCCTCGATCTCGGCGCGGTCGTCAACATCCAGCCGCCCCACTGCTACCAGACGGTCATCATGTACGGCTGCTATCACGTGGTGCGCGGCGACGATCTGGTCGATATCTGGCCGCTCGACGCCCTCCCCAGCTGGTAGCGGCCGACCCACCAAGTTCCCCGTTTAGAGGGATCACCGGAGACCGGCCCCGTCGTAGGTTGGTGGGGCCTCTCTCCTCCCCCAATGACCGGTGCGGGCCCGACACTCCCCCACTCGTCGGGTCCCCGGTCTGGGGAGGATCACCAGCCTGCGAAGGCAGCGACCGCCTCATCGCTGACCCGGCCGGCGGCGACGTCAGCGAACGCCCGATCAAGCACCTCGATCGCCGCGTCGACGTCGGGGGCTGCCAGCGTAAGCGGCGGTGTCAGCTCGAGCACGTTCGAGCTCATGCCCACGTAGAACAGCACGACGCCCAGCTCGAAGGCCCGGTAGACCAGCTTGGCCGTGAACGCGGTCGCCGGCTCGCGCGTGCCGCGGTCGGCGACCAGGTCGACGCCGAGGGCGAGACCGCGGCCGCGGACGTCGCCGATCACCTCGTGACGTGATGCCAGCTCGCGGAAGCCGGCGGCGAGCCGCTCGCCCATCCTGACGGCGTTCCCGCAGAGGTCGTCGCGCTCGATCACCTCCAGCACCGCCAGCCCTGCGCTGGCGCACACCGGATTGCCCGCCGTGGTCATCATCGCGAACGCCGTGGCGCAGTCCATGACCGCGTCCGGTGCCACGACGGCCGAGAGCGGCAACCCGCCGCCCAGGCCCTTGCCGAAGCACACGACGTCCGGCTCGATGCCCTCGTGCTGGAACGCGTGCAGCAGGCCCGTGCGCCCGAGGCCGACCTTCACCTCGTCGCAGACCAGCAGGATGCCGTTGCGCCGGCACCGCTCGGCCAGGCCCGCGATGAACCCGGCCGGCGGCACGATCAACCCGCCGTCGGACATGATCGGCTCGACGAAGACGGCTGCCGTCTCGGCGGCCGGACACGGCCCCGCCAGCAGGGCGTCGAGCTCGCCCAGCACCTCGCGGCCGATACCCGGCCCGCCGCGGTAGGGGTCGGGATACGGGATCTGGGCGAGACCGGCGTGCTTCGCCGCGTGCGCCATGGAGGAGTGTCCGGAGATCGCCATCGAACCCGAGAGACCGCCGTGGTAGGCGCCTTCGAACGAGATCATGCGGTGGCGGCCCGTGGCCATCTCGATCGCGCGCGACGCGCACTCGGTGGCGTCCGAGCCCGAGTGGCCCAGCCAGACCTTGCGATGCGCGGAGCCGGGGATCGTCGCCCGGAGGCGCTCGGCCAGCTCCACCGCCGGCGCCGTCGCGGACGAGAGGATGCTCGCCGACGCCATCTCGCGCGCCGCCCGCGCCACGGCGGCGACCACGTCGGGGTGGGCGTAGCCGAGCCCGGCGGCTCCCCAGGACGCGGACAGGTCGATGAGCTCGCGCCCGTCGTCGTTTCGCACCCGGCACCCGGAGCCGCCGACCACGGCGAGCGGGAAGAAGCGCAGCTTCTCGATACCGGCGATGACGTCGGCATCGCGTGCGACGAGGTCGGTCATGCGGCGACCGTAGCAGGGGCCCGGCGCGGATGCACAGTCTTCACGGGGTCGACTCCTCACGGTTACCCAACTCGGGCGCCACGGCCCTACCTTCGGGAGTGATCACACGAGAGGAGTCCCCAAGATGGTTCGGAACCGCAAGCGGACGTAGCAGCACGCCGACAACGTCACGTGGGAGATCGTGAAGCAGTAGCGGAACTCGAGGCCGGTGCGGGCGCGCGCCTGTACCCTCTCGGCATGCCCGAGAAGGTCCACGCCCTGCCCGCACCGGCCTCCGCCATCGAGGCGATGCCGCGCTCCGGCATCCGCGCCATCATGGAACTCGCGCTCGAGCGTCCCGGGACGCTCAACCTGGGATTCGGCGAGCCGGACTTCGATACGCCGCCGCACATCGTGGAGGCCGCCGCCACCGCGGCCCGCGAGGGCAAGACCCGGTACACGCCGAGCCGGGGCGTCCCCGAGCTCCGCGAGGCGGCCGCCCAGCGGCTGCGCGAGCGCAACGGCATGGCCGTGACCGCCGATCAGGTGATCGCGACCGTGGGCGGCGTCCAGGCCGTGTTCGCGGCCCTGGCGGCCCTCTGCGATCCTGGCGACGCCGTGCTGGTGCCCGATCCGGCCTGGCCGAACTACGTCGGGCACTGCATCCTGCTCGGCCTGCGTCCGGTCCGTTACCGGCTCGATGCCGCGGCCGGGTTCGAGCCCGATCTCGACGAGCTCGACGCGCTCGCGGCGTCCGCCGGCGCCAGGCTCCTGATTACGAACACGCCGTCCAATCCCACCGGCGGCGTGTGGCGCCGTGACGCGGTCGAAGGCGCGCTGCGCATCGCCGAGCGCCACGGCCTGTGGGTGATCGCGGACGAGGTCTACGACGAGATGGCGTTCGACGGCGAGCACGTGCCGATGGCTCCGATGGACGGCGATGGCCGGGTCGTCGCGGTCTACAGCCTCTCGAAGACGTATGCCATGACCGGCTGGCGGCTGGGCTATCTGGCGGCGCCCGTCCCGATCGTGGCCGTGCTGAACAAGGTGCCGGAGTCGCTCGTCTCCTGCCCGTCGGCGCCGTCCCAGTGGGCCGGGGTGGCCGCTCTGACGGGGCCGCAGGCGTGCGTCGGCGAGATGCGGGCCGCCTACCGAAGCCGACGCGATCTGGCCGTCGCGGCCCTCCGCACCGAGGGGCTCTTCGTCGCCGAACCGAAGGGCGCGTTCTACGCCTTCGCCGACATCTCGGCCGCCACGCTCGACACGGACCGGTTCGCCCGCCACCTGGTTGCCGAGCATGGCGTCGCCTGCGCTCCGGGCGACACCTTCGGGCCCGGTGGAGCGGGACTGCTCAGGCTCTCCCTGGCCGCCGCGCCGGAGATCATCGCGGAGGCGATCCGCCGGATTGGCGCCGCCGTCCGCGGCTGGGAAGGCTGACGCGGCCCATGGGCGACGGTGCGGTCACGCTGTTCCCGACGTGCCTCGGCGATCTGGTGGCGCCGGACACGGTCGAGGCCGCCGTCCGCGTGCTCGAGGCCTGCGGCTGCCAGGTCGCACCGGTGCGTGGCGCCACCTGCTGCGGCCAGCCGGCCTACAACTCGGGCTTCGATGCCGAGGCGCGCCGGGTTGCGCGTCGCACCCTGGAGGCGATCCCGGACGGGTCGCTGCCGGTCGTCGTCCCGGCCGGCTCGTGTGCGGCGATGATGCACCACCACTGGCCCCGCCTGTTCCGCGGCACGCCGCAGGCCGCGCGGGCGGCAGCGGTCGCGGCGCGCGTGGTCGAGTGGTCTTCGTACGTCGCCGGCCACGCCGACGCCCTGGCGGCGCACGGTCTGCGATGGCCGGGGCGGGTTGCCTACCACGACTCCTGCCACATGCTCCGCGAGCTCCGGATCCGCGACGAGCCGCGTCGGCTGCTCGGCCTCGTCGACGGGCTCGAGCTGGTCGAGGTGGCATCGTCGGATCGCTGCTGCGGCTTCGGCGGCACCTTCTCGGTGCGCTACCCGGACGTCTCGGTCGCGATGGCCGACACCAAGCTCGCGGACGTCGCAGCAGCCGGCGTCACCGCGCTGGTGTCGTGCGACGGCGGGTGCCTGATGCACCTCGGCGGTCGCCAGTCGCGCGTGGGCGGCGCCGCGCGGCCGATGCACCTGGCAACCCTGCTGGACGAGGCGCTGCGGGCGTGACGGACGGTCTCAGCGGATCGACGTTCGAATCGCGGAGCCGGGAGCAGCTCTCCAAGCCCTTCCAGCGCCGCGCGATCCCGGCCGCCGTCGACGGCACCGTCCGGCACATGGGCTCGATGTTCGCGGACGCCGACCGCGAGGGCCTGCGCGATCTCGGCCGGGCGATCCGCGGTCACGCCGTGGCCAACGCGGCGCGGCTGGTGGGCGAATACGCGGACCGGCTCGAGAGCAACGGCGTGCAGGTGCACTTCGCCGGCGATGCCGCCGAGGCCAACCGGATCGTCGTCGACATCTGCCGGTCTGTCGCCGCGACGCGGGTCGTGAAATCGAAGTCGATGCTCTCGGAGGAGATCGCGCTCAACCCGGCGCTCGAGACGGCAGGGCTCGAGGTCGTCGAGACCGACCTCGGCGAGTACATCATCCAACTCGACCACGACACCCCGAGCCACATCATCGGACCCGCCATCCACAAGACCAGGGGCGAGGTGCGCACGCTGCTGTCCGGCGTCGCCGGCCGCGAGCTGCCCGACGACGCCTTCGGGCTCACCGACTTCGCGCGGGGCGCCCTGCGGCAGGCGTTCCTCGACGCCGATGTCGGGATCACGGGCGCGAACTTCGGCGTCGCCGAGACCGGTACCGTGGTGCTCGTCGAGAACGAGGGCAACGCTCGGCTGACGACCTCGCTGCCGCGCGTCCACATCGCGCTGATGGGCGTCGAGCGCATCGTGCCGCGGCTCGAGGACCTCGGCGTGCTGCTGCCGCTGCTGGTCGGGCACGGCACCGGTCAGCGGATCTCGACCTACGTGAGCCTGGTGCACGGTCCGCGCCGTCCCGGCGAGCCGGACGGCCCCGAGCAGATGCACGTCGTCATCGTCGACGGCGGGCGCAGCGCGGTGCTCGGCACGGACTACCAGGAGATCCTGCACTGCATTCGCTGCGGCGCGTGCCAGAACGTCTGCCCCGTCTACCGCCAGGTGGGCGGACACGCCTACGGGTGGGTGTACGGCGGGCCCATCGGTGCCGTCCTCACGCCGCTGTTCCGGCCTGATCAACCCGAGGCGGCCGAGCTGTCCCAGGCCACCAGCCTCTGCGGCGCCTGCGACGACGTCTGCCCCGTCCGGATCCCGTTGCACGATCTCCTGCTGGGCCTGCGGCGCGACCGGGCGGCCGGGACGACGCCCACGCGACGCGAACGGCTCGCCTACCGGGCGTGGTCGATCGCCTGGTCGAGCCCGTTCCTCTATCGGCTGTCCGGCCGGCTCGGGCGGCTGGCCGTGGGACCATTGCAGCGGCGGGGCCCGCTCGCCCGCTGGACCCGCGACCGCGACCTCGCCCGGCCCGCCGCGCGGCCGTTCCACCGGCGGGGATCCTGATGGAGCGCGAGGCCTTCCTGGCGCGGCTCGCCCATCCCCGGCCAGGGCCGGACCTACCCGCCGTCACCCCGCTCCCGGCCGCCCAGACCGAGCTGCGCCCGGGCGAGGACCGCTACGAACGGTTCCGGATCGAGCTGGAGGCGGTCTCCGGAACCTGCGAGCGCGTCCCGCCGGCCGGGATCGCCTCCGCCGTCGCCGCCGCCATCGGCCGCAGCGGCGCCCGCAACGTCGCCCTCGGCGCCGACCTCGCCGAGCACCTGGCGGCGATCACCGCGGCTCTTGCCGAGGCCGGTGTGGCGACCACCCCCTACGGCGACGTCGCCGGCGACCGGGCGGCGCTCGGCGCGCTCGACGCGACGGTCACCGGATGCGCGCTCGCCGTCGCCGCCACGGGCTCCATCGTGACCTCGGCCGCGACCGGCCGGGCCGCCGCCCTCGTGGCCGAACACCATGTCTGCGTCGTCCGCTCCGACCAGCTCGTCGGCGGTCTCAGCGACGTCCTGCGCCTCCGGCCCGCGGGCTCGGTGCTGGCCCTGCAGAGCGGCCCCAGCCGCACCGCCGACATCGAGAAGGTGCTGATCCTCGGCATGCACGGCCCGCGCTCGACCCACGTCGTGGTCGTCGACTGACCGGTGCACCCCGAGAAACGGGGCGGGGCCGGCCGTCGTGGGGTGACAGCCGGCCCCGAGGGGTGGGGGTGGGGAAGGAGACTTCCCACCACCGGGCGTTGCGTCCGGTGGCTTGCAGCCCACCAATCGACAGATTTCGGCCAGTTCTTTAGCGGAGGATCTCGCCATGGAGTCCGTCGGTCGTGACGAGTCGCCGGGCCGTCACGGTACTGTCCGTCGGGTGGACGGGTTCCGCACGCTCGCACGGCCGGTCGAGGCCGAGCTGAGGGAGCGCGGCTCGCGGTTCCTGGCCCGGGCCGTGCCAGTGTCGGGGCGCGATGGGGCCGAGGCGTTCATCGCGGCCCAGTCCCGGCTGCACCGCGATGCGACCCACGTGGTGCCCGCCTTCGTGCTCCACGACGGCGTCGCCTATTCCAGCGATGCCGGCGAGCCCGCCGGCAGCGCCGGAGCGCCCATGCTCCAGGCGATCGGCGGGGCCGGCCTGCAGGACGTGGCAGCCGTCGTCGTCCGCTGGTACGGCGGCACGAAGCTCGGCGTGGGCGGGCTCGTGCGCGCCTACGGCGGCGCGCTCGCTGCTGCACTCGCCGACGCCGGCGTGCGCAACGCCATCCCCGGCGTACGGCTGGCGATCTCGTATCGCCACGACCAGACCAGCGCGGCCCTGCGTGCCATCGCCCAGTCGGGCGGCCGCGACGTCGCGTACGCCTACGGCGAGCTGGTGCGCTGCACGTTCGTGGCCCCGGCCGCGGCCGAGGAGCACCTCGCGGCAAGTCTCCGCGACGCCACCCGCGGCAGTGTCGCCCTCGAGCGGCTCGGCACGACGGTGATCCTCGAGTGAGGCCCGAGCAGCGAGCCCGCGAGGCGCTCGGGCTTGGCGGGCCGCTCGAGCTGCTGCGAGCGGCCGGCGGCACGATCTTCCGTCATGCCGATGGCATCGTGCGGGTCGGCGGCGACCCTGCGATGCCTGGCTGGGCCGCGGCGCTCGCCGCCGCCGGGGTGCCTGTCGCGCGGCCGCTCGCCGCTGCCGGCGACGTCTCGCTGTGGGAGGACCTCCCCGCTGGCGAGCCGGACTTCGCGGCCATGGGCCGGACGCTCCGCCTCCTGCACGAGCGCGGAACGCCGGTCCTCGAGCTGCCGCCGTTCGATCCGCCGGCATGGCTCGAGGCGCGCCTCGGCGGCGCCCCGGCCGACCTGGCGGCTGCACTGCGCGACCGGCTCCCGCCGATGCCCACCGGCGTCACGCTGCTGCATACCGACGCCCACGCCGGCAACTTCCGGTGTGCCGGCGGCGTCGCGACGCTCATCGATCTGGAACAGCTCGCGACCGGGCCGGCGCTCTACGACCTCACGCCCGTCGAGGTCACGGAGCGGCGCTTTCGCGGCGATCGTGCGGCCTTCGCGGAGCTCTGCGAGGCCTACGGCGCCACGCCGGACGACGCCGCCTTCGACGGTCTGATCGCGATCCGCGAGACCCTGGCGGTCGGCTTCGTCTGCGGCCTCGGCGAGTTCGCCGTCGCCCGCCGCCGGCTCGCCCAGCTCGCCGACCACCAGGCCCGTTGGCAGCCGTATTGACTACTTCCCCGGCGACCCCCCGGGAGTTCGGCTCGATCGCGCCGGGGGAAGTCATGGTTCAGGTGCTTCGCGTGAGGTTGGTGTCGAGGTCGTAGGTGAGGCCGAACACGGCTGCGAATCCGCCTCGAGCTCCCCGATAACTACTTCCCTGGGTGATACCCCCGAGTTCGGCCCGACCGGGCGGGGAAGTAGTTAGTTCAGCCGGGGGTCGTCGGGCATGGTGGCGACGATGCGGTAGTGCCCGCCGAGCCGCTCCAGCGCCCTGCGCCACAGCAGCTCGGGCGGGCCGAAGACGTCGTCGGCTTCCGCGTCGGCGATGATCCAGGCCTCCTCCTCGAGCTCGCCCTCGAGCTGCTGGGGCCCCCAGCCCGAGTAGCCGGCGAACACGCGGACGCGCTGGACGAGCGGCGCGAGCTCGACCGTCTCCATCTCGGCGTTGACGTAGCCGATCGTCCCGAAGGCGATGCCGGCGGACTGCTCGGGATCGACGAAGTCGGCGAGCGCGAGCACGCTCGCGGGCTGGACGGGCCCGCCCTGGTAGAGCGGCGACCCGTCATCCACCACCTCGGCCAGGACCGGCACGGCATCGGCGGCGACGATCGGCATCGGCCGGTTGAGCACCAGCCCCATGGCGGCCTCTTCCGTGTGCTCCGTCAGGAGCACGACCGCGCGGTGGAAGTTCGGGTCGACGAGGATCGGTGCAGCGATCAGGAGCTTCCCATGATGCGAGACGAACGCCACCGTCTAAGGGTACGCTGCATTGCATGACGCGAACGCGCAGCGAGACCGATTCGATGGGTGCCATCGAGGTGGCGGCCGACCGGTACTGGGGCGCCCAGACGCAGCGGTCGATCATGAACTTCCCGATCGGCGTCGACCGGTTCCGCTTCACCCGCCCCGTGATCCGGGCCCTCGGCGTGCTCAAGAAGGGCGCCGCCCTCGCCAACGGCGAGCTCGGCCAGCTCCCACCCGAGAAGGTGGAGCTGATCGTCCGGGCCGCGGACGAGGTGATCGCCGGCACCCTCGACGATCACTTCCCGCTGGTCGTCTTCCAGACCGGCTCGGGCACCCAGTCGAACATGAACGCGAACGAGGTGATCTCCAACCGGGCGATCGAGCTCGCCGGCGGCGAGATGGGCTCGAAGCAACCCGTGCACCCGAACGACGATGTGAACCGCGGGCAGTCGTCCAACGACACCTTCCCGACGGCCATGTACATCGCCGCGGTCGAGCAGATCGAAGACGCCCTGCTGCCCGCCGTCGGCAGGCTCCGCGACACGCTGCACGCGAAGGCCGAGGCCTACCGCGATGTCGTCAAGATCGGGCGCACCCACCTGCAGGACGCGACGCCGATCACGCTCGGTCAGGAGATCTCGGGCTGGGTCGAGCAGATCGACCAGGCCCTGGCGGGCATCCGTCGCAACACCGCGCCCATGTACGAGCTCGCGATCGGCGGCACCGCCGTCGGCACGGGCCTGAACGCGCACCCGCAGTTCGGCGAGCGGGCCGCCGCCCAGTTCGCGAAGGAGACCGGCAAGCCGTTCGTCGCGGCCGCCAACAAGTTCGCCGCCCTCGCCGCCCATGACGCCCTGATCACGGCGTCGGGGTCGATCCGGACGCTCGCGGCCGCGCTGATGAAGATGGCCAACGACGTGCGGTGGCTCGCCTCCGGCCCGCGCTGCGGCATCGGCGAGCTGTCGATCCCGGAGAACGAGCCCGGGAGCTCGATCATGCCGGGCAAGGTCAACCCGACCCAGTGCGAGGCGCTCACGATGGTGTGCGTCCAGGTCTACGGCAACGACGCGGCGGTGGCGTTCGGCGGCTCGCAGGGCAACTTCGAGCTGAACGTCTACAAGCCCGTGATGGTGCACAACGTGCTCGAGTCGATCCAGCTCCTGGCCGACGCCTGCGGCGCGTTCAACGACCACTGCGCGGTCGGCATCGAGCCGAACCTGGCGCGCATCGACGAGCAGCTGAACGCCTCCCTGATGCTCGTCACCGCCCTCAACCGCCACATCGGCTACGACAACGCCGCCGCGATCGCCAAGAACGCGCACCGTACGGGGATCACCCTGCGCGAGTCGGCGCTCGCCTCCGGCCTCGTCAGCGAAGAGCAGTACGACCAGTGGGTGATCCCGGTCGACATGACGCATCCGACGGCGTAGCTGGACTCCGCGAGTACCGGCGGCGGCGCGACTTCGCCTCGACGCCGGAGCCCGCGGGGGGCGCGCCGGCCGGCGGCGCGCCGCGCTTCGTCATCCAGGAGCACCACGCCCGGAGCCTGCACTGGGACCTCCGGCTCGAGCGCGACGGGGTCCTGGCCTCGTGGGCGCTGCCGCGCGGCATCCCCCCGGATCCACGCGCGAATCGCCTCGCCGTGCGAACCGAGGATCACCCGCTGGACTACCTCTCGTTCGAGGGCGTCATTCCCAAGGGCCAGTACGGCGCCGGCACGATGATGGTCTGGGACTCCGGGGTCTACGACGTCGAGAAGTTCCGCCCCGACGAGGTGATCGTGGTCCTGCACGGGCAGCGCGTGAGCGGCCGGTACGTCCTGTTCCGGACCGAGGGCCGCAACTGGATGATCCACCGCATGGACCCGCCCGCCGACCCCGATCGCGAGCCCATGCCCGAAGGGATCGTGCCGATGCTGGCGAAAGCGGGTTCCCTGCCGCATGACGACTCCGCGTGGGCATATGAGATCAAGTGGGACGGCGTCCGTGCGATCGCCTACGTCTCGGGCGGCCGCGTGCGGCTGCAGGGGCGGAGTGGCATCGACGTGACGGCCACCTACCCCGAGCTCGCGGGCCTCGGCGCCGACCTCGGCGCGGTCGAGTGCGTCCTCGACGGCGAGATCATCGCGCCCGACGAGGCCGGCCGGCCCAGCTTCGAGCGGTTGCAGCGCCGGATCAACGTCGGCTCCGAGCGGGCCGTGCGCCGGCTCATGCACGACGTACGCGTCTCGTTTCAGGCGTTCGATCTGCTGTGGCTGGAAGGGCGGTCGACGATGCCGCTGCGCTACGACGAGCGGCGGCAGCTCCTCGACCGGCTCGAGCTCGACGGGGCGGCCTGGGCGACGCCGTCCTACCACGTCGGCGACGGCGAGGCCATGCTCGACCACACGCGGCAGCTCGGCCTCGAGGGCGTCATCGGCAAGCGGCTCGACAGCCGCTACGAGCCGGGCCGCCGGACCGGCGCGTGGGTCAAGGTCAAGAACCCGGCCCTGTTGCGGGCCGTGATCGGCGGCTTCACCCACGGTTCGGGAGGACGGACCGGGCAACTCGGCGCGGTCGCGCTCGGCGTCCGGACGGAGGACGGCGGGTTGCGCTACATCGGCAAGGCCGGGTCGGGGCTCTCGGAGCGCGTGGTGGCGGATCTCGAGCAGCGGCTGGCGCCGCTGCGGCGGGCCACCAGCCCGTTCAGCCAGGGCTCGCCGCCGAAGGGCACGATGTTCGTCGAGCCGGCCCTCGAGGCCGACATCGAGTATCTGGAGTGGACGAACTCCGGTACCTTGCGCCATCCTGTCTTCAAGGCACTTCGGGTGGAGGGCTGCTGATGGCACCACGAGCGATCTGGAGCGGGGCACTGTCGTTCGGGCTGGTGAACGTCCCGATCAAGCTGTACTCGGCGACACGGTCCAAGGACGTCCGCTTCAACCAGTTGCACGCCGCCGACGGCGGCCGCATCCGCCAGAAGCGCGTCTGCTCGGTGGACGGCTCGGAGGTTGGGCTGGAGGAGATCGTGAAGGGCTACGAGCTGTCGCCCGATCGCTACGTCACGATCACGCAGTCCGAGCTCGACGCGATCGCGCCACGGGCCAGCCGGTTGATCGAGATCGAGGAGTTCGTCGATCTGGCGGGTATCGATCCGCTGTTCTACGAGAGCGCCTACTACCTCGTGCCCGACAAGGGCGCGGCGAAGCCCTACAGCCTGCTGCTGCAGGCCATGGAGGAGGAGGCGAAGGTCGCGATCGGGCGCGTCGTGCTTCGCTCCAAGGAGTACCTCACGGCGATCCGTCCCCTGGGGGACACGCTGACCATGGCGACCATGCGCTTCGCGGACGAGATCGTGCCCCGCGATCAGCTCGAGGGTCTGCCCGATGGCGACGTCGTGGTTGCCGAGCGCGAGGTCGCGATGGCCCGCCAGCTGGTGCAGTCGCTGTCATCGCCGTTCGAGCCGGAGAAGTACCGGGACACCTACCGCGACCAGCTGCTCGCGATGATCGAGCAGAAGGCCGAGGGGCAGGAGATCGTCCTGCCGGCCGAGGAGGCGCCGGCGCCGAAGGCCGTCGACCTGATGGCGGCACTCGAGGCCAGCCTGGCCGCGGCCAAGGCGCGCAAGGCCGAGCCGGCCGAACCGGCCGAGCCGGCGGCGAAGACCCGCAAGGCCGCGAAGGCCCCGAGGGCCCCGAAGGCGCGATAGGCGTGCCCGACGAGCGGGTGTCCGTCGTCGTCGACGGTCGCGATCTCGTCCTCTCGAACCTCTCCAAGGTGCTCTACCCGGAGACGGGCTTCACCAAGGGCGAGGTGATCGACTACTACGTCCGCATCGCTCCGGTGCTGTTGCCCCACCTGGCGGGCCGCGCGCTGACGATGAAGCGGTTTCCGAATGGCGTCCGGCAGCCCTTCTTCTTCGAGAAGCGATGCCCCTCGCACGCACCGGACTGGGTCCAGCGCGTGGACGGCGAGATCCCCTATACCGTCGTCGACGGCACCGCCTCGCTGGTGTGGATCGCGAACCTCGCGAGCCTCGAGCTTCACCCCTCGCTCGCCCGCGCCGACGCGCCGGACGTCTCGACCATGGTCATGTTCGACCTCGACCCGGGGCCGCCGGCGGGCGTCCTCGAGTGCGCGCGCCTCGCGCTCGACCTGCGCGATCTGCTGGCCGGCGTCGGTCTTCAGGCCTTCCCCAAGACGAGCGGTTCGAAGGGCCTCCAGCTGTGCGTTCCCATCAACGACCCGGCGGTGACCTTCCGCGACACCCGTGCGTTTGCCCAGGCGGTTGCCGTGGCCGTCGAGCGCCAGCTGCCCGATCGCGCAGTCGCCACGATGGCCAAGCAGCAGCGCGTCGGCCGCGTGTTCGTCGACTGGGCGCAGAACCATCCTGCCAAGACGACGATCTGCGTCTACTCCCTCCGCGCGATGGAGCGCCCGACCGTGTCCACGCCGGTCACGTGGGCGGAGCTCGAGGCGGCGGTCGGTGCCGACGACCCGGCGCTGCTGGTGTTCGACGCGCCCGCCGTGCTCGACCGGGTCGACCGCCTGGGCGACGTGTTCGCGCCGGTGGCGACTCTCCGCCAGAGCCTCCCGAGCTGACGTCAGCGCCGCGGGCTGGACGCGATCACGGCGTACTCGGCCCCCTTGGGCGAGAGCAGCGACTCGTAGACCGCGACCTCGTCGCCCGCGAGCACCACCACGGGCAGGGCCGAGTCCGGCACGCGGGGGCGGAACCGGTGGATGCCGCGGCCGACCGTGACGTGCGGGAGCCACCGCCGGTGCTCGTCCTCCGCCAGCCCGTCCGCCACGAGGCGCCGTTCGACGCGGCGCTGCACGTCGCTCAGCCCGCCCGGCACGGTGTAGGTGACGGCCACCACGCTCCCCATGACGCGCACCGCCAGGGGATCGAGCCGCCAGGCCAGGTCGGCGGGCACCTCCTCGTCGACGATGTCGCAGACGTCCGGGACGCGCTCCTCCGGCACCTCACCGCAGAAGGCCATCGTGACGTGCAGGTTGCGCGCCTCGATCACGCGCACGGCCTGGCCGGCGAGCGTCAGGTACGCCCACCGGGAGAGAGCGTGGCCCGCATCGACGGTGACCGGGAGTCCCACGAACAGGCGCGGCATTGACGGACAAGGTACCCTCTTCGCATGGCGCGCGCGGCTCCCGATCGCGACGACTGGACGCTCCTTCGCGTGTCCACGCCGGATCGACCCGGCGGACTCGCGATGTTCACGCGGTGCATGGCGGCCTGCGGGGTCGACATCCTCTCGCTCGAGATCCTCGGCCACGAGCCCGACGGGCTCGCCGTCGCCGACGCCCTGGTGCACAACGGCGACCTCGATCGAGCGCTCCGCGCGCTGGATGCAGACGTGCGGCTGCTCGGCCGCCGGTCCCACGGCGAGCTGCCGGATCCGGGACTGGCCATGGCATCGGCCTGTGCCAGCCTGCTCGCCGATCCGAGCCCCGACATGCTGCTCCGTGTCTCCCGGCAGCTGGTCGGGGCGGACGTCGGCGCCGTCTACCGCTGCGGCGCGGAGATGGTGGTCGAGGCGATGACGACTGCGGGCCTCGATGAGATCGCGGGCCGGGCGGCGGCCGAGGGCCGGGCGGTGACGGCCGAGCCCGCCGCCGGCTCGAGCGTGGCCGTGCCGATCGGCGATGGGCCTTCGCGCGTCATCGCGCTGGCGCGGTCGCTCGCCTTCCCGTTCCAGGACCTCGAGGTCGATCGCATCCGGGCCCTCGGCGCCATCGCCGAGGGGCGCGTCAGCCCTCCCGCACCCGGTTGACCAGGGTCGGGCAGCCCGTGACGTCGATCTCGACGACGTCACCCGGCCGGAGGTAACGGACCGGGTCGGACGCGTCGCCCACGCCTCCCGGCGTGCCGGTGATGAGGACGTCGCCGGCCTCGATGGTCGTCGCCATCGAGATGTACTCGATCATCGCCTCCACCGGGAAGATGAAGTTGCGGGTGTTCGACTGCTGGCGCACCTCGCCGGTGAGGGTCGTCTTCACATCCAGGGCGCCGAGGTCGACCCCGGCGGCGTCCACGATCGCCGGCCCCATCGGGCCGAACGTGTCGAAGGACTTGCCGACGGTGAACTGGCGCAGCGGCGTCTCGAGCTGGAACTTGCGGCCCGAGACGTCGTTGAACGCGCAGTAGCCGCCGACCATCGACCGGGCGGTATCGGGGGTGGCGCGCGTGAACCGCTGCGCGAACACGAGCGCGAGCTCGCCCTCGTAGTCGGGGCGCGTCTCCTCCGGCGGCAGCACGATGTCCTGCCCGTGCCCGTTCAGGGCCGATGGCCACTTCGAGAACACGACCGGCGTGGTGGGGATCTCGAGCTGGGACTCCGCGGCATGGTCGCGGTAGTTGAGGCCGATGCAGACGATCTTGGTGGGCACGACCGGCGGCAGGTAGGTCATCTCCCCAGCGGGGTAGCTCGGACCGGCGGCGGCATCGATCGAGGCCCAGCCGGCGTCGTCCGGGATGAAACCCCGCTCGCCGTCAGCGCCCGCGTCGACCACGGTCGTGCCGTCGAGCCGCCCGAGGCGGATCTCGCCGGCCGGATTCAGGAATCGGACAGCCATCCGGGCCACGTTCAGTCCTCCTCTATGCGTGCGATCGGCACTCCGACGTCGACCGTGGTGCCGGGGTCGGCCAGGATCTCGGCGAGCGTGCCGCTCGCGGGCGACTCCACCTCGGCGTTGACCTTCTCGGTCTCGACCTCGCAGACCACCTCACCGGCCTCGACCCGTTCGCCGACATGCTTGTGCCAGCGCGTCACCGTGCCGTCCTGCATGCTCGCGCCCCACCGCGGGAGCGTCATCTCGACGAGTGCCACGTCGGCAGGTTACCCGGCCGCCGCCCGCATGCGCCGCGGCAACGGACCGGCGCTGTAGGCTTGCGCAGATGTCGGCGTTTCGCGATCCACGGCTGATGGTCGTGGGCCTCATCGGCGGCCTCCTCTCGGGCCTGGCCGGCGTGGGTGGCGGCATCGTCATCGTGCCGATTCTCGTGCTCTGGCTCGGCTGGAACCAGAAGGTGGCGCAGTCCGCCTCGCTGACGGCGATCGTGCCGATCGCCGTCGTGGGCGTCGCGACCTATGCCGCTCACGACGCCATCGACTGGCGGCTCAGCGCCGCACTCGCGCTCGGGGCCGTGGTGGGAGCGCGCACGGGCGCCGGGCTCCTCACCCGGCTGCCGGAACGGACGCTGAAGGGCGCGTTCGGGATCCTGCTGCTGGTCGCCGCGGTCGCGACGGCGCTGAAGTGATCCTCCTCGTCGTCTCCGTGTTCGTCGGTGTCGCGGTCGGTGTGCTGTCGGGTGCCCTGGGGGTCGGCGGCGGGTTCCTGATCGTGCCCTACCTGGTGCTCGCGGCCGGCCTCGACCAGCACACCGCCCAGGGCACGTCGCTGATGGTCGTCCTGCCGACCGCCGTGGTGGCGACCTGGGCGCTCCACCGCCGCGGGGCGGCCGAGATCCGCAGCGGCCTCGTGATCGGCCTGCTCGGCGCCGCCGGGTCCTTCGCGGGATCGCGCATCGCGCTCGCGCTGCACGGCTCGACGTTGCGGGTCGTGTTCGCGATCCTCCTGGCGGGCGTGGCGGTGCGGATGCTGAACGACGCCAGGAAGATGCCCCCGGTCGGATAATCTTCTGCACCCTGATGGCAGTCACCGTCGCAGCCGGCGCGCGCACCGGTCAGCAGTTCCTCGCCGGACTGGCGGGCGATGCGCGCGAGATCTGGCTCGACGGCGCGCTCGTTCCCCACCCGCTCGAGCATCCCGCCCTCGCGGCCGCGGCGCAATCGCTGGCCCGCGTGTTCGACCTGCAGCACGAGCACGCCGGCGACATGCTCATGCCCTCGCCGAACGGCGGGATGCCCGTCAACGTCTCGCACGTCATCCCGCGATCCCGCGCCGACCTCGAGCGCCGGCGCCGCTCGTTCGAGCTGACGGCCGCCGCCACCGCCGGGATGATGGGCCGGACGCCCGACTACCTGAACGTCACCTTCGCGTGCTTTGCGGGAGCGGCCGCGGTCTGGGCCCGGCGCGGCAACGAGCAGGGCGCCGCCAACATCGTCGCCTACCACGAGTTCATGCGTGACGCCGACCTGTCGACGACGCACTCGATCATGAACCCGCAGGTCGACCGGTCGCGCCCGGAAGCCGAGCAGGCCGCAGGTCAGGTGGCGCTGCACAAGGTGGGCGAGACCGAGAGCCACGTCACCGTACGCGGTGCGCGCATGCTCGCCACGCTCGCGCCGTTCTCGGACGAGCTGTCGGTCTACCCCGGCTCCGACATCCGTCCGCAGGACGGCCGCTACGCCCTGGCCTTCGCAGTCCCCATGTCGACGCCCGGGCTGCGGTTCATCTGCCGCGACAGCTACTCCAAGCAGCGATCCAGCTTCGACTACCCGCTCTCGTCGCGATTCGACGAGATGGACTGCGTCGTCATCTTCGACGACGTCGAGATCCCGAAGGACCGCGTGTTCCTGGATGGCGACACGGTCGGCTACTCGGAGGTCATCTCCGACAGCGGCTGGCGAGGGCACATCACGCACCAGGCGTTCACCCGCGCCTTCGTGAAGCTCAGCTTCGCGTTCGGGCTGGGGCACCTGATCGCCCAGACCACGGGCGTCGCCCGCTTCGATCACATCCAGGAGAAGCTCGGCCAGATGTGGAACATGGCCGAGCTCACGCGCTCGGCGCTGGTGGCCGCCGAGGCCGGTGCGGCGCTCGACGAGTTCGGGGTGTTCCGGCCCGACGACCGGCCGTTCCTGGCGCTTCGCGGCGAGATGCCCAAGTGGCTGCCTCGCTGCCATGAGCTGCTGCAGCTGATCGGTGGCGGCGGGTTCATGGCGACGCCCAGCGAGGCCGATCTGCACGGGCCGCTGCGGTCGCAGATCGACACCTACTACCAGGCGGCCGGAGCCGATGCGGAGCGTCGCATCCGCCTCTTCCGGCTGGCGTGGGACTACATCGGCTCGGATCTCGGCTCGCGGAGCGAGCTCTACGAGCGCTTCTACCTGTCCGACTCCTACCGGATGACGGCGCTGGCCTACACGATCGCCGACAAGACGTTCCCGACCGCGCTCGTGGAACAGTTCCTGACATGACCGTCCGCGGCTTCTCCCTTCCCCGCACCCCCGATGGGCGCTCGTCGCTGGTGCCCTCCCCGCCCTGGCACTACGTCGGCGACTTCCTCGTGCTCGAGTACTGGGCCGACCCGGCGGCGGTGGCGGCGACCCTGCCAGACGGCCTCGAGCCGCTGACCGGCGACCCCGGCAGGTGCGCCGCGCTGTTCGTCGACTGGCAGAGCTGCGTCACCGACCGCAACGAGCTGCTCGACCCGGCCCGGTCGCAGTACCGCGAGTTCTTCATCGTCGTCAACGCGCTGCTCGACGGCCAGCCGGTCACGACCTGCCCCTACATCTGGGTCGATCGCGATTTCGCGCTGGTCCGCGGCTGGATCCAGGGTTTCCCGAAGAAGCTCGGCTCGATCTGGATGACGCGGACGTTCGGCCTGGACTGCCTGGCCGATCCCGGCATCGGCCCGGGGGCCACGTTCGCCGGCACGATGGCGGCCAACGACCGCCGGCTGGCCTCCGGATCGGTCACGCTCGAGCGCATCTCCGGCGCCGGCCCGACCCACAACGACCCGCCACTCGTGAACGTGCGGCACTTCCCGCGGCTCGCGGCGGGCCGGCACGACGACCCGGCGGTGCACGAGCTGGTCGGGGCGCGATCGCGTGACCGTGCCATCTCGCCGATCTGGGAGGGCTCGGCCACGCTCGAGCTGGGCGGCGCCCCGAACGAGGAGCACACGGCGCTGGCACCGGTACGCATGGGCAAGGGCTTCCGTTTCACGTTCGCGTACACGGTCGACGACCTCGAGACGATCCGCGACCTGCGATGAGTCGTGCCGTCGCGATCACCGGCGGCGGCTCCGGAATCGGTGCTGCGATCGCGCGCCGATTCGCCGCCGAGGGGTGGCAGGTCGCCGTGGCCGGGCGGCGCCGGGAGCCGATCGAGGACATCGCCGCCGAGCTCGGCGGCATCGCCGTGCAGGCCGACGCCGCCGACCCGGCCGGGGCCGAGCGGATCGTGGCCGAGGCGGTCGACGCCTTCGGCGGACTCGACTGCGCGGTCCTGAACGCCGGCATCTCGCGATCGGGCTCCGTGCTCGACCAGACGCCCGAGAGCTGGGACGCGGTTCTGCGGGTCAACCTCACCGCGGCGTTCCTGGTCGCCCGCGCCGCGCTCCCGCACCTGATCGAGCGGCAGGGGTCGCTGGTGGCGGTGTCGTCGGCGGCCGCCCTGACGGCCGGCCGCGACTCGGCCGCGTACTCGACCTCGAAGGCAGCCCTGAACATGCTCATGAGCTCGATCGCGGTGGACTTCGCCGACCGGGGCGTGCGCGCCAACGCCGTGTGCCCCGCCTGGGTCCGCACCGAGATGGGCGACGCACTGATGGACGAGCTCGGCGCGCAGCGCGGACTCGACCGCGAGGGTGCCTACCGGTTCGCGAACCGGCTCGTGCCGGCCCGGCGCCCGGCGACCCTCGCCGAGGTAGCCGGCACGGTCTACTTCCTCGCCTCCGACGACGCCGCGTACATCAACGGGTCGGCGATCCCGGTGGACGGGGGCGGGCGGGTCGTCAACGTCGGCCTCCTCTGGGATCAGGAGTGATCGAGCACTACATCGACGGCGCCCGCGTCGGCAGTCCGGCGACGTTCGAGGATCGCTCCCCGATCGACTGGTCGCTGCTCGACCAGGTGGCGCGTGGCGATGCCGCCACGGCCGATGCGGCGGTGGCGGCCGCCGAGCGGGCGTTCCCCGGCTGGGCCGCGCTGGACGTCGAGGGCCGGGCGGCCCACCTGTTCCGGCTGGCCGACCTGATCGATGCCAACGTGGCGCGGCTCGCCGCCGTCGAATGCTCGGACATGGCGATGCTCCTGCGGTCGCTCGAGGCCCGCGTGATCGGCCGGGGCGCCCGCAACTTCCGGGCGTACGCCGAGCTGGCAGTCGCGTACGCGGAGCGCACCTGGGAGTCCGGCGGTACCCGGAACCGGGTGCTGCGTATGCCCTCCGGCCCGGCGGTCGTGATCACGCCCTGGAACGCGCCGTTCATGCTCTCGACCTGGAAGACGGCGCCCGCGCTCGCCGCCGGGTGCACGGTGGTGCTGAAGCCGGCCGAGTGGTCGCCGCTGTCCTGCTCGCTGCTCGCCGATCTGGCCGACCAGGCGGGCTTCCCACCCGGCGTGCTCAACGTCGTGCAGGGCATCGGCGAGGAGGTCGGAGCGGCCCTCGTGTCCGATCCGCGAGTCCGCCGCCTCTCGTTCACCGGGTCGCCCGAGACCGCGGTGGCCATCGGCACGGCCGGCGCTCGCAACCTGGTGCCCTTCACGGCCGAGCTCGGCGGCAAGGGCCCCCTCGTGGTGTTCACCGACGCCGATCTCGACCTCGCCGCCCGCAAGGCGGCCGGCCAGTACGACGATGCCGGGCAGGTGTGCCTGGCCGGCACCCGCCTGATCGTCGAGGAGGGCATCCGGGAGGCCTTTCTGGCCCGCTTCCACCGCTGCGTCGACGAGCAGGTGCTCGGCGACCCCCGCGAGCCCTCGACCACCATCTCGCCCCTCATCCACCCCGATCACCTGGCGCGCGTCGAGGGGTTCGTCGAGCGAGCCCGGGCCGGCGGCGACCTGATCGTGCGCGGCGGGCGCCGGTGGCAGCCCGACGGCCTCTGGTACGAGCAGACGCTGGTCGAGCCGCGATCGAACGACGCCGAGATCGTGCAGCGAGAGGTGTTCGGCCCGGTGCTCACGATCCAGACCTTCCGCGACGAAGCGGATGCCGTCGCGCTGGCCAACTCGACCCGCTACGGCCTGTCGGCCCAGATCTACACCGGCAGCCGCGACCGGGCGGAGCGCGTCGGCCGCTCGCTTCGCGCCGGCACGGTCTGGGTCAACTGCTTCCTCATCCGCGACCTCACCGCGCCGTTCGGCGGCATCGGCCTGTCGGGCATCGGCCGCGAGGGCGGCGACTACGCGCTCGACTTCTACAGCGATCTGAAGACCCTCCAGATCCTCGAAGGGACGACGACATGACTGAAGGCCGATGTCTCTGCGGCGCCGTCGAGTTCGCGATCGCCGGGCCGATCCGCGACGTCACGGTGTGCCACTGCTCGGTCTGCCGGCGGCTGCACGGCGGTGCCGCGGCCTTCAGCGCGTGCGCCGCCGCCGACCTCGATCTCCGGCAGGACTCGGCGCTGCGCTGGTACGCCCACGGGGGCGCCGAGTACGGGTTCTGCGCCGAGTGCGGCAGCCGGCTCTTCTGGCGGCGACAGCCGCTCTCGACGGTCTCGTTCAACGCCGCCTGCATCGCGCAGCCGACGGGGCTGGCGAGCACGCACCACATCTGGGTCGGCAGCGCCGGCGACTACGAGGACCTCTCGACGGCCCTCCCGTGCCACAGCGAGAGCTCGGACTCGCCGCTGGCCGGCGGATCGTGAGCAGGCAGCCATGACCACCCGCGGACCGGCCACCACCGGCATCCCGGACCTCGACCGGGCGATGGGCGGGCTCTACTGGGGCGACAACGTCGTCTTCGAACTGCGCGACTCCGTGGAGGCCGAGCCACTGTACGCGCCGCTCGCGCGGGCCGTCGACCAGGCGGATGCGATCGCGTACGTGAACCTCGGCACGCCGCCGGCGACAATCCGCGAGCGCTACGGCGACATCGTCGTGATCGACGCCGGCCCGGGCACCCCGGTTGGCAGGCCGGGCGGCCTGCTGAACGCCGTGCGCACGTTCGGCACGCGTCATTCCCGCAGCGTGCTGCTGTTCGACTCGCTCGACGAGATGGTCGACCGCTGGGGCGCGGAGCAGGCGCGCCGCTTCTTCGCGCGCTGCTGTCCGCTGCTGCTCGACATCGGCGCGATCGCCTACTGGTGCGTCAGCGGGAGTCACGAGCTCGCGCCGTTGCGTGGTGCCGTCGAGCAGATCACCCAGTGCGTGATCGCGGTGGAGGAGCACCGGATCCGGATCCTCAAGGCCGATGGCCGCCCGCCCGGTATCGAGGGGTCGGTCTACGCGTACGAGCGAGCCGCCGGCGAGCCGCACTTCCGGATCGCCCCGGCCGCGTCCCGGCTCTCGGCTGCCCTGCGCGACGTCCGCACCGCCCGCGGTCTCACCCAGACCGAGCTGGCCCGGATCGCCGACGTGTCCCCGAGCGCGATCTCGCACGCCGAGCGGGGATCGTCCGGCCTCTCCCTGGATACCGTGGTCGACCTCGCCATGAAGCTCAACGTGACGCTCGACGAGCTGCTGCGCGGATCCGACGGGCCCGGCTACCGCCTTGCGCGCCGGCTGGACCCGCGCGAGCGCGGCGAGTCCGGTGCCATCCTGCCGTTGCTGGACGATCCCAGTGTCGGGCTCCGCATCTACCTCATCCGGCTCGACCGGCGCGACGAGGCCGCGCCGCCCGTTGCGCACAAGGGCGTCGAGGCCGTGGCCGTCGCCGAAGGCCTCGTCCAGGTCGAGCTCGGCACCCGCCAGGCCGCGCTCCGCGCCGGCGAGGCGCTCGTCGCCGAGCGGGCCCCGGTCACCCGGTGGCGCAACCTCGGCGAGTCGGCGGCCAGCCTCTTCTGGATCCTCCGCGACTAGCCCGGTTTCGTCGGGAAGCGTGCCCGCGGCGTGCCCGCGGGCGCCCGGTCAGGGCGCGGCGCAGAGCCGCAGGCAAGGCAGACGCCTTGCCAAGGCGCCGCGACGCGAAGCGCACCGACTCGGTGACAGGCCCGCCGCCGCAGGTGGCGGGCCGAACCGTGGCGGGTAGCAGCCTGACCAGCGATACGTGGGTGCGACGCTCGCGATTCCCGACGAATCCGGGTTAACCGACCAGAACGACGACGTCCGGATCGGTGCACCTCCACAGGCGGGAACCTGTTGCGGGAGGGGAGTGAACCGATCCGGACGTCGTCCGTACTGGTAGGTTGGTCAGGCTCAGGAGGCCATGCGCATCTCGGCGATGCGGGCGACCTCTTTCCACTGGCCCTTCTGGAAGAACGATGCGGTCTGAACGGCCTCCTCGGCGAACGCCTTGATCTGGCGGGCCTGGTCGGGGTCGCGGCACTCGACCGCCGCGTCGGTCAGCTCGCGAGCCGCCTGCTTGCCCTTCCCTGAGGTGTAGAGAGTCTTCGCCTTCGAGATCCGCTCGGTGACGGTCATCCGTGCCTCCTTGGTTTTGTCCCACCGTACGGAGGTGGAACGGCCAGAGAAAGCCGATGTGAGCAGCGCTCTTCATGACAGGCCAAATCTGCCGCTGTCGTGAGTCGAGCTACGCGAGGAAGGGCGCGATCCGGTCCTTCGGGCGACCGATGATGGCGTGGTCGACGCGCACCAGGACGGGTCGCTGCATCAGGCGCGGGTAGGCGAGCAGCAGGTCGACGACCGGCCCCGGCCGGGTGTAGTCGTCGGCGTCGAGTCCCAGTTTCGCGAACTGCGAGTCCTTGCGGACGAGGTCGGCGACGGGATCTTCGAGGCTGCTGACGATGTGTTCGAGCGTGGCCCGGTCGGGCTTCTGCTTCAGGTACTCGACGACGTCGAACTCGACGCCCAGCTGCCCCGCGATCTGCAGGGCGGCCTTCGACGCGTGTCAGTACGGGTTGTGGAAGATCGTTACCGTGGCGATGTCGGCATGGTACGGCACCGCGTCAGGCCTCGACGGGCTGGGCGCGGCGGACGTGGATGTCGCCGCTGACCGTCTTGACGCGCAACTCGACGATCGGCTGGTCGCCGACCGGCGGTGCCCCGGGGCCGAGGTCGGAGATCGAGTGACCGGACACCGAGCCGGTGTCGATCCAGACCGCGGCGTCGGGGATGACGCCGATGGTGACGTCCCCCGAGACCGAGCGCGCGACCGTCTCGCCCGGCCCGACCCGCTGCAGGTGGATGTCCCCCGAGACGGAGCGAACGCTCGCCGTGCGCGTCTCGCCCACGACGGCGTCGCCGGAGACGAGCGACAGGTCGACGCTCGATGCCGCCGAGCCGATCGTGACGTCACCGGACGCCGACTCGATCTTGGCCGTGGCGCAGCGCTCGGCGTTCACCGGGCCGCTGGCGGACCGCACTCGCATCGCCCCGGCGTCCTCGACCGTCACGCTCGCCTCGGCGGTGGTGACATCGACGTCGGCGCCCCGAGGTGCCGTGATCCGGACGTCGAAGCGCATGCCGCGTCCTCGCCAGGACCACGTATCCGGCAGCTCGACGACGACGTCGTGGCCGCCGGCGTGGTCGGTGCAGCCGATCGTCGCCCGCGCGAGGAACTCGCGGGTTCGCGCGTCGTCACGCAAGGGCGTGATCTCCACCGTCGTCTCGGTGATATCGGCATTCCTGATCTCGATCGAGCCGCCAGGGATGCGGATCCGCAGGCGCACGTGGCCGGGTGTTGGGAAGGTGTGCATGGTCGTCTCCGGTCAGGATGATGCCCAGCCCCGCATCGTCTTGCCGGACGCGCGCTGGGCCTGCTGGTAGGGAGGCGCGTCCGCAGCCGCTGCGGCGGCGCGGACGAGCCACGTGTTGAGCGAGATGCCGAGGCGTTGCGCCGCGGCTTCGGCGCGACGCTTGAGATCCTCGGGAAGGCGCAACGTGATCCGCGCCGTGGCGGCGTCCTCGCCGGCCTCGGCGACCGCCGGGGCGTCCCCGACGAAGACCAGCGTCGCGTCGGTGCCGTCGAGGCGCACGTCCACTTGGCCGGGCACCTGAGCGGTGACTTCGGCCGCGGCCTCGCCGAGGAACTCGAGCAGCCGCGAGCGGATCGCGCCGTCGAGCGCCGCGGCGATGCGCTCGCCCGCTCCCGCCACCGACGGATCGCCGAGGGCGGCGATGGCAGCCACGTCGGCCTGGATCCCGCGCACCACGTTCGACATCTCCATGACGTCAGTATGACACCACAATGCCACCCTGTCCACCGGTTCAGGAGTGAATCATATGTTTCATGCAAGACCCATAGGGCGACTTGTTCAGTTCACTGCTGCTACCGTTTGCGTTGATGGGCCTCTACGACCCGCGGTTCGAGCACGACGCCTGCGGGCTCGGCGCGGTCGTCCGCCTCGATGGGCGTCGCACCCACGAGATCGTCGAGCAGGGCCTCACCGTGCTCCGCAACATGGATCACCGGGGCGCGACCGGATCGGACCCGGAAACGGGCGACGGCGCCGGCCTGCTCGTGCAGGTGCCCGACGCGTTCTTCCGGCAGGTGGCCGCTGGGATGGGCGCCGATCTGCCGGCGCCAGGCGACTACGCGGTCGGGATGGTGTTCCTGCCCCGCGACGGTGCTCAGCGGCTGCGCTGCGAGGAGCTGTTCGTGCGGATCTGCGCCGAGGAGGGCCACCGGGCCCTGGGCTGGCGCGACGTCCCCGTGGCCTCCGACCGCATCGGTGAGCTCGCGCGCCGCTCGGAGCCAGTGGTGCGGCAGGTTCTGATCGAGCGCCGGTCGGGCGAGGACGATGCCTTCACCCGCAAGCTGACGGTGATCAGGCGCCGGGTCGAGAAGGAGGCTGCCGCCGCGGGCGTGCCGATGGCCGAGTTCTCGGTGGTGTCGCTGTCCCAGCGGACGCTCGTCTACAAGGGCCTGCTCAGGGCGCGCCAGCTCGCCGCGTACTACCCCGACCTCGGCGACCCCTCCTTCACGTCGGCGCTCGCCATCGTGCATTCCCGGTTCTCCACGAACACGCTCGGCACGTGGGATCTCGCGCACCCCTTCAACCTGCTCTGCCACAACGGCGAGATCAACACCATCCGCGGCAACCAGAACTGGCTCCACGCCCGCGAGCCGCAGCTGCGCTCCGAGCTGTTCGGCGGCGATCTGCAGAAGCTGTTCCCGATCATCGAGGAGCGCTGGTCGGACTCCGCCAAGCTGGACGCCATGCTCGAGCTGCTGGTGCTGGGCGGTCGCTCGTTGCCGCACGCCCTGGCCATGCTCGTGCCGCCGGCGTGGACCGACCCGTCGCTCGATCTGGACGACGAGGTGCGGGCCTTCCACGAGTTCCACGCGTCGATCGTCGAGCCGTGGGACGGGCCGGCCTGTCTGATCGCCACCGATGGCGTCCGGGTGTGCGCGACGCTCGACCGCAACGGCCTGCGACCGTGCCGGTTCACGCGCACCCGCGACGGGCTCGTCGTCGTGGCGTCGGAGGCCGGGGTGCTCGAACTCGACCCGGGCGACATCGTCGAGGCCAGCCGGGTGGAGCCCGGGCGCATGATCGTGGCCGACACCGAGTCGGGCCGGCTGATCCACGATCGCGAGGTCAAGCGGGTGCTCGCGCGCCGGCGCCCGTACCGCCGGTGGCTGCAGGAGCAGAAGATCTTCCTCGAGGCCCAGCCACCGCAGTCGCCGGACTGGATGGCACCGTCGGAGCTGCCCCGCCTGCAACGGGCCTTCGGCTACACGCGCGAGGACCTCCGTCTGCTCCTCACGCCGATGGCGCGCGATGGCGCCGAACCGGTGGGATCGATGGGCGACGACACGCCGCTGGCGGCGCTCTCCGTGCGGCCGAAGCTGCTGACCGCCTACTTCAAGCAGCACTTCGCCCAGGTGACGAACCCGCCGATCGACCCGCAGCGGGAGGCGCTGGTCATGAGCCTGCGCACGACGGTCGGCAGCATCGGCAACCTGCTCGAGGAGAGCCCGGAGCACTGCCGGCGGGTCGCGATGCCGACGCCGATCCTCGCCGACGAGGAGCTCGCCAGGCTGCGTCATCTCGATCACCACCGCTTCCCGACGGCGACGCTCTCGACGCTGTATCCGGTCAACGACGGGCCCGAGGCACTCGAGCGCGCGCTCGACGCGCTGTGCCGCGATGCCTCCCGGCGAGTCTGGAACGGCACCGGCATCCTGATCCTGTCCGACCGCGGCGTGACCGCCGAGCTGGCGCCGATCCCGCCGCTGCTGGCGACGGCGGCCGTGCACAGCCACCTCGTGCGTGAGGGCGCGCGGACGATGTGCGGCCTCGTGGTGGAGTCGGGGGAGCCGCGGGAGCCGATGCACTTCGCGCTGCTGATCGGGTACGGCGCCGCCGCGGTCAACCCCTACCTCGCCCTGGCGACGGTCGAACGTCTGCAGCAGGACGGCGAGCTCGGCGACTGCACGCCGGCCGAGGCACGGGCCCGGTACCTCGCGGCGGTCGCAAAGGCCCTGCTCAAGGTCTGCTCCAAGATGGGCATCTCGACGATCCAGAGCTATCGCGGCGCCCAGGTGTTCGAGGCCATCGGGCTGGGGCGACGGCTCGTCGAGCGCTACTTCCCCGGCACCGTGTCGCGGGTCGGCGGACTCGAGGTGCGCGACATCCACGATGAGCTGATCGAGCGCCATGCCGCGGCCTTCGGGGGCGACCCGCAGGTCGAGGACGCCGGCGAGTACGTCTATCGCGAGGGCGGCGAGCGCCACGGATGGAACCCCGGCACCATCTCGGCGCTCCAGCGCGCCGTTCGCGACGGCTCGCACCCCACCTTCGCCGCCTTCGCCGCCGAGGTCGACGACGCCACGCACCTCCAGACCCTCCGCGGCCTGCTCGAGCTGGTGCCGGCCGGGCCGCCGGTGCCGCTCGCCGAGGTCGAGCCGTCGAGCGCCATCGTGCGCCGGTTCGCCACCGGCGCCATGAGCCTCGGCTCGCTCTCCAGCGAGGCGCACGAGGCGCTTGCGATCGCCATGAACCGGCTCGGCGGCCGTTCGAACACGGGCGAGGGCGGTGAGGACCCCGCCCGCTCGATCCCCGATGCCAACGGCGATCTGCGACGCAGCGCCATCAAGCAGGTCGCATCGGCACGGTTCGGCGTGACGACCGCGTACCTGGTCGACGCCGACCAGCTCCAGATCAAGGTCGCGCAGGGCGCCAAGCCCGGCGAGGGCGGGCAGCTACCGGGCCACAAGGTGGACGAGGCGATCGCGCGCCTGCGTCACGCGACCCCGGGTGTCGGCCTGATCTCGCCGCCGCCCCATCACGACATCTACTCCATCGAGGACCTCGCCCAGCTGATCCACGACCTCAAGTCGGTCAACCCCGGTGCCGAGATCTCGGTGAAGCTGGTGGCCGAGGCGGGCGTGGGAACGATCGCCGCCGGCGTGGCCAAGGCGCGGGCCGAGCACATCGTGATCGCCGGGTTCGACGGGGGTACGGGAGCCTCGCCGCTGTCGTCCCTGAAACACGCCGGCCTGCCATGGGAGCTCGGCCTCGCCGAGGCGCACCAGGTGCTCCTGGCGAACGGCCTCCGCGGCCGCGTCCGGTTGCAGGTGGACGGCGGGCTGCGCACCGGCCGGGACGTCATGGTCGGCGCCATCCTCGGCGCCGACGAGTTCGCCTTCTCAACGGCGCCGCTGGTCGCGATGGGCTGCGTGATGATGCGCGTCTGCCATCTCAACACCTGTCCGGTGGGCATCGCGACGCAGGATCCGGAGCTGCGCCGCCGGTTCACCGGTACACCCGACGACGTCGTCCGCTACATGCTGTTCGTCGCCGAGCAGGTACGCGAGTTGCTCGCCGCACTCGGGCTGCGGAGCCTCGACGAGGCCATCGGCCGCACGGCGCTCGCCCGACCCGCCGACACGGCCCGCTGGGCGTGGCTGCAGGACCTGGATCTCGAGCCGCTGCTCGCGGCGCCGGCCGGCGACTGGACGCCGGAGGCTCAGGACCACGGCCTCGACGCCGCCGTCGATCACGACTGGATCGCCGCGGTGGCCGCGGCGACGCCCGGCGAGCGGGTCGAGATCGAGCAGCGCGTGTCGAACGTCGACCGCTCGGTGGGCGCCATGCTCGCAGGCGAACTGGCCCGGGTCGCGCCCGGGGGCCTCCCCGCAGATGCGATCCGGCTGCGTCTCACCGGCACCGGCGGGCAGAGCTTCGGCGCGTTCGCGGTGCCGGGCATGAGCCTTCAGCTCACCGGCACCTGCAACGACTACGTCGCCAAGGGGCTCTCCGGAGGGAGCGTCGTGGTGGCGCCCGACGCCGCATGCGGCTACCCGGCTGAGGACAACACCGTCGTCGGCAACGTCGCCCTCTACGGAGCCACCGCCGGGGAAGCCTTCTTCCGCGGTCGCGCCGGCGAGCGCTTCTGCGTGCGCAACTCCGGCGCGACGGCCGTCGTCGAGGGAGTCGGCGACCACGCGTGCGAGTACATGACCGGCGGGCTGGTCGTGGTGCTCGGACCGCACGGCCGCAACCTGGCGGCCGGCATGTCGGGAGGTGTCGCGTACGTGCTCGACGCCGACCCCTCGCGCATCAACGACGAGTCGGTCGGGCTCGAGGCGATGGGCGACGACGCCGACATCCTGCTCGGCCTCCTGCGCCGGCACGCCGCGCTCACCGGCTCGGCGGTGGCGCACCTGCTCCTGGAGGACCCGGTGGCGGCGGTCGACCGGTTCACGCGGGTCATGCCGCACGATCTGCGGCGGGTCATGACGGCGCTTGCCCGGGCGGAGCTGGTCGGGTGACCGACCCTCGCGGGTTCCTCACGATCGAGCGGCGCGTGGCCGGCTACAGGCCCGTCGAGGCCCGGCGGCGGGACTGGGACGACGTCAATGCGGCGGCGGCAGACGACCTCGTGCGCGAGCAGGCGCGCCGCTGCATGGACTGCGGCGTGCCGTTCTGCCACGCGGGCTGTCCCCTCGGCAACCTGATCCCGGACTGGAACGACCTGGTCGAGCGGGGGCGCTGGCGCGACGCGCTCGATCGCCTGCACGCCACCAACAACTTCCCGGAGTTCACGGGCAAGCTCTGTCCGGCCCCGTGCGAGGAGGCCTGCGTCCTGCAGATCAACGACGACGCCGTCACGATCAAGCAGGTCGAGCAGGCGATCGTGGACCGCGGGTTCGCCCGCGGCTGGATCCGCCCCCGGCCGCCCGAGCGCACGACGTCGCACCGCGTCGCCGTGATCGGATCGGGTCCGGCCGGGCTCGCGGCGGCCCAGCAGCTGCGCCGCCGCGGTCACGCCGTCGTGGTCTACGAGCGCGACGACCGGATCGGCGGGCTCCTGCGCTACGGGATACCGGACTTCAAGCTTGCCAAGCGCGACATCGACCGGCGGCTCGAACAGCTGGTCGCTGAGGGTGTGGCGTTCGAGACCGGCGTCACCGTCGACGACCTCGACGCGCTCGAGGCCGACGCGGTGGTGCTCGCGACCGGCGCCCAGCGGCACCGCGATCTCGACCTGCCCGGTCGCGATCTCGCGGGCATCGGGCTCGCCATGCCCTACCTGACCGCGTGCAACCGGCGGGTTGCGGGTCTGCCGGCCGAGTCGGTCACCGCCTCCGGGCGGCGCGTCGTCATCCTGGGTGGCGGCGACACCGGCGCCGACTGCCTCGGGGCGGCGATCCGCGAGGGTGCCACGAGCGTGGCCCTCGTCGGCCACGGCGTCCAGCCGCCGGAGCACCGCGAGCCGCACCGCACCTGGCCGGACTGGCCGAAGCTGCTGCGCACGTATGCCGCGCATCTCGAAGGTGGCGATCGCCTGTTCGAGCTCGAGACCACCGGGTTCGCGGGCGAGGCCGCCGTGGCGCGACTCGAGGGGCGGTACCGCGACGGCTCGCCGGCGGCGCTCGACGTCGACATGGTGCTCGTTGCGGTCGGCTTCACCGGCATCGAGCGGAACGATCGCGTGTATGCGAACGTCGCGGTCGGGCCGCGCGACACGGTGGTCGTCGATGCCGGGTTCGCGACGTCACGGCCGGGCGTGTTCGCCGCCGGCGACTGCGTCCGCGGCGCCGACCTGATCGTCACCGCGATCGCCGACGGCCGCCGCTGCGCGGTCGCGGTCGACGCGTACCTGTCGCGTCAGCCGGTCGCCTGACCGCACACGCGGAGGCCGTAGGCCGCGGCCAGCCGGCGCGCCTCCGCGGTCGCGGCCTGGCTCTTGGCGGCGTACTCCTGGACCGCGGCGCCGTCTCCGGTGGCCGCGATCCGGGCGAGCTCCCTGGCGACGTCGACCCCCCGGTGCGCCTCCGTCAGCATCCGGTCGATCGTCGCGGCGTCGCCGGCCGGCGCGGGCAGTGCCCGGATCGCCGCGACCTCCCGATCGAGGATGTCGCCCACCCGGTTGCCGTACGTGGCCACGGCCGCCAGATCCGTCGGCGATCCCAGTGCCTTGATCGAGGTCTGGGCGCCCGCGCAGATCCCGTCTGCCCGGGCGATCCACGCCGCCTTCGGCAGCGGCGCCGGCGCCGACCCGTGACCGCAGGCGGCGCACGTCACGACCACGGCCACGGCCACCAGCAGGTTGGCGACTGCACGTGTCACTGCGCGCACTCCCGCACGGCTGCGGCCAGCGCCTCCTGGCGCGTGGCCTCGGCGATGCCCCGCGCCTGACCGAGCAGCGTGCCGGCGGTCGTGAGATCGCCGGCGCTGGCCGCGGCCTCAATGGCGTGGAGCGTCTGCACGTACTGGTCGAGCCTGGCCAGGTAGAGGCTCCAGTGGCCCGACGCACCCGCCGGCGGCAGCAGCGGCCGCAGCCGTGCCAGCGCCTCGCCGTCGATCTGCTCCGCCCGGCGCGCGTACGCCGCCACCTCGGCTGCGCTGCCGCCGGGTGCCGGCACCGTCGCCAGCTGCGTTGCGGCGGTCGTGCAGATCGACGCTGCGGCGACCGCGAACGATGGTTGCGCGGCCTTCCCGCCGCCACCGCAGGCGGCAGCGATCAGGGCGATCAGGACGGGGAGAACGGCTCGCATAGACTGGTCGACGTGGACGAGCATAGCCTCGAGGTCCTCGAACTCGGTGCGATCCGCGAGCTGCTCGCCGACGAGACGGAGTTCGCCGGCGGCCGGGCCCTGGCCGAGGCCCTCGCGCCGTCCATCGACGCCGGCACGGTCGCGCGGCTCCAGGCCGAGACCGCCGAGGCCGTGTTGCTCGTGTCAGGGAGTCCGCCCCGGCTGGCCGGCGCACACGACGTCCGCCCGGCCGTCGAGCTGGCCGCTCGCGGGGGCGTGCTCCAGCCCGACGTGCTCCAGGCGATCGCCGAGACCGTGGCGACCGCCGTCGGTGCCCGCGGGGCCCTGCACGATCGCGAAGACGTCCCGTTGCTGCGCGTCGCCATGAGCGTCGTGCCGACCGGCCTCGCCTCGCTCGCCGACCGCATCGACGCGGCGGTCGAGCCGGATGGCACTCGCCTGCGCGACCGTGCCTCGCCCCAGCTCGGCCGCCTTCGCCGTGAGATGGCGGCCGCCCGGCGACGGGCGGCCGAGCGGCTGCGCGAGGAGGCGACGCGCCTGCGTTCGCACCTGCAGGAGGAGTTCGTCACCGAGCGCGGCGGGCGTCCCGTGCTCGCCGTCAAGGCGAGCGCCCGCAGCGCCGTCCCCGGCATCGTCCACGACACGTCGGGCTCGGGCCAGACGCTCTTCGTCGAGCCGTTTGCGGTCGTCGAGGCCCAGAACGAGATCCGCGAGCTCGAGGCTCTCGAGCGGGAGGAGGTCGAGCGGATCCTCGCCGAGCTCTCGGCGCTCGTCCGCGTCGCCGCGCCCGAGGTGGTGGTCGCGGTCGGCGCGCTCGCACACCTCGATGTCACGCTCGCGAGGGCCGCGTTGTCAGCGCGCTGGCGCGGCTGCCCGGTCGAGATCGCGGAGGACGTCGAGCTGCTGCAGGCCCGTCACCCGCTCCTCGACCCGTCCCGCGCGGTGCCGATCGACCTGCCGCTCACCGGCATCCGCTGCGTCGTCGTGTCCGGGCCGAACACGGGCGGCAAGACCGTCGGGCTGAAGACGCTCGGGCTGGCCGCGCTGGTGCACCAGTGCGGACTGCGCCCGCCCGCCGCGCGGGCCCGGCTCCCCGTGTTCGACGCCGTGCTGGCCGACATCGGCGACGAGCAGTCGATCGCGATGAGCCTCTCCACGTTCTCCGGGCACATGCGCAACCTCGTCCACATTCTCGAGGCGGCCGGCCCGCGGTCGCTGGTCCTGCTCGACGAGGTCGCCGCCGGCACCGACCCGCATGAGGGAGCGGCGCTCGCACGGGGAATCGTCGCGGCGCTGGTCGACCGCGGCGCTCACGTCGTGGTGACGACGCACTACTCCGAGCTCAAGGAGTGGGCCAGCGAGGCGGAGGGTGTCGTCAACGCCGCCGTGGGCTTCGATCCCGACAGCCTGCAGCCCACCTTCGTGCTGGCGGTCGGCCGGGCCGGCGCGAGCCATGCGCTGCAGATGGCCGAGCAGCTGGGCCTCGAGCCGACCGTCGTGTCGGCCGCGCGGCAGCTGGTGGCGCCGGAGCGCCTGGCGGTGGCCGGGCTCCTCGCGGAGGCGGCGGGGGCGGAGCGCGACGCGGCTGCGGCCCTCGATCGAGCCCGCGCGGCGCAACTCGCTGCCGAGGCGTCGCTGGCGGATGCCGATTGCCGCGAGCGCGAGCTCCGCGAGGCCCTCGACGCCGTCCGCGCCGGCGCGAAGTCGGAGCGGGATCGTGCCCGGGCGGAGGCCGAGCAGCAGCTCGCCGACTACCGCCGGGAGCTCGCCGCGCTGCGCGAGGAGATCCGCGAGGCCCGCCGCCAGGAGCGACTCCGCGAGCAGGCTCCCGCGCCCGTCGCCGGTGACGCGGAACGGGAGCGGGACCGCATGCTCGATCAGGCGTCGAAACGGACCCGCCGTGCCGCAGCCCGGCTCGACGCCGTCCTGGTCGAATCGCCCGTTCCTCGCACGGCGCCGCTGGCCGTCGGCGACCCGGTCGTCGCGCCGTCACTCGGCGCGCGCGGCACCATCATCGAGATCTCCGGCGACCAGGCCGAGCTGCAGGCCGGGTCCGCGCGGCTGCGGGTGCCGCTGGCCCTGCTCGAGCCCGACCCGCGCGGCGGGATCACCCGGGACGCGCCGGAACGCCCCGTCAACGTTCGCGTGGCGGCCCCCACCGGCGTGCCGCACTCGATCGACGTGCGGGGCCAGACCGCGGCCGACGCGCGCGAGGCCGTGCGCCGGTTCATCGACCAGGCCCACCTCGCCGGCCTCGCCGACGTGGAGGTGATCCACGGCCGTGGTACCGGCGCGGTCCGCAAGGCCGTCCGCGACGAGCTCGCCCGGCATCCCCTGGTCGCCGCCACCGAGACTGCCAGCGCCGACGGCGCCACGCTCGTGAGGTTCGCGGCCGCCGGCGACTGACACCGTGCAGGAGCCCATGACAGGAGACGGCCATCCCGACCCGTTCAGCGTCGAGCTCGAGTCCTGGCTGAGCTCGTCCCAGGCGAAGACGCTGCTCGAGGTGCAGAACCGCTTCGGCAGCAAGAGCTTCGCCATCGCCGTCCTCCTCCTGATGGTCGTCCCGGCGCTTCCGCTGCCCACCGGGGGCATCAGCCACGTCATGGAGGCGCTGGCCATAATCACCGCGCTCGGTCTGGTGCTCCGGCGCGACCGGCTCTGGCTGCCGCGACGCTGGCAGGACGTCGACCTCACGAAGGGCTTCGGCGAGAAGGCCATCCGCGGGACGGTCAGGTTCATCCGCTTCTTCGAGCGATTCTCCAGACCCAGGGGTACCGCGCTGTTCGGCAGCAAGACCTTCCAGCAGCTGCTCGGCCTCGTCCTGATCGGCCTTGCATTGTCGGCTCTCCTCGCGCCGCCGTTCTCGGGTCTCGACACCCTGCCGGCGCTGGGAGCGGTGATCATCTGCCTGGCGATGGTCCTCGAGGACGTGGTGTTGCTGGTCGCCGGGATGCTGGTCGGCTCGGTGGGTGTCGGGCTGATCCTGACCATCGGCAACGCCCTCTTCGGGCTCGTGAGGTCCTGGGTCACGTAAGTGGCCGCCCGCCGATCACCACGGCCAGCGTCGACATCCCGAACCGGTGGGCGCCCATCCCGATGCCCTCGAACGGGTCGTAGTACTCCCGGAACCCGGATCGCTCGACGAGGCGACCGACTCGCGCGGCCAGCTCGGCGGCCGCGTCGTGGTACCCGTGTGCCAGGAGCCCGCGGTGGACGAGCCACGAGCACGGCAGCCAGGTTGGCCCGCGCCAGTAGCGCAGGAGCCGGGTGCGGGGCCGGAACGCCGGGTCAGAGGCGGCGGTGGACGGGATCGGGAAGGGGAGCCAGAACGAGCCGGGGTCGAGCACGTGTCCCGCGAGCCGCTCGGCGACCTCCCGCGGCAGGTCCGGCAGCGCGAGCGGCGCGAGGCTCGTCCAGGTCACCCGCTTCAGACTGGCGCCGGCCGCGCGGTCGAAGAAGAGTCCGGTGGCGGGGTCGAGGCAGCGGTCGAGGAGCGCGTCGCGCACACGGGTCGCCCGGATGGCGTGGCGCTGGTCGCCGGAGAGGCGGGCGAGCGCGGCGAGCGAGAGCGCGTACGCGACGTTGACGAGCACCTCCTCGACGACGAACCCGCCGCGCGCCTGGATCCGGTCGAGCCGGAAGCCGTCGCGACGGTTCTGCTGGACCAGCGAGATGAAGCCGGGATAGCCGGCGGCTCGCCACCCGACCAGCGCATCGAACTTCGGTGACGCGTCCAGGCCGCACTCGTCGGGCTGGATGATCGAGAGGAGCCCCGTGCCGCGCGGGTCGCGGTTGGCCTCGAGCCAGTCGTAGTAGGCCGTCAGCGGCGCGACGGCCTCGGCGGCGAATCCCGGCGCATCGGGCGATGCGGCGGCGACGTCCTCCCAGGCGAGCCCGACGAACGGCGGCTGGATCGTCCGGGTCATGCGGTCGCCCTGGGCCTGCACGTTGTAGAAGGCCCGCCGGCTGGGCCGTATCGGCGCGTCCCAGAAGATGGTGTGGCCGATGAAGCCGCCCGGCTCCTGGGCCGCCACCAGCGAGCGCAGCTCGTCGCGGGCCGCGGCGGGGTCGAGCCGCGCCAGCGCGAGCGCGTGGAAGCACGAGTCCCACAGGAACTGCGCCGGGTACTTGTCCACCGCCGGGCGGTGGTAGGCGTAGCGGATGCCGTCGGCCGTCACACCCTCGCGCCGGTTGCCGGCGAGGACGGCGCGGGCGCCCTCGTGAAGATCCGACACCGAGATGGCGGCCATGCGTCAGGGTACCAGGATGCTGAACGTCCACCGATTCGGTCCGGCCGACGGACCGGCCATCCTCTGCGTGCACGGCGTCACCGGCCACGGGCTGCGCTTCAAGCGGTTCGCCGAGGAGGGTCTCGCCGGGCGCCGCGTGCTTGCGCCCGACCTCCGCGGTCACGGCGGGTCGTCCTGGGCGCCGCCGTGGCGCGTGGAGGATCACGTCTTCGACCTCATCCAGCTGCTCGAGGCCGAGGACGTCGACCGCGTGTCCGTGGTCGGTGCTTCGTTCGGAGGTCTCATCGCGGCGCACCTGATGGCCGCCGCTCCCTACCGCATCGAGCGTGCCGTGCTCCTCGACCCCGCCATCGCCGTCGATCCGGCGTACTGCTTCGCCGAGGCCGAGGGCAACCGTACCCCCCCGAGCTGGGAGAGCCTGATCGAGGCGAAGACGTTCCGGCGGACGCTGCGGACGCCCGCCGGGTTCGCCGGCTCGGATCAGGACTGCGACGACCATCTGCAGCAGGGCTCGGACGGCCGCTTCCGGTTCCGCTTCTGCCCGAGCGCCGCGATCGTCGCGTGGAGCGAGATGGCCTGCCCGGCACCCGGGCTCGGCGGGCTCGACATCCCCGTGCTCCTGGTCACTGCCACCCAGGCGCCGTTCGTCACCGACGCCACCCGCGCCTGGCTCCGCGGCGACCTCGGCAGCGACTTCTCCGAGGTCAGGATCGACGCGAGCCACATGCTGCAGTGGGATGCGTACGACGAGACGATGACGCACGTGCGGGCGTTCCTCGGCATGCCTGCGTGATCGGCCGGGGCGGAGATCACGTCGTCGCCATGCTGGCGACGACGATCGTGTTCTGGTCGCTCAACATCACGGTCGTCAAGGCGGTCGTCGACGAGTGGCAGCCGCTCGCGTACTCGGTCGACCGGTTCGTGATCGGGACGGTGATCTTCGCCGCGTGGGTGTACTTCCGCGAGGGATCGATCCGCATCGCCCGCAGCGACCTGCGACTGCTCGCGATCGCGGCGGCGATCGGCATCGCCGCGAACCAGGTGGGCTTCATGTACGCCGAGAAGCACACGTCGGCCACGACCATCTCGCTGCTGATGGCGACGACCCCGGCGTTCGCGGCGATCACCGGCATCGCGTTCGGCGAGCGGGTCGCCCGCACGCACTGGGCCGGCATCGCGGTGGCCGGCGCCGGGACGCTGCTCGTACTCGTCGGCGGCCACGGCCGGCTCGACTTCTCCAGCATCGAGGGCGATCTCTACGCGCTCCTCATGGCCGGGTCGTGGGGCATCTACAGCGCCATGATCCGGCCGCTGATGACCCGCTACTCGGCCGCCCGCATCTCCGTCGTCGTGCTCTGCATCGGCACGCCGATCATGCTGCCCTTCGCCGTGCCGCAGATGATCGCGCAGGACTACGGCTCGCTCTCCGCCGGCGCCTGGGGCGCCCTCTTCTACAGCCTGTTCTTCTCGCTCGTCTTCACGAACATCCTCTGGTTCACGGCGATCCACCGCGGTGGCGCCGCCAGGGCCACCGCCGTGCTGCCGCTGCAGCCCTTCCTGGGAGCCATCTTCGCGTACCTCCTGCTGAACGAGCGGCTCGCCTGGCTGCAGCTCGCGGGCGGCGCCGTGATCGTGGCCGGCATCGCCATCACCCGGATCCCCGAGCCCGAGCTCGGCACGCCCGACTAGGCCCGTGGTCAGAGCTGCGGGAGGTCCGGGGCCGCGAGCTCGCGAATGATGTGGAGCTGACCGCGCGTGGCGTAGGCGAGGTCGTCGACGTGGATGCGCTCGTCGCGGTTGTGGAAGCCGGCGTCGTACACGTCGGGGTCGGTATGGCGCCAGGGCCAGAAGCCGTAGGCGACGGTGCCCCAGGCCTCCCGGAGGTAGTTGGAGTCGGCGAAGCCCGTCGAGATGAACGGCAGGAGCCGGGCGCCGGGGTCGACCGCGTCGAGGTACGACTGGCACGCGGCGAAGAGGGGCGAGTCGATGGTCGACGTCGCGCCGCCCGTGAGCGGTTCCAGCAGCGTCAGCTCGTAGGGCACGTCGTTGCCGAGCGCGGAGCGCAGCTCCGCGAGCAGGTCGGCCTCGGTCGTGCCGGGCAGGACACGGCAGTCCACCTCCACCGACGCCCGCGCGGGCATCACGTTGCGTGCAGCCGATCCGTGCAGGCAGGTGGGCGCCATCGTCGACCCGAGCAGGGCCGGCAGCACCGGGCCGAGCCACGGGCTCAGTTCGTTCGCCCGCCGAAGGGCACGATCGAGGTCGTCGACGGGCTCGCCGGTGAGAGTCTCGAGCATCCGGCGCGTCTGGTCGCCCAAGCGTCGCTGCGGCACGTATGCCGCGATGCGCGTGATGAGCGCCGCGAGCCGCGGCACGGCGTTCGCCGCGTCGTAGGGCACGGAAGCGTGCCCGGCCTCGCCGAGCGCCGTCACCAGCACCGGCAGCGTGGCCTTCTGGCCGCACTCGATCGTCACCGCGACCCGCCCGTCCGTGAGCGGCACCCGCCCGCCGCCGCCCTCGTCGATCGCGTAGTCCACCCGCAGGTCGGGCCGTGCCTTGACGAGCCAGCGCATGCCGACCTCGTCGGCCCCGACCTCCTCGTCCGCCTGCGCGAAGAACGCGAGGTCCCCCCGCGGGCGAACGCCGCTGCGCGCCACCAGGGCCATCGTCAGCGCGCGCGTGGCGGTCTCGTTCTTCATGTCGACGGCGCCGCGCCCCCAGAGGTAGCCGTCGTCGTCCAGATGACCCGAGAGGGGCGGGTGCTGCCAGTCCCGGGCGTCGGCGGGTACGACGTCCGTGTGACCAATGAGGGCGAGCGATGGGCCGTCGCCCGTGCCGGGGATGCGCGCCACCAGGTTCGGCCGCCCCGCGACGCTCTCGACCAGCTCGCACGCCACCCCGTTCGCGGCCAGGAAGTCGCGCAGCATCGTGACCGCCTCGGCCTCCCGGCCCGGCGGGTTCGAGCTGTCGATGCGAATCAGGTCGCGCGTGAGGCCGATCGCCTCATCTGCAATCGGATCCAAGGCTACAGCGCTGCGATCCAGTCGCCGACGATCTGGTTGAACTTCGCCGGCTCCTCCCACATCGGGCAGTGCCCGGACTCCTCGAAGATCTCGAGCCGCGAGCCGGCCTCGCGCTCCTGCAGCCACTCACCGGCGGCGACCTTGATCAGCTTCTCGTCCCTGCCCCACGTCATGAGGGTCGGGACGCCGTGGGTGCCGACCACGTCGCGGTAGTCCTGCAGCGACTGGTCGAGCATGCAGAGCGTCCCGCAGTTGGCGCCGATCTTCATGGTCTCGGAGAGCAGGAAGGAGCCGTCCGCCGTGCTCGGCTCGTCCTTGAGCATGAGCGGGATCAGGTGCTCCATGGTGGCGCGGTAGTCGGCCTGCGCGCCCGCCAGCAGACCGAAGAGGTCGTCGGTCCCGAACGCCCCCAGGGGCCAGTCGTCCTTGACCAGGTCGGCCGGGCCCTGCGAGACGTTCACGTGCCCGCCGATCCAGTCGCCGCCGAACTGCCGGATCGCGTCCCAGATCGTCAGGGTGCCCATCGACCAGCCGACCAGCACCGGCTTGGAGAGGCCGAGCCCGTCGACGAAGTGCTTCAGGTCGCGGGCGTACTGGGCGACGCTGTTACCGCCCTCGGCCGCGGGGGAGTCGCCGTGGCTCCGCAGATCGACTCGCACCACCCGGAAGCGCTTCGCGAGCTCGTCGAAGTTGCGGTCGTAGAAGCGGCGGGTCATGCACATGCCGTGGATCAGGACGACATCGCGGCCGGACCCCGCATCGTCGTACGCGAGCCGGGCACCGTCTGGCAGTTCGTGAAAGCTCCCCATGGCAGGCGATTCTACGCGGGAACCCGTCTCCGCGAAAGCCCGAGCATCGCGGCGGTGGCCACGCCCGCCATGGCGACGGCGGCGTACGCCCATGCCGCGTCGGCCTGCTGGGCGATCAGGCCGGCGGCGACCGGTGAGCCGATCGCTCCCAGCGCCCACATCGTGTTCATGGTGCCGAGTGCGATGCCCTGCCCGATGTCGGCCGCGCGCGCCGATTCCGAGCACAGCGGGTAGAGCGTCACCCACAGCAACGTGCACGAGCCGAACGCGACGATCAGGACGGTCTGGTACCCGCGGAGCGACGGCGTCAGCGCGAACGCGGCGGCGCAGACCGTCACGAGGGCCGCGCCGACGCCGGCGACCCGCGCCTTGTCGAGGCTGTCGAGCCGGCGTCGCAGCCACACCGCCACGAAGACCGATACGACGGCGGCGGCGGTGAACGTCCACCCGACGGCCGCGGCCGACAGGCCCAGGCTGTCGAGCTGGATCGGCGCCAGCAGCTGCACGACCCCCATGGTCGAGGCCACCCACAGGATGGCCAGGATGGGCTGGCGAACCCCCGCGTCGCGCATCGACGCGGCGATGCCCCCGAACACCGTGCGCTCGTCGCCCGGATGGATCCCGCCCCGGCTCGGCTCGAGCAACGCCCACACGGCGACGGCGGCGACGATCACGGCGAAGGTCAGGAACGTGGTCTCGATACCGAACGCCGCGACGACGGGTCCGCCGACGAGCGGTCCCAACACGGCCGCAGCGGACGCGCCGGCGTTGACGGTGGCGAGGGCCTGGCCCTGCCGGGCATCGTCGACGGAGACGACCAGCCACGCCAGGCCGGCGGTCCACCCGACGGCGGAGAACAGGCCGGCCACCAGTCGCAGGGCGACCAGCTGCCAGAACGTGTCGGCGAACGCGAACAGGGGCACGATGGCGGCGAACACCAGCGTGGCTGCGATCGTCACGGGCCGCGGCCCGATCCGGTCGGCGAGATGACCGACGGGGATCGAGAGTACGAGGATCGCGACGCCGTAGGCCCCGAGCACCATCCCGGACTGGACGTGCGTGAGCCCGAACTCGCGCTCCCAGACGGGGACGAGCGGCACCGCGGTGAACCACAGCACCAGGTCGAGCCCGGCGATCGTCGCGATCAGGGCGGCCAGGCGTTGCTCCGCGCGAGTCACCGCGCAAGGATAGGGCCCCCGGCCGCCGAATAGCCGGGCATGCAGCTCGGGATGGTCGGCCTCGGCAGGATGGGCGCGAACATGATCCGCCGCGTCATGCGCGCGGGACATGAGGGCGTGGTCTACAACCGCAGCCCGGAGCCGGTGCAGGCGCTGGTGGCCGAGGGCGCGACCGGCTCGGCGTCGCTGGCGGAGCTCGTGTCGCGCCTCGAACAGCCACGGCACGTCTGGGTGATGGTGCCGGCCGGCGACGTCACCGAGGCCACCGTCGCGGAGCTGGGTGATCTCCTCAGCCCGGGCGACTGCCTCATCGACGGCGGCAACTCGTACTTCAAGGACGACGTGCGCCGTGCCGCGCTGCTGAAGCCGAAGGGCGTGCACTACGTCGATGTCGGCACGTCCGGGGGCATCTGGGGCCTCGACCGCGGCTACTGCCTCATGATCGGCGGGCCCCGCGAGGCCGTCGACCGCCTCGACCCGGTGTTCCGGACGCTCGCGCCCGGCCGCGGCGAGATCGAGTCGACGCCGGGCCGTGAGGGCAAGGCGAGCACGGCCGAGGATGGCTACCTCTACTGCGGCCCGTCCGGTGCCGGCCACTTCGTCAAGATGGTGCACAACGGCATCGAGTACGGGCTGATGCAGGCCTACGCCGAGGGCTTCGACATCTTCCGCAACGCCGTCAGCGAGACGCTGCCGGCGGATATCCGCTACGACCTCGACCTGGCCGACATCGCCGAGGTCTGGCGGCGGGGGTCGGTCGTCTCATCCTGGCTGCTCGACCTGACGGCGATCGCGCTGGCCGAGGACCCGAAGCTCGACCGCTACACCGGCTACGTCCAGGACTCCGGCGAGGGTCGCTGGACGGTGCTGGCCGCGATCGAGGAGTCGGTGCCCGCAGACGTGCTGACCGCCTCTCTGTACACCCGCTTCCGCTCTCGCCAGGAGCACACGTTCGCCGAGAAGATGCTCTCGGCGATGCGCGCCAAGTTCGGCGGGCACACCGAGAAGCACTGATCAGTCGGCGTAGCCGGGGTTGACCCGGTCGAGCTCGCGCTTCACGGCCGCGAACAGGTGCCTGGCGTTCGCGGCTTCGAGCGCCCACTGCGCCGCGGTCTTCTCCGCCACCTCGTCGGGTACCCGGATCAGGTTCTGGCCGGTGGACTGGGCCTTCACCTGCATCTCGGATGCGCGCTCGAGGAAGTACAGCTTGTGCCAGGCGTCGGCGACGTCGGTGCCGATCACGAGCACGCCGTGGTTCTCCATCATCACCACGGTCGCCTCCTCGCGGACGGCGCCGCCGATGCGCAGACCCTCCTCGGCCGCGTCCGCGAGCCCGCCGTACTCGAGCGACACCACGTGGCCGTGGAAGTACATGGCGTTCTGGCTGATCTTGGTGTCGAAGCCGCCGTTGGTGATCGAGAGCGCGGTCGCCCACGGCATGTGCGTGTGGAACACGGCCCGCGCGGACGCCCGCGCCTGGTGCACGCCGCGGTGGATCATGAACGCGCTCATCTCCCACTCGCCTTCGCCGTCGACGACGTTGCCGTCGAGGTCGATGGTGAGGATGTCCGAGGCGCGGAGCTCCGACCAGTGAGGCCCGTACCGGTTGAGCAGGAACTGGTCGCTCCGGCCGGGGACGGCCAGGCTGAAGTGGTTGTCGATGCCCTCGTTGTACCCGAAGAGGGCGGCGGCGCGGAACGCGGCGGCCAGATCGACCTTGGCCTGCCGGATCACCTCCGCCGGTGCGCTGGTGGTCACGGCCATGGCCCGACTGTAGCAGCCTGTAGGATGGCCGCCGACGGTGCCCGGGGTCTTCCGCACGCTCCTGCGCTCGCGCGCGCTCTGGCGGGCGGAGTCCGCCTACGCGCTGTTCATCGCCGCCGAGTACGCGGTCTGGGTGGCGATGCTGGTCTACGCCTTCAACCGCGGCGGGGCGACGACCGCGGGACTGGTCGCGGTGGTACAGCTCATTCCCGGCGTCCTCTTCGCGCCGGTGCCGGCGATGCTGGCCGACCGGCATCCGCCGGGCCGGGTGCTGGCGCTGGGCTACGCCTGCCAGGCGGTCGGGATGGGCGTGACTGCCGCGGTGATCCTGGGCGGAGCGCCGGATCTCGCGGTCTACGCCGCGGCGGCCGTGGCGCAGACCTGCGTGACCTTCACCCGGCCGGCCCAGGCGGCGCTCGTGCCCGGCATCGCCCGGACGCCCGACGAGCTGACCGCCGTCAACGTCGTCTCGGGCTGGCTCGAAAGCGTGATGGTGCTCATCGGCCCCTTCTCGGCGGGGCTCATCCTCGAGGTGGCCGGAGTGGGCACGGTGTTCGCCGTGTTCGCCGTAACGGCGGCGCTTTCGCTCGTGCTCGTGTTGCCGGTGCCCGGGCCGCCACCCCTGGGCACGGACGCGGGCCCCGGCTTCGTGCAGGAGGTACTCGGCGGGGTGACGGCGCTGCGGGCGGAGCCGGCGTCGCGCGACCTGGTCGCGCTCCTGTTCGCCGAGACCGTGATGTTCGGCGCCGCCGACCTGCTGTTCGTGGTCGTCGCGATCGACCTGCTCGCGCTGGGCGATTCGTGGGCCGGCTACCTGAACGGCGCGTTCGGCGCAGGAGGGGTGATCGGGGCGAGCATGGCGGCATTCCTCGTGGGCCGGCGCCGGCTGGTGCCGCCGCTCCTGGGCGCGGCCCTGGTCTGGGGCCTCTCGTTCGCCCTCGTCGGCCAATCCGGTTCCGCAGCGGTAGCGGCGCTCCTGTTCGCCATCGGCGGTGGCGGTCGCAGCCTGTTCGACGTCTCCGCGCGCACGCTCCTCCAGCGCACGTCGCCGCCCGAGACGCTCGCCCGCATCTTCGGTGTGGTCGAATCCCTCTCCCAGGCCGGGCTCGCGGTCGGCGCGCTGATGGTGCCGGTACTCGTTGCGCTGGGCGGGGCGAACGCCGCGGTGATCGGCGCCGGGCTGGTGCTGCCGCTGCTGATCGGACTCCGGATGCGCCGGCTCCGGGCGATCGACGCGGCCGCGACGGTTCCCGTCGTCGAGCTCGCCCTGCTGCGCCTCGTGCCGATGTTCGAGGTGCTGCCGGGTCACGTCCTCGAGGGTCTGGCCCATAACCTCGAGTTGCACGAGGTCGCGGCGGGCACGGCCGTGATCGAGGAGGGCGATTCCGGCGCGCACTACTACGTCATCGCGGACGGCTCGTTCGTCGTCACCCTGGCCGGTGCCGAGGTGAACCGGCTCGGCGAGGGCGATGGTTTCGGCGAGATCGCGCTGCTGCGCGACGTGCCCCGCACCGCCACCGTGCGGGCCGTGACACCGGCGCGCGTCTACGCGTTGGGCAAGGAGCCGTTCCTGATCGCGCTCACCGGCCATGCGCCCGCCCGGGCGCACGCGGACGCCGTGATCGAGCATCATCTCCGGTCATGATCCCGAGCGCCGTCGCCGACCCGGCGAAGTTACGAGCCTGCTGGCATCCCGTCGCATGGTCGCGCGACGTCGCCGACCGGCCGGCCGCCGCGATGCTCCTCGGTGAGCCGCTCGCGCTGTGGCGCGATCGCGGCGGCGCGATGCACGCGGTGGCGGATCTCTGCATCCACCGCGGAACCGCCCTCTCCCTCGGGTGGATCGACGGCGACGAGATCGTGTGCCCGTACCACGGCTGGCACTACGCCACCAGCGGCGCGTGCACGCTCATCCCGCAGCTCGAGGACCCGACCAGGATCCCGGCCAAGGCCCGCGTCGATGCATTCCGTTGCTGCGAGCGGTACGGGCTGGTCTGGGTCGCGCTCGACGAGCCGCGGTTCGCGCTGCCCGAGATCCCGGAACTCGAGGATGGCGACTGGCGCATCGTCCCGTGCGGCCCCTACGGCTGGGACTGCGACGCCTCGCGGCAGGTCGAGAACTTCACCGACTTCGGACACTTTCCGTGGGTGCATCCCGGGCTGCTGGGCGACCCGAGCCGGCCGGTGGTACCCCGCCACGAGGTCGAAGTGCGCGGCCACGTCCTGCACTACTCCGTCGTCCGGCCCGAAGCGCCGAACTCGGACGACTACCCGGTCTTCTCGAACGAGGAGACGGAGGCCCCAATGCGGCGGTCGCGCTACGAGCTGCATCTGCCGTACACGATCGTCTTGCGGCTCGGCTGGGGCGCACGCGAAGGGATGGTGTACTTCTTCGCGTCACAGCCGGCGGCGGCCGACCGCTGCCGCGGGTTCCTCGTCATCGGTCGCAACTACAACCTCGATCAGCCCGACGAGGTGCTGCAGGCCTTCGAGGAGACGATCTTCTCCCAGGACCGGACGGTGGTCGAGTCGCAGCGACCCGAGCGGGTGCCGTTCGATCTGGCCGCCGAGCTGCACCTGCGCTTCGACGCGGTGGCCGTCGGGTACCGCCGGGCGATGCGCGATGTCGGCCTCGCCTGATCCCGACGCGGGAGACGACGCCGTCCGCGAGGCTCGCTGGCCGGCGTCGATCGCCGTCGCGCTGATCGGGATCCTCTACCTCTCGCTCCCGAGTTCCATCTCGCCCGGGCCGACGGTACTCGCCCCCCTGGTGCTCGCCCTCCTGCTGGTGCCGCTGACCGTGGTCGCGCCGACCCGGCACGAGCGCGAGTCGCCGCTCTTCCGCTACCTGGCCGTCGCGCTGGTCGGTCTCGTGGTGGTCTTCAACCTGGGTGCGCTGGCGACGATCCTGGACGCGCTCTTCACCGGCAACCGGCTCACGGGCGTGCCCCTGCTGCGGGCCGCGGGAACGATCTGGCTGACGAACGTCATCATGTTCGCGCTGATCTTCTGGGAGCTCGACGCCGGCGGTCCCCACCGGCGCGCGGCGGGGTTCCTGCCCGTGGACTGGCTGTTCCCGCAGCAGAGCGACATGCGGGACCTCGTCCCGAACTGGCGCCCGGTGTTCGTGGACTACCTGTTCGTCTCGCTCATGAACTCGACCGCGTTCAGCCCAACGGACGCGATGCCCATCTCGTCGCGGGCCAAGCTCCTGATGGGCGGACAGTCGATGATCTCGCTCGTCACCGTCGTGCTCGTGACGGCCCGCGCCGTGAACATCCTCAACTGAGCCGGCCGCCGGGTGCTCGCCGGCCAGCGCTACGGTTCGGCGATGGGGACCCGTCGCCGTGCGACCGGCATGGCCGCCGTCTCGGCGGTGATGCTGGCGACCACGATGGCCGGTTGCGGCATGTCGGGAGGCGGGGCGAAGCTGACCGTCGTCCTGACGGCGCCGCACGTCACGAGCGTGGTCTTCCCGCCGCCGCCGCCGGCCCGCCCTCGCTCCAGCCGGGTGCGGCATCGGGTGGTGCCGCTGCGCCTGCCGACGGTTCTCCCCGACCGCGTCCTCACCGTGCCGGTGCTGCTGTACCACCGGATCGGCCACGCGCCCGCCGGTGCGGACCCCGTGTCGGACAGCCTGACCGTGTCGCTTGGGGACTTCGACCGGCAGATGGCGTGGCTGGCGTCGCACGGCTACCACGGCATCGGCCAGCGACAGCTCTTCCAGGCCCTGTTCCGCGGACGTGCGCTGCCGCGGAAGCCTGTCGTGATCTCGTTCGACGACGGCTACGCGGGCGTCGTCGCGGCCGCGCGTGACCTCCACCGGCTCGGCTGGCCGGGAACGGCGTACCTGATCACGGATCGGATCTCCGCCCTCCCCGGGTTCCTCACCTGGCGCGAGGTCGGCGAGCTGGAGCGCCTGGGGATGGACATCGGATCGCACACCGTCCACCACAGGGACCTCACCGCGCTGCCACCGTCCGTGCTGCGCGCCGAGCTCTGGCGGTCGCGCCGGGTGCTCGAGCGCCACGTCGGTCACCCGGTGCAGTGGTTCGCCTACCCGTTCGGCCGGCTCGACGATCGTGTCGTGACCGCGGTGCGGGCGGCCGGCTACGTCCTGGCGGCGACGACCGATCACGGGGTGGTGCAGAGCGCCCTCGATCCCCTGCGTCTCCGGCGCATCCGCGTTGTCGCCTCCGTCGGCTGGAGCCTCGCAGCGCTTCTGGGCCCGGGAGGCTAGGCCGACGTGGAGACCTGGCTCGCGTAGCGGATCAGGTTCCGCGTGTTGCGCAGGGCGAGGGCGGCGATCGTCGCGGTCGGCGGCTGCGGGGTGGACGTCGGGAAGATCGCGCCGCAGAACACGAACAGGTTGGGCACGTCGTGGCTCTGGCCGAAGCGGTTGACGACGCTGGTGGCAGGGTCGTCGCCCATCAGGCAGGTGCCGAGCAGGTGCCATCCCCACGTCGACCAGTCCGTCTCGAGGGTCTCGACGGCCCCTGCAGCCTGGTGCGCCTCGTGGGCCCGGTCGAGCTGGAACCGGAGGTTCGCGCGCGACTCGTCGTCGATGCGGAAGTGGATCTCGGGCGCCGGGATGCCGTCGTCGTCGGTGAGGTCGCTCGCGATCGCGACCCGGTTGGACTCACGCGGCAGGTCCTCGACCCCGATGCCCCAGTCGAACGCGTGGCCCAGCGTCCGGCGGATGATGTCGTGGACGGAGGCGCCGAACTTCGACGCGTACGGGCGATCGGCGAACCGTTCGAGGGTGAACATCGGCCCCGTCAGCGGCATCGCGTCCCACTGGGCGCCGGCCGGGAAGCCGCGCGACTCGTCGTGGTCGGCGAACTCGAGCGACAGCAGCTGCGTGCCCCACGGACCCATCCAGCCGTCCAGGTGCTCCTCGTAGATGCCGAGCACGCTCATGTACGGGTGCAGCATCAGCCGCCGGCCGACGAGGCCGGACGAGTTGCCGATCCCGTCCGGGAACTGCGCCGACGTCGACATCAGCATGATGCGCGGCGTGCCGACGCCGTTGGCGCACATGATCACCGTCGAGGCCGACTGGAATCGCTCGTTGCCCTCGCGGTCGATGTAGATCGCGCCGGTCGCCCGTCCCTTCGCGTCGACCGGGATCTCGCGGACGCGGGCGCCCGCGACCACCTTCGCGCCGGCCCTCAGGGCGTCCGGCCAGAGCGACAGGTCGGTGGAGCCCTTGGCGCCCTCGGGGCAGCCCCACATGCAGACGCCGCGCCGCTGGCATGCCGGGCGGCTGCCGATCGGTTGCGAAGGGATGTCGTGGTGGGCCGGCCACCAGTGCCAGCCGAGCTTGTTCATGCCGATCGCGGCCGTCCGGCCGAGCTTGCCGATCGGGATGCCCGGTTGCGGCGGCGCCGTCAGGCCCGGGTAGAACGGATCGCCCGGCGTCCCCGAGACGCCGAAGGCCCGATCGACCTCGGCGTAGTAGGGCAGGAGCTCCTCGTAGGACACGGGCCAGTCGTCGCCGATGCCGTGCAGCGTCCGCATCCGGAAGTCGGCCGGCCGCATCCGCGCCCACTGCGCGCAGAAGTGGACGGTCGATCCGCCCACGGCGTTGTACATGATTGGCGTGATGTCCGAGTTCGTGACCTCGAGCGGGTAGTCGGACGGGAACCGGCGGACGTTCGGGTCGGCGCTGTGCGAGCCATTGGCGAGCAGCTCGAACTCCGGCTTGCCCCCCGGGTACTCGGACGGGTTCATCCAGCGGCCCTGCTCGAGGCAGACGACCTTGAACCCGGCCTCCGCCAGGTACTTGCCGGCAACACCACCGGATGCGCCGGAGCCGACGATGACCACGTCGGCGTGGTCGTCGCCATGACCGTTGCGGCCGATCGTGAACGGCGTGTAGAACCGCTCTGGCTCGGCCGGCGCCGGCTCGGCGGGGACCTGCGGCGAGGTGTCGCCGCGCTCGATGACCGGCTGGAGGATGTCGTCCCGCAGGTCGTACTCGGCCTCGTCCTCGAAGAAGGGATGGGTCTTCTGCCCGGGCCAGCCGATGCGCTTGCGCACCTTCACGTTCAGGTAGTAGGCGCCGGTGGCGATGAGCTGGAGTGCGAAGAACGCTTCCGGGTCGTCGTCGTGGAGCCGCGGCGCGGCAACGGCCGGATCCGCGCTCGCCGCGGCCTCCAGCGCCCGGATCAGGTCGGTGGTGACCTCGGGCCGCGCGGCCAGCGCCCGGTCGAGCCACTTGCCGTCCGGGTCGGCCTCGCTGTAGCTCGGCAGATCTCCGGCTGCGGGGATGAGGACATCGCCGAGGGCGGCGAAGGTCTCGCGGTGGCTGGCTGCAAGCTGTTGGGTCATGGCCCGGCGATTCTGGCACGTCCGGGCGGGCGTTGGAAGGACTACGGCCGGCTGTCGCCCCGTGCCGAGGGCCGGTATCCTCGCTGGGTGTCGCGCAGCGCGAGCACCGTCCCCGTGAACCGCGGCCCGTGGGTTGCCTTCTGGGCGCTGTGTGCGGGCGCGCTGGTGGCCATGGTGGCGGCGCACGAGGCAGCCGGGGACTCCGCGGCGGCCGTGTTCGCCGTCTGGGGACTGATGGTCGTCGCGATGATGGCACCCACCGCCGCACCGATGCTGCGGGTCTTCGCCGATGTGCAGGCCACCCGTGGCACGGGAGGATCCGCCACCTTCTGGCTCTTCCTCGGCGGCTACGCCGCCGTGTGGCTGGCCGTCTCGCTCGCATTCGCGACGATGCAGGTGGCCCTCTCCGACATGGGACTGTCCACCCATCGGGGCGCGTCACCCGGGCTCGTGGCCGTGCTGCTCGCGATCGCCGGGGCGTACCAGTTCAGCCCGCTCAAGAACGCCTGCGCCCGGCGCTGCCGATCGCCGTTGACGTTCCTCCTGGCCCGCTGGCGGGACGGCTATGGGGGAGCGTTCCGGCTCGGTGCACGCCACGGGATCGACTGCGTGGGCTGCTGCTGGGCGTTGATGCTACTGGCGCTCGCGGGCGGCGCCGTTTCGATGTGGTGGATGGCCGGGGTGATGGTGCTCGCCGGGCTGGAGAAGCTCCCCCGGGTCGGCGACCGCGTGACCGCCCCTGTCGGCGGTGCGCTGCTGACGGCCGCCGCCGTCACCCTTGCGATCGGAGTCACGTGACACGAGGAGGAAGCGTGGAGATCGAGCCCTGGACCATCGACGGTGAGCTGATCCTGAACTGCAGCTGCCAGGTCTTCTGTCCGTGCGTGGTCTCGCTCGGCCAGCACGCCCCCACCGAGGGCTACTGCCAGACCTGGGCGGGCGTGCGCATCGACGGCGGCCAGTCGGGCGCGGTCGACCTGTCCGGACTCAACGTCGGGCTCCTGATCGACATCCCGGGCAACATGGCGCGCGGCAACTGGAGCCTCGCCGCCTTCATCGACGAGCGGGCGAGCGACGACGCCTACGACCGCCTGGTCGAGATCTTCAGCGGCCGGGCACGCGGGACGACCGGGCTCTTCTCGATCCTGGTGAGCCAGTTCCTCGGTGCCGAGCGGGCGCCGGTGGCGTTCGAGACCGAAGGTGGTCGCCGGCGGCTGACGGTCGGCAAGAAGATCCAGGGCGAGGTCGAGCCCATCGAGGGCGCGACCGGCGACGGCGGCGTGCGGATCGTCAACACCAGCTACTGGATCGGCCCGGAGGTCATCGTCGCCCGCGCCACGAAGGGGCGCGTGCGGGCCTTCGGCCGGGTCTGGGACTTCGGCGGCCGCAGTGCCGAGATCTGCTCGATCGCCTGGAGCGGACCGTAGAGCATCGGCCCGCGCGACGCAGTCGGGATCTGCGCGGCGCGGGCCGAATCCTCTGGCTGTCAGGCAGTGGCGCGCGCTCGGTGGAGGTCGGCGATGCGCGCGACCTCCTTCCAGCGGGACTTGCCCATGCGACCCGCCATCGCGAGTCCGCGGTCCGCCAACTGGCGGATCTCCATCGCCTGTTCGGCGTCCCGGCACTCGACCGCCGCGTCGGTCAGTTCCTGCGCCGCGGCCTTCTCCTTGCCCTCGTCCAGCAGCTTGCGGCCGCGCTCGATCCTGGCGGCGACAGTCATCGTCAGCCCTCCTCGAAGGGGACGTGGTGGCGGGGGCTCGCCGTGTGTTCGTCTCGGCCGCTCCCGTAGTCGATGTAAGCACAGCGCGAGGGCTGCGAACAGGCCCGACGACCCGGATGGGCGCAATTACCCACGTCGCTCATCTCGCCCCCGTCACGGAGTAGACTTGCGCCCGGACGCATTCGTGGGCGAGCACTCCGGCCAGCGCTATGACGCCCTGCTGGCGCCGCTGCGGCGGGCAAGCCGGAAGCGGGGGATGTACGCGCGGGTGTTCGCCGTCAACGCGCTCATCCTGACCGCGGCGATCCTCCTGCTGATCGTCACGCCCGTGACCGTGAGCCGGCACGTCACCCATCGCGAGGCCGTCGTCCTGCTGGCCGGCCTGGCGGTCATGCTGATCGCAAACGCGGTGCTGCTCCGCCTCAGCCTCCGCCCGCTCCGCAGGCTGAGCGACCTCATGTTCTCGGTGGACATGCTCGAGCCGGGGACGCGCCTCGACCCCAGCGGACCGGTCGAGGTCGCCTCGGTGATCCGGACGTTCAACGCGACCATCGACCGCCTCGAGAACGAGCGACGGTCGACGATGCGGCAGGTGCTGAGCGCGCAGGAGGCCGAGCGGCACCGCGTCGCCCGCGAGCTGCACGATCAGATCGGACAGAACCTCACCGCGGTCGTACTCGAGCTGAAGCGGGTGCTCGAGCAGAGTCCGGATCAGGCTGACGCCCTGTCGGACGCCCAGGAGTTGGCCCGCGAGAGCCTGGAGGACCTCAGCCGCATCTCGTCGCAGTTACGGCCGGCCGTGCTCGACGATCTCGGGCTTGCGAGCGCGCTCACGTCGCTGGCGGATGCCATGTCGCGCCGCAGCGGACTGGCCATCGGGTGCGACGTGCCGGCGGCGCTGCCACGACTCGAGCCGGAGGTGGAGCTGGCCGTGTTCCGGGTGGCGCAGGAAGCCGTGACCAACGCCGCTCGCCACGCCGACTGCTCGGCGATCGAGGTCGCGTTGGCGGTCGATGAGCGGGCCGTGATCCTGCGCATCTCCGACGACGGCATCGGCCTCCCCGCACGGCGGGCCGGTGCCGGGCTCCGCGGCATGCGCGAACGCGCCATGACCATCGGCGCCGGGCTGGACGTGCGGGCGCGGCCGGAAGGCGGTACCGTCGTGTCGCTCACGGTTCCCCTCGAAGCGGCGGCGTGGGATGGGTGACGGCGCCCGGCCTCCGGAGATCATCCGGATCCTGCTCGCGGACGATCATGCCGTCGTGCGCCGGGGACTGCGGCTCGTCCTCGAGGCGGAGCCGGACATGGAGGTCGTGGGTGAGGCCGGCGACGGCCTCGAGGCGGTGGAGCTGGCGATCCACGCCGACGTCGACCTCGCCATCCTCGACGTCACCATGCCGCTCATGGGCGGCCTGCAGGCCGCGCACGAGCTCGCGCGACGGCGACCCGAGCTCCGGACGCTGATGCTCTCCATGCACCGCAGCCAGCAGTACTTCTTCGAAGCGCTCCGGGCGGGCGCCGGCGGCTACGTCCTGAAGTCGGTGGCCGACCAGGACCTCATCCGCGCCTGCCGGGCCGTGATGCGCGGCGAGCCGTTCATCTACCCGGACTCCGAGCGCCAGCTCCTCCGCCACGTCCTCCAGGACGGCGGCGAGGAGATCCTGTCCCGCCGCGAGTCGGAGATCCTCGCCCTCGTCGCCGAGGGCCACACCTCGCAGGCCATCGCCGACATGCTGGTGATCAGCCCGCGGACGGTCGATCGCCACCGCGAGAACCTGCTCGCGAAGCTCAACCTCAGGAACCGCGTCGAGCTGACGCGCTACGCGATCCGCACCGGGCTGATCGAGCCGTAAGGCCTGTCTGGGTGAGACGGGCACTTGTCCGACCGGATGGACGCCGGGGGTGGGTCGCGCGATCGGCGACCCACCCCCGATCGCCGGTCAGTGGAGGGCGCTGACTTTCAGCGCGGAGAGCTGGGCGCCGTAGAAGCGGACGTCGGTGGGCGTGGTGGCGTTGGTCTGGCAGCTGAGGATGATGTCGCCGGCGGCGGCCATCGTCACCGCGCCCTGAAGGGGCAGGTCGACGTAGTGGCTCTCGGTGGTCGCGGCAGCGTCGGTGTAGTCGATCTGGGTGGCACCGATCGACCCCTTCCAGAGGTCGCACAGGACGTTCATGCCCGGTTCGCTCGAGGTCGCGTAGATCTTGGCGCTCGCGAGGAACTTCCCGGCCGGCACGTGGACCGTCAGGATCGCGGTGTCCGGGCCGGCGGCGTCGATCCCGTCGCTGTTGGCAGCGACCCATGCCGACGGCAGCACGCCCGCCTTGATCTTGGCAGCGGTGACGGCGCCATTCTTGATCTGCTTGGTGCCGACGCTGTTGGCGGCGAGCCGCGTTCCGGCGTAGGACGTACCGCCGATTGCGAACAGCAACGCCGTCAGCGACAGCACGTTCGCGAAGGTGATGCGCTTCCGCATGCCCGTTCTCCCTCCCTGTTCCGGGTCTCGGCCCGGGCGGGCGGCCGTCGCGCCGCCGCGCCGCGCAAGTCTACGGGATGCCGCGCGGGGGTGGGAGGGCGTCGTGCAGCAGGCCGTCGCGTGCCGCGAGCTCGAGCGCGCGCGCGACGTCGACGACGAACGGCCCGTGGAGATCGAGCCAGACCTCCGCCTCGCCCTCCGGGCCGGCCTCGATCTCACGCTCGCCGTCGAGCGCGATCGAGCCGTACGTGTCGAACACGACGGGTTCCTGCGGCGCCAGCGGCCGGGCCGCCCGCACCGGCACGCCAACGACCATGCCAGGCGCGATCGGCGCCAGCACCCGGCGCGAGCCGGCTCCGTCGCCGAGCTCGAGCGCGACACCGCGGGGCTGGCACCGGTCGGTCGGCAGCAGCTGCGCCGCGATCGCCGACAGACCGATCGCCTGCGGCTCGGCGAACGTCACCAGGACGTGCGAGACGTCCTCGATCCGCCACAGCGCCCGCGCGCCGATGAACCGGGTCGAGCTGAAGGCGACGTCGACCAGCGCCGCGTCCGTCCCGGCCGCCGTGCGGACGCGGAGCACCTTGGCGCGGCGCAGCACGTCGGCCGGCGGAACCCGGCCCGTCGTCAGCAGGCCGACCGCGAGACCCGCGATCGTCGCTTCGCGCATCTCCGGGAACGCGTTGTTGGTGCCCGTGGAGAGACCGCAGATCGGGATGTCACCGCACTCGCGCGCCACGATCCGGTGCGTCCCGTCGCCCCCGAGCACGACGATCGCCGCCACGCCCTCGTCGCGCATCCGCGCCACCGCCTCGACCGAGTCGGCCGCGGTGTCCGTCATGGTCATCGGGATCTCGTCCAGCCGCGGCATCGCCCGGCCGTCACCGGCCGACGACCGGAGACGACGCGCGAGGCTGGCGCTGAGCCCTGATCCGGCGGGCATCATCACCACCCGGTCGACCCCGGCGGCGCCCAGCCCGGCCATCAGGCGGTGCACCATGCTCCCCTTCTCGGCGTTGTCGAACACGGAGGCGCCCGTCACCAGGCGGCGGATGTCCCGGCCGGATGCGGGGTTCGCGATGACCCCGACCGTGATCGCGTGCACGCCCAAGACCCCCGGGCTCGGAGGCCGCGGATCGTAGCAGCGGCTGGCGAATCGGCGGAGTCCGCGGGTACTATCTGAACATGCCTCGCTACGTCGTGATGCGGACGTTCACCGTCGATGGAACGCAGCTGCCACAGGTCGGCCGGAAGTCGCGAACCCTGATCGAGGGGACGTTCCCGTCGATCACCTGGGAGCACAGCCACGTGACCGTCGGCGACGACGGCACCGTACGCTCGTTCTGCATCTACGCCGCGCCCGACGAGGGCACGATCCGCGACCACTCGGACGCGCTCGGCTACCACGTCGTCGATGCGATCCACGAGATCGTGGACGACGTCACGCCCGCAGACTTCCCGGCAACCTGAGCGTCTAGTCGGCGCTCGCGTCCTCGTGGCGTAGCTTCCGCACGTCTTCGACGTGCGCGGCCCGCTGCACCGCCACGGCGTGCAGCCGCAGCAGCCGGCGGCGCAGCTCCTCGTCGCCCTCCGGGGCGATGCGCAACGCCTCGGCGTAGAGGATCGCGACCCGCTCCTTGGCCCAGCCGCGGTCGGCCTCCTCCGCCGCCGCGACGAAGAACGGGATGGCACGCGCCGGCTCGCCGGCATCGCGCCAGTGGCGGGCGATGGCGGCGGCCGCCTCGCCGACCTCGGGCGTGTGCTCCTCGAAGTACCGTGCGACCTCGGCGTTGCGGGTTCGCCGCCGGGCCCGCGGCAGCATCGCGTAGGCCCCGTCGCGGATCAGCACGTGCTTGAACGCGTACTCCTCGTCGCCCTCGATCGCCGAGCTGGCGCTGCGGCGGATCAGGTCACGGCGCTCGAGGGCCGCGAGCAGCGCGGTCAGTCGTGCCTGCCCCTCGGGCGGCGGCGTCAGCGTCCCGCGCCAGAACACCTTGCCGACCACCGCGGCGTCGAGCAGGAGCGACCGCTCTTCCGCGGGCAGCGCATCCAGGCGCGCGGTGACGATGCCGCGCAGGGACGACGGCAAGGGGCCGGCGCCCCCCGGGGTCTGTTCCGTCACCATCGCCGCCAGTTGCTCGATGAACAGCGGATTGCCCTCGGCCGTGGCGACGACGTACTCGATGCGCCGGTCGCGCTCGTCCGTCGCAAGGCGCGAGAGGAGGTCGCCGGCGAGCTCGCCCGCCTCCGAGGCGCTGAGCGCCTGCAGCGTGATGGCGCTGTAGGCGGGTAGCCCGCCACCCCAGCCGGGGCGGCTGTCCAGCAGCTCGGGCCTGGCGAGGATGAGCAGCATGACGGGAAGGTCGTGCAGGCGCCCGGCGAGCTGCTCGATGAGGTCGAGCAGTCCGGGATCGGCCCAGTGCGCGTCCTCGAAGACGAGCAGGGTGGGCTGGTCGCGGGCGACGGCTTCGATGAAGCAGCGGACCGAGAAGAACAGCGTCTCGCGATCGGCGACGCGGGCGTTCGGGTCGAGGCCGAGCAGGATCGCCAGGTGGCTGGCAACCGCTTCGGCGTCGACCGAGCCAAGCGTTCTCACCGCTTCACGGAGCTTGCGCTCGGCGACGTCCAGCGGGTCGCTCTCGAAGATGCCGGACAGGCGCTTCACCTGATCGCCGAGCGCCACGAAGGCGCTCGACTCGCGATACGGCAGCGAGCGGCCGCTGACCGTGCGTCCGCCGGTCTCCTCCGCGATCTGCATGAACTCGGCACCCAGCCGGGTCTTGCCGAACCCGGCGTGGCCGAACACCGTCACCAGGTGCGGCGTGCGGTCGGTGACGACGTGATCCCACGTCCCGCGCAGGACATCGAGCGCGCGGCTGCGACCGACGAGCTGGGCGTCGCCGAGCGGCTTGCCCTCGCCGAGGCCACGCACCTCCGATGCCACCCACACCGGTATCGGCTCCTGCTTGCCCTTGGCGACGATCGGCGCGGCGGCCACGTACGTGACGACCTGATTCGTGCAGGCCTCGGTCTCGGCGCCGACCAGGATGCCGTTGACCGGCGCGGCCTGCTGCATCCGCGACGCCGTGTTGACGACGTCGCCGGCGACCATGGCCTCGCCCAGCCCGGGTCGCGCGTCCAGGGCGACGAGCGCGTCGCCGGTGTTGACCGCGATTCGGACGCGGAGGTCGAGTTCCGGCGTCGCGGCGTTCATCTCCTCGACCGCGGCCAGGACGGCGAAGGCCGCTGCGGACGGCTCGCTCCGGGTCGTCGCCGAACGCCATCGGCACGCCGAACACCGCCATCACCGCGTCGCCGATGAACTTCTCGACGATGCCGCCGAACGACTCGATCTCACGGCGCACGCGGGCGTGGTACGGCGCCAGGACCGCCTGCACCTCCTCCGGGTCGAGCTGCTCGGCGCGCGACGTGAAGCCGACCAGATCGACGAAGATCACCGTCACGATCCGCAGTTCCTCGCGCCGGGCGTCCGGTGTCGACTGCAACGCGCGTCCGCACGCCAGGCAGAACCGGGCGATGTCCGGGTTGTCCTGCGCGCAGTCCGGGCAGACGGGCATGGACCTAGATTACCGGCCGAAAGCTGCAGGATTACCATCCGCAAGCTCCGCGGGGGCACCGACTCTGGAAGAGGTATGGCCACGACTGCCCACACCGTCACCGTCAGCGGACAGGTCCGTGCTGTTGACCGGACCTCCATCACCGTCAAACGTGCAGGCCGGATCGCCACCCTGAAGGTGCGCGTCCGCGGACTGCTCCACGGTGCCAGGGCCGGGGACAGCGTCCGGATTCTGGCCCAGCCCGACCGCACCGGATACTGGGCGGTGAGAAAGCTCAAGATCGTGCGCTACGCCCCCGTGCCGACGGTCCGGATCACCTCCGGCCCGCGGGGGCTCGTCCACACCGGCCATGCCACGTTCGGGTTCAGCGTCGCCGGTGCCGTGATCCGGTTCGCCTGCTCCCTTGACGGGTCGGCCTGGTTCGGCTGCCGCGCTCCGGCGGCGATGCCGGTGCTCGGTCCGGGGGTCCACCGGTTCGCGGTGCTGGCCATGAACGGCCGCCACTCGACCGTCGTGAGCCGCGACTGGACGATCGGAAACGACGTCCCACCGGTCGCGCCGCCGACCGTCCCGGTGAACAACTCGCTGCCCGTCATCAGCGGCACCGCCCAGTCGAAGAAGGTCGTCAAGACAACGGCCGGCACCTGGGCCGGATCGCCGACGGGGTACGCCTACAAGTGGGAGCGATGCACGTCGGCAACGGACGCCACCACGTGCGCGGCCATCGCCGGCGCCACCGCCTCCAGCTACACCTGCCAGGCGGCCGACATCGACTCGTACCTGCGGGTGCAGGTGACGGCGATCAACTCGGCCGGCCAGGCAACGGCCCTGTCGGCCGCGACCCCGAAGACGCTCCCGTCGTGATGCACGTCGCCGGGACCACTAGAGTCTCGGCATGTCGGAGTGGGCGGCTGACGTCACCGTCGACGCGGACCTCGCCCGGCGCCTGATCCGCGGCCAGTTCCCGGCGCTCGCGGCGGACGACCTCGTGCTCGTCGGCGAGGGCTGGGACGTGACGGCGTGGCGGGTCGATGACGACTGGCTGTTCCGGTTCCCGCGGCGCGACGTCGTGGTGCCGGGCCTGCTGCGCGAGCGGGCCGTCCTGCCGCGGCTCGCGCCGCTCCTGCCCGTGGGCATCCCGGCCGCAGTGTTCGACGGCGAACCGGCCGCCGGATATCCGCACCCCTTCTCCGGCGCCCGCTACCTGCCGGGCGCGGAGATCGGTTGCGAGCCGTCGGATGACCATACGATGCTCGCGCTCGATCTCGCGGCGTTCCTCCGGTCGCTCCATGACGCCGACCTGACCGAGGTGGGTGCGGCCGACCTCCCGGTGGACCTCGTGGCGAGGGCGGACATGCGCAATCGGGTGCCGCGGACGCTCGCCCGGTTCGACGAGCTCGAGCAGCACGGCATCTGGCGGGCGCCGGCCGGGATCCGCGACCTTGTCGCCGCCGCGCTCGACCTGCCGGCCCCCACCGTATTGCGGCTCACGCACGGCGACCTGCACTTCCGGCAGGTGCTGGTCACGGGCGGGCGGCTGAGCGGGGTGGTCGACTGGATCGACATCTGCCGCGGCGACCCTGCGATCGACCTGACGCTCTACTGGAGCCTCGTCGGCCCGGACGGCCGCCGGGCGTTCCGCGACCGCTACGGGCCGATCGATGGCGACCAGCTCGTCCGGTCGCGGGTGCTGGCGCTGTTCCTGTGCGGGACGCTGGCGCTCTACGGCCACGTCGAGGGCCACGGTCCGGTGCTGCGCGAGGCGCTCGCGGGTCTCGATCGATCGTGCCGGGACTAGGGACACCGGGAACCGCCGTGGAGATCGTCATCGCGGAGGGTTCGTCGCTGGCGCGGGGTCGTGTCGTCGGCCGGGCCCTGGCGGGGCAGATCGCGCGTTCGATCGCAGCCATGCACGGTGCCCGCGAGCGAGCGGGCGTTCCGGTGGCCGAGCTCGCCGCCCGGCTCGCGCCACTCCGTGCGGCTGCCGAGTCGGCGCTGCCGGAGCGGGTGGCATACGTCCGCGGGCTGGCCGAGGGCGCGGACGTGCCGTTCGCGGACGTCTTCGCCGTCAACGCCCTCGAGGAGGTCTTTCGCGAGCAGCGCGCCGAGCGGTGCTCGTCACTCGCGGTGGCGACACCGGCGGGGACGCTGCTTGCGCACAACGAGCAGTGGGCGGCCTGCGAGCTCGGTAACTGCGCGGTCGTCATCGAGCGCCCCGACGACGGCTCGCCGTGGGTCGTCTCGCCCACGGTCGCGGCCTGCCTACCGGTCGTCGGCATGAACACCCACGGTGGCGCCTTCGGCGTCGACTCGCTCGTGGCGGCCGACGACCGGGACGGCCTCCCTCGCGTGTTCACGGCCCGCGACGTGCTCGAGGCGCGCGATCCCGCGGACTTCCTGGCCCGCGCCAGGCGGCGTGGCCGCGCTGGCGGATACGCGACCGTCGCAGCCTTCTCCGGCGGGCGGATCGCGGTCGTGGAACAGACCGCCTTCCACGCGGAGGAGGTGGCCGGCGCCGCCGAGCACACGAACCACTACCGGCATCCCGCGCTCGCGGAGCTCGGTGCACCGGTGAGCGCGACCAGTCTCAGCCGCCTCGATCACCTGCAGCGCCTGCGGGCCGCCCTGCCCGCCGAGCCCGAGCCGGCCGACCTGATGCGGCTGCTCGGCTCGCACGATGCCGAGCCGGAGCCGGTGTGCGCCCATGGCCCCGATGCGACCGACCCCGACGGCACCATCGTGCTCTACGCCTTCGTCGCGGACGTCGACCGGCAGCGGATCTGGGTTTGCGAGGGCCCGCCGTGCACGGGCTCCTTCGAGGAGGTGGACCTGCGCTGATCGACCGCCTGCAGCAGGCGTACGAGATCGACATCGTGCAGGCCGGCAAGGCGGCGCAGTTCTGGCTGCTGGTGGCGTTCGTCGTCACCTTCCTCGCGACCCGCGCCGTGACGACCGTGATCGCGCGCAGCAACGTGCGCGTGCGGCGCGTCCTGATCCGCGACATCCACGTCCACCACCTCGTGCCCGGCATCCTGCTCATGACCGTCGTCGGCTACCTGGCGATCGGGCGCGGCTGGTCGGGTGTCTGGCCCGCCGTGCTGTTCGGTGCCGGGGCGGCGCTGACGCTCGACGAGTTCGCGCTGTGGCTGCACCTCGAGGACGTGTACTGGACCGACCGGGGCCGTCACTCGGTCCGGGTCGTGATCGGCACGGCCTCGGTGGCGGCGCTGCTGCTCGTGCACATCGACTTCTGGAACCGGGCGGCCGGGGTGCTCGGCGAGCTGATCGGACGCTGACGCTTTGACAAGTCGCTCGGTTGCCCCGGATGATGCGCCGGAGACCGAGGGAGGAGTCCCGGCATGGATACAGGCGCAACGCGCGTCGCGGTCGTGGGGGCCGGCACGATCGGGGCGAGTTGGGCCGCGACCTTCCTCTTCCGCGGCTGCGATGTCGTCGCGAGTGACCCGGCACCCGATGGAGAGGCCTTCGTGCGGGCGTTCGTGGACCGCGCGTGGGACACGCTGGCACGGCTCGGTGAGCCGGCCGCGGGAGCGTCGCCCGGCCGCCTCACCTTCGTGCGCGATCCCGCTGCGGCGGTCGAGGGCGTGTCGTTCGTCCAGGAGAGCGGGCCGGAACGGGAGGATCTCAAGATCGAGCTCCTCTCGACGCTCGACGCTGCCCTGCCGCCGGACGCCGTGATCTCCTCGAGCTCGTCGGGGTTCCTCATCAGCCGGCTGCAGGCGGCATGCCGGCACCCCGAGCGGTGCGTCCTCGGCCATCCGTTCAACCCGCCGCACCTGATCCCGCTGGTCGAGGTCGTGGGCGGGAGTCAGACCTCCGCGGCGACCGTCGAGCGCGCGATGGCGTTCTACCGGGCCATGGGCAAGCACCCGATCCATATCCGGAAGGAGGTCAAGGGACACGTCGCCAACCGACTCCAGGCTGCGTTGTGGCGGGAGGCGGTGAGCCTCGTCGCCGACGGCGTCGCCAGCGTTGCCGACGTCGACGCCGCGATCGCCTACGGCCCGGGTCTGCGCTGGGCGTTCATGGGCCCGCACCTCACGTTCGCCCTCGCCGGCGGCGTCGGTGGGATGGAGCACTTCCTCGACCACCTGGCGATGCCGATGCAGGAGTGGTGGGGCGATCTCGGTCAGCCTGCGCTGACACCGGAGATCCGGCGGGCGATCATCGACGGCGTGGCAGAGGAGGCCGGCACCCGCACGATCGCCGATCTCCAGGTCGAGCGTGATCGCGCCCTGCTCGAGATCATCGGCGCCGTCGCCCGGGCCGCGGAGGCCGGCAGCGCGCGGTGACCGGCCCGGTGACGGCCTTCGGGCCGGACTTCCCATTCGCGTTCGACGACTGGCTCGCCAACCCGGCGGGCCTCGGCGCGATCCCCGCGGCTGCCCACGGCGAGGAGGTCGCGGTGGTGGGAGCGGGGATCTCCGGGCTGGTGGCCGCGTACGAGCTGATGCGCCTCGGGCTGCGACCGGTCGTGTACGAGGCATCCAGGCTGGGCGGGAGGCTGCGGTCGCAGCCGTTCGCGGGCGCGGACGGTGTCATCGCCGAGCTTGGCGGCATGCGGTTTCCGATCTCGTCCCGGGCCTTCTACCACTACGTCGACCTGCTCGGCTTGCAGACCGAGCCGTTCCCGAACCCGCTGACCGAGGCCGCCGGCAGCACCGTCATCGACATCGAGGGCGAGACCTGGTACGCGGAGGGGCTCGCCGACCTGCCGGCGATCTTCCACGAGGTGGCCGATGCCTGGGCGAGGGCACTCGACGAGCGCGCGCGCTTCAGCGATGTCCAGGCCGCGATCCGCGCGCGGGACGTCCCGACCCTGAAGCGGCTGTGGAACGACCTCGTGCCGGTCTGGGACGATCGCACGTTCTACGACTTCATCGCGACGTCGGAGGCGTTCTCGTCGCTCTCGTTCCGTCACCGCGAGATCTTCGGGCAGGTCGGCTTCGGCACGGGCGGCTGGGACTCCGACTTCCCCAACTCGATGCTCGAGATCCTGCGCGTCGTCCTGACGGGTCTGGACGACCAGCAGCGGTTCGTCGTGGGCGGCGTCGAGCAGGTGCCCCGCGGGCTGTGGGCGCACGCCCCTGCGGCCATCGCCCACTGGCCGGCCGGGACGTCGCTGGCATCGCTCCACGGCGGGGCGCCGCGGCCCGGCGTGTCGCGACTGCGCCGTGAGGCCGATGGCGCGATCGGCGTCACCGACGCCTGGGGCACCGTCCGCAGCTACCGCGCCGTGCTGGTGACGTGCCAGAGCTGGCTGCTCACGACGCAGATCGAGTGTGACGAGTCGCTCTTCTCCCACCGGGTCTGGACGGCGCTCGACCGCACGCGCTACATGCAGGCGTCGAAGACGTTCGTGATGGTCGACCGGCCGTTCTGGCGCGATCGTGACCCGGCGACCGGGCGCCACGTGCTCAGCATGACGCTCACCGACCGGCTGACGCGCGGCACCTACCTGCTCGACAGTGGCCCCGACCGGCCGGGCGTGATCTGCCTGTCATACGCCTGGATGGGCGACGCCATGAAGATGCTGCCCGAGCCGGTGGAGCGCCGCGTGCAACTCGCGCTCGACGCACTCGGCCGCATCTACCCGGACGTCGACATCCGCAGCCACATCGTCGGCGATCCGATCGCGGTCTCGTGGGAGGCCGACCGCCACTTCCTCGGCGCCTTCAAGGGCGCCCTGCCGGGGCACTACCGCTACAACCACCGCATGTACGGCCACTTCGTGCAGGACCGGCTACCCGCCTCGGAGCGCGGCATCTTCATGGCGGGCGACGACGTGTCGTGGACGCCGGCGTGGGTGGAGGGCGCGGTGCAGACGGCACTCAACGCGGTCTGGGGGATCATGCGCCACGTGGGCGGCGGGACGCCGCCCGGCAACCCGGGGCCCGGCGACGTCTGGGACGCGCTCGGGCCGATCGCCCTGCCGGACTGAAGGGAGGTGACGATGTCGTTCGATGGCTGGCCGCTCGAGGCGATCGCCTTCTACGCGGGCCTCGAGGCCGACAACTCGAAGGCCTACTGGACGGCGCACAAGGCCGTGTTCGAAGCCGGGGTGCGGGCGCCGATGGAGGCGCTGGTGGCCGAGCTCGAGCCGCGCTACGGCGCGGCCCGCATCATGCGTCCCTACCGTGACGTCCGGTTCAGTGCCGACAAGAGCCCGTACCGGACGGCGCTCGGCGCGATGCTGGGCGACGGCTACGTCCAGATTTCGGCGCGCGGGCTCGGCGTCGGCAGCGGCTACTACCACCTGATGGCCGACCAGCTCGACCGGTACCGGGCAGCGGTCGACGCCGACGACAGCGGCGCGGAGCTCGCACACGCCGTGGAGGGCATCAGGTCGGCCGGTGTGGACGTCTCGGGAGCCGAGCCGCTGAAGACCGCGCCCCGCGGCTACCCGGCCGATCATCCTCGCATCGACCTGCTGCGCTACAAGGGGATCGTCGCCTGGCGGCAGTGGCCGGTCGAGCCGTGGCTGTCGACGGCGACGGCCCGCGACCGGGTCGTCGAGGTGCTCGAGATCGCCGCGCCGCTGCGCGCGTGGCTCACGACCCGCGTAGGTCCGACCACCGAACCGCCTCGGCGGCGGCGGTAGTGCCCCGGTACTACTATCCCGTGCCACGCCGGACGGCGCGGATGCCCGTCTGGCCGACGTTGCGTGAGCACACCCGGTGGTTCCATGGCAGGAACACGGCGGCGCGGGTGTTGGGCGGGTAGACGCGCAGTCCACGCACGCGCCTGGGCTTGCAGGTGCCGGGGGAGAAGTTCCCGGTCTCGGCTTCCTGCAGGATCGCGTGAGCGGCCTGGCCGGGGGCGAGCACCACCGTGTGATGCCTCCCGGGCACGCGCGAGGCGGGCGGGCCTACCTGGATGCCGGCCGACCCGGCGACGTACGAGACACCGGGATAGCCCGCGAGCGAGCAGGTGTGGCCGGTGTGGTTCCGGAAGACGATCGGCCGGTACGTGGTGCCCGCGGCGCCCTCCGGGGAGCCGAGGGTCACCGTCAGATCGGACGTCCGGCACCTCCCGACCGCGGACGAGGCCGCGACGTCGGAGACGCCTCCGGCGATCGCCGCTCCGACGACCGGGGCCGTCATCAGCACGAGCCGCTTCCACATGGCTGCTCCCCTCCGATTCGCCGGAAGAATAGCCGGGCCTGACAGCGTCGGATGGGCCGGATCATGGCGGCAGGACGACGGCCAGCCAGTTCGCAACCGCGCCCACCACTGCCCCGACGTCGCTGCGGAGGCTGTGATCGCCTCTCACGATGACGACGGTGCGCCGCTCGCCTGCGGCCGGCATCCCGAACGGGTCGCGATCGCCCTGCACCACGAGCACCGGCACCGGTACGGCATCGAGCTCGGGGAGCCGCGAGACGGCGGCCGCGGCACCCACGCGGCGCGGTGGCTGCAGCGGAAAGGCGAGGCAGAGCACGCCCAGCGCGCCCGTCGTGGCGGCGGTGCGGCACGCGACGCGCGCTCCCGACGAGCGGCCGCCGACGACCAGGGGGACATCCCGCAGCTCGCGCGCCGCCAGGCGCTCGATGACTGCCAGCCACGCCGCGTCCAGGTGATGCGCGGGCGGTGGTGCCCGGCGGCCGGCGACGCGATAGGGCTGCTCGACGAGCGCGACCGCGCATCCGGCGGTCGTCGCGGCGGCGGTCGCGGCGACGAGGTCCGGAGCCTGGACTCCCCCGCCTGCGCCGTGGCCCAGAACGAGCGCTGCCCGTGCGTCCGCCGCACCGTGGAGGTACACCCTCGCGGGGCCGTGCGGTGTCTCGACGTTGATCATCGTGTTCGAGCACGAGCCGGCCCGCTCGCCGCCCGTGGCCCCACTCACCCGACCGGCAGTGCGGGCGGAGCGGGCCGGCGTATGCCGACGTCGTCGAGCGCGGCGGCCACCAGCGGGTCGAGCCGTCCCGCGGCGAGGTCGCCGAGCGGGTCGCGCGTGTAGCCCAGGAGCGTCAGGTACGAGAGTCCGAACGCGGCACGCATCGCGAGCAAGCGGCGTCGCTCCGGGTCGTGCGTGTCGATCAGCGCAGCACTGGCCGCTCCCAGCTGGCGGATCTGGCGGACCCGGGCCGGGAGCATGATCACGAGCACGAGGATCGTCGGCAGGGCGAAGACGAGGAGGCCCAGCGTCAGCGCGAGACTGTGGACCTCGTCCTCCCCCTGCTGTCCGAGAGCCGCCACGTCGCCGCCGCTTCGCTGGCCGGCATTCTGCAGCGCCTCGGAGAGCTTGCCGCCGACCAGCGGGATGCCGTCGACCGCACCGGCTGCCGACCCGAAGCCCCCCTGTACCGAGAGGCCGGCGTTCTTCACGCCGGAGCCGAGCACCGCCAGGCCGTCGACCGCGTCGTGCACCTTGAACCCGGTCCACGCGAAGACCAGCACGAGGCCGATCATGGCGAGATCACGGAGGATGGTCGACCTGCGCTTGGAGGGAACGTCGGGGTAGAACTTCAGCTGGCTCGACATACGGCCCGACGATAGCTCACGCGTCAAAGGCGACGTTTCGTTCTACGGATCCGACTCGAGTGACGTCCCCGCGAGGGCCGTCCACTGGGCGACGTGCAGATGGACGTCGAGGCGTTCGGCGGCCGCCAGCGCCTTCGTCGTGTCCGCGCCGGTGCCGCGCCCGACGGCCCCGCGGGTGACCCATCGTCGCATCAGACGATCGAGCCGCAGGCGGCGGTTCGAGAGATCGGGCGGGCGAGCAGGCGCCAGGTACAGCTCGACAGCGAGCTTCTTCACGAGCGCTGGATCCGCCGCCTGCCCCGTTGCCTGCTCGATCCGGTGAGCCACGAGCGCACCGACCACCTGCACCTCGCGGAGGCCCGCGCGAACCGCCAGGCCGGTAGACGTGGCGGTGGAGCCTGCAAGCACCCACGCAGTCTTGGGGACGCCCATCCCCCTCGCGGCCCGCCGTAGCACCGGCACGGCCACGACTGCCGCTCGCTGCAGGCGCTCGGACGCCACCTGGGCACCCGTGCCGGACGCCAGCAATGCCTCCCCTTCGGCCGCCGAGCCGACGCGATCTGCTGAGGCGAGAAGATATTCGAGTGACTGCGCGTAACAGTACGAACCTGCATCGAGCACCGGCCGGGTGGTGCTGGCGGCGGCGCTCCGCACCCGCCGGTCGGAAGCCTCGATCCGGTCTCGCAGCAGGTTCCAACGGGACGCGTCGTTGGGGTCGCGTGGAGCGCTCATCTCACGTCGGCGGTGGGCCAGCGAGTCGACATCTGGGTTTCGCGCGGGCCGGCCGAGAGCATGCTCCCGGCGATCATACCCGCCGGCATCAGGATGCAGGCCGATTGGTGCCGCGGGCGGAGGCAATCGGCACGCCAGCGCGGCGAAGAAGCTGTGCGGAGCCGCGCCCATGCGCCCGGCACGCTTGTTGCCGCGGCGCCTGGCGCGGCGTATGCTCGCACGATGAGCGACCCGCGGGCCGTGGTGGATCGGCTGACCGCCGCGCAGAACGCGCACGACGTGGACGGGATGGTCGCCTGCTTCCACGACGATTACCGCAGCGAGCAGCCGGTGTTCCCGGCCCGCGCCTTCCAGGGCGCCGGCCAGGTGCGCGCCAACTGGTCGTCACTGCTCGCGGCCGTCCCCGACTTTCGCGCCGAGGTTCTCCGGTCGGCTGTCGACGCCGACACGGTGTTCCTCGAGATCCACTGGAGCGGAACCAAGGCGGACGGGTCGCCACTCGAGGAGCGTGGCGTCTTCATCATGGGCGTCCGCGACGACCGCATCGCGTGGGCGCGTATCTACGTGGACGAAGTCGCGCGCGAGGGCGTTGGCATCGACGCCGTTGTCCGGCGCATGGCGGGTACCGACGACCGGTAACGCCCTGCTAGCCGTCGACGAGGAGGCTCTGGATCGGGCCGAGTAGGCGTCGTGATCGGCGCGAGATGCCGGGGAAGGAGCACGAGGCGGGGCGTGAGGGGCGCACCTGCTCGGCGCCGGGCGAGCTGTGCTTCGGCGACGGGTCGCCACATCTCGTCGATCAGTGCCGCGGGGTTCGCCGGTGACGCTTGCCGGCGGCAGCTCCAGGTGCTCGGTCCAGAGGCGGCGGCGTGTGGAGGTGGCGAGTGCAGGGTCGTCGACGACGAGGTTCACCTCGGTGTCGTTGAAGAGCGAGTGCTCGTTGAGGTTCGCCGAGCCCATGGTGAGCCAGCGGTCGTCGACGATGCCGATCTTTGCATGGACGTAGACCGCCTGGATCGCATCGCCGCTGCGCGCGACCAGGGTGCAGGCGAGGAGTCGCCGATCGGCGTCCGCGGTGGTCAGCACCGCCAGCCGTCCGGTGGTGTCGTCGGCGCCGGTGCTGGGGCAGGTCGTCGTACCCGCGCGTTCCGGCGGGCCCGGCGGCCAACTTCACGACGCCGGGCCGCGTCAGGACGGCGAGGACTGGCCGATCTGCGTCGGCCAGGTGCGCGAGGTCAGCCGGGTCGGCTTCGAGCGATTCCATCGCGTCGAGACCCGCTCCGCCTGCGTCTTCTGCGGCCTTCGTGCAGGTCAGGCCTTCGTGGCGGCACCGGACGACGAGAATGCCTGAGCCGACGTCGGCTTCCCGTCGCTCTGCGGCGTCAACTGGTCCTGCATGTCCCTGATCTGGTTGCTCATGTCCTGCTGGTGCGGGGTGAACGGGGCATACGGCCCGGGCCCGGCGTCGCGCGACTTCTGAAGGTCCCTGCGCAGCGTCCTGATCTCGTTCCGGATCAGGCGGTCGCCCGGCCCGCAGAATTTCGGCGCCGGCACCGACTGGTTCGAGGAGTCGAGGCCGAGCGGGTCGGCGCTTCCGACCGGATCGTCGCCGGCGTAGGCGTACAGGTTGAACTGCCCACCGTCGAACAGGATCGGGTCAGGCGCGGTGAACCGGCCGTTCATTGGGTCGTAGTCCCGCAGGCCGAACCGCACGAGGCCGGTCACTGGATCGGCGATGCCGCCGGCAAAGCCGATCGGGAGATCGAAGGTGCCAGTCGTGCCGACGAGGCCGCCGTATGCGTCGTAGGTGCGCGTGAGGACCTCCGCGCCCGTCGCGGCGTCGTACACGCCGACCGGCGAGCCGACCTGATCAGTCGCGACGAGGTAGCGGCTGCCCGAACGCTCGATGGCCGTCAATTCATCGAAGGCGCCGTAGCGGTACACCGTGGTGACACCGCCCTGCTTCGTCGCCGTCACCTGCACCGGATTGGTCAGCGACCCGTATAGGTACTGGGTCGGCACCCCCCCCTGCGTCCGCGAGACCCGGCGGCCGGCGGCGTCGTAGGTGTAGGAGATGTCGGTGGCGCCGATCGACGACGAGAGCAGCTCGCCGCGCGCGCTGTAGGAGAACGTGTCGCCGGAGTGGGCCGAGAGGCGCCCGTTGGCGTCGTAGGTGTCGCCGCTGACCTCGTCGTCTGCGGTGTACGCCGCCGTCCCGCCGGGGCGGCTCGTGAGGTTGTCGCGCGCGTCGTAGGCGAACGCGGACGTCTCCGCCCCGGAGACGCCCGTCAGCCTGCCGTCGGCGTCGTACGCGTAGGTGCGGGTGCCATCGGGGTCGGTGCGCGTCGCGATGCGGCCAGCGCTGTCGTACGTCAGCGAAAGGCTGTGGGCGACCGCGCCGTTCACCGTCACCGTTCGTGATGCGAGGCGGCCGAGACCGTCGTAGGTGTAGGAGACGACGTCGGTGGCGTCCGCGGCGTTCGAAATCGACGTCACCGCACCGTTGCCGTCGACCACTCGCGTCCACGGCCCGTCGCCCGTCACGAGGCGGTCCGCGTCCCGCGTCACCGCCGAGGCCGTCCCGTCGAGGCTCCACGAGCTGAGATCGAGATCGTTCGAGAACGTGTACTTGAAGTCGCCCACCGCCGTCCCGGTCTGGTTGTCCCGCGTGACCAGGTCGCCCACGTGCTCGTAGGTCGACACCTGGCTGGTGCCGCCGCCGGCCGGCGAGCGGGTTGCGGACGCGACGCGCGCGGTGGCGTCAGAGTACGTCTGGGCGGCGGTGCCCTCTCCGAACGTGTCCGTCGTCGGGCGGCCGCTCGAGTCGTAGGCGTAGCCGATCGTGTTCCCGTCGGGCTGGGTGACGAGGTCGGGCTGCCGGTCGGGCGTGTACGCAACCACGAGCGGGCTGCGGCCGGGCGCCGTGTACGACGCGAGGCGATCGAGCGGGTCGCTGGTGAGAACGTGCTGGACGCCCGGCGGTCCCGGCATGTCGATCCGGTCGACGTTGCCGGACGCATCGCGGTGGATGCCGACCACCCGAGCCGAGGGCAGGGTGACGGATGTCGGCCTGCCGGCGGCGTCGTGGCCGTACGCCGTGATGTGCCCGAGCGCGTCGGTGATCGACGTCAGCCGGTCTCCCGCGTCGTATGCGAATTGGAAGGCGAGGGTGCCGCGGGTCGCGTGCGTCATCCGCCCCCGGGCGTCGTAGGTGAAGGCCGTCCGGGTCTCCGTGCCCCGCTGGAAGCTCGCGACGTCATCGCTGGTGGTGAGCGTGGTGGTCTCCGTACGGCCCGCGGGACTCGTGAACACGATCGCGTGCGTGGCGGCCGTGTAGACGTAGTTCCAGATCGCGCCGTTCACGGTCACCGAATCGGTGAGGCTCGCGATGCCGCCGCCGGACGCCGTCGTGATCAACCGTTGCGCGGTGGTCGTCGACGTCGGCCCGGCCGGCTCGGCCATCACGTCGCGGGTCACCATCCCCACCCGTGCGCCGTACCGCGGATCCGACCCGGTCGTGAGATCCTCGACCCGGCCATCCGCGTACGCGATCCTGACGGTGCCGTCTCGTCGCTGGAGCGTCTCGGTGAGGGCGCCGCCCGACGCCGTCTGCCGCCAGCGCATCGACCCGTCCGCCAGGGCGTCGAACCGGTAGACGACCTGCCGTGAGCCGGTCTTGGTCGCGATCGTGTCCGTCACCTCGACACCCGCGGGAAGGTCGGTACGGGAGAGCGTCTGCAGGCCGCCGGCAGGATCCTGATCCGACTCGAGCAGACCGAGCGCGTCGTAGCCGAACTGGTGCGCCTTGCCACGGTTGTCGGTCAGGGTGGCGAGCAGGCCGCCGCTGCCGGCGTATGCGAGGTGGGTGACCTGCGCGAGAGGATCGGTGATCGTGGACAGGAACCCTTCTGGATTCACGGTCAGCGCCGTCCGCTGGCCGCCGGGCGCGACGATCGCCGTCGGCAGGCCCGCGGCGTCGTGCTCGATCGTCGTGACGAGCCCGTGGCGGTCGGTGAGCGTCGACAGGCGCCCGGCGGCGTCGTAGCCGAGTTGCATCGTGACCGTCCCCGTGAGGCCGTCGCGGGTCTCGACGTGGCGCCCGGCGGCGTCGAACAGGTAGACCTCGCTGCCATCGGCCGAGGCGAGTGACAGCGCACCGAGAGCAACGCCCTTGAGGACGCTGCGGACGACCCTGACCCGCTGGTTGTTGTGGTCGACGAAGACCAGGCCGCCGTCGGGTGAGATCGCGATCCCGAACACGCCGGAGAGCTGGCTGCTGCCGGCCGGACCGCCGTCCCCGCCGTAGGTGCCGCCGACGCCGTCGCCCGCAATCGTCGAGATGGTGCCGTCGACCAGCACCTTCCGGACCCTCGACGGCTCGCCGATGTAGACGCTGCCGTCCGGGCCGGCCGCGAGGGCGTGGATCTGGTACAGCGTCGCAGCCAGCGCGCTACCGCCGTCGCCGACGACGCCGCCGTTGCCGCCGGCGAAGCGATGGGAGATACCGTCCGGCCCGATCGCGCGGATGAACCCGAAGGTGCTGACGTCCGCCACGTACACCGTGCCATCGGGCCCGACCGCGAGCGCGTTGTCGCTGAGGTTCGCGATCCGCACCTGGTCGGCGGGCAGGCCGTCGCCGAAGGGGTTGCCCGACGACGGGGCAGGGCCGCCGCCGATCGCGGCGGTGATCGTGCCGTCCGGCGCCACCCGCCGGATGCGGACCGTGAGGTCGGGCGCCGTGTCGGTGATCCAGACGGAGCCGTCCGGGCCGACCGCGATCGATGCCGGCCTCGCGAGTCCCGCCAGCGTCGCCGGGCCGCCGTCACCCGAGTACGTTGGCGTGCCGTTACCCGCGACCAGCGTCTCGCCACCGCCGGGCTCGACCCGCAGCACGCGGTAGCGGTAGATGTCCGCGACGTACAGCGCGCCGTCGGGGCCGACTGCGACGTCGACGGGTCGGCAGCCGGCGGCGGGTTCGGGGCAGGCGGTGCCGCCGTAGACCGTCGAGATCACGCCGTCCGGTGCGATCCGCCGGACGCGGCTGTTGATGACATCCGCGACGTACACCGAGCCGTCAGGGGCCACCGCGACGCCATCCGGGCCCGCCAGCCGAGCACCGACGGCGTTGCCGCCGTCGCCCGCGAACCCGCCCGGGTTGCCGGTGCCGTTCCAGCCGGCGAGCAGCGAGACGGCGTCGTAGGCCGCGCGATCGGCGCGCTCGGTGGTACCGTCGCCGTTCTTCAGCAGGCCCGCGTCGCGGTCGTACGTCTCGACCGGATCGAGCACCCAGCCGCCGAGGCCGAGCCCGCGGGAATCCCAGATGCCGACGGTGGTCTGCCACGAGCGCCAGATGACGATCGGGGTGCGCGACGGCACCGACCCGGAGGCGGCGAGGTGCCGGGAACCGCGCCGTCCGGGCGGGGCACCGGTCGTGAACGTGACGCCCGAGAACGACCCGAACGCGTTCGCCTGGTCGGTGCGGCTCGCGTAGTACTGACCCTCGTACTCGTAGCCGACCTCCACCGTCGCCGGCACCCAGCCGAGCACCGGCCGTCCGTACGCGTCGCGACCATCCCACGTGAACGTCGTCGTGGCGGTGTTGCCGGGGAACGTCTGGCTCACGGTCTGGCCCGCGACCTGGATGATCACGTGGATCGCGCCCGGCGTGAGGCCGGAGCCCGACCACAGCCGCAGCCTGATCGATCGCGACGCGATCCGCCCGGGCACCCGATCGGAGCCGTAGACCAGCGAGTACGGCGTGCCGGCCACGGGGATCGTCTCGGCCAGCGTCTGCGACTCGCAGATGATGATCGAGCCGCCTGCGCACGATCCGCCCGGGGCGTCGGTCTGCGGGCCTCCGTCCGGCGCGCCCGCGCCGGTCGGCGGCCCGTACGGCCAGTTGTAGTCGGCGGACGAGAAGTGGGTCGTGGCGACGCGCATCAGCGCCGTTCCGGGCGCGTACAGCGCCCCGACCTGCGCCAGTTCGGCATCCGTGATGCCGAGGGCGTCGAGCGCCGCCCCGGTGTCCGCGACCGCGTCGCCGTCCACATCCAGCGTTGCCACACCGCCGCTGATGGACACGACCCGGACGACGATGCCGTTCGGGTTCGCCTCCCACCGGCCCGCCGTCGGGCTGTACGTCCCGGCCGGGACGACGGCCCCGACCGGGAAGCCGACGAAGTCCTCGGTATAGGTGATGACGGGCTGGTCGAACGTGACGCCGACCGCGCCGGCCGTGATGGCCTCGTCGGCCGAGTACTCGACGGCGTACGTGTAGCCGCTCGCTGCCGGCAGCTGACCCGGCATCGCGTCGGGCCCCGTCGCGCCGGCCGTGAACTCGGTCGCGCGCACGGAGATCGACGGCGCGGCCTGCAGCGACCCGTTCGCCATCCGCAGGCTCGCGTGCGTGCCGGGCGCGAACAGCAGCGTCGGGCGGCGGGTGCCGTCACCGTCGGTGACGGGGTTGGCGCGATGCATCTGCCAGTCGGCCGCTCCGGATGTGACCTTGGTGACGGCGCTGTCGAGGGTCGTCAACACGACGTCGGCCACGCTCGCGAAGTCGCGCCACGGCGCCGTCTCCGTGCGCTGCACCGGCAGGTAGCCATCCGTCCGGTAGTCGACCTCGACCGGCCCGCCGCCGTTCACGGCGAGGTCGAACATCCCGTCGGGACGGGTGCGGGTGAATCCCAACTCGGGGTGCCCGAGGGCGGTCACCCTCACCCCGGCGACGGGATCGCCGGCGCGATCGACGACCCGGCCGCGGAGGACGGCGACGCGCCCGGCCTCGATCGCCCCGGGCGTGACGCCCTGCTGCGAGGCACCGGCGCCGCTGTAGAGGAAGGCGACGGACGACGAGAAGTCGGTCGGCGCGTCGGTCGGGTTCGGCGGGGCGTCGACGGCGACGTCGACGACGCTGGTCGACCCGGTTGCGCGGCAGGTCTTGCCGATGCAGGCCAGCAGCCGGTAGCTGCCGCTGGGCAGCGAGTAGGGCACCGTCAGGGAGACCGGCTTGGCGTACTTCGCGCGGGCGGCCAGCCGCGGGATCGGCCGGGAGCCGGCGACCGTGTCACCCGCATCCCGGCGGCCGTCCGTCGACAAGAGCAGCTCGAGTAGCCCAGGCGGGGACGGCTTGCCTCCGCGGTTGCGAACCGTGACCGTCAGCGATCCCGCGCGGTCGGCCTGCAGCGTGCCCGGCAAGGTGCCGTTGCCGCTCACCGCGAGCTCGGCCCGGGCCTTCACCACGCTGACGGCCCGGGCGGCGACGCGGCAGTTGTTCGTCTCGCGGGACTCGGCGACTCCGCGGGTCGTATCGGCGCAGACGACGACGTAGTACCGGCCGACGCGAACCGACCGCGCCAGCACGACCTCGACCTCCGCCGACACCGCCAGCCTGGCGCCGAGCGCACGAACCGACGCCGTGCCGAGCTTGACGTCGGCCCCCGCGCGCCGGTCGCGAGACAGGAAGATTCCGGCCACGGACTTGCGGGCGGCGCCCTTGCCGGTGTTGCGCACCGTCTCCGACACGGCGAGCACGCCGCTCGCGGACACGGTTGCCGGGGCGGACACCGCTGCCACCTGCAGGTCGGGCCGCGCAGCGGCAACCGCAGCCGGGGCGAGTGCCAGCGGCCCCACGAAGAACGCGACCGCTACCCCGAGGCGGGGGCCCATGGCGCGAGTCTAGAGAACTTTCCCCGCAGATGGAAGGGCGGGCCGCGAACCATGCCTCCCTCGCCGCGCTGGCCGGAGCCGTCCTCATGCGCCTCGCCGATCCCACCAACTTCCCGACGCTCGGCACTGCCATCTGGTGGGCGCTCCAGACCGTCACGACCGTCGGCTACGGCGATGTCGTCCCCACCACCACGCATGGCCGGATGGTGGGCGGCGCCGACATGGTGCTCGGCGTCTCGTTCATCGCGTTCCTGACGGCGGCCGTCACGAGTTCCGTGATTCGCCACGGCGACGACGACGAGCGGAGGCGGACCGGGCGATCCACCAGCACGACACCGATGCCATCGTCCAGGCGGTCGCCGAGGTCACGCAGGCGATGACGGGAGCTCAGCGCTCGCCTCGACCGGATCGAGTCGCGGCTGCCCCGCGACGGGGGCTAGATGTAGAGCCTACGAGCCTTCGAGACGGCTGATTGTTGTCCGGGCCTCCGAGGAGGCTTTGGGTGCTAACGCCGAAGCTCTCGGAGGCCCGGATGATCGACTCTAGCCCGCCGCGTCGGATGCGGCACTCATACGAGGCTCGCTGCCGGCTCGTGCAACGCGTCCTCAGCGGTGTCCCGATCCCGCGAGCAGCGGCCGACTGCGGGATCAGCCGGGCTTCCGCCTACCGGCTCATCCGCCGCTACGAGCGGGGTGGCTTCGGGGCGCTCCGTGACCTGCCGCCGATCCCAAGGTCGCATCCCAGAAGGCTCGAGCCGGCAGCGGAGCAGCAGATCCTCGAGCTGCGCCGCCAGACCGGCTGGGGCCCGCGAACGATCGCCGCGGCACTGGGCCGCCCCCACGCGACCGTGCACCGGGTGCTGCGCCGCCACGGTGTCAGCCGCCACGAACGGGCGCCGCGCCCGCCCGCCAACCGGTACGAGTACGACCAGGCGGGCGCGCTGGTACATCTGGACGCCAAGAAGCTGGGCCGGTTCTGGCGCGTCGGCAAGCGGATCCTCAACGACGGCGTGCGTCGCAACTCACGGGCCGGCTGGCAGCACGCCCACGTCGCCGTCGACGATCACTCGCGGATCGCGGTCTGCGAGCTCTACCCAGCCGAAGACGCCACCTCCTGCTCCAGATTCCTGGATCTCGTCGTTGCGTCCTTCGCCCAGCGCGGCATCACGATCACGCGAGTGATGACCGACAACGGCGCTGGCTACCGCTCCCACGCGTTCCGCGACACCCTACGCCGCCACGGCATCCGCCACCTCCGCACCAAGCCCTACACACCCCGCACCAACGGCAAAGCCGAAGCCTTCAACCGGATCCTGCAACGCGAATGGGCCTACGCCTACGCCTACCACTCCTCCGCCCACCGCGCCAGAGCCCTCCCCGGCTACATCCGCTGGTACAACACCCACCGACCCCACGGCTCCCTCGCAGGCCAACCACCCATCAGCCGCGTCTCACAGGAACCGAGGCTCTACAGCTAGAGCTCGCCGTCGCCGGACGTTTAGAAGACCGTCGACCAGTCGTTCCTGATGCTCACGACCGTCCAGCCATTCGCGGCGGCTCGCTCGAGCGCCTGCTCGGCCCCGCTCGTGTAGTCGAACTCCCGCTCGGCGTCGTCGTGGAGCACGAGCATCCGCAGGAACGGTCGATCGGCGTGCTGGGTGAAGTCGAGCATGGCGATGTCGCCGGTGGAGTTGCCGGCGGCGAGTACCGGCTGGCGGCCGGTGCGGCTCCAGATCCGGATCGGCTTCTGCGGACCGTCGTCGAGGTAGTCCGCCTCGGCCTTGTGCGTGATCGTCCCGCCGCGCTCGTCGCTCGTGTAGTCGAGCGCCGTCGCGCTGCCGATCACGCGATCGCGCGGAATCCCGTACATCTCCCGGCTGATCGGGCGCATGAAGTCGCGACCGCCGCCCGATGCGATGTAGTTGGCGAAGCCGTTGGCCTCCAGGTACCGCAGCAGTTCGACCATCGGCGCGTAGGCGCACTCGAGGTACCCGCGCTCGAGCGTGGGATGCCGTCCTTTGCCCCGAGACCGGTTCTGAGCGGTCGACAGCGGAGTCGAGCGCCGCTCAGCGGCACTCACCGTCAGTCAATAAAGGTGCCGCAAATAGCCGTATTTCTGAGCGAACGAGGCAGCGCAGGAATCGAACCTACCAAGCGACGGGTTACGCCGCCCTACCGGTTTTGAAGACCGGATCCCCCACCAGGGAGCTGCCGCCCCAGGCGGATCCTAGCGACGCCGTGCGGGCGGGGTCAGGGTTGCGATACGCTCGCTGCGGCGACCGGGAGGGAGTGAGTTGACGAGCGAGCCGTCGTGGATACCCAGCGTGGCGGGCAGGCTCGACCTCGCCTCGACCGGGCCGACGCTCACGCACGAGCACTTCTTCACCGACCTCACGGTCTGGGCATGTCCGCCCCGCAACGCCGAGGAGGAAGCGTTCTGGGACGCCGACATCTCGCTCGAGGTGCTCGGCCGGGTCCGTCGCCGCGCCTGGAGTAACCGCGCGAACCTGAGCCTCGACGACTTCGATCTCGCCGTCCAGGAGCTGGGCCTGTTCCGCGACGCCGGTGGCCGCACCATCGTCGACGTGACGCCGCAGACCGTTGGTCGCGATCCGGTGCGGCTGCGAGCCCTGGCCGCGGCGGTGGGCGTGCAGATGATCTGCGGCACCGGCTTCTACATTCACGACGCGCACCCGCCGCAGGTGGCCGCCTCGACCACCGACGAGCTGGCGGCGCACATGGTCGCCGAGCTGATGGTCGGGATCGAGGGCAGCGACGTACGGGCAGGGGTGATCGGCGAGATCGGCACGTCGGATCCGATCCACCCGGAGGAGGTGCGCGTGCTCGAGGCCGCGGCCGTCGCGGCCTGCGAGACCGGCGCCGCGGTGACGCTCCACATGGCCGAGACCGCGCGCCTGGGCAACGAGGTGCTCGACCTGCTCGAGCGTGGTGGCGTCGACCCGAACCACGTGATCATGGGCCACTCCAGCGGCCCCGCGCCCGACATGGCGTACCTCACCTCGCTGGCGCGGCGGGGCGCGTATCGTGCAGTTCGACTTCTTCGGCGTGACGTGGCGCAACGACGACCTCTCCGAGCACCTCGGCTCGTACTTCCCGCCGCCCTGCCCCGACGAGATGGTGGTCGGAGTGATCGTCGACCTCGTCCGCGCCGGGCACGGCGACCGGATCCTCTTGTCGCACGACACCTGCCTCAAGTCGCAGCTGGTGCGATACGGCGGCGACGGCTATGCCCACGTCCTGCGCACCATCGTCCCGCAGCTGCGCTGGTGCGGCCTGTCCCAGGCCGACGTCGACACGATCCTGATCGACAACCCGCGCCGGGCGCTGACATGGTCGAAGCCCGCCTATGCTCGCGTCGATGAGTGACGCCCTGACCCAACCGCCTGCCGAGAGCTTCCTCGGCCTTCCCGTCGCCACCGACCTCGATCGGCTCGCCGCGGACGTCGCGATCCTCGGCGTGCCGCACGGCATGCCATACCGGTTTCGAGGAGCATTCGTCGACTCGTCGGACGCGCCGGCTGCGATCCGGCGCGCCGCGATCCCGCCATCCGACCGCTGGGACTTCGACTTCGACGGCCCGCTGCTCGGCGACGACGGTTTCCGGGTGGTCGACTGCGGCGACGTGGTGGTCGATCCCAACGACCTGCCCGGTACGCGCGGGCGCGCCACCGCAGCGGCCCGGGCGATCCTCGCTGCGGGTGCCGTGCCGGTCGTGCTCGGCGGCGACGACTCCGTCCCGATCCCCTTCTTCGCGGCCTACGAGGAGCACGGCCCCGTGACGATCGTCCAGATCGACGCCCACATCGACTGGCGGGACGAGGTCGGCGGTGTGCGCGAGGGGTTCTCGTCGACCATGCGCCGTGCCTCGGAGCTGCCCTGGGTCGAGGGGATCGTGCAGATCGGCATGCGCGGCGCGGGCAGCGCTGGCGCTCGCGAGGTCGCCGATGCCCGCGCCTACGGTGCCCGGATCGTGCCGGCCCGAGCGGTGCACGACGGCGGCATCGAGGTCGCGTTGGACCAGGTCCCCGCGGGCCGGCGCTACCTGATCGCGATCGATCTCGACGCCCTCGATCCCTCGTTCGCGCCGGCCGTCAACGCCCCGGCACCGGGCGGGCTCACCTACACCCAGGCCACCGGTCTGATCCGGGCCCTGGTCGGCCGGGGCACGGTGGTGGGGCTCGACCTGGTCGAGATGGTGCCGGCGAAGGACGTCACCGGCGCGTCGGCCGCCACCGCCATGCGCCTGATCTGCCACCTGCTCGGCGCCCTGGCGCGCGTCCCGCGGTGAGCGCGCCGCGGGGGGTGCGGGCCGCCCGCGGGCTCGACTTGCGCTGCCGCGGGTGGCGGCAGGAGGCCTTGCTGCGGCTGCTGGAGAACGTGCTGGAGGTCGGCGAGCGGCCGGAGGATCTGGTGGTCTACGCCGCCACCGCCCGCGCCGTCCGCGACTGGGGCTGCTACGACGCGACCGTCGCGGCGCTCCGCGACCTGCACGAGGACGAGACGCTCGTGATGCAGTCCGGCAAGCCGGTCGGCGTCTTCCGGTCGACCGCCGAGAGCCCGCTGGTGGTGATGGCGAACGCGAACCTGGTCGGGCGATGGGCGACCGACGACTGCTTCCGCGAACTCGACGCGCGCGGGCTGATCATGTACGGCGGCTACACCGCGGGCGACTGGCAGTACATCGGCCAGCAGGGCGTGCTCCAGACGACCTACGAGACGCTCGCCGCCTGCGCCCGGGAGGGGTTCGGCGGGTCGCTCGCTTCGCGCGTCTTCCTGAGTGCCGGGCTCGGTGCCATGGGTGGCGCCCAGCCCCTGGCCGCGAAGCTGCTCGGTGCGGCGGCGCTGATCGTCGAGGTCGACGAGGCCCGTGCCGAGCGCCGGCTCCGTGACGGGTACCTCGATGCCACCACGCACGACGTCGAGGTCGCCGTCCGGCAGATACGCGGGGCACGCGAGCGGGGCGAGGCGACCTCGCTGGCGCTGATCGGCAACGCCGCCTCCGTGCTCCCGCGCCTCCGCGAGCTCGGCCTGCGGCCGGACGTCGTCACCGATCAGACCTCGGCCCACGACGCCCTGTACGGCTACGTGCCGGACGGGCTCGCGGTCGCGGACGCCGACGCGCTGCGCACGGCCGATCCGGCCGGCTACCAGCAGCGGGCGATGCAGTCGATGGCGCGCCAGGTCGAGGCCATGGTCGGATTCCAGGACGACGGCGCCGTGGTGTTCGAGTACGGCAACGCCATCCGCGAGCAGGCGCTGCGGGCCGGATACGCGCGTGCCAACGCCTTCGACGGGTTCGTCAAGCGGTTCGTGCGACCCATGTTCTGCCTGGGCCGGGGCCCCTGTCGGTGGATCGCGCTCTCGGGCGATCCGGCCGACATCGAGGCGATCGACCTCGCCCTGCTGCGCGAGTTCGGCGACGACCCGGTGATCGCGGGCTGGATCGACCGGGCGATGCGGAGCGTCCCGCACCAGGGCCTGCCCGCCCGCACGTCGTGGTTCTCGTATGCCCAGCGTCTGCAGTTCGGGCTGCTCGCGAACCGCATGGTCGCCGAGGGCGCCGTCTCCGCGCCGCTCGCCATGACCCGCGATCACATGGACTGCGGCGCCGTCGCCCAGCCGACCCGGGAGACCGAGGGCATGCCGGACGGCAGCGACCCGATCGCCGACTGGCCGCTCCTGAACGCGCTTCTGAATGCGGGCGGCGGCGCCGACCTGGTCGCCATCCACCAGGGAGCCGGCAGCGGCATGGGCGGGTCGATCTCGGCCGGCGTGACGCTGGTCATCGACGGCACCGAGGCCTGCCGGGCCAAGCTGGAGCGCGTGCTCCGCACCGACCCCGGTATCGGCGTCCTGCGCCACGCCGACGCGGGCCTGCCGCTTGCACTCGAGACGGTGGACGGCAGCGACCTCGTCATGCCCATGCGGAGCGGGTAGGGTGCCTGCGTGATCGAGATCGAACGGAAGTTCCTCGCCGTCAGCCCCGACCTCTCGCATCCCGCGCTTGCGTCTGCGCGTGCGCTGGACGTCGAGCAGACCTACGTCGAGCCCGACGAGCGCGGCGGCTCGCACCGGGTGCGCAGGGTCGTCGAGGCGGGCCGAATCCGCTACTACGAGACCGTCAAGCGCCAGGTCGCGCTCGGCACCCGCCACGAGGACGAGTCCGAGATCGACGCCGCTGCGCATGCCGCGCTCCTGAGTCGCCAGCTGCCGCAGACGCGCGTGATCCGCAAGCGCCGCCTCGTGTTCGAGGATGGCGGTCACACCTGGGAGCTCGACTGCTTCGACGACCCGCCGGGCCTGTTCCTGCTCGAGGTCGAGCTCGAATCGCTCGATGTTGCGGCCTCGCCCCCCGGGTTCATCGGCGTCGTGCGCGAGGTCACGGACGACGACAGCTACAGCAACGCCGCGCTGGCACGCATCGACGCGACGCGTTAGAGTCGCCCGGTGGAGTTCGCCGACGTCATCCGCCGGCGCAGGATGGTGCGCCGCTTCGCCGACGAGCCGGTCGACCGGGCCGTGCTCGACCGGATCGCCGCGGCGGCCAAGCGGGCGCCCAGCGCCGGCTTCTCGCAGGGACAGCGCCTGGTGATCGTCACCGACCCGGCGATGCGGCGACGGCTCGGCGTCGCCTGCGGCGAGGACGAGTACGCCGACCTCGGGCTCGGACGCTGGGTCAGCGAGTGCGCGGCCCAGTTCGTGCCGTGCGTCTCGGAGGAGATCTATCACGAGCGCTACCGGCAGCCCGACAAGGTCGACGAGGGCGGCGAGGAGGAGCCGTGGCCGGTGCCCTACTGGTGGATGGACATCGGCGCCACCGCGCTCCTGATCCACCTGGCCGCGATCGACGAGGGGCTCGGTGCGGGGTTCGCCGGACCGTACGGCATCGACGGCGCGATCGAGCGGGAGCTCGGCGTGCCGCCCGACTTCGTGGCCGTGGGCGTCATCCCGGTCGGCCGCTCGCTCGACGACGTGCGCTCGCCCTCGCTGGCGCGCAGGCGGCTACCGATGGAAGAGTTCGCCCGCTGGGAGACCTGGAACCCGGCCGGCGGCTGACGGACTAACGCGTTGAACCGGCCAGCAGCACTGCCTGCAGCCGTCGCAGCTCGGCCGGCGTGAAGTTGCGCGGATCGACGCCGGCCCGCTCCAGCACGAGCGCGATGTCGAGCAGTTCGACGGTGTGGGTGAGGCGGCCGGGAACCAGTGCCGTCACGCCACGAGCATCCCACGGAATGCCGGCGTTGGGTAGTGGCTCCTACCCGCGGACGAGCGGCTTGTAGCGGAGGCGATGAGGCTGGTCGGCCTCGGCGCCGAGCCGGGCGTGCCGGTTCTCCTCGTACTCCTGGTAGCTGCCCTCGAACCAGACGACCTGGGAGTCGCCCTCGAACGCGAGGATGTGGGTCGCGACGCGATCGAGGAACCAGCGATCGTGCGAGATCACGACCGCGCAGCCGGCGAAGTCGAGGAGAGCCTCCTCGAGCGCGCGCAGGGTGTCGACGTCCAGGTCGTTGCTGGGCTCGTCCAGCAGCAGCAGGTTGCCGCCGGACTTGAGCAGCTTGGCGAGGTGCACGCGATTCCGCTCGCCACCGGACAGCTGGCCGACGAGCTTCTGCTGGTCGGCGCCGCGGAAGTTGAACCACGAGCAGTAGGCCCGGGCGTTGATCTCGCGCGTGCCGAGCTGGATCATGTCCTGCCCGCCGGAGATCTCCTTGAAGACGGTGTTCTTCGGCTCGAGCGACGCCCGGCTCTGGTCGACGTAGGCGAGCTCCACCGTGTCGCCGAGGCGGAGCGTCCCGGCGTCGGGTGTCTCCTGGCCGGAGATCATGCGAAACAGCGTCGTCTTGCCCGCGCCGTTGGCGCCGATCACGCCGACGATGCCCCCTGGCGGCAGGCGCAGCGACAGGTCCTCGATCAGCAGCCGGTCGCCGTACCCCTTCACGAGGTGGTCGGCCTCGACGACGATGTCGCCGAGTCGCGGGCCTGCGGGGATGTGGATCTCGACCGTGTCGAGACGGACGTCGCGGTCGTCGGCCAGCAGCTTCTCGTACGCCGAGAGCCGCGCCTTCGACTTGGCGTGCCGCGCGGTCGGTGACATCCGCACCCACTCCAGCTCGCGCTGCAGGGTGCGGCGGCGCGCCACCGCCTGCTTCTCCTCGACCGCGAGCCGGGCCTCCTTCTGCTCGAGCCAGCTCGAGTAGTTGCCCTGGAACGGGATGCCGCGACCGCGGTCGAGCTCGAGGATCCAGCCGGCAACGTTGTCGAGGAAGTAGCGGTCGTGGGTGATGGCGACGACGGTGCCGGCGAAGTCGTGCAGGAAGCGCTCCAGCCACGCGACCGATTCGGCGTCCAGGTGGTTCGTCGGCTCGTCCAGCAGCAGCATGTCGGGTTGCGACAGGAGGAGCCGGCAGAGCGCGACCCGGCGCCGCTCGCCGCCCGACAGGGTCGACACGTCGGCGTCACCGGGCGGGCAGCGCAGCGCGTCCATGGCCGTGTCCAGCATGCGGTCGAGCTCCCAGCCGCCGTGCCGGTCGATGGCGTCCTGCACCTCGCCCTGCTCGGCCAGCAGCGCGTTCATCTCGTCATCCGACATCGGCTCGGCGAACTTCATGGAGAGCTCGGTGAACCGGTCGAGCAGGTCGCGTACCGGGCGCACGCCGTCCTCGACGTTGCCACGCACGTCGCGGGTGGGGTCGAGTTCGGGTTCCTGCGGCAGGTGGCCGATGCGCAGGCCCGGTGCCGGTTCGGCGATGCCGTTCGACACCTCCTCGACCCCCGCCATGATCCGCAGGAGCGTCGACTTGCCGGCGCCGTTCAGGCCGAGCACGCCGATCTTGGCTCCGGGCATGAACGACAGGGAGATGTCCTTCAGCACCTGGCGGTCCGAGCCGTAGAACTTGTTGGCCCGGTACATCGTGTAGACGTACTCGCTCATCCAGTGCGGCAGGGTAGGACGCCCGGTCGCATCGCGAGCCGGTAGTGCAGCCGGGCCGGCGGTGTCACGCCGGCGTCAGGCCGGCATCCGAAATCGCCCGCCGCAGTGGCGCGACCAGGCCCACCACGAAAGGCCCGAACTCCGCGTACACGGCCGAGCCCTCGTCGTAGCGCATCTCGTAGACGACGTCCTTAATGGCCTTCGGGTCGTCGGCGAACAGCGTCACGCCCCACTCCCAGTCGCTGAGCCCGGTGGCTGCGGTGATCATCTGGGTGACGCGCCCGGCGAACGCGCGCCCGGTGGCGCCGTGGCCGTGCATGAGCTTCGACCGCTTCTCGAACGGCAACGTGTACCAGTTGCGCTCGGCCTCCCGCCGCTTCAGCATCGGGTAGAAGCAGATCATCCGCGGCCGCGGCAGGTTGCGCGGGTAGTTGCGCCCCTGGCGCATCGCCTTGATGCGATCGGAGCCGTCGTCCACGAGGTACTCGCTGGCCTCGGTGAGGGACACGAACCCGAGTTCGGGACACGCTCGGAGTCGTGCCCCGAGCGGCGTCGCGAGGAGGTCGCGGTGGAGCCGCTGGAGCCTCACGAAGTCCGGCCCGACCAGCACCAGGCCGAGGTCGGCCCGCTGGCCGATCACCGAGAAGGCGATCGCCTGGTAGTCGTCGTCAGCCTCGAACTCGCCGACGAGCCGTTCGGCGTCGGCGAGGTCGACGGCGCCGGCGCGATCACCGTCGATGGAGAAGAAGAGGTGCAGCACGCCCCAGCCCTCGGACGGGATCGCCGGGGCATCGGCCAGGTCGCTCATGGCAGGGAGGGTAGAGCAGGAACGGAGACTGGCCCGGCGTCAGACGCCGGGCCAGTCCCGAAATGATGGGGGAGTGCCGTATTTCGACGGCTGATTCCCGGGCTCTCCAGGCCTCTAGGCCCTTGCGTTGGCTCCCCCCAGGCGCTTGACCCCGGAAGTCGCTCCCCCTCTCGCAAACATGGATCGACCCGATAGGCCGATCGGCTCACCCTCCGATCGGGGGAAGTTCGTCGAGCAGCCGTGCCAGCGCATGCTCGAGCACCGCCACGCCCGCGGCGCAGTCTGCGGCGTCGGCGTGCTCCGCGGGGTTGTGCGAGATGCCGTCGGGGCTACGGACGAACAGCATGCCGGCCGGCACGCCCGCCGCTGCCAGCACGCCGGCGTCGTGGCCGGCATACGACGCGAGATCGGTGGCGGCAACTCCGACCTCGGCCGCGCCCGCTCGCAGCGCGGCCCGCACGCGGTCGTCGAACGCGACCCCGGGGTCGCTTGCCAATACGTCGAACGTCGCGGCCGGGCAGGCGGCCCGGATCGCCGCGACGATGGCGTCCCGGCGCTCCGGCCGCGGTGCGCGGACGTCAAGCGTGCCGGTGACGTGCCCGGGGATCACGTTCGAGCCGCCGGGCTCGACCGCGATCTGCCCGACGGTCGCCACGCCGCCCGGCTCGGCCCGCGCGGCGGCGTCGGCGGCGAGCACCAGCCTGGCCGCGGCCACCAGCGCGTCGCTGCGGCCCGCCATCGGCGTCGTGCCGGCGTGGTTCGCCTCGCCGCTCGTCGTCCACGCCAGCCGCGCCCGGGCGGCAAGGCCGGTGCCGACACCGAGCGCCACCCCGGCCGGCGCCAGGGCCTGGCCCTGCTCGATGTGCACTTCGACGAAGGCCGCGAGCCGCCGATGCCCGCCGCGGCCTGCCACCGGATCGGGCGGGCACGCGTCACCGAGGCGGATGCCGGCAGCATCGCGGCGGTCGAGGACCTCGGCGCCGTAGCCGCCGGTCAGCATGCGCGAGCCGAAGATCGGGGTGCCGAAGCGCCAGCCCTCCTCGTCGGCGAAGGAGACGACCGCCAGGCGCTCGTGACCCGGCACCGCGGCCGCGCGCAGCCGGTCGATCGCGACCGCCGCCGATGCGACCCCGAGGGCGCCGTCGAACGCGCCGCCGGCGGGCACGGTGTCCAGGTGGGAGCCGGCCGCGACGAGGCCCTCGGCCGGGGCGGCGGCGTCGGTGAGCCAGAGGTTCCCGGCGGCATCCCGCGACGCCACCATGCCGGTGGCATCGATCACGACCTGCTCGGCCTCGGCCAGTTCGGGCGTCCACGGCGGCCGCGTCCAGCCGCCCGGCCCACGGCCGACGGCGTTGATGCGGCCGAGCAACGACTCGAGCTCAGGCTCCATTGACGGCGATGTCCCACAGGTGGGAGATGTCCGCCGTGGCGGCCGCGTGGGCGGTCCAGACGAGCGCGGCCGCCGCCGCGCCCGCCAGCAGTACGGAACCGACCCCGAACGCGGCCCGCGCGAAAGCCGAGCGTGCCCGGCCGCTGGCCCGCGCCGCCCAGATCGCCAGCACCAGCACGGCGAGGGTCAAGACGGCCGCCGAGCCGAGCATCACCAGCGCCGCGACGGCATCGTCGGCGTGCAGGGTGCCGGTCATCACCAGGCCGGTGCGGTCGAGCGAGATACGGCTGGTCTGGGCATCGGCGACCAGGCCGACGCCGATCGCGGCGAGCCCGAGGAACAGTGCGACCACGGCGGTCGCCATGCCGATCCGCTGGGGCGGCCGGGCGGACTCCTCGAAGGTGACGTGCACGGCGGGCGGGGGGTCGGGTGGCAGCGGTGGTGGTGGCGGCGGTGGGGATGCGATCACGGTCGGCGCGGTCAGCACGGCGGTCACACCGGGGTCGGGCTTGCCGCCCAGCTCGGCGGCCACGTCCGACGCCCGCGGTCGCACCGCCGGCTCCCGTCGCAGCAGCCGCATGATCAGCGCCTCGGCGCTCGGATCCACGCCCGGGTGCACCTGCGACGGCCGTGGCGCCTGCTCGCGGACGCGCCGGTACCCGGCTGCGAGCCGGTCCTCGCCGGGATACGGCAGGCTGCCGGTCACGAGCTCGTAGAGCAGGCAGCCGAGCGCGTACAGATCACTGCGCTCGGACACGGGCTCGCCGGCCGCCTGCTCGGGCGACCAGTACTCGGGGCTCCCCATCCGGGTGCCGGTGGCGGTGATCGTCGACTCGGTCGACGCCACCAGGCGGGCCAGGCCGAAGTCGGCGACCGCCAGCCGGCGGTCGGCCGTGAACAGCACGTTCGACGGCTTCAGGTCGCGGTGCACGACGCCCGCCGCGTGGGCGTGCGCGAGTGCCTCGGCGATCGCACGTGCGTAGCCGCTCACCTCGTCCCAGCCCAGCGGCGATCTCCGCACGGCCTCCTCCAGGGTGCCGCCGGCGCAGTACTCCTCCACGAGGTACGGGCGATCGGCCGCCTCCGAGAAGTCGAGCACCTGGACGATGTGCGGGTGCTGCAGCCGTGCCATCGCCAGTGCCTCGCGGCGGAATCGGTCGCGCGCCGGCAGGTCGGGCGCCAGATGCGCGTGCAGGAGCTTGACTGCGACCGCCCGGCCGAGGCGATCGTCCGTCGCGCGCCAGACCTCGCCCGCCCCGCCGCCGCCGAGCCGTTCCTCGAGCCTGTAGCGGTCTCCAACCAGAGTCGTCACGCGGGGAGCGTAGCCGTGGGTGGTTCAGCCGTCCGCTGGCCGCCCGAAGTCCTCGGGCCAGATCGCGTCCGCCTGGAGGGCCTGGATGAAGCCGTCCGCTCGCTGCTGCAGGTCGATCCGCTCGATCTCCTCGAGGTGGCGCTCGAGCTGAGCCCTGGCGTCCTTCAGCACCCGGTCGAGCCGTTTCACCGCCGCCGTCGGCACGCGCTCCGACCACGCGCTCCGGCACTCCGGGCAGCGCAGCTCGATCTCCCAGGCGTCGAATGCCAGCCGCCGCCACCGCAGGGGATGAGCCAGCTCCGACGGGCATTCCCGGCATCGCTCGAGCATCGCCTCAGGCCCGCCCGTCAGGGAGTACTCGCCCACCGGTCCCACAGCCTAGGCCGCGGCCCGGACGGAGCAGACCCCGTGGCGCGATCCGGACGAACGTCGGCAGGCACAGGATGCCTGGACGGGGCGAATCGGTGGGCCTACCATTCGCGAACTCCGTCCGGCGGCGCGACGGCGCCGGGCAGCGACCTGACGGGAGGCGATCGTGGCCGAATGCCTGATCCTCGAGTTCGACGGCGTGGGCGCCGCCGAATACGCGGCAGTGAGCCGCACGCTCGGCATCGACGTGGAGACCGGTGAGGGCGATTGGCCGGCAGGCCTCCTGTTCCACGCCGGCGGCGCCAAGGCCGGAGGCGGCTTCATGATCGTGGAGGTGTGGGACTCCAAGGCGTCCAACGAGGCGTTCTTCGCCGAGCGCCTCGGCGCCGCGATGGCCGCGCACACCGTCCCCGCGCCGACGCGCATGGAGTGGCTCGACCTGTCCTTGCACCACACCGCCTGATACGAGTCGGGCGGCCAGGGCCCGCGTGAGCACCGCGCCGAGGTCGTCGGCGAGTGCCGGCGGCGGCCCGTTGTCGTGCACCCGGCGATCGGGCGCGAGGCCGTGGAGACAGCGTCATCGGAATACGCAGGCGAAGCGCCAACCCTTACCCCCGGGCGCCGGTATCCTCAGGCGCGGGCCCCCATCGGCTAGTGGCCTAGGCCTCCGCCCTTTCAAGGCGGCAACACGGGTTCGAATCCCGTTGGGGGTATAGCTGGAAAGCCCTGCAAATCAAGGGTTTCTTCGCTCCTCGGCTCAGAGCGCCGATCTTACCAAATCAGGCCTGGAACGGCCAGTTTGGCCCTCCATTGGCCCACGGGATCCGGCCGATTCGCTTCGCAGAACGTCCTGAGCCGCTGCACTCGCGGCCACGACGGAGTCGACCAGCGGCAGGCCCAGCCCACCCCGACCCGTCAGTCCCGTGCCGAGGCGTCCCTCCGCCAGGTCATCCCGCTTCGCGGAGAAGGGATGCACACAGTGGCACCGGCCGGTGCGGGCGTGGCTGGCCGGTTGTGTCCGGGGGCGGTCCGGTGCTGAGCCTCGTGACGCTGACGCCTGATCGCGGCGCGTACTTGGAGGAGCAGGTGGCGTGGAGCCGTGACGACTACTACGCGGGTCGTGGCGAGTCGCCGGGGTCGTGGTGCGGGTCGGCTGCCGCGGCGCTCGGTCTTCGCGGGACAGTGGCGGCGGGCAGCCTGGAGCGGTTGATCGATGGCTGCCACCCGGTGACGGGCGAGCGGCTGCGCCGGCCGATTAGGGCCCGCACCGTGCACCTGCCGAGTCTCGACCGCGAGACGGGTGAGCGGATCACGACGGAGCAGGTGCTGTCGCCGGTGGGCGGGTTCGACCTGGTGTTCAGTGCGCCGAAGTCGATCTCGCTCGCCGTTTCCCTGGCTCCGGCAGAGGTGCGGCGCGAGCTGGCGGCAGCGCATCGGTCGGCGGTGACGGCGACGCTGGGGTTGCTTGAGCGGGAGGCGTGCGGTGTCCGGCTGGGTCGTGGCGGCGCGGTGCACGCCAAGGGGAGCGGGATCGTGGCGGCGTTGTACGTGCACCGCACGAGCCGGGCGCGGGATCCGCAGCTGCACACGCACTGCGCGGTCGCGAACCTCACCCAGGGCCCCGACGGTGCCTGGCGGGCGTTGGACAGTCGGCTGTTGCTGCGGGAGTGGAAGCTGACGCTCGGCTACGCCTACCAGGCACATCTCCGGGCCGAGGTCACGCGTCGTCTCGGCTGGGGTTGGCGCGAGCCGGTGAGGGGGCTGGCGGAGCTCGAGACATGGCCCGAAGAGGCGCTCCGCGAGTTCTCGACGCGGCGTCAGCAGATCGAGCAGGCACTCGCCGAGCACGGCGGCTCGAGTTGGCACGCAGGCCAGGTCGCCACCCTCGCCACCCGCGAGCCGAAGTCCACCCATCCGCCCGACCTCGCGGTCGAGCGCGACGCCTGGCAGGCGCGGCTGGCCGAGCACGGGATGGGCGCCCGCGAGCTCCGCGCCGCCCTGCGACCCGTCGAGGTCGCTCGAACGGCGCCGACGAGCGTGGAGCTGTGCGCGATCGCGACGCAGCTGGCGGGGCCGGAGGGGTTGACGGCGAAGCAGAACACGTTCCGCCGCGCCGACGTGATCCGCGCCTTCGCCGGTGCGCTTTCGGCCGGGACGCGCGTCGAGCACCTCGAGGCGCTCGCCGACTGGTTCGTCGCCCAGACCCCATTCGCCGTCGACCTCACCAACGGCGCGTACACGACGCCTGACCTGCTCGCCTGCGAGCAGCGCCTGCTCGACCTCGTCGACCAGGGCCGGCGCAGCCGTACCGCCGTCCTCCCGCAGGCGACGGTCGACCGTGCGATCGTCGGGAACCCGATCGAGCTGAGCGCCGAGCAGGAACACGCCGTCCGCGCGCTCACGACCAGCGGGCACGCGATCGAGAACCTCGAGGCGCTCGCGGGAAGCGGCAAGACCACCGTCTGCGGCGCGATCGCCAACGCCTATCGAGCTGGTGGGTACGAGGTGATCGGCGCCACCCCGACCGCCCGTGCCGCCCGCGAGCTCCAGGACACTGGCGTGCCGTCCGACACGATCGACGCGATCCTCACCCGCCTGCGCGCACAGCCCGCGCCGGCGCCGCGGCGGCTGGTGATCATCGCCGACGAGAACGGGATGGCTGGCACCCGCCAGATGACCGAACTCGCCACCTGGGCCCGCACCGGTCGCGCCAAGATCATTCAGGTCGGCGACTGCCACCAACTCCCCGGCGTCCCCGCCTCCGGCACCTTCGCCGCCATCACACGCAGACACGGCGCCGAACACCTCACCGAAGTTCGCCGCCAACGCGACCCTGCCGAGATCACCGCCCTCGCCGCGCTCCGCGCCGGCGAACCCGACCAGTACCTCACCCACCTCCTCAAACACCGACAGGTCGTGCTCGCGCCGGACGAAGCGACGGCGACGAACGAGGCAGCCGCCTGGTGGCTCCAAGCCGCCGACCAGCACGGCCCGCACCGCGTTGCGGTGATCTGCCGCGACAACCAGCTCCGCACCCGCCTCAACGAGCAGATCCAGAATATGCGGCGCCTGCGCGGCGAACTCGAAGGCCCAACCGCCGAGATCGGCGACGCGACCTTCCAACGCGGCGACCGCATCGTCTGCCGCCGTAACGACCGAAACCTCGACATCGACAACGGCACCCGCGGCACCGTCGCCGCAGCCCACCAAGCCACCGGCCTTCTGATCATCACCACCGACGACGGCCGCCGCGTCTCCCTCCCACGCACCTATACCCAGGCCGGGCACGTCGAGCACGCCTACGCCCTCACCGCCCACAGCCTCCAAGGCGCCACCGTCGAGACCGCCTGCATCGTCGCCCGCCCCGACGACCACGACACGCGCTGGACATACACCGCCAGCAGCCGCGCCCGCAGCGCCACCCAGCACATCGTCGTCGACGACCCCTCCCCCACAAGCCAACGCCCCGACGCCATCGCGCGAGTCCTCGAAGCAATGAGTCGAGACGCGGTCGACCAGATCGCGGTCGAGCGGAAACCTAAGCGGCCGGGTCTCGATGTGGCGACCGCCGTGGCGACGCTCGACGCGCGATCGCAGCGCGAGCTGTCCGCTAGCATCGAACTGTAGTAGGACGCCTTGCCTGTCCGATGCTGATCGGTCTCGTGGCAGCGGCCCCGGAAACCGGCCGACGATACGCACCGGAGGCTGATGACCTCCTCGGCCCAGCGATTCGGTAGTTCCCGCTGTCGTACAGCCGGCTCCGGCTCGACGGTGTGCTGCCGAACGGCATCGGTGGGTTTGGACAACTAGGGAGCTCGACGGGCTCCGCAGACTCACTCGGAAGACCGAGGCAATTACTCAGACGTCATGGTTCCGGAACGGAAATGGTACCACCCGGACTCGCGACATCACATGGACCATCTACCGCGCCCGAGCGGAGACCCGGTGTGCCCTTCGAATAGTTGTCGATCCAGCCAGTGCCGGTGGTACGAGCATCTACTTCAACCAAGTGGCCGTTCCGATCGAGCACCCGCACGAGCGAGCCGTCCATACCGGCCGAGAAATCAGTTGTCCACGACCTCGCCGAGTCTGAGAGGGCTCCGTGCATGCGTACGAACTGAACAGGGTTCGAGGTTACCGCGTCCACCACAACGATCGGATTACGAATCGTAGCCGTTCGCAGCCGAAGGACCCTCAGTCCTAGGGCCCGCAGTGAGCGCTTGGCCTGTATGGCTGCGCCCTTCTCCGATCCGGCGACCGGAATGATCCGCCCGGTCTCCGGGTTGTTGTAAAGCACTGACACCGAGTGTGCTATGTCATAGTAGTCCGGGTCCCCGGGTGGGCATGGCACGGGATCGGAGAAGATCGTCGCGGCCACGACGCTGGGCGCGCGTCCAGACACCATGCGGCTGAGATACCCGCCGATCACGAGGTTCGCCTCGAACCGAGCTCGCAGCCTGCGCTCTCCAGACCACGAATCGTCCACGACAAACTGCAGCTCAAGCCCTCCGCGAGGCGCAACGCACCGCGCCGACCTTACGAGCCGATCGCCTCCCAACTCGTGGAGAAGCGCGTTCGCGACTGCACCACATGCCGCGCTCGCGCCCCGGCGATCGGCATGCTCGACCGTGTTCAGCGGAGCCTCCCGGGAAGTGGTGCCACAACTCGAAACGCTGACTAGCAGCAGAAGCAAGTTTACAACCCGGCGGGGAGAAATCATCGCTAGTCCAATTCAGAGATCGGTGAACCCGCCATCAAAGCCAGCAGGCGTAACGCCTCTATGCCAAGTCGGATTCTGCGCACCGTGGCACGAGTGTCCCACAGCGTTGGTATGTCTGGACGTGTGAACAAATGCATATCTCCCCACGAGGCCGATGTGCAGACCTCGAGAGTCTGGTTCAGCTTGGGCCTTGATCGAGAAACCGAGACATGTGTGAACTGGAATGACATGACCAACCCGAATGAACCGCTTGGCGAACGCCTTGACAATCTGACCGCAAGCAATTCGGGCGACCGTCGACTCGAACCCGTGGCAGATCGCGCGCTCGAGGATCTTTTCGACCAGTTTCTTCGTCGCTCGACGGAGCGTACGATCTGGACGGGCCCCGATCTTTGGTCCACTTCCTGCGTGGCTGATCATAGTCATGGACCGGTGTCGGCGGGAGGATCGCTGCATTGCTCACACCGGCTCCGGGGTGGTGGTCTGGCGGTGTCGTTGTTCTTCTAGTTTCATGAACTCGTCCGGGGTTCTGTCATTCAGGCTGGTGTGCTGGCGCTCGGTGTTGTAGCGGCGCCGCCAGGCCTCGATCACGACCCGCGCCTCAAGCAGCGAGTCGAAGGATTCCCAGTCTAGGAGTTCGCGGCGCATGGTGCGGTGAAACGTCTCCACCAGCGCGTTTTGCTGCGGGCTTGCCTTCTGCACGGGTCGCGCGTCGACGCCCTGGCCGTGGAGCCACGCGGTGAGGGTCTCGGCGACGAACTCGCGGCCGTTGTCGGTGCGGATCATCCCGGGCCGGCCGTGCTCGCGGAAGAGCCGTTCCAGTTCCTGCTCGACCCGGCGAGCGCCGATCGACGTCGCCACCACCGACGCCAAACACCGCCGCGTGTACTCGTCCAGCACGTTCAGCACCCGGTAGGGCCGTCCACCCTCGAGCCGCTCGCCGATGAAGTCAAGCGCCCAGACGTGATTCGGGCGCGTCGCCGGCAGCGTCCAGATCGCGTTCTCCGCCGTTCCCAGCGCCTTCTTGCCTGACCGCTGCTTGCGACGCGCCCGCAGATCCTGCTCGCGCCAGACCCGCTCGACCCGCTTGCGGTTCACCACCCAGCCTCGCCGACGCAGATCCCGATGGGCACTCTTGTACCCCCAGTACGGATGCCTCGCCGCCAGCCTGCGAAGCTCCGCCGGCGAGATCCTCGTCCGCCGATCGACCCTCGGCGGCGTACCGCTGCGTGGAGCGGTGCTGCCCGACGATCCGGCAGGCATGCCGCTCCGACACCTGCGGGAAGCGCTTCCGGATGAACCCGATCGCCGCCCGGCGCCGAGCCGGGCTCACCATTTTCCCCGCTCCAACTCCTTCAGGATCTGCAGCTCCAACTCCTTCTCCGCCACGATCCGCTTCAACCGCGCGTTCTCCACCTCGAGCTGCCGCAACCGCTGCGCCTCGTCCTCCTTCAACGCCCCGTACCGAAGCCGCCACCGAAAGAACGTCTGATCCGACACGCCGATCCGCTTACACACCTGCGCGACCGTCATCCCCTGCCCCTGCAGCCGCTCCGCCTCCCGCAGCTTCGCCACGATCTGCTCCGGCGTATACCGCTTACGCACCATCACGGACCCCCAATCACGCTCTCAATACCGAAGGCACCCACAAAGTACGTGGACCAAATGGGAGGGGCCACTCCAGTGTCCGGCCGCTCGCTCCCCCTGTCGAGATCTGCTCCCACGCCGCCACGCAGCTCGAGCTAAAGCCGGCGTTGAACGACTGGTCAGCCCAGACTGTGCCGCTGAACGTCGGCGGGTTGTTCCAGGTCGTCGCCGACGAGAACGAAGACGTCAACTCCTTCACCTTCGTCCCCCGCGCCGAACAGGTCGCGGAGTTGTTCTCGTGCAGCCACAACGCCGCCGCCGTGATCGTCGACCCCACGAGCGCAGACGTATCGAACTTCAAGAACGTCCAGTTCACCGTCGACGTCCCCGAGTAATCGCCGACCTCGATCTTCGGATCCGTCCAAAAGCTGGTGTTCGCGTACTGGCCGCTATCGACCCGCGTGTCGTAACAGGAGCCGGTCGAGCAGCCATTTGGACGACTGATATCGGGATCGACCGTCACCGGCCACATCCGGCCCGGCGCGGTCACGTAGGCGGCGTCCGGGATCAGATCAAGCTCGGCCGAGTCGCCTGCGCCCAATAGTGACGCTCCAACCAGCCCCGGCGCCTCCTCCGCTGCTGGCGCTGCGTCCCACATCAACGGCGACCCTGACACCGCCACCTGCGCCCCCGAGCCGTCAAGCACCTGCACCCCGCCCGTCGCGCCCGTCGCTGCCACAGCCCCACCCGACACGTCGATCCGTAGCCGGATCCGGAACCCGGCAGGCGGCGCCGAACGCAGTACGAACCGCTCCGAGAATCCAAGCGGCGTCGCCTGGACGACGAGATCGATCCCGGGAAGCACCGACGCGAACGTCGCGGTCGCGCCTCTTACCGTCGCCTTCGGCAGTGTCGGCGCATCCAGCAGCCGCTCGCTGTACGACCAGCCGGGCCCCGATGTCGACGCGAACGGGCCCGTGCCGCCGCCCGACACCCACACCGGCACGCCAGCAACGTTCGGAGCGAAGCCGGTTCCGCTCGCGGTCAGGGTGAGATCGACCGGCGCCCACCCAGGCGACGCCGCTATCTGACCCCAGCGCGGCTGCGTCGCCAGATCCTCCATGAACGACCCATCCGGATTGGCCACCACCATGCGTGACGACGAGGCCAACGACCCAACCAGCACCGGCGAACCGGTCGACCGTGCGAGCGCCTCTGCTGCGGGCACCGATGAAGCCACCCTACCCGCCGACGCCATCGACCCGGGATCGATCGGCCCTTGCGCAAGCAGCGCCGTCGCGCTCACAGTCCCCGACGAAGGCACCGACGCCACCGCCGACACCGGAGTGACCGCCCCCAACGCTGCAAGGCCGGCGACACAGAGAGTGAACACCCGCCGCCGCAATCCGCGCACCCGCCCTCCTCGAGAGAGCGGCAGCATACGGGTCACATTCCGGAGCCGTCAAGTACCCCGAATCGACACACGCCGTTCAGCATCGGTCGCCGTTCCTACATGTCGATCCCGAGCCCGCGGCTACGCCCGAGTGAGCGTTCGAGCTCGACCATTGTTCGGAGCTGGTCGGCGAGGGACGTGTCGAGCTCACGACCCAGATGCTCGAGGTTTCGGAGCAGGTCAGGGACGCTGGCGATGTGGATGCGCAGGCCGTGGCCGATGGGTTCGCGGTCGGCCTGGCGACGCAGCCCGTCGTAGCCGCCGTCGATGCCGGTTGGCTGTTCGATGACGCTGAGCGCGCCGGCGGGGGTGCGGTACTCACGCACGGCCGGGTCGCTCGACGGCCGCTCGTCGCCGCCAAGTTCCGCTACAGCCCGCTCCAGGCGTCGCCGGTTCTCGGGCTTCGACTGCGGACAGATGTCGACGTCGTGCGTGATCTCGCTGCTGCCCTGCATGACCCGGGCCAGGCCACCGACGAGCACGTACGCGACGTGATTCCGCTCGAGCGCACCGAGGATCGCGTAGGGGTCGAATGGCTCAGCGGCCACCGCGGTACCTCAGCTCGTCGGCGCGACGATCCAGCATCTGCTGGAGTCGCTCGCTCGGGGCGGCGGCCGCGATCTTGCGCCGGAGTTCGTCGTCGACCGGCTCGTACTTTTCGAGCCGCGTCGAGAGCTGGTAGCCGCAGGCCCGCAGGATCTCTTGCAGGTTCGCGAACGAGGGTTCGACTTCGCCGCGTTCCCAGCGGGCGATGTGCGCTGGCTCCCGACCAGACTGCTCTCCGAGCTGCGCCTGGGACAGCCCGGCGCGGAGGCGCGCCTCTCGGATCAGCAGCCCCGCGTTCACGCGCGGAAGTGTACGCCTCGATCCGGCCTACGAGCGCCTTGCCTCTATGTCGAGTCTTGGGATAGTAAGGCTTGACAGCGCTAAATAGCCTTATATGATCTCATCGTGTATAGAGGCTCATGCATCCACTAGAGCAGGAATTCCACCGGGCATGCCGCCACGGCTCATGACCATCGAAGAGGCCGCCGCGGTCCTCCGCTGCTCGCCGCGGACGCTTCGCCGCCACATCCGCGATGGTGGGCTGCCGGTCGTGGTGATCTCATCGAAGCAGCGACGAATCCGTGAGCAGGACGTCGATCGGTTCGTGTTCGATCGCCTGGAGGTCTTGGCGCGGAAACCTGCCGCTGGGCACGCTGCCGGCGTCCGGCTCGCGCCCGGCGAGCGTCTCTGGGACTGAAATGCCGGTCCACCGCGGCATCCACGAGCGGAGAACCGGCGACGGCAGCATCAGCTACCGGCTCCGAATCCGCAGCGCCGGGTTCCTCGTCGACGAGTCGTACCCGACAATCGAATCCGCGCTCGTTCGCCGGGGAGAGGTGCTCGGCGCGATCGCCTCCGGCCGCCGCCCGCCGGACCGGCCCGAGCCGCCGCCGCCAGTCCCCGACGCCACGCTGCCGACACTTGCCGACGAGGCGCGCCGACTCGTCAAGGGGATGACCTCCGGCCAGATACGCACGCGCGACGGCGTCGTCTACAAGCCCAGCGTCGTCCGCAAGTACGAGGCCGCACTCCGGCTTCTCGTCTTGCCCGAGATCGGTGCGGTGCCGATCGCACGCCTCGATCGGCGCCAGGTCCAGGCGCTGGTGACGCGCGTCCACGCCACCCATTCGCCCGAGCATGCACGTCGGGCGCTGACCGCCCTGCGCGTGGTTTGCCGGCTCGCGCTGATGGATGACCGGATCGACCAGAATCCGTGCGCCGGCGTCCGCGTACCCCGTGAGCGCCAGGCCGAGGAGCGGCCTGCACGCGTCCTCTCGCCAAGCGAGACCGCCGCGGTCCTGCGCGCGGCGCGCGCCGACGACGCTCGGCTTGAACGCAGCTTCGCCGAGCCGCTCGTCTCGCTCGCCCTCGGCACCGGCTCGCGCCTCGGCGAGCTCCTGGCCCTCACCTGGGGCGCCGAAGGCGTCGACCTCGCCGCCGGCGTGGCGTGTATCCGGGCAAGCGTCGACCGAGTGCGCTCCGCCGACGGAACCTACCCACGGATCGCGCCCAAGAGCCGCGCCGGCCTCCGGAACATCCCGATCGACGCAGACCTCGCGCGCGTCCTGGGCCGGCACCGCGCCGCCACCGGCAACCCGCCGGACGGCACCCTCGTCTTCCGCGACGTCACCGGCCGCCAGATCGTCCCGCAGGGATCTCCTTACACCACGTGGCGGCGAATCGTGAAGACCGCGCGTCTGCCCGACCCGCGCCCTCGGTTCCACGACCTGCGCCACACATACGCCACCCATGCGCTGGCCTCCGGCAGCTCGGCCCACGCCGTCGCCCGGCTCCTCGGCCACGCCGACCCCGGCCTCGTCTGGAGCCGGTACGGCCACGCACTGCCTGCCGAACTGGCCGACGCAGCGGAGCGACTGAGGCGCTGGCGAGACGAACACGACGCCCAGATTGGCCCATGACTGACCCTCACCACAGGAGCGGGCTCGCAAGACACCTGCAAACAGCCATGTTCTTACTTCGCTTTCAAGGCGGCAACACGGGTTCGAATCCCGTTGGGGGTATGTCGGCCCGGGGCACTCACGTTGAACGGAGAAGCCCACTTTCGTGCTCTCAGGACGCTGACGCTGCGGCGTACAGGGCGGCGTTGACCTCTGCGGCGGCCCGTTCGCCGGAGCGGACGGCGCCGTCCATGTAGCCGTTCCAGACGTCGGCCGTCTCGGCCCCTGCGAAGTGGATGCGATCGACCGGCTGTCTCATCGCCGGCCCGTACTGCGTCCAGGCGTTCGGCGTCAGACGGCCGCCATAGCAGCCGCGCGACCACTCGTCGGCCGCCCAGTCGTGCTCGACGTACTCGCGTGGCTCGGCCGCCCGCGGCCCGAAGAAGCTCGCGGCGTCCGCAAGCACCCGGGCCCGGCGGGCCTCGGGTGAGAGCAGCGCGGCGCGCCGGCCTGCGTTCGCCTCGAGAAACGCCAGCAGCACCCCGCAGCGGAGGTCATCCGGGCTGTTGTCGAACATGATGCTGACGTCGTGCTCGAGGCTCACCACCATGCCGGTGAGACCCTCGGCGCGCCAGAACGGCTCGTCGAACCGCATCTGGATCTTGATCACCCAGCCCGCCGGGCAGTTCTGGACGAGGTGATCGCGGTGCGGGGGCAGCGCCGGCCGGTAGCGGATACGGCCCGACAGCGTCGGCGGGACCGCCACGATCACCCGCTCGCAGAGCACCTCGCCGCCGTCGTGCACGACCCGCACGCCGCCATCGTGCTGCTCGATCGCCGTCACCGGGCAGCTGCAGCGGACATCGTCCAGCCGAGCCGCCAACAGGCTCGCCAACACCTGCGACCCGCCTTCGACACGGCTGTCTTGCGCGCCCCCCGCCGTCGAGACGAGCATGTCGATGAACCCGCCGGACTTGACGTAGAACAACCAGTGCAGCAGCGACGTATCCGAGGCCTCGGCGCTGATGATCGCGGCCACGAGCGTCCGCCAGAACTGGAGCCCGTCAGGCGTCGCACAGTGCTCCACCAGCCACGCGTCGGCCGTGATCCGGTCGAGCGCCGCCGCGTCGGGGGTCGCCCACGGCTGCTCGAGCACGACCTGGCGAGCGAGTTCCTCCATCTCGGCCTGGACGCGGCCGACGTCCTCGAGGACGTCACCGGTGAGCCCGAACGTGGCGTCGGCGAAACGCTCCTGCCGTCCATCGATCGCGAGGATCCCGTCACCCTCGTCGTAGGACGCGAACAGCGCGACGCCCAGCTCGTCCGCCAACGCCCGGACGCGGTGCTGGCTCGGCCCGATCCACTGCCCGCCGAGCTCCACGATCGTGCCGTCCCCGAACGCATGGTTGAGCAGGCGTCCGCCGACACGGTCGCGCGCCTCGAGCACGACCACGGAACGGCCCGCGGCCTGAAGATCCCGGGCGGCGGTCAACCCCGCCAGCCCCGCCCCGACCACGACTACCTCGACCTGATCCACGTCGTCCCTCCCGCCCGAGTCGGCCCGAGTGCGTCGGACCCGTGGAGTCTAGACCTCCGTGCCGCCTCGGTCCTGTACGATCTCCCCGGGCCCGTCGCGCTGTCGAGCCGTCACCTGGAGGAGGCACCCCATGCCCACCGTGATCGGACATCACGACGTGAAGGACACCGCCCACTGGCTCGCCTCGCCCAAGCGCGAGGAATTCTTCGGGCCGCTGGGCGTGACCAACATCCGAACGTTCGTCGACCCCCAGAATCCGACCCGCGTCGCGGTGCTCATGGACGTGGCGGACATGGATGCCGTCATGGCCGCCATGCAGACGGAGGGTGCGGCCGCGGCAATGGAGTACGACGGCGTTCTGGCGGACACCCTGGTGCTGCTCGTCGAGGCGTAGCCCTCGGCCACCAGTCAGAAAGAGTCGGCGCCCAGTCCGGCGAAGAACTCCGCGATGTCTGCGGCCAGCAGATCGGGTTCCTCGGCCGCGGCGAAGTGCCCGCCACGGGGGAATACCGTCCAACGGTGAATCCGGTAGAGCCGCTCGTGCCACTCCCGGGGCGGCTCGCCTTCCGGCACGAACTCGTTGGCGAACACCGCCATCGCGGTCGGCACGCGTACGCGGTCATCCGGTCCGAGAGCGGTGCCGTGCCAGCGGTTGTCGTAGTAGTCACGCATCGACGTGGTGATCGATCCCGTGACCCACCAGAGCGTCAGCATCGTCAGCAGCGCGTCCCGACCGAACCGGGCGTCGAGATCCCCGTCGCTGTCCGACCAGGAGCGCCACTTGTCGAGTACCCACGCGGCGAGACCGGCCGGCGAATCGCTGAGCCCGTAGCCGAGGGTCTGCGGCCGGGTGGACTGCACCGCGCTGTACCCACGTTCGGTCTCGTCCCAGCGCGTCACGTGTCCGATGTAGGCCTGCTCCTGCGCCGACAGTGGCGGCGTGCCGGGTCCGAGGTAGGGAGACATCTCCGGTGTGCTGAGGTGGATGCCGACGATCCGGTCCGGGTGCGACAGTGCCATGTGCGTGGCGACTCCGGCGCCGAAGTCACCACCGTGTGCCCCGTACCGCCGGTAGCCCAACCCCTGCATCAGCTTGTGCCACAGGCTCGCGACGAACGCGCGGTTCACGCCGGTGCGCCTCGGGCGTGACGAGAATGCGTAGCCGGGCAGCGAAGGGACGACGAGATCGAAGCGGTCGCCGAGTCGATCGACGAGCGGCAGCAGCTCCACGAACGTGCTCGGCCAGCCGTGGGTGAGGACAAGCGCCAGCCGGTTGCCGGCCCGGTGATGGTGGACGAAGTGCAGCCGCACCCCGGCCACCTCGGCGGTGCGGTGCTCGAAGCGGTTGAGATCCCGTTCCCGCGAGCGCCAGTCGAACCCGTCTGCCCAGTACGCCAGCAGCTCGCGCAGGTAGTCGAGATCTGCACCCTGGCTCCACGGTTCACCGGGGGCGGGGTCGGGCCATCGGGTACGGCGGATGCGCTCGTGCAGATCATCGAGCACGGCGTCAGGAATCGCGATGTCGAACGGCTCGACGTGCACGCGACCGATGATACGGGCGCCCCGCTACGACACGTTGGCCCTTCAACTCCTCAACCTCAACCTGAACCGCGGCCCGCTGGCTACAGAGCGAACTCGAGGCCGAGGCCGGCTTCGCGTGCTGCGGCGAGGACGAGCGCGGCCGCGGCCGCGTCCTGCACCGCGACCCCGACGGACTTGTACAGCGTGAGTTGCTGCGCCGAGGTGCGGCCCTGCCGGGTGCCTGCGACGAGCTCACCGAGCTCGACCAGGTCGCCGGGATCGAGGAGGCCCTCGTCGATCGGCACGCGCAGGTCGTAGGAGCCGGCCGGCGTCGGCGCGAGCACGGACGCCCGGGACTCGACCACCACCAGTGCCTGCGCGACGGTCGCCGAATCGATCTCCCTGCCGACGGACTCGAAGCCAACCGAGTTCACGTGCGTGCCGGGCGCGAGATCTGCCCGCTGGATGACCGGATCTGCGGCGCCGGTCGTCAGGCACACGACGTCGGCTCCGGCGCACGCCTCGGCCGGGCTGGCGGCCACGACGATCTCGACGTCCAGGAGACCGCGCAACTCTGCCGCGAGGTCGGCGGAGCGCGCAGGATCGCGGCCGGAGATTCGCAGCTCGCGGAACGGCCGGACGCGGATGACGGCGTGGGCGTGGGCGCGTGCCTGCACGCCCGTGCCGACGATCGCCATCACACGCGCGTCGGATCGGGCGAGCAGGTCGGTTGCGAGCGCCGAACCCGCCGCCGTGCGCGCCGTGGTGATCGAGGTGCCGTCGAGCAGCGCGACCGGCCGACCGTTGGTCGCGTCGAACACGATCACGACCGCCTGGTGCGTCGGCCACGCGGTGCCGGCGTTGCCGGGATACAGGCTGACGAGTTTGGCCGCGACCGTGCTCGTCGCGGGCAAGTACGCCGGCATCGCCGCCACGAACCCGCCAGCCTCCTCGACGTAGGCTGCGATCCGCGGCGGCATCGAGACCCGGCCCGCGCTGAGGTCGGCCATGGCGGCTGCGAGCGCCTGCCGGAGAGCGTCGGGATGGAGCAGCGATTCGGTCTCGGCCGAGGAGAGGATCAGCATCGCGTCCACCATAGACGAGCGGCGTTGTGGGAGAGTTGGCGGCGATTCAACCCGCGACCGCGTAGAGACGCCACTCGCCCGGCACCCCCTTCAACTGTGCGACACCGCGATCGCCGAAGGAGAATCCGGAGCCGGCGACCAGGTCCTTCACCGTCTGGGTCACGATGATCTCTTGCGATCGGGCATGCCCGGCGGCGCGCGCTCCGATCGAGACGGCGATGCCCGCGACCTTCCCCTCGTGGAGCTCGCACTCCCCGCTGTGGATTCCGGCTCGAATCTGCAGCCCGAGTTCGGCGACCGCCGCGATGATGGCGTGCGCGCAACGAATCGCGCGCGCTGGGCCGTCGAAGGTGGCGAAGAAGCCATCCCCTGCGGTGTCCCGCTCCTGGCCCCGGAATCGGACGAGCTCGCGCCGCACGACGGCGTGGTGTGCCTGCAGAAGATCGCGCCAGGCGCTGTCGCCGATTTCGGCGGCGCGCTCTGTCGAGCCGACGATGTCGGTGAACAGCAGCGTCGTCAGCACGGTGTCCGGGACGAACGGCGTCTGCTCGCCGGCGACGAACCGGGTGACCTCCTCCGGGAGCTCCGGGGAGAGGAAGATCCCCCAGTAGTCGTCTCCCGAGACACGTACCGCTCGCGCGCCGCGGATCGCGCCCGCGACGGCCCGCGCGGCCTGCTCCATGACCGGTCGGTAGAGGACGATGGTCGGCACGTGCACGGCTGGCAGTACATCGCGAAGATCTGTCTCCGCCCAGGCTCGGTTGAGGGCGTACGCGACAGCCGGAGTCGCTCCCACTCTCAACCAGTTGGCAAACCAGAGCCGATCGGCGTCGGCGACTAGCAGTGAGGGGCAGGTCAGCTCGAGCAACTCGTCGCAGTACTCCTGCGTCCCCCACCGCTCGCGGACCGCGGCGAGTTCCTGCTCGGGATCCTCGCCGACATCCATCCCCTCCGCGTGGGCGGAGGGATGGAAGAGCGCGAGCGCGCTCGTGCGCTCCGGATAGGTCGCCGCGTGGAGCAGTGCGAGCGAGCAGCCGTCGTGCGAGCCGAGCAGTACGGCTCTCTCCGACCCCGCTGCATCCATGACGGCGTGGAGATCCTCCATCCTCGTCTCGAGCTCCGGGTAGCGCCCCCCGAGATCCGAGAGTCCCGTCCCGCGCTTGTCGAACAGGATCAGACGGAACGAGTGGGCGAGGGCGTCGTAGAAGCGCCGCCAACGCTCCGACTGCCAACCGAAGACGAGATTGGAGACGTAGTCGGGGACGTACACCAGGTCGCGCTCGCCGTCGCCGAGAACCTGGTAGGCGATGGCTGCCCCGCCGCTCTTCGCATAGCGGATGTCCGGTTGCATGTCCCTAGTGTCTGCGATCCCTAACCGTAGCGGAACGGGACGTTCCGCAGGCCGACCATCCAGTAGGCGGCGCTCGGCGCGCCCAGCTGCTCGGCGACGTCCTCGACGGCGATCGCCTGTGCCGCCGTCCTCGCCGATGATCGTGACGATGTCGCCCACGGCGGCGTCGGGCACGTCGGTGACGTCGATCACCGTGTACTCGGCGGAGACGGCGAGCACGGGGCAGCGCTGACCGCGCACCAGCATCCGGGCCGGGCTCGTCGCCGCGCGCCGCGCGGTAGCCGTTGTCCATCCCGAGCAGGATCACGCCCGTCGTGCGCGCCTCGGTGGCACCGCCCGGTGCCGGCGCCGAGCAGGTCGTCGCCGACCTCGCGCCGGCCGACGTGGATCAGCTGCGCGCGCAGGCCGCGCAGCGCCTTGCGAAACCCGAGCGTCTCGGCCCGGCCGCCGGCGATCGGGCTGAGGCCGTACATCAGGTGGCCGGGCGCGATCGTGTTGAGCGCGTCCGCGAAGCCCTCCGTCATCACCGAGCTGGCCGACGCCTGCGCGTAGTCGATGCGGATCCCGTGCTCGGCCTCGACGTCGCGGACGAGGCCGGCGAAGACGGCCAGCGCGCGCCGCGACCACTCGGCGCCCGCCGCCTCGTCGAACGGGATGTGCGTGTAGATGCCCTCCAGCCGCAGCTGCGGGAACGACGAGCACCTCGCGCACCAGCGCCGGCGCGTCCTCGCGGCCGCACGCCCAGCCGGCCGAGGCCGCAGTCGACCTTCACGTGCACGTCGACCGGCCGTCGCGGCGCCCTCGGCCGCAGCGGCGAGCGCCTCGCACGCCCGCGCTCGAGTAGACCGTCGGCGTCAGGTCGTGCTCCAGCAGCACGCCGACGCCCGTCCGGCAGCTGCGAGCCGTACATCAGGATCGGGATCTCGACGCCCGCCGCGCGCATGGCCAGCGCGTCGTCCAGGTTCGCCGTCGCCAGCCCGTCGACGCCGAGCGACGCCCAGATGCACGCCGACCGGCGCCACGCCGTGCCCGTAGGCGTTCGCCTTCACCGCCGCGATCACCTTGACCGGCCGGCCCGCCCGCTCGCGCAGCCGCTCGAGGTTGTGCGTGATCGCGCCGAGGTCGATCTCGCCCCAGACCGGGCGCGCCTCGGCGTAGCCCGGTCGCGACCGCGCCGGCGGTGCTCACCGCCCGCGCGGCGACGAGGCAGTCGTCGGGCAGCGCCGTCAGGGCCGGCAGGTCGGTGTCGTCGTAGACGATGTCGCGCGAGCGGCGGCTCGGGCTGGTCGACTTGTTCGACATCGCGTTGTAGGTCAGCGTGATCATCCGCCGCGACCACGGCGACAGGTTGGCGGTCGAGCCGTGCAGGGCGTTCGACGTTCATGAAGATCACCGATCCGGCCGGCCCGGTCGGCGCGACGACGCCGCGAGATGGCGACCTGCTCCTTGATCATCTCGGTGCTCGAGTAGCGCAGCGTGTACGACGTGCCCTGCGTCGGTCTCCTCGTTCACCTCGGGCGCCAGCCGGTGCGAGCCGGGCACGATCATCAGCGGGCTGTTCAGCGACGTCACCTCGTCGAGGAAGATCAGCGCGTTCACCATCCGCGGCTCCGGGATGTGGTCGTCCTCGAGGTAGGTCGGGAAGTCCTGGTGCCAGAACCACACGTCGCCGTTGAACGCCGCCTTGCAGTTGATGCCGAGCTGGAAGGCGTAGGCCTGCTCGCCGAGCAGGTCCTCGACGGCGCCGAGCACCTTCGGGTGGCGGATCAGCCGGTCGTACACGTCGCTGTAGAGGTGCGGGTTGAAGACCGTCCGCGGCGTCGACGCCGTCCGTCTCGAAGATGACGCCCGGCGGCCGGCTACGCGGCCGCTCAGGATCCGGTCGAGCTCGTCGGTGAGCACGCCGACCTCGTCCGCCGACAGGAGACTCTCGCGGAAGACGTAACCCCGGTCTGCGTACTCGGCGGCCATCTTCGAAGCCATCAGATCCTCCTCCCGCTGCGCGACGGAGCCAGCCTAGCAAAGGCATTGAGCGACTCGTGCAGCCATTGACCGTTGCCTCGCGAGCGCCTGCGACGCGGATCGACGCCTCGCGTCCAACGTCGGGCGAGGCGGACGTGCGGTCGAGCGCCCGGGCCTATGCGGTTGCGCGCGCGGTCGGACACGATCGGCCGCGAGCACGACCGCCAGCACCACCAGCGGCATGAGCGTCACGAGCAGTCGCTCGTTCGACAGCGAGAGCGAGGCCGGGACATGCAGGTGCGGGAGCGAGGCCGGCGCCACCGTCCAGCTGACGGCGAACGCCACGGCGGCGACGAGAGTCTGCCGGGGCAGCAGCAGCAACGGTACGAGCAGGAACAGCATGTAGTGCCACCACACGACGGGGGATACGACCACGGCGATGCAGACCGTGATCGCGAGCACCACCCGGTGATCCAGCCGGCCCCGGAGGCCGGCGACGAGGGTGGCGAGCAGCACCGCGAACCCGGCCGCCGAGACGAGGGCGGTCGTCGGGCCGAGCGCCCAGCCGGCAGTGATGACGATCTCCCGGATCACGCTCTCGCCGTGGACGGCCTCCCGGGCCGAGAACTCGCTCAGCAGCCGTGCGTAGTCAGCGGGCGAGAAGCCCGCGGCGATCGAGCCGGCGACGACCGCGGCCGTCCCTGCCAGGGCGGTGACCGCGGCCGGGCGCCTGCCGGTCACCACGACGTAGACGATCAGCGGCAGCATCAGCGGCTTGACGGCGATCAACGCGACCCACACCAGACCTGCGGTGCGCGGTCGCTCCCGGAACCGGACGAGCGCGCAGACGCCGCAGAACAGGAATGCGTCGACCGTTCCTAGCCCGAGTCCGCGCACCGCGACGCTCGAGCCGAGGATGAGTGCGAACGCCACGGGCCGGCGCACGCCGAGCCACCAGGCGCCGAGCAGGATCGCCGCGATCGACGCCGCGGCGTAGCACCAGGCCGCGATCGAGAACGGCAGGAGGGCGAAGGGCGCGTGGATCCAGGCGGCGAGAAGCGGATACAGGAACGGGCCGGAGCCGTGCGGATGCGGGCCGAGCGGAAGCGCGGGATACGGCGAGCGACCGTCGAGCACGGCGCGCCCGGCGTCGCGGTAGACACGGAAGTCGTAGGGCGTCGATCCGCGGGCAACGGCCCAGTAGACGGCGAAGGCGCCGGCCGTGCCCGCCGCGAGCAGGAGCAGGCATCGGGCGCGGTTCAGCACGCCGGTGCCGCCGTCGTCGACCCACCGCTCGAGCGAATGGTCTGCCACGCGACTATCCGGGTTGGAGAGTGCCACACCCGGGCGTCGATCTAAGCTCGGGCCTGCCCACCGACGGTGCTGGCCCATCGTCCGGGCGTGAGGCCGTAGGCCCGCTTGAACTGGCGCGACATGTGACTCTGGTCGGCGAACCCGGCCTCTGCGGCAGCGGCGGCGAGAGGCGTGCCGGCCGCGATGGATCCTCCGGGCGATGGCGAGACGCCGCATCGTCCGGTAGCGGTCGGGGCTCGTGCCGAACGCTCGCCGGAACTGGCGCGCGATCGTGAAGCGGTCGAGCCCGGCGATCCGCTCGAGCTCGCCGGCCGCCGTGGGCTCGCCCGGGTGGGCCGCCAGGTACTCGCGCACCCGTTCGACCGCCGCCGTGTCGATGGCGCCGGCGTCGTGGTCGCCCGGTCCCGCGAGCGCGGCGAGCGCATCGGCGATGGTGGTGGCGAGCTCCAGCCGGCCGAGCTCGCCGAGCGGGTCGTCGATATCGGCGAGGACGCGCGCCAGGTCGCGCACCGCCGGCCCACGATCGTGCACCGGCGACGGGACGAAGGGCAGCGGCCGTCCGCCGAGCGCGCGGTGCACCAGCACGGGCTCGATGTAGAGGATCCGATACGCGAACCCGGCCTCCGTGGCGGGCCCGCCGTCGTGCACCTCGTCGGGATGCAGGACGTGGACCTGGCCGGGAAGGCAGACATGCCGCCGGCCGCGGTAGCGGAACGCCTGCACGCCGCCGGTCGTGATCCCGATCGCGTAGGTGTCGTGCCGGTGGGGTTCGAACGCGCCGGTCGTGAAGCGCGCCTCGACGCGCTCCACGCCGGGTGCTCCGGTGCCGAACCGGATCGAGTCGGCCGGCCCGCTGCAGGATCGTTCAAGACGACCGATGTCGACGCCGCGTAGCGTCTCGCCCATGGGCCGAGCATATCGCGGCGGCGATGGCTGAGCCGCTCTGGGGATCCGTCGCACCGCTCGTCCTGACGTCGCTCGCCATCATGGGGAGCCCTGGGCCGGCGACCATCAGCCTCACCGCGGCCGGCTCGGCCTACGGCGTCCGGCGTTCCGTCGGGTACCTCGTGGGCGTCATCGCCGGGACGTGGATCGTCCTCGTGGCCGTCGCGACCGGGATCACCGCCACCCTGCTGGCGGTCCCGGGCGTCCGGCCGGTGCTGCTCGCCGTGTCGGTGGCCTACATCCTGTGGCTCGCCTATCACGTGGCGACGGCGCCGCCGCTGGCCGCGCGGGCGCCGGACACGCCGGCGCCCGCGCTCGCCGGGGGCGCGCTCCTCGGGGTCGCGAACCCGAAGGCCTGGGTCGCGATCGCCGCCGTGTTCGCCAGCGTCCGCATCGCCGGCGGCGCGGCCGCAGATGCCACCGCGAAGGTCGTGGTCCTGACGGTGATGATCGTCCTCATCAACGGCGCGTGGCTGGTGGCCGGCGCGTCGTTCGCGCCGCTGCTCCGCCATCCCCGCCGGGGCCGTGTCGTCAACGTCGCGCTGGCCGTCGTCCTGATCGCCGCGACGGCGCTCGCTTTGCGCTGAACGCTAGGGTGTCGACTGCTCCCAGCGCGATACCGCGAAGGGCGCGCCCGGGCGCCCGCCCACCGCCAGGATCGCGGTGCCGTCGGCCGTCGCGGTCGCGCTGCGAACGAGCCTGGGGTCGCGCACGAATACGAGCGTCCCCGCCGGGGCGTCGATCGGCTCACCGTCCACGGTGAACACCGCGTGACCGCTCATGACGGCGAACAGCTCCTCGTGACCCTCGGTGCCGTAGTCGGTGTCGTCGCGCTCGTCGTGCGCGCTGATCACGACCTCGCCGGCATCGCCAGTCACCCCGTTGACGCCGAAGCCCTGCACGTCGAAGTGCCGGCGGACGAGGTGGAACAAGCCGTCATCGGGATTCTCGGGCGTGTCTGCCGGAGTCGCGACATCGGCAAGCCGGACGGCGGCGAACGGTGCAGTGCGGGGATCGGTCATGGGCCGAGATGCTGCAGGCGGCCCGTGCGAGAGTCAAGCGCGAGCTGCAGCCGCCGCGTAGGCGCGGCAGCGCTCGGCGAAGCCCGCCGCGATGCCGCGGGCCACGCGGTGCGCAATGTCGGCGGCCTGGCGCGTGCCGGCTTCGAGCGCGTCGGGGTCGACCTGGCCGCGCCGGAAGAACGCGACCGTGCGCGGGTCGAGGTCGACGGCCTCGCCGCGGATGCCGCGGGCCAACTGGTCGACCCATTCCACCGTCGCCTCCGGGTGGCACTGGAGGCCCCACGACTCGCCGAGCCGGAACCCCTGCACGCAGACGTCGTTGGCGAGCAGCACGGTCGCGCCGGCCGGCGGCTCGAACCCGTAGACGTGGGCGTGGAACACCGAGAAGCGCTCCGGCGCCGCGGCGAGCAGTGGATCGGCAGCCGCCTCACCGGTGGTCATGACGTCGTGATAGCCGCGCTCCGGCATGCACTCTTGCGTGGTGCCGCCCAGGACCTGCGCCAGCAGCTCGCCGCCGAGGCAGAGGCCGAGCACCGGCATCGCCCGTGCGGTGGCATCCTCGATCGCCCGGCGGGCCCGGTGGATGGGCGGGTCGTCGTCGTCGGGGTCGGCGAGGCCGGGGAGCACGATCAGGCCGTCGAAGCCGGCGACGTCGGGGAGGTCGGCGGTGGCCATGTACACGTCGAGCGTGGCGCCTTCATCGCCCAGCGCGTCGGCGATGCGCCCGAGTGGCTTGTCCTCATCGTGCTGCACGACCATGATCCGCATGTCCACAGCTTGCCCGGGCCCGGATGGGCGAGCAAGTCGGCGTATGATTGGCGGCATTCGCGTCTCTTCTGACTGGGCTGCGCTCGACCTTCGCCACCTCGACGCCCTGGCGGCAGTTGCGGCGGCCGGTTCCGTCACGCGGGCAGCCGAGCAGCTCGGCTACACGCAGTCGGCCGTCAGCCAGCAGATCCAGGCCCTGGAGCGCATCACCGGGGCGCAGCTGATTGCGCGTGCACGTGGCGCGCGGGGCGTCGAGCTGACCGAGGCCGGTCGTCGGCTGCTGCGCCATGCGGACGCCATCCGCGCGCAGGTGGCGGTCGCCCGGGACGACGTGGCGGCGGCGGTCCGGGCTGAGGACGGGATCGTGCGGATCGGGTCGGTACCGAGCGTCGCGCGTCTGCTCGTGACGCCGATCGCGGTCGCGCTGCGGGACGCGGCGAGCCGGATCGTGCTGCACGTCGAGGAGTCCTACCGCTCGGACGTGCTCCTCGGCCGGCTGGTGCAGGGCGAGCTCGACGTCGTGTTCGCCCCCATCGTCGACGAGCTGCCGGGGGTCGAGGCCGTCGAGCTTCTCCGTGATGGCCACGTGCTGGTCGTCCCGGCGGGCGACCCGCTCGCCCGGCTCGGCCGGCCGATCGGGGCTGCCGATCTTCGCGGGCGGCGGATGATCGCCAAGGACTGCCCGACGCCGGCGCATCAGGCCCTGGAGGCCGCGCTGGCCCGGCTCGAGGTGGAGACGGAGACCGTCGCGCGCGCGCACGACGGCCTGACCATTCAGGAGCTGGTGGCGGCGGGAGTGGGTATCTCGGTGATGCCGCGGCTGCTGGCCGATCCCGGCGATCTGCGGATCTCGCTCGTTCCGGTCGACCACCTGCTGCCGGTGCGGCGGATCGGCGTTCACGTCCGTAGCGAGGCCGATCGACCGGCAGCCGTCACCCGCATCGTCGGCCTCTCCCGCGAGGTCCCCAGCTTCCAGTCGTGACCGACCGCGCACTGCGCAGCGCAGTCGTGATCGCGCTCGACGAGGCGCTGCCGGTGCTGGCGGCAGCCCGGCGCCGGCTGTCGCCGGTCGCCGTGGAGCGGGAGATCCCGCTGCACCTCACGCTGCTGTTCCCGTTCGCGCCCCGCGACGAGCTCGACGAGGTGGTGCCGGTACTCGCGGCCGTCGCGACGAGCCACCCGGCGTTCGAGTTGCGGCTGGCGGCCATCGGCGAGTTTCCCGACGTGGTGTACGCCGAGCCCGCGCCGTCCGCCGAGCTGGGCGCACTGATGCGCGCGATCTGGGCGGCCTTCCCGCGGTGGCCGCCGTACGGCGGCACCTACGACGATCCGCATCCCCACGTGACGCTCGTCACGCCGGCCGACGACCACGAGCGAGAGCTCGCCCTGGTGGCGCTGCGGCGGGAGGTGACGCTCCCGATGAGCACGACCGTCGAGCGGATCTCGGTGCTCGAGGAGCGGGCGCCCGACCGCTGGGGGGTCGCCTGCGAGCTACCGCTCGGCCGCGCTGCGTCTGGCTAGACGCTCGCCGCGTAGAGTCGCCACCGGTCGGGGAGGCCTTTGAGCTCGTGATCGCCACGGTCGTCGTAGTGGATGCCGGAGCCGGCCGTCAGGTCCTTGATGGTCTGCGAGACCAGCACCTCGGATGGTCCGGCGACGGCGCCGACCCGCGCGCCGATGGCGACCGCGATCCCGCTGATGTCGCCGCCGGCCAGCTCGATCTCGCCGGTATGGAGGCCGGCGCGGACCTCGATGCCGAGATCGGCCATGGCGCCGGTGATGGCGATCGCGCAGCGCACCGCACGGCTCGGGCCGTCGAAGGTGGCCAGGAAGCCGTCGCCCATGGTCTTGATCTCGTGACCCCGGTGGCGCGCGAGCTCGTTCCGGACGAGCTCGTCGTGACGCGTCCGGAGCTCCCGCCAGGCGCCGTCGCCGAGCAGGGCGGCGCGGCTGGTGGAGTCCACGATGTCGGTGAAGAGGACGGTCGCCAGCACGCGATCGAGGGCCGTCGCCGGGCGCTCCATGCCCATCAGCTCCCGAATGAGATCCGCCGTGTGATCGCCTTCTGCGGTGTCGGACTGGACGACCCGCGCTGCCGGCATGAGCGCAGCGATGTACTCGCCCTCGGCAGGCGCGTTCCCGTTCGAGCGGTCGTGAACCAGGATCACGGGCGCGTGGACGGCAGGCAGAGCGGCACGAACATCCGTCTCGTACCAGATCCGTGTGATGACGTTCGCGACGTCCGGGGTGCAGGTCCGGCGGCTCACGCCTGACATGTGCGACGCCAGCTCGCTCGGAATCTGGTGGCCGGTGGCCGCCTCCTGAGCGAGGAACAGCGGCCCGTAGGCGTCGGTGCCCCAGGCGGCGGTGACGCGCGCCTCGGCGGCGACGTCGTCGGGGGTGTACCCCCACGGGTAGTCGGACGTCGCCAGGGCGCGGGCAGTTGGCGAGATCCAGAAGATCGAGTGCACCCGGTCAGGATGCGTCGCAGCGAGCATCACGGCCATCGCGCCGCCCTGAGCGAAGCCGCCTATGACGACCGGCCCGTGCGCGCCGATCGCGTCCAGCACCACCAGCAGATCGGCGGCGGCGGTCTCCAGGCTCGGTGCCGGCACCCCGCGGCTCGAGTGGCCCGTCGAGCGGCGGTCGTGCACGACCACCCGGCAGAATCCGGCGACGCCTCGCAACCACGATCCCATCGGTTCGGCGTCCCACCAGCTGTCGACGTTGGCGAAGAACGCATCGGCGAGCCAGACGAAGGTCATCGGACCATCACCCAGCGTCTGGTAGGCGAGGTAGAGCCCTTCGGGCGTCAGCGCATAGGCGGTGCGTGGCCTGATCGTCGACATGTCAGAAGAGATCGAAGCCCCCGGCCAGCACCCGGTCGAGCCGTCCCGTGCGGTACTTCCGCACGCCGTCGCGCACCAGCGGCGTCGGCTCGCGCTGGTAGCGGCGTACGATGCGCTCCTCGTCGGCCCGGGCGAGGTGGCCGGCGTAGTCGGCCGCGTCGTCGTCCGGCATCGCGCTCCAGGCCTCGATCGCGACGTGGACGGTGCCGACCCGGCGTGCCCCGCGGCCGCCGCCGCGCTCCAGCACGTGGATGCCGGTCTCGCCGGCCAGGGCGCGGTGCGCCCCGAGCCCTTCGAACAGCAGCACCCGGCGGAACCGGTCGTCGCCCCGCTCGAGCAGCCTGCAGACCGCACCTGCGGCCTTCGCCCAGGCCTCGTACATCGCCACCAGATCGCCGGCGAACGCCGTGCCGCCTTCGTCCGCCTCGACCAGCATGAGGGCGTCCTGGGCGCCACCCGCGGCGATCGTCGTCAGCGCGTGGCCGAGTTGCACCAGCTCGCGCGCGAGCCGCCCGACCGGCTCGCGCTGGATGCGGGCGGTGTCGTCCGGCGCGAGCCGGAAGAGGCGGTCGAGCAGCGACGAGGCGCCGCGCAGGCGGGCTTCGGTGCGGTCCATGATCTCGGCATCGCCCAGCACGACGAAGCGCCCCGGACGATCCCAGAAGTCCGGCTCGGACATCTGCAACAGGAGCGCGGTCTTCCGCTCATCCCACGCGTCGGTGCGGACCTGGTCGCGCAGTGGGACGAGAGCGTCACGCAACGCCCGCAGCTCCGCCCGCGTGCCCAGCGGATCGAGGGCGATCGGCTCGGGCGCCGGGGTAGGTGCAGGGGCCGGGGCGGTATCGTCGGCCTCGTCTGGGCGCGCCGGGCCGGGTGCGGCGACGGCCTGTTCGCCGGCCACGAACTGGACGTCGAGTTCGTGCGCGCCCGCGGTGACGAAGAGGAACTGCGCGCCCCGCGGGGCCTCGTGGGAGACGATGGTCTCGGCCAGGGGCGCGAGCAGGTAGCGCTCGACGGCCCGGCGCAGCGGCCTGGCGCCGAGGTCGATCGTGAAGCCGCGGTCGAGCAGGAAGTCGACGGCGCCCTCGTCGACCTCGACGGCCCAGTCGCGGTGCGCGATGCCGCGCCGGCCGAGCACCGCCTCGATCTCGTGGTGGACGATGCTGCGCATCACGTCGCGGGGCAGCGGACGGAACACGACCACCCGATCGAACCGGTTGATGAGCTCGGGCCGGAGCGTGTCACGCACGGCCCGCAGGACGCGGTCGGCGCTGAAGCCCCCGCCGCCGGCATCCGAGAAGCCGAGGCCCCGCGCGGCGGGCACGGCCGAGCCGAGGTTCGACGTGACGATGACGATCGTCTGGCGGAAGTCGACGGTCCGGCCGGCCTGATCGGTCAGCCGGCCGGCGTCGAACACCTGCAGGAACACGTCCCAGGCCTCGGAGGTGGCCTTCTCGAACTCGTCCAGGAGCACCACCGAGAACGGTTCTGCGCGGATCTCGCTGGCCAGTGAGCGGCGGCCGCGGAAGTCGCTCGTGCCGGTCAGCCGGACGAGCGAGTCGAACGTCTTCAGCTCGCTCATGTCGATCCGGACGAGCCGGTCGGGCGAGCCGAACAGGTACTCCGCCAGCGCCCGGGCGATCTCGGTCTTCCCCGTGCCGGTCGGCCCGACGAACAGCAGCGTGCCGTAGGGCCGGTTCGGATCCGTCAGGCCGGCCTTGACCAGCGCGATCCGGGCCACGAGCGCATCGACGGCCTCGTGCTGGCCGAGGACCCGACTCCCGAACCAGCCGCGGACCTCGGCGAGATCGAGTCGGACGGCGTCGTCGAGCACCGCTCGGGGCATCCCGGTGATCCGGCTCAGCCCGGCGTAGAGGTCGGTCGGCTCGATCGTGGTCGCGTCGTCACGGGTGCGCTCGGCGGCAGCCGTCAGGAGGCGCGTCAACGACCCCGGCAGCGCGAGGTTCGAGAGCATGTGGCGAGCGAGCTGCAGGGCGGCACCGAGGGTGGCGGCAGTCGGCGACGGGGCGTCGGCGCGGCTGACTGCGGCCCGTCCGATCTCGATCAGGGCGTCGTCCGGGTACCGGGGTGGGCGGGTCGCGAACAGCAGCCGTGCCAGCGGCGCGCACTCGCGGGGGAGGCTCTCGAGCGCCTCGCTGGGGATCTCGGCGAGGATCGGCGGCGAGCCGCGTCCCACGGGGCCGACGAGCCGGTCGGCCAGGCTCCGCGGGTCGCCGCTCCACCGCCCGCTGGTGATGGCCGACTCGAACTGGGGCATGACGAGCAGGACCTTGCGGCCTGCGCAGGCGGCAGCCAGCTGCTGGATCCGGCCCTCCATCTGGTTGACGTACACCTGCCCGGCCGCGAGCTCGTCCGGTGTCGCCTCCACGATCAGCCAGCCCTCGTCGACCAGCCGGCTCGCGGCGAGGCGGATCAGCGTGGAGCGACCGCTGCCCGGGTCGCCCGCGACGACGACCGATCCCGCGGGCGTGCGCGCGATCGCTCCCACGATTTCGGTCGCGAGCGCGTCGAGTGCCGGCGTGAGGTGGAGGTGCGGATCGCGGAGGTCGTCGAGCGTGGGGAAGCGCAACACCGAGCCGAACTCCGCCCGCAGCGCCAGGCGCGACGCGATCGGCACGAGCGCCGACGCCGCAGGGCCGATCCGGTCGGCGAGCCGATCCAGGGTCTGGACGTACGAGGCTTCCGCCTCCCCGTAGATCTTCGGGGGCGTCCGCGACTCGTCGATCGTGTCCCCGGCTGCCAGGAGGCGCGCCACGAGACCCGCGGCGATCGGGGCGACGACGTGATCTTCGGCCCACATCGGCGGCATGGCGAACACCAGATCGGACAGCATCGGCGGCGCGGCGTCGGCGAGCACGCGCAGCGCCCGAAGGGCGTGCGGACGCACCGGTGGCGCGGACCCTCGCGGGCCGAATGCGACGAGCCCGATGTAGAGATCACGCAGCCACGGCTCCTCGCCGACGGTCGGGAGGAGATCGAGGATGACGGCGATCAGCACCAGGTCGGGTCCGCCGTTCATGTCGTCGCGCGCCCATTCGATCAGGTCGATCAGCTGCGCGTTGTCGAGCTTCTCGTCGCGGAGCCGTTGCCGCAGCTGCTGACAGCCCGGATCGTCGGAGAAGGCGTCGGGCGTGTCCTGCCAGATGCTCCGGCGCAACCACACCTCGTTCGAGAGGCGTGCAAGTACCTCGCGGAGCGGCTGTGGTGCCATCGCGCGACTACTCTAGCCGTCGGTCACATCCGGTGCCGGGCCGCGCATGTGACACCGTCAGGTCAGCGGGCCTCGCAAGATGACCCAGTCGGGTCGCGGCTCGTAGCCCAGGCGGGCGTTGACCGCGCGCATCGGCGCGTTCCCGACCGCGTTCTCGGTCTCCAGTTCCACGAGTCCGGTGCTCTTCGCCCAGGCGATCTGCGCCCGCTTCAGGGCCTGCGCGATACCACGGCCACGGTGGGATCGGCGGACCCCGGTCATCCAGTGGAAGGCCCGATCGGGGTGCGCCTCGGGGATGACCACGCAGGCATAGCCGACGACCTCGCCATGGTCGAGCGCCACCACGTACCCCGCCACCGGCATGCCCGGGTTCTCGAGGTTGGTGCGCCTGAATTCCTCGTACGTGCCGGGGTGCATGGGCTCCCCGCCCGTGGGCACGTCGGCCAGCGCTTCGAACGAGAACTCGTAGACGGCCCGCGCCAGGTCGGGGCGCTCGGCCATGCTCACGACCTCGACCCCGGGCGGCGGGTCGATCGCCGGTGGTACGACCCGCGTCAGGTCGAGCACCACCGTGCGCGACCGCTCGTACTCGGTGTAGCCGCGACGGGAAAGCCATGCGATGCCCTCGGGCCGGGCCTCGCTCGCCGCGATGTGGAACGCGCTCTTGCCGCGCTCGCGCGCGACGGCCGACGCGGCCCGGTGCAGCGCGGTGCCGACTCCGCGTCCGCGATGCGCTTCGCGGACGCCGAGCTCGCACCAGAGCCCGTCGAAGTCGGGCGTGAAGACGAAGATCCTGGCGGCGCTGGCGGCCCCTGCCGGCTCGTCGCCGACGTACGCCAGGAACCGGACGCTGCCCGGGTAGGTCGCGTCGTCGCGCAGCATCTCCTCGGCCGTCCGCGAGTCCTCCGGCGTCACCTCGCGGAAGATCCGGGCGAAGGCCTCGAGTCCCTCCCGGTCAGCGACCCGGACGAGGTGGTGCTCGCCGTCCATCGCGCAGATGGTAGGGGACGTGCCTCACTGCCCCGGAACCGGGCATGCACGGCCGCGAGCCAGTGCGGCGCCCACCAGTTCGCCGGACCCAGGAGGGCCATCAGCGACGGCACCAGTAGCACCCGCACGATGGAGGCGTCGATGATCACGCCGGCGGCGGTACCGAGGCCGAGCTCCTTGATGAAGACGATCTCGGAGCTGGCGAACGCGCCGATGGCGACGCAGAACAGGATTGCCGCCGAGGTCACGACCGCACCCGTGCGCTGGAGCCCGAGCGCCACTGCCTCGCGGTCGGCAAGGCCCGTCAGGTGCTCTTCGCGGATCCGGCCGAGCAGGAAGACGCCGTAGTCGGTCGACAGGCCGAAGACGATCGCGGCCAGCAGCACGGGCTGGGTCAGCTCGAGCGCGCCCTGGCTCTCGTAGCCGAGGAGGCCGGTCAGGCGGCCGTCCTGGAACACGAGCACCAGCAGTCCCAGCGCCGCGCTGAGGGTGAGCAGGTTCATGATCACGGCCTTGATCGGGAGCACCACCGAACCCGTGAAGAGGAACAGCACGACGAGGCTCGCGGCCACCAGGATCGCGAGCGCAACCGGAAGGTGGTCGACGATGCTCGCCCGGAGGTCGAGGAACCCGGCGGTCTCGCCGCCGACGAGCGCTCCGGTCGTCCGGTTCGCCTTCCGCAGGTTCTTGACCAGCGCGATGCTCGCGGCGTCGAGCGTGCTGCGAGTCGGGATGGCGCGGACGGCGCCGGAGCTCGATACGACCAGCACGGGCGTGTTCGGCAGTGCCTCGGCGACCGCCCGTGCCTCGGCGCCGCGCGGCAGGACGCTCGCGTCGACGCCGGTGAACCGCACGCCCAGGAACGGCAGGCCGAGGCCGATCAGCAGGATGGCGCCCACCCCGGCGAACGGCACCGGCCGGCGGGCGATCGTGCGGCTGAGCCGGTACCAGAAGCCGTCGCTCTCGGAGCGGTGACGCCGCCGCGGTGGTGCCAGCAGGTCGATGCGCCGGCCGAGCAACGCGAGCACGGGGCCGAGCACGACCAGGGTGACGGCCGCCGAGACGAGCGGCACGATCAGGCCGGCCACGCCCATCGAGAACAGGAACCGCTGCGGGAAGACCATCAGGCTCGCGAGTGCCACGGCCACCGTCAGTGCGCTCCACGCCACCGTGCCGCCGGCCGTGCGGAGCGTCCGGGCGGCGGCCGCTCGCGCGTCGCCGTCGGCCGGCAACTCCTCGCGGAATCGCGTGACGACCAGCAGGGAGTAGTCGATGGCGAGGCCGAGACCGAGGCCGGTGACGAGGTTGATGGCGAAGATCGACAGGCCGGTGAACTCGTGCACCACCCGCAGCGCAAACAGGGTCGTCGCGATCGTCGAGCCGCCCACCAGCAGGGGCAGCAGCGACGCGATCAGGCCGCGGAACAGGAAGAACGACAGCAGGCCGACCAGCGGGAACGCGATCAGCTCGGCGCGGCCGAGGTCGTGCGTGACCTGGGTCGTGACGGCCTCGTTGACGACCGCCGCCCCACCCAGGCGCACGCCCGGCTGGGCGCCGGCGAGCCGTTCGATGCGCTTCACGTCGTCGACCGTCGCACCGCCACGCAGGTAGGCGGCGACGTACGAGCCCGTGGGCGTCGCCACCGGTGGCGTGACCCGGCCGACGGCGGCGTCGGTCGCGAACGCCTTCCCTGCAGCGGCGGCGCGGGCTGCGTCCGGCGCCAGCGCGATGACGCCTGGCTCCGCCTCGATCCCCGTGGCCTGGACGACCGCCTGGCGCGCGCGGGCGCTCTCCGACGCCGGGTCCTCGAAGTCGCGGCCGGCGTGCAGCAGCGAGGGCAGCGGGCCGCCGATGACACCGGCGATCGCGACGAACGCCATGGCGATCACCAGCACACGGCCCGGGCGCCGGGAGACGAGGGAGATCAGACGGTGGGGCATCGGGTCCTCCGAGTTCACTTAACAGTCGTTACGTTACATCAGTAAATAAACGGTTGTCAAGTGAAGGCGCGCCTGCCATGCTTGGACCGTGCACGAGCCGTCGAGGACCAGGAACCGTCGCGGCCAGGGCGAGCGCCTCCGCGCCGAGATCCTGCGGGCCGCGAGCGAGGAGCTGGCCGAGGCCGGCGACCCCGAGCTGGTCTCGATCCGGGGGGTGGCGCGGCGGGCCGGAATCTCGGCGCCGGCGGTGTACCTCCACTTCGCCGACAAGCGCGAGATGCTCGAGGCCGCCCTGGTGGAGTCCTTTCTCCGGCTCCGCGACTCCACCCGCTCGGCATTCGGCGCCGAGGACGATCCGGTGACGTGCCTGCGAGCCGGGTGCCGCGCCTACCTCGACTTCGCGGCCGCCAACCCGGGGCACTACCGGGTGCTGTTCGCGACGCCGTTCGGGGCTCCCGGCGGGGAGACCGCCGGCGCGGGCCAGGAGGCCTTCGGCGTGCTGGTGGGCGTGATCGGCCGGTGCATGGCGGCGGGCGTCGCCGCACCCGGCGACGCCCGGGCCGTCGCGACGAACGTGTGGGTCGCCATGCACGGCATGGCGACCCTGCGGTCCAGCCGTCCCGACTTCGACTGGCCGGACCGCGACGTTCAGCTCGACGACCTGCTCGTGAAGCTGGTCGGCGTCGTGCTACCGGCGTGAGATGACGACCGGCACGGTCAGTGCCGACAGCCGCTTCACGCCGAGGTGCACCTTGTCGGGGTTGATGGCAACGCCATTCACCGCGAGGTCGAACGTGATCTGCGACGCGCAGTGCGCGTTGATGTCGATCCCGTCCAGGTGGCCGTAGTTGTTGAACGTGAAGTCGATGGTCTTGCTGTCACCGGCGAGCGTGACCGCGTCGTTGGCCTCGAGGTGGTAGGGCCGGAACGCCATGCTCTGGTCGGCCACCGTGATCGTGCCGGTGAAGACCATCTTGGCCGTCCCGCGATGCCGCACCCGCAGGTGCCAGCCCTTGTTGTGCCAGATCCACACGTCGCCCTTGGGCGTCGCGATCAGCCGCCCGGTGATGCCGCGCACCCAGCGGGGCACGTGACCCGTCGTCGCGCACGACGTCGCGTCGTTCGGCTGCACCGTCGGCGTCGTCGTCGCCATGGCGCTGCCGCCGGCGAGCGTTGCGAGCCCGACCGTGGCCGCGATCGCGGCCGCCGTTCTGAACACCTTCATCTGGAGCCCTCCTTCCGCGGCGCCGGGGCTGGCGCCGCCCTTCCGACATCTCGACACTACGGAGGGTGTGTGAGCAGTCATGGGGTGAGTGGTCAGGGTTGTGTGAGGGGACCGTCAGGGTTTCGGTTCGCCCGGGTTGGCAGGAGGGCGCCGGGGCCTCTACGGTGAGACCGTGACCCGCCCGTTCTCGCAGTACCGCTCGGCCCAGCTGCGCGCGCTCCAGACGCAGCGCAGCGCCCGCGCCATCGTCCCCCTGCTGGCCCTCGCCGGTCTTGCGGCAGGGCTGTACATCGGCTCCGCCGGCCCCGGGGAGAACTGGTCGCTGCCGCTGTTCTTCGCGGTACTCGCACCGGCTGCCTTCGTCGCCTACCGGCTCGCACAGGCGGCGAACCGGGCCCGGACGGCGTTCCTCACCGACTGGGCCGGCGAGCACGGCTTCACCTACACGACGAGCCCCGAGCAGCGGAGCGACTGCCGGTTCATGCGGCAGGGCCACGGCCAGCGGTTCGTCGAGGCGTTCGTCGGCCACCGCCCCGAGGGCGCGGTCGAGGTCGCGAACTTCCGCTACTCGGAGGGCTCCGGTCGCTCCGAGCGGACGATTCAGCTGACTGCCGCGTGCGTGGCGTGTGCGCTGCCCGGCATCGGGCACCTCCTGCTCGAGCCTCGCGGGCTGCTCTCCGCCGGGGTCTTCGACTCGCTCGAGAGCACGTTCACCCGCGACCGCGTGGTCGAGCTCGAGTCCGTCGAGTTCGGGGAGCGCTACCGGCTGTTGGTGGACGACGAGGCGTCCGACCTGGCCGTCCGCACGGTCTTCACGCCCAAGGCCATGACGGCCCTGATCGACCACCCCGATGCAAAGTTCGAGGTGGCCGGAGGTGCGCTATGGGTGTGGGCGCCCGGGTGGTTCGGGCCGAACGACGTCGACGGGGTCGAGGAGCTCCTCCAGCGCGCCATCGACGTCAGCGGCTGTCTCGTGCAGAGGTAGAGGACGATCGCGTCGAGCAGGCAGTAGCCCGCGGCGATCGCCGCCGGCGGGTTCCCCTGCGGGATGCCGAGGCCCGGCACGGTCTCGGCCCAGCGCCAGTTCCCGAACCGCGTGCCGACGAGCTCGAGCACGGTGGTGGCGATGAAGGCGCCGGCGTACACGTTCCAGCGGCCTGCCCGCCAGAGGCAGAACAGCAGCGCCGGTAGCAGGCAGAGGCCGACGATGTCGCGCGGGTCGCCGAGCAAGACCGCGACCGCGACCCAGCCCGACACGGCCAGCGTGACGAGCCCGGCCGTGCGGACGCGGTCGGCCCGCAGCCAGCCGAACCCGGACAACCGCACCGCCAGCAGGTACACCAGGCCGTGGCCCGGCGGCACGTACATCGGCAGGTTGCCGTAGCGGTACCGGTAGAGCCCCCAGACGATCGAGAAGGCGATCTCGAAGCAGGTGGCGACGACCACGACGACCACGATCTGGCGCCGTTCGCCGGCCGCGGCGGTGGCGAAGACCGCCGCCAGCAGGATCCAGGTGGCGACCGAAACCACGCTCTGCGCCCAGCGGTCGAGATGACCGTCGGCCCAGAGAGCGACCAGAATCCATGTGAAGATGACGGAGGTGTAACCGATTCTCGAACGAAGCACCCTTCCGGGGATGGCTGCGGGAGAGGACACCGTACGTACCATAGAGGCATGGCCGACCCCGTCGTCGACGCGCAACCCTTCGTTCCGCAGGACCGGCGGCGACAGGCGCGTGCGACGGCGGCCCAGCTGGTGGACGGACTCCGGCGGGGCCTCCTGACGCAGGGTGCAGAGGTGTTCGACGCCCTCAAGGTGACGCACGCGGATCTCGAGCGCCGCCGCGTCCTGGTCGAGGCGCGGGCGCCGCTCGTGCAGTTGCGGCCCGGGCCTGCCTCCTTCTACGGCGTGGTCGAGCCGGGGCTCGTGCGCATGCCGGTGCTCGTGCTCGCCGTGGACGCGACCATGGCGACCCTGCACTGCGACATCGCCCGGGCCGAGCTCGAGGAGCGCCGCGGGCACGACCGTCTGCACGTCGACCTCGCCATCCGGGGCGAGCCCCTCGGCATGGCCGGACAGTCGTTCGCGGCGCGAACGCGCAACGTGTCGGCAGGCGGTGCGCTGGTCGATGTGACGCTCGACGAGGGCTCGGCGTACCGCGCGGTGATCGGCCTGCGCGGCACCGAGCTGATCCTCCGGGCCGTCGTCATCCGCACCGACGACGACGGCTCCGCCCTGCAGTTCACGGGCCTCTCGAACTCCGCGGTGGACGCGCTCGAGGTGCAGCTCATCCGGGCTGCCGTGCGGGTGTGAGGTCGCGCAGCAGCTGAGCCGGGTGCCGGGCCTGGACGCCCGCCACGTCCCGGATCTGCGCCCGGCACGAGGTGCCGTGGGCGACCAGCACGGCCCCCGGGTGCTCGCGGATGGCCGGAACCAGCCGGTCGTTCGCCATCGCGAAGCTCAAGTCGCGGTTGGCGAGCCGGTAGCCGAACGCGCCCGCCATGCCGCAGCAGCCTGCGTCGAGCGTCCGCACGTCGGCTCCGGGAGCGCGCGACAGGGCGCGGGCGGTGGCGTGCGGATCGGCGAGCGCACGCGCGTGGCAGTGAGGATGCACCAGCACCGTCCGGTCGAGGGGCGCCAGGTCCAGTGCGTCCCAGCGGTCGAGCACCTCCTCGAACAGGAACACGTGCCGGGCGACCAGCCGGGCGTCGTCGTCGCCCGGCAACAGGCGCAGGAGCTCGTCGCGGAGCGTGAGGACGCAGGACGGCTCGAGCCCGACCAGCGGTACGCCCGCCGCGGCCAGTGGCAGCAACCGGCGCACGTTCTCGGCCGCGAGGTGGCGAGCTTCTTCGAGGAAGCCGCCGGAGATGAACGTGCGGCCGCAGCAGACGTTGGGCGCGATCGCCGGCGTTGCCCCGATCGCGTCGAACACGTCGAGCGCGGCCATGCCGACGTCCGGTTCGATCCACTGCGTGAAGGTGTCGACGAACAGCGCCACGTCCACGCGGCGGACGCCGTAGCGGCCCTCCGCGAGCTCGCGGAACCCCGTGTGCGCCAGCCGTGGCAGCTTGCGCTGCGGATCGAACCCGAGCCGGCGTAACCCGTAGCGCCCGATCGGGCTCCCGGCGACGGCGTTCGCCGTACGCGGCATGCGCGCGGCCCTGGCCAGGCGCTCCGGCAGGTGCGCGAAGGCGCGCTCGGCACGCGTCGCCCCGCCGTGCAGGTGCCGCTCGGCCGTCACCTCGGCCTTGATCCACGCCATGTCGACGCCCGCCGGGCACTCGCCCTTGCAGGCCTTGCAGCCGACGCAGAGCGCCAGTGCCTCCTCGAGGCCGGGGTCATCGGCGCCGAGGCCGCCGGACATCGCCTCGCGCAGCAGGTTCGCGCGACCGCGTGTGGTGTGCAGCTCGTTCCTCGTCACGCGGTACGGCGGGCACATCACGCCGGCCCGCCGGTCGACGCACGCCGCGATGCCCACGCACCGCGACACGGCGAGCTCGAGCGGGTGCCGCGGCACCGGCAGCCGCAGCGCCCGCAGCTGCTCGTCCAGGCGGGGGGCGTCGATGATGCGGCCCGGATTGAGGATCCCGTCCGGGTCGAACGCGCGCTTGACCTCGCGGAACGCGCCGATCAGCTCGTCTCCGAACATGCGCGGCAGCAGCTCGGCCCGCAGCATGCCGTCGCCGTGCTCGCCCGAGAGCGCGCCGCCGCGCGACAGCACCATCTCGGCTGCGCCCTCGGCGAGGCGCCGGAACCGCGCCCGGTCTTCCGGGTCGGTGAGGTCGAGCAGGGGTCGGGCGTGGACGCAGCCCACGGAGCCGTGGCCGTAGAACACCGAGGCGGTGCCCTCGTCGCGCACCAGGCGCCGGAGGTCGGCGAGGAAGTCGGACAGGCGCTCGACCGGCACGGCGCCGTCCTCGCAGACGGTGGTCGGCAGGCGCGGGCCCGAAACGTGTCGCTGCGTCGCGCCGAGCATGCTGCGGCGCAGCTCGAGCACGGCCTCCGACCGGACCGGGCCGTCCACCATCACGACGCTCGTGGCGCCGGGGATCGCCGGCAGCGCAGCCCTTCCCGCCGCAACCTCGTCCGGCGTCCCGGAGTGCTCGATCAGGAGCACCGTGTCGGCGCCGGCGGCGAGCTCGCGCACGACGGCCGAGCCGACCGCTGCGCCCGCGTCGATGATCTCGACCGCGGTCGGGCCGGTGGGCAGCACCGCCACCGTCGCGTCCCCTGCCGACTCCGGCGTCGCCAGGCGCACCACGGTCCAGGCCCGCAGCTCCGGCCGCACGTCGAGCTCGACCTCGGCCTCGAGCACCAGTGCCAGCGTTCCCTCGCTGCCGCACAGGAACCGCGCCAGGTGCGGGCGGGCGGAGATCAGAGCCGGGAGGTTGTAGCCGTCGACGCAGCGCAGGATCTTCGGCCAGCGCGCCTGGATCTCCGCTCGCTGGCCGACGGCGATGGCATGGGCGGCGGCGAAGGGGCCGTCGAGGTCGCCGGCTTCCGACTCGCCCACCCAGTGCTCGGAGCCGTCGGCGAGCAGCACCCGCAGCCGGCGCACCCGGTGCGAGGTGCGGCCGTAGATCACCGACCGCATGCCGGCCGAGTCGTTGCCGATCATGCCGGCCAGCGTCGCGCGGGTGGCGGTCGCGGTGTCGGGCCCGAAACAGAGTCCGTGTTCGCCGGCTGCGCGATCGAGGTCGGCCTGCACGACGCCCGGTTCGACCCGCGCCAGCCGGCGTTCCGGGTCGACCTCGAGAATGCGGTCGACGCGGGACGTGTCGAGGACGATGCCTGCGCCGATGGCCTGTCCGGCGAGGCTCGTCCCGGCTCCGCGCGCGGTGAGCGGCACGCCCTCGGCCCGGCAGAAGTCGAGCGTGGCGGCGATGTCGTCGACGTGACGGGCCACGACGACCCCGCGGGGCTCGACCCGGTAAACCGAGGCGTCGGTGGCGTACGCGAGCCGCGTCGCGGCATCGTCGTGCGCCTCTCCGGCGATTCCGCCCGCCAGCCGTGCGATCGGCACGCTGGAAGGCTACCCTCTTTGCATGCTCCTCTATGACAATCCCGCCTCGTCGAACGCGCTGAAGGTGCGGTTCGCGCTGCACGAGCTCGGGCTCGCCCACGACCGGCGGCACGTCGACTTCACCGATCCGCGTCCGGACTGGTACCTCGCGGTCAACCCCGTCGGCGGCATCCCGACGCTCGACGACGATGGCTTCGTGCTCGCCGAGTCGAACACGATCCTCCGCTACCTCGCACTCCGCGAGGGCCGCGACGACCTCTACCCGGCGTCCGCACGCGAGCGCGCCCGCGTGGACGAGTTCCTCGATCGCTACTCGCTGACCTTCCGCCCGGCCCTGTTCCGGATCGAGCGCCCCGCGCTCGGCTTCCTCGCGGGTCACGGCTTCGGCGGCGTCGCCAATGATCCCGACGCCGCCAGGTCCGCCGCCGCGGCCGCCGCGCCCGACCTGGCGCTGTTCGACTCGCTGCTCGCGGAGAACGGCACCGTGCTCGGCACCTTCACCATCGCCGACATGGCGGCGGCGCCGGCCGTGTACCGGACGATCCACACCGGCCTCGACCTGTCGCCGTACCCGCGCATCGCGGCGTTCCGCGAGGCCGTCACCTCCCGCCCGGGCTTCCAGGCTGCCGGGCCGGTCCTGTAACTGATGAAGGCGCGGGGGCGCGATACTTCGAGAGCGGGCGGTTAGCTCAGCTGGTAGAGCACCTGCCTTACAAGCAGGGGGTCGGGGGATCGTAACCCTCACCGCCCATCCCGTGGTTGTGAGGAATACGGCGGGTGTGGGGTGTCGCCGGAGGGGGTGGGGTGTCGCGAGGGTTTCCGGGGGTGGTGGTTATGCTGGCGGGGTCGTCTCCTGTGCGGTGCCGACACCTGCCAGCCCGCGACCCCGGCCAACCCTTGCCGGGGTCGCGGTCGTGTTACGCACACGTAGTCCGTCTGGTGCCGTCCGTGACGTCCGATAGACCGTAACGAGCGGAACGGTGTGGGTTCAGACCTGTCCGCCGTGAATGGGCGCGCTGGTGGCTGGATGACGGCTGTTTACGGGTTCGGCAGCGGGGCGCATCGTGCCTCGTAGGACGCGACGTTCACAGCCGGAGCGGGTGCCCACCGCGAATTCAGCCACACCGGCTGATCGACACGAACCGTGCCGTGACCGGCGACCCTGCCCGGGTCGAAGCTGACGTTGTCGGCGAAGAGTTGAACGCTGGCGGCGTCCCGCGCGATCACCGAGCAGTCGAGCCCGATCTCATAGTTGAACGGGTTGGTAACCACTGCGTGGAACCATGGTCGCCCCGCGACGAGTGCACACCGGTTGCGGGCCCACACCTCGCCGTTGCTTGGCGACAGCAGTTGAACGCAACGCTCGACCGAGGGTGACCGGATCGGCGTGAACGTTGCGCCAACCGTTGACGACGTGATTGGGGACTCCCCGGAGCCTCCGCACCCGGCGACCAGCGCACCGAGGCCTATGAGCCCAACCAGCGCTCCGCACGCGCGGACGACGCGGCCTCTCCACGAGAAGCGCAGATCGGAGGAGATGCCGTCGGCCCTGGCCATGCGCCGATAGTACGCTCCTGGCGCGTGCTCATCACACTAGAGGTCGGTCGGGGGGGGGCGGGCTGTTCCGCTAGCCACGCGAGGTAGGTCGGGTTTGCGTCGGGGTGACGCCTGCGGCGGGGGCGGTCGACGTTCCAGCCATGCCACGTAGGCCGGGTCTTCGTCGTAGTCCACCGCGTTCGGATCGTGGTCAGTGGACGACCAACGAGCTACATCGAGTCGGTGTTTCCGGCGCGCATCGGCGAGGAAGCAGATGAACAGGAAGGGGGCGGCAAGTACCAAGGCGATCACCTTGGCGGTGCCGTGGATCGAGCCGTTGAACCATCCCCATGCGCCCGCGACCACAAGCGTGAGTGCCATGCCCGCGACGGTGTAGCGGCCGCAAGGTTCGGCGCGCCGCCGGTACCACTTGACGCTATTCGTCCCCAGCGTCCCCGTTCGGCCACCCGTTCTTCCGGGCCTTCTGGCTGCGTGCCGCGGCGTCGCGCGGTATCGCTGGGCGATCACTCCGGTGCTGATCAGCGCGACGCCGATCAGCGCGGCGGCCGTTCCGTCGATGTAGCCGTGTTGCCATGCGCCCACCGTCGCGATGGCGCCGGACGCGACCAGAGTATGGGTGGCGCCGTGATCTGCGATGTGTCCAGCGTGACGTCGCTGGTGGGGCACGTCAAGGCGGGGGGTCGTGACGACGCTACTGCCAGGCGTCCGGTTCTTCCTGGGCCGGTTTGCGGGCTGCTGCGGCTTTGCGATGTTGGCGGATGATGGTTCGGGCGACGGTCATGGGGATGATCATGACGACTGCCGTTGTCAGGCTGAGGTGGCCGGTGAGGGATACGGCCGCTACCGCGATGCTGATGACTATGGTCAGCCTTTCGGCGGCGACGTGGCGATCCATGGCGCCAGCCTGAACCGGAGGATCGCCCGCGTCAAGGGCCGACGCCAACACGCGCCTCAGGGTCATCGCGAGGGTCATCGTGACTCGCCGTCAAACAGGGGTTGGCAGTTCGAGCCCGTCACCGCCCATCAGCCGGCAAGCGAGCCGGCACGGGATCTCCGCAGGAGCGGAGCGGGTCTGCACCGATGAGACCAGCCGGAAGCCGGCGACCATGAAGCCATGCGAGGCAGCACCGGCAGTGGACGTCGACGTTGGTTCCGCCTGTCGCTGCGCGTGCTGGGCGTGCTCGCGATCGGACTGGTCCTGATCCAGCTCGTGCCGTACGGTCGCGACCACAGCAACCCCGCGACCACCCGGGAGCCTGCGTGGGATTCGGCCCAGACGCGCCAGTTGTTCATGCAGGCCTGCGGCGACTGCCACTCCAACACGACACGCTGGCCGTGGTACACGAACGTCGCGCCCATGTTCCTGGCTGAGCCAGCGCGACGTGGACGCGGGCCGGTCAGCACTCAATGTCTCCACCTGGGATCGGCCCCAGGACACGAGCGCCGGAGACATCGCCGAGAGCATCCGCGGCGGCAGCATGCCGCCCTGGTTCTACACGCCGCTGCACCCCTCCGCCAGCCTCTCCGCCGCCCAGCAACGGCAGCTCCTGGAGGGCCTCGCGCGCACGCTCGCGGCTTCCCCGCCGCGCGGCGGGGGAGGCTGAGCACCGCGAAGCACTAGCATCCCAGTTCTTGATGGCGGGCACGAAGACGCGGACAGCGCTCGTCTCGGTCGCAGCTGCGACGCTCCTGGTCGGGCTGAAGCTCATCACCGGGATCGTCTCCGGCAGCCTGGGCCTGGTGTCGGCGGGCATCGAGTCGAGCGGCGATGTGCTGGCGGCGATCCTCACGCTCGTCGCGATCCGGGTCGGCGGGCGTCCGGCAGACCTCGACCACCCCTACGGGCATGCGCGGGCCGAGAACCTGGCTGCGCTCGGCGAGGCCGCCATCCTCTACGGCGGCGCCGTCTTCATCGTCATCCACGCGGTCCAGCAACTGCGGGCGACGATCCCGCCCGACCTGCAGCCGTCGGCCGCGGTGTTCGCGGTGATCGGGATCGCCATCGTGGTGGACATCTCGCGCACGATCGTCTCCCGCCGCTCGGCGCGCGAACACCACAGCGCCGCCCTCCGCTCGAACGCATTCCACTTCGGCGGCGACCTGTTCGGCAGCGTCGCCGTGCTCGTCGGGCTGCTGTTCGTCCGCGCCGGATACCCCCGCGCCGACGCGGTCGCTGCGCTCTGCGTCGCCGCCGTCATCGTGCTGGCTGCCGGCCGGCTGACGCTGGAGAACGTCCGCTCGATCATGGACCAGGCGCTGCCCGAGGCGGACGCCATCGTGCGCGGCGCCGTCGACCGGCTCGGCCTCTCCGTGACCGTCGAGCGGGTGCGCACGCGGGAGGTCGGCGGGCAGCACTTCGTCGAGGTCGTGGCCTCGGTACCGCCGGCGGCCGCCGTCAGCGAGGCGCACGCGGTCACCGACGCGATGGAGACGGCGATCGAGGAGGCGCTCCCGGGCAGTGACGTGATCGTCCACGTCGAGCCCGCCACCTCGCAGGCCGACCTCCACGAGGCGGTGCGCGGCGCCGCCCTCTCGGTCGGTTCCGTCCGCGAGGTGCACAACGTCACGATCGTCGACCTCGGCGACGGCCTGAACGTGTCGCTGCACCTGAAGCTGCCTGCCGATCTGGCCCTGAGCGCCGCGCACGCCGTCGCCACGCGGGTCGAGGAGGCCATCCGCGCGGTGGCGCCGCAGGTCGGGCACGTCCAGACGCACCTCGAGCCGCTGGCCGACCCGGTTGCGCTCGCGGGCAGCGAGGCCGGCGGCTTCCAGGCCGAGGAACAGCGCATCTGGCGGGCCCTGGCCGAGGAGGATCCGCCACCGCGCGAGGTCCGGTTCCTCCGCACCGAGCAGGGTCTGGTCGTGCACGTCACGCTCGCCGTCGCCGACGGCACGCTGCTGGAAGCGCACGCCCGGGCGAGCGAGTTCGAGGAGCGCATCCGCGCGACGGGCGCGGCCATACGCGAGGTGGTCGTGCACACCGAACCGTGACGCGGCTCCTGATTCGAGGTGGCGATGCACGTCCGGTGGTCGCGGCGCCTCGCTGACAGCCGGCGGCGTAGGCTGCGCTCACTCGAGGCGCCGCGGCGTTCGAGCAGGATCAGGGTGGCTGGCACAGTGCCTCAGGCGATCCGCATCCGGGCCATGTCGAATTCCGCCGTGGTGAGCACGACCGCGCTCGTGCTCGCGATCTCGGGCACCGGGTATGCAATGGCGACACTGCCGAAGAACAGCGTCGGTGCCGCACAGTTGCGCAACAATGCGGTGACCGGGTCGAAGGTCAAGGATGGCTCGCTGCATGCCGCCGACTTCGCCGCCGGAACGCTGCTCCGGGGACCACGGGGCGCCGACGGCCAACCAGGCACGAACGGCACGAATGGGACGGACGGCACGAACGGGACGAATGGCCTGCCCGGCCCCGCGGGGCGTGACGGCAGCCCGGTCACGCTCGCGCCCAGGGACATCGGGATGCTGCGATGGGATCTCGACCGCAAGACGAACTTCGCGGTCGGCAACCACCCGCAGGCGGTGGCATTCGATGGCCGGCACATCTGGATCGCGAACTACACGGATGCGAGCGTGTCGCGTCTCAACATGGACGGCACGTCGGCGGGCGCCGACATCCCGGCCGGTTCCTTCCCGCTCGGCATCGTCTTCGACGGCGAGACAATCTGGGTCTCCAGCGGTGGGACCGGGCACGTCAAACGGTTCAACCCGGATGGAACGTCGGCGGGTGCGGACGTCGTCGTCGGCGGCGGGCCGGCCGGCATGGCTTTCGACGGAACTCACCTGTGGATCGCCAACTACGGCGGCTTCGTTTCGCGGCTGAACACGAACGGCACATCGGCGGGCGCCGACGTGCCGGTGGGAACGACTGCGGTCGCCGTTGCGTTCGACGGCACCCACCTGTGGGTCGCCAACTCGGGCGACGGCACGGTCTCGCGGCTCAACACCGACGGGTCTTCCGCCGGAGCCGACATCACGGTCGGCACCAACCCTTCCTCCGTCGCGTTCGACGGCGAGAAGATCTGGGTGGCGAACTCGAATTCGGGCTACCTCACCCGCCTGAACCCGAACGGCTCGTCGGCCGGCGCCAACGTGCCCATGGCCAACCCGAACGGCATCGCCTTCGACGGCTCCCGGATCTGGGTGACGAACTACGGCAGCGGGACGGTGACGCCGGTGAATCTGGACGGCAGCTCCGGTGGGACTGCCAGTCCAGTCGATGGCCCCTTCGCGTACGGGGTTGCCTTCGACGGCCGGCACATCTGGGTCACCAACTACAACAGTGCGAGCGTGACGCGGATCCTGCCCTGATCGCGACAGCCTTGCAGCTCGGCGACTGCGCCCGCCGGGAGGACGTGACTACGGGCGTGGCGGCGTGGTCGCCGTCACGCTCAGGACGCAAACGACGGCGAATGCGATCATCATGGCTCCGGTTGCCAGACGCCAGAACGCCCAGTCGTCCTCGTCGCGCACCGTGAAGATCAGCCATCCGCCGCCGACCAGGAGGAGTATCGCGGCAGCTTCGGCGATCGATGGCGCTACGGCGAGTGCGAGCGGCGGCATTCGCCGCCGAGCTTACCGAAGCGGTCTCCGCTGGTGCCGGCCATCCGTCGACCATGACGCCCGAGGCCGATCGTCCGGGTAGAAGCGTTCAGTCCACAAGCCGCCGACCCAGCACGGGCGGCAAGGCGCCGCAAGCGCCCGCCTGACCTTCGCGAGATCGGTACAGTTACCGCGCTCGACGGGGAGGTGGTCCGGATCGGACGCAATTTCATCAGCGGCGCGGCGGTCGGTGCGGTGGTTGCGACTCTCGTGTGCATCGGCGACGTCGCGCTGGCCGGCAACGGCATCGGCTCGGTGCTGCACCTGGGCACGAAGAACACGGTCAACAACACCACGCGGCTGACCGGCAGCTCGTCCAAGCCGCTGCTCGATATCCGGCAGCGCGGGACGGGCGCTTCGGCACTGCACCTGCACGTGCAACCGGGCGTGCAGCCGCTGGTGGTCAACTCGACCGGCTGGGTGCGGAACCTGAACGCCGACTACCTCGACGGCATCGACTCGTCCGGCTTCGTGCGGGGATCCGGGCGGCTCGCCACCGAGCGCACGACCGAGGCGCCCGGCGCCGCCGACCGGGGCATCCTGACCGTGCCGAAGTTCGGCTACGTGATCGCGTCCTGCGGATCCACGCCCGGGTTCCAGGTCTCGTGGAGCAACACCCTTGCCAATGCCGCGGCCGACGTCTGGTTCACGGACGGCGTCGCTGCGGTGACGTTCGCCACGGTCGCGAAGGGCGACGCCGTGGTGGTTGCCAGCGGCGCGGATCCCCGCGTCGCCCGGATCGAGATCGCGCTCGGCGACGGCACCATCGCCGACGTCACGGTCGCCGCCCAGGCCGATAGCGGCGGCTGCGTCTTCGAGGCGAGGGCGGAGTTCTCACCGCGGTGAGCCCGAGCACCCGCCGCAACGTCGTCTACGGCGGCCTGATCGGCGCCCTGGTCTCGATCGTCGTGCTGGCGGCCGACGCCGCACTTGCCGGCAGGGGTACCGGCGCCCCGCTGAACCTCGGCACACGCAACGAGGTCAACCGCCCGACGGTGATCACCGGTCGCTGGATCAGCAGGCTCGTGCAGATCACGCAGTCGGGTACGGGGCCGGGCCTCAGCCTCGGCGTGCGACCCGGTGTGCCACCGTTGCTGATCGAGTCGAGCGGCTGGATCAACCACCTGAACCCCGACCTGCTCGATGGCGTCGACTCGTCCCGCTTCGTGCAGGGCGCCGGCCGGCTGACGAGCGCGCGGACGACCGAGGCGCCCGGTGCCGCGGTGCGCGTCATCCTGGGCGTGCCCCGGTCGGGATCGGTGGTCGCCTCCTGCGGCGCCACGCCTGGCTACCGGATCTCCTTGAAGAACGACGTCGCCGGCACGCCTGTCGACGTGTGGTATGCGGACGGGACATCGCCCGTGGGATTCGCGACGGTCGCCATCGACGGCACCTTGCAGCTGGTCGACGACTCGGCCGACCGCATCGTCAGGATCGAGGTCGCGACCCCCGACGGCGCCCTGGCCGACATGACGGTCGCGGCCCACGCCGGTGCGGGCGGCTGCGTCTTCGCGGCTCGGGCGAAGTGGGGCTCACCCGTCGTGTGGGTTCAGATCCCGGGCCACAGCCAGAACTGCCCGGTCCGCCTGTCACGCACGGGCCGGCGCTGCCTGCCCTAAGAGCTGATTTCAGAATGAGCGGCGCGTTCGCATGGTCGGGGAGAGTCCTGCGCTGACCACGAACGCCGGAGCCGAGGCTCCGGCAACCGTGATCAGCTTCGGCTCCCCTTCCGCCGCCTCGGAGAGGCGGCTTCAGGGGCTTCGCGGCAGCGTCGTCCGTCCCTTGGCCTTACGTCCGGCAAGGCCTGCGGAACGCCCGGTCGCTGCCGCTCGCTCCCCGACCCGCGACCACGACCCTCATTCTGAAATCAGCTCTGAGCGTCGGACGCGGGTCAGACCGGGCGGACGTCCAGCCGGACGCACAGCCGAAAGGCCGCGACGAGCGCGTCGATGTCCGAGTCGCCGAAGCGTGCCCGGCGGACGAGGTCCGGGTCGAATCCGCCGAGGGTCAGGTCGTCGGGCTGGATCCATCCCATCGACCAGGCGGGGAAGAGCAGCTCCTCCGCGCCGGTGCGCAGGAGCGTCGACATGCCGTGGTGTCGCGGATCGTCCTCGATCCGGGCGACGAGAGCGTCGACCTGCTCGCTTGTCACCCTCGAGGATCTGGGCGAATCCCTGGTCGTGGTACAGGAGTGCGCCGGTGATGTTGCGGCGGGCATTCGCGTCACGTGCCTGCTCGAGCAGCGCCGCGAGTTGTGGTCGCGTGAAGGGGGCCCGGGCCGTCGAGACGTAGAGCAGTCGAATCAGATCCGACGGGGGGTTCACCGGGCCGATTGTAGCGATCGGCCCAAGCGGTTGCCGGACGCAGTCGTACCAGCCGACCGCCCTGGTATTGGTTACCCCGTGCACGGAGACATGCAGATCCAGCTCCAGCGCACCTCGCAGCAGCTCTGGCGCGCGGCGGCCGGCCTCGATGGCCTCGCCGAGCTGCCGGCGGCGATCCTGCTGCGGGCGACGGTCGAATCGGCGGCGGACGCGTGCTCGGAGGCCAGCGACGTCTGGACGCGCGATCCCGTGGCCGCCGTCCGGCACGTCTACGCCGCCCAGCTGCTGCTCCGCACCAACGAGCGCGCGTTCCACGACATCGCCGCGGCCGCCAGGCACTCCGCGCCGCCGGAGATCGAGCACACCTACCTCGCATCGCGCGAGATCGTCGAGGAGCTGTTCCTCGCGATCTGGTGACGCCGTGGTCGCGACGCGACGACAACGTCGGGAGGCACCGTGAGTCAACCCTACGTGACGACCGGCATCCGCGAGCTCGAGCGCGCGGACGGCTGGTCGCCGATCCGGCTGCATCTCGGCGTGCAGTCGTTCGGCATCAACGCGTGGACAGCTCGGGAGGCTGGCGGGGTGCTCATCCCCGAGCACGACGAGGAGCCCACCCGGCACGAGGAGCTCTACCTCGTCACGGCCGGGCACGCGACCTTCACGGTGGCCGGCGAACAGGTCGATGCGCCCACCGGTACGATCGTCTTCGTCCCGGATCCCGACGCGGCCCGTGGTGCGGTCGCAGCAGGCGCCCGGCACGACCGTCGTGTCCGTGGGCGCCAGGCCAGGTCACGCGTTCCGCCCCCAGCCGTGGGAGACCAACCGCGACATCTTCGCCCTGCTCGAAGCCGGCAGGTACGAGGAGGCCAGGTCGGTCATCGGCGAGGCGCTGGAGCGGTATGAGGACGACCACGCGACCCTGCTCTACAACCTCGCCTGCGCCGACGCGCTCATGGGCGACACGGATGCCGCGATCGAGCATCTGCGCGCTGCCGTCGAGGATCGCCCGTCGCTGGCGGATGCCGCCCGCAACGACGCCGACTTCCAGTCGATCCGGGCCGACCCGAGGTTCACCGGCATCGTCGACGCGTCCTGACGACGCGAGCGCTGCCTACGCGGTCGCGACCTGGGCGCGCCGGGCGCGAAGGGCGCCGGCTGCATCGTCGAAGTGGATGTCCGCGAGCGCCGAGCGGCTCGGCCCGCCGAGGCCGTAGCCGGCGAAGAGACAGTCCGGCACGACGAACCCCCGCGCCAGCAAGGGCAGGTCGTGGATGAGGCGGCGCGCCGGCCGGTCGAGCAGGGCGCAGGCATCCGTCACCGGCACCAGTCGCGCGAGCTCCGCCAGGGCGACCCGGAGCCGGAGGCCCGTGTCGACGACGGCGGCGGCGACGATCGCGGGGCGGTCGGCGGGAATCCTTCCCACGGTCTCGGCCTGGGCGCGCTCGGTCGTGCCGTACGGCGACACCCGGATCCCCGCCACCGTCGCGCCGGGCATCCGGGCGGCCAGGTCGGTTGCGAGCGGTGCGCCCTCCGACAGCAACGCGACCAGGGTGACGGCCGTGCCGTGCCGGGCGGCGATGGCCTCGGCCATCGCCTCGACGCGGTCCAGGATCGCCTCGGCGCCGATGGCGACCGGACCCGCCTCCCTCATGCGACCTCGGTGAGCGAGATGCCGTGGCAGGCCGCGAGCCGCTCCACGTCGCGTCGCGAGAACAGCTGCACCCGCACCTCGGGATGACGTTCCCGCAGCCGCTTCAGCTTGCGGTGCTTCCGGGTCACGTGTCGCTGGCGCATGGTGGTCACCTCGAGGTAGCAGTCGAGGTCGGTGAGGTAGAAGTCGGGCGTGAAGGCCTCGCGGGTACGCCCGTCCTCATCCTCGGCGAGCGTGAACGTGTGCGGCTCGTACTCCCACCTGATGCCGTAGAAGTCGAGCAGGCGCGCGCACTCCCGCTCGGCTGCGTGCGCGAATCCGGGATCCCTCACGTCCCCGGACTCTAGGCCCCGGGTCGGATGGAGCGCCCCCGGAAAGACGAAGCGCCGAGCTCGGGCCCGTCGCTGGTTCGGCGCCCTGCGTACCCTCGTCCCTTGCGGTCCTCGGATACCCCGGGCGGCGTCCCCTCGTCGGTTCCGCGCTCGGCGCAAACGGGAATCTAGCGGCGCTGCCGGTAGGCCCGCAAGGTGCTCGCCGGGCGAATCGCCGCAATTTGCGGACTCTTCCGGGATTTAGCTCCACCAGCGCGATTCGGGCGGTCCAACGCGAGGCGCCGAGCTCGGCTCCCACATGGATTCGGCGCCCTGCGTACCCTCGTCCCTTGCGGTCCTCGGATACCCCGGGCGGCGTCCCCTTGTCGGTTCCGCGCTCGGCGCAGACGGCAATCTAGGAGGGCGTGGCGAGGGGCGCAAGTCCCCCAGTTCCGCGATTCCCGCAAATTGCGGGAAGGCCGCCGTTTCAGTGGGCCGAGGGCGTCCGGATGCGGGGTGTCGCGACGGCGTCGGGCAGGCGGTGGACCCCGTCGGGATCGACGACGACCGGTGCCATCCACGACGCGACCGTGCCGTGATCCGGGTGGCGGCTGGCGGCCACGGAGGCCAGGATGTGCGACGCGGCGAGCACCCCGACCGGGTTGCCGCGGCGGTCGATGACCAGCAGCACCTCGAGGCCCTCCCGCTCCATGGTGCGGGCGGCCTCGCCGAGGGTTGCAGTTGCGTCGATGCGGATCATGGCGGTGGAGTCCCTTACTCACCGTACGCGTCATTGCACGCTTTGCAAGTGGCCGGCGGGTACCCTTCGAAGCGTGCTCGCCACCCGTGCCGACCTCCGCAACGTCGCCATCGTGGCCCACGTCGACCACGGCAAGACGACGCTGGTCGACGCGATGCTGTGGCAGACCGGGGCCTTCCGGGCCAACCAGGACGTGGCCGAGCGCGTCATGGACTCGACGGATCTGGAGCGCGAGAAGGGCATCACGATCCTCGCCAAGAACACCGCCGTCACGTACGGCGGCACCAAGATCAACATCGTCGACACGCCCGGCCATGCCGACTTCGGCGGCGAGGTCGAGCGGGCCCTGACCATGGTCGACGGCGTGCTGCTGCTGGTCGATGCCAGCGAGGGGCCGCTGCCCCAGACGCGGTTCGTGCTGCGCAAGGCCCTGTCGGCGGGACTGCCGGTGATCCTGGTCGTGAACAAGGTCGACCGGCCGGACGCCCGCTGTGCCGAGGTGATCGACGAGACCTACGCGCTGTTCCTCGATCTCGACGCGCGCGACGACCAGATCGAGTTCCCGATCGTGTACTGCAACGCCCGCGCCGGGCGGGCTTCGCTGGACGGGCCGGACGAGCTGGCGCCGGACCTCACGCCGTTGTTCGAGGCGGTCCTGGCCCACGTCCCGGCACCGGTGCACGACCCTCGCCACCCGCTGCAGGCGCTGGTCACGAACCTCGATGCATCGCCGTACGTCGGGCGACTCGCGATCTGCCGTGTGCGCCACGGGCGCATCCGCCGCGGCGAGGTGGTGGCCTGGTGCCGGGCGAACGGCTCGATCGACAGGGTGAAGGTCACCGAGCTCTACGTGACCGATGCGCTCGACCGCGTCGAGGCCGACGAGGCCGGCGCCGGCGAGATCATCGCCGTGGCCGGTCTGCCCGAAGTGACCATCGGCGAGACACTGGCGGATCCCGACGACGCTCGGCCGCTGCCGCTGATCCTGGTCGACGAGCCGAGTCTTTCGATGACGGTCGGCATCAACACGTCGCCACTGGTGGGCGGTGCGGGCACGCAGCTCACGTCGCGGTTGGTGAAGAACCGGCTGGATGCCGAGACCGTCGGCAACGTGTCGATCCGGGTGCTCGACACGGAGCGGCCGGAGACCTGGGAGGTGCAGGGCCGCGGCGAGCTGCAGCTCGCAGTGCTCGTCGAGACCATGCGACGCGAGGGCTTCGAGCTCACGGTCGGCAAGCCGCAGGTGGTCACGCGCGAAATCGACGGCCGGCTGCACGAGCCCATGGAGCGCCTTGCCATCGACGTGCCCGAGGACTTCTCGGGCGTCGTCATCCAGCTGCTCGGCCTGCGCCGCGGCCGCATGGAGTCGATGGTCAACCACGGCAGCGGATGGGTGCGGATGGACTACATCGTGCCGGCGCGCGGCCTGATCGGATTCCGCACCGAGTTCCTCACCGAGACCCGCGGTACCGGGCAGCTCCACCACGTCTTCGAGGGCTGGGAGCCCTGGCACGGCGAGATCCGGACACGCACCAACGGCAGCCTCGTCGCCGACCGCATCGGAGTCGTCACGGCCTACGCGATGCTCTCCCTGCAGGAGCGCGGCGAGCTGTTCGTAAAGCCCGGCGACCAGGTCTACGAGGGCATGGTCGTCGGCGTCAACGCCCGCGCCGATGACCTCGAGGTCAACCCGACCCGCGAGAAGCACCTCACGAACCATCGCAAGGCGTACAGCGAGGAACTCGTGCGGCTGGTGCCGCACCGCGAGCTGTCGCTCGAGCAGTCGCTTGAGTTCATCCGCGAGGACGAGTGTGTCGAGGTCACGCCGCAGACGACGCGGCTTCGCAAGGTGGTCCTGGACATCCACGCCCGCCGCCAGGCCGCCCGCCGCGAGTCCTCACGGATCTCGTAGCTGCTCTTAACCTAGCCGCAACTTCGCCCGAACCGGGAAGAACGTACGGGCGTCGTACGTTTGAACAGACGGAGCTGCCCGAACGGTCGGGAGCCCCGTAGCGAGAATCCGACCTGGGGGACGAACCGGATTCGAGCGATTTGCGTATCACGAGCTAGCGGCCAGGAACCCCGCTTGGGTCGCCGAATAGGCACAACTAGATGACTCACGAGAACCTTCATCAGAACGACGTCGACGCCCTCCTTGCCCGTGGCACGGATGATGGCTTCGTGCGTTCGGACGAGCTGCGCGAGCTTGCCGAGCAGTTCGAGTTGCTTCCCCGCGACGTCGAGGAGCTGAGCGCGTTGCTCGAGTCGCACGGCATCGACATCCGCGAGGACGCGCCGGCTGCCGCCGCCGCGACGAGCGGCGGCGTGCCCGACGACTCGCTCGACCTGTTCCTCCAGCAGATCGGCCGCTATCCGCTGCTGACTGCGCGGGAGGAGATCGAACTCGCCAAGCGCATCGAGCGCGGCGATCTGGCGGCCAAGGAGAAGATGATCACCTCCAACCTCCGCCTGGTCGTCTCGATCGCCAAGAAGTACCGCGGCACGCACGACCTGTCGTTCCTGGATCTGATCCAGGAGGGCATGCTCGGGCTCATCCGCGCGGTCGAGAAGTTCGACTGGCGCCGCGGGCACAAGTTCTCCACGTACGCCACGTGGTGGATCCGCCAGGCGGTCGACCGCGGCATCCAGAACCGCAGTCGGGCCATCCGCCTGCCCGTGCACGTCATCGAGCGCGAGCGCCGCGTCAGCCGTGTCGAGCGCGACCTGACCGGTCGCCTCGGTCGCACGCCCGACGACGACGAGGTCGCCGAGGCGGCCCGTCTGTCGGTCGACGAGGTGCGCGCCGTGCGCGAGGCGGCCCGGACGGTCATGAGTCTCGACCAGCCTGTCGGCGACGAGGGTGGCACGGCCGCCCACGAGCTGATCGGGTCGGACGACAACGAGCCCACGGACGAGATCTACGCCAGCGACGCCCGCGGCGCCCTGCGCGATGCGCTCGAGACCCTCACCGAGGTCGAGCGCACGGTGCTGGCTCGGCGCTACGGCCTCGACGGCGAGGATCCCGCCACCTTGAAGGAGATCGGCGAGCAGCTCGGCCTCACCTCCGAGCGCGTTCGCCAGATCGAGTCCGGCGCCCTCCGGCGACTGGCCCAGCGGGTCGAGCTCGCCGGCATGGCAGCTGCGTAACCCCTACTCGACAGCCTCCCCCTCCCTACGGCATGGCGCCGGCGGTGATCCGCCGGCGCCATTGCTCTGAGGCGACCAGTTCGGCCACGATCGTCTCGGAGAGCAGCGCCACGGACGGGTCGTCCGCCTGCGGCAGCGGCACCACTGCCGTCGCGCCGTCCACCGGCCGGCCGACCGCGATGACCGTCGAGCGGCGCTCGCGGGCCCACCGCAGCACCTCGTCGTCGAAGCGGGAGCCGGGGAACAGGATCGCCGTGTAGCCGGGGTGCCGCGAGAGGTAGACGTCGACGTGCAGCCAGTCGCCGGTCTCGCAGCCGTCGGCCGGCATCCGCGGCCCCTCGCGGAACATCAGGGCCGCTTCGAGCGCGCTCGCGAGGCGTTCCACGGGCGCGATGGCGTAGACGGTGTGGGCCGGCGAGATCAGGTCGGTGACGGCCTCGAGCCAGGCGCCCTGGCTGGCGATGGCGGCGCGGGCGGTGTCGGCGGCGTGGCGGATCGGGGCGACCCCGAGGTGCTCGCCGTCCGCGACGTGGCCGGCGAGGAGCCACAGCACGGCCTGCGTCGCGCAGTAGGTCTTGCAGCTGATACCGCCCTGTTCCGCGCCCGCGACGAGTGGCAGCACGACATCGGCGTGGCCGAGGAGCCGCTCGGGCACGTTGGTGATGGCGACGGTGCGGCTGGTGCCGGCATGGCGCTCGAGCGCGGCGACGGTCTCCGCCGACCTGCCGGACGCGGAGATCGCGATCGCGAGCAGATCGGGAGCGGGCGGCGTCGCAGCCGACGTCGAGGCGAGTTCGGCATAGGCGTCAATGCCGCGGCTGCGGAGTGCCGTGGCGGCCGTCTGGGCGGCGAACATCGAGCTGCCCATGCCGGTCAGCAGCACGCGCTGGCGGCGGGGAACGCTCGCCATCAGCGACCCGTCCTCATACGCCCCGGCCACGCGCTCGAGCACCGCCGGCTCGTCGGCGATGTCCGCCGCGAACCCCGGCTGGTTCATCGGGATCGGGTCAGGCGTGGGCGAGGATCCAGCGGAGGCCAAGGCGCGGAGCGTACATCCATGACGGCAGGAAGGTCTGCGCATAGATGAACTCGTACGTCTCCTTCTCCAGCTCGAACGCCCGCAGCAAGAGGGGGTCGAAGCGCAGATCGCTGCCGGCGATGACGCGTTCGTACTCCTCGCAGACCCGTTGCTGGGCGAGCCCTATCCACGCGTCGCCATCCAGTCCCGGGCTCGTCACGCCGCGGCTGCGCAGCTGCGCCGTGCGCGCGATGTGGTCGAGCGAGCGCACGAGGCAGGCGACGTCGCGCATGGCGCTCGTCGGCGCGCGGCGCTGGGCGATGGTGCGGGTCGGTTCGCCTTCGAAGTCGACCACGAACATGCCGGACGGGGCGCGCAGGAACTGGGCGTAGTGGAGGTCGCCGTGGATGCGCGATACGGGGGGTGGGTCGACGTGCTCGAAGGCCGCCAGCCCCTCCCGGACGAGCGGCTCCAGTGCCGTCAGGTCCTCGCCCGCCTCGCCGCCGACGATCGCGACCGCCCGATCGAGTTGCTGCTCTGCCCCGACGCGCCAGCCACGCAGCTCCTCCGGCGTCGCCGTCCGCACGCCGAACTCGTCGGCCAGCGCGACGTGCAGGATGGCCATGACGCGTGCGACTTCGGCCACCTCGTCGGTTGCTCGCTCGAGATCGACGGTGCCGGGCGGCGCGGCGATGGCCTTCACCAGCCGCGTCACGATTCCCTCCCAGCCATCCTCGGCGTCGGGGACGAACTGCTGGATGCACGCCAGCGCCGTCTCGCTGCCGTCCTCGGCGATGTGGCGGATGGAGCCCGCGAAGGGCGGCACGAACGGGAAGTCGGGTCGCTGGCTCAGCGCCTTCGTCAGCTCGATCTCCGGATGCGACCCGGACTCGAGCTTGCGGTAGGCCTTCACCACGACCCGCTCGCTCAGGACGATCGACGTGTTCGACTGATCGACGCCCAGCGCACGCTCCCCGAACAGCGTTGCCGGCATTGCGGCGGCCGGGCGGAGATCGAACGAGCCGCGCAGCCCCGGCAGCCGCCCACCTTCGTGGACGGCCTCCGCGAGCGCCAGCCAGAAGCCTTCACCCGGTTCCGGCTCCCAGATGCGGCCCTGGTTCGACACGAACGCGGGCATGAGGTAGCGGTCGGGCTCGTCAGCGGCGTAGTGGACGTCGACGATCAGGAGGTGGCCCTCGGCGATCCCCGGCACCTGCAGCGCGTCGACCAGCCGCAGGCTGGCGATGCTCTTGCCCTTACCGGCGAACCACCGCGCTCGCTCGAGATGCGAGCGGTCGAGCCCGGCCACGGCCGCGGCGATGTCCATCGACTGACACTAGCAGCGGATTACGGGCGGCGAGCGACCCCTTCGAGGAGGTCGGCCGCGGTGACGCGGCCCGGCGTGGCCTGGAGCCGGGCCGACATCGCTGCGAGCCGGGCGCGCAGCGCGGCATCGCCGGCCAGGCGGTCGATGGCGCCGGTCAGATCGGACGGCTCGAAGGTGTACGTCGGGAGCCGCACGCCGAGTCCCAGCTCGTCGATGCGCTGGGCGTTGTCGTACTGATCCCAGAACAACGGCAGGGCGATCATCGGCTTGCCGAGGTGGAAGCACTCGGTGGTCGTGTTGTTGCCGGCGTGGGTGATGACGACGTCGGCGAGCGGCAGGATCGCCGGCTGCGGCAGGAACTCCTCGCCCCACATGTTGCCGGCGAGGCGGATCTCGTCGTGCTGCGGGCCCTTGCTGACGATCACCCGGTGGTGCGTGCCGGCCAGCACGTCGACGATGCGCTGCATCAGCCCGACGTCGGCCGAGCCCAGCGAGCCCAGGCTCAGGTACACGAGAGAGCCGCTGCCGGCCAGGATGTGCGCGGGAATGTCGGCGGTGGCGGTCTCGTCCCGGACGCAGGAGTCGATGCGGTGCCACGCCGGGCCCAGCGGCCGGGCGCGGGCGTAGTCGGCCTCCGCGGGGTAGAGGTACAGGTTGAGGTGCGGCGAGGTGTACATGTAGGTGCGCGGGTCGAGTGGCGGCGCCCCGCGCGACCGGCAGAACTCGTCGAACTCCGTCCACATGTCGGTGCCGGCCCGGTCGTACTCGGCCCAGAAGGCGTCCCAGCCGTTGCGATCGCCCGCGGCATAGCCCGAGAACACCGGCGGCACGCCGGGATCGAGGATCTCGGCCGGGTTGCACGAGACGATCCGCGCCCACTTCCGGGCACGTGCCGGCAATGCCGGGAAGGCCACGACGTTGTCCTCGACGACGAGATCCGGATCGAGCTCGTCGATGATCTCGCACAGGCGGTCGTCGACGTACCTGGCGCCGTCGATGAGGGCCTGGAACGTCGGCATGATGAAGCTCGACAGCTGCTCGATGGTCGGCTTGCGGAACTCCGGTGCCGTCTCGGCGATGAAGTCCTTCCAGAACTGGCCGGGCGCCTCCTCGGTCTCGGGCGCCGGCCCGAGGCGCATCAGCCGCTCCTCGAAGCCGTACGCCTCGAGGCGGCCCTGGAAGGACTCCTCGATGATGAAGACGACCCGGACGCCGCGCTGCTGCAGCACCTGGCCGATCGCAACGCAGTTGTTGGTGGGGCCGTAGGCCCCCTCCGGGAAGAACACCACGGTCAGTTCGCGCGCCACGCCGCGAACGTACGGGAGCGGCGCGCCGTCGTCAAGCGGGCAGCCATTGTGTCAGCACCGCGTATCATTCGATGCGTGGTGATCGCGGTTCCCGCTCCGCTCCGCCTGCCCGCGTTCCGATCGTGGTGGGCGGCGCTGCAGATCTCGAATGCGGGCACGTGGATGCAGCAGGTGGCTGCCGGCTGGCTGGTGTACGAGCAGACGCACTCGGCCGCCGCGGTCGGCGTGCTGGGCCTGGCGCAGCGCGGCCCGTCGCTGTTCCTGACGCCGTTGGGCGGACGGCTCGCCGACCGTCGCGATCGCCGGAACGTGCTGGCCGCCACGCTCGCGGCGCAGCTGGCTGCAGCCATCGGCCTGGTCGTCGTGGCCGGGACCGGCAACGACACCGCCATGGCCCTGATCGCACTCTCCCTCGCCGGCGGCGTGGCGCAGGCTCTCCAGTACCCGGCCCAGCTCGCCACCATCTCGAGCCTGGTGCCGCGCGAGGCGGTGCACGCTGCGGTGTCCCTCAACTCGGCCGGATTCAACCTCGCTCGCGTCATCGGCCCGGCCATCGCAGGCGCGCTGCTCGTGTCCAGCTCCGGCGCCGTCGCGTGCTTCGCCGTCAACGCCGTGACCTTCGCCGTGCCGCTGGTGCTGACGCGGCGGCTGCCGTCCGCCTCCGCCGGCACTCGCAACGATGGCGCCACCGTGCGTGCCGGCATCGGCTACGCCCGCCGCTCGGCGCCCCTGCGGCGCCTGATCGTCGGCTGCGCCGTCTTCACGTTCTGCGCCGCCCCGCTGACGATCCTCGCCCCCGCCTACGCCCACGCGCTCGGCGGCGGCCCCGGCACGCTCGGCCTCGTGCTCGCCGGCTTCGGTCTCGGAGCGGCGATCGGCGCCATCGCGGTCGTGTGGCTCGGCGACCGGTTCGGCCGGCATCGCGTGATCTCGGGTGGGATGCTCGCGTTCGCCGTGCTGGGCGGCGCGGCCGCGCTGGCACCCGGCCCCATCTGGGGCGCGGTGCTCTGCGCGTGTGCCGGCGCGGCGTGGCTCGGGGTGTTCGCCTCCACCAACGCGTCGATCCAGCTCATCACGCCCGACGCCATCCGCGGCCGGATGCTCTCGCTCTACCTCTGGGCCCTGGTGGGTCCGATGGCGATCGCAGGCGTGGTGGTGGGCGTCGTCGCCGGGCCGCTCGGCATCCGCGGCGCCCTCGCGGTGTGCTCGTTCCCGCTCGCGGTCTACGCGGTCTACGCGATCGCGCGCCCCGTGCCCGGGATCGACGGGCCGTAGCTACGCCGCCCCGTACGCGAGGATCGCGACGCCGACCAGGGTCAGCGCGATACCGACCCACTGGTGGCGGCGTGGCCGTTCGCCGAGTGCGACCACGCCGACGACCACCGTGATGGTCGCGAACTGCGACGCGGCCACCGCCGCGACGGCCAGCGAGCCGATGTGCGCCGCGTGCGTGTAGGCCGCGAATCCCAGCACGTCGACGATGCCCGCGCCGAGCGCGGCCCGCCGGATGGGCGCCGGCACGCGGACGATGCCGGCCCGGGCGGCGAAGGGCAGGACGCACGCCACCGACGCAACGCGGGAGACCGCCACCGCCGTCATGGCCCCCGCCTCGGCGGCGGTCTGGAGCAGGAGCAGCACCGCCGCGAACACGACTGCCGCGCCGATCGCCGCGCCCGCCCCGCGATCGAGCCGCGCCCGCCCGCTCATCGCGGCCAGCGCTCCCCCGATCACGGCCAGCGGGATGCCGATGGCCGCCGACCGCGCCAGATCGGCGCCGAGCAGCACGGAGCCGATCGCGGCGAACCCGCCCTCGAGCGCGGCCAGGGGGCCGACGATTGCAAGGTCGCCGTCGCGCAGGGCACGCAGGAACAGGCCGAGCGCCGCGGCATCCAGGATGCCCGCCAGCACCGCCGCGCCCAGCGGCCGCGCGTCGGCGGTCGACGGCAGGCCGTCGGTGACCAGCGCGAGCACGATGGCGAGCGGCAGGACGAGCACCAGCACCGCCCACAGGGCGGCGAGCGATCCGGCCCGCCGCGCCACCCGCTGGTTCAGCACGTCCGCCGCCGCCCACATCGCCGCGGCGACGAGGCCGAACGCCACGGTCACGCCGCGTGCGCCGCCCAGCGCTCGAAGGCGCGCGTGAACGCACCCACCAGGGCTGCCTGGAGATCGTCCGGCGCGGCCGTGCGCAGGCGTGCGGCCCACCGCCGCCGATCGTTCGCCCGGTCGATCAGCCGTTGATCGCGGAGCGCCCGGGCGACGGCCAGTCCCGCCTCGGCCCGCGCCTCGATCGCCTTGCGGACGCGTTCCCCCTCGGCCGGACGGCGTTCGATGCGACGGAGGTCGGTCAGGCACTCCGGGCAGGGCCGGATCGTGGTTTCGGCCACCACCGGCCCGGCGCACTGCCCGCAGACCGGGCAGGTGTAGGCGGCCAGGCGCACGCGGTCGGCGCGCTCGGCGGGGCGGTGCTCGAGCAGCACCCACCACGGGCCGCGCACGCCGTCGCGCTCGGTGCCGCTCACCGTCTCGAGCTCGTCGCCCTGGTAGGGCCACAGCCGGACGCGGTCGCCGGCGCGCAGCCCGGTCTGACGGCAGATCGGGACCGGCCCGGGCTCGGCCTCCCGCTCGGGCCACGGCTCGGCTTCCCCGAACACGACCGCCACCGGGCCGCCATCCGACGAGGGCCACTCACGACCTTCCTCGATCCACCGCAGCACGACGTCCTTGGCCTCGTTCAGCGCCCGCGTCAGGGTCTCGGCGGCCGCCACCTTCTCCGGCGACGCCACGTGGAGGTCGGGGTGCGTCCGGCTCACCCGCTGGCGCCAGGCCGCCTGCGCCTCTCGCGCATCCACGGGCGCCACGAGCCCGAGCAGCCACAGCGCGCGAGCGCAATCCCTCGCGGTGATCCGGACGCGGGCCATGAGAACAGCCTACCGGGCTGCCGCACCGCCAGCTACGTGACGACGCTCCGCACCTGGCGGAGGGCCACCGTCAGCAGCGCCAGGCTGGGTGGCTCGCCCTGCACGGTGGCGATCAGGCGGTTGAGGCGCTCGTAGGTCTCGGTCTTGGTCGCCAGGTAGAGCCCGACCGCCTCGTCGACATCCATGCCCGGAGCCGCCAGCAGCACCCGCTCGGCCACATCGCGGCGCACGGCGAGCAGGTCGTCCTCGACGGCGAGCGCGGCCCACCGCTGCCACTGCGAGTCGGCGGGCAGCGACAGCACCAGCCGCTCGAGCAGGTCGAGGTGCAGGGCCGGCCCGGCCACGAAGAAGGCGTGGGCGACGTCGGCGTGCGACCTGCCCGTGGCCGCGGCCACCCGGACGATGTCCGGCGCGTGGGTGAGCTCGATCTGGAAGGCGTGGCGGCGTGCGAGGTCGGGCTGGACGCCTCGCTCGACCAGTGCGTCGGCGACGGCTTCGTGCTCGTCGCGCCAGGCGTCGGTCCCGGCCTGGTCGATCACGGCCGCGAGCTCCTCGAACGCGGCCCGGTGCGGTTCGATCGTCGTGCCGAGATCGCCGACGGCGGGGTTGAGCAGATACCACCGGCTGATATCGGCGACGACCTGGTCGACACCGGTCATGAGCTCGTTCTGAAGGTCTGGATCGATGGTGCCGTCGAGCGCCTCGATGCTCGCCCATCGTGGTACGGCGGCAGACATCTCGCGCGCCATGTAATAGGCGCGGACGACTTCCGCCTGCTCTGCACCTGTTTCAGAGCAGAGACGAGACACAAACGTGATGCCCATGCAGTTGACGACGTCGTTGGCGAGGATCGTCGCCACCAGCTCGCGGCGCAGCGCATGGCGTGGCAGGAGATCGGCGAAGCGGTCGACCACCCCGGGCGGGAAGTAGCCGCGAAGCTCCTTCACGAGGTAGCGGTCGTCGACGAGGCCCGACTCCACGAGCGCCGCCTTGAGACTGCGCTTGGCATAGGCCAGCAGGACGCACAGCTCGGGCCGGGCCATGCCGCGTCCCTGTCGGCGACGCTCGGCCATCTCGTCGCTCGGCGGCAGGAACTCGATCGGCCGATCGAGGAGGCCATCCTGCTCGAGCCGGCGCATGAGGTCCTCGTAGGCCTCGACGCGCGATGCCGAGACGGCCATCTCCTGCGACAGGATCTGGGCCTGGAGGTAGTTGTCGTAGAGCACGTGCCGGCAGACGTCGGCCTCCACCTCCGACAACAGCTCGTCCCGCTGCTTGCGGGTCAGATCGCCGGTGGCCTCGGGGATGCCGAGCAGGATCTTGAGGTTGACCTCGTGGTCAGAGCAGTCGACACCGGCCGAGTTGTCGACCGCGTCGGTATTGATGCGCCCGCCGGCGTTCGCGTACTCGATCCGGCCGCGCTGGGTGAAGCCGAGATTGCCGCCCTCGCCGACGACGCGGCAGCGCAGGTCGCGGCCGTCGATGCGCACGGCATCGTTGGTGCGGTCACCGACGTCGGCGTGCGTCTCCGCCGACGCCTTGACGAACGTGCCGATGCCGCCGTTCCAGAACAGGTCGACCGGCGCGCGCAGGATGGCGTTCTTCAGCTCGGCCGGGCTGAAGGAGTCGGTGGCGGTCTCGATGCCGAGTGCCGCGCGCGCTTCGGGTGACAGCGTGATGCTCTTGGCCGAGAGCGGCCAGACGCCTCCGCCGGGCGAGATCGCCGTGCGGTCGTAATCGTCCCAGCTGGACGACGGAAGGGCGAAGATGCGCGTGCGCTCCGCGAACCCGGCCGCGGGATCGGGCGACGGGTCGATGAAGACGTGGCGGTGGTCGAAGGCCGCGACGAGACGGATCTGATCGGACAGCAACGTGCCGTTGCCGAACACGTCACCGGACATGTCGCCGATCCCGACCACCGTGAACGGCTCGGTCGCGACGTCGAGGCCGAGCTCGCGGAAGTGCCGCTTGACGGACTCCCACGCCCCCTTGGCCGTGATCCCGAGCGCCTTGTGGTCGTAGCCGGCCGAACCGCCGGAGGCGAACGCGTCGCCCAGCCAGAAGCCGTACTCCTCCGAGATGGCGTTGGCCGTGTCCGAGAACGTGGCGGTGCCCTTGTCCGCGGCCACCACGAGGTACGGATCCTCGCCGTCCAACACGCGCACGCCGGCGGGCTGGACGACCTTGCCGTCGACGAGGTTGTCGGTGACGTCGAGCAGCCCCCGGATCAGGGTCTTGTACTGGCGCGTGACCTCGGCCCTGAGGGCATCGCGATCGGTCGGCGGGCGCTTCAGGACGAAACCGCCCTTCGATCCCACCGGGACGATGACCGAGTTCTTCACCATCTGGGCCTTCATCAGCCCGAGGATCTCGACCCGGTAGTCCTCGGGCCGGTCGGACCAGCGGATGCCGCCGCGGGCGACCTTCCCGCCCCGCAGGTGGATGCCCTCCATCTCCGGCGAGTAGACGAAGATCTCGTACAGCGGGTAGGGCTTGGGCATCAGCGGCACGGCCGACGACGCGAGCTTGAACGAGAGGTGGGGCTGGCCGCTGAAGGCGTTCGTCCGGACGGTCGCGTCGACGGTGCCGAGGTGGTTGCGAAGGATCCGGTCGTCGTCGAGGGAGGCGATCTGGTCGAGCTCCTCGAGGATGTCGCGCCGGAGGTCCTCGACCTCGCCCGGCGGCCCCTGGCGGTTCACGTCGAAGCGGGCCTCGAAGTAGTGGACGAGCTTCGTCGCCACCCGCGCGTTGCGCGCGAAGGCGGCGTTCTGGTACTCGACCGGCAGCGACGCGCCGACGCGTTGGCGGTAGCGACGGTAGGCACGCAGCACGGCGACCTGCGCCCAGGTGAGACCGGCGGTGATGACCAGTCGGTTGAGCGCGTCCGACTCGGCCCTGCCCGTCCAGACCGCAGCTATGCAGTCGGCCACACGCTCGCCGCAGTCGGCGAGGTCGAGCAGGTTGCCCTGCTCATCGAGCACGCCGAAGTTGTGCAGGAACGTCTCGCCGTCACCACCCAGGAGCCGGGTCGGCACCTCCTCGTCGACCTGCAGGCCGAGGTCCTCCAGGATCGGCAGGAAATCCGAGAGCTGCACCTTGCCGCCGGCCTTGTAGAACCCGACCCGGGTCAGGTTCTCGGCGTGCCCGCGCTCGTTCTGGAGGGCGACGACGAACGGCTCGCCGGCCTCGACGCGCTCGAACTGGACGACGTCGAGGAGCGCCAGGTAGATGTCGGTGGAGTTCTTGTAGTAGTCGGGGAAGCGCGTCGAGTAGCGCTCCGCCAGCAGGCTCCCGCGCTCCTCGCCGAACTGCGCGACGAGGCGCTCGTGGAGGCGATCGTCCCAGGTGCGGGTGGCCGCGACGACCTCCTGCTCGAGGTCCGAGTAGCGCACGTCGGGGATCTCGCCGTCGACGTGCACGGTGAAGTGCAGTCGCGCCAGATCGGTCTCGCCGAGCGACAGGTGGTAGTCGACGCCGCTGGCGTGGAAGCGCTCGCGGAGCATGTCCTGGAGCCGGGTGCGCAGGGCCGCGTTGAACTTCTCGCGCGGGATCGCGACGACGAAGCTGACGCGCCGGTCGTCCTTGTCGCGGCGGACGAGCAGCCGCACCTGCGCGCGCTTCTCGAGGTGCAGGATCGTCATGACCTGCTCGCGCAGATCGGCCGGGTCGGCATCGAACAGCTCGTCCTTGGGGAAGGACTCGTAGATCGCGACCGCCGCCTTGTAGTCGTGGCTGCCCTCGATCAACTCCTCCGCCTCGAGGATCCGCTGGAGCTTGCGGCGCAGGATCGGCACCTCGCCGGCCGACTCCATGTCGGCCTTGCTCGTGAAGAGGCCGATCAGCCGCAGTTCGCCCGATACGTCGCCATCCGCGCCGATCCGCTTCACGCCGATGTAGTCCATCCGCACGCGGCGGTGGACCGTCGACATGCGGTTCGTCTTGGACACCAGCAGCAGCTCGCCGTCGAGCAGGCGCGACCGCAGGCGATCGTCCAGCGAGGCCAGGGGCGCGGGCGACGCGTAATGCGACTGACCCTCGGTGGCCAGGATGCCGAGCCCGGAGCCGTGGTTGACGGCGACCATGCCGTCGCCGACGTCGTACTCGCGATAGCCGAGCAGTACGAAGTTGCCCTGCCGCAGCCATTCGAGGAAGGCGACCGCCTCGGCCGCCTCCTCGTCCCCGAAGCGCCGCGCGCTGTCGCGCGCAGCGTCGATCATGCCGTCGATCCGCGCCACCATGGCCTTGAAGTCGCGCACCGTCGCCTGCACGTCGGCCAGCACGCGTCGCCCGGCGCCTGCCAGATCGGCGAGCTCCTCGGCGTCGAGCCGGCGATCCAGCTCGAAATGCATCACCGACTCGCGCGAGGTCGCCTCACGCGGATGCACGACGTCGGCGATGTGGCCGGCCTCGTCGCGCACCACGCCGATCACCGGGTGGGTCACCTGCCGGATGCCGATGCCGCGGGCGGTCAGCTCCGCCGTGACGGAGTCGACGAGGAAGGGCGAGTCCGGCGTGTTCGTCTCGAGCACCGATCCGCTGGTGGTGTAGCCGTCGCTCTGCAGGGTCGGGTTGAAGGCGCGGACGGCCAACGGCTCGCCGCCGCGCGCATCGGCGAAGTCGAACGCGCCGATCACCTCGCCGAACAGCTCCTCGGCCGACACCTCTGCCAGCGATTCCGGCGCAACGCGCCGGACGTATGCCTCAGCGAACGCCCGCATCCTCGGCGCCCGCGCGGCGGCGGCCCGGTCGGAGATGCGCGCGAGCAACTCCCCGATCACGGGGCTCGTCTGCGTGCTCACCTGCGTAGGCTAACTCAACCGGCTACGCGTGAACCTGCGCGGGATGGGCGACGACGTGGACGATCGGGACGGCGAACTTCTTCTGTGCCCGTTCGACGAGGCCCATGCGGAGCCATCGTGACCGGTGCTCGGGATGGGTCGAGATCACGATCAGATCGGCGTCGAAGTCGACCAGGGCGTCCTCGATGGCGTTCAGCGGTCGGCAGTCGCCGATCACGCCGGTCGCCTGCAGACCCTCGTCGTACAGGATCGCGAGGGTCTCCTCGAGGCGGTCGTGGGCCGCCTCCTGGGCACCGATCTGCGTCCAGACCATGCCGTGCACCTCGTGAAGGGGCCGGGCCGGCACCATCACCAGGTACTCGGAGGTCTTCTCGTCCTCGATCCGTCGGAGCTCCGCGAGCAGCTCCTCTGCGCCGACCGTTTCGTTGGCGACGACCAGGACCCTGGACATACCGCACCTCCGCGGTTGACCTTCCGTTTCATAGTACCGCCGAATGGCCGCCGGTTCCAGGGCGTTGCGGTGGGGCGGGTCGCCGTGTACGGTCACGGCATGCTCGTCGCCGGCGCCTGCCCGCACGACTGCCCCGACACGTGCGCCATGCGGGTCACGGTGGAGGAAGGGCGCGCCGTCGCCATCGCCGGAGACGCCGACCATCCGATCACCGCCGGCTTCCTCTGCGGCAAGGTCTCGAACTACCTGGAGCGCGTCTACGCCGACGACCGGCTGACGACGCCGTTGTTGCGCGACGGAGCCAAGGGGTCGGGAAGGTTCCGCCCGGCGACCTGGGACGAGGCGCTCGGGGCGGCCGCTGCCGGTCTCACGGCGGCGATCGAGCGCGGCGGGGGCGAGTCGGTGCTGCCGTACAGCTACCTCGGCACGATGGGCATCCTCCAGGGCCGGGCGATGGCCGACCGGTTCATGGACGCGATCGGGGCGTCGCGGCTCGTGCGCACGATCTGCGCCAGTGCCGGAGGGGCCGGGGTGTTCGCCACCCATGGCGCCTCGCCCGAGGTCGATCCGGAGGAGTGGCCCAACGCCCGGCTGATCGTCGTCTGGGGCTGGAACCCGATGTCCACGGCGCCGCACCTCTGGCGGCTGATCCTGGCGGCGCGCCGCAACGGCGCGCGGCTGGTGGTGATCGACCCCTTCCGCTCCCGGACGGCCCGGGTCGCCGACCAGCACGTCCGTCCCGCCCCGGGCAGCGATGGCGCGCTCGCCCTCGGCCTGATGCGGGCGATGCTCGACGCGGGCCTCGCGGACGCCGGCTGGTGCCAGGCCCACGCGGTCGGCTACGACGACCTGGTGGCCCGGCTGATGGAGCGCGACGTCGCCTGGTCGGCCGGGCTCTGCGGCGTCGCCGAGGACGAGATCCGCGCCCTCGCGGTCGCGCTGGCCCGCGACCAGCCCTCGCTGATCCGGCTCGGGGTCGGCGCCCAGCGCCATCTCGGCGCGCCGATCGCGTACCGGACGATCGCCTGCGTCCCGGCCCTGGCAGGCTCGTGGCGGCACCCCGGCGGCGGCTTCAGCTACATCCCCGTGGCCACGGCCGACGCGATCGACTCCGGCGTGCTCGCCCGCCCGCACCTGCTGAAGGGTTCGCCGCGGACGCTGAACATGTCGCGCCTCGGCGAGGCCCTGACCGGCGCAGACCCGCCCGTCGGGGCGCTGGTCGTCTGGTCGGCGAACCCGGCGGCGATCGCCCCCGATCAGACTCGGGTGCTCGCAGGGCTCGGTCGTGACGACCTGTTCACGATCGTGCACGAGCAGTTCATGACCGACACGGCCCGCTACGCCGACGTCCTGCTTCCGGCGACGACCCAGCTCGAGCACCTCGACCTCCACTGGTCCTGGGGTCATCACTACGTGACGCTGAACCGGCCGGCGATCGCGCCCGTCGGCGAGGCGAAGACGACGACCGAGACGTTCCGCCTGCTTGCCGGCGCGATGGGCGTGGACGACCCCGCCTTCGCCGAGTCCGACGAGGCCATGCTCGACGAGGTGCTGGCCGCGCACCGCGACCGCTTCGACGTCGATGAACTGCTGGCCCGGGGCTACACCAAGATCGTCCTCGGCCAGGGGCGGGCCCCGCACGCCGAGGGTCGTTTCGCCACGCCGAGCGGCAGGCTCGAGCTGCGCGCGGATGGCCTCGCCGCGCGCGGCATCGATCCGCTGCCGTTCTTCGACCAGCCCGCCGAGCTGGCCGACGCCGAGCTGGCCGGCCGTTTCCCGCTCGCGCTGATCACGCCGAAGACCCACCTGTTCCTGAACTCGACCTTCGCCAACGGCCGCCGTCAGCACGCCGCGCAGCCTGCGCCGGCGATCGTCGTCCACCCGCTCGACGCGTCTGCGCGCGGCATCGGCGACGGTGATCTGGTCGAGGTCGCCAACGATCGCGGGGCGTTCCGCTGCCCGGCCACCGTCTCGGACGACACGATCCCCGGCGTCGTGGTGGCGCCCATGGGCTGGTGGAACGCCGACTACCCCGGCGGCGTCTCGAGCCAGGCCACGACGTCGCAGACCCTGACCGTGCTGGGCGAGGCGCCGACGTTCAACGACAACCGCGTCGAGGTGGTGCGCGCATGAGCGACCAGAGCTACGTGTGCGGGGCCGGCGGGCCGGCCTTGCTCGGCCTCACGATCCCCGAGGCCCTGGCGGCCGCGGTGACCGCGCACGGCGACCGCGAGGCCGTGGTCTCCTGTGCCCAGGGCGTCCGGCTGACCTACCGCGAACTGGCGGCCGAGGTCGAACTGGCGGCGCGCGCGCTGCTTGCGGCCGGGGTCGCACACGGCGACCGGGTCGGCATCTGGGCGCCGAACCGGGTCGAGTGGATCGTCGTGCAGTACGCCACGGCGCGGATCGGCGCGATCCTCGTCAACATCAACCCCTCCTACCGCCAGCACGAGCTCGACTTCGCGCTCGACCAGTCGGGCGTGTCGCTGCTCGTGTACGCCGAGGGATTCAAGGGCGTCGAGTACCGACCGATGGTCGAGGCCACCGGTGCGACCTGCGTGCGCCGGACGGTGCAGCTCGGCCGCGAGTGGGAGGCCCTGCTGGCCGCCGGCGAGGCCGTGCCCGCGGGCGCCGTCGCCGAACGGGAGGCCCGGCTCGCGTTCGACCAGCCGATCAACATCCAGTACACCTCGGGCACCACCGGCTTCCCCAAGGGCGCGACGCTCTCGCACCACAACATCCTCAACAACGGCTACCTGGTGGGCGAGGCGTGCGGCTACACGCCGGATGACCGGGTGTGCGTGCCGGTGCCGTTCTACCACTGCTTCGGCATGGTGATGGGCAATCTCGCGGCGCTGACGCACGGCTCGTGCGTCGTCATCCCGTGCGACGCCTTCGCCCCGCGGCCGGTGCTCGAGGCCGTCGCCGGCGAGCGCTGCACGTCGCTGTACGGCGTACCGACGATGTTCATCGCCATCCTCGCCGATCCCGAGCGGGCCCGGTTCGACGTGTCGTCGCTGCGGACGGGGATCATGGCCGGCTCGCCATGCCCGGTCGAGGTGATGCGCCAGGTGCGCAGCGAGCTCCACATGGACGAGGTGACGATCTGCTACGGCATGACCGAGACCTCGCCGGTCTCGACGCAGACCGCCCGCGACGACCCGCTCGACAAGCGCGTGGGCACCGTCGGGCGGGTGCATCCGCACCTCGAGGTGAAGCTCGTCGACGCCGACACCGGCCTGCTCGTCCCCCGCGGCACACCCGGTGAGCTCTGCACCCGGGGCTACTCGGTGATGCTCGGCTACTGGGAGCAGCCGGACGCCACCACCGGCGCCATCGACGCGGCGCGCTGGATGCACACGGGCGACCTCGCGACGATGGATGCCGAGGGCTACCTCAACATCGTGGGGCGGATCAAGGACCTCGTGATCCGCGGCGGCGAGAACATCTCGCCGCGTGAAGTGGAGGAGTTCCTCTACACCCACGAGGCGATCATGGACGTGCAGGTCTTCGGGGTGCCGGACGAGCGCTACGGCGAGGAGCTCGCTGCCTGGATCGTGCTGCGCGAGGGGGCGGTGCTCGACGAGGCCGGCGTGAGGGCGTTCTGCGACGGGCAGATCGCGCGCTTCAAGATCCCGCGCTACGTGCGCTTCGTCGACGGATTCCCGCTGACCGTGACCGGCAAGGTGCAGAAGTTCCGTATGCGCGAGCAGGAGATCGACGCCCGCGGGCTGGCGCAGGCCGCCGCGACGCCCACCGCCTGATCAGGGCCCGTCTCAGTGGTGCTGGCGCTTGACGTAGAACGCCATCGACAGGGCGGCGACCATGAACGCCAGGGCGCCGACGAGTCCGTACACGCCGAACGGGAGCGTGTCGATGGTCTTCTCGATCGCGATCACGAGCAGCAGGCAGAAGGCGATCATCGTCGCGATGATGTACATCGCCCACTTCGAGATCGCGACGTGGTCGCTCTTGTCGGGCAGCACGGCGTCCTCTCCTTCGACTCGCCACGACTCTAGCAAGAGCATTACGCTACCGGTCCCGTATCGCCGATGGAGGGACGCCCCATGACCCAGCGCCGCTATCAGCTCTCGCAGGACGAGATCCCGACGCACTGGTACAACGTCGCGGCCGACATCGGCGCGCCGCCGCCGCCGCTGCACCCGGGGACGCGGGAGCCGATCGGGCCGGACATGCTCGCGCCGCTGTTTCCGATGGGGCTGATCATGCAGGAGGTCTCCGGCGAGCGCTACATCGCGATCCCGGATCCGATCCGCGAGGTGCTGGCGATGTGGCGCCCGACGCCGCTTTACCGGGCGCTGGGCTGGGAGCACGCACTGAAGACGGACTGCCGCATCTTCTACAAGTACGAGGGCGTATCTCCCGCCGGCTCGCACAAGCCGAACACGGCCGTCGCCCAGGCGTGGTTCAACAAGCAGGAGGGCGTCAACCGGATCGCGACCGAGACCGGCGCCGGCCAGTGGGGCTCGGCGCTGTCGTTCGCCGGCGCGCTGTTCGGCATCGAGGTGAAGGTCTACATGGTGCGGGTGAGCTTCGACGGCAAGCCGGCCCGCAAGGCGATGATCGAGACCTGGGGCGGGTCGGTGGTCGGCAGCCCGTCGATGGACACCAACGCGGGTCGCTCGATCCTGGAGAGGGACCCGAACAGCACGGGCTCGCTGGGCATCGCGATCTCCGAGGCGGTCGAGGACGCCGCCACCCGTGAGGACACCAAGTACGCGCTCGGGTCGGTTCTGAACCACGTGCTGCTGCACCAGACGGTGATCGGCCAGGAGGCCCAGAAGCAGCTGGCGATGGCCGACGCGTATCCGGACGTCGTGGTCGGCTGCGTCGGCGGTGGCTCGAACTTCGCCGGCATCGCGTTCCCGTTCGTCGGCGACAAGGCGGCCGGGCGCGACGTGCGGATCGTGGCCGCCGAGCCGGCATCGTGCCCCTCGTTGACCCGTGGGCACTACGGCTACGACTTCGGCGACACGGCCCAGATGACGCCGCTGCTGGCCATGCACACGCTCGGGCACCAGTTCATGCCGGCGCCGATCCACGCCGGCGGCCTCCGCTACCACGGCATGGCGCCGCTGGTCTCGAAGCTCGTCAACGACGGCATCGTCGAGCCGGTGGCCTACCGCCAGAACGAGTGCTTCGCCGCCGGCGTGCAGTTCGCGCGCGCGGAGGGCATCATCGCGGCGCCCGAGGCGACGCACGCGATCCGGGCCGTGGTCGACGAGGTCGAGAGCGCGCGCGCCGCCGGCGAGAGCCGCACGATCCTCTTCAACCTGTGCGGCCACGGCCACCTCGAGCTCTCCGCCTACCAGCAGTACCTGTCGGGGACGCTCACCGACCACGAGCTCGAGCAGTCCGTTCTCGACTCGGCCGCCGAGGTGACGGCCGGCATGCCGGCCATCGGCTGAACGGCCTGGATGGCCGTCGACGACAAGATCCTCACCGAGTACCGGAAGGCGATCGACGACCCCGGGTCGTTCGACGACGCGGCGATCGATGCGTTCGTCGCGGCCGGCAAGGGGTTCGGAGACGTAACGCCGGAGCATGCCCACGCGCTGGCCGCGTTCGCGCGGTGGGTGCGGTGGCAGGGGCGCCGCACCGAGGAGGGGCTCGCGGCGGCCGCCCAGGCGGCGAAGCTCGGGGTGGCCCTGTCGCTGGAGGCGGCCCGGATCGGCTACTGGTTCACGCTCCAGTCGGTGCTGTCCGACGATTGCGGCCAGGCTGCCGACGCGGCCGAGGCGGCCCGCTGCTCGTTCGTCTGGATCCAGCGTGACGGGTCCGATCCGGCCTACGCCCTCTCGCGTCAGACGCTGATGCTGGCGATGCGGCTCGGGGTCGAGCCGATCGGCCCGGTGCTGCGCGAGCTGGCACCGTTGTGGCCGCAGGTGGCGCAGGCCGACCGCGACGAGCAGGCCAAGCCGATCCAGCGCCAGGCCGTCCGCCGCACCGACCTGCCCCAGGCCGACCGCGATCGGCTGCAGGCGATCGACGCCACGCCGGGCTCGGTCGCGAGGGTCGCACCGCCACCCGAGCCGCAGGCCGACGATGCCGCACTGGCGGCGGCCCTGGCAGAGCTGGACCAGCTGGTGGGGATCGACGGCGTCAAGGACGAGGTGCGCCGGCTCGTGGCTCTGCTCCGCGTCCGCGGCATGCGCACGGCCGCCGGCCTGACGGTGCCGGAGCGAACGTACCACCTGGCCTTCCTCGGCCCGCCCGGCACCGGTAAGACGACGGTCGCCCGGTTGATGGGCCGTATCTTCAAGGCGCTCGGAGTGCTCGCCACCGACAAGGTCGTCGAGGTCGATCGCGCGTCGCTGGTGGCCGGGTACATCGGGCAGACGGCTCCCAAGGTGGACGCGGCCGTCGACTCGGCTCTCGACGGCGTGCTGTTCGTCGACGAGGCCTACGCGCTCTTCACGTCCGACAATCAGGACTTCGGCCCCGAGGCGGTGGCCACGCTGCTGAAGCGCATGGAGGACGATCGCCTGCGGCTGTCGGTGGTACTCGCCGGGTACGGCGACGAGATGGATCGCCTGCTCGACTCCAACCCGGGTCTCCGGAGCCGGGTCTCGACGGTGGTGCGCTTCGATGCCTACGGCGCCGATCAGCTCGGCGCGATCTTCGCCGGGCAGGCCGCCCAGGCCGGCTACACGCCCACCCCGGGCGCGCTTGCCCGGGCGACGCGGCTCTGCGGGCTGATGCGCGGCACGGCAGACGGCCGCACCTTCGGTAACGCACGGGACGTCCGCAACCTGTTCGAGGACTCGGTGGCGGTGCAGGCAGTGCGGCTCGCGGCGGCAGCGGACTCCGGCCATCCGCCCGACCTCGAGGCGCTGGCGACGCTCGAGGAGGGCGACATCACGTGGAGCGCGCTCGGCCGGCCCGAGGCCGACCGCCTCAGCGACGACGAGCGGCGCCTGGTCGCCTACCACGAGGCCGGGCACGCCCTCGTCAGTCACCTCGCCGGCGGGCCGACGCCGGTGTTCATCACGGTCGTCCCGAGCCAGCAGGCCGTCGGCATGACCTTCTACGACCACTCCGACCAGGCGGTCGTGACCCGTGCCGACATGCTCGCTCTGGCCGCCGCCGCGCTCGGCGGCCGCGCATCGGAGGAGCTCGTCTTCGGTCGCCCGTCGGCCGGCGCCCTCAGCGATCTGCGCCAGGCGGAGCGCACGGTCGTCGGTCTGCTCAGGGCCGGCCTCTCGGAAGCGGTGTCGGCCGACGCGCTGGCCGAGTTCGCCGACGCGGGCGGATCGGCGCTCGACTCGGGTTGGCAGGGCGACCGCACCCGTCAGGAGATCGGAGCCCTCCTGAACGAGGCCTACGGCATCGCGAACGCCGCTCTCAAGGATCACCGCGACCGCCTCGATGCGCTCGCCGCCGCGCTGATCGCCGACCGCACCATCGACGGCGACCGCCTCGCGGCAGTGCTCGGACCCCGAACGTAGCGTCGAGCCGCTCCCGTAGGGCCTTCCGGCGAGCCTGCGTTCCCCCGGAGCCAGAGGGCCACATGGCGTGGCTGCATCGTTTCGGTCACGGCGGCACACAACTCGCTGCCGAGAGCGTCCAGGTCGACCTCGTCGCGCAGGTGCCTGCCGAACCGCTCGAGCGTCCGTCCCGCGTCGTAGCGGCGCCGGTAGAACCGCCGGTCGACGAAGCGCTGGACGACGGAGCGCAGCGGCAGGAACAGCGCCGCCACCACCAGCGTCGAGACGGTGATCGCGATGGTCCCACCTCCGGCCAGCGAGGTCGAGACGGCCTCGCCGACGACCACGAGGCCGACGTAGGCGGCGCCGAGCAGGGCGGTCACGACGCCGTAGACCAGCGTGCGGTTGATCAGCGTGTCGACGTCGTAGAGCCGGTACTTGAGCATCGCGACCCCGACGGCCAGCGGTAGCTGCACGACGCTGATCGCGAAGATGACGTCGCCGGCCCCCTGCAGTCCGACGGCGCTGGGGACGATCAGACCGACCGCCAGGACGACGGCGGCGAACATCATCCACTTCATCTGCTGGCGCTCGTCGCCACGCGATCGCCGGAAGCGGACGATCATCGAGACGACTGCCACGGCGAGCAGGACGACCAGCGACCCCGTGATGACGGCGTCGGTCGCCGCCGAGGAGGACTTCAGCGCCGCGATCCCGACCGGATTGTCGGGCAGGCCGGAATCCTTGCCGCCGATCGGGCCGGGGTAGAACATGACCACGGCGGTGATTCCCGCCACCATGACGATCAGCGCCCGGAGGACGAAGCGCCACCGCGGGCCAGGCACGGTGCCGGTCGGATACAGGAGCGGCACGAACGCGATCAGTCCGACCGTCGCGTACCACGCCCAGCCGTACACCCATGCCGCGAACAGAGCGCCGGGCACCGAACCCGGTGCGTCGACCAGGCCGTGGGTGGCGTAGACGTCGACCGCACCGATGACCCCACCGCCGAGCAGCCCGATGCCGAGGAAGATCCACCCCAGCGGGTTCCCGGGCACGTTCGTGACGACCAGCGCTCCGACGACGGAGAACACCAGCATCGCCGCCGAGAAGGCGACCAGCGTCGCGAGCGATGCGTTCGCGGCACCCGTATGCCACGCCGCGTGCATCGCCTGCTGCGCCACGATCAGGGCGAGCGTCAGCGCCGTCAGGCCCCAGGCCAGGTACCGCGTCCAGCCGCGCTCCTTGCCGATCCCGCCGATGTCGTGCACCTCCTCATCTTGGCGGCCCTCCGTCTCGGAATCGTTACGGCACCGCGTGGCGCGCTGACTGGTCGGTCGGCGTGCCTCGCTTATACTGGGGCTCGCGCGGGGGCGTAGTTCAGTCGGTTAGAACGCCGGCCTGTCACGCCGGAGGTCGCGGGTTCGAGTCCCGTCGCTCCCGCCTGATGCTTGCAGGGCTCGACGGGTTTCGGCTCATGCGGGCCCTGCGTTTTCGGCTCCTCGGCGACACGTAGGCGTCCGACGTCGAGGTCGACGGAGCGCCAAGCCGCGCACGCACCACCACACGCGTGACCATGCCAACGCAGGTTGCGTGCGTCGAGCGTGCGTAGACATCCAGCGCCACGCTTGTCATCGTGACCACTGCCAGGTTCTCCTTCGATCGGGACACGCGGAGCGTCCGGCGCGGTAGCGCCCCGAGCGCGAAGGCCTGGCGCAGAACCGCAACCTCGGGGCTCACACCCCATAGCGTCTCGTAGTAGGAGAGCTCATTCGCATCGCCGCCGTTGACCTGAAGGTCGTTCGGGGTTGGATCGCCGTTTCCATGGTCGGCCTGCTCGCGGCGGGGTGCTCGGCGAGCAGCCATCGGGCGGCGAGCACGCGTGGCGTCGCGAGCACGCCGGCGCACCCGCCGGGCGCTCTCGCTTTGGATGAGGGCGCCCGTACGACGGGACACCTGGTCATCGGCACCGGGGTCGGCGTCGATCGGGTGCTGCAGGGTGTCGGCTTTGCGTTCTCGCCGTACGTGCGCCACCTCACTGCCGGGCTGATCTTCGTGCATGCGGCAGCGGGTGCGCGCGCGACGGTGGTGTGGTCCGAGGAGTCTGCGGACGGTGAGCACGCGCTGTTCACGCAGCAGGTCGCGTTGCCCCCTCAGGGAGTGCTGTACGCAACGGCCGTGGCCTCGGGAAGGCTCGCCGAGGGCGTGTTCCGTGTTCACGCCACCATCGGATCCGAACAGCGCGACACGCTGTTCGTGATCAGTCGCCTTGCTGAGATACGGCCCGGTGAGGGCGGGATCGAGGGAGCCCCGGTCGTGCAAGGCGGCAGCAGCGAGGCGTCGCCGGGCACGCTCTCCAGCGGACCGGCCGAGGCCGTGGACACCCCGTCGTCGTGCGAGAGGGAGTACACCGACCCCGACCTCGTTCGCAACTGCAACCAGTGGTACTACGGCACGGATGAGGCTCCGAAGCCGAGCACTGAACCACCAGTCGATCCCTCAAAGCCCTGTCCGTCCGACAGCGTGCCGGATCTCGTGTCGACCCAGAACGGCGGTCTTGGCGGGTTCATCTCGATGTACACCACCCGGAGCTCCTACCTGTGCACGGACACGGCGTCGCTGACACTCGCGGCGGCCGTCAACGGCGCTGCTCCCGCCGTGATCGTGCACGGCAAGGGCGAGGTCGCGTGGGACGGCGAGACGTGTGGCCTTGCCGGCGGCTCGGATCTGGTCGGCGACGTCGTGAAAGGTGCACGTCTCGGCGGAGGGGTCGAAGACGACCTCCTCGAGCGAGAAGGAACTCGAGGAATTCGGGCCGTTTCCGGTGGGCGCGGGGACACCGGAGGAAGGCACGAAGGTCGCTTCCGGTGAGCGAATCGTATTCACCGCCGCCGCGGGCGTCGGGGGCGCGACGCGCGGCATCAAGTCACTCGTCGTGCGCGCCCACGATGGCACCGAGGTTGCGCGGGCGGGCCGGGCCCAACCGGCGGCCGCGTGCGACCTTGCGGCAGGGCGGTTCATGGTGATCGTCAGGGGGGCGTACACCGTGCCGAGTCCGGCGCCACCCGTCGTCGAACTGACCGTCTCGGCCCAGACGTTCGATGGCCCGGTTGTCAGTATTCCGCTGCGGTGGTACACGCAGCCGACCTGGACGGGTGCGCTCGAGGTGCACACCAAGCGCGTCTATCGCGCCGCCGGCCTCACCGGACGGTGCACCGACACGTGGAAGGGACACCTTCGCTTCGTGGTCGACGCAAAGGGCGCGGTCGGCGGAACCGGGGAACTCGACAAGTCCGGTGCATCCCGACTGCACGCTCCCGTCGCCGCCGCCGCCACAGATCGATCGATTCGCGTTCGCGGTTGGCGGCAGCGGCAACGCCAAGCAACTCACGATCCATTTCGAGCGACAGACCGCGCTCCCAAGGGGGCTCGGCACGTTCGGAGGGATCGAGACCCTCTTCCGCACGAAGGCCTGCGCCCAGGATCCCGGCGGCGGCCCGCCGATCCCACTGGAACTCTCCTCTCCGATCAGTGCCGCGGGAGCCGTGCACCTCAGCGCCCTGCTCGGCTGCGGCGGGTCGGCACGGGACGTGTTCACCAGCGACTCCACAGTGCAGTTGACGCTCGGAGCCCCCGACGGGTAGCAGGCGCTCGTCTAGGCGAGCCGCGGCAAGCACCGGGCCGCACTAAAGTGCATTCGTCGATCGAGGCCGAGGTCAGGGCGGCCGGGTACACCTACCTCCGTAGGGTGGACGACGGGCGAACCTAGAGGTTTCCCGCCGGCCTCGCATCGCAGAACGCTCGCGGCGGCTGATGCCGTGCTGGGGTAAGGACCAAGGGCGATCCCGCGATCGCAGGTGGTCAGCCTGATGCCGTAGGTGGCGCCCTGGCGGAAGTCGGATCCGGACCCGACGGTTTCCGGAGTCGGTTCGATCCGCGACCGTCCGCGGTCGCAGACCAGGAACGCCTCCGTGGACGCGGTGGTGCACTTTCCAACCTGTCAGGTGCCTGCCGGACCAGGCCGCGACCCCAGCTAGGGTAGTCGTCGTCGTCCGGGTAGTCACTGCGCCATGACGATCCCGTGGCGCTCACCCATGTCGCCCATGCCGTTCGGATGCGCGCACAGGGAGGCCACCTTGTGACGGTAGATCAGTGAAGCATCAGGGACGGTCGGGGATTGCGTCGAAGGCCTTAGAATCGATCTGATGAGTCTGGTTCGGTCGTTCGCGGTCTGGACGGCGGTGCTGTCGCTGCCGCTCACGGCGGCCGGATGTGCGGCGGGCTACCCAGGTGATCAGCCAGGCGACCCGATTGATGTGGCCCGACGGATCGCCGCGCCTGAGTTCCCGCCCAGCCAGGTACACACCTACTGCTTTCCGTCCTCCGCCGACCGGAATCGTGTGCTTTGTGACCTCGATCTCTGGATTCCAGCGTCCGTGTCGCGCGCGACCGTCGCCGCCCGCTACTGCCGGGTCATCGCTCGAGTTCGACGGCATCCTGAAACGAAGACGACCGACGGTCGGCCGTTTCACTGGTACGCCGTTCTCCTCTCGACGCCCGACGCCGACACCGCTCTCGACGCCCCGGTCTGCGCGGGTGAGGCGCCGGCAGCCGCTGGACGCGTCGCTCCGCCATGAGCGTATCCCGCTTGCGCTTCCACCCAGCCGTGGCAGCGCGACCCCGTCTGCCCGCGGCCGAGACGGTGGCGCGGCGTGATCGGCTCTACCGCGAGAATCCGCGCTCGACATCTCGCCGCACGGGCTGGCGACTGTACGGGTTCGCCGCGCTCGATGTGGCCGGCGTGCGAGGGCGAGTTCGTCGTCGCGCTCGCGGCTCATCGCCTCGGCGGTGCGTAGGAGGGCGTCCTGAGGCCCGCCGCGGCTGGGCTGGTCGTCGATGAGGAGGTGCTGCGTGCGTCCGCGCGCGCGGGTGGCGGCGGTGTAGGTCCAGCGTGCGTCGTGGTCGTCGGGGCGGGTGACGATGCAGGCGGTCTCGACGGTTGCGCCCTGCAGGCTGTGGGCGGTGAGGGCGTAGGCGTGTTGGAGGTGGCCGTCGCGGAGGTACTCGCCGGGGAGGCGGACGGTACGGCCGTCGTCGGTGCGGATCGCGACCGCGCCGCGGTCCGGGTCGGTGGCCGTGATGGTGCCGCGGGTGCCGTTGTCGGCGCCGAGGCGGTAGTCGTTGTGGCGGCAGATGACGCGGTCGCCGCGCTGGAACTCGCTGGTCGCCGACGCGAACGGCGGGACCGCTGACCTCGCCGCGGATCTTGCGGAGCACGCGGACGTGGTCGTTGAGCTCGCCGCGGAGCTCGTTGTCGCGGGTGATGAGCGCGATCTGGTCGGCGCCGTGGTCGCGTGCGGCGCCGAGCCACCAGGCGGCGGCTTCCTTCGTTGCGGTGTCGGCGTCCGGGGTGATGCGGACGCGGCCCTGGCGGATCTGGTGGGCGAGGTACTGGTCGGGGAGGCCGGCGCGGAGGTCGGCGAGCGCGTCGATCTCGTGCGGGTCGCGTTGGCGGCGGACGGTGGTGAGTTGCTCGGCGCCGTGGTGGCGTGTGATCTCGGCGAACGCGCCGCTTGCGGGGACGCCCTGGAGTTGGCGGGAGTCGCCGACCTGGATGATCTTCGCGCCGCCCGCACGCGCCCACTCCGCGAGGGCCGCCATCTGGCGGGTGCCGCTCATGCCGTTCTCGTCGGCGATCACGACCAGGTTGGCCGGCGCTGGCGTCGGACGTCGCGCCTGGCGGGTGAGGATCGCGTCGATGGTCTGGGCGTCGACGCCGACGGTGCGCAGTTCGCGGGCGGCGCGGGCGGTCGGGGTGGCGCCGATCACGCGGTAGCCGGCGCGGGTGTAGGCGTCGGCGATCACGCCGCAGACGGTGGTCTTGCCGGTGCCGGCGAGCGCCTCGAGGTTCTCGATCGCGTGGCCGCTGGTCGTCAGGCGCCGCACCACGGTCTCCTGCTCGGCCGAGAGCGGGACGGGCGCACTGCGTAGGGCGGCCTCGACCTCGCCGAGAGCCGAGGACGGCGGTCTCGCTGTCGCGGCCGTGCTCGACGAGTTCCAGCAGCCGTTGCTCGCACGCGATCAGGCCGGGCGTGGTGTAGCGACCGTCTGCGAGGGTGACGACGAACGGCTCCTGGGCGAGGAACCAGTCGGCGAGCGCGGCGAGGTGCTCGACGCTGGTGCCGCCCTGGAGGGCGCCCGCGAATCCGCGCACGACGTCGGCGCGAGTGAAGGTGTTGTCCTTCTCCGTCAGGCCCTCGGGGCCGGCGAGCTGCTGGCCGATCTCGGCGAGCAGCGTGCTTGCCGAGCGGTTCCGGGGTGCGGCCGCGCCGCAGCGCCGCAATCAGGCGGTCGTGCGGCATGCCGTGCTCGGCCAGCCGTGCCCGCCAGTCGGCGCGCTGCTCGATCGAGGTCGGTCGCGCTGGTGGTCTTGCGCTCGCGGGTTGCGAGCGTGGCGATCTGGGCGCCGTGCCAGCCGGTCGCGCCGTGCTCGTCGATCGCCTGCTCGATCCGCACGCGTCGCTGCGAGAACTCCCGCAGCGCCTCCCGCGGCCACGCCGCGAGCTCTGCCATCCCCTTCGCCGGCTCGTTCCACCGCCAGCCGAGCCGCTGCCCGATCTCGCGCCGCAGCGCGGCCTGGTAGGCGTAGCCGAGCGCGAGCTTCCACTCGCGCAGCAGCAGCCGGCTGTCGAGCGTCCGCCAGGCGCCGTCGGGGCCCTGGGTCATGTTCGCGATCGCGCAGTGCGTGTGCAGCTGCGGATCCTGCGCGCGGCTCACGCGGTGGGTGTAGAGCGCCGCGACGATCCCCGACCCCTTCGCCTGCTCTGCGCCGCCGGCACCGAGGCGCACGCCGCACGCCTCGCGCTCGAGCAGCCGCAGCGTCGCCTCGACGGCGGCGTGGTGGGCGGCGACCACCTCGCGGCGGGTCGCCGGATCGCCCAGCGCCGCCGCGAGCGAGATCGACTTCGGCGGGCTAAAGACGAAGTCGAACCCGCCGACCGGCTCCAATCGCTGCTCGACGAGGATCGCCTCGCCCGTCTCCGGATCGAGGCCCCGCCGGTGCGTCGTCCGCTGCCGGATCGCACGGCGAAGCCGCTCGCCCGTCGTCGGGGTCGCGGCCGTCGATCAGCCGCTCCAGCATCCCCTCGCCGACCGCGCCCTCCAGCCCGAGCGTCGCGGCTGCCGACCCGTACCAGCGGCCGGGCGACTCGCCCCGACCGGCGTAGTACTCCTCCCGGCTCGCCGCGACCTGCTCCTCGAGGTAGCGGCCCCGGTCGGGCGTCAAGATCGCCACGCTCAGCACGCCGCCGCCCCTGGACAGAACCGGTCACGCGGCGCCTGCACCTTCAGTGCCACTGTGTGCATCTTCTGATCCGAGAACCCGAAGAGGCATGTCCCTACGAACGGGCTAGCAACGGCCACCCGCTCTTTCCACTCCGCTTCCACAGGAGCCGCTGGAACGGCCGTTCCCGGGCGTGGACACCCCGGACAGCGAAGGGAGCGCAAACCCTGATGGGTAGGCCGATCGAGCGCGTTTCCGGAAGTGGCCAGGTGGGGTCGATCAGACCTGTCACGCCGGAGGTCGCGGGTTCGAGTCCCGTCGCTCCCGCCTGATGCTTGCAGGGCTCGCATGGGTTTCGGCTCATGCGGGCCGTGCGTCTTTCGGCTCCTCTTCGGCACACTCGCCGGCGGCCCGGCGGATCAGACGCTCGAGAAGAAGGGCGCCTTCGTGCCGGTATCGGGGTTGGAGGCTGCAGTAGGGGTCAAGCGGGATGCGTGGCCCGAAACGGGCCAGCCGGACGTCTGGGTGCGCTGGCTCGTCAATGGCTGACTGACGATGTCGGACTGAGCGACGGATTGTCGCCCCGACGGCGCTGCGTCGGTCGCCAGGCATGCGGGGGCCTTCATCGATGTGAGAGGCCGATACCGTCGATGGTGACGGTCTTGGCCGAAGTGGTGGTGAGCTTGACCGTCCCGGCCCGGTAGGCGAAGGCCGGCAGTTCGACGTAGGCGAGACGCTGCCGCGCGGCGCGTAGGCTGATCGTCCCCACCTTCTTGGCGCCGACCGTAACCGTGACGGCGCCGCAGGTGGGGCAGGTGACCGCATAGAGGGCGAGCCGCCTGCCGTGGAAGTTCCTGATGCTGAGGCTCGCGCCCTTCACGGTCGTTGTCAGGTAGGTGTCGTCGAAGTAGGTGGTCTTCGGCTTCTTGGCCTTCCAGGCGGTTCCGGATCGGGCGAGAGCGCGGTCGTCGAGGATCAGGGTCGTGCAGGCGGGAGCTGACCACGCGCTGACGTTCCCGGCCGCGTCGATCGCCTGGACCTCGTAGCAGGCGGTGTCGCCGCGGCGCAGCTCGCCGTCCTCGAAGGGGAAGGTGAGGACCCAGGCCGCGTCCGTCCATCCCGTGGCGGTCGGGAACGCCCCGGTCACGGCCGACCTGTAGGACAGGACCTGGCGGCGGGCGGCGTAGTGGTCGGCTCCCGCCACCATCGTGTGGGTGACCGGGATGATCGGGTTGTCCGCACCGTCGCCGCGCGACCAGCGCACGCTGGTGGTCGAGACGGTCGGCACCGGCGGCGCGGCCGAGTCCGAGACGACGATGTGCAGCGTGAGGACCGCGTCGCTGCCGATGCCGTTGGATGCGTTGATCGTGACGTCGACCGCGCCCACTGGCCCGGGCGGAGTGCCCGACACGTGCCAGGGAGCGGATCCGCTCAGGGAGAGCCAGGCCGGGAAGGGGCCGTGGGTCACCATCGGCGTGGGTCGTCCGGCGACGATCAGCGGCACGTCGACGGGCAAGCCGACCGCCGCTGAGACGGTGTACGGCGTCGTCGCGGGGCTCGTGAACGCTGGAGCGGCGTCGACCTGGACGGTGTACGGGCCGAGGGAGGCCGGCGAGCCGATGCCGTTCCCGGCATGCACCGTGAACTGGAAGCTGGTCGTGCCGGCAGGCGGTGCGCCCGAGATCGTCAGGGTCTGGCCGGAGATCTGCGCGGAGAGCCAGTCACCGGCCGCAGGGAGCGGGACGAGGTCGACCGTGACGTCCGGTACCGGCCAGCCGTAGATGTTGAAGGAGGCGGAGTAGTCCTGACCCTCCACCGCCCGGTCGGGGGCCAGGTTGTACGTCAGCGTCGGGGCCGCGTCCGGCGGGTTCATCACGACCCCGATGGCGGGGGAGTCCACGAGGCCCGAGGCGTTGGACGCCCGCACGCGGAACGTGGCCGGGGCGAGGTCGACGTTCGGGGGTGTCCCGTGCAGCGTGCCGTTGGCATCCAGGTGGAGCCATGCCGGCATGTGGCTACCAGGTGTGACGGTGAACTGGGGGGACGGGTAGCCGGACGCCTTCAGGACGTAGGTGTAGGGCACGAGGTAGGTGGCGGCCGAAGGGGACGTGTCGGTGAACACCGGTGCGGCGCCGATCTCGATCGCGACCGTCCCGGAGACGGCGCTGGGCGCGACGCCGTTGGCTGCGCGGATCGTGAAGGTGAACGGCCCGCCGGCCGTCGGCGTGCCGGAGAGCAGCCCGTCCGCCGCCAGTGTGAGGCCATCGGGCAGTTGGCCCGACGCGACGTCGAAGGTCGGCGACGGGTAGCCGCTGGCCGTGAACCGGTAGCCGGCGCCGCCGCCGTAGGCGGTGCCGACCGTCCCTGCCGGCGGGCTCGCGTCGACGATCGCCGGCGCCGTCGGATCGGCCGATATCGTCACGGTGAACGGTCCGGCGGTGATCGTGTCACCGCCCCCGGTACCGTTGGAGGCGATCACCGAGTACGTCGCACTCCCGCCGTCGGGCGGCGTCCCGGAGACGACGCCGGTGGCGGTGTCGATCGAGAGCCACGGTGGAGCGCCGGGAGCGAGCGAGAACGCCGGCACCGGGTAGCCGGAGGCGGCGAACCGATACTCGTAGAGGGTGCCGGCGCTCGCGGTGAGTGGGGGGGACGCGGCGGTCAACGACGGCTGGGCCCGTACGACGACGAAACCCGCGTCCCCCGCCGTCATCATCGCCGCGGTGGCGGCCGACGTCCCCGATGGGAGCGAGGTCTGGAGTGCCGGTGTGAGGACCATGGTCGACGTCGCGCCGCGATCGGGCAACGCGTCCGACTGGCCCCACCCGTAGACCGCACCGCTGCTCGTCGTGAACAGGGTCGCCGTGCCCCCGACGGCCAGGTGCGCCGCGCCGACGTTGATCGGCATCGTCACCGCGACGGGGGTGAGGGAATACAGATCCGTCGACCCGTTGCCGAGCGGCTGGTACGAGTTCTCGCCCCACGACCAGATCGACCCGCCCGTGAGGCGCGCTCGTGCGGTGAATCCCCGCACTGCGACTTCCTCCACCTCGCCGGCGGGCAGGATCGCGTCGACGGGACCGGAACTCGCCGCCGGGTTGGTGTCGCCGGGGTACAGACCGCAGCCGAGGACGTTGTTCGTGGTCGTTCGGATCAGGGTCGTATGCGCCCCGGCGGCGACGCTTGCCGGCGTCACGTCGGCCGGGAGGGGCACGGGCTGCGGTCCCGCGGCCGGCCCACCGCCGGTGAAGCACTGCTCGCCGCCGCCGTTGAATCCCCACGCGTAGATCCCACGCGTCGTGTGTGTCGCCGCGTCGGTCGTGATGACGAGGGCGAAGGTCTCTCCGGCGGCGATGGACCCCTCGCCTCCGACCGCGACGATGCCGGCCGGCAGCGGCACCTTGGCGGGCTGGTAGCGGCACTCGAGGAGCCCGCCCGCGCACAGCTGCTGCGCCGGGGCCGGAGCGATTCCCAACTCGCCGTACCGGTTCTGACCCCACGCCCACACCTCCCCGGAGCGCGTCACCGCGAGGCTCAGCCCGCCGATGAAGTTCCCACTGCTCACGTTCGCCCCACCGCCACCCGCCGCCACGGTGACGACGTCGGCCGGCAGGCCCTCGACTCGGGTCGGGGTCGGTACCTCGTTCACGGCCGGGGCGACGCCGATCTCGCCGAACCCGTTCTCGCCCCACGCGTACACCTCACCGGCCGAGCTGAGGGCGAGGGCGTACTGCTCCCCGGCGGAGACCTGCACAACGGTCGTCCCGGCCGGAAGGTGGACGGCCGCGGGGGTGTCGGTGCCGACGCTACCCCCGTCCTGGCCGGAGAGGGTCTTGCCACCCCAGCTGATCAGGTTGACGTTCGTCCCGGGCGGGTCGGCCGCGGCGGGTGCCGGACTGGACGCCACCCCGGCGCTCGTCGTGAGGACGATCGCGGCCAGGCCGCCGGCGATGAGGAGCCGTGGCCTGCGTGCCGCAATACCCAGGCGCATCGTCATCCCCGCCGGCCCTACTTGGCCGTCACGGTGTTGGATGCCTTCGTCGTCGAGCCCGCTCGGTCGGTCGCGGTGACCCGACAGCTGAGCTTCTTGCCCTTGTCGGCCTTGGCGACCTTGTAGCTCGACTTCGTCGCGCCCTTGATCTTCGCGGAGCCGCGGTACCACTGGTACTTGTAGGTGATGGAGGCGGCACCGACCCAGGTGCCGGTCGACACCTTCGCCAGCTTGCCGATCGCGACCTTGCCGATCTTCGGCGCAGCCGTGTTGACGGGCTTGATCGCCGCGATGGCGAGCGCGGCCGACGACGCCGTGGCCGGACCGACGTTGTTCGCCGCCGTGACGGAGCACGTGATCGCGAAGCCGGCGTCGGCCTTCGTCACCGTGTACGCGTTGTGCGTCGCCCCGGCGATCGACTTGGTGCCGCGCTTCCACGCCACCGAGAAGATCGTCGGCAGGTAGTTCCAGGTACCGGCGTTGCACGTCAGGAGCGAGCCGATCGCCGGTCCGCCCACGATCGAGGGCGGCGTGACGTTCACCGGCACGTGGGTCTGGTGCGGCGGATCGAAGACGGCGACCGAAGTCGTGACGATGGTCAGGTCGCCCAGGACGTTCGCGCCCTTCACGACGCACCCGATGCGCGATCCCGAGTCCCCGGACTGGAGCGTGTAGCTCGAGCCCGTCTGGCCGGAGATCGGGGTGCCGTTCCGGCGCCACGTGTACGTGAACGCGACACCGCCGCCGCCCCACGTTCCCGGGTAGCAGGTGGCGGTCTGCCCCGGGTAGGGCGTCTCGCCGGTGTTCGTGAAGGGCTGCGAGCGGACGAACGGGACCGCCGATGGCAGCACCCAGACCCCGCGCACGAGGACGGTCTCGCCGGTGCCGGTGGTGTTGATGCCCTCCGTGGTGCAGCCGACGCCGTGATTGGCGTCGCCGGCCACCGTCGTGTAGCTGGCGCCCGTCTCGCCCGTGATCGTGCTCGCGTCGCGGCGCCAGGTGCGCGTGAACGAGGTTGGCGGGGTGCCGTGCCAGGCACCGGCGGCGGTGGTGCAGTCGAGGCGGTCGCCGACCCATGCCAGATCACTGGTCAGGTTCGCCGTTCCGCCGTACGGGGCTGCCGCCGCGGCCAGAACGACCGCCGGGCCGGCGGACTGGCCGGTGCCGGCGGGATTGGTTCCGCTCTCGACGCAGCGCAGTTGGCCGCCGAGGTCGCCGGGGGCGACCACGTGGTCGCCCCCGTTCACAACCGCGGCCGCGCCGAGCTTCCACCCGATTGCCTGCGTGAGAGCGCCGGTGATCGCGAACGGCGCGCTGCAGCCGATCGACTGGCCGACGTGGAACGTGACGTCGGGCTCGTCCTGGAGCGGCAGCGACTGCGGCGTTGGGATCCTGCTCGACGTCACCCACACGCCGGCGCCGATCACCTCCCCGGAGCCGGCGGCGTTCGTCCCGGTCGCGTCGCACGTGAGCTCGTGTCCGATGTCGGCCGCGGTGGCGGTGTAGGAGGCCGTGGTCGCGACGACCGTGTGGTCGTCGCGGGTGATGGTGTGCGTCCCGGAGTCGGCCGGCGGGAAGAATCGGGGCGCGCAGAGCACGGCCTGACCGGGCTCGATCGTGTCGCCGCCGACCAGCGGCTGGTCGAGCGGCGCGGGCGCGGCCAACGCGGCGATCGTGACCGGCGGCGAGGTGACCGCTGGCGCGGTGCCGGCCGTGTTCGACGCAGCCGCCGAGCAGGTGATCTGGTGACCCGCATCGCTCGCCGGCGGCACGTAGCCGGGCGAGGTCTCACCGGGGATCGCCACGCCGTCGCGCTGCCAGGCGAACGCCTCGCTGTCGACGACCGTCACCCAGCCCGGGGAGACGCAGCCGAGCGTGAGGGTGGCCATCGGCGTCCCCCCGACCTCGGTGGTCCCGAGCGGTTCCGGGGTGGTGAGCGCGTCGACGGTGACCGCGGCGGATTGGGTCGGAGCCGAGGGCCCTGCACCGTTGTAGGCGGTGATCTCACACTTCAGCGACTTTCCCGCATCCGGAGCCCGGACCCGGTAGGTCAGGGCCGACTCGCCGGAGATCGCGACGTCGTTCGCCGTCCAGCGGACGAGCTCGGCATCGACGACACCCGTCCAGTTGGGCGCCGAGCAGTACAGCCACTCACCGGGCTGGGGGTGGGGGACGTCGATCGTCGGCGGACCGGGGGCGGTGGGTGCCGCGAGCGCCCCGATCGTCACCGGAGCGCTGACGGCGGCTGCGGACGAGCCGTGAGCGTTGGTCGCCGTCGCCGTGCACGTCAAGGCGGTGCCGCCATCGGCCGCCTGGGTGTCGTAGAAGCGGTGGGTGGCGCCCGAGATCGCCGAGCCGCCGCGCTTCCAGACGTAGGCGTAGGCGGTTGGCGCCTGCGTGAACGCGGAGGTGCAGTGGACGCGGTCACCGACGACCGGGCCGGCGCCGGAGAACCCGTCGCCGTCGATTGACGGCGGCGCGAGGGCGACCGGCGGGCCCGCGGCATCGACCGCGGCGCTCGCGGAGCTGGACTGTGCACTCGAGCCGACGCTGTTCGTCGCGACGGCCGTGCAGGTGATGGTGCTCCCCGCGTCGGCGTCGCGGACGACGTACACGCGACCGTCCTCGTGGGGTACCGTCACGCCGCCGACGGCCCAGGTGATCGTGACCCGGGCCGGCACGCTGGGGGTGTCCGCGAAGCAGTGCACCTGATCGCCGGGCGTCAGACCGCTGCTCGGATCGACGGTCGGGACGGAGGCGAGGGTCGGGGCCGTCAGCGCGGGGACGGTGCCGGTGGCCGCCGATGTGGCGCTCGCGTGGTCGGCAGCATTCGTCGCCGTCACGACGCACCGCAGCGCCGTGCCGACGTCGGCCTTCGCGACCACGTAGCTGTTCAGCACCGCGCCGCCGATCGCCACCCCGTCCCGCTGCCAGCCGTAGGTGAACGTGATGGCACCGCCGGTCCAGGTGCCGGGATGGCAGTAGATCGTCGCCCCGGGGTAGTCGGCCGGCGCCGTCAGGGATGGGGCGGCGGTGTTCGCCGGGGCCGTCAACTGCACCACGGTCACCGGCGCCGAGTCGTACGTCCCGACCGGGGTCCCGGAGACGGAGCCGACGACGCGGCACGTGAGGGTGTGCGTCACGTCCGCTGCCGAGACGACGTAGGCCGGACCGGTTCCCACCGATGTCGTGCCGTCGCGCAGCCAGGTGGCGGCGATCGAAACCGGGCCGTTGGTCCAGTACCCCGTGTCGCACGTCGCGGTCTCCGTCCGGGCCGGGCTGGTCGGAGAGATCGCCGGGCGGGTCACCGGGTACGGCGTGCCGGGCGAGACGACGTGCGCCGCATTCGAAGTGGCCGTGGTCGAGCTCGGCTTCGCGTTGCTGGCCGTGACCGCGCAGGTGAGCAGGTGCCCGAGGTCGCCCGCCACGGCGGTGTAGGAGGAGGCGGTTCCGAGTACCGGAGCCGTGCCGTCCCGGTGCCAGGCGAACGTGTACGTGAGTCCGCCGCCGGTCCAGACGCCCTCGTCGCAGTAGAGCGTGCCGCCGGTCTGGGTGGCCGGAGCGATGCTCGGCGCAGTCGTGTTGGTGGCGGTCAGCAGGGGTGAGACGACGACGCCGGCGGACGTCGCCGACACCGTCGTCACGCCATTGGATGCGGTCACCTTGCACGTCACGGTCTTGCCGACGTCGCCGCCCGCGATGAGGTACGAGTCGTTCGTGCCGACGGACGTCGTCGTGCCGAGGTACCAGTTGTACGCGTAGCTGAGGTTGTCGCCGGTCCACGTACCCGGGTCGCAGTAGAGGGTGTCGCCCTGGTACACCGGCGCAGCCGGGAAGGTGGTCGGCAGGGCCGTGTTCACCGGCGGCGCGGGCATCACGGGCGTCACCGGTGCGCTGTCTGCGGGCGCGCTCGGCCCGACGCCGTTGGTCGCGATCACCGAACAGACGAGCGGCTGGCCGGCATCGAGCGCCACGACCGTGTGAGATGCGGAGATCTCGCCCGGGATGGTCGAGCCGTTGCGCTTCCACGAGAACGCCAGGGTCGCGGCCGGGTCGCTCCAGGTGCCGCCGTCGCAGTCGGCCACGTCGCCGACGAACAGCGAGGTCTGGTAGATCGCGGGCGCGGTCACCAGCGCTGGGGGTTGCGGGGCGGTCGGCGTGACCGGATCGCTGGCGACCGGGTCGCTCTGGAGCGAACCGGGGGTGACCCCGGGGTTCTCGACCCGGACGACGCACCGGATCGGCTGGCCGACATCGGCCACGGCCAGCGTGTACGAGGAGGAGGTCTCGAGCGGGATCGTCACCCCGTTGCGCGTCCAGGCGTAGACGACGGGCACGGCGTAGGCGTCCGACCAGGTGCCCGAGAGGCAGTCGACGGTCGTGCCGGTCTCGAGGGGGGCTCCGGAGATCGAGGGCTTGACGCTGTTCGTCGCCTTCGCCAGAACGGGGACGACGAGCGGGGCCGAGGCCATGCCGAGCGCCGTCGTGCCGGCGTCGGACGGGTCGCCGGTCGTGACCGTGTGATCCCACGCCACCTGGTTCTTGCAGGTCAGGCTGTGGCCGCCGTCGGCCGGGGCGACGCTGTAGCTCGGGCCGGTCTCGCCGGCGATCGCACCGTTGTCGCGGTACCACTGCCAGCCCGTGACGAAGTCGGTGGCCTGATCGAATCCGGTCCAGCCCGTGCCGGACAGGTCGCAGTCCGCCGTTCCGCCCACGCCTGGGACGGTGGACGTGTAGTCCGGCGGCGCGAGCTCCTGGATGGGAGGCCCGCCGGTGGAGATCGGCGGGGTCGCCGCCGACGCCAGCGACGGGGCGGCGATCGCTCCGAGCGCGAGCACGAGCATGACCGCACACGAATGGACGCCGAATGGGCGCATGCCAAGCCTCCGCCGTGCGCCCGGGTCAGGTTGGGGTTCCGAGCGTGCCGCGAGGTTACACCGTGATCCCGGGCCGTGCAAGGCCCAGTGCTCGGTGAGTCGGATCCGTCAAGTGTTTGTGGAATGTTTGTATGATCATGTCCATGGTGACGGACTTCGGGCAGCTTCGGATCGGCGAGTTCGCGCGCCGGGTTGGCGTCACTCCCGAGCTGCTACGCGCATGGGAGTCGCGGTACGGGCTCATGCGGCCGGTTCGCTCGCCGGGCGGCTTCCGGCTCTACACCGGGGCCGACGCCGTTCGCGTAGCGCGCATGCGGCGCGGGCTCGACCAGGGTCTCTCAGCCGCGGAGGCCGCGCGTGCCGCTCTCGAGGTCGAGCGGCCGTCGGATGGCCTGCTCGAGGACGCCGCCGCTCGCCTGCTCGCCGCGATCGGCCGCTACGACGAGGCAGCCGCTCACTCGGTGCTCGACGAGAGCCTCGCCGCGTTCGGCCTGGAGGCGGCTCTGAGCCAGGTGGTGCTGCCCACCTTGAAGACGATCGGGGACGGCTGGGAGCGCGGCGAGATCGAGATCAGCGAGGAGCACTTCGCGAGCAACCTCATCCGCGGCAGGCTGCTTGCGCTTGCCCGGTTCTGGGGCCGGGGAACGGGCCCGCTTGCCCTTCTCGCCTGTGCGCCAGGCGAGATGCACGACATCACCCTGCTCGCGTTCGCACTCGTCCTGCGCTCTCACTCCTGGCGGATCCTCTTCCTCGGCGCGGACACGCCGATCGCAACGCTCGCCCGCGCGGCCGAGACGACGGGGCCGGCGCTCGTCGTCGTCTCGAGCTTCGACCGCGCCCTCCTCGACGCGCAGGCTGCCGGCCTCCGCCGGCTGGCGCGGGCGGTGCCGCTCGCGCTCGCGGGCCCTGGCGCAACCGACGAGCTCAGCGCGCGGCTCAGAGCGCGCCGCCTGAACGGAGATCTGGTGGCGGCAGCCGGCGAGGTTGCGCGGACGTGACGATGCCCGCGCCCCGCTCGCAGCGCCCGCCGGTGCTGCTCACCGGCGCCACCGGCTACGTCGGCGGCCGGCTCCTGCGAGCGCTCGAGCAGCGCGGCGAGCGGGTGCGCTGCCTGACCCGCCGGCCCGAGGCGGTCGCCGCGCGCCGCGACTCGACAACGGTCGTCAGGGGCGACGTGCTCGAGATCGAGTCCCTGGGCCCGGCGATGTCCGGGGTCGAGACGGCGTACTACCTCGTGCATTCGATGACCTCGGCGACGGGCTTCGAGGAGCACGACCGTCGTGGCGCCGCCAACTTCGCCGCCGCGGCGCACGAGGCGGGCGTGCGCCGCATCGTCTACCTGGGTGGGCTCGGCGCCGGCGGCGATCTCTCCAGCCACCTGTCGAGCCGTCAGGAGGTCGGCCACCTTCTCGCCGAGTCCGGCGTGCAGACACTGGAGTTCCGGGCTTCGATCGTCATCGGCTCCGGCAGCCTCTCCTTCGAGATGCTCCGCAAGCTGGTCGAGCGCCTGCCCGTGATGATCACCCCGCGCTGGGTGCGCACCGCCGCACAGCCGATCGCGATCGAGGACGTGCTCGCCTACCTCGTGGCGGCTCTCGACATCGAGCTCGAAGGCAATGCGGTCTTCGAGATCGGCGGCGCCGACCGGGTCTCCTACGAGGACCTGATGCGCGAGTACGCGCGGCAGCTCGGAATCCGCCGGTGGATCATCCCGGTGCCGTTCCTCACCGCCAGGCTGTCGAGCCTCTGGCTCGGGCTCGTGACGCCCGTGTACGCCCGCGTCGGTCGCAAGCTGATCGACAGCCTCCCTCACGAGACGGTCGTCCGAGACGGCAGCGCCGATCGGGCCTTCCCGATCAGGCCTCGCGGCTACAGGGAGGCGATCGCGCGGGCGCTGGCCAACGAGGATCGCGAGTTCGCCGAGACCCGCTGGTCCGACTCCGTCTCGTCGGCGGGCCCGCGACCGGAGCGCTACGGCGGCGTACGCCACGGTAAGCGCCTGGTCGACTCCCGCTCGGTGCACGTGCCGGTCCCTCCCGGGCAGGCGTTTCGCCCCATCGCGCGGATCGGCGGCGAGACGGGCTGGTACTTCGGCAACCGCCTCTGGCGGCTGCGTGGCTTCATCGACCTGCTTGCCGGTGGCGTCGGCGTACGCCGCGGCCGGCGCGACGCCGAGATCCCGGCGGTCGGATCGGCGCTCGACTTCTGGCGCGTCGAGGCTTACGAGGCGGGCCGTCTGCTCCGGCTCCAGGCCGAGATGAAGCTCCCGGGGCGGGCGTGGCTCCAGTTCGAGGTCGACGCGGCCGACCATGGCAGCACGATCCGCCAGACGGCGATCTTCCACCCGACCGGCCTGCTGGGCACCGCCTACTGGTACGGCCTCTTCCCGGTCCACTCGTGGATCTTCGGAGGCATGCTGGCCAGGATCGCAGACGCAGCGCGGACGCCGGAAGCAAGCCGGGCGCCGCGTCCAGACATCACCACCGGGCTCGGCCATGCCTGAGTCGCCGCGTCGCATCGAACGCCACCAGCACGTTCCGCTCCCGCTCGAGGACGCGTTCGCGTTCTTCGCCGACGCCTACAACCTCGAGGCGCTCACGCCGCCGTGGCTGCATTTCCAGATCCTCACGCCGCGACCGATCCCGATGCGCAAGGGGACGACGATCGACTACGTGCTCACCACCCGTCGCATCCCGGTCCGGTGGCGCACCGAGATCGTCGAGTGGGTGCCGGGCCGGCGGTTCGTGGATACACAGGTGCGGGGCCCGTTCCGCGTCTGGGAGCACACGCACACGTTCGAGGAGCACGAGGGCGGCACGCTGATCGGCGACACCGTGCTCTATCGGATGCCCTACGGGGTGCTGGGAGCGATCGCACACCGTCTCCTCGTCGCCCGTGACCTGCAGCGGGTCTTCGACCACCGGCGTGACGCCGTCGATCGGCTGCTCGGCGCGCAGCGGGGCACGCTCTCGGCTGCCGAGTCAGGGGGCTGATCCGTCGAATCGGGCCGGGAACGGCGCCGTGCGCTCCGTGCACAGCCGCCAGAGTCGCGCCGCCTCGCGTGCCTCGTCGGGCCGGCGCGTGCGGCCCAGGCGGTGCTTCGCCCGCGCTCGCCGGTCGAGGAAGAACAGGCCGCTGACATCCGCGACATCCCGGGCGGCGGCCAGCCAGACGATGGTGTCGGCTCCCTCCGCGGGCGTCCGGAGCAGCGGCCCGACGACGCGGGTGAAGCCGGGAAGCGCGGTCCGCAGCCCGGCGGTGTCGGCCCAGCCGGGATGCATGGCGTTGACGGATATGCCGGTGTCGAGCAGTTCGCGCGTCCACTCCTCGGCCAGCACGACCTGTGCGCGCTTGCAGCGGGCGTACGTCTTCGTGCCGTCATAGGCGGCGGGTTCGGGGTCGAGGGCGTCGACGTCGAGCGGCTCGGTGTACATGCCGCCGGATGCCACGACGATCACGCGCGACGGTGCCGACGCCTCGAGCAGAGGCCGCAGCGCGCGGGTGAGGAGGAAGGGCGACAGGACGTGCGTCGCGAGCGTCAGCTCGTTGCCCTCAGCCGTCGCCGTGTACCGGTGCGTCAGTGCCCCGGCGTTCAGGACGAGCACGTCGAGGCGGTTGTGATCCCCCGCGAAACGCGCGGCGAAGGCCGCGGTCTCCGCGAGGGACGAGAGATCTGCGATGTCGGCCTCGACCGCGGAGCCTGTCGCGGCGGAGATCTCGCTGCGGGCGCGTTCGGTGCGCTCCGGGTCGCGCCCGACGATGCAGACCTGACCGCCCAGCGTCGCGATCGACTCGGCGGCCGCTCGTCCGAGACCCGAGGTCGCCCCGGTCACGATCGCCACCTTGCCGTCGAGGCGCAGCGACTCCAGCGGCGTCCAGCCGAAGACGCGTCGCCGCGCGTGGTAGCCGATCCGGGTGAAGCTCCCGACGACGCTGGCCTCGAGCGTCCAGTCGAGGACTCTCGCGGCGGACGACGGCGTCACGCGTTCAGCGCAGTCTGCATCCCGAGCGTTGCGGCAGCCCCGACCCGGTTGAAGATGCGCTGCATGATCGGGTCGAACAGCCGCCCGAGCCCCGCGAACGCGAGCGTCGCATCGTACCTGACGATCGACCCCTCACCGGCCGGCTCGACCGTGATCGTGTCCCGCGAGACGAATCCGGGACGCTGTGCCTCGAGCACGACGCGACGCGGTGCGTCGTACTCGACGATCTCGTAGCGGAGCGAAACGTCGCGCCGCCCGAAGCGCGCGACGAGGTCGAACGCGGAGCCGATGCCGATCGGCGCCATTCCGACTCGACGGGCCTGGCTCACGCTCGGGTCCCAGACCCGGGCGTTGGCGAAGTCGGTCATGTAGGCGAATGCCTCAGCCTGCGGAAGCGCGGACTCGATGCTCGTGACGTAGTGGGCCATGGACCGGGAGCATAGCAAGGTCTGTACAGGTATTGTATAGAGTATGAGGATGAAGATCGCGGTCATCGGCACGGGAATCTCGGGCCTTGGAGCGGCCTACGCGCTGTCGCATGCGCACGAGGTCGAGCTGTTCGAGCGCGACGACCGCGCCGGCGGCCATGCGAACACGGTCGAGCACGTGGTCGCGGGCCGGACGCTCCGGCTCGACACCGGCTTCCTCGTCCACAACGAGGACACGTACCCGAACCTCGTCCGCCTCTTCCGCGAGCTCGGCGTCCGCACGCAGCCGTCGGAGATGAGCTTCTCGGTCGCCTGCGACCGGCACCACCTCGAGTACTCGGGCAGCCGCCCGCCGCTCACCCGGCTGACGCTCGAGATCGCCCGCTTCCTCCGCCTCGGCAGCCGGGCTCTCGACGACCCGCGCTGCGCGGACTGGAGCCTCTCCCGCTACGTCGCCGAGGAGGGCTACTCGCCGCGGTTCCGCGACCACTTCCTCGTCCCGCTCTGCGCCGCGCTCTGGTCGACCGCTCCCAGCCAGACGCTCGACTTCCCGCTCGTCTACGCCGTCCGCTTCTTCGCAAACCACGGCATCCTCGGCTTCCGGCGCCTCCGCTGGAAGACCGTCACCGGCGGCAGCGTGACCTACGTGCGTGCCCTGGAGGAGCGGCTGCGCATCAACCTCTCGACCGAGGTCCGCTCGATCCGCCGCGTCGACGGCGGCGTCGAGCTGCGCCTCGCAGGCGACGAGCTGCGGCGCTTCGACGGCGTCGTCGTCGCGACGCACGCCGACCAGGCGCTGCGTCTGCTCGAAGATCCGAGCGAGGACGAGCGTCGCCTGCTCGGCGTCTTCGGGACGACCGAGAACGACACCGTCCTCCACACCGACGAGCGCTTCCTGCCCCGCCGCGTCGCGACTCGCGGCTCGTGGAACTACCAGCTGCCCGACTGCGGCCGCGACGACGGCCGCCCGACGATGACCTACTACCTCAACAAGCTGCAGCGCCTCGACGAGGACGAGCACTACTGCGTCACCCTGAACCGCACGGCCGAGATCGAGCCGGCGCGGATCATCCGCCGCTTCTCCTACCGCCACCCGCTCGTGACGCTCGAGTCGATGCGCGCCCAGCCCGAGCTGCCGCGCCTCAACGGCTCGCGGCGCACCGCCTTCGCAGGCGCCTGGCAGGGCTACTGCTTCCACGAGGACGGCCTGCGCTCCGGTCTCGCCGCTGCGGCCGCCTTCGGAGCGAGCTGGTGAGGTCGGCCCTCTACACCGGCACCGTGATGCACGCGCGCACGGCGCCGAGCGAGAACGTCTTCCGCTACCGCGTCTGCTTCTACCTGCTCGACCTCGACGAGCTCCCCGAGCTCGATCGGCGCGTGCGGCTCTTCGGCTGGAATCGGCGCGGCCTGGTCAGCCTCCACGACCGCGACCACATGGACGTGCACGCCTACCTGGGCGAGCACGGGATCGAGGCCGACCGGATCCTGCTCCTGACCAACCTGCGCGTGCTCGGCTACGTGTTCAACCCGGTCAGCTTCTTCTACTGCTATCAGGACGGCGAACTCTCCTGCATCATCGCCGAGGTTGCCAACACCTTCGGCGAGCGGCTCCCCTACCTCCTGTCGCCCGCGAACCAGGAGCGCGGCGAGCGCCGGCTCTCCTACCGTCACGACAAGAGGCTGCACGTCTCGCCGTTCTTCAGCCTCGACCAGAGCTACCAGTGGTGGTTCTCGGAGCCCGGGGAGCAGCTCGACGTTCGGATCGACCTCACCGAGGGCGGCGCGCGGCCGTTCTTCGCCACGCTCAACGGGCGTCGGCGGCCGCTGACCGACGCGACGCTCATCCGCGCCCTGCTCCGCTACCCGCTGATGCCGCTGCAGGTGACGGTCCTGATCCACCTCCAGGCCGCGCGACTCTGGCTGAAGCGCGTGCCGTTCTTCCACAAGCCGCCGTTCGTACCCGGCGAGGGATCGGTGAAGAGATGACCGGAGTCCTGCGCGACCTTCCCGCCGGCCGCCGGATCGGGGCCGGCCTCGCCGAGCGCGCCGCGATCCGCGCCCTTGGCCGGATCCAGCACGGCGCGCTCGAGCTCCGGCTTCCGGACGGACGGGTGCACCGGGCCGGGACGGGCGACCCGATCATCGTCACCGTCGTCTCGAACAACGTCTTCCGCCGGCTCGCGCGCTCTCCCGGTCTCGGCTTCGGCGAGTCGTACGCCGCAGGCGACTGGCACACCGACGACCTGCCCGGCCTGATCGCGCTCGTCGTTCGCAACCTCGAGGCGTGGCGCGCCGGCTCGCGCCTCGCGCGGCTCGACCGCCACCGTCCCCACGTCTCCCCGCGACAGGGCCCGCGCAAGGCCCGGGCGAACATCCAGTACCACTACGACCTCGGCAACGACTTCTACCGGCTCTTCCTCGACGAGTCGATGACCTACTCCTGCGCGCAATGGGAGGAGGGCGACACGCTCGAGCAGGCGCAGGAGCGGAAGCTGCGGGCGATCTGCGAGAAGCTCGACCTGAACCCCGGCGACCACGTGCTCGAGATCGGCTGCGGCTGGGGCAGCTTCGCGCTGATGGCAGCCGGCGAGTACGGGGCGCGGGTGACCGGCGTCACGCTCTCCCAGCAGCAGCACGAGCTCGCGCGCGAGCGCATCGCGGCTGCCGGCCTCGACGACCGCGTCGATATCCTCCTCCAGGACTACCGCACGCTCGAGGGGCAGTTCTCGAAGATCGCCTCGATCGAGATGCTCGAGGCGATCGGCTACGCGCAGTACCCGACCTTCTTCGCCGCGTGTGACCGCCTGCTCGCTCCCGGCGGCCTGGCTGCCATCCAGGTGATCGGGATGCCCGACCAGCGTTTCGAGCGCTACCGGCGCAAGGAGGACTGGATCCAGCGCTACATCTTCCCCGGCTCGCTGCTCCCCTCGCTCGAGGCGCTGCAGACGGCGATGAGCCGCGCCTCGGGCCTGATGGTGGTCGGGCTCGAGGAGATCGGGCCCGACTACGCAGACACGCTGAAGGCGTGGCGCGAGCGGTTCTTCGCGAGTCTCCCCGAGGTGCGCGCGCTCGGCTTCGACGACCGCTTCGTCCGCACCTGGGACTTCTACCTCGCCTCGTGCGAGGCGCTGTTCAGGACGCGCGCGATCCGCGACATGCAGCTCGTCCTCGGCCGGCCGTTCGAGGAGCCGGCATGACGAGGATCAAGACCGTCCGGGAGCGGACGAGCGTCCCGAGCCAGCTCGCCGGGATCGTTGCCGTCGTCGTGCCGCCGCTCGGGCTCGTGGCCGCGGTCTGGCTGCTCTGGAACCGCGGCGTGCGCCCGGTCGACCTCGTGCTGCTCGCGTGCTTCTACGTGGCCTGCGGGCTGGGGATCACCGTCGGCTTCCACCGGCTCTTCACGCACAGGAGCTTCGAGACGAGCGCGCCGCTGCGTGCGCTGTGGGCGATTCTCGGGAGCATGGCGATGCAGGGGCCGGTCACCCAGTGGGTCACCGACCACCGCAAGCATCACGCGCTCTCCGACCGACCGGGCGACCCGCACTCGCCGCACGCCGGGCACGGCGACTCGCTGGCCGAGCACGTGCTCGGGCTGTGGCATTCGCACGTCGGCTGGCTCTTCGCGACGAAGGGCCTCGAGCGCGGGGTCGAGTACGGACGCGACCTGTACGAGGACCGGCTCGTGCGGGCGATCGATCGTCTCTACCTGCTGTGGGTCGCGCTCACGCTCGGGCTTCCGTTTCTCGCGGGATACCTTGCCGGCGGGAGCTGGCAACGGGGCCTCGAGGCGCTGGTCTGGGCCGGCCTCGTTCGGATCTTCCTGTTCCAGCACGTGACGTTCTCGATCAACTCGATCTGCCACTTCTTCGGCGAGCAACCCTTCCGCACCCGCGACGAGAGCCGCAACGTCCGGCTGCTGGCGATCCCGTCGTTCGGCGAGTCGTGGCACAACGGGCACCATGCGTTCCCGGCGTCTGCAGTCCACGGCCTCGAGCCCGGCCAGCTCGACATCTCGGCGCTCGTGATCCGAGGCATGGAGAAGATCCGCCTCGCGACCGCCGTCAAGCGCCCCGACGCACGGCAGGTCGAGCGGCGACGCGTCGTGGCCGAATGACGCCGCCGCCAGAACCCGACCCGCCCGCCGGCGAGCCGTTAGCGCAGGACGAGCGCTCGACTCCCGCAGCGAAGAACCGCAACCGCTGGCTCGCCCTCATCGCGCTGACCATCGGCGTGGCGATGATCATCGTCGACGCGACGATCGTCAATGTCGCGATTCCGTCGATCATCCGCGACCTCCACATCGGGATCACCCAGGCCGAGTGGGCGAACTCGATCTACTCGCTGGTGTTCGCCGCGCTCCTGATCAGCGTCGGCCGCATCGGCGACGTGACGGGGCGCCGTCGCGTGTTCATCTGGGGACTCCTGGTCTTCCTCGCCGCGAGCGTGATCACCGCTCTCGCGCCCTCGGGAACCGTCCTCCTCGCCGGCCGCTTCCTCCAGGGGGTGGGCGGAGCGCTGATCCTCCCATCGACGCTCTCGATCGTGAACGCGACGTTCCGCGGTCGCGAGCGGGCGATCGCCTTCGGGATCTGGGGCTCGGTGATCGGCGGGATGGCGGCGCTCGGCCCGCTCGCGGGCGGCTGGTTCGTCACCAACCTGAGCTGGCGCTGGGCCTTCTACGTCAATCTCCCGATCGGAGCGCTCGCGCTCGCCGGCGCCTTGGTCTACGTCGCCGAGAGCCGCGATCCGGACGCACGGCCCGGGTTCGATCCACCGGGCGTCGCGCTGTCGACCGCCGGCTTCCTCGGCGTGGTCTTCGGGCTGATCGAGGGGCAGACCTACGGCTGGTGGACCGCCCAGCGCGACTTCCTCGGCGTTTCTCCCGGTGGGTTGTCGGTGATCCCGTTCGCGTTCGCGCTCGGCGTGCTCTCGCTCGCGGGTTTCGTCCTCGTCGAGCGGCGGCGTGCGCTCGCGGGACGTCCGGTGCTCGTCGACTTCGCGCTCTTCCGGATCCCGACCTTCTGCTACGGCAACGTCGCGGTCCTGATCGTCGGGCTCGGCGAGCTCGGGCTGGTCTTCGTGATCCCGCTCTTCCTGCAGTCGGTGCTCGGGCTCTCGGCCTTCCACACCGGGCTCGTGCTGACCGCTCTCGCCGGGGGCGCGTTCCTCGCGGGCGGGCTCGCCGCGCCGCTCACCCGCAAGATCGGGCCCCACCGGGTCGTGCAGCTCGGGCTCGCGATCGAGGTCGTCGGCATCGTCGCCGTCGGCCTCACGTTCTCCGCCGATCGCCCCGCCTGGCAGTTCTGCCCGCAGCTCTTCGTCTACGGGATCGGCGTCGGGTTCGCGACGGCGCAGCTGACGAGCCTCATCCTCGTCGACGTGCCCAGCGCCCAGTCCGGCGAGGGATCGGGGATCCAGAGCACGTCGAGGCAGGTCGGCTCAGCGCTCGGGATCGCGATCCTCGGCACCGCGCTCGCGAGCGGGCTCGCCTCCGGCACCAGCGCTCGCCTCGAAGCAGTCCCGTCGATCCCGCCTCCACAGCGCGCGGCCATCACGGCCGCCGTCGAGCGGAGCGGCGGAGCGGTTCTGCCCGCCTTCCGCCGCTCGCCACAGCTCCAGCCTGCGGTCGCGCCGGTCGAGGAGGCGTTCGTGGCGAGCGCGCGACGAGCCGCCTTCATCGCCGCCGCGTTCGTCCTGGTCGGTCTCGTGGCCGCGTTCAGGCTACGGCCCGGCGGACTGGATGGGCCCGAATAGCCTCACAGCCGCGGGCCTGCGGCCGCCGCGCTGGCCTGCCCGGGTGGGTGGTGCTGTACATTTCGGCCTCTATGCGTCTCACCTTCGCCTATCTCGACGCCGGCTCGGTCAGCATGTTCCTGACGGCGGTCGCGGGCGGGGTCGCGGGCGTCGCCGTCTTCGTCAAGAGCTATGCCCGACGGCTGACGGGCCGGGTGCTGCGACGACCGGTCGACGCCGCCGAGCTGTCGCCAACGCCCGAGTCGCAGGCGCCCGAGCAGGGGTGACCGCGCCGGATCCGGGTTCGTTCCGCGATCCGACGGGCCAGGTAGCCGTCAGCGACGGCCGCGTGCTGCGCCTGCTGAGCGAGCGGGGGGCCGCTGACGCTCGTGCCGCCCTTGCGGCGCCGAGCGTGTCGGCCTCGATCGAGCGGGGCGATGTGGTCGGCACTGCGTGGGTGGAGCCACATGACGGGCCGGCGGAGCTTGCGGATGGTGCGGCGGTCGCGGCGGTGCTCGAGCATCCCCGGCTGCCGTTCGTCTCCTACCCGTACGAGTGGACGTTCGCGATGCTGCGCGACGCTGCATTGCTGACGTTGCGCCTGCTGCGCGAGACGGCGGCCGACGGCGTCTCGCTCAAGGACGCGACCCCGTACAACGTGCAGTTCCGCGGTACGCGGGCGACCTTCATCGACGTCGGCTCCTTCGAGCCCGCGGCGGCGTCGGACCCGTGGTTCGGGCGGGATCAGTTCTACCAGCTCTTCCTCTATCCCCTCATGCTCCAGGCCTATGCCGGCGCGGCCTTCCAACCCTGGCTGCGCGGGTCGCTCGAAGGCATCACCGCGCCGGAGCTCGACGGGATCCTGGCCGGCGCTCACGTCGGCTGGCGCAAGGGGCGGCTCGTGCACGTCAAGGCGACGGCCGCCGCGGCGCGCAAGCTGCGGACGCGGACCGAGGCCGTCGAGGTCGAGACGCGCCGGCGCGGCATGTCCCGCGAGCTGCTCGTCGCGCAGTGGAAAGGGATCGAGCGCCTGGTGACGGGGCTCGAGTGGGAGGAGTCGCGCAGCGTCTGGAGCGAGTACGGCGCTCGCGGCCACTATGCGGACGGCGAGCTCCACGCGAAGGAGTGCTTCGTCGGGCGCGTGGCCGGCGCGCGGCAGCGGTCACTTGCCTACGACCTCGGCGCCAACGACGGCCGGTTCGCGCGGATCGCGCTCGAGCACAGCGACTACGTCATCGCCGCCGACGCCGATCGCCTCGTCGTCGACCGGCTGTACCGCGAGCTTCGCGCCCAGGGCGAGGAGCGCATCCAGCCACTGGCGGTCGATCTCGCCGATCCGTCGCCGGGGCTCGGCTGGGGCGGGGTCGAGCGGACATCGTTCACCGATCGCCAGCGGCCCGACCTGGTGCTCTACCTGGCGGTCGTCCACCACCTTGCGATCGGCCGTAACGTGCCCGTGGCGATGCAGCTCGACGCGTTGGCCCGGCTGGGCGGCGAGGTCGTGTTCGAGTTCCCGACCGAGGACGACCCCAAGGTGCGCGAGCTCCTGCTGCAGAAGCGCACCGGCCTGTTCGACGGCTACCGGCTCGACCACGTCGACGCCGCCGTCGCGGAGCGCTTCGAGGTACGGGCTCGTGAGGTGCTCGACGGCGGAACCCGCGTCCTCTACCACCTGTCCCCGTGGCGCTGATGGACGGCGGGCGACCACGGCGTATCGGCCTGCGCGAGTTCGGGTTGTCGACCGCCGGGATCATGGGAGCGGCGACGGCCGGCGTGGCGCAGCCGCTGCTCGACCTGTACGGGAAGAACGCCACCCTGTTCTCCGCGGCCAAGCTGCATGGCCGGTCGGTCGTGGAGTTCGCGTTGCTGGTGGCCCTCCTGGTGCCCGTCGGGTGGGTCGTTGTGGCCGTGCCGCTGGTGTTCCTGCCGCGGGTGTTCCGGATCTGGCGGGCGATCGGAATCGGCATCGGGTTCGGGCTCGCGGCGCTCGTGTTCCTGAACTCGCACGACGTGCTCGCCCGCTACGAACTTCCCGCCGCGGCCCTGATCGCCATCGCGTCGGCCCTCCTGTACGAACGTCACCGGGCGCTGCGATCGGTCGCCGCGCTCCTGGGTCTGCTCGCTCCGGTGACCGTCGGCCTGTTCCTCGGCGCGTTCCTCGGTCGCGCACATCGCGTGGTCGGCGTCGGGCCGGAACGTGGCGATCCCGGCCGGCCAGATCAAGCACAAGCCGACCATCGTCTGGGTCGTGATGGACGAGACGAACCTCGCGATGCTGCTCGACCAGCAGCATCGCATCGACGCGTCGCGGTATCCACATCTCGCCGCGCTGGCGGCGACCTCGACGTGGTACCGCAACGCCGTCGGGATCGACAGCTTCACGCCGCGGGCGGTGCCCGGTCTGCTGGCCAGCCGCGACGGTGCGGGGTCGGCCTGGCCGACACCCGCCGACTACCCGGTGAACCTGTTCTCGTTGCTGGCCGCCGCCTACCGGCTCGACGCCTTCGAGCCGGTGACCGACCTCTGTGCCGCCCCCTCGTGCCTGCCGAACGCCTTCCACGGCACCCGCTCGCTTCGGGCCTTCCTGCGCGACGCCTCGATCGTCTACGCCACCATGGCGCTGCCGTCGTCGCTCTCATCCCACCTCCCGTCCATCACCAACAGCTGGGGCGGGTTCGCATCGACTGGCGCCGCGCCGCAGCAGGGCACCGTTCACCTCGATGCCAACCACATCACCCCGCTCGCGAAGCTCTTCGCGGCGCCGCACGGCCCGCAGCGGGAGCTCGCGACGGCCGCCGACTTCACCAGCCGGATCCGGCCCGGCGAGGCGCCGACGGTGCACTTCCTGCACATCCTGCTGCCGCACCGGCCCTGGCGGCTGACGCCAGACTCGTCCGACTACGGCGAGGACCACGGCACGCAGGCGCTGCCGAGGGCTCCGAAGGACCTCTGGCTGGCGCAGGATGAGGCGGCCCGGTTTGCGCTTCAGGCCGGTGCGGCCGACGCGATGATCGGCCGGCTGGTCGATCGGCTGCGCGCGACGAAGCTATGGCAGGGCACGTTCCTGGTCGTCACCGCCGATCACGGCATCAACTTCGAGCCCGGGATGACGGCGCGCCAGCCGGCCTCGGACGGCACCCTCGACGAGCTGTACCGGGTGCCGTTGATCGTGCATGCGCCCGGGCAGGCGACCGGTGCCGTGTCCGACGCGCCGGCCTCGACCGAGGACATCCTGCCGACGTTGCTCGGCGTGCTGGGCGCGCCGCCCGTCCCGGGGGCTGCGGGACTGGACCTCGCGCAGCCGGTGCCGGCAGGTCGCAAGCGGCTGGTGTGGTCGGCCGGCAAGTCGTATCCCTTCCCGCCGGGCACGGCGACGATCGGGTCGCGCGTCGCCACCTATGCGCGGTGGTTTCCCCCCGCGGCCGCCGGGTGGGACCGGATCTTCGCGCGCGGCCCCTATCGCGGCCTGTTCGGTCGGGCCGTGGCGGCGGGTGCGGGTACCGCCGCCGGCTACCGGGTGCGGGTGCAGTTCCCGAATCCCCGCAAGCCGGTCGCGGACCAATCGGTCGGCGTCGTGCGGGTGGTCGTCGGCGCGCCGGCCGGCGCGCGTGTTGGGGACGGCACCGTGGTGGTCGCATCGGGTGGGCGGGTGGTCGGCTTCCTTGGCGGTGCGGGCGGGTCGACCGGCAGCGGCATCACTGTCGAGGGCGTGGTCGACTGGCGTCACGCCGGCGCGCCGGGCGGGTTGCAGTTCTACCTCGCCAGCGGCCCGGCCTCCGCTCCACTCCTCCAGCGCATCTCCGGGTAGCGGGACCGTCAGGCGGGGTCCTCGCCGAGAAACGTCTGGTCGAGCGTGCCCCGCTCGTGCGCCGAGACGACGAGCAGGGGCCGGTCGCCGACGTTGCGAAATCCGTGGCGCGTGCCGGGCGGGACGACCAGCAGCTGCTCGGGTTCGAGCTCGATCACCTCGTCGCCGACCGTCCACCGCCCGTGGCCGTCGAGGAGCACGAACGTCTCGGCGTACGGGTGGACGTGCAGCTCGACGAACGCGCCGGGGGGTGTGCGCACCACGAACAGCGACACGTCCACGCCAGCCCGCGGATGGCCCTCGAAGAGCGCGGCCGTCGGACTCACCAGCAGGTCGGACAGGGCGAGGCGGACGGCACGGGGCGGATCGGGTGGTGTCGGCATGGGCCCTCCCAGCGGTCGTCGGTGAGGGACGATCTTAGCCCTGCCGAAACCGGTCACCGGTGGATGAGACGCCAGGCCGCACGCGCGCCGAGGCCGGGGCCGGCGTGGAGGAGGCCGTGCGCGTAGACGTGCCCGGCGAACCGGAAGAGCGCGTAGATCGAGGCGATCACGAGCACGACTGCGAGCACGTGCTCCCAGAGGGGCACGCCGACGAGCGCGCTGCGGGCCGGCACCACGAGCGGTGCCGTCAGCGGGAAGACGGTCAGCACCTGCGCGAGCAGTCCATCCGGGTTGGCGGAGACCGCGATGTAGCTGCCGAAGTAGGCGGCGAGGAGCGTGTAGGTCACCGGTTGCCCGGCCGTATCCGCGTTCTGCTGTCGGGAGGCGAGCGCGCCGGCCGTGGCGTAGGCGAGCGCGTAGAGCCCGAAGCCGAGCGCGAACCACGGCACGACCAGCGCGAGGCTGCCGCCGAGGACGGCCGGTGCATCGAAGACACCGGCGGCAAGCAGGCCGGCGGCGAGCCCTGCGACGAGTGCGAGCTGCCCGAGCCCCAGCAGTCCGATGCCGATCACCTTGCCGGCCAGCAGGTGGCGCGGCCGCACGGTCGACAGGATCAACTCGACGACGCGGTTGTTCTTCTCCTCGACCACGCCGCTGACGACCCACTGACCGTATACGGCGAGGGACGTGAGCAGGAGCATCGAACCGACGATCGCGACGAGCGTGGCCGCGTCCGTGGCTCCGGCATCGGACGGCTCGACCGTCACCGTGGTCAGCTCCGGCGCCGGTGGCAGGTGACGACGGAGCGCGCGGACGGCCGTGTCCGCGACGGCGGCGAGCTGCGGGTCGACGTTCGCACGGAACACGAGCCGGTCGTCTCCCAGTACCAGGACCGCGTCGGCGTTCTTCGTCCTCAGCGCCTCGCGGCCGGCCGCGGAGGAGGCGACCACACGGAGCCGCACCTTCGCGTCGAACGGCACCGCCGCGCGCTGAAGGGCGGCGTCGAGGCCTGCGGGCGCCGGTGCGACGACCGCAACGCGATACGTGGTCTTCCGCGACAGCACCCCGTTCAGCGCCGTTGACCCGCCTACGAGCAGCAGCAACACGATCGTCGATGCCAGGAACGCGGGGCTGCGCAGTCGCTCGCGGATCTCGCGTCCAGCGACGAGAGCGATGGCACGCGACCCGGTCATCGTTCCACCAGCTCGAGGAACAGCTCCGTCAGCGATGGCGGCCCGTAGCTGAACTCGACGACCCGCGCGACCTGCTCGGCCCTTGCGAACACCTGCTTCGGGTCGACGTCGCGGCGGGCGAGGAACCGCAGGTGACCGTCGCCGCGCTCGACGAGCTCGACACCGGCGACACCCGGCAGCCATCCCGGTGGCGCGCCGTCGAGCCGCAGCTCGATCCGCCGCTGCGTCGAGGCCGCCCGCAACTCGTCGATGTGGCCCGTTGCGACGACGCACCCGTGGTCGATGATCGCGACGTCCTCGCAGACCTCCTCGACGAGCTCCAGTTGATGGCTCGAGAAGAGCACGGCGGCCCCCCGGGCGGCCTCGCCCCGCAGCACCTCGGCCAGCGTGCGAACGGCGCGGGGGTCGAGACCGGCGAAGGGCTCGTCGAGCACGAGCAGCTCGGGCTGGTGCAGGAGGGCCGCGGCGAGCTGGGCCCGCTGCTGGTTCCCGTGGGAGAGCTCCTCGACCTTCGCGCCGAGGCGATCACCAAGATCGAGCCGTGTAAGCCATTCGGATGCCCCGATCCGCGCCGCGCTCGTGCTGAGTCCATGGAGCGAGCCGAAGTAGGCGAGCTGGTCGCCGAGCGCCATCCGCGGGTAGAGGCCGCGCTCCTCCGGCATGTAGCCGAACCGAAGGCGCTCGTCCAGCCCGACCGGCCGACCGGCCCACAGCACCGCACCGGCGTCGAGCTCGACGAGTCCGAAGACGGCCCGCATCACCGTCGTCTTACCCGCGCCGTTCGGGCCCAGGAAGCCGAGCATGCGACCGGGCCGGACGCTGAGGGTCACGTCGGTGAGGGCCTCGATGTCACCGTAGCGCTTCGTCAGGTGCATCAGATCGAGGCCCGCGGCGTCCGCTGGTGCGCCGGAAAGCTGCGGCGAGGGTGCCAGGTGGGCTGGACCGACCATGAGCGATGCCCTTCCATGACCATCATCCACCGCGGCGTGCCCGCGGCATCGGGGAGTGCGCGGACCGGTGCTACGGTGAATCGCGCAGTTCCGCCGCCCCTCCGCACGTGCCCTCTACCGCCGTGGTGAATCCATGCCCCTGAAGCATCCGCAGGCCTCCGAGCGTCGCCAGACGACCATCTCGGTCGCGCCGATGTTCGATCTCGAGTCCGACCACGTTCCGTCCGACCGGCTGCCGGACGGCGAGATGGCACCGGACGCCGCGTATCAGATCGTCCACGACGAGCTGATGCTCGACGGCAACGCGCGCATGAACCTGGCCACGTTCGTGTCCACGTGGATGGAGCCGCAGGCCGTGCAGCTCATCGGCGAGTGCCTCGACAAGAACATGATCGACAAGGACGAGTACCCGCAGACGGCGGAGCTCGAGAAGCGCTGCGTGACCATGCTCGCCTCGCTCTGGCACGCGCCCGACTCGGCGGAGGCGACAGGGTGCTCGACCACCGGCTCGAGCGAGGCGGCCATGCTCGGTGGACTGGCGCTCAAGCGCCGCTGGCAGCAGCGCCGGCGCGCGGCCGGCAAGCCGGCCGACCGGCCGAACATCGTCATGGGCATCAACGTCCAGATCTGCTGGGAGAAGTTCGCGAACTACTGGGACGTCGAGATGCGCCTCGTGCCGATGGAGGGCGAGCGGTTCATGCTCTCGGCGCAGGAGGCCGTCGCGCTCTGCGACGAGAACACCATCGGCGTCGTCGCGATCCTCGGTTCGACCTTCGACGGCGCCTACGAGCCGGTCGCCGAGATCTGCGCTGCGCTCGACGACCTGCAGGCCAGGACGGGTCTCGACGTGCCGGTGCACGTGGACGGCGCATCGGGCGGCTTCGTCGCGCCGTTCCTCGATCCCGATCTGGTGTGGGACTTCCGGCTGCCGCGGGTGGCCTCGATCAACGCCTCCGGCCACAAGTACGGGCTGGTCTTCCCCGGCGTCGGCTGGGCCGTCTGGCGCGACGCCGAGGCGTTGCCGGCGGACCTCATCTTCTGGGTCAACTACCTCGGCGACAACATGCCGACCTTCGCGCTGAACTTCTCCAGGCCGGGTGCCCAGATCGTCGCCCAGTACTACAACTTCCTGCGCCTGGGCTTTCAGGGCTACCGGTCGGTGCAGGGGTACGCACGGGACGTTGCGACCCGTCTGGCCGGGCAGATCGAGGAGCTCGGGCCGTTTCGGCTCCTGACTCGCGGCGATGCGCTGCCGGTGTTCGCGTTCACGCTCGCCGACGACGTCGTTAAGTACTCCGTCTTCGACGTGTCGAGTGCCCTGCGCGAGCGCGGCTGGCAGGTGCCCGCGTACACGTTCCCGAAGAACCGCGAGGACCTCGCCGTGCTGCGCGTGGTGGTGCGGCGCGGGTTCACCCACGACCTCGCCGACCTCCTGATCGGCGACATGAAGCGCCAGTTGCTGCGGCTCGAGCGCCAGGCGGCGCCGGTCCATGACCCGGCTGAGGAGACGGGTTTCAGCCACTGACCACGACAGGGGGTCTGTGGTGGGCGCCGCGGCGGCGACCCTGGTGGATCGCGGTCCTGTTTGCGATCGGTTCGACCTGCTTCCTGGTCGGGCCGATCCCGGGCGTCGTCGAGCTCGTCGGCTCGGCCGTGGACGCGGCCATCTTCTTCGTCGGCTCGATCTTCTTCACGGTGGCGGCGGCGCTCCAGGTCCTGGAGACCCGGCGAAGCGGCGGCAGACTCGACCGCTGGAGCAGCGCCGTCCAGTTCGCCGGCACGCTGGCGTTCAACGTCACCACGTACCGGGCGCTCCATGTTTCCCTGAACGACGTGTCGTACGATCGCCTCGTCTGGGCGCCCGATGCGGTCGGCTCCGTCTGCTTCCTCGTCTCGGGCGTCGTCGCCTACCTGGCCGTAGCCGGCGCCACCCTTCGACGGCCGGCCGGGCGGCTTCCGGAATGGCGGATCGCCGTGGTGAATCTCGTCGGCTGCGTCGCGTTCGGGATCGCGGCGATCGCGTCCTACGTCGTGCCCGCCAAGGGCAGCGCCCTCGATCTTGCCGCTGCGAACGTGACGACGGCCTTCGGCGGCCTCTGCTTCCTCGTCGGCTCGGTCCTGCTCCTGCCCGTGCCCGCGACCGAGGGCTGAGCGCTACGGGTCGAGGCCGTCGAGCAGCGGGAAGCGCGCGTCGGCGTCGAGGCAGGCGGCGAGGAACACCGCGACGCCCGCATCGCCGGTGAAGAGCGGGTGACGACAGCACCCGACGACGCGCCGGGCCTCGGCGCTCTGCCGGGCGGCGTGGAGCGCGAACGCGCGAGCCCGCGTCAGCCAGCGTTCGTCGCCCGTGCGGTCGAACAGCCGCAGGAACGCGTAGCCGTTGCCTGCCGTGCCGTGGCAGAGGCTCGCGCTCGCGCGCAGCGGGCCCGCATGCCACGTCAGCTCGCCGCCCGCCACGAGCAACTCGTCGACGGCTGGGTCGGCGGGGAGCAGCCCGCCGAGGGCGATCACCATCCCCGGCGCGCCGTGGCACCACTGGGTTCGCCGCACCTGGCCGGACCTGGTGTCGCCCAGGAGGGCGGGCCACTGCACGAGGCCGCCCTCTCGCTCGGCCTGACGCTCGACGACCCCGGCGGCACGTCGTTCGACCATCGCCGCCACCGCGGGTTCCAGCAGGTGGCGGCCGCGCAGCAGTGCGTGCACATTGCCGGCGAACCCGTGTCCCGGCCCGACGTATCGCGACCGGCTGCCGTAGAGGTCCTGCTCCCACACCTCGTCGTGCCACTCGGCCACGAGCCACTCGGCCGACTCGCGCCACAGCGTCGCCCATCGCTGCTCACGCGTCCGCTCGCCCGCGGCCAGGGCGGCCAGCATCGTCCCGGGCGACCCCCACAGCAGCTCCCGGGCAGGGTTGCGTGCGTTGGCGGCCACGGCCGCGGCGAGCTGGTCGCGAAGCAGAGGGTCGGGCTGGAGCGCGTCGGCAAGCCCGAGCACCCCGGCTGCGCCGTTCAACAGGGAGGGTTGCGGCGGCGGGTACAGCGTTTCGAACTCCGGTGCGGCCCGCCACCCATCGGGGAGTCCGGCTGCGAGCGCGGCGAGGTCGAGGCCCGACGCGGCGTGACCGGTCCGCTCGAGTCGTGCCAGGGCCCAGACGATGCCGCCCGCGCCGAGGTAGAGGGTGCGCATCGGCACGTCGGGATCGCCCTCGAGGTCATCCGGATGATTGGGCCAGAGCAGGTCCTCGCCGCGGTAGGCGGCGACGAGATCGTCGACGAGGGCCGCGAGCGCCTGGCGGGCGCGGGCGTCGCTCCAGGGCTCCTCGACGAGCGGTTCGTGGCGTTCGGGCGCGAAGAGGAGCCGGCCGGGCACGGGTTCGCCGGACCCGGTCATGCCGAGAACTGCGGCAGCCAGGCCGCCTGCAGGTCGAGAAGGTGATCCATGCACCGCTCGGCCGCGTCGAGCGAGTTGATGAGCGGGTGCGAGACGATCGCCCGCAGCAGGTCCTCGCGATCGCCGCTGAGCGCGGCGGTGACAGCCAGCTGCTGGCTGTGCACGAGCGCCGTCTGCATGCCCACCAGCGCATCCGGGAGATCACCGACTGCGTAGGGGTGGGCGCCGTACCGATCGACCGTGGCCGTCAGCTCGAGGATCGCGTCCGCAGGCAGGTTCGACACGGCACCACGGTTGGGGACGTTGACCGTGAACGTCTCGCTCCTCTCGCTGGCCATGGTCGCGATCACGCGAACGGCGAGGTCGCCGTGGCCGCCGCCGCCTTCACGGCGGACGGTACTCAGGTGGTGCGAGGCCCGCGTCAGCCGCTGGTCGAGGTCGGCGAACATGCGCGGCTCGAGGTGCTTGCGGTAGAAGCCGGCCATGGTCACGTAGCTGCCGGATCTCTGCGCCTCGATGACGGCGTCCTGGTCGAGCATGTAGCGCCAGTAGTAGCGCGGCCCCGGCAACAGGCCGTGGAGCTGGTACAGCCGCAGGCCGTGGACGAACCCGGCGTGGGGGACGAACTGCTTGTAGATCTCGTCGTAGTCGAACGTGAGGTCGAACATGTCCATGCGGGCGGGCGCCGCGAACATGCGCTCGAGGTCGTCCCTGGACAGCTCCGCGAGCCGGCGTTCGAGCAGCGGGTAGCCGTCCTCGCCGTCGACCGTGAAGCGCATCACCCACATCGCGTGGTTGGTGCCGGCGACGTACATCTGGATGGCGTCCGGTGCGACGCCGAGCAGGTGCGCGACGCTTTCCTGCATGTCGATGTACCCGTCGCAGAGGCAGATCGTCCGCGGGCCGCCGAGGCGCCGGATGGCGTCGCCCACGTACTGGGTCGGATTCGTGTAGTTGATGATCCACGCGTCCGGGCACAGGTCCGAGGCGTCGGCGACGATCTCCCGGAGCGCCGGGATCACCCGGCAGGCCATGAAGATGCCGCCGATACCCACCGTCTCGTTGCCCTGCAGTCCGTACTGCGGCGGGATCGTCTCGTCCTGCTCCAGCTCGGCGTGGGATCCGGGCCGGAAGGTCGTCAGGAGGTAGTCGGCGCCGCGGAACGCCTTCCGGCGATCGGTGGTCGCGGCGAAGGTGATCGCCGCGCCGACGGACTCGGCCAGCCGCTCGCCGAAGTCGCGCACGACGCCGAGATGGTCGGGACGGGGATCCAGCAGCACTATCTCGGCCCCGGCGAGGAGATCGCGACCGTAGTCGACCAGGCTCTCGCAGAGCCCGATCGAGAACTGGGACCCACCGCCGATGACGACGATCCGTGGTTTGGACACGATCCCCCCTACCAGAGCAGAACGTAGAAGCTCGTGTCGTGCAGACCGGAGGGATCGAGCGTACGGATCGTGAAGTCCGTGCCCGCCGGGCAGTTGACGGTCTGCGTCTGGACCCAGGCCGACGGCGAGTAGTCGGTCATCTGGTCGAACACCGGCTGCACGACGAGCCCGTGGATGGCGACGCTGCCCCGCTCGACGCAGTACTCGCCGATGCCGACGGGGGCCTTCGTGATGTTCACGCCGGCCGGGAGCTTCGTGCCCGCCAGGTCGACCCCGCCGCCCGACAGGACCTTGGCATAGCCGATCGCCGGGTATCCGGCGAGCTTCGCCGCCACCGAGTTGGCGAGCTCGACCGAACCGAGCGAGTGGTCCTTGATGTCGGCGCCGGTGACCGTGCCGTCCTTGATGTTCCGGCCGGTGATGAGGGTCGCGGCGGTCGCCGACGTGGCTGCGCTGACGGCGACGCAGACTGCGATGAGAGCCGCGATCCGCGCGGTCGGCGAGAGGGATGTCAGGAGCTTCGGCATGGGCCGAGCCTAGCAGCGCCTGATCTGGGCTATGGGGTCGCGCGTGCCACGAGCGCCGCGTACACGGCCAGGACGACGCCGGTCGCGACCACGACCCATGCCGTGGCCAGGTCGTTCCACTCGCCGATCATGAGCAGCCCGCCGGGGATGCTCGCCGTCACGATCGCCTCCATGATCGCGAGCCAGCCGGCCGCGACGTGAAGGGCGGACTTCGCCAGCGCGATGACGACGAAGAAGGTGGCGAAGAGCACGGCCCAGAGCAGCCACAGCAGCGCCAGCTTCGTGTCGTCGTGCCGGTATCCCGCCACGGTTCCGAGGAACAGCGAGGCACCCGTCGCCCACAGGCAGTACCAGCCCAGTCCGTCCGGCGGGTGGCCGGTCCACGCGTTCAGGGCGACCCACAGGTACGTGATGCCGAACAGGAGGAAGCCGGCGGCCCCCGCCAGCGCCGTCTCGGTCGCGCCGGCCGGCACGGCCAGTCGCGCCGCGATCGCCACGAGCACGATGCCGACGAAGGCGTTGACCGGCGCCGCGCTGCGCGGCTCCATCCGGCCCAGCAGCGTCAGGCCGTTGCAGATCAGCACCGCACCGATGAAGAAGAGCCCGACCGAAGCCACCGGCGGCCACAGTAGGGAACCTTCCCGTGGTCTGCAAGGCACCGTCTCACGGCGGGCGAGCACGGAGCGTTCCTGCACCGTGCCGGCCATCCGTTCCGTACCCCCGCCATCCCGCGCGGTGCTCGCCGCGCTCGTCACCGTGCTGCTGTGGTCGTCGGCGTTCGTGGGCATACGGGCCGCCGGCCACGGCCTGCACCCCGGGCCGCTCGCGCTGGCGCGGATGCTGATCGCGACGCTCGTGCTCGGCGTCGTGCTGGTGGTCCGCGGGGAGGGCCTGCCGGCGCGCGCCGACCGTCCCCGCATCGCGCTCGCCGGTGTGCTGTGGTTCGCCGCCTACATGGTCATGCTCAACGCCGCCGAACGACGGCTCGATGCCGGTACGGCGGCGATGCTCGTCAACATAGGCCCGATCGTGATCGCGCTGCTGGCCGGGGCTGTCCTGCGGGAGGGGTTCCCGCGCCCGCTGCTCGCCGGCTGTGCGATCGCGTTCTCGGGCGTCGTGGTGATCGGGGGCGGGATCCCGCGCGGTGACGTGGCGGGCGTGGCGCTCGCGCTGGCCGCGGCCCTGGCCTACGCTGTGGCCGTGGTCGTGCAGAAGCCCGCGCTGGCGCGGTCGTCGTCGATCCAGGTCACCTGGCTGTGCTGCGCCACTGGCGCGGTCGCCTGCCTGCCGTTCGCCGGCGGCCTCGTGCACGACGTCGGCACGGCCACGGCCGGGCAGCTGGCCTGGACCGTCTACCTCGGGGTCGCGGCCACGGCGGTTGCGTTCCTCACCTGGGGCTATGCGCTGGCGCGGACGACGGCCGGCCGCATGGGGGCGACGACGTACCTGGTTCCGCCGGTCGTGATCGTGCTCAGCTGGTTGTGGCTGGACGAGACGCCGCCGGTCGCTGCCATCGTGGGCGGCGCGATCTGCCTGGCCGGCGTGGTCGTGTCGCGCCGCCGGGTAGGCATCGGCCTCAGTCGGACCACGGCCCCGGCGCCATCGCCATCTGGCCGCCGTCGATCGTGATCGTGCACCCCGTGACGTAGGACGCGGCCGGTGAGCACAGCCACGCTACGAGCGCGGCCACCTCGCCCGGCTCGCCGATCCGCTGCTGGGCATTGAACCAGGCGCGCCCGGCGACGACCTCGGGCGTGATACCCGGCTCCGACATCTGCGTGCGCACCCAGCCGGGGGCGACCGCGACGGCCCGGATGCCATCGGGCCCGAGCTCGGCGGCCAGCGTCTGCGCGAGGCTGTGAAGGGCGGCCTTCGAGGCGTTGTAGGCAGCCGTGCCCGCCTCCGTCGCGAGGCCGTTGGCCGAGCCCAGAAGCACGATCGCGCCACCGCCGCCATGTGCCCGCATCGATCGGGCCGCCTCTCGGGCGGCGATGAACGAGCCGACGAGGTTGATGTCGACGACCTCCTGGAACGCGGCCGTCGATGTCTCGGTCACCAGTGCGCCGGGTGGATACACGCCGTGGGCCGCGACCAGCGCCGTCACCGGGCCTCGCTTCGCGAGCTCGGCGAGCAGGTCGCGGAGCTGGCGCTCATCGCGGACGTCGAGACTGCGGGCCTCGAATGGCCGCCCCGCGAACGCCTCGCGCGCCGCCTCGACGGTCGAGGCGGAACGAGCGATGGCCGCGACCTCGAAGCCGGCGTCGAGCAGCGCCGCCGAGGTGGCCAGGCCGATCCCCGTCGTCCCGCCCGTGACGAGGGCGATCACTCGGTCCGCCCGGGGTTGCGCAGTGCCTCGGCCGCCCGTGCGGCCGGCGCCGGCGCCACCAGCGGCAGCGTCGCCTGACCGAGTACGCGATACAGCACGCCGAGCTCGGGATCGGCCTCGGCGAGCGCCTCCAGATGCCGCGCGATGGTGCCGGCGTCGCCGCGAGCGACCGGCCCGGTCGGTCGCAGCTCGCCGCCTTCCCGGAAGGCGTTCGCGACGGTCTGCTCGACGAGCGGCTTGAGTGCCACGATTGCATCATCCCGCGCTACGCCGGCTCGCGCGAGCAGGTCGACGGCCGATGCCACCAGCGTGACGACGTAGTTCGACGCCAGCACGCAGGCCGCGTGCGGCAGCGGCCGCGCCGACTCCGGAAGCGGCAGCGCCCGGAGGCCGAGCTCTCCGGCGAGTTGCGTCGCGACCCCCAGCGCCTCGGCCGACGCTCCCGTGACGAACGCCGTGACGCCGTCGAGTTGTCCGGATCCGCCCTCCGCCGAGAGCGTCTGCGCGGGGTGCAGGACGAACCGGCGCGGCCCCCAGCCGAGCGCGGTCAGGGGCGTCGCTCCCGACAGCATGCCGAGCCACGGTGAGCCGGGCACGGTGGTCGCCACGTCGGCGATGGCATCGTCGGGCACCGCCAGCACGACGATGTCCGCGCCGGCCGTCGTCTGCGGGTCGCGGCTCAACGTGCTGGCGATCGCGCGTGCCTCGCAACGCGCCTGGAGCGCGTGGCCTGCCCGTCCCGGGCCGACGATAGCGAGCCTCGTCATCCGCGTAGCCGGACGTCGTCGGGGTCATGGAGCGAGGGCGGGGTCACGGTCGCCCGGCGACGCTCGCCCAGGATCGCGACCTCCAGCACGTCGCCGTCGCGGGCGTGGGCGACCGGGAGGTAGGCCAGCGCGATCGACCGCCCGACCGTATGCCCGTAGCCGCCCGACGCGACGTACGCGATCAGCTCGCCGTCTGCGTAGACGGGCTCGTACCCATGTGCGTCGGCGTCGGTGTCCTCGATCACGAGCGTCGCGAGCCGGTGCGTCGACCCCGCCGCCACCTCCGCCGCCACCGCGTCGCGGCCGATGAACTCGCCCTTGCCGGGTCGTACGAACCTCCCCATGCCGGCCTGCAGGGGCGACCAGTCCGCGGACATGTCCGCACCCCACAGCCGGTAGCCCTTCTCGAGCCGCAGCGACTCGAGCGCGCGGTAGCCGAAGTCCCGCAGCCCAAGGTCCGCGCCGGCCTCGACGATGGCCTCGTACAGGTGGCGCTGGTACTCGATCGGATGGTGCAGCTCGTAGCCGAGTTCGCCGACGTAGGACAGGCGCAGCGCCCGGACCGGGGCCATCGCGCACTCCAGTTCGCGGCTCGTGAAGAACGGGAAGGCGGCGTTCGAGACGTCGCTCCGGGTGAGGCGTGCGAGGAGCGCTCGCGCGTTGGGGCCGGCCAGCGTCAGCACCCCCGTCGCGGCCGAGACGTCCTCGAGGTGCACGGACCCGTCGCCGGGGAGGTGGCGGTCCATCCACTCGAGGTCGTGGGTGGCCGTGCCGGCGGCCGAGATCACGAGGAAACCGTCTGCGGCCGTGCGGGTGACCGTCAGGTCGCACTCGATGCCCCCTCGCGGGTTCAGCATCTGGGTGAGGCGCAGGCCGCCGACGTGATCGGGCAGCACGTTCGCGCAGAGCCCGTCGAGATACCGTTCCGCGCCCGGGCCCGAGACGGCGAACTTCGCGAAGCTCGTCTGGTCGAGGACGCCGACCGCGTCGCGGACCGCCCGGCATTCGGCGGCGACGGCGTCGTGCCAGTTGCTCTCCGCCCGGCGGAACGCGACCACGTCCTCCCGCGGCTGGCCCTCTGCCGCGAACCACGCGGGCCGCTCCCAGCCGTTGCGGACCGCGAAGACGGCGCCTCTCGCAGCGAGCAGGTCGTAGATCGGGTCGGTCTTCAGCGGCCTGCCAGCCGGCCACTGCTCTTCGGGCCGGTGCACGTCGTACTCGCGGACGTACACCTCGACCGCCCGCCGGCCCGTGTACGAGACCCCGGCGTAATCGCCGAACCGCCGGACGTCGACCTCCCACATGGTGTCGCGCGGCTGCCCGTCGACGATCCACTCCGCCATCGCGCGGCCCGCGCCGCCCGACCACACGATGCCGAAGATCGAGAACCCGCAGAGCACGTGGACATCGCGAAGGCCCGGCACCGGCCCCATGAGGCAACGTCCGTCCGGCGTGTACCCGTCCGCGCCGCACAGCGTCTTCCGGATTCCCACCTCGGCCAGGCGCGGGATGCGGGTCGCGGCGGCCTCGAGCGGCTCGATGATGCGGCGCATGTCCGGCTTGATCAGGCGGTTCGCCCACCCGGACGGGATACCGTCGGGCGCCCACGGCTCGAGGTGCCGTTCGAACGGGCCCACGATCAGCGCGTCGTGGTCCTGCCGCACGTAGAAGCGCGCGGCCGGGTCGCGCACGATGGTCAGCTCATCGGTGCGGGCGGCAACCTCGGGCAGCGGCTCGGTGAACACGTAGTGGTGGGGGAGCGCGACCAGGGGGATTCGCGCACCCGCCATCCCGAGCACCTCGCGTGACCACATGCCGGCGGCGCACACGACGGTCGCGGCGACGACCTCGCCGTCCGGGATGGTCAGCCGCCAGCCGCCGGCCACGCGTTCGAACGAGGCGACCGGGCTGTGACGGAGGATCCGCGCCCCGCGTGCCGTGGCGCCCCTGGCGTAGGCGCCGGCCAGGCTGGCCGGGTCGATCCAGCCGTCCGTGGGCAGATATGCGGCTCCCGCGAGGCCGGCGGGATCGAGCAGCGGGAACAGCTCGACGGCGCGCTCGGGCTCGATCACCTCGAACGGCACGCCCGCCACCTCGGCGACGCCGGCCACGTGGCGGATCTCGTCGAGGTGGTCGCGGCTCGGCGCCAGGCGGATCGACCCGGTCGGGTGGAAGCCGACCGGCTGTCCGGTGTCGGCTTCGAGGGCGCCGTACACCTCGAGGCTGTGCCGCAGCGCCCCCATCAGCGTGGCGCTCGTCGAGTACTGGGTGCAGAGCCCGGCCGCGTGCCAGGTCGTACCGCTCGTCAGCTCGTGCTGTTCGAGCAGGACGGTGTCCGTGCATCCGAGCAGCGCGAGGTGGTAGAGCGTGCTGAGGCCGGCGACGCCGCCTCCGATGACGGCGACCCGTGCTTCGTGGCGCATCCCGTGACTCTACAACGCCGATCCGTGCAGCTCGCAGACCACCGCGTCCAGATCGCCCAGCTCGCCGTCGGCGAAATGCACCGTCGCGCGTTCCGCGAGTGCGGCCCGTACCACCTCGTCCAGGTGGTCGGCGAGCGCCTCGCCGTCCACGATCACGCGGGTCGCGCGACCGGCCGTGAGCGCCGCCAGCACCGGCCGCCGGCCGCGGGCGAAACCGGCCGGGCGGGCCCGTGCGGCCTCAATCAGGCGGGCCGCCTCGGCGTGCCGTACTGCCGCCAGCTCGGGCGCGACATCGATGGCGACGGCGGCTGCCGACCGCCACGGCGGGAGGTGGCGCTCGAGGACGAAGCTGCCGGTGACTGCGCCGGCGAGCTGGCGGGCGTGGCGAGGGTCGCCGCCCACGAGCACGCCGTGCCAGCCGCGCCGGCGCGCCGTATCGCCGATGGCACGGGCGGCATCCGCCACCTCGCGGCTGCGGTGCGCCTCGACGCGGCGCTCGTACTGGTCGCGCTGGGACGAGCTCTCGTAGCTGCGCTGCGGCTGTGCCCGCGCGGGTCCCCGCATCTCGTGCCAGTCCCCGCGGGTCGCGAGCGTGATCGGCGCGAGCTCGGTGGCCGTGCCGTCCGCGCACTCGACCGTGCGGATCCCCTCCAGCCCGACGTCGATCAGGCCCAGGGCGCGGCCCGCGTCGACCGCCCGGGCGATGTCGACCAGCTCGGCCGATCCACCGATCGTGATCACGGTCGCCACCCGCGCCGGCAGGGTGAAGTGGAAGCGATCGCCGCCGCCGATGCAGGCGACGAACCCGTGCGCCAGGCCCCGCTGGCGGTTGTCGGTGATCGCAGCGGCCTCCTCGACCAGGTTCTCGGGGATCGGGAGGTCACGGCGGTGCCGGTGGAGCACCGTGCGGATCTCATGGGCGCTGGCGTCGTCGGGGGTGGCCAGCACCGTCAGGACGCCGATCGGATCGGTGAGGCCCGCGAGGTGCGCCAGGAACGGCGCGTCGAGATGTCGGGCGAGGTGAGCCATGTCTTCATGATCCGGCGCTGCGTCCCACCGGCCATCGGCGCGCGCACCAACTGCGCGTTGCGGGAAAGCCGCGCTACGCTTGGCGCCGTGGCTCCGATCGGCACGCGGCAGGACCCCTGGCTGCTGAAGACCCCGAGCGGCGAGCTCGGAGTTCCATGGCCTACCGCGACGAGACGCTCGACCCGCCGGCGCTCGTCGTGCGACGTCGGCAAGACCGAGCTGCGCTACCAGCTGCGCTGCATCGACGACCTGCACGCCATGCTCGAAGGCGCACGGCGACTGGATGCCGCTCGGCAGCGCCGACGAGCAGAAGCCCGCCGCCGACGGCACGGTCGAGGCGTGGGCGCGCTCGGCCGACAACCCGGTCGGCGGCTGGTACGGGCTCAAGAAGGGCCTGCGCGGCCGCTTCGCGAATGTACGTGCCGCCCGTGCTCGAAGCAGCTCGGGCTGGCCGAGGTCGAGCACAACCCGCGCAACAACCGCATGCGCGCCCTCTGACGCCGGCCGCTACTCGCCGCCCGGCTCCAGCTCCCCGCCCGACGTCGACTCCCCGGTGGGCTTCGAGGGTCCACCGGATCTGAGGTGGGTGAGCAGGTCGACCGGGATCGGCACGATGACCGTCGAGGTGCGCTCGGACGACATCTCGATCAGGGTCTGGAAGTAGCGGAGCTGCACGGACACGGGCTGCGCGGCCAGGACCTCGGCAGCCTCGGCCAGCTTGGCGGAGGCCTGGAACTCGCCCTCGGCGCTGATCACCTTCGCGCGCCGCTCGCGCTCGGCCTCGGCTTGGCGTGCCATGGCGCGCTGCATCGACGACGGGATCTCGACGTCCTTGATCTCGACGACCGACACCTTGATACCCCACGGCGCGGTCTGCTCGTCGATGATCCGCTGGAGGATGGCGTTGATCGCGTCGCGCTCGGACAGCAGCTCGTCGAGCGAGTGCTGACCGAGGGTCGAGCGCAGGGTCGTCTGGGCGATCTGGCTCGTCGCGACGAGGTACTGCGCGACCTCGACCACCGAGGCAGTCGGCTCGACCACCCGGAAGTAGGCCACCGCGTTCACGCGCACCGGCACGTTGTCCTTGGTGATGACCTCCTGAGGTGGCACGTTCAGCGTGATCGTCCGCAGGTCGACCCGCACCATCCGGTCGACGATCGGGATCAGGAAGATCAGGCCCGGGCCCTTCACCGGGGTGATGAGACGGCCGAGCCGGAAGACGACCGCGCGCTCGTACTCCCGGAGCACCTTCAGCGCCCCGATCAGCACGGCTAGAGCGAACGCGACCAGAATGGCGGCGACGACGACGGCGATCATACGGGCTCCTCGGGAGCGGGATGGACGTGGATGAGCAGGCCTTCGACGCTGTCGACCACGACCTCATGGCCCTCGTCGAGCGGGCCATCGTCGGTGGTCGCCTGCCAGAGCTCGCCGTGCAGGTACACGAGGCCCTCCGGTTGAAGGCGGGTGCGGACCTCGGCGCGCTGTCCGACCAGCGTCTGGACGCCCGTTGCCGGTGGTGACAGCCGTACGCGTGCGGTCTTCGAGACGACGAACACGAAGAAGGTGCCGACGATGGCGCCCGCGCCGATCGCCAGCGGGATCGAGATGGTGGGTGCGTCCCCGCCCGTGGAGAACAGGAGTAACGCTCCCGCGACCAGGCATATGACGCCGATGGCTCCGATGGCGCCGTGCCCGATGTGCGCCTCGGCCGCGATCATGGCGATGCCCGCGAACGTCAGGGCCAGCCCGGTCCAGGTGAACGGGATCACCGACAGGCCGAACAGCGCCAGCACCAGCAGGATCCCGCCCGTCACGCCGGGGATGTAGACGCCCGGGTGGGCGACCTCGAACGCGAGCAGGGCGATGCCCCCCAGCAGCAGCAGGTAGAGGATGTTCGGGTCGATGATCACGTCCAGGATCTGCATGGTCAGCGGCAGCGTGTGCGTCGACACGGTGGCGCCGGCCGTGTGGAGGACGAGGCCCTTCGGCTTGGTCGTGCGGCCGTCGGCCTGCTGGAGGAGGCTGTCCATGGTCGGCGCGATGATCTCGATGACGCCGAGCTTCAGTGCCTCGCTGGCCGGCACGTTCGCGGCCTTCCGGACGGCCTGCTCGGCCCAGTCGGCATTGCGGCCGTGTGCCGTCGCGGTGGCCCGGATCTGAGCGACCGCATCGTTGAGGATCTTGGTCTTGAGATCGCCCGCCGGGATGTCGCCGCCGCTCGTTACCGGCGTCGAGGAGCCGATGTTCGTCTGCGGCGACATGGCCGCGAGATCGGTCGCCATCATCACGAAGACACCGGCCGAGGCCGCGCGAGCGCCTTCCGGCGCGACCCAGCCGATCACCGGCACGGGGGAGGCGAGTTCCGCCTGCGTGATCTCGCGCATCGAGCTGTCGAGGCCCCCCGGCGTATCGATGCGCAGGACGATCGCCGTGTCGCCCGCGTCCTTCGCGGCGTGGATCTGCTCGACGACGAACTTCGCGGTCACCGGGTCGATCTCCCGGTCGAGCACGATCTCGCGCACCGTTCCCGCCCGCGCCGGAACCGCGCCCGCTGCGATCGTCGCCAGCACGGCCAGCGTGAGCAGCAGGAGGTGCCTTGTTCGCGGCATCGGTCGCGAAGCAGTATAGATTGCGAAATGGCCGTACACTCGGGCCGTGATCGAGGTCCATCACCGGGAATCGGGGCCTCGCGACGCGCCCGCGATCGTGCTCTCCAACTCGCTCGGCGCGACCCTCGCGATGTGGGACCGGCAGGCCCCGGAACTCGCCCAGCGCTACCGGGTGGTGCGCTACGACCTGCGTGGCCATGGCGGGTCGCCCGTCCCGGCCGGCCCGTCGACGATCGCCGACCTGGGCGAGGACCTGCTCGCGCTGCTCGACCGGCTCGACATCGAGCGGGCCGCGCTGGTGGGCGTGTCGATCGGCGGCATGGTGTCGCTCCATGCGGCCGCCGTGGCGCCCGAGCGGGTGTGGTCGCTCGTGCCCTGCTTCACGGCGGCGTACCTCGGCCCGGCCGAGACCTGGCGCGAGCGGGCCGGCCTCGTCCGCGCCGAGGGCACCGAGGCCGTGGCGGATGCGGTCATCGCGCGGTGGTTCACGCCCGCCTTCGCAGCCCGCGAGCCCGCCCTGGTGGCCGCCACCCGCGCCGCCATCGCGGCAACCGACCGGAACGGCTATGCGAGCCTGTGTCACGTCATCGAGACCATGGACCTGCGTGGGTCGCTGGCCGCCATCTCCGCCCCGACCCTCGTGATCGCCGGCGCTCTCGACCCGTCGATCCCGCCCGAGCATGGCCGCCTGGTCGCCGACGGCATCGCCGGCGCGCGCTTCGCCGTGCTCGAGGGGGCGGCGCATCTCGGTAACATCGAGTGCGCAGACGCCTTCAACAGGCTGCTCCGTGACCACCTGGAGGCCACCGCGTGAGCGCGACCGAGGACCTCGCCGCCGGCTTCGACCACAACGACCACGAGATGCGCCTGAACTGCGCGCGAGGTCTACGGCCGCCTCCGCGAGACCTGTCCGGTGTTCCACAGCGACGTCTGGGGCGGATTCTGGGTCGCCAGCCGGTACCAGGACGTGTACGAGGTCGGCCGCGATCCCGACCGCTTCGCCTCGGGCCGGGGCGTGATGCTGCCACCCGTCGGCCACGGGCGTCCCCTGCGGCCGATGGACTCCGACCCGCCGGAGCACGCGGCCTACCGCGAGCTGATGCTCGCACGTTTCGCGCCCGCCGCCGTCGTCGGGATGGAGGACGATGTCCGCGCGCTCGCGGCCTCGTTGCTCGACTCGGTGGCCGGCCAGGGCCACGCCGACCTGTACGAGGTGCTGGCCAAGCCGCTGCCGATGCTCGTCATCACCCGGCTGCTCGGCATCGAGCGCGACGACGTGTTCTGGGAGTGGACGGACGTGCTCATCTACGGGCGCGTCGACGGCACCGACCCGGCCCGCATCGTCGAGGTCGCCGACGCCCTCTACGGCTTTCTCGCCGACCAGGTCGAGGACCGCAGGCGCCATCCCGGAGGCGACCTGATCTCGCTGCTGCTGCAGGGCTCGGTCGGGGAGCGGTCGTTCACGGCCGAGGAGATCCTCGACCTCTGCTTCTTCCTCCTCATCGCCGGGCTCGAGAACACCGCCTTCGGCATTCGCGCGACGCTGCGGCATCTGGCCGTCCGGCCCGACCACCGGGCCGCCGTCCTCGCCGACCCGGCGCTGGTGCCGAACGTCGTCGAGCAGTCGCTGCGGCTGTACTCGCCCGTCACGGCGCTCGCCCGCTGGGCGACGCGCGACACCGAGGTCGCGGGCCGGCGGATCCGCGCCGGCGAGCGGGTGCTGCTGCTGTTCGGCTCGGCCAACCGCGACGGTGCGGTGTTCGCCGACCCCGACGAGTTCCATCTCGATCGGCGCGACGGCCGGCACGTCGCGTTCGGGATCGGACCGCACCGCTGCGTGGGATCGAACCTCGCGCGTCTCGAGCTGCGGGTCGCGGTCGAGGAGACCCTGCGGCGCATCCCGGGCTACCGGCTGGCCGGCGAGGATCCCGGCTGGGGCGTGGCCGGCCCCCTGGAGGTGGTGTGGTGAAGGTCGCCATCGACCGTTCCATGTGCGTCGGCCACGCCCAGTGCTCGGCCATCTGCCCCAGCGTGTTCGGGAGCGATGAGCTCGGCTACGCCGTGCTCGTGGACGACGGCGATGTCCCTGCCGAGGACGAGGAGTCGGCGCAGCTCGCCGTCGATTCCTGCCCCGAGCAGGCGATCACGGTATCTGGCTGAGGCCGCGCCGGTTCGCGAAGGGCGGCCCGGCGCTTGGGAAGCGGTCGGTCGGTACGCTGCCCGGGCCATGCCCTCCGCACCGCTGCGAGTCGCCGTCGTCGGATCCGGACCGGCCGGTTTCTACGCCGCCGGGCACCTGCTGGCGGGCGGCGCGGAGGTCGACCTCTTCGAGCGCCTGCCGACGCCGTGGGGGCTCGTCCGGCTCGGCGTCGCGCCCGATCACCCGAACATCAAGTCCGTGTCGCGCGTGTTCGAGAAGATCGCGGCCCGGCCGGGATTCCGCTTCTTCGGCAACGTCGAGATCGGTCGGCACCTGTCCCGCGACGACCTCATGCGTCACTACCACGCCGTCGTGTGGAGCGTCGGCGCGCCCGACGACCGGCGGATGGGCATCCCCGGCGAGGACCTGCGCGGCTCGCTGTCCGCGACGGCCTTCGTGGCCTGGTACAACGGGCACCCCGACTACCGCGACCAGCCGGTCGACCTCGACGTCGAGCGGGTGGTGGTGGTGGGCAACGGCAACGTCGCGCTCGACTGCGCGCGCATGCTCGCGCTCACCCGCGACGAGCTCGCGCCGACCGATACGGTCGATCACGCCATCGAGGCGATCGTCGCATCCCGGCTGCGCGAGATCGTCGTGCTGGGGCGGCGCGGGCCGGCGCAGGCCTCGTTCACCAGCCCGGAGGTGCAGGAGCTGGGCGAGCTGGCGGGAGCCGACGTGCTCGTCGATCCTGCCGATCTGGACCTCGATCCCGTCAGCGAGGCGAGCCTGCACGACGACGGCTCGGTGATCCGGCGGCGCAACGTCGAGATCCTGCGCGAGTTCGCCACGCGGGCCCGGTCGGGCCGGCCGAGGACCGTGCAGCTCCGCTTCTTCGCGTCGCCGCTCGAGGTGCGCGGCCATGGCCGGGTCGAGGAGATCCTCGTCGGCCGGAACCGGCTGGAGCCGGGCCCGGACGGCAGCCTCCGCGCCGTTCCGACCGGCGAGACCGAGGTGGTGCCGTGCGGCCTCGTGCTGCGCAGCGTGGGCTATCGCGGCACCCCGCTGCCGGGCGTGCCGTTCGACCACGGTCACCACGTCATCCCGAACGATCGCGGCCGCGTGGTCGACGAAGACGGCCGGCCGATTCCGGGCGAGTACTGCGCCGGCTGGATCAAGCGCGGCCCGAGCGGGGTGATCGGCACCAACAAGAAGGACGCCACCGAGTCCGGCGACCTGCTGCTCGCCGACGCCGCCGAGGGACGCCTGCCGGCGCCCGCCGATCCCTCGCCGGAGGGGGTCGAGGAGCTCGTCGCCCAACGCTGCCCGGATGCGATCGAATACACCGGCTGGCTCGCCATCGACGCCCACGAGCGCGGCCTGGGCGAACCCCACGGCAGGCCTCGCGTGAAGCTCGCGAGCTGGCCCGAACTGCTCCACCACGGCCGGTGAGTGGACCGATGCGAACGCCCTCCGTTCCTGTCCATGCCGTGCCCCACGTCGAGGCCGCGTTCGATGCCGGACCCGGCGCGCGCGCCTCGCTCGGCCTGATCGCACTCGCCACCGACCGGGCCTGCCCCGGTGACGTCGCCGCCTTCCTGCCCGACGACCCGGCGGTCGAGGTGTTCACGCAGCGCATCCCGATGTCGCTCAGCGCCAACCCCGAGACGCTCGGCGCGCAGCACGCCCATCTGGCCGAGGCGGCCGCGAACCTCGTGCCGGGCAGCCGGCTCGACGTCATCGGGTTCGGGTGCACCTCGGCGGGTGCGGCGATCGGCCTCGACCGGGCGGAGGCGCTGATCGGCGAGGGCCGGCCCGGCGTGCCGGTCACGACGGCCCTCGGCGCAGCCGGTCGCGGCCTGCGCGCCGTCGGCGCCACCCGCATCGCCTTGCTGACGCCCTACGTGGACGCGGCGCACGCCCTGGTCGAGGACTACCTCGCCGGCCAGGGGTTCGACATGCTCGTGCGCGCCAGCTTCCACCTCGACGGCGATCCGGACATGAACCGGGTGTCGCCGGCCTCCCTGATCGAGACCGGTCGGGCGCTCGCCGCGGATGCCGGCGTCGACGCGCTGTTCCTCTCGTGCACGGGCATTCGGACGCGGCACGTGATCGCACCGCTCGAGCAATTGCTCGGCATGCCCGTCCTGAGCTCGAACCAGGCGCTGGCGTGGGAGATGCTGCGAGTTGCCGGTTACGACGCTCCGGTGCCCGGACGCGGGATGCTCCTGCTCCTCTAGACTCCCCCCGGTGAGCTACGAGGACATCTTCTCGGGCGCGCTCGACCGGCTGCGTGCCGAGGGCCGCTACCGGACGTTCGCCGAGCTCGAGCAGCTGCCCGAGTCCGGGCCCGAGGCGATCTATCACGGTCCGGACGGCGCGGCGCGGGTGACGGTCTGGTGCTCGAACGACTACCTCGGCATGTCGCGGCACCCCGTCGTGGTCGGCGCCTCAGAGGCGGCCGCGCGTCGCGGCGCCGGCAGCGGTGGCACGAGGAACATCTCCGGAACCACCAGCTACCACGTCGCGCTCGAGCGCGAGATCGCCGACTGGCACGGCAAGGACGCCGCGCTCCTGTTCGCCTGCGGCTACCTGGCGAACCTGACGGCGCTGTCGACGCTGGGGGCCGCGCTGCCCGGCTGCGTGATCCTGTCCGACGCCCTCAATCACAACTCGATGATCGAGGGCATCCGGCGCAGCGCCGCCGAGGTGCAGATCTTCCGTCACAACGACGTCGAGCACCTCGATCAGCTGCTGGCGGCGCTCGACCCCGGGCGACCGCGGATCGTGGCGTTCGAGAGCGTGTACTCCATGGACGGCGACATCGCGCCCGTGGCTCGCATCGTCGAGGTCGCCCGCCGGCACGGCGCGCTCACCTATCTGGACGAGGTGCACGCCGTCGGCATGTACGGGCCCGGCGGGGCGGGTGTGGCCGTGGCGGTCGGGGTCGCCGATCAGGTGGACGTGATCCAGGGCACGCTCGCCAAGGCGGTCGGCGCCATGGGCGGCTACGTCGCCGCGTCCGAGACCGTGATCGACCTGATCCGCTCGTACGGCTCGGGATTCATCTTCACGACCTCGCTCTCGCCGGTCGTCGTCGCCGCGGCGCTGGCAAGCATCCGCCACCTGAGGGTGTCCGATGGCGAGCGCCAGGCGCTGTTCGCGCGCGCCTCGTCGCTGCGCCAGGCGCTGCTCGCGGAGGGCCTTCCCGTCATGTCGCGGGAGAGTCACATCCTGCCGCTGCTCGTCGGCGACCCCGACCGCTGCCGTGCGGCGAGCGAGCGCCTGCTCGCGGATCACGCCATCTACGTGCAGCCGATCAACTACCCGACGGTGCCGCGCGGGAGCGAACGCCTGCGGGTCACGCCCTCGCCCCTGCACGCCGACGCCGACGCCGACCGCCTCGTCCGGGCGCTCGCCGACGTCCTCGCGCCGCTCGCCGCCGCGTCGTAGTGCTCTACATCTAGACGGGCTCGGCGACCTCGTCGCGCGCGACGAGCGCCGCGTAGCGGCCGGCAGCGGCGAGCAACTCGGCGTGCGTGCCGCGCTCGACGATGCGGCCCTGGTCGAGCACGACGATCTGGTCGGCGTCGCGGATGGTCGAGAGGCGATGCGCGATGGCGATCGTCGTGCGTCCCGCCGACAGCTCGTCGAGGGCCTCCTTGACGGCCCGCTCCGTCTCGGCGTCCAGCGCGCTCGTGGCCTCGTCCAGCACCAGCACCCGTGGGTTCGCGAGCACCGTGCGGGCGATCGCGAGGCGCTGCTTCTCACCGCCCGAGAACCGGTGGCCGCGCTCGCCGACGACGGTGTCGTAGCCGTCCGGCAGGCGCGCGATCGTGTCGTGCACCTGCGCCGCGCGGCAGGCCGCCTCGATCTCCGCGTCGGTCGCCTCCGGGCAGGCGAAGCGGAGGTTCTCGCGGACGGAGGCGTGGAAGAGGTAGGTCTCCTGCGACACGACGCCGACCGTGCCGGCCAGCGAGGCGAACGTCAGGTCGCGCACGTCGACCCCGTCGATCGACACGCTGCCCTCCGTGACGTCGTACAGGCGGGCGATCAGGTAGCCGAGCGTGGTCTTGCCCGAACCGGTCTCGCCGACGATGGCGATGTGCGCCCCGGCCGGGGCATCGAGGTCGATGTCCTGGAGCGTCGGGCGCTCGCCGCCCTCGTAGGAGAACTGCACGTCGCGGAGCCGGACCTCCCCGCGCACGCTGGCCGGGTCGAGCGTCCTCGCACCCTCGCGCTCGGCGATCTCGACCGGCAGGTCGAGGTACTCGAACACGCGGTCGAACAGGGCGAGCGAGGTCTGCACGTCGAGACTCACCGAGAGCAGCTGGCCGACCGGGAAGAACAACCGCGTCTGCAGGGTCGTGAACGCGACCAGGGTGCCGATCGAGATCGCGGAATGCCCGTTCGACGTCGTCCAGCCGGCGAACCAGTAGACCGCTGCGGGCATGATCGCGAAGGTCATCTGGATGGTCGCCATCACCCACCGGCCGGCCATCCGCTGCTGTACCTCGAGGCCCGCCAGGCGCTCCGATTCGCCCTCGAAGCGGTTGGCCAGCTCGTCGCCGCGAGCGAACGTCTTGCCGAGCAGGATGCCGCTGACGGACAGCGACTCCGTCACCAGCGCGGACATGTCGGCCATCGTCCGCTGCCGGGTCGTCGTGATCTCCCGACGCTCGGCGCCGACCCGCCGGGTGAGCAGGACGAACACCGGCAGCAGGGCGAACGCGAACAGCGCCAGCCGCCAGTCGAGCACGACCATCGCCACCGCGGTGGCGAGCACGGTCGTCACGTTCGAGGCGATCGAGGTGGCCGTGGAGGTGACCACGGTCTGGACGCCGCCGATGTCGTTCGAGATGCGCGACTGCACCTCGCCGGTGCGGGTGCGGGTGAAGAAGGCCAGCGACAGGCGCTGGAGATGGCGGTAGACGGCCGCCCGGAGATCGTGCATCACTCGCTGGCCGACGATGTTCGAGAGGTAGGTCTGGGCCACGCCCAGCACCCCGCCGATGACCGCGATCGCGATCATCCCCGCGACGTCGATGTTGAGGCGGGTCATGTTCCTGGGTCGGGATCGCGACGTCGAGCACGTCCCGCAGCAGGAACGGCGAGATCATGCTGATCAGGGCGGCCAGCACGATCAACCCCAGCACCAGGGCGAGTCGCAACCGGTAGGCCCGGAACAGCCCGACCACCCGGCGCAGGTTCTGGCGGCGCACGGTGCGGTCGGCCGGGCGCTCGGGCCGCTCGGGCGGGTTGAAGGTGCCGTGCCTGGACATGACCGGAGCGTATCGGCTACGTTTGCCGCACGGACGCCGCGGATGTCACCGGCACGAGCGCGACCGCCCTGGCGGCCGCCATCCGGAAGCGCGAGCTTTCCGCCGTCGAGGTGCTGTAAGCCCATGTCGCGCGGATCGCGCAGGTCAATCCGGCGCTGAACGCGATCGTGGCCGAGCGCTTCGGGCAGGCCCGGATCGAGGCCGCCGCGGCCGACGCGGCGGTTGCCGAGGGCGGGGATCTGCCGCCGCTGCTCGGCGTGCCGGTGACGATCAAGGAGGCGATCGCCTGCCAGGGGATGCCGTGGACGTCGGGGTCGCGGCTCCTCGCCGGCCAGGTCGCGGACCACGATGCGCCGGCGGTCGCCGGACTGCGCCGCGCCGGCGCGATCGTCCTCGGGGTCACGAACACCCCCGAGTTCTGCTGCTACTACGACACCGACAACCTGGTCTACGGCCGGACGTGCAACCCGCACGATGCGGCCCGCACACCGGGCGGCTCGTCGGGCGGCGAGTCCGCCGCCATCAGCGCCGGCCTCTCGCCCCTCGGCCTCGGCTCGGATCTCGGCAGCTCCGTTCGGCAGCCGGCAGCCTGGACGGGCATCTTCGGCCTCAAGCCGAGCGCCGGGCTGGTGTCGCTGCGCGGGCACCGACTGAGCTCGCCGCCCTCGTTCACGCGGTTCGGGTCGATCGGGCCGATGGCCCGGACGGCCGATGACCTCGCCGTCGCCCTGCGCGCCATCGCCGTGCGCCCGTACTTCGGTCCGACAGCCGAGCGATTCCCGATCGCCGTCTACGAGGATGATGGCCTGCAGCCCGTCGCGGCGAGCCTGCGTGCTGCGGTACGGCGCGCGGCGGATGCGCTGGCCGACGCCGGCCACGACCCCGCCGACGCGGCGCCGCCGCACGCGGGCGACGTCCGCCGCATCTTCGACATCATGCTCCTGACGGAGGGCGCCGTCGCGTTCGCGCCGCAGTGGGCCGGTCGTGGGCACGAGATGTCGCGGTACGGCGCCGGCTTCGCCTCGGCCCTCGCCGGCTACGAGCCCGATCTCGGCGCGTACCTCGCCGCAGGCATGGAACTGGCCGGAATCGAGGCGGCCGTCGACGCCTTCTTCGAGCGCTATCCGATTGCCATCTGCCCGGTCGTCCCCGTCACCGCGCCGATCGCGGCCGAAGGGATCACGACCATCGACGGACGACCGGCGAACCCCGGCGGCAAGATGACGCTGGCCACGTTCCCGAACGCGGTCGGTCTGCCCGCCGCGAGCGTCCCGGCCGGCCGGGACGCCGACGGCCTGCCGTTGTCGGTGCAGGTGATCGGCCGCCGTGATCACGACGGCGACGTCATCGCCGTCGCGCGCGTGCTCGAGGCCGCCCTTGGCGGGTGGGTCGAGCCTGCTCGGGCCTGCTAGCCGCGCTCGGCGCTGATCGCCGCGAGCACGCCCTGGGCGTCGTCGTCGCCGGGCAGGTCCTCGACCGCCAGCGGCAGCCGCACGCGCCAGTTCGGGTGCTCGTCCGTCGTCCCCGGCACGTTCGGCTGCACCGTCGCGCCGGTCACGTCGTCGAGGGCGGCGCACGCCAGCATCGAGGGCGTCGATGCCACCAGGGCGTGCAGGCGCCTCGTCTCCGACCGGGTATCGGCCGGTCCGAGGCCGCCGAGCAATCCGGCCACCGTGGGCAGGTCGTGGGTCGTGACCGCCGCCATCGCCAGTCGTGGGTAGTCCTGCGGCGGCCGGTCCTCGAACCGCGCCACGCGGTAGGAGAGGATGCCGTGGGCGGCGAGCGCCTGGCGCACCCCCGCCTCCACGGTGCCGAGGTCCTCGCCGATCACCAGGCAGCCCGCCCGCCGGCTCTCGAGCGCCAGGACGGCGAGCAGGTCGTGCGCCGGGTAGTGGACGTACGTGCCGGCCGAGGCGGGCATGCCGGCCGGGATCACGAACAGGCGGAACAGGCCCATCACGTGGTCGATCCGCAGCCCTCCGGCGTAGGCCATGTTCGTGCGCAGCAGCCGTGCGAACAGGCGGTAGCCGTCCCCGGCCAGCGCCGTCGGGTGGAAGGCCGGCACGCCCCAGTCCTGGCCCTGCGGTCCCAGCGGGTCGGGCGGCGCGCCGACTCGCACGCCCGGCAGGAGCGCGTCGCGATAGGCCCAGGTGTCGAAGCCGCTCGGCGCCGTCCCGACCGCGAGGTCCGTGACGAGGCCGACCCGCATGGCCGGAAGGGCCGCCAGCTGGTCGGTGACGAGCATCTGCAGGTAGGCGTGGTAGAGAGCTTCGTCACGGTCGCCGCGCGCCGTCACCCGCGAGCAGAACGCCGCCCAGCGGTCGAGATCGGGAGTCTCGTGGCGATAGGCCTCGAGCCGGTCGCGCCGGGCCTCCGGGAGCGCAGCGAAACACCGTCTCAGAGCGGCGTCCTTGGCCGCGAGCACGGCGTCGCGATCGATCAGGGCGGTGGCCGTCAGGCGCCGGCCGGCGGCGGCCAGGGCCTCGCGATCGGCGACCGCCGCCCACTCGGGCACCCGCTCGACGGCGATGTGGAGAGGGTTGCGGAAGAACCGGCTGGACGCGAAGTACGGCGATGGCTCGCTGGGCACGGCCGGCGCCGGCGCGTGCAGCGGGCTCGTGAGGACGAAGCCGGGTTCGCCGGTGGCGCCGACGAGCGCGGCCAGGTCGCCGAGATCGCCGATGCCCCAGCTGGCTGCGCTGTGGAGGGCGTAGATCTGTACCGCGAGGCCCCACTCGCGGCCGCCGGCGGCGAGGGCCCGCGGGAGGTGCGCCCGCTCGGGCGCGACGATCAGCGAGATGCGCGAGCGCTCTCGCACGAGCGTGTGGTATCCCACCGGCAGGTGCCCGGGCAGGGCCTCCGGCAGCGGCACCTCGACGCCGTCCTCGAGTTCCACGGTCGCGCGGCCGCCGCCATCCGGACGCCACGGCTCCTGGCCCTCGCGGAACACGTACACCGGCGCCTCGCGGCCCGGCTCCGGCCCGAGCGCCGCGAGCACCGCCCGCAGCGTCTCGACGCCGACCTCGATCAGCTCGCCCGACATGCGATGGTAGGACGTCGAGACCCCCCGCCGTCCGGCCTCGGCACGCACCTGGTCGTCATGCATTCCCGGGGGCCCTGCCGATACGGTATCCAGGCACTCCTTGGCTTCCCTGTCCGACCATGCGACGAGTTCTGCCTTCACCCGGCTGCTTCCGGGCGGTCTCGACCTGGCCGTCTTCTCGCACGCCGCCACCGGGGTCGACCTCTGCCTGCCCGACCCCGACGGCCGGGAGCGGCGCATCGCGCTCGAGCGCGATGGCGATCTGTGGCGTGGTCACGTACCGGGGATCGAGCCGGGCCGGCGCTACGGTCTGCGAGCCTACGGGGCGTATGACCCGGCCCGTGGCGACCGTTTCGATCCGGCACGGATCCTGATCGACCCCCATGCCCGGGCGGTGGCCGGCGTCTGGAGCGTCGCACTGGCCGATTCCCCGGGCGACACCGGCCCCCGGCCGCGGCGGCCGTGGGCGGACACGGTGATCTACGAGGCGCACGTCCGCGGACTCACGCGCCTCGACCGCAGGATCCCGGCCTGGCAGCGCGGCACCTACGCGGCGCTCGGGCACCCGGCCGTGATCGCCGACCTGCGCGCGCTCGGCGTGACGGCGATCGAGCTGATGCCGGTGGCCGAGTTCCGGAGCGAGGCTTCGCTGGTCGCCCGCGGCCGCACCAACTACTGGGGGTACAGCCCCGTCGCCTTCCTCGCACCCCACGCCGCGTACGCCGCGTCCGGGCCCTTCGGCGGTCAGGTGGAGGAGTTCCGGGCGGCCGTGCGGTCGCTGCACGAGGCGGGGATCGAGGTGCTCGTGGACGTCGTCTTCAACCATACGGGCGAGGGCGGTCCCGACGATCCGGCCTGGTCGCTGCGCGGCCTCGACAACCGGGCGTACTATCGCGCGGATCCCGGCGACCCGTCGCGCTACCGCGACGTCACGGGTACCGGCAACACGGTCGACGCCGGCCACCCGGCGGTGATCGCGCTCGTGATGGACGCGCTCCGGCACTGGACGACGGTGCTCGGCGTCGACGGCTTCCGCTTCGACCTCGCGGTCACCCTCGGCAGGGCCGAGGACGGCTTCGACCCGCGGGCGCCGCTGCTGACCGCCATGGCGACCGACCCGGTGCTCGCGGGCGTGAAGCTGATCGCCGAGCCGTGGGACCTCGGTGGCGGCGGGTATCGCCTCGGCGGCTTCCCGCCGCCCTTCGCCGAGTGGAATGGCGAGTTCCGCGACCTGACGCGCGAGTTCTGGCGCGGGCGGGCGACCACCGGCGAGCTGGCCCGGGTCTTCACCGGGTCCTCGGATACCTTCGCGCCCTCCGGCCGCGGCCCGCTCGCGAGCATCAACTTCGTCGCCAGCCACGACGGCTTCACGCTCCGCGACATCGTCTCCTACGACCACAAGCACAACCTGGCCAACGGCGAGGACAACCGGGACGGCGACGACCACAACCGGTCCTGGAACTCCGGGCGGGAGGGCGAGACCGACGACGCCGCCGTGCTCGAGTTGCGCCGCCGTCGTGTGCGCGGGATGCTCGCGACGGTGCTCCTGTCGACCGGCGTGCCCATGTTCCACGCCGGCGACGAGCACGGGCGCACGCAGCATGGCAACAACAACACCTACTGCCAGGACTCCGCGCTGACGTGGCTCGCGCCGGGCGGCGATGACGACCTCCGTGCCCTTGCCGCGACGCTGATCGAGCTGCGGGCCGCCCACCCGGTACTCCGCCGGGCCCAGTTCTTCACCGGCGACGCCGGGAATGGCGCGGCGACCGACATCCGCTGGTTCGCGCCCGACGGCCGCGAGATGGGCGAGATGTGGTGGCAGGCGGCAGAGGTACGCACCGTCGCGCTCCACCTCGACGGCGGCGCGGTGGCTGCGCCTGCGGACACCCTGTTCATCGCCTTCCACGCCGGCGACGATCCGGTCGTCGTGACCCTCCCGGCGTCCCTCGAGGGGTACGAGCTGCTGCTGGACTCGGCCGATCCGGGCCGCCTGGAGCCTGAGCTCCACGAGCAGGTGGAGGTCGGACCGTGGTCGGTCGTCATGCTCCGGGCTCGCTGAACTCGCGCCTGAATGCGAGCGTGGGGATCGTGGGGCCGGCCGGGTCGTATTCGAGTCCGATCGCCCCGGTGTAGCCGACGACGTCGAGTGCCGCCACGAGACCGTGGAGATCGGTCGTGCCGGTTCCCGGCGCTCCCCGGCCGGGGCAGTCCGCGAACTGGACGTGGCCGATCAGCGGCCCGGCTGCGGTGGCCTCTGCGACCGGATCGAGGCCACTCATCGCGACGTGGTAGGCGTCGTAGAGCAGGCGCAGCTCCGGCTCGCCGACGCGGGCGAGCACTGCCGCCACGTCGCGTGGCGTGGGCGTGAGGTAGCCGGGCACGTCGCGATCGTTGATCGGCTCGACCACGATGGCGATCCCATGCTTCCGGGCCCGCGGTGCAATCTCGGTCAGGCGCTCCACGACGGTCTCCAGCTGCGACTGCCGGCCGCGCCCGGCCGGTCACGGCCGACCAGCACGTTGATGCACGACGCGCCGATGCGCGCGCCGAGCTCGAGTGCCTGATCGACCGCCTCGAGCGCCTCGCTGCGGCGTCCGGGATCGTTCAGGAAGCCGCGTTCGCCGGTCGCGATGTCGCCCCCGTACGCGTTCAGGAGGGCCACGTCGAGACCCTCCTCCATGACGCGGTCGCCCCACGCGACGGCCAGGTCGTCCGGCCACCACGACTCGATGTGGGTGAACCCCGCCGCGCGGGCCGCCGCGGGCCGCGCGAGCACGTCGTACTCGCCGAACAGCATCGACAGGTGCGCCGACCAGACCGGCATCACGCGCGCACGGCGAGGCCGAACGCCCTGCCGTCGGCCAGGTCGGGATGGGCGGGCAGGACGCGGATCTCGACCTCGAGCCGTCCGGGCGGCGTGGCGAACGTCGCCCGGAACGGGATGTCGCCCGGCGCCGCGTCGCCCGGGACGAGGTCATGGATGCTCGCCTCACCCCGACGATGGACGACGGCCTGGACGCTGACCTCGTCCGGGCGCAGGTCTCCGAGCGCCACGGTCGCCTCGACCCGCAGCCGGTCGCCGTCCGGCTCGGCGCTCGAGGCGACGATCGCCACCCCGGGCCAGGCTGCGGTCGCCCGGACGCGGAATGCTCCGAGCCGGCGGGCGGCCGCGTGGCCATCGGCGGCGAGGCGCCGGCTCTCGGTGGCGGCGGGCCGGTAGCGCTGCTCGACGTAGTCGCGCACCATGCGGCTCGCCAGCAGGTCGGGCGCCAGCGTGGCAAGCGTGTGGCGCACCATCCCGAGCCAGCCCGCCCGGTCGTCGTAGAACCGCGGGGCGACCACCTGCTCCAGCAGATCGTAGAGCGCCGTCGCCTCGAAGTCGTCGCGGCGCTGCGGCTCGACCGAGCCGTCATCGGCCGAGGGTATCGCCCAGCCATTGGCGCCGTCGTAGCACTCGTCCCACCAGCCGTCGAGGATCGAGAGGTTCAGGGCGCCGTTGAGCGCGGCCTTCATGCCGCTCGTACCGCAGGCCTCGAATGGCCGCAGCGGGTTGTTCAGCCAGACGTCGACCCCGGCCACGAAGCCGCGCGCCACGGCCATGTCGTAGTCGGAGATGAGCGCGATGCGGTGCCGGACCTCGGTGCGAACCGCGAACGCGCCGAGCTCGGCGATCAGCGCCTTGCCCTCGGCGTCGGCCGGGTGGGCCTTGCCGGCGACCACGAGCTGGATCGGCCGCTCCGGGTGCAGCAGCAGCCGCTCCAGCCGCGCCGGGTCGCGCAGCATCAGCGTCAGCCGCTTGTACGTCGGAACGCGCCGGGCGAAGCCGATGGTCAGCACGTGGGGATCGAGCGCGTCGTCGATGAATGCGAGCTGGTCGCCGCGGAGCCCGCGTGCCGTCCAGGCCCGGCGCTTGCGCCGGCGCACCGCCTCCACGAGCCGCGCTCGCGACGCGTCGAGCGCGTCGTTCAGATCCTCGTCCGAGACATCGCGGAGCGAGGCGAAACCGTGGCCCTGCTGACCGTAACCGTCGCCGAGCCGCTCGCGGTATATGGCCTCCATGTCCGGCCCCACCCAGGTGTCGGCGTGCACGCCGTTGGTGATGTGGTCGATCGGCACCTCGTCCCGGGCGAGGCCCGGCCAGAGCTCCGCGAACATCCCGCGCGACACGTCGCCGTGCAGGCGGGAGACCCCGTTCACCCGCGACGCCAGCCGGATGCCCATGACCGCCATGTTGAAGACGGACGGATCGCCGTCCGGCTCGGCGCCGAGCGCGAGCAGCCGCTCCACGCCGAGCGCGCCGGCCAGGCCCGCGGCACGCGCATACGACGCCACCAGCTCGCGCGGAAACCGGTCGATGCCGGCCGGCACCGGCGTGTGCGTGGTGAAGACGGTGCCCGCGCGGACGACCTCGATCGCGGCATCGGCATCCAGCCCCTGCTCCTCGGTCAGCGCCCGGATGCGCTCGAGGCCCATGAATCCCGCGTGGCCCTCGTTGGTGTGGAACACCTCGGGGGCGAACCCGCAGACCGCGAGCGCGCGGACGCCGCCGATGCCGAGCAGGAGCTCCTGTCGCAGCCGGTGTTCGCGGTCGCCCCCGTACAGCTGGTCGGTGACGCTGCGGTCGGCCGGGGTGTTCTCGGGGACGTCGGCGTCCAGGAGCAGGAGCGGCACGCGGCCGACGTCGACGCGCCAGATACGGGCCTGCAGCGTCGCGTCGGGGAGCGCGATCTCGATCCGTGCCGGCTCCCCGCCCGGTGTCGTGGCCGGCTCGACCGGCAGCGCCGACGGGTCGAGGTCGGCGAACACCTCGCGCTGCTCACCCGAGGCGGTCAGCACCTGGCGGAAGTAGCCCTGCCGGTAGAACAGGCCTACCGCGACGACCGGCACACCGAGATCGCTCGCCGCCTTCAGGTGGTCGCCGGCCAGCACGCCGAGTCCGCCCGAATACTGCGGGAGCGCGTTGCCAAGGCCGTACTCGGGGGAGAAGTACGCGACCGCACGGGGCGTGTCGGCGCCCAGGGTCTCGTACCAGGCGCCGCCCTGGACGCGGGCGGCCACCCGTTGGACTGCCGCATCCACCCGGGCGACGAAACCCGCATCGCCGGCCAGGGCGGCGAGCCGGTCGGGCGGCGTCGCCGCGAGCTGCACCAGCGGACCGCCCGGCTCGTCCTGCGAGAGCTCGGCGAAGATCGATGCGATCTGGCCATCCCAGGAAGCCGACACGTCGCGGGCCAGCGCCGCGAGCGGCGCGAGCGGAGGCGGCAGGTGGGGGAGGATGGTGAGGCGGCTCGGCATAGTTCGCTGCGGATGAGAGCAGACCGCACGGTACGCGATGATCTCCTGCGACTTACCAGCGGGGCCCATCACGACCCGCATCGCCTGCTCGGGCCGCACGCGGCCGGCGATCGCCTGACCATCCGCGCATGGCAGCCGGGGGCGACCGCCGTCTCGGTCGTGACGGAGCAGCGGACGCTGCCCATGGAGCGCATCGGCGCCGATCTCTGGGCCGTCGTGCTCCGCCGCCGGCGGGTGCCGTCGTACCGGTTCGCCGTCGAGCGGAGCGACGGGATCGAGCTTCTGGACGACCCGTATCGCTTTCCGCCGTCGGTCGGCGAGCTCGATCTGCACCTGATCGGCGAGGGTCGTCATCTCCGCCTGTGGGAGGCGCTCGGCGCCCGGCCGGCCGAGGTCGCCGGCGTCGCCGGGGTCGCGTTCGCCGTCTGGGCGCCCTCCGCCACCGGTGCCGCGGTCTTCGGCGACTTCAACGGCTGGGATACCACCCGCCACCCGATGCGGTCGCTCGGCTCGTCCGGCGTGTGGGAGCTGTTCGTGCCCGGCGTGGCTCGCGGTCAGCTGTACAAGTTCGCCATCAGGGCCGCCGACGGCACCGTCAGCCTGCGTGCCGATCCGCTTGCGCGGCGGGCCGAGATGCCACCGGCTACGGCGTCGCGGGTCGAGCGGTCGGACTACCTGTGGGGCGATGCCGTCTGGCTCGACGGCCGCGGCGAACGCCAGTCGGTACAGGCGCCGATCTCCGTCTACGAGGTGCACCTGGGGTCGTGGCGCCACGGCCTCGACTACCGCCGGCTGGCCGAGGAGCTCCCCACCTACGTTGCGAGCCTGGGCTTCACCCACGTCGAGCTGATGCCGGTCATGCAGCACCCGTTCGCCGGTTCGTGGGGCTATCAGGTGAGCGGGTACTACGCGCCCGACAGCCGGCTCGGCTCACCCGACGACCTCCGCCACCTCATCGACCACCTCCACCGGGCCGGCATCGGCGTGCTGCTCGACTGGGTGCCCGGGCACTTCCCGCGCGACGAGTTCGCCCTCGCCCGCTTCGACGGTTCCGCGCTCTACGAGCACGAGGATCCCCGGCGCGGGGCGCATCCCGACTGGGGCACGCTCGTCTTCAACTACGCGCGCAACGAGGTGCGCAACTTCCTGGTGGCGAACGCGCTGTACTGGATCGAGGAGTTCCACGCCGACGGGCTTCGCGTCGACGCGGTCGCCTCGATGCTCTACCTCGACTACTCCCGCGCACCCGGCGAGTGGCTGCCGAACGCCTACGGCGGGAACGAGAACCTCGAGGCGGTCGCGTTCCTGCGGGAGCTGAACGCCGAGGTCTACGGACGTCATCCCGGCGTGATGATGGTGGCCGAGGAGTCCACCGCGTGGCCGGGCGTGTCGCGCGCGGTGCACGAGGGCGGGCTCGGCTTCGGGTTCAAGTGGAACATGGGCTTCATGCACGACACGCTGTCGTACTTCGGCCGCGACCCGGTGCACCGCCGGCACCACCACGACGAGCTCACGATGCCGATGATGTACGCCTACAGCGAGAACTTCCTGCTGCCGGTCTCGCACGACGAGGTCGTCCACGGCAAGGGCTCGCTGTACGCGCGCATGCCCGGCGACGACTGGCAGCGGCGTGCGAACCTCCGTGCGTACCTCGCCTGGATGTGGGCCCACCCGGGCAAGAAGCTCCTCTTCATGGGGTGCGAGTTCGCGCAGCGGACCGAGTGGGATCACGACGCGGAACTGCCGTGGGCCGAGGCCGATGACGGCGTGCGGCGGCTGGTGGCCGACCTCAACGGCCTGCTGCGGCGGCACCCGGCGCTGCACGCCGCGGATGCCGAACCGGGCGGTTTCCGGTGGATCGACGTCGGCGGGGCCGACGAGAACGTGGCGACCTTCCTGCGTTTCGCCGGCGACGACGTGGTCGCCTGTGCGGCGAACCTGTCGCCCGTGCCGCGCGAGCACGTGCTGCGTCTGCCGTCGGCCCGGCCCTGGCGCGAGCTGCTCAACACCGACGCCAGGCGTCTACGGCGGCAGCGGTCTGGGGAACGCGGGCGAGGTCGAGGGCGGCTCCGAGGCGCGTCTGTTGCTGCCGCCGCTGGCGGTCGTCTACCTCGCGCCGAGCCCGGCGTAGAGCGCCTCGTACGCCGCCGCGGGGCGATCCCACGAGTTGTCTGCGGCCAGGGCGGCACGGATCATCGCCTCCCGCCGGGCCGGATCGCGGAAGGCAGCGGCCGCCGCTGCGAGCGCGTCGGCGAGAGCGGCGACCGACGCATCTTCGAACAGGAATCCGGTCGCCTCGCCGACGGTGTCGGCCAGCCCGCCGGTGCGGCGCACGACCGGCAGGGCCCCGTAGCGCATCGCGATCATCTGCCCCAGACCGCAGGGCTCGAACCGCGAGGGCATGGCGAACAGGTCGCAGCCGGCGTAGATGCGCTGGGCGAGCGCGGCGTCGAACCCGATCCGCACCGCGATCGCACCGGGCTCGGCCTCGGCGGCGGCGAGGTACGCCCGTTCGAGTCCGGGGTCGCCCGCGCCCAGCACGACGAGGCCCGCCCCGGCGGCGCGCAGCGCGGGCAGGGCGGCGACCAGCAGGTCGAGACCCTTCTGCTCCGTCAGGCGCGACACCACGCCGACCAGAGGCGCGTCGCCGGGGAGCCGCAGGCCGAACTCGTCGCGGAGAGCGCGGCGACACGCCTCGCGACCGACCGGGTCGTCGGCCGAGAAGCCCGCGGCGATGGCGGGATCGCGTGCCGGGTCGAAGAGGCCCGTGTCGATGCCGTTGGCGATCCCGGTCACGCCACGCCCCCGCAGCAGGGCATCGAGGCCGCAGCCGTGTTCCGGCGTGAGGATCTCGTGGGCGTAGGTGGGGCTCACCGTGGTGACGATCTCGGCGGCGGCGATCCCGCGGCCCAGGAGGCCCACCGCGTCGGCCCGGGTGTCGCCGGGTGCCGGCGGGAGCGCGAGACCGTGGCGCCGGGCGAAGTCGGGCGACTGGTCGCCGTGGAAGGCGAGATTGTGGATGGTCAGCAGCGACCCCTGTGGCCGCCGCACGCAGGCCAGGGCCGCATGCCAGTCGTGCGCGTGCAGCACATCGCCGCCGAAGCCCAGCGCGGCCTCGACCAGCGCGGCGAAGCGCTCGCCGTCGTCGGGTTCGCCGTAGACACCCTGCCGGTCGAAGAGCGCCGGGCAGTCGACCAGGATCGTCTCGACGCCCGCGGCGGTCGCGAGGTGCAGCAGCCTGGCGCGCTCGCCCGCCAGCTCGAGCTCGGCCACGGTGGTGGCACCGCTCGCCACGGTGCCGCGGTGCATCGGGGTGACCAGCGTCACGTCGTGACCGCGGGCGGCGAGCGCGGCCGGAAGTGCCGCCGCAACGTCGGCGAGGCCGCCGACCTTCGAGAACGGCACCGCCTCGGCTGCGACGTGGACGATCCTCAATGTTCGGGGATTCGGTGCGGCACGGTCGTCCCGCTCGGCAGGTCGGCGAGCAGGAAGTCCTCCGGGTCGACGCCGGGATCGATCCGGCAGTTACGGCCGATGCGGACGCCGTAGGGCACCAGGGCCCGTTTCCCGATCAGCGTGATGCCCGTGTTCAGCCTGCCGGGCTCCGTCTCGTTCGGGGTCGAGTCGTCGCCGTAGCCCACCTGGGCCTCGGCGCTGACCACGGCCTCCTTGTCGATCACGGCCCGGTCGACGATCGCGTTGGCGCCGATCGCCGAGTCGAACAGGACGATCGAGTCGCGGACGACCGCGCCCTCCTCGATCAGCACGCCGGGCGACAGCACCGATCGCTCGACGTGGCCGAACACCCGGCAGCCGTGCGAGATCATCGACTGGCTGACATGCGCGCGCGACCCGATGACGCCGGGCGGCCGCCCTTCGGTCTTGGTGTGGATCGGCCAGCCACGGTCGGAGAGGTCGAGCAACGGCGGCTCGTCGAGCAGCTCCATGTGCGCCTCCCAGTAGGACTGGATGGTGCCGACATCGCGCCAGTAGCCGCCGAACCGGTGGCCGAACACGCGGTCGCCGTCGGCGATCATCCGCGGTACCACGTCACCGCCGAAGTCGCGCTTCGATCCGGCCATCTCGACGTCCTCGATCAGCCGTTCGATGAGCTTCTCGGTGCGGAAGACGTAGAAGCCCAGCGACGCCAGGTTCGACTCCGGGTTGCGCGGCTTCTCCTGCCAGTCCAGGATCTGGCCGCGGCGATCGGCCGTGGCGATGCCGAAACGGTGCGCGTCCGCCACGGGCACCTCCTGCAATCCGATCGTCACGTCGGCCTTGGAGCGCAGGTGCTGGGCGATCATCGGGTTGTAGTCCATCGCGTAGATGTGATCGCCCCCGAGGACGACGGTGTGCGCCGGGCGCAGCTCGCGCAGCTCCTGGATGTTCTGGTAGACGGCGTCGGCGGTGCCGCGGTACCAGTCGGCGCCGCGCCGGCCCAGGTAGGGCGAGATCATGCGGACGCCGATCGCGTTCTGCCGGTCGAGGTCCCACGGTTTGCCGGTGCCGATGTGGTCGTGCAGCGAGACCGGGCGGTACTGCGTCAGGACGATCACGTCGTACAGGCCCGAGTTGACGCAGTTCGAGAGGGCGAAGTCGATGATCCGGTACTTGCCGGCGAAGGGCACGGCCGGCTTCGCCCGGTGGGCCGAGAGGATGCTGAGGCGCTCGCCCTGCCCGCCGGCCAGGATGATCGCGATCACATCGCGCTTCGGTCGCCAGGGCGCCATCAGCCGCACAGCCTTCGGGCTGCCAGCGCGATGCCCTGGGCGCAGTGCACGAGGTCGTCGATCGCGACGTGCTCGCCGACCGTGTGCGCCCAGTCGATGTGGCGAGGGCCGTACATCAGGGCGGGCGTTCCGGTCTCGAGCGCGAACGTGGCGCCGTCGTACCACGACCCGAGGCCGCCCAGCGTGAGCGGGAGCCCGAGCGCCGCGTTGGCCTCGAGCAGCGCCTCGACCACGGGCGAGCCGGTCGGCGTCTCCCAGGGGTTCACCTCGGTGTCCCAGACGAACGTCGGCGGGTGCTCGGCGAGCCAGGGGTCGGCATCGCACCACCGGCGCAGGTAGGTCTCCACCTCCCGGCGGACGTCGCCCGTCCAGCCGGAGGCGTCGGCCTGGCAGGGCAGGATCAGCACCGCCAGGTTCAGCTCGGCGCGGTTGGGGATGGTCACCATCCAGCCCGCGTCGGCGTGGAACGACGTGCAGACGATGTCCGGCGGTGCCAGCAGCGGATGGTGCGACCACGTGCGGGTCCGCCACTCGGTGCGCAGCCGCTCGGCACCCGCGAGCAGATGACGCGCCTTGTCGATCGCGTTCACGGCGCCGCCGTCGGCGAAGTGGGCGTGCTCCTGCTCGGCGTGCCCGGACCGACCAGGCACCGTGACGGTCGCGTACACCGATCCGCGGCATGCCGGCCAGACCTCCAGCCCGCTCGGCTCCGGCACGATGGCGAAGTCGGCCGCGACCCCGTGGCGGGCGCACGCCAGCGCCCCGACCCCGCTCGACTCCTCGTCGGTGTTGGTGCACACCACGATATCGCCGCGCAACCCGCCGCTCGCGGCCAGCACCTCGGCGGCCACGACCATCGCCGCGATGCCGCCCTTCATGTCGCACGAGCCGCGCCCGTAGATCTCGCCATCCCTGACCTGCGGGTCGAACGGGTCGTGCTCCCAGCCGTCCTCGACGCGCGCGGTGACCACGTCGATGTGGCCGTTCAGCAGCAGCGACCGGCCGCCGCCGGAGCCGCGGAACCGGGCCTGAAGCTGCGGCCTGCCGTCGAACCCGATGCCACCGGGGGGGTTGAGCGGGTGGTCGGCGACGTCGGCCGGCGAGGGCTCCCAGACCTCCACCTCGGCCCCGGCGGCGCGCAGCCGGGCGCCGAGGAACTGCTGGAGGGCCGCCTCGGCCCGGGCCGGCGAGTCCGGTGCCGGCCGGCTCTGGGTGTCGAACCGGATCAGGTCGCACGCGAGCGCGGCGATGTCTTCGCGGCGGGCGGCGATGCGATCGGCGAGCGCTCGGTCTTCGGGTGCGAGGTTCGTCAAGGAGTGAATTGGAACGTGAACATGCGGTGGGCGTCAATGCGGGCGTAGGGATTGGTCTCGGCCCACTCGATCCAGTCGGCGCCGTAGCGCGGCGCGTACACCTCGGTCAGGCAGGCCCGGAAGCCGGCCACCGCAGTGTCGCGCAGATCGACCTCCCGGGCGGTGCCGTGCACGGTGACGGCGAACTCCTCGCCCTCGAGGTGGGTCGCGCTGACCGCCGGCCGCGAGCGGATGTGGCGGAAGCGCAGCGAGTCCGGGCCGGAGCCGAACCAGAACGCGCCCCGGTAGAACACGCCGTCCACCGGCCCGACGATCGGCCTGCCGTCGGCCGTCGAGGTCGCCAGCGCCAGCAGCCGCATCCCCTGCAGCCGCCCGGCCAGCGCCGCGGCGCCGACGCGGCGCTCGGGCGTCACGATCCCCCGCAGGTGCGCCCCGGCCACGTCGTAGCTGGCATCGAGGAGCGCCTGCAGGCGCTCGAGATCATCGGCCGTCTCACGCACGCCGCGGCAGCATACGGTTTTCGCGGCACGGCACGCCACGTCGCACGCCGGTCCGCGTGCGCCTTCCGTGACACCCCTCTGCGGAGTTCGCCGCACGGCACGCCACGTCGCACTCCGCAGTCGGAGGGCGTTCGGTCACGTCTGGCGCGGCGGCCGTGATCTCCGCTCCAGGTGCGCGCGAGGGGTCTGACCTGGAATCGATCACGTCGAACGCACGCGGGCTCACCTGCGGCGTTGCGTGCCGTGCCGCGAAATCCGCAGCCGACCCCGCGCAGGGCCGACGGGTTCCGCACCGCGTGGTGCCGAAGCCGCGCCGCGGGTCGCTTGCGGCGTTGCGTGCCGTGCCGTGAAATCCGCAAGCGCCGGTTAGTGGTGTTCGACTTCCTGGCGGATGGTGGCGTCGTTGGACGGGTAGTAGATCGACTCGTGCCCGTCGTCCCAGCGCAGCCTGTAGTGGGCGTGCTCGCCCTCGCCGAGGACTTCCAGGATCTCGGCCGAGCGGCGCTTGTCGTGGAGGTTCCGCCCCTCGATGACGAGGGTGTCTCCGGGCTTGCCGTCGTGGATCGAGGCCATGCGCATCTCCTTGCCTTCTGTGCGCATGGTCGCGCCAGGGTGACCCCGCAGCATCGGCGAGAGCCCCGCCGATGCTGCGGGAAAACCCGATGTGCGGTGCTAGTGGGTGACCGCGGTGTTCGTCAGCGATCCGACCTGGATGGCGATGATCTTGCCGTCGCCGGCACGGATCTGGCTGCCGGCGGGGGTCGCGATCTCCAGGGTCACGTTGCCCGGCGCGGCGAACGTGTGGACGACCTCGTTGTTGCACGGCCACTCCCCGATGCCGGGCGTGACGACGTACTGGGTGTCGAAGTCGCCGCCGGCGCGCAGGGTGCACTGCGGGGTGTGTGGGCCCGAGATGTCGTCCATGGGCACCTTGCTGAAGATCACGTACTTCCCGGCCACCGGGATGTGGAGCGTCATGATCACGTTCGTCGCGTTGGCGGTCAGCACGGGCGGCGAGATCGTGTTGCGGTAGGCCGCGTACGCGACGTTCCCCTGGCCCCTGGCCATGTCGGCGGCCTTGAGCGAGTGGTCCTTGACCTTCGCGCTCGTCACCGCGTTGTTCTTCAACTGCTTCGTGCCCACGCTGTTGTTCGGCAGGGCGAGGGCCGCGTAGCTCGTGCCGCCGAGGGCGACGAACAGCGCGAGCGTCGCCACCGCACTCGCGTACGAGGGGCGTACGCGCCGGATCCGGTCCTTCATGGAGACCTCCTGTTGGGAGCGGGTCCCGCACAGTACCCGGCGGGTGTCGCGCCACCCGCCGGGCACCGTGTTCCCACCGCTACCGCTGAACTGCGGGTACGAGCAGCGTCTCGGGCGTCGACGCGGGGTCGTCGAGCGACACCTCGAAGGGCGCCTTGGGATCGAGCGTCCCGTCCAGCGCGACCGACGCCATCCGGCCGTGCACGACCTGGCCGCGGCCGACCGGCTGGCCGTTCTGGAACACGGTCACCCATGTCCCCCGCATGCTCGGCCCGGAGCTGCCGCCGCCCTGGCGGCGCGCCGCACGCAGGCCGGCGGCCGCCGGAGCGGTCGTGAACTGCATCGCGAGCCGGCTGCCGCTGAGGGTCAGGCCGCTGACGCGCACCAGGTAGCTGAGCGGCGAGGCGAGCCGGATCGGCATCGTCGGGTCGCCGAACCAGTGGTACAGGTAGAGCTCGGCTCGGGTGCTCGGGTCGTCCTGGAAGTCGAGCCCGTTCTGCGTGTTCATGTACCACTTGCCCGCCACGAGCACGTCTCCCATGCGCGTGATCCGCGTGGGCGAGCCGTACGACGGCAGCACGTTCGGGAAGATCGCGTCGAACATCCCGAGCGCGATGTGGTTGTTGGTGAAGCTCGGGCTGTTGCGCGAGTCGCCCACGACGCCGACGGCGCCGCCGGTTGGCGTCAGCAGCAGCTGCTCGTCCAGGCTCTGGCCGGGATCGTCGAACTTGCCGCTGGCGCAGTTGATGGCGAACACGACCGGCAGCAGGTTGCCGTTCGTGAGCGAGCCGATCGTCGAGGTCGAGAAGTCGGGATTGCCCCAGAAGGTCGGAGCGCCGTGATCGCGATGGAACACGATGAAGCGCCCGCCGTTCCAGGCGTTCACGAGATCGGTGGTCGTGCCGTTCCAGGGGAAGCCGGGCCGCCGCAGCGAGAGCGGCATCGCGGTGCCGTCGTAGTAGGTGGTCGGATTCACGCTCGCCGAGTCGGCCGTGTAGATGCGGTCGACCGTGCGGCCGTCGGCCTCCATGGCGTTGGCGATGGTCTGGCTGGTCTTGACGAACCCGCGCTCGTCCTGCGGCCCTGCGCCCTGGAAGTAGCTCGTGAGGGCCGCGTGCGAGTAGAAGCCGAAGTTGATCGGCGGGCTCTGCTCGTACGCGACGATCTTCGCCACCGCCGCGTTCGCCTCGGCGAGGGTGTTGGCCGGGATCCGGCCGACCGCGAGGTCGGGCAGCAGGTCGGTGTCGTCGGCCTGCGCGTACGGCAGGTCGGTGGCGATCATGCCGTCGAACCCGGTCGCCCACGGGCTGGTCACGAGGCTGGTCGGCACCTGCCCGACGTCGCCGACGATCGCGACGTAGGAGGGCCGCATCAGGCAATCCCGTGCCAGCTCGTGCCGGATGTACGCCTGCACCTGGGCGGCGGTGGTGCCGATCTGGCCGGCGCCGGAGCCGACCTCCACGACGCGCGAGACGAAGCCCGCCGCCGACCGGGCCGTGGCGAGCGTGTCGGCCGCCGGCCGCAGGCCGGACGAGGTGATGATCAGCAGCTCCTCACCGCAGAACAACCGGCTGATGCCGGGTCCGAGCTGCGCCGTCACCGTCGACCAGTTCACGAGTGACGAGGCGTAGAGCGACCGCGCGCTGCGCTCCCAGCCGCTTGCGATCTCGGCCGGTCCGAAGCTGGTCGGCCGGACATCGCCGTTGGGCGCGAACGTCACGCGAAGGTGGAGCGAGCGGTACACGTGCAGCGCGCCGGTCAGCGGCACGTACGTGGCGCCCGTGGTCTCGACGCCGCCGGCGCTGAGGTCGCGCAGCTTGCCGACGTCACCGGCGGCGGCCGGCGTCGACGGGTACCGCCCGTCCGACTTGTAGGCCTTGCGATCGATGGCGAACGGCGGGTCGGCGAAGGGGTCGTTCTCGCCGGTCGCGTCCGCGGGCTGATCCTGGTGGGGGAAGAGGGCAACGCCCGGGAGGTCGTAGCCGGTCGAGTCGAGGACCTCGACCTGGGGGACGGTGCCGGGCGGGATTGCGAAGAAGCTCGTCAGCGACGGCAGCCCCGGCGAGCCGATCGCGCCGCCGGTGCCGAAGCCGTCCATGGACAGGGCCACGAAGGGCTCGCCGTTGCCCGTGTGGCCCGCGAAGCTGGGCGGCGGCAGGACGATGCGCAGATCGAGCCCGCCCAGGGACGAGTGCGACACTCGCACGCCGGGCTTGCGTCCGTGACGGTGCCGCTGCCAGGTACCGCCGCAAGCCTTGGCGCCGCGCATGCCGCGCAGCGCGGTCTCGGCCCGAAGGGCGTCGGCCGCGATCGTCGCGGCGTCGCCAGCCGGCAGACCCGCGCCACCAAGCGCGCCACGCAGCGCATCGAGGCTCCCGATCGCGTCGCACGGTCGTGCCCCGTCGGCGGCGTCGACGAACGGCTGGAGGACCGCGCCGGCGGCCGGAGGCACGGACGGCGCGCCAAGGTCGAGCGTCAACTGAGCCAGGACGCCGCCGGCGCCGTGATGGTGGCGGCCGTGGTGGCCCTCGTCGCGGTGGCGGTGGGCCAGGGCGGGAGGTGCAAAGGCCAGGATGGCGGCGGTCGCGCCCAGGAGCATGTGGTGTGTTTTCACGCGTCTCACGCTTATGGATACCGCCAGGTTGTGCCCTGCAAAACCATGCAAAGCTACTGATTTCGGGTTCGTCATCCGGTGCTCGATACTTCGGGCATGGCAATCCCTGCGTCGATCCGCGAGCTTCTGCTCGACCCGCCCTCCCTGGTTCCCGCGGTCCGCGATCCGTACGAGGCCCCGGCGGCCGACGTCGTGCGGCCGGTGTCCGAGGTCGACGACCCGCTCATCAATCTGCTCGGCGTCCCGTTCGATGTCACCATCCTGGGGCGCAGGGGTGCGAAGGAGGGGCCGGCCGGCGTTCGTCGCGGGTTCCTGACGTGCCTGTCCTACGAGCCCGGGCTCGGTGTCGACCTCTCGACTGCGGCCAGGATCGCCGACGTCGGCGACGTCGACGTGCTGCACACGAACGTCGACGCGACCTGGGATCGCGTCTCGACCGTGGTCGAGGCGCTGGTTGCGACCGGCGTGCCGCTGGCCGTCGTCGGCGGCGATCATGGCCTGGCCTTCCCGATCCTCCGCGGGGTGGGCGCGGCCCTGCCGGGCCGGCGCGTCGGCGTGATCTCGGTCGACGCCCACTTCGACGTGCGCATCTCCCATCACGGCGAGCCCTCGAGCGGCGTGCCGTTCCGGTGGATCCTCGACCGCCACGCCGAGTCGTTCAGCGGCCGCAACCTCGTCGAGTTCGGTCTGGCCGGGTGGCTCAACACCAAGCGCTACCACGACTACCTGCTCGAGCAGGGTGCGCGGATCGTGACGATGCGTGAGATCCGGCGCGGCGACTGGGATGCCCTCGTGCAGGAGGCGCTCGACCGCGCCGCCGACGGCACCGACGCGATCTGGATGACCTTCGACATCGATGCCATCGAGGGCGCCACGGCCGGCGCCACCAACGTCCCCGCGATCGGCGGGCTCTCGCCGTTTCAGGCGCAGGATCTGGTGTGGGCGTTCGCGAACCATCCGAAGGCGGTCGGGATGGACGTGATGGAGGTCTCGCCGCCCCTCAACCCGACGGGCCTCACCGAACGTCAGGCCGCCTCGTTGGTGCTGGACTTCGCGGCCGGGATCCATGCCTCCCGCAGGTCAGCATGACGGCGTCCCCGACCGATCGAGTCCGCGTCCGGCGGATGCCCGAGCACGCGCGCGTGGGCGACCGACTCCTGCATCGCCCGGACTGAGGTCAGCCCACGGAGGCGGCGAGGGCGCGGCTGGCCGCGATCGCGAGCCGGTCGCCGACGGCATCGTCGGGTTCGGGCCACGACGATTGCTTCGCCACCACGACCCGGGCTACCGGATCGGCGTAGATCAGTTGCCCGTGGATGCCGATCGCCACGGCCACGCCCGCCTCCTGCCGCGGCTGGTACCAGTAGCTGCGGTAGGCGCCGCCGGGGAGGAAGTCGGCGTAGTCACCGGCTGCCCAGAGGGCCGGGTCGCCGCCCTCGCGCAGGTCGCGGACGAAGCCGGCGTCGATGAACCCCGACCCGTCGTCGATCACGGTCTGACCGATCAGCGCCATGTCGCGCGTGGTGGTGTTCAGGCCCCCTGCGGCGCGCGACGCGCCGTAGCGGTCGACCGTCAGATCGGCGTCGGACGCGGCCCCCATCGGCGTCCAGAGGAAGCGCGTCAGCGCCTCCGGATACGACATGCCGGACGCCCGTTCCAGCGCCCAGCCGAGCAGGTCGGTGTTCGGGGAGAGGTACCGGAACCGCTCGCCGTGGCGGCCGCCGCCGGGGGTGATCGAGGCCAGGTACCCGTGGAGCCCCTCCGTGGCGCCGGCGGCCGGGTACCACCCGGTCGACTGCCGGTAGCGGCGGACGTCCTCGCCGGGCGAGTAGTCCTCGACGAAGGCGATCGAGGTCGCCATGTCGAGCAGGTCACGCACGCTCGCCCCAGCGAAACCCGACGCGGCGATCTCGGGGACGTAGCGCTCGACGCCTGCGTCGAGGTCGAGCAGCCCCGCCGTCGCGAGCGCACCCGCCAGCAGGCCGGTGACGGATTTCGTGACGCTCATCAGGATGTGCCGATCGCCCGGGTCGACCCCGGGGGCGTACCACTCGAGCGCGACGGCGCCGTCGTGGAGCACGATCAGCGCGTCCGTGAAGCTCTCGCCGAGGTAGGCCCCGATCCGCCGTTCCACCCCGTCGTCGCCGCGGAACCCGGCATCGAGCAGACCGGGCCGGTCAGCCGCCGGCAGCTGCCGGGCGTCGCTGCCGCGGCGGATGCGCGCCGTGGGGATCAACTCGCGGACATGGCGGAACGCCCAGCGGTTTCCGGGCGGTCGCATCCAGTCGGCGAGCGTCGGGCGGTCCATGGTCGGTCTACGCGGTCGCGACGTCGCGACGCTCGAAGATGATAGTCGCGGCCGCGACCGCGGCCAGGGTCGCCACCAGCAGGACGCTCAGCCGTGCCGGGTCGACCATCGCCTCGAGAGGGTTGCGCCCGGCGTAGTAGAACGGCGACAGCCACCGGAAGGGGTCGAGCCACCGCGCGATCTCGTGCAGGGTCGCCACCAGGTAACCGAGCGCAGCCACGGCCGCGGGGATGCCGATTGCCGAGGACCGGTGACGGGTTGCCGCACCGACCGCCAGCGCCAGCCAGCCGTGGAACAGGCCCAGCAGGGCCAGCGACACGCCGGCCATCAGCAGGCGCCCCGTCACCAGGTCGAAGCCGACGATGAGGTCGGCCACGGCCAGTGCGGCGACCACCGCGCCGGCGAAGACGATGCACTCCAGCGCCACCACCGCAGCCCGCGACACCAGGAGCGTGGTCCGGCTGACGGGGCAGGCAAGCCACACGTCGAGCAGGCCGTGCTCCTCGTCGCCCGCCACCAGGCTCGCCCCGGCGGCGATCGCGACCGTGATCGCGAAGGCGGGCAGCATGAAGCTGAACAGCTCCGCGTCGACGTATCCCTTGCCGCTGGTGAAGCTGAGGCTGCCGCTCATGCCGAACATCTTCTTGAGCACGTCCGGGTAGTTGTCGACCAGCTTGTCGAACTCCGGCGATCCGTGGATCGAGGGAAAGACGGCCGCCGTCATGGCGACGTAGAGCACGACCCCGACGCACCACCCGATCAGCGAGCGCGAGCGGTCGATCAGGCTGCGGCGGAAGAGCTCAACCATGATCCGCCGCACGGTAGTAGGACAGGAAGATCTCCTCGAGGTCGGCGTGCTCGGCCGCCAGGTCCTCCACGCCGAGTGGTGCGATCAGTGCCACCAGCGCATCCATCGGGCCCTCGACCGAAAGCCGGAGGATCTCACCGGGGGCCCGGGACTCGACTCGCACGTTCGGGAGGGCGGCGAGCGCGTCGGCCGGCACCGGCCGGCGCGTCCGGATGGTGACGTGGCGAACGGCGCGGCCGCGGAGGTCCTCGACGCCTTCGACCGCAACCAGGCGGCCCTCGCGGATGATCGCCACGCGATCGGCGACGTGCTCGACCTCGGCCAGGACATGCGACGAGAGCAGCACGGTCGCTCCCCCGGCAGCGTGCTCGCGGACGAGCTCGCGGAACTCCTCCTGGGCGATCGGATCGAGGCCGCTGGTCGGCTCGTCGACCACCAGCACCGCCGGGTCGTGCATGAAGGCCTGGATGAGGCCGATCTTCTGGCGGTTGCCCTTGGACAGGTGGTGCAGCGGCCGGTCGAGCTCGACCTCGAGGCGCGTCGCCAGGCGCTCCACCGCGGCCCGCCCGGCGCCGCCGCGAAGCCGGGCGAGGCTCTCCAGCACCTCCCGCCCGGACAGCCGCTGCGGCAGGCGGAGATCGCCGGCGAGATAGCCGAGCTGCCGATGGACGGCGACCCGATCCCGGCGCACATCGAGACCGAGGATCGCCGCCGAGCCGGCAGTCGGCCGGATCAGGTCGAGCAACGTCCGGATCAACGTGGTCTTGCCGGCGCCATTCGGTCCCAGCAGGCCGACGACCTCGCCCGGTGCAATGCCGAGCGTCACGCGGTCGAGCGCCCGTACGCCGCCCGGGAAGGTCTTCGTCAGGTCCTGGATCTCGATGGCGGGCACGTGCGGCTCCCTCGATGCAGAAAGGGGGCGGCTGCCACCGGCAACCGCCCCCTCCTTCGGACGTGGTTCAGGCAGTGACGGTAGTGGTCGAGACTTCCGGCGCCTTGACCGCCGTCTCCTTGGTCGCCCGTGCCAGCAGCCCGCCGCTGATCACGAGGAACCCGACTCCGGCGAGCACGAAGCCGACGCCGATCACCATCGCGAACAGGGCCAGCTGGTCGGCCATGTACGACGTGTTGAGGGCGGTGGTGAGTGCCGTCTCGGTGACCCAGAGGTCGCGTGCCGGGTTGGACATCGGTCCGCCGGCTGCGGTCTTCGTGGCCGCTGCGGCGTCGTTCGTGCCCTTGCCGTCTGCGCTGGCGAAGCGGGGCATCTGCGCGTACGGCATGCCGCCGCTCGCCTCGAGCGTGTGGATCCGCATGTACTGCGCGAAGCAGCGGGCGCGGTCACCGGAGTTGACGTCCAGGCCGGCGACGCTGCAGCTCGGGATCGCGACGTTCTTGAGGCCGGCATCGCTGACGGCCTTCGCGATCAGCGCCGGTGTCATGTCGGCCGAGCCGACGATCTGCTCCGCCTTCAGACTGTCCGAGACGGTGCCACGACCGCCCCAGCCCATCGCGATGGCGACCACGCCGAACGCGATCAGCACGACACCGGCGATGTAGCCGCCGTACCTGAAGAGATTCTTGTTCATGACTCCTCCCGGAGTTCTCGTTTCCTCCAGCGTGGTCGATGAACGGCCGTGCAGCATCCGCGCTACGCCACGGTTCGGGACGTAGTTACCCGCACTCCTCTCGAACGTCGAGCAGCTATTCGGCGCGGGTTTCCCGCAGCACCGCGGCTTGCCGCTCTGCCTCGTCTTCCGGGATCGCGAGGGCGACGTGGAGGGTGTTGGCCGACACCTCGGGCTGGTCTCCGGGGCCGCCGAGGTCGACGGGCCACTCGACGACGCGGTTGGAGAGCCGGGGGAGGCCCTCGATCTCGACCTCGACCAGATCACCCGGTTCCATCGGCCGGCTGTTCGCCGGGGTCCCCGTCAGGATCACGTCGCCGGGCTCGAGGGTGATGAGGCGCGAGAGGTCGGCGAGCTGGTAGCGATAGTCCCAGATGATGTCGTCCTGATCGCCCTGCTGGACGATGCGGCCGTTGAGATACGTCCGCAGTGCGAACCCGTCGTCGGGGGCCCACTCGTCGGCGGTGACCATGGCGGGACCGATCGGCAGGAACCCGTCCTGTCCCTTCACGCGCAGCATCGAACCGCGGTCGGCGTGGCGGAAGTCGTGGAGGCCGACGTCGTTGGCGGGCGCGAAGCCGTACACGTGCCGCCGCACGTCCGCGATGGCGACGCCCTTCATGCGTTCGCCGACGACGACTGCGATCTCGCCCTCGTAGTTGAGGAAGCGGGCGCCCGACGGCCGCCGCAGGTCGCCCCCGTGGGCGTTCAGGGTCGTCGGGGGCTTCATGAAGTACGACGGCTCCGAGGGCATCGTCGCCACGCGGTACTCCGTCAGCCGCGACCGGTAGGTGAGATGAACGGCGATGATCTTCGACGGCACCACGGGCGGTAGCCACACGACGTCGTCGAGAGCGACCTCGCGGCCGTCGTCGGTGCGGACGAGGCCCGCCTCGAGCGTCCCCGCCGCCGGTACTCCGTCGATCGCGATCCTGACCCGCAACAATCCGTGTGCCTCCCGAGCGTGAGGTGGAACTGTAGAGAACCCGGGTCAGCGGGCGGGCTCGTCGTCGTCGAACATCCCGGAGACCATGGCCTCGCGGGCGGCGAGCGCGAGCGCCGCCAGCGAGGTGGTGAGTGCGGCCGCCGTCGCGATGCGCGCCGAGGTGGGCGCGAGGGAGGAGAGCGGGACTGCAAGCACCAGCACCTCGACGCTGGCGCTGGCCACCAGGATGCCGACGAGGGCCAGTGCGGCGGCCGTCGCGAGCCGGCTCACCGGCTGTCGGTAGCGGGCGAGGAGCCACCCGCCGAGCAGGGCCGCCGCCGTCCCTGCGGCGACCGTGACCGGCGTCGAGGCGTTCGCCAGACCGGCGGCGACCACGACGGCCGCAGTGGCCGACACGGCGGCGGTCACGGCCAGCACCGTCCGGCGCTCTCGTGTGCGCCACCCCAGCGCGGCCAGTGCGATCGCCGCGAGCAACGCGCCCACCACCCACATCCTGGAGGGTGCCGGCACCAGCGCGGCCTCCCCGAGGATCCGGCCCGCGGTACCCGCCGCATCGATCGGAACCTGCCAGGGGTGCCAGCCGGGCCCGGCCGACCGCGCCGCCGCCGCGGGCGGTACGGCGCGCTCGTCGTGCCACGCGAACTCCCTGCCGTGGGCGATCACCCGCCAGCCCGTGGCCGGCGCGTTCTTCGAGACGATCTTGAACACCCGCGCCGAGGGCGACGCCAGCGAGACCTCGACGATGCCGTCGTGAAAGCGCAGCATCGGTTCGCGGGCCAGGCCGAGGACGACGATCGGTCCTGCTCCCACCCGCAGCCGGATCCGGCCGCGGGCGAGGTCGATGGTGGCGGTGCCCGCCCCGGCCGGGGTGACCGACAGGACGTGGCTGTCGACGGCGACCGCGACCAGTCCGGCGCTGTGCGCGGCGGCCGATGCCGGTGCCACCAGGAGCGCCGCGAGAACGATGGCGACCCCGGTCGGTCTCACGGGAGCAGTATCGCCGGGAAGGGTCCGGGCATCGGTGGCGTTCTCGCCTTCCAAGACCGCTCTTGAGAGGACCAGTGCTCGAAACATCCCTTCCCTGGTACGTCGCAGGGCCGATCGTCGGCCTCGCCATCGTGGTGCTGCTCGGCGCGGCGAACCGGCGCTTCGGGGTCACGGGAGGCCTCGCGGATCTCGTCGCCGGCGCGTCGTCCGGCCCGCGCCTGCTGAGCTGGCGGGTGTGGATGCTCGCCGGCATGGTGCTCGGAAGCTCCGTCTACGCGATCCTCGCGGGCGCACCCGATGCCGGCACCGGCTACGGCTGGCTCACCGAGCATCTCGCGACGGGCGGGGCGGCGGTCGTGGTCTTCGCCGGCGGCACCCTGGTCGGCTTCGGCGCGCGATGGGCCGGTGGCTGCACGTCGGGCCACGGCCTCACCGGGGTGGCGCTCGGATCGCGGGCGAGCCTGATCGCGATCGCGACGATCATGGCAACGGCGATCGCGACGTCGCTCCTGTTCGAGGCGGTGGTGTGATGCGGCTCCGTCTGCTCGGTCTCGCCGTCGGCACCGTCTGCGGGTTCACGTTCGGCTGGGCGCGCCTGACCGACCCGGCCACCTTCCACCGCATGCTGACGCTGCAGTCGCCCGACATCTACCTGCTGATGGCGCTCGCCGTCGCTGTCGGCGCCGGCGGGATGCTGCTGCTGCGGGGCAGACGCGCGCCGTTGACGGGCGAGCTGATCCTCCCGGACCGCTCGCGGCCGGAGCGCAGGCACGTGCTCGGCGGCGTGGTCTTCGGCGTCGGCTGGGCGATCGTCGCCTCGTGCCCGGGCCCGCTCGTGGCCCAGGTCGGCTCTGGACGGGTACTCGCGCTGGCCGGCCTCGGCGGCGTGCTCGCCGGCGTGCTCGTCCGCGAGCGGGTCGTGCTCACGGCGGACGCCGCAGACTCCGCCGCGGAGCCCCTTACCGACGTGGTCTAGTGTCCCGCGCGGAGCCGGCGGGCCAGTTCGCCCAGCATGGCGACGGCGATGGTGGGCTCGTCCTTGAGGAGCTTCGCGAACTTCGTGCGCGCGATCTGCAGCAGCAGGGTCTCCTGCGTGGCCGTCACGTCCGCCGTCCGCGGGCCGTCGTCGATGAGCGCGAGCTCCCCGAAGTAGCTACCGGGCCCGAGCTCGACGCCGCCGGGGTCGATCCTGACGCTCCCGTCCAGCACGACGTAGAACGTGTCGCCGCGATCGTCGCGCTTGACGATGCGCGTGTGCGTGATGACCCGGCGCAGATGGGCGAGCGACGCGACGCGCTTGAGGTGGCGCTTGTTGAGATCGGCGAACAGGGGCACGGTCGCGAGCACGGGCACCCAGTCGCCGGCCTGGCGGCGGTCGGTGAGCGTGTCGGCGGCGACGCCGGCGGGAAGGCGGGTGGAGCCGAAGTCGGAGGACATGAGAGGCGAGTCTACGCGCAGCCGCGACGCAGCGCCAGTAGGATCCCCGGCGGATGCTTCCCACCACCCTACGCGAGGCAGTGCGGCTCGAGTTCCGGCGCGCCTGGACGGCTCCCTACGAGGTCCCGATCGTGGTGGCGGTGAACGGCCTCCTGCTGTGCGGCGCATGGTTCCTGCTGCCGACGGCGCTGACCGACTGGCTGTTCGCCTTCCACGGCATCTATGCCTTCCCGGTGGTGCTGTCGTCGTGGATGTACGCCGACGTGCCCACCACGAACGTGATCGCGCCCGATCGCGACCGCACCGGCCCGGCGCTGGCGGCGCCGGCGGTGCTCCGCCGCCTGCTCTATGCCAAGAACATCGTGCTCTGGGTCCTCATCACCCCCATCTGCGCGGCCATCGCGGTGGTGCTCGGCATCTATGACGGTGTGCCCGAGGTCGCCGTGGTGACCGCGCTGATGATCGCCCTGCCGCCGCTCGGCGCCCTCGCCATCGCCGCCTGGCTGGGCATCTACTACCCCTACCACCCGCGACCGTTGCGGTGGCGCCTCGAACATCGCCGCGCGTTCTGGCGCGTCATCGTCCGGTGGCTTGCGCTGGCACTGGCACCGTACGGCCTCGTCCCGGCGCTGACGGTGGTGATGGCCGTGCCCGCGCTGATCGCCTGGGACGCGGTGGCGCGACACGGCCTCCACGAGCCCCTCTCGGCGTCCGAGCTGCTCACGGGGTTGGTGCTGACCGCGGTCACCACGAGCACGGTCTGGGTGGTCGGCCATCGGATCGGGGTCCGGCTGGCCTGCGGCCGCCGCCGCGCCCGGCTCGAGGCCTACCTCGCCAACCCCGACTTGGGTTAGCTCTTTAGGCCCGGCGGTAGAGGAAGACCGCGAGCGGGGCGAAGACGGCGATGAGCGCGCCGCTCCAGAGGAGGGCGACGATCACGTCGTCGTGCACCGGGATCCCCAGCATGAGGCGGCGCACGGCGTTGCAGACCTTCGTCACCGGGTTGGCCTCGGCGAAGGTCCGCAGCCAGGGCGGCATGGTCGCCGGGATGGTGAAGATGGAGCTGGCGAACACGAACGGGAACAGCGGGATGAATCCCGCCGTGGCGGCGGTCTCCGGGTCCTTCACGAGCAGGGCGAGACAGGCGAACATCCACGACATCGCGAAGCCGAACACCAGCACCAGGGCGGCGCCGGCGAGGACGCGCCCGCCGCCCCACTCGGGCCGGAAGCCGACCAGCAGGCCCACGGCCATGACGACCGTGACGACGAGCACCGCGCGCATGAGGTCGGCCAGGGTGCGACCGGCGAGCATCGCCGAGCGTGCCATGGGAAGCGAGCGGAACCGGTCGACCATGCCCTTGCTGAGGTCGTCCGCGAGCCCGATCGCCGTCGACGACGCGCCGAAGGCCGCGGTCTGGACCAGGATCCCCGGCAGCAGGTAGTCGACGTACGACATGCCGGGGATGGGGATCGACCCGCCGAACACGTACGTGAACAGCAGCACGAACATGACTGGCTGGATGGTCGCGAACACCAGGAGCTGCGGCGTCCGCCTGAACCGGAGGGCGTTGCGGCGGGCGACGACCAGCGCGTCGGTGACCGTCCTCACGACGCCGCTCCCCGGCGGCCCCGGCGACCGGACGCCGGCAGGGCGGCCTCGGCCGCCGCTTCCGCTGCGTGGCCGGTCAGGGCGAGGAACACGTCGTCGAGGGAGGGCCGCCGCAGGTTCACGTCCTTGACCACGATGCCGGCGTCGTCGAAGGCGCGGACGACCTCGAGCAACGAGACTGCACCGCCCGTCACCGGGATGTGCAGCAGTCCGCTCGCCTCGTCCATGTGCGGCGCGTCGACGCACAGCGTGCTCGCCCGCTCGACGGCCCGGGCGAGGTCGTCGGGCGACCCGAGACGGACGTCGATCACATCGGCGCCCAGGCGGCTCTTGAGCTCGTCTGCGGTGCCCTGGGCGATCACCAGCCCGTGGTCGACGACCACGATGTGGTCGCAGAGCTGGTCGGCCTCCTCGAGGTACTGGGTGGTGAGCAGCAGCGTCGTGCCCTCGGCCACCCGCTGGCGGAGGAAGTCCCAGAGGTCGTTGCGCGTGCGGGGATCGAGACCCGTCGTCGGCTCGTCGAGGATCAGCACCCGGGGCCGGCCGACGAGGCTCGCGCCGAGGTCGAGCCGGCGACGCATCCCGCCCGAGTAGCCCCGCACCATGCGGTCGGCCGCCTCGGCGAGCTCCAGGCGCTCGAGTGCCTCGATCGCCCGGCGGCGCGCCTCGGCCTTCGGCAGCCCGTAGAGCCGGCCCACGATCTCGAGGTTCTCCCGGCCGGTGAGCAACTCGTCGACCGCGGCGAACTGACCGGCCAGGCCGATCACCTCGCGCACCTTCTGCGCCTCCCGCACGACATCGAACCCGGCCACGTGGGCGTGGCCGCGGTCGGGCAGGAGCAGCGTGGCGAGGATCCGGACCAGCGTCGTCTTGCCGGCGCCGTTGGGGCCGAGCAGACCCTGGATCGACCCCTCCGGGACCGTCAGGTCGACGCCGCGCAGGGCCTCGGTCTCGCCGAACGCCTTCGCGACGTCGGCGACGTCGATGATGCCACCCATGGCCGAGAGCGTACCGTCAGGCGTGGATCCCCGACGGCTTCTGCAGGTGCGCGCGCCACGTGGTGGCCCAGCGGGCCGGGTCCTCGATGTGCCGTGGATCGAGCCGGTGGATGGGGTGGTTGTGTGGCGCCGTGCGCACGAGCTCGGGATCGCTGTAGGCCTCCTCGCAGACGCGGGCGATCACGTCGGCGAAGTTGTCGAGGTCCTCCTTGCCGTACATCTCGCCGGCCTCCGGCGTGAACGGCTCCGGCACGAGGAACGGGTGGTGGCTCTCCCAGAACGCGTCGACCCCGTAGTCGACCATCCGGTGGGCGACGTCGTGGCAGCCGATCCCGGTGTCCTCGAACAGCTGCTGGAGGCTGAAACGCGTCATCTCCATCCGCGCGACGTCGAGCTGCGGGTGCGAGCGCGTGACGCCCCGGATCTGCAGCAGCCGGTGCTCGAGGTAGTGGTTCGCGAGCACCGACAGGTCGGAGGCCTCGTTGATGCCGTCCGTGCCCATCGCCCGCAGCCAGGCGTAGGCCCGCACGATCACCGGCACGTTGCCGAGGAACTCGCGGACCTTGCCGACTCCCTGATCGCGATCGCCGGCGAGTACGTAGCGCTGCCCGTCGTGCTCGACCAGGGGGCGGGGGAGGAACGGCGCCAGCGCCTCGGTGCACCCGTAGGCGCCGGTCGCGGGCCCGCCGCCGGCCTTGGGAGCGCCGAACGTCTTGTGCAGCATGAACATGCACGCGTCGAAGCCCAGCTCGCGCGCCGACAGCTTCCCCATCACGCCGTTGAAGTTGGCGTGGTCGTAGAAGCACAGGCCGCCCACGCCGTGGACGATGTCGAGCCACTGCCGGATCTCGGGGTTGTAGATACCCATGTCGTCCGGATTGCCGACCATCAGCGACGCGGTGCGATCCGAGACGGCCGCTCGCAGCGCCTCCAGCTCCGGGTAGCCGTTCGGGCCCAGCGGCAGGGTGATGACGTCGAATCCGGCTGCGGCCGCGGTGGCCGCGTTGCACGGATGGGACTGGATCGTGGTGATCACCTCGCGCCGGCGCTCGAGCTCGCCCCGCGAGGCGTGGTAGGCCCGTGTCACGCAGGCGTGGGTGTACGCGGCGCCGGCGCCGCCACCGGCCTGGAAGACGAACCGCTCCATGCCGCACAGCTCGCGCAGCATCAGATCGAGGCCGTGGATGATGGCGAGCACGCCCTGCAGCGTCGCGGGGTGCTGGTAGGGGTGCACTTCGGCGATCTCGGGCCGCGCGATCAGCGCCTCGGATACGCGCGGGTTGTACTTCATGGTGCAGGTGCCGAACAGGCTCGAGCCCATCATCCCGAGCGTCTCCTGGGACAGGTGCAGGTAGTGGCGTTGCACCTCGTGCTCGGCCAGTTCGGGCAGGGTAGGTGCCTCGCTGCGGCGCATGGCCTCGGGCACCAGCGCCCGCGCGGGCCCGACGGCGGCCGCGATCTCCGGCTCGACCGCCCCGAACACCGTGCCGCGTCGGCCCGGGCTGCCGAGCTCCAGCACGATCGGCTCGTCCCACACGGCCGCGTGGAATCGTCGTAGCACGGTCATCGCCCGATCACCTCCGTCATGGCTCCGACGAGCCGGTCGATGTCCGCCATCGAGTGCACCTCGGTGACGCAGTACAGGGCACTCTGCCCGAGCTCCGGGAAGTCGGCCGAGAGGTCCTTGCCGCCGAAGATACCGTGTCGGCGGAGCCCGTCATCGATCTCCGCCACGGTCTTGCCGGTGTCCCCGAAGTCGACGACGAACTCCTTGAAGAAGCCGTCCTCGAAGGCCACCCGCACGCCCTCGATGTCCGCTATGCGGGCCGCGGCGTACCGGCTTCGCTGCAGGATCATGGCGCCGAGCTCGGCGAACCCCTCCGGGCCGAGCAGCGCCATGTACACGCTGGCCGCGATCGCCCACAGGTAGACGGAGTTGCCCGTCCAGTCCTTGCCCTGGTCGCGTGCGCCGTACGAGGTCTGCTCGAAGAGCGTGATGCCGAAGCCGCGCTCACCCTCGACGATGGTGTCGCAGAGCGACAGCACCAGCGTCGGGAACTCGCGGGCGTACCGCTCGTCGTCCCGCGTGGCGATGAATCCGCCGGCGCCGCCGCCCGCGTTCATGTGGATGCCGAGCGGCTGGATCGTGCCGACGACGATGTCGGCCCCGTATGCCGACGGCGGCGCGAGCACCCCCAGCGAGCTCGGGTCGACGCCCACGATGGTCTCGGCGCCGTGTTCCCGGGCGGCCTCCGCGATCCGGGCGGCGTCGGACTCGATGACACCGAGGTAGGACGGGTTGTCCAGGTAGACCGCGGCGACCCGGTCCGACAGCTTCGCGTCGAGGTCCGCGAGGTCGATCCGGCCCGTCGCGGGGTCGAACGCCACGGCTGTGAGGACGATGTGGCCGGGGATCTCCGGCGGCGCGCAGAGGTTGCGGATCACGGCCAGGCGCTCGGGATCGAGCGAGGCGGGCACCAGTACCTCCCGGCGGCCCGTCATCCGCGCGGCCATCCGGATCGCGTTGCCGCCGGCGTACCCGAAGCTGTACACCGGGAGGCCGACGAAGTCCATCCCGATCAGCTCGCCGATCTGGCTCTGGAACTCGAACCAGGCCTGATTCCGGCCGTGATCGGAGGATGCGGTCCCCCAGACCGGGGTCAGGAACTCCGCCCGGCCGACGATCTCGTCGCAGACCGCGGGGACATGGTGCTGGTAACAGCCGGCGCCGAGGAAACTGAGGTTGCGCTCGCAGCTCTCGTTGCGGTCGAGCAGCTCCAGCATGTGCCGGCGCAGCTCGTGCTCGGCGGACAGGGCAGGCGGGAGGTCGAGCGGCCGCGAGCGACGATGCTCCGGCGGTATCTGCACGAAGAGCTCGTCCACCGAGCCGGCGCCGATGGCCGCGAGCATCTCCTCGCGGAGGCCGGCGGTCGAATTGGCCATGTAGGGGTGGGCGGGCAATGTCGCCTCCTCGCGGCGCGGGTGGTGGCGGCAGCATACGTCCGCCGCGGTACGCTGACCGTCCGATGTCCGCGACGACACGGAAACTCCTCCTGATCGTGCCCGTCGTTCTGGCGGCGGTCGTCGTCGGCGCGTTGATCCTCGTCTCGCGGCAGGGCTCGAGCACTCCATCCGTCCCCGGCGGCACGTCCACCCTGGCGGGGGTCGGGATCGCGCAGGACCTCGTCGCCGGCGTCCAGTCGAACGGCGACACCCTCGGCGATCCGGCCGCCAAAACGACCATCATCGAGTACGGCGATCTCCGCTGCCCGGCCTGCGCGCAGTTCTCGGCGTCGGAGATCCCGACGGTCGTCAACGACCTCGTGCGCCCCGGCCGGGCCAAGCTGCAGCTCCGGATCTGGACGATCATCCCGCCCCTGTCGGATTCCCAAACGGCCGCCCAGGCCGCCTACGCCGCCGCACGTCAGAACGGGATGTGGACGTTCGCCGACATCTGGTACGCGAACCAGGGACCGGAGTCGCAGGCCTACGCCACCGACGAGTTCGTGCATGCCGTCGCGGCGGGCGCAGGGCTCGATCTCGCCCGGCTGGACGCCGACCGCTCATCGAGCGCCGCCGCAGCCGACTGGAAGGCCGCCGAGGCAGAGGCCACGAAGCTCGGCCTGACCGGCACCCCGTCCGTGGTGGTGATCGGACCGAAGGGTCAGAAGGTCTTCGGCGACACGGTGCCGTCCGCCTCGGACATCGCTCAGGCGGTTCAGGACCTCGGCGGGTGAGGCACGCGCGGACGGTCTCGATCGTCGCCGCGACCGTCGCCCTGGCCATCGGTATCTACCTCAGCTGGCTGCGCGCCCGCGGTGAAACCGTACCGTGTCTCGCCGGTTCCAACGGTTGCGCCACGGTGGCCGCGTCCTCGTACGCCAAGCTCGCCGGCATCCCGGTCTCGGTCCTCGGCGCCCTCGGCTCGCTGACCATGCTGGTGCTGGCCTTCGCGACCGCTCCCGTGCTCCGCGCCGTCGCGGCGACCATCGCGTTCGTGGGCTGTGCGTTCTCCCTGTACCTGACGTGGGTGGAGCTGAGCGTGCTCGACGCGGTCTGCCAGTGGTGCGTGGCCTCGGCCATCTGCTGGGTGGTGCTGGCGGTGAACGAGGCCCTTCGCCTGCGCGCCGCGGCATACTCCCCGACATGACCGCTTCGCGCCGGTCTACCGGGATGGCCGATCGTCTCCGTGCTGGCGGAGGCGCAGGTGGCCGAGTTGCGACGCCTGATCGACGCCGGGGTCGCGCTCGCTGCGGAGCCCAGCATCGACGGATTGCTGCAGCGGATCGTCGATACGGCGGCGTCCGTGATGGGCGCCCGCTACGCCGCCATCGGCGTTCTCGACGCTCACGGCCGCAGGCTGGAGCGGTTCGTCACGCACGGCATGACCGAGGTGGAACGGGCGCGCATCGGCTCCGGTCCGGTCGGGCGTGGGCATCCTCGGCGCGCTCATCGCCGACCCGCGCCCGCTGCTGCTGAGCGACCTGCACGAGGACCCCCGCTCGGTCGGCTTCCCGCCCGGGCATCCGGAGATGCACTCGTTCCTCGGCGTGCCCGTGGTCATGCGCGGCGTTCCCTTCGGCAACCTCTACCTGACCGAGAAGCTGCCACGGCGAACTTCACCGATCACGACGTGTCGATCGCCCAGCTGCTCGCCTCCCAGGCGGCCGTGGCGATCGAGAACATGCGGCTCTACGACGCGGCCCGGAAGGGGCTTCGCCAGGCGGAGGCGCTTGCGACCGCCGAACGCCGCCTCGGCGAGACGGTCGATCCGTCCGAGGTATGCGCCGTGCTCGCCGAGTGCATCGCCGACGTCGTCCACGCCCGGGTCGTCACGGTGTCGATGCGCGGACGCGTGGTCGCGGCCGCCGGACCCGGAAGCGTGGCGCTGGTCGGGCGGGGCGAGCGGGTCGCGCGGCTCGAGTCGCTGCTCGCGAGCACCGGTGCGGCGCGGGTGGACGATCTCTTCGCCGATCCCGTCGTCGACCGCAATGAGCTCCACGAGATCGCAGAGGCGACGGGCAGCGCGCCCCGGGCTGCGATGTACGCGGTCCTGGCGCGGCACGGTGCGACCGCCGCCCACGGGCTCGTCGCGGTGTACGACCGGATTGGAGGGGATGCCTTCGACGCGGGCGACCTCCGCATGGTCACCGCGCTCGCGGGCAGAGCCGCGGTCGCGCTGGCGCTCGCCGACCGCGTGGCCCGCGAATCGGTCGCGCGGGTGCTCGAGGCGCAGGAGGCCGAGCGCCGCCGGCTCGCCCGCGAGCTGCACGACGAGACTGCCCAGGCCCTCGGCGCGGTCAAGTTCGCGATCGGCACGCTCGCGTCTGCGGCCCCCGCCGAGCGGGAGGCGATCGCCGAGGAGGCCCGCGCCCTGGTGCAGTCGGCGCTCGCCGACGTCCGCGCCATCGCCGTACACCTGCGTCCGTCGCTGCTGGACGACTTCGGGCTCCAGTCGGCGCTCGAGCAGCTCGCATCGCAGACCGCCGTGACCAGCGGCTTCGCCGTTCGGTTCACGGCCGAGAACTTCGCTGAGGATCCCCCGATGCCGCTTGCCCTCACGATCTACCGGATCGCGCAGGAGGCGCTCCAGAACGTCGCTCGTCATGCCTCGGCGAGCCGGGTCGAAGTCCGCCTGGCCGGCGGCGCGCCCGGCGGGCTGACGCTGGAGGTGCGCGACGACGGCTGCGGGTTCGATCCCGCGGCTGTGGGCGAGCTCCACCTGGGCCTGGCCGGCATTCGCGAGCGCGTCGAGCTCCTGCGGGGCGGGTTCGTGATCGTGTCGGCTCCCGGTGCCGGCACGACGGTGAAGGCGCGCCTGCCGCTGCCCTGACGGTCGATCAGAGCTCGATCATCATGCCGAGCTCGACGACCTTCTCGCTCGGGAGGCGGAAGAAGCGCGCGGCGCCGATCGCGTTGCGCGTGATGGTGATGAAGATCCGCTTCCGCCACTTGGCCATGCCGCCCGGCGGTCCCGCGAGCAATGTGACGTGGTTCAGGAAGTACGACGTCGTCTCCGGCGCCGAGTCGAGTCCGGCGGCACGGGCGAGCGCCATGACCTTCGGGATGTTCGGCTCGTCCTGGAATCCGAACGCGGCCCGGAGCCGGACGATCCCGTTGCCGAGGTCCTCGAGCGTGACGCGGTCCTCGTCCGGGACGCGGGGAACGCCGAACGTGGTGGCGGTCAGGAGCACGACGTGCTCGTGGAGGACGTGGTTGTGCTCGCTGTTGTGCTGGAGCGCTCGCGGCGTGCCATCGCCCGAGGCCGTGAGGAACACCGCCGTGCCCGGCACGCGCGCGAGGTCGCGGGTGGCGACCGACGCCAGGAACTCGCTGATCGGCATCTCGGTCTTCCGCATGTCCTCGCCGACCAGCTCGCGGCCGCGTCGCCAGGTCATGAGCGTCGTGAAGACGATCGCCGCGACGGCCAGCGGGAACCAGCCGCCGTGCAGGATCTTGGTGAGGTTCGCGCTGAAGAAGGCGAGGTCGACGATCAGGAACCCGGTCGCGCCCACGATCACCATCCACAGCGGCTTCTTCCAGATCGTCCGGACGACGACGAACGCCAGGATCGTGTCGATCGCAAGCGTGCCGGTGACGGCGATGCCGTAGGCCGATGCCAGGTGCGACGAGGACCGGAAGCCGAGGATGAGCCCGACGATGGCGATGAACAGGCCCCAGTTGATCACCGGGACGTAGATCTGGCCGATCTCCCGAGCCGAGGTGTGGCGGATCTCGAGGCGCGGCAGGTATCCCAGCTGCACGGCCTGCCGCGAGACCGAGAAGGCGCCCGAGATGACGGCCTGGGACGCGATCACCGTGGCGACCGTCGCGAGGATGATCATCGGCCATTGGAGCGCGCCCGGGACGAGCTCGTAGAAGGGGATCCAGTTGGGATCCTGCAGCTTGCCGGGCTCCGAGAGGATCAGCGCCGACTGGCCCATGTAGTTCAGCATCAGCGCCGGCAGGACCCCGATCAGCCACGCCCGGCGGATTGCCGGCCGGCCGAAGTGGCCCATGTCGGCGTAGAGCGCCTCGGCGCCGGTCACGGCCAGCACGACCGAGCCGAGCGCGAGGAACGCCACCTTCGGCTCGTCGACCATGAAGGCGAGGGCGTACGAGGGCGAGAGTGCCCGCAGGATGTCGGGCTGCTTGACGATCTCGCGCAGGCCGAGCAGGGCCAGCGACGTGAACCAGAGGATCATGATCGGCCCGAAGAGCGTGCCGACCGCCCCGGTGCCGGCCCGCTGGATGGCGAAGAGCACCACCACGACCGCGAGCGTGATGGGGATGATCCAGTGGTTCAGGCTCGGGTGAGACGGTGCCCACGCCCTCGACGGCCGAGAGCACGGAGATGGCCGGAGTGATCATGCCGTCGCCGTAGAACAGGGACGCGCCGAAGATGCCGAGCGCCATCAGGCCGAACTTGGCCTTCGCGCGTCGCCATCGGCGTCCGGTTGACGAGCGAGATCAGGGCCATGATGCCGCCCTCGCCCTCGTTGTCGGCGTGCATGATGAACGTGACGTACTTGATCGTGACGATGATCGTCAGCGCCCAGAAGATCAGCGACAGCACGCCGTAGACTCGGGCCTCCGTCGGCACCATCTGGTGGGCGCCGGCGAACACCTCGTGCAGGGCGTACAGCGGGCTGGTGCCGATGTCGCCGAACACGACCCCGAGGGCGCCCAGCGTGAGCGCGGCGGCCCCCGATTTCATCCCAGGGCTGTGGTGGCCCACCGTCACGGCGTCGCAATGCTACTTCACGCGTGCCACCATGCCGCGCGATGGATGACGACGCGATCCTGCTCGAGGCGACCTACTGGTGGGGCGTGCCGACGCTCTTCCGGTGCCCCCACGATCCCGACCCGGCGCACTGCGACATCGCCGTCGCCGGCGTGCCGCACTCGTCCGGCAACGGCTCGACCGAGCGCGACCAGCATCTCGGCCCGCGAGCCGTGCGCCACGTGTCGGCTCATAACCGGCGGCTGCACGGCGCCTTCCGCTTCTCGCCCTGGGAGGCCTGCCGGATCCACGACGTCGGCGACGTGCCGCTGCCGGAGGCGATGGACAACGAGGCGTCGGTGCGGCGGATCTCGGCGTTCTTCGCCCGCATCGCCGCCGCCGGTACGCGGGCGGTCTCGATCGGCGGCGACCACGCCGTCACCGGCGCGATCCTCCGCGGCCTCGGCGGGCCGGGCTCCCCGCTGACCGCCGGGCGAAAGGTCGCGCTCGTGCACCTCGACGCCCACACCGACAGCTACGAGCAACTCGAGCACTGGTACGGCGCGCGCGACTCCGCCGCGCACTGGGCCGCCTACCTCGTCCGCGAGGGCATCGTCGACGCGTCGCACAGCGTGCAGCTCGGCATGCGCGGCAACCCGCGATCGCTCGACTGGCTCCAGCCGAGCTACGACCTCGGCTACGAGGTCATCACGATGGAGCGGTACCGCGAGATCGGCGTCGAGCGCACGATCGAGATCATCCGCGAGCGCGTCGCCGACCTGCCCGTCTACATCACCTTCGACCTCGACTGTCTCGACCCGTCCGTCGCCCCGGCCGTCTCGAACCTCGAAGCGGGCGTCGCCGGTTTCGGCATCGACGAGGCCAACCGGATCCTCCGCTCGCTGCGCGGCCTCGACGTCATCGGCGGCGACGTCGTCTGCCTCATGCCGACCAAGGACCAGCCGAACAACATCACCGCCATGGTCGCCGCCCACATCGCCTTCGAGCACGTCAGCCTCATCGCCGACCGCCTCGCCTCCCGCTCCACGTAGCGCGCGCCCCCCGCGCGCCGCGGTGGGCCGGATGTGACGGGGACGGTCCCCGCACCGGCGCCCGGCGGGGACAGCCCCCGTCACGGATCTCACCCGGTCGCGCGATCTGCGCGGACCGGCGCGAGAACACCGTGCGCTGGCGTTCGACGTCGATGCCGAATGCCCCGACGCGGTCCGTGACGATTCCACCGTTCCGTCGCGAGCCGCGCGCTGTCCGCGACCAGGCGCGCGGCCGGCGTGCGGTGTGACGGGGACTGACCCTCGCGCGCCGCCGTGCGGGGACTGTCCCCGTCTCGTACGACGCACCGGAAGGCGCGGGGTCGTGGCCGGGCGTGACGGGTTAGAGCACGGCCCAGGGGGCCTCGGGGAGGATCTGGCCGCCGTCGACCACGATCGTCTGCCCGGTGATGTAGGAGGCCTCCCGGGAGGCGAGGAACAGGTGGGCGTGGCCGATGTCCTCCGGGGTGGCCAGTCGTTTGAGCGGGATCACGCTCGCGAGCTCGTCGACCTCGCCGGTGACGAGGCCTTCGAGGACGCCCTCGGTGAGGACGGTTCCTGGCTCGACGCCGTTGACGGTGATCCCGGCCGGTGCGAGTTCGAGGGCGGCCGACCGGATGAAGCCGTTGATGGCGGCCTTGGAGGCGGCGTAGGCCGTGAGGCCGGGGAATCCGACTCGCGGGCCGGTGATCGAGGACGTGACGGTGATGCGGCCGCCGTCGCTCGCCCGCAGGTGCGGCAGGCAGGCCTGGACGACGTAGAAGAGGCTCTTGATGTTGACGGCGTTGACGAGGTCCCACGTCGCATCGGTCATCTCGTCGAGCGACACCGTCGGGTAGATACCGGCGTTCTGGGTGAGGATGTCGAGGTGGCCGAAGCGCGCCACCGTCGCGGCCACGGCGGCGTCGACCTGCTCCCTGACGGTGACGTCGGCGACGCAGGCGAGGCCGCCGACCTCGGCAGCGGCAGCCTCGGCCGTCGCCGGGTCGCGGTCGAGCACGGCGACCTTCGCGCCCTCGCGTGCGTACACCCGCACGATCCCGCGACCGATCCCGCGGCCGGCCCCGGTGACGATGGCTACCTTGCCCGCGAGCCTCATGGCGCCTGCCAATCGAGGGCCGGCCCGGCATGCCGCGCGACGATGTCCATCACGGTCTCGTGCCGCTTCGCGAGCGCCGCCCTGCCATCGCGCACGACCACGGTGGCGGGACGGACCATGGCGTTGAAGTTCGTGCCGCTGGTGTCGCAGTAGGCGCCGTGCCCGGTCATGACGAGCAGGTCACCGGGAACGACGTCCGGCAGGTAGACGTCCTCCGCGCCCGAGTCGTAGGCGCACGTCTGGCCGACCACGTCGGCGAGCAGGCCGTTCGGTGCATCGTCGGCGCGGGTGCAGTGGACGACCTGGTGGGCGACCTTCTGGAAGCCCTTCGCGGTGTACTGCTGCATCGACGAGTCGCACGTGATGAACCGCCGCGGGGGAGTCGAGTGCCCGTCCTTGACATCGGAGACCTCGGTCACGAGCACGACGTCCTTGGCCACCTGGTAGCGCCCCGTCTCGAACTGGAGGACCGGCAACCGGTCGGCGCCGAACGCCTCCCGTACCGGCCCCGTGACTGCATCGATGTACTGGTCGATCGTCGGCAGCGGGTAGAGCGTGCCGTCGCCGACGTTGCCGGGACTGACCATGAAGATGCCGCTGCCGGACGCGAACCCGCCGCCGCAATCGATGCGTTCCACGGTCACGCCGAGGTCGCGCTCGATGCGCATCGCGTACGCGCACAACTCGCGCATCGTGTCGCGGTGGTGGCCCGTCTCGATGGCGATCGAGTAGTCCCCGGCCACGCCCGAGAAGGCCAGGTGGTGGTGGAGACCGCAGAACCGCAGGCCGGGGGCGTCGCGGATGTAGGCGATCACCCGATCGGCTTCGCCGCCGGCCACGTTGATGCCGAACTTCCCCTCCCAGATCTTCAAGGTCGGCTCGTAGCTGGGGTCGTTCGCGATCAGATCGCCGTAGCCGAGTTGCAGACGGGCGACGCAGTCGACCACCGTGCCCGCGGCAACGGCGGCGGCGTTGAGGCGCTCGGCCTCGCCCAGCGAATCGATGTTGACCTGGCGGACGCCGCGCTCCGCGGCGAGGCGCAGCATCGCGGGGCTCTTGCCGTTGCCGTTGATGACGCAGCGTCGCGGGTCGGCGCCGCACATCAGGGCGATCTGGTACTCGGCCTCGCCGGTGCAGTCGAACCGCCCGCCCGCGGCCTGGAGCGTCCGCACCAGCTCGAGCGTGTGGTTCGCCTTGATCGAGTAGTGACACTCGATCTTCGGGTACCGCGCCTCCCAGGCGGCGACGAACCGGGCGTAGTTCGCCTCGATGCCTCGCAGCGACGCCACCCAGCAGGGCGTCCCGAAGCGCCGGGCGACCGCCTCCAGATCGCATCCATCGAGCACGAGTCGCCCGCTCCGCGACTCCATCAGCTCCGGCCAGTCCGCCTCGCGGGGAACCGACACCACCGGCTCATGCACGGCCATCACAGTCTCCTTCCGGAATCGCCCATGACGGTACCAGGCAGCGGACTCGCGCGGGCGTGGTTCAATGAGATCCGTGCCGGCCTTGCGAGCGTTGCCCAGAGTGCCGACCGGCCCTGCCATCGAGCGCCTGTTCTGGCGCGCCGGGTTCGGGCCGTCCGCGGCCGACCGCGCCCGTTACGCGACCCGGGGCCTGGAGTCGGCGATCGAGGACCTGCTGCGGCCGCGATCTCGCCGGCTGGTGGGCCCGGCTCCCACCGTGCGCGAGGCCGACGGCAGCCCGGCACCGCTGCGGCCGCTCGAGCGGTACGGCCACGACGCTCTCTGGTGGCTCGACCGGATGGTGCGCACGCGCGCGCCGATGGTCGAGCGGATGACGCTGAACTGGCACGACCACTTCGCCACCTCGAACCTGAAGGTCGGCAGCGTCAGCCTCATGCTCGCGCAGAACGCGCAGCTCCGCCGTAACGCGCTCGGCAACTTCCGCGCGCTCTGCCGCGCCATGCTCCACGACCACGCCATGCAGTGGTGGCTCGATCTGATCGGCTCGGACGCAGGCGCGCCGAACGAGAACTTCGCCCGCGAGCTGATGGAGCTGTTCACGCTGGGCTCGGGCTATACCGAGACCGATATCCGCGAGGCGGCGCGGGCACTGACCGGATTCGCGTTCCACTACGACACGTTCGCGTACTGGTTCAACGAGGGCGCGCACGACAGCGGCGGCAAGACGATCTTCGGCCAGACGGGCAGTTGGCGACCCGAGGACGTGATCGACCTGTGCCTGCACCACCCGCGTCACGCCGACTTCCTCTGCCGCAAGCTGTGGAGCTGGTTCTCGTCCGCCGAGCCCCCGGCCCGGACGCTGCGCGACATGCGCGACGCCTACATCGGATCGCGGTTCGCGATCGTCCCCCCGGTGCGAGTCGCGCTCCGGTCGAAGGCGTTCTACGCGAGCCTCGACGAGCCCGACCTGGTCAAGCCCCCGCTCGTCTTCCTGGCCGGGGCCATGCGGGCCACCGGCACGTACGTCACCAGCGATGCGTGGGTGTGGTCGATGCAGGCGATGGGTCAGGTGCCGTTCCAGCCCCCGAACGTGTCGGGCTGGGAGCAGGGCACCCGCTGGCTCTCGACGGCGACGACCAGGGCGAGGCTGGAGGCTATGGGCACGCTGCTCGCCGAGCACCGCATCCTCGACGGCTCGGTGCCCGCCGATGAGCCGGCGGCGGTCTCGCTGGCCGACGCCCGCCATTTCGCCGGCTCGCCCTGGCTCGCCGGCGCCAGCCGCAGGTCGTTGCTCCGCTACGCCCGGTCGGAGCGGGATCCGGCCGAGCGCCGTCGCGTGCTCCGCCACCTCGTCCTCGCCGGGCCGGACGCCCAGGTGCACTGATGCCGCGACTCGGCTGCACCGAGCACGAGCGGCTGTTGCTGCGGCGTCACACCGGCGCGGCGCGCTCGCTGGTACCGCTGCCCGAGGATGTGCTGCGACACGGAGCGGCGGGATTCCTCGGTCAGCGCCGGACGCGCCGCGACGTCCTGGTCGGCGGCGTCGGGCTGGCGCTCGGCATCGCCGCCGCCAGGGGTCTGAACCCGCTCGAGGTCGTGCTCCGGGCGGCCGAGGCGGACGCCGTGGCCGGGCCGGCTCCGATCCTCGTCAGCGTCTTCCTGGACGGCGGCAATGACGGTCTCAACACGCTCGTGCCCCTCGACGGCACGCCGGACCGGGCGTTCTACGACGCCAACCGGGTGAACGGGCTGGCGCTCCCCACCGCCGGCTTGCTGGGGGTTACGGGCGACCACGCGAGCACGCTGGGCTGGAACGCCCATGCCAGCGGCCTGAAGGACCTCTTCGACGCCGGCTCGCTGTCGGTGTTCCCCGCCGTCGACTACCCGACGCCCGACTTCTCGCACTTCCGCTCCGCGCACTTCTGGCGGACGGGGGTGCTCGACCGCTCGTACGCCATCCAGACCGGCTGGCTCGGTCGCTACCTCGACCTGGTGGGTTCGGCCACGAGTCCGCTGCAGGGCGTCACCATCGACTGGAGTTCGGACGAGATCCTGCTCGCGCGCCGGGCAGCCACCGCAGTCGTGCACGCGCCGGAGGACTTCGCGGTCACGTCGCCCGACGTCCGCGACCCGGCGGCGCTGATGGCGCAGCTCGCGCACCTCGGCGGCCCCGCCCGCAGTGATGCCTACGCCCACGCGCGGCGGCAGGCCAGGCAGACCTATCGCACGTGGCAGGCGCTGGATCCGCTCGCGTCCGCCGGGGACGACCCCGTCCCCGTGCCCTATCCCACCTCCGAGCTGGGAGCCGGGTTGAAGAACCTGGCGCGGATGCTCGGCGCCGGCCTCGGCATTCGCGTCGCCACCGTCAGCCAGATCGGGTTCGACACCCACGACGGCCAGGACCAGCGCCATCCGGTGCTGCTCGAAGATCTCGGGGCGTCGCTCGTGGCGTGGCAGGCCGACCTCGCGGCGCGCGGCCTCGACACGCGGGTGCTGACCCTCGTGTGGTCCGAGTTCGGGCGGCGGGTGGCCGACAACGCGTCGATCGGCACCGATCACGGCGCCGGCGGGCTCGTGATGCTGCTCGGACCTGGTCTTGCGACCGGCATCCACGCCCAGGCGTGGAGCCTCGACCTGATGGACGATCTCGGCAACGTGCCCGTTCAGACCGACTACCGCGACGTCTACGCCGGTATCCTCGCCGACCACCTCGGCGTCGATCCCGCCGCAGTCCTGCCCGGCTACGCCGGGACGCCGGTTCAGGTGCGCGCGTAGCTGGTGTAGGTGGCGGCGCAGACGCCGCCGCGCGCCAGCGCGAGCCTGCGGTCGGGCGACACCCAGATCCCCGCGCGGCCTCGCAGCGGTGTGCCGTGGGCCGCCCGCAGCGCGATGATCGGCACGGTCACACCCGCTACCGGCCGGCGGGCGAGCAGCCGGGCCGGGCGGTAGCGCTTCCCGACCCGGTGCAGGGAGGCTGCGACCCGGTCGAGCTGCCAGCGGAAGCCGGCGACGGCGTCCTGGACTGCGGTGTTGGTGATGGTCGTGACGACCGGCAGGTCGATGCCGAGCCACTCGATCCGGGCGACGCCGCCTCCCGGAATCAGCCGGGCGACGGCGAACCGGCCCGCGTCGAGCTCGTAGACGATCCCGTCCGCCGGCAGGTCGGCGCGGGCCGTGGTGGTGACGTCGGTCGCCGTGACGCCGACGGTGGCGAGGGCCGCGGAGACGTCGCCGGCGTCCGGGCTCGGGCGCCCGGCCAGGAGGGCCGTCTCCATCGCCGTGTCGAAGATTCGCCGTACCCGACGCCGCTCGACCGCCGGAACGGTGACGTTCGCCGGGCAGCGTGCGGGCGCCGGGGCACGCGTCGCCGCCGCTGCGGCGGTCAGGAGCACGCCCGCGTCGTCGCGCATGTCGATCAGCTTCGAGCAGGTGCGGCCGCGGACGAGTGCGTGGTCGTGATCGGCCGACACCCAGACCCCGATCCAGCCCGTGCGCGGCGTACCCGTCGCGCCGATGGCGGTCACGCGCCCCTCGTTGACGCCGCGGTGGAGCATGTCGGCGACGAGCTGCGACGCAGCCGGGAACAGGCCGCCGGTCGCGGCGACGCGCCAGCCGCGGGCGACGTTCATGGCCCTGCCGACTTCCACCAGGTCGCCGCCGGTGCGGCGGAACGTGGCCTCGCTGTCGGTTATCAGAGGCGCCTGGTCGAGCGTGCGCTGCTCGATCGTGTACCCCCAGGTCTGGGTGGTGTAGAACCCCGCACGGAACCCGGGCCGTCCGCTCGGGTGCAGCGTGTAGAGCAGGACGTTCGGCTTGGTGTAGGTGTCCTGCTGCGCCTCGGCTATCAGCGAGCCGTCCTGAAGGAGCGCGGCGTCGACGTCCGCCTGCACCGGCATCCTCCCGGCCTCCTCGGCCCGTCGCATGACCGCGAAGAACAGCTCGTCGACCTGCGTCCGCCGCACGTCTCCGACGATCGGCACCGGCGCCGGGCACCGGAATGCCAGCTGGCTCCGCGTCGTCGCCGCACCCGCCGGCACCGCCGCCGCCACCCACGCCGCTGCCGCCACCCCCACGATCGCCAGACTCCTCACGCGCATCCTGCTTCGCAGTATGCCCCGCGCCGCACGAATCCCGCGCGTTCCGCCTCCCGGGCGCACCGTCGTCCCCGCGGGCCGGGCGAGGTTCGGAGCGCGTGTTTCGCAGCACGGCACGCAACGTCGCACTGCGCGGTCCGTGCGCCTTCCGTGCGCCGGGCTCGGGGTCGGCCGGCGCGTAGCCGATCGTCGGGCGCGCCAGATCCGCGCGGTCCCGAACGCCCGGCGCGTGGACAGCGGCGTGCGGCGTTGCGTGCCGTGCCGCGAAAACCGCAGCCGGGCCGCGCGGGTCAGCCGCGCGTCGCCCGGATCGAGGCGAGGGCGCGGCCGCGGTGGGCGTCGAGCTCGGCGATGAGGCGGTCGGCATCGCCGGCGCGGGCGGCGGCGATGATGCGTCGGTGGGCGCGGTCGGCCTCGGTCGACTCGCCGGGGAGCGCGTAGTACAGGGCGCGGTAGGCGACGGTGGCGTCCCAGAGGAGGCGGATGAGGCGCTCCTGGTGCACGCTGTCGGCGAGCGCGAAGAGCAGGAAGTGGAAGCGGCGGTTGGAGGCCAGCTCGGCGGCGATATCCCCATCGGCGGCGGCCGATACGCAGTCGTCGGCGGCCGCTTCCAGGTCGGCGAGCTCGGCCGGGCCGATGCGGTGGATCCCGCGCCGCACGGCGTCGGCCTCGATCAGCGCCCGCAGGCGGTAGATCTCCTCGAAGTCGGCCAGGTCGAGCTCCGTGACGAGGTAGCCCCGGCGTGGCCGGTAGGTGACGAGTCCCTCCGATTCGAGGATCCGCAGCGCCTCGCGCACCGGGATCAGGCTCACGCCGATCTCGGCCGCGACGGCCTCCTGCCCGATCCGGTCGCCCGGCCGGAGCTCGCCCGCCGCGATCGCACGGCGCAGCCAGGCGATCGCCACCTCCTGCGCCGTCGCCAGCTGCGGCGGCGCGCCTTCCGCTGCCGCCATCAGCGAAACGCCTGGATGCCGGTGACGGCCCCGCCGATCACGAGCGTGTGCACGTCGTGCGTGCCCTCGTAGGTGTAGACCGACTCGAGGTTGTTCATGTGACGGATCACGGGGTACTCGAGCGTGATGCCGTTGCCGGCGAGGATCGTACGGGCGCTGCGGGCGACCTCGATGGCGCCGCGGACGTTGCCGAACTTGCCGAGCGACACGTGCTCGGGCCGCACCCGGTGCTGGTCCTTCAGCCGGCCGATCTGCAGGGCGACGAGTGCGCCCCGGTTGAGCTCGAGCACCATCTCGGCGAGCTTCTGCTGCTGCAGCTGGTAGCTCGCGATCGGCTTGCCGAACGCGATGCGCGTCTTGGCGTAGTCCAGTGCGGCCTCGTAGCACGCCCGGGCCGATCCGACGGCGCCCCAGACGATGCCGTACCGCGCCTCGTTGAGGCACGACAGCGGCCCTCGCAGGCCGCTCGCCTCCGGCAGCAGCGCGTCGCCGGGGACACGGACGTCCTGCAGGATCAGCTCGCTCGTGACCGATGCCCGCAGCGAGATCTTGTGCTTGATGTCCTGCGTCGTGAACCCGGGCGTGCCGCGCTCCACGAGGAACCCGCGGATGCCGTCCTCGGTCTGCGCCCACACCACCGCCACGTCGGCCACCGAGCCGTTCGTGATCCACATCTTGGTGCCGTTGATGATCCAGTCCGAGCCGTCGCGCCGCGCGTGGGTGCGCATGGCGCCGGGGTCGGATCCGGCGTCGGGCTCGGTGAGACCGAAGCAGCCGAGCTTCGTGCCGGCTGCCATCGGCGGTAGCCACTGCTGCTTCTGCTCCTCGGAGCCCCACTTCCAGATCGCGAACATCGCCAGCGAGCCCTGCACGGAGACGAAGCTGCGCACCCCCGTGTCGCCCGCCTCGAGCTCGAGGCACGCCAGCCCGTAGGCCACGGCGCTCGTGCCGGCGCAGCCGTAGCCGGTGAGGTGCATGCCGAGCAGGCCGAGGCGGCCCAGCTCCGGCGCGATCTCCATCGGCAGGATCCCCTGCTCGAACCACTCGCCGACCTCCGGCAGCACACGCTCGCGCACCCAGGCGCGGACGGTGTCGCGGATCATCAGCTCCTCGTCGTTGTAGAGGCTGTCGATCTCGAGGAAGTCGACGGGGTTGATTGCCTTGTCGGCGGTGGCGGACATCGAGGTCTCCATGGTCGGTCGGACAGCGATACTATAAATTATTATCGCCGCGCTCGCATCCCCCTGTCTCCTACGCTCCGGGGCATGGAGATCACGCGCCTGCGAGCGGATGCCGACCTCGCTGCCTGCGCCCGTCGTCTGCGGCGGTTAGCTCCCGTCGACGACCGGCTCCGGGAGACGGTCGCGGGCATCATCACGGCCGTCCGCGAGCGCGGCGACGAGGCGCTGATCGAGTTCACGGCACGGTTCGACGGCGTTGCGGTGGACACGCTCCGAGTGCCCCGGGACACGGTGGACGCGGCCTACGCCCGCACCGATCCGACGATGCGGTCGGCGCTCGAGACGTCGGCGGCGAACCTCGGCCGGGTCGCGCGGGCCGACGCCGCCCGCGCCGGCGAGGGCCACGACGTCGCGCTCCCGGACGGCCAGCACGTCCGCTACGCCGTCACCCCGGTGCGACGGGCCGGCATCTACATCCCCGGTGGCAAGGCGGCCTACGGCTCGAGCGTGATCATGTGCGGCGTCCCGGCTACTGCGGCCGGGGTCGGCGGGGTGGCACTCACGACCCCGCCCGGGCCATCCGGCGACCCGCCCGACACCGTGCTCGCCGCCTGCAGCATCGCGGGTGTGGACGAGGTCTACCGGGTCGGCGGCGCGCACGCCGTCGCCGCGCTCGGGCTCGGCACCGAGTCGATCCCCGCCGTCGACGTGATCGCCGGCCCGGGGAGTGCGATCGTGCAGGAGGCGAAGCGCCAGCTGGTCGGCACCGTCGGCATCGACGCCATCGCGGGGCCCAGCGAGGTGATGGTGGTCTGCGGCGACGGCTCTGACGCCGAGTGGATCGCGCTCGATCTCTGCGCCCAGGGCGAGCACGGCGACGACTCGCTGCTGGTCGTGGCGACGCCCAGCGACGCCATGGCCGACGCCATCGCCGCCGCCACGCTGCGCGTGCGCGCGGCGCATCCCTCGGTGCGCGACGCGCCACTCGCGATCGTCGTCACGCGATCGATCGAGGATGCCGTCGAGCTCGCGAACCTCGTCGCGCCCGAGCACCTCCAGCTGGTCTCCGAAGATGCCGTCGCCCTCGCCGACCGGGTCGACCGGGCGGGCTGCGTGTTCCTCGGCCCGTACGGCGCAACCGCCTTCGGCGACTACGTCGCGGGCTCGAACCACGTGCTGCCCACCGGCGGCGCCGCGGGTTACGCGAGCGCGCTCTCCGTCCACGCGTTCCTGCGTCGCACCTCGTTCGTGGCCATCCCCCGGAGCGCGGCAGCCGCCCTGGCGCCGGACGCGGCCGTGCTCGCCGCCGATGACGGGTTCCCGGTGCACGGGCTGTCGATGACGGTCAGGGCCGGAGCCTGACGTAGATCAGCTCGTCGCGGTCCTCGCCGGGAAGGCGCTGGTGGAGCCCGAAACCGCACCGCTCGGCGAGCCGGATCGACGCGACGTTCTCGGAGTCCGTCTCCCACTCCAGGCGCGACAGCCCGGCCCGCGCGAACGCCCAGGCCGTCAGCAATCCGACCGCGCGCGTCGCCAGCCCGCGCCGGCGGCGTGCCGGAGCGACCCCGACGGTGATGGCGCCCGCGCCGCTCGAGCCCATCCAGAGGTGGATCACGCCGATCATGCGGTCGGTGACGGAGTCGGCGATCACGAGCGCCGGCGCGTAGTGGCCGCCCTTCCAGCTGGCCGAGTACTCGGCCAGGAGCGTGCGCGCCTGGTCCTCGTCCGCTCCCGACGGCAGCGGCAGCCACATCGTCTCGTCGAGGTCGGGGTCGGTGGCGTACGCCGAGATCGCGGCGAGGTCCCGCGGGGTGGGGAGACGGAGCGTGACGACGCCATCCGTCAGGGGCGGGTCTGGGGGTTGGATGGGTCGCGTGCCATGGATCATCGCCGGGGATGGGCATCGACCACAAGCGGGACGTGATCGCTGCGGTACTCGGCACCCGGCGCGACGTAGCGCCGGTAACTGCCCACGGCCGCGCTGCGAACCTGCCACGCGGCTGGCACGAAGCAGTAGTCGATGTGCCATCGCTGGTCGCGCTGGTAGCGCCAGTAGTGTGTCGGCTGGCGCTCGCGGCCGAACGGTTCCCCGCGCATCGCGTGGTAGGCGCTGACCAGGCCGAGCGTGCCGAGCCGGTCCACGGTCGCCCGGAACGGGCCGCCGCCGGCCGGGTCGCAGAGGGCGTTCAGATCGCCGGCGAAGATCGCATTGCCGCTCGCCAGCAGCGCGGCCTCGGCATCGATCACGGCGTCGACCGTCCGCACGTAGCTCGACGACGCCGGGTGCGCCCAGACCGCGACCACGTGGCAGGCAGCCACGCCCGCAATGCTCGCCACGAGGGCGTGGGTCACGCCCGGCACCGGCCGCCAGCGCTCCACGCGGCTGCGCCCGAGCGCGAGCACCGCCAGCCCGCTGGCCCGCCCGTGCCGGATGCACGCCCCGTCGGCCCGCCCCTCGCAGATCACCGCGATCTGCGGCCGCAGCGCCGCGATCGCCGGTGCCTTCGCGGCCAGCCCGCCCCGGCAGTTCCAGACCAGGATGCGCACCGCCTAGACCATAGGTGGAACGACGGCGTAGACTGACGCGCCATGGGCGAGGCGACGCGGCAGACGTTCGACGGTCTCTCGACGTCGGGGAAGGTGCTGTGGTACTCCCTCGCCTGGATCTCGACGGGGATCTTCCTGTACGGCGTCTGGCGGATCGCGCAGCGCGTCAGGCAGGGGAGGCCGGCGGGCTCCCGCCCGCGCGTCGGCCACGCGCTCCACATCGTCTTCACCCACACCTGGATCCGGCGTCGCGACGGTGTCGCCGGCCTGGCCCACGCGGGCGTGTTCTACGGCTTCCTGGTGCTCTTCGCCGGCACGGTCATCCTGTCGTTCCAGGATCACGTCGCGGGCCCGCTGGGCTGGCACTTCTGGCAGGGCTGGTTCTACCAGGGCTACTCGCTGTTCCTCGACGTCTTCGGCGTCGCGCTGGTGCTCGGGCTGTGCGTGTTCGCCTACCGCCGCTTCTCGCACCTCGCGCGCCTCGACTACGGCCGCGTCGACGGCGTCGCAGTGTCGCCGGTCCGCGGCCGCTACGCGTCTGGCGACAGGCTGTTCCTGCTGCTCCTGTTCTTCCTCGCCCTGTCGGGCTTCTTGCTCGAGGCGTTGCGGATCGCCGCCGATCATCCCGGTTTCGAGAAGTGGTCGCCGGTCGGCTGGATCGCCGGTAACGGCCTGCGGTCGCTGGGCCTGGCTGGCGACACGGCCGACTCGGCACGTCACGTGACGTGGTGGATCCATGGGGTCGTCGCGCTCGCGTTCGTCGCCGCCGTGCCGTTCACGAAGGCCGTCCACATGCTGGCCGGACCCGCCGGGGTCGCGGTCAGGGACGACGCGGTTGGCCAGCGGCTGCCGGCCGAGCCGGAGACCGGCTATGCCGCGCTGGGCGACTTCGACCGCCGGCACCTCATGGACGTCGAGGCCTGCACCAAGTGCGGCAAGTGCCACGCCGCCTGCCCGGCGGCCGCGAGCGGCTTCCCGCTGTCGCCACGCGATCTCGTGCTCGACCTGCGCGAGGCATCCCACGCCGGCACGGCGCTCGCGATCAAGCCCGACACGCTGTGGTCGTGCATGCAGTGCATGGCCTGCGTCGAGATCTGCCCGGTCGGCATCGAGCACGTCCCGATCATCAACCTCCTCCGTCGTGGGCTGGTCGAGAAAGGCGAGATGGACTCGATGCTGCAGAGCACGCTCGAGGCCGTCTACACCAGCGGCAACAGCTTCGGCGAGCAGAAGCGCAAGCGGGCGCGCTGGGCCCGCGAGCTCGAGGTCGAGCTGAAGGACGCGCGCAAGGAGCCGGTCGACCTGCTGTGGTGGGTCGGCGACTACGCCTCCCTCGATCCGCGCAACCAGCGCAACACCCACGCCCTGGCGCGGATCCTGCAGCACGCGGGCGTCGACGTCGGGATCGTGTACGACGCCGAGAAGACCGCCGGCAACGACGTGCGCCGGGCCGGCGAGGAAGGCCTGTTCCGGAGTCTGGCCGAGGAGAACATCGCGACCATCGCCGGCTGCGACTTCGCACGCATCCTGACCAGCGACCCGCACACCTTCAACACGTTCCGCAACGAGTACCCCGGCCTCGGCGCGCCCTGGACCTCGGAGCAGGTCGTCCATCACTCGCAGCTGCTGCTCGAGCTGCTCGAGGGCGGCGCGGTGCCCGTCGTACAGCCGCTCGGCCGCCGCATCACCTACCACGACCCGTGCACGCTGGGTCGCTACAACGGGATCTTCGAGGAGCCGCGCGAGCTGATGCGGCGGATCGGGCTCGAGCTGGTCGAGATGCCGCGCAACCGCTCGAACTCGTTCTGTTGCGGCGCCGGTGGCGGGCGCATCTGGATGAAGGACCTGTCGCAGCCGGGCAGCCGCCGGCCGAGCGAGCAGCGCATCGACGAGGCCGTGTCGCTCGGCGCGCTGGACTACTTCGTCTGCGCCTGCCCGAAGGACGTGACCATGTACGAGGACGCGATCAAGACCTCCGGTCACGGCGAGCGGATCGCCCTGCGCGAGCTGTCGGAGCTCGTCGCCGAGGCCGCCGGCATCGAACTCTAGGTACGTCTGAGGAGGGGTCCATGTCTGACACGACCATGTGGAGCGGCCTGCTGCACGCCGGCCTGGCCGGCTCGTGGCTGAAGGTGCCGCACATCCCCGCCGACCAGGAGGCGCTGAGAGCGCACGGTGCGCGCGCGGCCATCTACGGCATCCCCTGGGACGCGACGAACATCTCCCGCACCGGCGCCAACTACGGCCCGCGCCAGATGCGCGACGTGTCGTGCCAGACCACGAGTTACCACGCCATGTTCGACTTCGACGTGGCAGAGGAGCTGCGGCTGGTCGACTGCGGCGACTGCGCCATCGTGCTCGCGAACGCCGAGAAGACGTTCGCGAGGGCGCAGGCGGATATCTCCGCGATCGTCGCCGCCGGGGCGATGCCGGTCGTGCTCGGCGGCGATCACTCGACGACGATCCCGGCGGTCAACGCCGTCCGCGAGCACCGTGCCGATCCCGGCTTCGTCCTCATCGACACCCACCTCGACACCGCCATGGACGTCGGCGGCGAGCGGCTCAACCACTGCTGCCCGGTCACGCGGGCGGTGGACGCCGGCTTCGACCCGCGGAAGATGACGCTGGTCGGGATCTCCGGCTGGCTCAATCCCCGCAGCGAGCTCGAGTACTGCCGCGAGCACGGCATCACGGTGATCTGGCTCGAGGAGATCTGGGAGCGCGGGACGCGCTGGGCGGTCGAGCGCGCGCTCGAGGTGTCGGGCTCGGGCGACGGCATCTACCTCTCCTTCGACATCGATGCGCTCGACCTGGCCTACGCGGTGGGCACGTGTGCGCCGACCGCGTGCGGCCTGACGAGCCGCGAGGCGGTCGAGCTGACCCGGGGCATCGCCGGGCACGGGCTCTGCGGCCTCGACGTGGTGGAGGTCGCGCCGACGCTCGACGCGACCGTCGGCACCAGCCTGATGGGCAACCGGATCGTGCTCGACGCGCTCGCGTTCCACGGCGGCGCCGGCCGGCGTTGATGCCGCGCGCCGCCGCGCGCGGCGCGTGAGGATGCGCGCGCTCCAGGGGATGCGACGGCGCCGTAGCGTTGCCGCATGCTTCCCTACCTCCCGTCGATCGTTGTCCCGCCGGACGTCGAGGCCGCCTCCGAGGAGGTGTTCGGCGACGAGCCGTGCCTGCTCGACGCGCTCGGCGGGCACGTCGCGCCGATCGCCCGCGCGCTCGCCCGCTCGCCGCTGCCGGTGACGCTCCCGGTCGTGTCGCTGGCGGGGGCGACGCCGGCCGCGCGCCGCCTCGCTTCGCGGCGCACGCCGCTCCACGCCGCGCACCTGGCGCGATGGGCGCGCCGGACGCTGGTGCCGTCGTTCTGCGCCATCACGCCGTCCGGGGCGCCGCTGCCCGTCGCGGTCGAGACCGTCGACGTCCTGCGCGAGCAGCTGCACGGCGCGGTGGCGGCGGAGTCCGTCGGATTCGCCGGCGACCTGCCGACGTGCGAGGAACTGCTCTCGGAAGGGTCGCCCGACGCTGCCGACTGGGCGCGGGTCCTCACCGCCGTGCTCGCCGACGCCGAGGCCGAGCGCGCTCTCAACTGGTGCGGGGCGGAAGCCGCCTTCGGTGCACTCGACGAGACTCGCGGCGCGCTGGCGGCGATCGGGGGCGACGCCGCGCGGATCGTGGCCGAGTTCATCGACGAGCACGTCGAGGCGGTGTCGCTCGCCTACGACATCGCGTGGCTGGTCGCCCATCACGAGACGTGGCGGGTGATCTACCCGGCCCTGCCCACCGCCGGGCACCGAGCCCGGGCGGCCGGCGAGCTGCGATCGGTCGCGGCCCAGGCGCTCGGCGAGGCGGTGCTGCCCTCGGCGCTCGACCTGGTGAGCCACACGGCTGCCTTCGTCGAGGACGCGTGCGGGCCGATCAGCGCGCGTGGAGCGTGACCTCGGCCGCGTGCACCGTGGTCGAGTCGCCCATGTCGCTGGGCGTGGCCGCTACGAGTACGTTGACGTTCGTCCCCCACCGGCCCTTCGGCACGAGGGCGATGCCGGGAGCGACGACGTCCGCGACGGCGATCTCCAGATCGAGCTCGCCGAACGCGTTGCGAAGGTACACGCGATCGCCGTGGGCGAGACCGCGCGCCGCCGCCTCGGCCGGGTGGATGGTGACGGTCGCCGGGCCGAGCTTGCGGGCCACCTTCGGGTCGTTCGCGAAGCTCGCATTCATCGTCCACTCGGAGGCCGGCGAGAGCAGGCGGAGCGAACCGGCGGCCGTTGGCGGGTCGACGGTCGGCTGGGGGACGCGCGGGTGACCGTCGGCCTCGGCAGCGGCGCTGGCGATCTCGATCCGGCCGCTGGGGGTGTCGAACCGGCCGTCGGCGAACTGGAGCTGCACCTCAGGGACGAGCACGGTGCCGGCGGCGGCCAGCTCGGCGAAGCTCGCTGCGAGCCCGCTGGTCGCGAGCACCCGGTCGATGATCGATCGGTCGGGCTCGTGCAGCTCGGGCTCGTGACGGCCCATGGCCGTCGCCAGCCGCCGGAAGATCTCGCTGTTGGGTAACGCCTCGCCGGGCGGGTCGATCGCCTTCACCTGGGCCGCCAGGCCGAGGTCGAAGTACGGCGCGACCAGGTCGTCGTGCTCGAGGAAGCTGGCAGCCGGAAGCGCGACGTCGGCGTAGGCGACCGTGTCGGTCGGGAAGACGTCTGCGACGACCGTGAAGAGGTCCTCGCGGGCGAGGGCGGCCCGCACCTCCCGCTGCCGCGGGGCGGACGAGGCGATGTTCATGTTCCAGACGACCATGGCGCGCGTTCGTGCCGGATCGGCCAGTGCGGTCGGGCAGATCCATGTGGCCGATGGCCGGCGAGGCCGCGGCCGCGAGCGCCGGCGGCACGAGGATGTCCTCGTCGATGCCGGCCCGGCCCCACCCGTTCAGGTAGCAGAATCCGGCTCCCGGCTTGCCGAGGTTGCCGGTCAGCGCCGGCAGGGTCGCGACGGCGCGGAAGACGTTCCCGCCCGTCGGCTGACGCTGGAGCCCCTGGCCGAGCCAGAGCAGCGATGGGCCCGCGGCGTAGATACGGGCGACGCGCTCGATCTCGCCGGCCGGGACGCCGGTCAGGTGCGAGGCCCACGCCGGCGAGCACCCCGCGAGCAGAGGCTCCAGCTCCTCGAACCCGACGGCGTGGGCGTCGATGTAGGCGCGGTCGAGCAGCCCGTCGCGCGCGATCACGTGCATCATGGCGAACGCCAGCGCGGCATCGGTTCCGGGCCGTGGCTGGAGGTGGATCGCGGCCGCGGCGGCCGTTGCGGTGCGCACGGGGTCGATCACGACGACGGTGCCGGGAGCCGTGCCCAGCCAGTGCTCGTGCTGGTGGGGGCCGCACGCCGAGGGATTCGCGCCCCACACCAGAATGCACTGCGCATCGTCGCGTGTGCGAGGGTCGAAACCGGTCTCCGACGAGCCGTACAGGTAGGTCAGTGCGACATGGCCGGCGTTGTTGCAGATCGTGTCGGGCGAGACCTCGGTGGTGCCGATCGCGTGCAGCAGGCGCTGCGGGAAGGTCGTTCCCACCAGGCCGAGCGTCCCGGTGTAGTGCACGTTCAGGATCGTCCGGGCGCCGTGCTCGTCGGCGATGGCGCCCAGACGGGCAGCGATCAGGTGCAGGACCTCGTCCCAGCTCGCCCGCCGCAGGGCGTGGCTCCCCTTCGGCCCGTTGCGGATCATGGGGTGGATCAGGCGCGCGCCGGGGTCGAGCCAGGCACCGTTGTAGCCCATCGAGCACTTGCGGCACAGACGGCCGCGGGCGAGATGGTGGGCCGGGTCGCCGCGGACGTGCCGCACCTTGCCATCGCGGATCGAGACCAGCATCCCGCAGGCGTCGTAGCAGTCCCGTGGGCACGTCGTGCGAATGGTCGTGTCCACGAAATCCTCCCCGGAAAAGCGAGGCACCGAGCCGGTGACCCGGTTCGCCCGCGGCCGGCGTACCTGCCCCGAGAGGCCTGTACCCCGGTCGGTGGCGCTCCGCGCTCCGTACTCGGTGCACGGGGAAACGTACGCCTGAGGCCGGAGACCGTCAAGCCGATTCCGGACGCCCTGGCCGCAATTTGCGAGAATCGTCGCGGAATGGGCGACTACCTGCTCGACGTCGCGTCGCTCGGCATCCGCTGGCTGCATGTCATCGCGGGCATCGCGTGGATCGGCGCATCGTTCTACTTCGTCTGGCTCGACAACCACCTCGAGCCGTCGGAGGAGGAGGGGGTCGCCGGCGAGCTGTGGTCGGTGCACGGCGGCGGCTTCTACAACAAGCGCAAGTTCGCCGTCGCGCCGGAGCGGCTGCCGGCCCGGCTGCACTGGTTCAAGTGGGAGGCCTACTGGACGTGGATCTCCGGCTTCGCGCTGCTCGTCATCATCTACTACGCCCATCCGCGGGCGTACCTGATCGAGCCCGGCTCCGACATCGCGGACTGGCAGGCGGTAGTCCTGTCGGTCGCCCTCCTGGCCGTGGCGTGGGTCGTCTACGACCTCGTGTGCCGGTCGCCGATCGGTCGCCGCGGGCTGCTGCTCGCGGTCGTCGGGATCGGCGCCACCATGGCCACGGAGTGGGCGTTGACGTTCGTCTACAGCGGGCGCGGAGCCTACATCCAGGTCGGCGCCATGATCGGCACGATGATGGCGGCGAACGTCCTGTTCGTGATCATCCCGGGCCAGCGGCGGATGGTCGCCGCGATGCGGGCGGGGGAGGCTCCCGATCCCGCCGACGGCCGGCGCGGCAAGCAGCGGTCGATGCACAACAACTACCTGACGCTGCCGGTGCTGGTGGTGATGGTCTCGAATCACTACCCGCGTACGTTCGGCGCGGCCCATCCCTGGGCGGTGTTCGGCACCCTGATGGCGGCGGGGATGCTGATCCGCCACTTCGTCAACCTCCGCCAGCGCGGCCGGATCGTGCTCACGCCCGCAATCCTCGCGACGGCGCTGCTGATCGGTCTGACGATCGCCCTCGCCCCCTCGATCCGCTTCCAGGCCGGCTTCGCCCGCACGGGCGCCGCCGCGCCGACGCCCGAGGTGGTCGCGATCGTCGCGCAGCGATGCGCGCCCTGCCACTCCGCCCACCCGACGCAGCCGGGCTACGCGGTCGCGCCGGCCGGGCTCGAGCTCGACGATGCGGCCGTGATCGCCGCCCATGTCGACGAGATCGCGGCGGCGGTCGCCGGCCGGGCCATGCCACTGGGCAACCTCACCGGCATGACCGACGCCGAGCGGGCGACGATCGCGGCGTGGGCGCGATGACCGCGGCCGACGTGGTCGTCGTCGGCGCGGGCTTCGCCGGTCTTCGCGCCGCGCGCGACCTCCACGAGGCCGGCCGCCACGTGGTCGTGCTGGAGGCGCGCGACCGGGTCGGTGGCAGGACGTGGACGCGGCCGTTCGCCGACGGCGGGCCGTCGCTCGAGTTCGGCGGGTCGTGGTTCACCCCCGAGCACGTCGAGGTGCCCGCCGAGCTGGCCCGCTACGCGCTCCCGGTGCGGACGTACGACGGCCCGGAGCGCGTCCGCTGGCTGACCGGCGGCGTCCTGCGCGACGGCGGCCTTCCGGTGCCCTTCGCCGAACTCGGCCAGCTCGAGCGGGCCGTGCGCCGGATCGGCGTGGACGCCGAGAGTGCCGCCGGCGAGGTGTCCGCGGCCGACTACATCGCCTCGCTGGGCGTCGGCGAGGCGACGCGCGACTTCCTGACCGCGTGGTGGGTGATGATCGGCGGCACCGATCCCGCCCGTGGCGCGGCGATCGACGCGCTCGCCGCGATCCGCAACCACGGGGGCGCTACGGGCCTCCTGACCGCGCTGCGCTACGCACCACGCGACGGCTGGTCGGCGCTGGCCGCGCGCATGGCGGGCGGCATCGACGTCCGCGTCTCGAGCCCGGTCCTCGCCGTCAGCCAGACGGCCTCGGGAGTCGAGCTGGAGACGGCGGGTGGGGTCGTCGCCGCCCAGGCCGCGATCCTCGCCGTGCCCGTGAACGTCCTCGGCGACATCGCCTTCGACCCGCCACTGCCGCCGCCGACTGCGGAGGCGGCCGGCACCAACGCCGGGCGCGCGCTGAAGATCTGGTTTCGGGCGCGGGGCGTTCCCGACCGGTCTCTGGCGGCCGGCCACGGCGAGGGCGTGCACTGGATCTACGCCGACCGGGTCGTCGCCGGCGACACCTACGCGCTCGGGTTCGGCTTCGAATCGCCGGACTTCGACCCCGCCGATCGGGGCCAGGCGGCCCGGGCCCTGCGGGCGTTCTGGCCCGAGGCCGACCTGATCGACCACGCCTATCACGACTGGAATGCCGACCCCTACTCGCGCGGCACCTGGGCGACTGCGACCGTCGGCCGGGTCGAGCTGCTCACGGCCGAGCGATTCCCGGCCCACGGGCGGGTGGTCTTCGCGACCGCCGACGTCGCGGAGCACGAGGCCGGCTGGATCGAGGGCGCGCTGATCGCCGGTGCAAGCGCGGCACGCCTCGTCCCGGCGTGACACGATTCGGCCGAGGAGGTCGCGCATGATCGTCAGGACCGTGGAGGGCATCGCAGGCACCGATCGGGACGTGAGCGGCCCGACGTTCCGCAGTCGCCGCATCGTCCTGCGGGACGACGGCATGAACTTCTCGATGTCGTGGACCGAGATCACGGCCGGCTCCGAACAGGACCTCTGGTACAAGAACCACTACGAGGCGAACCTCTGCGTGGGTGGCGAGGGCGAGGTCGTCGACCTGGCGACCGGCGAGACCTACCCGATCTCCCCCGGTGTCATGTACGCCCTCGACCAGCACGACCGTCACATCCTCCGGGCGCGGACGCACATGACGCTGGTCTGCGTGTTCCACCCCGCCCTGTCGGGCCGCGAGACCCACGACGCCGACGGCAGCTACCGGCTCGCCGAGTGAACGAGGACCAGCTCGCGGCGTTCCACGACAGCCTCGAGCGCTGCCGTGCGTCGGGCCGCTTCATGGATCGCTTCTACGACATCCTCGTCGCGTCCTCGCCCGAGGTCGGCGAGAAGTTCAAGGACACCGACTTCCGCCGCCAGAAGCGCGTCGTGATGGAGTCGCTCTACATGCTGATCCTCGTCAGCCAGGGCCAGCAGGAGGGCCGCCAGCACCTCGAGAAGGTCGCCGTCCGCCACGACCGCGATCACCTCGACATCGAGCCCGAGCTGTACGACGTCTGGCTCCAATCGCTCCTCCAGGCCGTCCGCGAGTGCGACCCGCGCTCCTCCCCCGCCATCGAGGCCGCCTGGGTCGCGATGCTCACCCCCGGCATCGCCATCCTCAAGGCCCACCACGGCGCCTGACCCGCCGCGTGTCCCGCGCGCTTCCGTGGGCGATTCGAGACGGGGACAGTCCCCGCACGGCCCGCTTTCGGGGTCAGTCCCCGTCACGAAACACACCCGATCGCGCGATCTGCGCGGATCGGCGCGTCTGCGTGGCGTGAGGGCACGGAGCCCGCGAGCGGTCAGCGGGGACGGTTCGTGACGACTTCGCCACTTCGTCGCGACCGGCGCGCTCGCCGTGACCCCGCGCGCAGCGGGCGTGCCACGTGACGGGGACTGACCCTCGCGGGCGGGCGTGCGGGGGCTGTCCCCGTCACGAGAAGAGCGCGGAAAGGTGCGGGTTCAGGAAGAGGGCGTGCGGGTCGTGGGTGCGGCGGAGGGAGAGGAAGGCGCCGGCCATCGGGTAGCGCGCGTGGAGTTGGTCGGGCGTGAGGAAGTGGAGCTTGCCCCAGTGGACGCGCGCGTCGAAGGTGCCGAGGAGGGCGTCGACGGCGCGGAGGTAGCGGTCGTAGTCGGTGCCGGGGACACCCGAGACGGAGATGACGGTGCTGGGGCGGCCGTACTGGGACGAGAGGTAGCCGGTGTCGGCCGCGACGGTGCGGACCTCCATCGGGAAGATCGCGTCCGGCTGGCTGGCGAGCATCAGGTCGCGCATGGCGCGGACGGCGTCTCGGCCGCGGTCGTGCGGGACGAAGTACTCGAGCTCGTGGAAGTTCGGCTCGAAGACGGCGGGGTAGATGCGGTAGCTGCGGCCCACGCGCCGGCCGGGGACGTCCGAGTCGGGGACGTCGTCGCCGACCTCGTCGTAGATCTTCGTGTAGCAGGTGTCGGCGGTCGTCGCGCCCGGCGGCGTCTCGAGCCCGTAGAGAGCGGCCGACCGCTCGGTCGGGATCCAGAAGAACGAGAAGTGGCGGTGGGCGGCGACGAGGTCGTCCCACTGCGCCATCACGTCCTCGAACCGCCAGTGCTCGATGCGTTCGCGCAGCCGGTACGCCGGTACCACCGCCAGCTCGAGCTCGGTCATGACGCCGAGCATCCCGACCGAGCACTGCAGCGCGGCCAGGAGCTCGGGCGTCGAGGAGTCCGCCACCAGCACCTCGCCGCCGGCGGTGACCACCCGGGCCCCGCGCAGCCAGGCCGAGAAGCTGCCGAGGGCGATGCCGGATCCGTGCGTTCCGGTCGAGACCGCGCCGGCCACCTGCTGCGTATCGATGTCCCCCTGGTTGGCCAGCGCGAAGCCCGCGTCCCAGAGCGGATCGCCGAGCTCGCCGACGGTCGTGGCCGGTCCCACGGCGACGGTCCCGGCCGCTGCGTCGATGCGGCGGATGCCGGCCAGTGCACGCAGGTCGAGCAGCATCCCGTCGGTGAGGACGACCGGTGTGAACGAGTGGCCGGTCGCGGCGCAGCGGACGGTCATCCCCGCCTCCTCCGCCTGCCTCACCAGATCGACCACGTCCGGCTCGTCCCGCGGCATCTCGAGCCGCGCCGGCGCGCAGGTTTGGTTGCCCGCCCAGTTCGTCCAGCTGACCATGCCCCGCATCGTCGCAAGAGTGCCACCATGCGCGTCATGCCTGCCATCGACTACGACCGCTTCGAGGTCATCACCTTCGATTGCTACGGGACGCTCATCGACTGGGAGACGGGGATCCTGGCCGCGGCCCGCACCGCACTCGGGCCCGGCGTCGCCGACCTGTCCGACGACGACCTGCTCGCGGCCTTCGCCCGGCGCGAGCACGAGGCCGAGTCGCCGTACAAGCGCTACCGCGAGGTGCTCGGGCTGACGATCGCGGCGATGGCGGAGGACCTCGGCGTCGATCTCGGCGGCGACGCGCGCGCCGCGTTCGCGGGCTCGGTCGCCGACTGGCCGGCCTTCCCCGACTCGGCCGCGGCGCTCCAGCGGCTCCAGACCCGGTTCAAGCTCGGCGTGATCACGAACTGCGACGACGACCTCTTCGCGGCCTCCGAGCGCCGGCTGGGCGTCTCGTTCGACTTCGTCATCACCGCCGAGCAGATCGGCAGCTACAAGCCGGACCTCCGCAACTTCCACTTCGCCCACGAGCGAATCGGGGTCGACCGCAACCGCATCCTCCACGTCGCCCAGTCGCTGTACCACGACCACGTTCCCGCGAAGCAGCTCGGCATGACCACGGTGTGGATCAACCGCCGCGCCGGCCGGCCGGGGATCGGCGCGACCCCTCCCGCCGAGGCCGTCCCGGACGCGGTCTTCCCCGACATGGCCTCCTTCGCCGCGGATCTACAGTACCCGGCATGACCTCGATCGTCGCGATCCCCGGCAGCCTGCGGCGGGCGTCTTACAACCGTGGCCTCGCCCGTGCCGCGGTCGAACTGGCACCCGACGGCGTCACCGTCACGATCGCCGAGCTGCACGAGATCCCGCTCTTCAACGCCGACGTCGAGGCCGAAGGCGACCCGCCGGGCGTGACGGTGCTGAAGCGCGCGGTCGGCGGCGCCGACGGGCTCCTGATCCTGGCCCCGGAGAACAACGGCTCCATCCCGGGCGTGCTCAAGAATGCGCTCGACTGGGCCTCGCGCGCGCCGGAGCAGGCGCTGTTCGGCAAGCCGGTGGCGCTGGCGGGCGCCACGCCGGGCGGGTTCGGCACGATGCGCTCCCAGCTTGCCGTGCTGCAGACGCTGCGCTCGACCCGCAACCCCATGCTGGCGGCGCCGGTGCTGCACGTCTCCCGCGCGGAGGAGAAGTTCGACGCGGACGGCAATCTCGTCGACGAGCGCACCCGTGCCTCGCTGGCAGCCGTCGTCGCGGCCTTCGCGGCCTTCACCGACGCCCTCCGAGGAGGCGGCTCGTGACGCTCGTCCACCGCATCCGACCGGCCGAGGGCGAGGCGGCCGGCGCGCTGGTCCTGTTCCACGGCCGGGGCGCCGACGAGTTCGACCTCGAGCCGCTCGGCGACGCGATCGATCCCGCCCGGCACCTCGACCTGGTGCTCCCCCGCGGGCCTCTCCACCTCCCTCCGGGCGGCGCCCACTGGTACGTCGTCCCGCGCGTCGGATTCCCCGACCCGGCCACCTTCGACGCCAGCTTCACGGCGGCCGCCGCGCTGCTCGACGAGCTCTTCGCGAGCTACCCGCGGGTGGTGATCGGCGGCTTCAGCCAGGGCTCCGTGATGAGCCTCGCGCTCGGGCTCGGCGCCGGGCGGCCGAGCCCGGCGGGCATCCTGGCCTTGTCGGGCTTCATCCCTGTCGTCCCCGGGTTCGCCGTCGATCTGGACGGGCGGGCCGATCTACCGGTCTTCATCGCCCATGGCACGCTCGACCCCGTGATCGGGATCATGTTCGGTCGCGGCGCCCGCGACCAGCTCGACGGCTCCGTCGCCCTCTCCTACCACGAGTCGCCCGTCGGTCACACGATCGACCCGGCGTTGCTGCAGACGATGCGCACGTGGCTCGAAGCCGCCATCGCGTAGCGTTCGCGCATGCGCATCGACGTCGGAGACCTCGAAGACCACCGCCTCTACCGCCTGCTCACGGACTGCGTGGTGCCGCGCCCGATCGCGTGGGCGTCGACGCTGGCGGCCGACGGACGGCGCAACCTCGCACCGTTCTCCTACTTCAACGCCGTCGGCGCCAAGCCGCCGACCGTCGTCGTCTCCTGCGGCCGTCACGAGGACGGCGCCTGGAAGGACACGGCCGCGAACGTCCTCGAGACGGGCGAGCTGGTGGTGAACATCGCCTCCGAGGACCTCGCCGAGCAGCTGATCGCCTCGTCGGGAAACCACCCGCACGGCGTCGATGAGTGGCCGATCGCCGGGGTCACGCCGCTGCCCTGCGAGCACGTGGCGCCGCCCCGGGTCGGCGAGGCCCCGATCGCCCTCGAGTGCCGCGTCACCCAGACCGTCGTTCTCGGCGACCCGCCGGGCCACGACCTGCTGATCATCGCGCAGGTGCTCGCGTTCCACATCCGGGACGGCCTCTACGACGGCCGCCGGCTGGATCCCGCCCAGCTACGCCCGCTCTGCCGGCTCGGCGGCACGGGCTACGCCAAGCTGGGCGAGATCTTCCACCGCGAGCGCCCAGTCGTCACCCGGTCTTAGGTGCTCGCAGTCCTGCTCGGGACGGTCGCCGGGATCGGCTTCGGCGCCTACACGGTGCTGCTGCGGGTGCCGATCCGCACCGGCCCGGTGCCGGTCGCCGCGGCCATCGTGTCGGTCGTCATCTCGATCGTCCTGATCGGCACCGTGGCAGTCGTCACGGGCCAGCTCGCCGCCTCCAACGCCGAGGCGCTCGCGCTGTACGGCCTCACCGGGTTCCTCGTGCCCGGCGTGTCCCAGTACGCCTTCCTCGGCGCCGTGGCCGCCGCGGGCCCGGCCCGGGCCGCGGTCCTGACCGGCGCGGCGCCGCTGATGTCGGCCGCGATCGCGATCGCCTTCCTCGGCGAGCCGCTCCAGCCGGCGATCGTGGCCGGCACGCTGCTGGTCGTCGGTGGGTGTTCGCTGCTCGCCTGGGAGCGTCAGCGCCCGGCCGGCTTCCGCACGATCGGCATCTTCCTCGCGCTTCTCTGCGCCGTCCTGTTCGCGCTCCGCGACGTCGCCGTGCGGCTGGTCGCCGAGCACCATCACGCGCCGCCGTTCGCCGCGACGCTCGCGGCCATCGGCTGCGGGGCGTGCTCGCTGATCTTCGTCGAGTCGATCCGCACCGGTGACGTGTTCACGAATGCCCGCCGGCTGGCCCGCCCGTACCTGCCCGCCGGCCTCGCCCTGGCGGTCGGCTACACCGGCATCGTGTGGGGCCTCGACGTGGGTCGCGTGACCGTCGTCTCGCCGCTCAACGCCACCCAGTCGCTGTGGGCGGTGCTGTTCTCGGTGCTCCTCCTCGGCCGGGCCGACCGGGTCGGCCCACGGCTCGTGGCGGCGGGCATCCTCGTCGTCTGCGGCGGCGCCCTGATCGCCGTAGGCCGCGGTTAGCCTCAGACCAGGGGCCGTTCGCGGCGCCAGGGCAGCGCGACCTGCGGATGCGGGCCGTCGATCTCGCGCGCCAGGCGGTGGCCGTCGAACACGGCATCGGCGATCAGCCTCGGTGCAGCGCAGTCGCCGGCGCGGTAGACGGCCTCGATGCCCTCTCGCGCCAGCGCCTCCGGGTCGGCGCAGAGCTGGTGGTACAGCTCGTCGTCGGACACCCGCTGGGTGACGAGCACGACGCCGTCGCAGGCGAGCTCGCGCGGGGTGCCGAACTCGTCGGCGACCAGGGCGTGCCCGTCGCCGATCGCCGTCAGCGTCGTCTCCCGATGGACGACGACGCCGACCTCGTGCAGGCGGCGGCGCAGCGGCAGGCCCTCGAGGGTCTCGTCGCACAGCGGCGCGACGACGCTCTCCGGCGTCGCGATCTCGACCCGGAACCCCTCGGTGGCGAGCAGCTCGGCCAGGGCCGCGCCCGTGTAGTAGCCCTCCGTGTCGTACACGAGCACGCGCTCGCCGCCGGGACGCGCGCCGGCGATCATCAGCGCCTCGGGCGTGAGGGCGCGCTCCGCGCCGGGGATGGGCAGGGCGGTGATCCCGTTGATGCCGTCGGTGGCCCAGTGCGAGCCCGTCGCCACCACCACCAGTTCCGCGCCATAGCCGCGCACGTCGGCGGCGGACAGGCGGGTACCGGTGACGAGCTCGATCTGCCGGCGCAGGCGGTGGCGCTGGATCCGGCGCCAGTCGACCACGCGCGCCCAGTCACCGAGGCCGGGCAGCCGCGGGATCCAGCGCATGCAGCCGCCGATGTCGTCGTCGGCACAGACGAGGTGGACGCGCTGGAAGCCCCGCTTGGCCAGCACGATCGAGCACTCCAGGCCGGCCGGTCCGGCGCCGACGACCAGCACGTCGCGGTCGGCGTTCGCGGCCGGCTCGAAGCGCTCCGGGTGCCAGCCGCGACGGTGCTCCTCGCCGGCCGTCGCGTTCTGCGTGCAGCCGACGTGGTTGCCGAACACGGCCCGTGAGTAGCAGGCGTTGCAGCCGATGCACTCGCGCACCTCGTCGTAGCGGCCGGACTCGATCTTGGCCGGCAGGAACGGGTCGGCGATGGACGGCCGCGCAGCCCCGATCAGGTCCTGGACGCCGCTCGTCACCAGCGAGGCCATCAGGTCCGGGCTCGTGTACCGGCCCACGCCGACGATCGGCTTCGCGGTCGAGGCGCGGGCCCGGTGGGTCCAGTCGAGCTGTGCCTGGTAGCCCTCGGCGTAGAACCGCGACGCGCCGGAGTCGATGCGCCGCGCCCCTGCCACCGAGCCGATCGAGAGATCCCACAGATCGACCAGGTGATCGGCGGCGCGCATGAACGCCCACCCCTCCTCGGGCTCGACGCCGGCGGTATCGAGCCCGTCGGCGGCGATGCGCACGGCGATCGCCAGGTCATCCCCGACCGCCAGCCTGATCGCCTCGATGGTCTCGAGCCAGAACCGGCTGCGGTTCTCGAACGACCCGCCGTAGGCATCCGTGCGCCGGTTCCAGAGCGGGGAGAGGAACTGCGTCGGCAGGTAGCCGTGGCTGCCGTAGGCGTAGACGATGTCGAACCCCGCGTCGCGCGCCCGGCGGGCGGCTGCGACCCAGTCGTCCTGGGTGCGGCGGATGTCGGCGGCAGTCATGCGCTGCGGCACCGAGGAGCCGAGATGGTCGTTGGCGATCTGGCTCGGTGCCAGGGGCGCCAGGCGCGACTCCCGCGCCAGCACGAGGCCGCCGCCGTGCCACAGCTCGACCCCGGCCAGCGCACCGTGGGCGTGCACGGTCTCCACCATCACGGCCAGCGACCGCACGTCCTCCTTGTCCCAGAGCTTGGCGGCGAAGTAGGGGAACTCGTCGGTCTCCGGGGAGATCGAGCAGTACTCGGTGCAGACCGCGCCCCAGCCGCCCTCGGCCTTCATGCCCCGGAACTCGGCCTGCGTGAACGGCTTGTCGACCCCGAACCCGGTGCAGTGGGGCACCTGGTAGAAGCGGTTGCGGATCGTCTTGGGCCCGATCCGCAGCGGCTCGAAGAGCACGTCGTGGCGGGGGTCACGCCGCGTCATCGGCCCCGAGCTCCCGTTTGCGGCGACCGATGTAGTCGCGCAGCTGCTCGTCGGTGGCGTCATCGATGCCGGGATCCTCGTAGCGCTCGAGCATCGCCTTCCACTGGGCGGTCGCCGTGCGATCGGCCGTCAGCGCACCCTGCTTCTGCCACGTCACGTAGGCCTGCGACCGGAACAGCGGGCTCATGAAGAGCCACTCCTTGTAGTGCTCGAGGGTGTGGGTCGAGGCGAGGAACATGCCGCCCGGCCCCTCCTCGCGGATCGCATCCATCGCGAGCTCCGCCTCGCCGACGGTGACCCCTTCGTCGAGGATCGTGAACATCCGCAGCACCTCGCAGTCGATCACCATCTTCTCGTAGGACGCCGTGAGACCGCCCTCCAGCCAGCCCGCCGCGTGCATCACCAGCTCGCAGCCGCCGATCATCGTCCCCCACAGCGACATGGCGGTCTCGAAGGCGGCCTGGGCATCGACCGCGTTGGACGTGCAGAGCCCGCCGCCTCCGCGGTAGGGCAGGCCGTACCGGCGCGCCAGCTGCCCGCCGGCGATCGACCCGAAGACGCCCTCCGGGGTGCCGAACGACGGCCCGCCGGTGCGCATGTCCGATGCCGAGTAGAACGACCCGAAGAGGCAGGGCGTGCCCGGGCGGATGACCTGGGCGAGGGCGATGCCCGACAACGACTCGGCGACGTTCAGCGCCAGCCCGGCGGCGACGCTGACGGGAGCGGTGGTGCCGGCCAGCAGGAACGGCGTGACGGCGATCGCCTGGCCGGCCTCGGCCCAGGCCACGAGGCAGTCCGCCATCAGCTCGTCCCACACCAGCGGGCTGTTGGGGTTGACGATCCCGATCAGCGCCGGCGCGGCCAGGATCGCGTCCCGGCCGCCGCAGGCGATGGCCGCCAGCGCGATGCCGTCGAGCGCCTTGGGTCCCGATGTCCCGTAGGTGACGTACGGCTTGTCCGACCAGCGCAGCACCGAGTAGTCCATGTCCATGTGGCGGACATCCGCGTCCAGGTCGGAGGCCTCGACGGTGCCCGCCTGCAGGCACGTCAGGACGTCGTGCGCGTGGGCGAGCCGCACGAGCTCGTCGTGGTCGGCGATGGTGCCGTCGCGGCGTCCGCGCTCCAGATCGGCGCAGAACGGTGACCCGCCGACCGGGACGAACACCGGCCGCCCCCGGCCGAACGCGAGCGCGCGATCGGGGTTGCGCGACCGTACCGTGAACGTGCGCGGCGCGCGCGAGACCTGCTCGAGCAGGTACTCGGGATCCCACCGCACGCGGGTGCCGTCGACCCGCTGGCCGTCGGCTGCCAGGCGGCGGAGCAGGTCGTCGTGGCGCACCTCGGTGCCGACGTCGCGCAGCAGCTCCATGGCGGCCTCGTGAACCTGGTCGAGCTGCGCCTCGTCCAGCGCGCGAACGGGCGCGTCGATTCGGAACACGGCGGCGAGCGTAGCAGTAGGATGCCGCCCGTGAAGATCACCGTATGCGTCAAGCAGGTCGGCGCGCTCTCGGACGAGGTTGAGTTCAACCGCGACGGGCGCTCGGTCGACCAGGACTACCTCGACTTCGCCCTGAACGAGTGGGATGCAACCGCCATCGAAGCGGCGCTGGGGCTCCGCGACGAGCATGGCGGAGAGGTCGTGGCCATCACCGCGGGCGATGACGAATCCGACCCGGCCGTTCGCCGGGCGCTCGCCATGGGCGCCGACCGCGGCGTGTTCGTGCGGTTCGAGCCGGGCGAGGAGCCCGACCCGATCGCGACGGCGCGCGGCCTTGCCGGCGCGATCCGCGCCGAGTCGCCGGACCTGGTGCTGTGCGGCGCCCAGTCGGCGGACGCCGCCAACGCGGCCGTGCCTGCGGCGCTGGCCGGCCTGCTGGGCCTGCCGTGCGTGGCGGTCGTCGTCGGGGTCGAGGCCCATGGCGCCAGCGCGGTGGTGCGGCGCGAGCTCGATGGCGGCCTCGTCGAGGAGCTCGACGTCGACTTGCCGGCGGTGCTCTCCGTCCAGACCGGCATGAACACGCCCCGCTACGCGACGCTGCGCCAGATCAAGCAGGCCGAGGCCGAGGACGTGCCGGAGCTCGAGCCCGACGACTCGACCGCGGCTCGCCGCATCGTCGGGCTGGCGACGCCGGAGCGCGGCGAGGGCGCCGAGATCATCCCGGGCAACGCGGCCGCGGTCGCGGCCAGGATCGCGGCTCTGGTCGCGGAGCGGAGGTCCTGATGGGCGGGGTTCTTGTCGTCGCCGAGCATTTCCAGGGCGCGCTGAAGGACGTCACGGCCGAGCTCGTGACCGCCGGCCGGGAGCTCGGCGGGCCGGTCGCCGTGGCCGTCATCGGACCCGATCTCGCGATCGACCTCCTGGGGGTCGACGAGGTCGTCCACGTACCCGGCCCGGCCTCGTTCGACGCCGATACCTGGCAGGCGGCCGTCGGAGCGCTGATCGATCAGCGGTCGCCGGATCATGTGGTCTGCGCGCACGCGGTCGACGGCATGGCCTGGGCGGCCGCGCTGGCCGCTGCCCGCGGGCTGGGCTTCGCCAGCGACGTGATCGCCGTCCGCGACGGCGGGGTACGGCGCGAGCTCTACCAGGGCAAGGTCGTCGCCGACCTGGCGTTCGATGGCCCGGCCGTCGTGACGATCCGGCCGACGGCCTTCGCCCCGGCCGACGCCGGTGCGTCGCCGAGCCGGTCGACGGTCGAGGTCGCCCTGCCGGCCGCGCGCGTCCGGCACCGCGGCTACATCGAGCAGCCGCCCTCGGACGTCGACATCACGGCGGCCGACGTGCTGGTCTCGATCGGGCGCGGCGTCGGCGATCGCGAGAACATCGAGCTGTTCGAGCAGCTCGCCGCCAAGCTCGGCGCGACGTTGTCGTCATCCCGGCCGCTCGTCGATGCGGGCTGGATGGACCACGCCCGCCAGGTCGGCCAGTCCGGCACCACCGTGAAGCCGTCCGTGTACCTCGCGTTCGGCATCTCCGGCGCCGTCCAGCATCTGGCCGGCATGAAGGGCGCCCGCACGATCATCGCCGTCAACACCGACGCCGAGGCGCCGATCTTCTCGGTCGCGCACTACGGCGCGGTCGCCGACTGCCTGGACGTGGTGGAATCGCTCCTGGAGGCTTGAGCGCCGGTCAGGCGCCGACGAGGATCAGCTCCCGCGGGACCCTGGACAGCACCTCGATGCCGTTGTCGGTCATCAGGAACGTCTCCATGTAGCTGGCGGTGATCTGCGCCTCGCGGTCGAAGAGGATGTTCTCGTAGTTGGTGACGTAGCCGGGCTCCCAGGTGAAGGGCTCGAACGCGTCGTTGGAGAGGTAGGTGTGACCGACCCAGTTCGGCGGTAGTGCGATGCCGAGCGCGTAGCCGCCGATCCACCAGATCTGGTCGGGCCCGTACCGCCGGTGGACGTAGTCCTCGGCGGCGGTGATGGCGACGTCGAGCGGGTCGCCGGGCTTGACGGCCCGGACGACCTCGTCGACCGAGTGGCGGGTGTACTCCAGGATCTCGCGGCTGAGCGGGTTGTCGACGCCGATCGCGAAGGTGCGGCAGACGTCGACGTGGTAGCGCTTGTAGACGCCGCACGCGTCCACGTACATCACGTCGCCGCGCTCGACCGGCCGGTGGCCCGAGGCGCCGTGCGTCCGGCACCAGACGAGGGGGCCGGACGACACCATCGTCCGGATCGCCGGCTCCTCGCCGCCGTGGTCGGCCATGATCGCGTTCAGGCGAGCGGCTATCTGCAGCTCGGTGCGCCCGGGCCGGATGTACTCCTGGATCTCCTCGAAGGCGGCGTCGACGATCGCGGAGGCACGGCGCACGCAGGCGACCTCGGCGGCGGTCTTGACCGCGCGCACCCGGTCGACCACCCAGTCGCCCGCCACCAGGCGTGCACCCTTTGCCTCGATGCGGGCGGCCAGCTCGCGGACCAGCGGCGGCCCGGGGGCGATCGTCCACCACTCGATGCCGACCGTGCCGGCGGTGAATCCGCGCGCGGCGAAGGCGTCCGCCACCATCTCGACGCAGTCGGCGTAGGTGAAGAAGACCGCGTCGTCGAACAGGGCCTGGGTCGAGGCGTGATGCTTGTGCCGCTCGTAGTCGAGGAATACGAGCTCGTCCGTCGCTGCCTGCACGACGCAGCCGACGGGTGCTCGCGGCGGGTACCAGATCGACTCGAAGCCCGTGAGGTAGTTGAGGTTCGGCGGGGAGAGCACGAGCAGCACGTCGATGCCGCGCCGCTGCATCTCGGCCCGGACGCGCCGTCGGCGGTCCCTGTACTCCTCTTCCGGGAATGCGAGTGCCTCTGTCATGCGCGCACTCTGGCAGGCGAGCCGTCCGCTGCCAAGCCGGGCCGGATCGGCGATGCTTCCGCCGATGCGCGCCGCCCGCATGATCAACGCCGTCGACCTGCACGCCTGCGGCGAGCACGGCCGCGTCATCACCGGCGGCGTGCTCGACGTGCCCGGCGACACCATGTTCGACAAGATGGTGCACCTCCGCGACCACGCCGACTGGCTGCGGAAGGTGATGCTGCGCGAGCCACGCGGCTATCCGGCCGCGAACGTCAACCTGATCCTGCCCTCGAACCACCCCGAGGCGGACGCCGGCTACGTGATCATGGAGCAGATCGAGTACCCGCCGATGAGCGGGACGAACACGATGTGCGTGGTCACGACCCTGATCGAGACCGGCATGGTGGCCGTCACGGAGCCGGTCACCTCGCTCAAGCTCGAGACACCGGCCGGCCTGATCCACGTCGACGCGCAGGTGCGCGACGGCCGCTGTACCGGCGTCACCTTCCGCAACGTGCCCGCGTTCGCGGTGCACCTCGACGCCGTCGTGGAGGTGCCGCAGCTGGGCACCGTCACGGTCGACGTCGGCTGGGGCGGCATGTTCTACGTGCTCTGCGACGCCTCCCGGTTCGGCTTCGCGCTGACGCCCGACGAGGGCGCCGACCTCGTCCGGGTCACCGAGATGATCAAGGCGGCGACGCGCGAGCAGCTTCCGGGCGTCGTGCATCCGGAGAATCCGGAGATCCACGACGTCACCATCGGCCAGCTCTACGGCCCGCCGCACCGCGGCGATGCGACCCGCCGCAACGTCGTGACCGTCTCGACGGGCGACTTCGACTGGGACCGGCCCGCCACCTGGACCGGCGCGATCGACCGCTCGCCGTGCGGCACCGGCACCTGTGCGGCCATGGCGGTGCTCCACGCCAAGGGCCTGCTCGGCCTGAACGAGGACTTCGTGCACGAGGGCATCCTCGGCACGGTCTTCATCGGCCGGCTGGTCGAGGAGACCACCGTCGGCAGCCGCGCGGCGGTCGTGCCCACGATCACCGGCCAGGCCTGGATCACCGGCCTCGCCACCTACGTGATCGACCCCGAGGACCCGTTCCCCGAGGGGTACACGGTGGGAGACATCTGGGCGTGAGCCACCTCGTCGTCGAGGGCTCTCCGATCGCGTTCCGCGACGGAGACACCATCGCCGACGCCATGCTCCGAGCCGGCATCCATCCCGGCCACGGCGGCTGCCTCTGCCTCTCCGGCGACTGCCCGAACTGCCTGGTCGCGGTCGACGGCGTCGGCTATCTCCGCGCCTGCCTGGAACCGGCCGTCGCGGGCCGCTCGGTGCAGCGCCATCCCCGTCACGGAGCCCCGGCCGTGCCCCCGTCGACGATGCCGGTGCGGGGTGTCCGCCACCTCCACTGCGACGTCGTCGTGCTCGGGGCCGGCACCGCGGGTCTGGACGCCGCGGCCGCCGCGCGGCACGACGGGCTGCGCGTGCTGACCGTCGACGAGCGCGTACCCGCCGACCTCCAGGGCTCGGCGGTGTCGGTCGGCGATGGCCTGCTGGTCGTCGTCCGCACCGTCGACGCGACCGTGCACGTGCACTGCGACGAGGTCGTCGTCGCGACCGGCGCGGCGGCGCTGCAGCCGGCGTGCCCCGGGGCGGATCTCGCCGGCATCTCCACCCGCGCCGCGGCCGAGCGCCACCCGCCGGCCGGGCGCGTGGTGGTCGTGGGCGAGCCCGACTGGCCGGTCAGGTTCGAGGGCGACACCCGCGTCGAGGCCGTGGTCGTTCGCGGCCGCGACGGCGCGGAGCGGCGGCTGGAGTGCGACGCCGTCGTGCTCGATCTCGGGCAGGTGCCTCGCGACGGCCTCCTCCGCCAGGGCCACGGCCTCGCGGTGCGCGCGGTGGGCGATGCGGCGGGCGTCGCCACGCTGCCGCCGCCACCGGTCGCCGGCGTGGTCTGCCGCTGTGCGGGGGTGACGGTGGCCGATCTCGAGTCGGTGTGGGCGCGCGGGTTCACGACCATGGAGCTCCTGAAGCGCGCCACGCTGGCCGGCACGGGTGCCTGCCAGGGCGGTGCCTGCCTGCCGCATCTGCGCTCGTTCATGGCGGCCCGCGGCGAGGGCATCCCCGCGCCATTCACGGCCCGGCCCCTGGTGCGCGGCATGACGATGGCGGAGGCGGCGGCCGGCGCGTACTTCCCGCCTGCGCGTCGCACGGCACTCGACGCGGAGCATCGCTCGGCCGGTGCGCAGATGGAGCGCTTCGGCGGCTGGTGGCGGCCGTGGAGCTACGGCGACGCGGTTGCCGAGTACCGGGCGGTGCGCGACGACGTGTCGATCTGCGACGTCTCCACGCTGGGGCGCATCGCCGTCAGCGGGCCGGACGCGCTCGCCGCGCTGGAGCGGCTCTTCCCCTGCCACGTCGCCGACATCGCGCCCGGCAGGATGCGGTACGCGCTGCTGCTGAACGAGGCCGGGTACGTGATCGACGACGGTCTCATCCTGCGCCAGGCCGCCGACCGGTTCCTGCTGACCTTCACGACCGGCGGCGCCGCGGCGGCCGAGGCGTGGGTGCGAGACTGGTTCGAGACGTTCGGCGGTGATGTGCGCATCGCCGACCGCACGGCGGCGCTGGGGGCCATCAACGTCACCGGGCCTCGGGCCGGCGAGCTGCTGGCCGGGGCCGGGATGGCCGATCCGCCGGCGTACATGCGTCACGCCGAGGCCGAGGTCTGCGGCGTGCCGTGCATCGTGATGCGGCTGGGCTTCACGGGCGAGGCGTCGTTCGAGCTGCACCACGACGTCGATCGTTCGGTGGAGCTGTGGCGGGCGCTGGGTGCACTCGGCGCGACGCCCCACGGCCTCGATGCGCTGATGACCCTGCGGCTCGAGAAGGGTCACGTGATCGTCGGGCAGGACACCGACTTCGACTCCACGCCGCGCCGGCTCGGCATGGAGTGGGCCCAGCGCATGGACAAGCCCGACTTCGTCGGCCGCGCCGCGCTCGAGCGGGTCGACCGGATCCCGCTCGACCGGGTGCTCGCCGGGCTCGAGATGGACGGCGCCGATGCGCCCCACGAGGGCGAGGTCCTGCTGGTGGACGGCGCGCTCGCCGGGCACGTCACGTCGTCGCGCTACTCGCCCTCGCTGGATCGCATCGTCATGCTCGGCTGGCTCGACCTGCACGACGGCCTCGTGCCGCAACGGGCCGCGTGCGCCGGTCGCACCGCCCGGGTCGTGCCGTTGCCCTTCTACGACCGCGCCGGGAGCCGGCTCCGTGGCTGAGCGGCTCGTGGCCACGCGCATCTGCGCGACCCCGGCCGCGCTCGACGCGCTGGCGGGCGAGGTGCTGCGGCTCGCGCCGGACGACGCCCTCGCGCTGGGCGACGCCGGCCCGGTCGGCGACCCCCACGCCATCGTCTACCGCGACGCCGGCTGGTGGACGATCCGCACCGATGAGGCCGGCGCGGCTGCCATCGCCGAGCGTCACTGCGCCTGGGAGCTGCCGACAGCGCGGCCGGCGACGGCGCGCGGCGCGGTGGCGGGTCTGCCGGGCGTGTTCTGGCTCCCGGGCGATGGCCGGGTGCTGTTGCTCGTGCCGGCGCCGTTCGCTGCGGAACTCGAGGAGCGGCTGGCGTGAACGAGTTCGTCGAACGGCTCATCTCGCTCACGTTCCGGCCCCCGAAGGCGCACTACGACGTCGTCATCGTCGGCGGCGGAGGGCACGGCCTGGCGACGGCCTACTACCTCGCGACGCGCCATGGCATCACGGACGTCTGCGTCCTCGAGCGCGAGTACATCGGCGCCGGCAACTCCGGCCGCAACACGACCGTGATCAGGGCCAACTACGGCATCCGCGACGCGGTCGCCTTCTACCAGCGGTCGATCGACCTGTACGCCGGGCTCGAGGAGGAGCTCGGCCGGCGCGTCATGCACGTCACCAAGGGCCTGCTGTGGCTCGCGCACTCGGAGGCAACCGTGCGGGCCGAGCGGGCACGGGCCACGATCAACACCGCGTGCGGTGCCGAGACGGTGTTCGTCGGCCCGGACGAGATCCGGCGGATCATGCCCCAGCTCGACATGAGCGGCGGGGGACGCTTCCCGATCCTCGGCGCCTCGTACCACCCGGCCGGGGCGACGGCGCGGCACGACCGGGTCGTTTGGGGGTATGCCGAGGGTGCGATCCGGGAGGGCGTCGACGTCTGCCAGGGCGTCGCGGTGACCGGGCTCCGGCTGAGCGGCGGCCGCTGCGTCGGCGTCGAGACGCCGGCCGGGCCGATCGGAGCCGGCGTCGTGCTGGCTGCGGTCGGCGGGCACGTGTCGGTGCTGGCCGGGATGGCCGGCGTTCGCGTCCCGATCCGCACCCATCCCCTTCAGGCCGCCGTCACGAATCACTACCCGCAGCACCTGGACGCGATCGTGGCCTCGAGCGAGCTGCTCTGCTACGTGTCGCAGACCCCGCGCGGCGAGATGCTGTTCGGCGCGGAGATCGACCGCCAGCCGAGCTACCAGCGGCGCTCGGGGTTCGAGTTCCTCGAGGCGTGCGCGCTGCGCGCCATGACCTTGCTGCCGTTCATGCGCAACCTGCGGGTGCTGCGGCAGTGGACCGGCATCTGCGACATGTCGCCGGACTACTCGCCGATCATGGGCGAGAGCGGGGTGGACGGCCTCCTGCTGACGACCGGCTGGGGCACCTGGGGCTTCAAGGCGATCCCGGCCGGCGGCGAGCAGATGGCGGGGATGATCGCGACCGGCCGGCCGACCTCGCTGATCGCGCCGTTCTCGCTCGATCGTTTCGAGCGCGACCGCACGCGCGCCGACCGCGGCTCGGCGGGGACCCACTGATGCGCCTCGACTGTCCCTGCTGCGGCCGTCGCCCGATCGCCGAGTTCCGCTTTGGCGGAGAGCTCCCCGAGGTGCCACCCGGCGTCACCGACCCGGATCGCGCCGACGTCGAGCGGGTGTGGCTGCGCACCAACGCCCTCGGCGAGACCACCGAGCGCTGGTTCCACGAGCTCGGATGCCGCCGCTGGCTCACGCTCACCCGCCGCACCGACGCCCCGTGACCGTGACACCGGCTCGGCTGTCTACCGGCCGAGCCAGCCGCCGTCGACGGCGAGGGTGTGGCCGTTGACGTAGGAGGCGTCGTCGGAGAGAAGCCACGCCACGCCGCGGGCGATCTCCTCGGCCTGGCCCCAGCGGCCCATCGGGATGCGCGACGTGATGGCCGCGAAGCGCACCGGATCGTCGTGGATGGGTGCGGTCTGCTGGGTGTGCACGTAGCCCGGCGCGAGGCCGTTGATGCGGAGCCCGAGCGGCGCCCACTCGTTGGCGAGCGATCGGGCGAGGTTGGCGACCGCAGCCTTGCTGGCCGCGTAGGCGGTGACGGAGAACCCGCCCTGGAACGACAGCACCGACGCGATCAGGACCATCCGGCCGTTCGTGCCGTCGGCGAGGAAGCGCCGGGCGGCAGCCTGGCACAGGGCGAAGACGGCCGTGACGTTCAGGTCGAGCACCGAGCGCACCTCGTCCAGTTCCAGCTCGAGCGCCGGCTTCCGGTTGACCTTGCCCGCGTTCGCGACGATGGCGTCCAGGCCGCCGAGGGCATCGGCCACCTCGTCCACGGCGGCCGCCGCGGCCGCCGGCTCGCCGAGGTCTGCGCGGACGATGTGGACCCGGCGGCCGAGCTCGCGAGCGGCGACGGCGGTCTCGTCGGCGTCGCCGCGCTGGACGAGGCCGAGGTCGTAGCCGCGGGTCGCGAGGTCGAGCGCGATGGCCTGTCCGAGGCCGCGGCTCGCTCCGGTTATCAGCGCCACCGTCACTGAAGCGCGAGCCTACCAGAGGCCGATGAGTGTGCCGCCTTGCCGGTCGAAATGCTCTACGGTTCAGACCAATGGCGCCTGAGGAGCCCACGGAGCCCCTCGAGCCCGCCGCCGAGGATCAGGTCGCGCCCGAGGTTGAGGCGCTGATGGCCGCGCCCGAGGCGGTCGTCGAGCTCGAAGCTACTGCCGAACCCGAGGTCGTCGCCGCGCCGGAAGCGGCGGTCGAGCTCGAGGCTCCTGCCGAACCCGAGGTCGTCGCTGCGCCGGAAGCGGTGGTCGAGCTCGAGGCTCCTGCCGAACCCGAGGTCGTCGCCGCTCCGGAGGTCGTAGCCGAGGCGCCCACCGGCGACGATCCGCGATCGCAGAAGCTGCGCATCGTGCTGGAGGCCGAGAAGCTGGCCGAGTCCAGCGCCTGGTCGAAGGTGTCGATCGCGTTCCGCGAACTGCTGGAGCGCTGGCGGGGTGTCGGGTCGGCGGGTCGTGAGGCCGACGACCAGCTGTGGCAGCGGTTCGCAACCGCCCGGGACACGTTCTACGAGCGCCGCAACCACGCCTACGCCGACCGCGCCCGGCACGCGGCCGAGGCTTCCGAGCAGAAGCGCCAGCTCATCGCCGAGGCCGAGACGCTGCTCGACTCCACCAGCGCCCGCGAGATCACCGACGGGCTGAAGCGGCTGATGGAGCAGTGGAAGGCGGCAGGCCGCGCCGGATCGGAAGAGGACGCGCTGTGGGCCGAGTTCCGCACGGCCCGCGAGCGCGCGTTCCAGCTGCGAAGCGAGATCCTGGCGGCTCGCGACCGCACGTTCGACGCCAACAAGGCCGAGAAGCTGGCGCTCATCGAGCGCGCCAGGGATGTCTCACGGCAGCTGCCCGCCGATGAGCTCGAGGTGGAGATCGAGGCGCAGATGACCGCGTGGAAGGCCATCGGGTCGGCCGGCCGCAAGCCCGACGAGGAGCTGTGGGAGGCCTTCCGCGCCGCTCGCGGCCCGCTCTTCGGTCGCGTCCGGCAGCTCGCCAGCCAGCGCGAGCGCACGCGCGACAACGCGCGCAGCTCGGCCGGCCGCGCGCTCGAGACCGCCGAACGGCTGGCGTTCTCGGACGGCCCGGTTGCGCCCGACGAGATGCAGAAGATCGAGCGCGCCATGGAACGCGCCGGCGACGATCTCAGCAGCGAGCAGCGCTCGCAGTTCAACGCCGCTCTCGACCGCATTCGCCCCCGCGTCACCACCGGTCAGCCGGCCGCGTCGGTGTCCAGCCCGCTGGCGATCGCCCGCGCCAAGCAGGAGCAGGCGATCCGCGACCTCGAGGAGCGCGTCACGAACCTGAAGGGCGCCGGCAACGATCGCGAGGCCGCCCGCACGGCCAAGCGCCTCGACGACGAGCGTGAGAAGCTCGCGAAGATGGCGGCCTTCCTCGACGCCGCCGGCGTCTGAGCGCTACCGTCGCAGGCGTGGAATCGCTCGAGCGGATCCCGGACGACCTGCGCGAACTCCGCGCGCGCTACCGGGCGTTCATGGAGCGGCACGTCTATCCCAACGAGGAGGCGCTCGGTCGCGACTCCGACGAGTCGCTGATCCTGGTCGACGAGCTCCGTGCCCAGGCCCGCGCCGAGGGCCTGTGGGCGCCCCACATCGGCCCCGAGGCAGGCGGGACCGGCACGGGGTTCCTGGCCTACGCCTACCTGAACGAGGAGATCGGCCGCAGCTACTTCGCGCAGCTCGTGTTCGGCTGCCAGGCGCCCGACGCCGGCAATGCGGAGATCCTCGAGATGTTCGGCACGCCCGAGCAGAAGGCGCAGTTCCTGCAACCGCTCGTGCGGGGGGACATGCGGTCGTACTTCGCGATGACGGAGCCGGAGGTGAGCGGCGCCGACCCGACCAACCTCCAGGCGACGGCGGTGCTGGACGGCGACACCTGGGTCATCGACGCGCACAAGTGGTTCTCGACGGGGGCCGACGGGGCGGGCTTCGCCATCGTCATGTGCGTCACCGATCCCGACGCCGAGCCGCACCGCCGCATGTCCCAGATCCTCGTCCCGGCCACCACGCCGGGCGCCGAGGTGGTGCGGGCGGTCGAGGTCCTGGGCCACACGGGCCGCGGCTGGAACACCCATTGCGAGGTGCGGTTCACCGGTGTGCGCGTCCCCGCCTCGAACCTTCTCGGCAGGCGTGGCGACGGCTTCCGGATCGCGCAGAAGCGGCTCGGGCCGGGGCGCATCCACCACGTCATGCGCTGGCTGGGACAGATGCAGCGCGCGTTCGACCTGATGTGCACGTACGCGCTCGAGCGCCACGCGTTCGGGTCGCCGCTGGCCGACAAGCAGACCGTGCAGGCGTGGATCGCCGACTCGGCGGCCGAGATCCAGGCCGTGCGGCTGATGACCCTCGCAGCGGCGCGGAAGATCGATCAGGGCGACGAGGCCCGGGTCGAGGTGTCCGCGTTGAAGTTCTTCGCGGCCAAGGTGCTGCACGACGTCATCGACCGCGCCGTCCAGGTGCACGGTGCGCTGGGCATATCGGGCGACTCGCCGCTCTCGCACATGTACCTCGGCGCACGGTTCGCCCGCATCTACGACGGGCCCGACGAGGTGCACCGGATGGTGGTCGCCCGGCGCGTGCTGAAGGCCTACGCGGCGGGCGATGGCTGGTCCTTCGAGTGACGACCTGATCGACCTGGCGGCGGTCGCGCGGTTCTGCGACGGGCTGGGTCTCGGGAGCGGGCCGGTGACCGCCGTCCGCATCGGCGAGGGCCGCTCCAACGTCACGTACCGGATCGAGCGGGAGGGCGCACGGCTGGTGCTGCGCCGGCCTCCCCGGCCGCCGCTGCCGCCGTCGGCCCACGACATGGTGCGCGAGGCTGGCATCGTCGCAACCGTCGCGGCTGCCGGGGGACGGGTGCCGGCGGTGATCGCCGTCTGCGAGGACCCGGCGGTGCTGGGCGTGCCGTTCTACCTGATGGAGGAGATCGACGGCGTGGCGGTCACCACCGAGCTGCCGGCGGCCATCGACAGCGAGGAGCAGCGCCGGCTGCTCGGCCGGGAGCTGGTCGACGTGCTCGTCGACCTGCACGCGATCGACATCGAGGCGGCCGGGCTCACCCGGTTCGGCAAGCCCCAGGGCTACCTGGAGCGGCAGGTGCGCCGGTTCGCCGGGCTCTGGGAGGTCAACCGGACGCGCGAGCTCGACGGGTTCGACGAGATGGCGGCCTGGCTCGCCGACCGGATGCCGGACTCCGGCGCCGCGACCGTCGTCCACGGCGATTACCGGCTCGGCAACGTCCTGGTGGCCCGCGATGCGCCCGCTCGCGTGCTCGCGGTCCTCGACTGGGAGCTCGCCACGGTCGGCGACCCGCTCGCGGACGTCGGCTACCTGGTCTCGATGTACGCGGACCGCGACACGCCGGCGGACTCGTACGTCGCCCTGTCCCCGGTCACCCGGCGGCCCGGCTTCCCCGTGCGCGGTGAGCTCGCGCAGGAGTACGCCGCCCGCTCCGGCCGGTCGGTCGAACAGCTCGCCTGGTACGAGGCCCTGGCGCACTGGAAGGCCGTCGTGTTCCTCGAGGCGATGTGGCAGCGATTCCAGCGCGGCGATCGCGACGACGACTTCGCACGGTCGATGGAGCACGGCGTCCCGCAGAAGCTGGCCGCGGCCCGGGAAGCCGCTGCGCGGTACGACGCGCGCTAGTGGTGCGACACCGAAATGGCGTGCCGGTTGCGGCAGCTGGATCGCTCTCCGCAACCCGTGGTCTGCGCGGCGTGCCGCGCCGACCACGGGCCGCTACGGCGACCGGCGGGTTCCGCTTGACTGCGCGGAACCCGCGGGCTTCGCGGTACCGGCGGGCGCCGCTTGGTCTTGCCACCAGCAAGCCCTGCGTGACGCCCGCCGCCCCCGCTCGCTCCAGACACCCCAACCGCCGCGCCATTTCGGTGTCGCACCACTAAGGCAGGTCGGTTGGCGCTGTACGTCCTGATCGTGGCCGGCACGCTCGCCGGCGCGGCGCTCCAGTCGGCGACCGGGCTCGGGCTCGGGCTCGTGATCGCCCCGCCGTTGTTCGCGGCGCTCGACCCGCCGGAGGCCGTCACGGTCGTGCTGTTCGTCTCCGCCGCAGTCAACGTCATGACCCTCGGCCGGCGCCATGTCCCTCGGGCGATCCGCTGGCACGGGGTGCTGGTGGTGGGAGCCTTCGCACTGCCCGGGCTCGTGGCGGGCGTCGTGATCGGCGGTCACGTCGGCAAGGCGACCCTGCAGATCGCGCTCGGCATCTCGATCCTCCTCGCGGCGCTCGTCCGGTTGCGGCCGGCCCGCCCGACGCTCGCCGGCCCGCTGCAGCCGATCGTTCGCGCCTTGACCGGATTCACGGCCGGCGTCCTCACCACCACGCTCTCGACCAACGGGCCGGTGCTCGCGCTCTGGCTCGACGCCGAGAACGCGACGCCCGACGAGCTCCGCGACTCGCTGGCCGCGCTCTTCCTCGGGCTCGGCGTCCCCGGCGCCGTCCTCCTCACGGCCTCGTCCGGCACGGGGGGCCGGGCCGTCGTGCTGGCCCTCGCGCTGCTGCCGGTGGTGGCGGTCGGGCACGTGCTGGGCCTCAGGGCCCGTCTGCGCCTGCCGTCCGTAGCGCTGCGCCGCGCCACGCTCGCGGTGGTCGCCGCCGCCGGCGTCGCGAGTATCTGGAGCGGCCTCGTCTAGGACCTGTCCCCCGATCGGGGGTGTCGAATCTGCTGTACCGAGACGATTCGATCTATGTAAAACTTCTGAAAGCGGTAGAAGTTTATCCTCCTCTCTCCGGCGTCGCCCCAAGACGCCTACCCCCACCGGGCTGATCCGGCGGCGCCTCCCCCAGACACCAGGCGCCGCCGGAGCCCGGCGTTTCAGGCGGAGATGACGGTGGCGTAGCGATCGGGATCGGTGGCGCCCTCCGTGCTGACCACCAGCGCCGACCTGACGTCGCCGAGGTGCTCGCGCAGGGACGCCAGCGCCGGGTCGGTCATGAGCGCGATCAGGCCGGCAGCGCCCGCCGCCCCCGACTCGCCCGACTCGACGCCGTCCGCTGCCAGCACCCTCGCGGCGTCGTCCGACTCGGCATCGGCCAGCACGACGACGCCTTCCAGACCGGCTGCGAGCGTCGGCCAGGCTGCGATCGACGGCATCCCGGCCACCAGACAGCCCATGGTCGTGTGCACCGCCTCGATCTCGACCGGGTGTCCCGCGGCGATCGATGCCGCCACGCAGGCGGCGCCGGCCGGCTCGGCCCCCACGGCGGCGATGCCGCGGCCGGCGGCCCAGCGAATCCCGGCTGCGGCGAACCCGCCGACGCCGAGCTGCAAGACGACGATGTCCACGGCCGTGTCGCCGAGCTGGTCGCCCGCCTCGGCGAAGAGCGTTCCGTATCCCTCGATCACCCAGGCGCCGACGTCGGATCCGCCCTCCAGATCGGCGTCGTTGACCGCGCGGCACGCGGGATCGTCGGCGGCGTCGGCCAGCGACGCGCGCACGGCATCCTCGTACGCTCCGTCGACCTGGCGCACCTCGGCGCCCTCGCCGGCGATCGCGTCGCGGCGGGCGGGGGCCACGAAGGGCGGGATGTAGATGGTCGCGTCGATCTCGAGGAGGCGGGCCATCCGCGCCACGGCCCGGCCGTGGTTCCCGTCGGTCGCGGTCGTGAGGCGGAACACGCCCTGCGCTCGCGCGGCGTTGCGCAGGCCGTCGAGATCGCGGGCGCCCAGCATGCGCGCGACAGCCCAGGAAGCGCCGAGGAACTTGAACGCCGGCAGCCCCAGACGTGACGACTCGTCCTTCACGAACACGCTCTCGAGCCCGGCGCGGCGGGCCAGGGTCGCGGCGGGCACGAGCGGCGTCGGCGAGTAGCCCGGAAGCGAGCGGTGGAACGGGAGCGCGTCGGTGGCGGCGGGTACGCGACTGCGGTCGGGGTGCCCGGTGACCAGGCGCGGACTAGGCGCTGCGGGCATCGATCAGCGATTCGAGCGCGTCCAGCCAGGCCGTGTAGTAGGCCGTCGCCGCCGGCTCGTCCGGGTCGTAGCCGTGGCGGGCGATGGCCGCAGCCAGGTGCTCGCGCCACTCCGACCAGTCGACGTCCAGTGTGCGCATCGTGACGACGCCCATGGCCAGCGCGCGCGCCTGCCACGGCTCCTCGAAGACCAGCTCGCCGTTCGTGCGCGGCAGCGGCGCGGCTGCGGCCAGGCCGCCGTCGACGTCTGCCAGCGTGACCGCGCTCATGCGACGACGGGCTCGAGCGGCAGCCCGGTGCCGATCATCGAGTCGCGGGTCACGAGGCGGGCGAGGTCCGGCTCGTCGAGACCCTCGGCGCCCGCCGGCCGCAGCGGGACGACGATGTAGCGGATCTCGGCGGTCGAATCCCACACGCGCACCTCGACCTCCGCAGGCAACTCGACGCCGAACTCGGCCAGCACCGCCCTCGGCTCGGCGACGACGCGCGCGCGATACGGCGGGCTCTTGTACCAGCTCGGAGGCAGGCCGAGCAGGGGCCATGGATAGCAGCTGCAGAGCGTGCAGACGACGACGTTGTGCACGCCGGGCTCGTTGAAGACCGCGCGTACGGTGGAGCCCTCCTCGCCGGCGAAGCCGAGCTCGCCCACGGCCGCCGTGGCGTCGTCCTGGAGCCGCGCCGCATAGGCCTGGTCGCTCCATGCCCGGGCCACGACGCGGGCGCCGTTCTGCGGGCCGATGTCGTTCTCGTACAGCTCGATCACCTGATCGATGGCATCGGTGGAGACGAGGCCCTTGGCGACCAGCAGATCTTCCAGCGCCTGCGCCCGCAGCGCGACCTCCGACAGCGGCAGCGGGTGGTGATGGTGGTCGTCGTGGTCGTGTCCGTGCTCGTGCCCGTGCATCAGCAGGCCTCCAGGTAGGGCTCGAACATGTCGGCCAGGATCGTGAACGGCGGTTCGTCGAGCGGTCCGAAGACGTCCTCGGACCGGAAGCGCACGGCGTAGACGGACACCTCGGTCTTGAACCCGTCGTCGGGCAGGTCGTCGAGGCACTGCACCAGCTCGACGATGCCCTCGCATCCGCGCAGGTAGCGGGGACAGCGGGTGTGCCCGGGCGGTCGCATGCGCCGCACCCGCACCCGGTCGCCCTCCGCGAAGCGGGGCGCGGACGGCTTGGCGCGCGGGTACGGGGTTCCCAGCTCGAGCAGCACGCGCGACGCCTGGGCCGGATCGCTGCGCGGCTCGGCCGCGGAGCCCGCGCCCGCGCGCTCGACGGCGGCCTCGAACTCGCCGGCCGCGAGCGTGCCCTTCCGCTCCAGCCCGATCACGATCGACTCGAGCCATCGCTCGTAGTAGGAGGCATCCAGGTAGGCGACCGGATCCATCTCCTCGCGGATCACGCGGCCGCTCCCCTTGCGGAGTCCGTCGATCCCGGTGATCAGCATCAGGGCGAACACCCGCCGCTCCCAGTCATGGTGGAAGACGGCCTCCGCGCCGTCCCACGTCGCCGGGCCGAAGCCGGCCATTCCGCCCATGTCATGAATGCCATCCACGGCGCTCCACGATACTACCTGGCATGCCGCATTTCGACCTGCCGCTCGACCAGCTTCGCACGTACCGCTCCGCCGCACCCGAGCCCGCCGACATGGACGACTACTGGCAGCGTGCGATCGCGCTCGCCCGCTCGCGCGCGACCGATGCCGTGTACGAGCCCTACCAGCCCGGCGCCTACGGCTCGCTCGCCGTGGACGACGTCACGTTCAGCGGCGGCGACGGGCATCCGGTGAAGGCGTGGTTCGTCCGGGCGGCGGGAGCCACGGGGCCCCTCGCCTGCCGGGTCACGTTCATCGGCTACGGCGGCGGCCGCGGATTGCCGCTCGAGCACGCACTGTACGCGGCCGCCGGGCATGCCGCGTTCGTGATGGACTCGCGGGCCCAGGGCGGCGCGTGGGGCGTCGGTCACACCCCCGACCCCGGCGCCGGCGCCTCGGGCCCGGAGCATCCCGGCGTGATGACCCGCGGCGTGCTCGACCCCGAGACCTACTACTACCGGCGCATGTACGTCGACGCCGTGCGGGCCGTCGAGACCGCCGCGGCCCACCCGCTGGTGGACGCCGACCGGATCTGCGTGTCGGGCTTCAGCCAGGGCGGTGGGCTGTCGCTGGCCGCGGCGGCGCTGGCACCGGATCTCGTGCGGCTCGTGCACGCCGACATGCCGTATCTGTGCGACATCGAGCACGCCATCACCGTCGCGCTCGAGGATCCGTACACCGAGCTCGTCACCTACCTGCGATACCACACCGACGTGGTCGACGTCGTGGCCAACACCCTGCGCTACATCGACAACGCGCTGCTGGCCCGGCGGATTCGCGCCCGTTCCCTGGTGAGCGTCGGCCTGATGGACGGCATCTGCCCGCCGTCGTCGGTGTTCGCCGCCTACAACGCGATCCCGGCCGACAAGGAGATCGCCGTCTTCCCGTTCTCCGGACACGAGGTGCCGGTCGGCCACCAGGAGCGCCAGCTGGCGGACTTCACCCGGGAGATGCGCGGGTGACGGTGTACGCCGGCTCGGGCGAGGACGGCCTGTCGCTGAACGCCCGCGACCTGCTGCTGCGCAACCGTCGCGTCACCATGGTCGGCCTCTCGGACGACAGCTCGCGGCCGAGCTACCGGGCGGCCGTCCACATGGTCGCGTACGGCTACGACGTCGTGCCGGTCAACCCCAACGTGGCGTCGGTGCTCGGGCGCACGTCGTATCCCTCCGTCGCCGACGTCCCGGGCGAGCTCGGCATCCTCGACGTGTTCCGCCGGGTCGATCAGATCCCGGCGCTGGTGGCTTCCGCGCTGCCGCTGCACCCGGCCGCGGTGTGGCTGCAGCTCGGGCTCGTGTCGCCCGAGGCCGAGGAGCTGTGCCGGGCGGCCGGTGTGCCGTTCATCCAGGACCGCTGCATCAAGATGGAGCACTGCCGCTGGTTCGGCGGGCTCAACTGGGTGGGGCTCAACACGGGCGTCGTGTCGGGGCGCCGGGCGGAGCTGCACCGTGCCGGCTGATCGCAGCTTCGGCTTCCAGACCCGGCAGGTGCACGCCGGCCAGCGGGTCGACCCCACCACGGGTGCGCGGGCGGCGCCGATCTACCAGACGACGAGCTACGTGTTCGAGGACACCCAGCACGCTGCCGACCTGTTCGACCTGAACCGCTTCGGCAACACGTACACCCGCATCGTCAACCCGACGACGGCCGTGTTCGAGGAGCGCGTGGCGTCGCTGGAGGGCGGGGTCGGAGCGCTTGCGACGGGCTCCGGGCTGGCCGCGACCGCCATCGCCCTGATGACGCTGGTGAGCCAGGGCGACGAGATCGTCTCGTCGGCCAACCTCTACGGGGGCACCCACAACCAGTTCGCCATCCAGTTGCCGCGCTACGGCGTGACGACCACCTTCGTCGACCCGCACGACCTGGACGCCGTGCGGGCGGCGATCACCGAGCGCACCCGGGTGCTGTACGCCGAGACGATCGGCAACCCGCGCATCGACGTGCTCGACATCGCTGCCTGGGCCCGCATCGCCGACGACGCCGGCCTCCCGCTGATGATCGACAACACGTTCGCGACGCCCTACCTGTGCCGGCCCATCGAGCACGGCGCGCACCTCGTGATCCACTCGGCCACCAAGTTCATCGGCGGGCACGGCACCTCCATCGGCGGCGTCATCGTCGACGCCGGCACGTACCGCTGGGAGCTCGGGCGCTTCCCGGGGGTGACCGAGCCGTCGCCCGGCTACCGCGGCATGCGTTTCTTCGAGACGTTCGGCAACTTCGCGTTCGTGATGAAGGCCCGGGTCGAGACGATGCGCGACTTCGGACCGGTGCTCTCGCCGTTCAACTCGTTCCTGTTCCTGCTCGGGCTGGAGACGCTCTCGCTGCGCATGCGCCAGCACTGCGCGAACACGCGGGCGATCGCCGCACACCTGCGGTCGCACCCGCGGGTGGAGTGGGTGTCCTATCCGGATCTGCCCGACTCGCCGTACGCCGCCAACGTCGCTCGCTACCTGCCCGAGGGCCAGGGCGCGATCCTCTGCTTCGGCATCCGCGGCGGGCGCGAGGCGGGCCGGCGCTTCATCGAGGCCTGCGAGCTACTGTCGCACCTCGCCAACGTCGGCGACGCGAAGACGCTCGTGATCCATCCAGCCTCCACCACCCACCGCCGCCTCGACGACGCCGCCCTGGCCGCGAGCGGCGTCACCGACTCGACGATCCGCCTGTCCGTGGGCCTGGAGGACATCGACGACCTGCTCTGGGACATCGACCAGGCACTGGAGCGATCGGCATGAATCCGACCTCGATCGACCGCGCGGCGGTGGCCGCGCTGGAGCGGGAACCGCTCGGCTTCGACATCAAGGGCCTGCCACCGGGTGCCGACGGCATCGCGCTCGGCGAGGTCGGAGCGCAGGGCTGGAACGCGTTGCGCGACCTCGCCATGCCGGCGATGCTGCTGCTCGCGGAGCCGCTCGACCGGAACATCCGCGAGATGGCGGCCTGGTGCCGGGAGCAGGGGGTGCTGCTGGCGCCGCACGGCAAGACGACGATGGCGCCGCAGCTGTTCGCCCGCCAGGTCGAGGCCGGGTGCTTCGCGTTCACGTGCGCGACCCCGTGGCACCTCGGCGTCTACCGCCGGTTCGGCGTCCAGCGCGTGCTGTACGCCAACGAGCTGGTGGAGGCGCCGGTGCTCTCGTGGGTGGCGGCGGAACTGCGGCGCGACCCGGACTTCGAGCTGTACTCGCTGGTGGACTCGGTGGCGACGGTGGAGCGGATGGAGCGCCTCCTCGCCGGTGCGCCGCGCCCCGTGCGGGTGCTGGTCGAGATCGGCATGGACCACGGGCGCACCGGCTGTCGCAGCACGGCCGACGCGGTCGCGGTCGCCCGGGCGGTCGGCGCCGCCTCGCAGCTCGAGCTGGCCGGCGTGGAAGCGTTCGAGGGCCTCGCCCGCGGCGAGACCCAGGACGACACGCTGCGCCTGGTCGATGCGTTCCTGGCCCGGGTCGTCGAGGCCTTCGGTGCCATCGGCGACGCGGGCCTGCTTCCCGCCGACCCGCTGGTCACGGCCGGCGGCAGCGCGTTCTTCGACCGCGTCGTGACCGCGTTCCGGCCGCTGCCGGCGACCGTCGTGGTGCGTGGCGGCTGCTACGTCACCCAGGACGGCGGCTTCTACGACCGGATCTCGCCGTTGGCCGGCCGGTCGACCGGGCCGCAGCGCCTCGCCAACGCCCTCGAGGTGTGGGGTGCCATCGTCTCGCGGCCGGAGGAGGACTTCGCGGTCGCGAGTTTCGGGCGGCGCGATGTGCCCATCGACCTCGGCCTGCCGATTCCGGTCAAGTCGGCGCGCGACGGCCAGGCTCGCGAGCTCTCGGGGGCGGAGATCGTCGCCCTGTCCGACCAGCATGCCCACCTGAAGATCCCGTCGGGCGCCGACTTCGCGCCGGGCGACCTGGTGGGCGCGCGGATCATCCACCCGTGCGGCGCGTTCGACCGGTGGAGGCTGCTGCTCGAGGTCGACGAGAACTACGACGTCACGGGCGGCGTGCGCACGTTCTTCTAAGCCGCCTGGTCGCGATCGTTGAAGGCGGTCTCGATCGCCTCCCACGCGGGCTTGTTGGCGGCGTCCCGGCGTCGCTTCTCGGCGTCGCGGGTGTGGAGGCCGCGTCCCTTGCCGCCGGCCGGCTCGGCGCTCTGGATCTGACGCTGCATGCGCGAGGCGTTGGCGCGCTCGACGGCTCCGGCGCACGCCAGGCGCAGGCCCGGCGGCCGGTGCACGTGCGAGTAGGCGCTGAGGCTGCGCTCGAGCTCGATGCGGTCGATGATCGGCACGCCGGTGCGCGACAGCCGGATCGCGCGCTCCTCGTCGGCGCCGGCGCCGACCACGCACAGCGTCGGCTGCTGGTCGGGCGTCACCAGCGTGGCGCCGGCATCCTCGGTGACACGGCGCACCATCTCGCGCGGCAGCGGCTCGCCGAGCACGCAGATCCGCGCCCGCCGCAGCCGGTTCGCCCGCAGGTGCCGCTGGTCGTGGGCGATGTGCATCAGCGCCACCGCGCGCACGTACGACTCGCGACCGGGCCGCAGCGCCTCGTCGGCCGCGTCCACCGCGGCGGGGAGACCGAGGGAGTCGTGGAACATCCCTTTCTAGATCGACCCACCCCCGACCCCCACCCACCCCCGGGCGGGGGGTCGCCGCGGCGTTCGCGGCACGGCACGCCACGCCGCACGGCACGGTCCGCGAGAGTCGTGTTTCACAGCCCGGCACGCAACGTCGCACTGCTCAGAGCGCGCTGGTTCCGTGAGACGCTCCCGACTTTGCGCTTCCGCTGCCGCCAGTGACCGATCCTGCCGCACGCGCGAATCGTGTCGGGCGACGCGCAGTCTCCGTCGTGCGACGTTGCGTGCCGTGCCGCGAATGCCGCAGACCGCGCCCGGATGGGGGTTCGGGCCCGGTGGCCGGCCGAGGCGTGCGGGGTGGCGGCGGTGGCACGGGTCGCGTGGGAGACGCGGACCGTGCCCGGCGGCGCGCGGTTCCCGTGCTGCGACGTTGCGTGCCGTGCCGCGAACTCCGCAAGCCGGGCCAGGGTTAGAGGTGATGCAGGTACTCGTCCCGCTCCCAGCGGGTGACCTGCTCGAGGTGGTGGTGCCAGCGGCCGAGCTCGTAGCGCTTGATGCCGAGGAACGTGTTGACGAGGCTCGGGCCGAGGCCCTCGACGAGCACGCTGTCGGCCTCCAGGGCTGCGAGCGATTCCTCGAGTGAGCCGGGGAGCTGGTCGCCCCAGTCGGCCTCCGGCGCGTCGTAGGGGTTGCCGTCGAGCGGTCTCGGGGGCTCGAGGCCACGGCGAATGCCGTCGAGGCCGGCGAACAGCGCCGCCGCCACCGCCAGGTAGACGTTGGCCGACCCGTCACCGCTCCGCAGCTCGATCCGGGATGCCTTGCCGCGCTCGTCCGAGATCCGCACCATCGTCAGCCGGTTGCCGTAGCCCCAGTTGGCGTGGGTCGGCGCGAGACTCTCCACCTCGAAGCGGCGGTAGGCGTTCACGGTCGGCGCCATGACCGCGGCGAGGCCGGCGGCGTGCACGAGCAGGCCGGCGATGAACTGCCGCGCGACGTCGGCGATGCCGGTCTCGTGCGACGGGTCGTCGAACAGGTTCCGGCCCGTGGCGTCCCGTGCGGAGACGTGCAGGTGGAAGCCGGAGCCCTCGTCGTCGGCCCACGGCTTGCCCATGAACGTCGCGGTCAGGCCGTACGCCGCGGCCACCTCCTTGATCGTCTGCTTGTACCGGAACGCGCGGTCGGTGGCATCGAGCGCGTCGCCGTGACGGAGATTGACCTCGTACTGCGAGCGGCCGTACTCGTGGGCGAAGGCGATCGGCTGGAGACCGAGACCCTCCAGTTCCTCGACGATCGCGCGCAGCACGCCGGAGGGGTCTGCCTGCTCGCCGACGGTGTACACCGGGGTGTTGATCTCGTCGAGACGCGAGTAGCTCCCATCCTCGGCGCGGCGGCACAGGTAGAACTCGTGCTCGGGCGCGATCACCGGGATCAGACCCTCGGCCTCCAAGCCGGCGATGGCCCGCTTCAGTGCACCGCGCGGGTCGCCGTCATACAGCGTGCCGTCGAACCGCACCAGGTCGGAGAGACACCAGGCCACCTCGTCGTCGGACGGAATCCGCACCAGCGTCGAGAGGTCCGGCCGCGCCGCGATGTCACGGAATCCGTGCTCGAACCCGGACACGACGTTGTGTCGCAGGTCGACTGTCATGATCGCCTCGCAGAAGCCGACCCCGTGGACGTCCGAGACGGCCCCGATCGGGATGTCCTTGCCGCGGCTCACGCCGTGCAGGTCGGGATACGTGACGCGAACGTACTTGACGCCGGCTTCGGCGAGGGCGGCGATCGACTCGGTCATGTGCGGTCCTCGAGGTCGTGAGCGGGTGATTGTATACAGTTCGGACCGTGAGCGCCGCCCGCCCGATCGAGGTCACGAGCGTGGTCGATCGGGTCTACGAGGCGCTTCGCGAGCGGATCTCCTCGGGTGTGCTGCCCCGCGGCGCCCGCCTGCGTCAGGAGGCGCTGGCAGCGGAACTCGGCGTCTCGCGGACGCCCCTTCGCGAGGCGCTGCGACGCCTGGCCAGCGAGGGCGTGGTCGTGCTCGAGCCCAACCGCGGCGCGCGCGTGGCCGACGTCGGCCGCGAGGACATGCTCGCCGCGTACGAGGCCCGCCTGTTGCTCGAACCGGGAGCGGCCCGGCTGGCCGCGGAACGGTGCGACGGGGCGGCCATCGCCCGCATGCGCCGCGCCATCGAGGAGCACCGCCGGGCGCGGACGCGCACCTCCTTGTTCGCCGCCAACCGCGCGTTCCACCTCTCGCTGGTGGACGCCGCCGGCAACGATCACCTCAGCCGCTTCGCCGGCGTGCTGTGGGTCGCGAGGATCGGCGCGGCGATCTACGCCCAGCAGGACGAGACGGCGGACGAGGTGGCCGCGGACGCCGACGCCCACAGCGGCATCGCCGACGCGGTCGAGCACGGCGACGGCGATCGGGCCGAGGCGCTCACCCGGGACCACATCTCCCATGCCATGGCGACATTCGCTGCTCGCAGTGTCGTCACGGGCTCGTGAACATCTTTCGCCTTTTCGGTACCCCGGAATGCCGATTCGCTGGTAGCATCCGACACGTTCAACCGAGAACGTGTGTGGGAGTACGAAGGGTCGTGCGACCGAGCGTTCGTAATTGAGAGGTGCGCAGGCATGGCCTTCGGTACCGTGAAGTGGTTCAACGACGCGAAGGGCTACGGGTTCATCGCCCCGGAGTCCGGCGGCAAGGACCTCTTCGTCCACTACTCGAACATCAGCGCCGAGGGGTTCAAGTCGCTCCCCGAGGGCGCTCGCGTCTCGTACGAGGAGCGTGCCGGGCAGAAGGGGCCCGAAGCGTTCAACGTCGAGCTGGCGTAAACGGAGTAGCGGTTCGCGGCCCGGGGCCGTCGGCATCGCCGGCGGTTCCCGGGCCGTAGCCATATCTGAGGCCGTAGTTTCCCGCACGACCCGGCGGGCCATGCGCGGATGGCAGCCGGGGCCGCCGGTGCGATCCTCCGGTCAACGACTCGGAGGAAGCCGGCGTGGCGATCCAGACCAAGCCGAGCACGACCGCACGAGGAGACCAGCGCGCCGAAGCGGCGATCGTCGAGGCGCGAGAGGTCGACAAGCGCTACGACGCCGGGGAGATCGCGGTCCACGCACTCCGCGGTGTGAGCCTGTCCATCGACCGCGGCGAGATGGTCGCGATCATGGGGCCGAGCGGCTCGGGCAAGACGACGCTGCTCAACTGCCTGTCGGGTCTCGACGGCATCGACGGCGGCGAGGTCCTGATCGAGGGCGTCGGGCTCGGCGCGATGTCCGACGACGAGCGCACCGACTACCGCGCGCGCCGCGTCGGCTTCATCTTCCAGTTCTACAACCTCATGCCGATCCTCAGCTCGGTCGAGAACGTCGAGTTACCCCTGTTGATCGCGCGGACGAGCGCCCGCGAGGCGCGCGAGCGCGCGATGGCGGCCCTCGACATGGTCGGCCTGCGCGAGCGCGCGGCACATCTGCCGGATCAGCTGTCGGGCGGTCAGCGCCAGCGGGTTACGATCGCGCGCGCACTCGTCAACGACCCGGCGATCGTCTGGGCGGACGAGCCCACCGGCGACCTCGACAGCGAGAACGCGGAGGAGATCGTCGCGCTGATGCGGCAGCTCAACCGCGAACGCGGCCTGACCTTCCTCATCGTCACGCACGACATCTCGGTGGGCCGGTCGACCGACCGGATCATCCGCATGTCGGACGGGCGGGTCGTCGACGAAGAGCGCGTGGAGGTGCGGTGATGGTCGCAAGAGTGACGCTGGCCGAGGTTGACGCCGTCCGGTTCCGGATGGACGCGGCGGTCGATCTGTACCGGCACTCGGTGCTGCCGGCACTCGAGGACCGGGAAGGCTACGAGGGGTGCTACGTGCTGACGACGCCGGAGGGCAAGGCGCTCGTGATGACGTTCTGGCGCGATGAGGCCGCGGCCGACGCCGGCCTCGCCAGCGGCTACTACGACGAGCAGGTCGAGAAGTTCGTGACCATCTTCAGCGCGCCGCCCGGCCGGCTCACCTACGACGTCGCCATCGCCGAGACTCCCGGGAATCCGGTCGGGGTCTAGGGGCGTGGCATGCGCAGCCTGCTCGGTGTCCCGGTAGGCACTCTGGCAGCAGCGCTCGCCATCCTCCTGATCGTGCTGCTGGCGGCGATCGCCGTCATGGCGCTGCGAAACCGCGTCTTCTTCCGCCTCGGCGTCCGCAACGTCGGGCGCCGGCCGGGCCGCACGGCGCTGATCGTGGCCGGGTCGATGCTCGGCACGGCCATCATCGCCGCCGCACTCGCGACCGGCGACACCATGAGCCAGACGATCCGCTCTGCGGCCACCGCGGCGCTCGGGCCCACCGACGAGGTGATCGCGGCCACGGGCGCCGACACGACGGTCATGTTCGACCCGAATCGCGCTGCGTCGACTCGCTACTTCCCCGCGGCGGAGGTCGACGCGATCGCTGCCGCGGCGGCCCGGACGGGTCTCGTCGATGGCGTCACGCCCGTCATCGTCGAGCCGGTGGCGCTCCAGGATCGGCGCACCCGCCAGAACGAGCCGCGCGTGACGCTCTTCGCGAGCGACCCGGCGAGGCTCCGCGCCTTCGGCTCGATCCTGGGCGACGGCCGCGCGTGGTCGCTGTCGGACCTTGCCGAGGGCGAGGTGTTCCTGAACGCCAAAGCCGCGGACGAGCTCGGCGCCGGCGTGGGTGACACGGTCCGGATCCTCGCCGGCGGGTCGACCGCCGACGCCAGGGTCAAGGCGATCGTGCGCTACGACGGCGGCGGGACGGCCGACTCCGGGCTGCTCATGCCGCTCGCCCCGGCCCAGCGGCTGCTCGGCAAGCAGGGCCTGGTGCAGGCGGTCTTCGTCTCGAACAGCGGTGGCCCGGGCGCGACCGACGCCGTCATCCGCGCGCTCCGGCCGGCGCTCGCCACCCGCGGGCTGGCGGCGGATGACACCAAGCAGGAGCTGCTGCGGGACGCCGACAAGCAGGGCGCGATGTTCATGTCGATGTTCACGACGTTCGGGTCGTTCTCGATCGCCGCCGGCATCCTGCTCGTGTTCCTGATCTTCGTCATGCTCGCCGCCGAGCGCCGTGGGGAGCTCGGCATCGCCCGGGCGATCGGGACTCGCCGGCGGCACCTCGTGCAGATGTTCCTCTACGAGGGCATCGCCTACGACGTGCTGGCAGCCGCGGTGGGAGCCCTGCTCGGCATCGCGATCGCCTTCGTCATGGTGCTGGGGATCGCCAGCGCGTTCGCGACCTCGGGCATCACCATGCGCTTCGCCGTCAGCCCCGAGAGCGTCGTCATCGCCTACGCGATCGGCGTGCTGCTGACGCTCGCCGTCGTGACCTTCTCCGCCTGGCGCGTGAGCCGCATGAACATCGTCAGCGCCATCCGCGACCTCCCGGAGCCCGCCGGTCGCAAGGGCCCGCGCTACGTGTGGGTGATCGGCGTCGTCGCCGTCGCCCTCGGCGTGAGCCTCATCGTCTCGGGCTACCGGTCGCAGGCAGCGATGCCGCTCGGGTTCGGCGTCCTGCTGGTCGTGCTCGGCCTCGTTCCGATCAGCCGGGCGCTCGGGGCGCGCGACCGGATCGTCTACACGACCGCGGGCCTGACCCTCGTGGCGTGGTTCGTGCTGCCGGTCAACACGTGGCTGTTCGGCACGGCCAAGCTGGACTTCTCGATCTTCATCCTCTCCGGGCTGGCCATCGTGGTCGGCGCCAGCTGGACGATCGTGTACAACGCCGACGTGCTGCTCGGCGCGCTGTCGGCCACTGCCGGCCGGAACCGGCGGCTGGCGCCGGTGCTGCGGGTCGCGACCGCCTACCCGCTGCGCAGTCTCTTCCGCACCGGCGTCACCCTGGCGATGTTCACGCTGGTGGTCTTCACGCTGGTGACCGGCGCCATCACCACCGGCTCGTTCGTGCACGGCGTCGACGACATCGGACTCTTCGGCGGCGGTTTCGACATCCGGTCGACGACGTCGCCCGCGGCACCCGTGTCCGACATGACGGCGGCCCTGCGCAGCGCGAGGGGACTGGACGCGGCCGACTTCCGGCTCGTCTCCGACCAGTCGCAGCTGCCGGTGGCGGCGGCACAGGTGGGTGTCGGGGCGCGCCCGGAGACGTATCTCGTGCACGGCGTCGATACCACCTTCCTCGACAACACGACCTACGGCTTCGGGGCCATCGCGCGCGGGTACGGCTCGGCTGCAGCAGTCTGGCGCGCACTTCGCGACCACCCGGGTCTGGCGGTGGTCGACCCGCTGATCGTCCAGCACAAGACGAACTTCAACTTCGGCGCGCTCTCCAGCTTCCGGATCCGCGGCTTCTACGTCGAGGATCGGACGTTCGACCCGGTGCAGGTGGACGTCGCCGACCCGCAGACCGGCGGCCACGTGCGCCTGACCGTGATCGGTGTCCTGCCCGACACGATCCCGCTCATGATGGCCGGGCTCTGGACCTCCCAGCGCACGATGACCGCCGCCTTCGGTGACCGCGCCGTGCCGACCGTCCACCTGTTCGCCGTCCGGCCGGGCGTCGACTCGGGGGTCGCCGCGCGACGGCTCGAGTCGGCCTTCTTCGCCAACGGCATGCAGGCCGACTCGCTGCGCCAACTGCTGGCCGACGCCGTCTCCGCCAGCCTCACGTTCGACCGGCTGATCGAGGGGTTCATGGGGCTCGGGTTGATCGTCGGGGTGGCGGCGCTCGGGGTGATCAGCGCCCGCGCGGTGGTCGAGCGCCGGCAGCAGATCGGCGTGCTGCGGTCGATCGGGTTCCGCAGCCGGATGGTGCAGATGACGTTCCTGCTCGAGGCGTCGTTCATCGCCCTGACATCGATCGTGGTCGGCACCGCGCTCGGCCTGGCGGTCGCCTGGAACGTGATCGACGGTACCCGGCGCCAGCCGAGCTGGTCGAGCCTGACGCTCGAGGTGCCGTGGGCCGTGCTGGCCGGGATCTTCATCCTGGTCTACGCGGTCGCGATGCTGACGACCCTCGTGCCGGCCCGGCGGGCATCGCGCATCTACCCGGCCGAGGCGCTGCGGTATCAGTAGTTGGGCGCAGCGGCATCGGCCGGCAACCGCACGGCCGCCGTGACGATGCCGCCGCTCCAGGTCGTGCTGCGACCGACGTGGACCTCGCTGCCCGCGGCTGCATGCGCGACCACCAGGACGGCCAGCGCCACCGGCCGGCCGCCGAGGCGGATGCTGCTCGCGGCCACCCGCACCTCGCCGACGTGCGTGCCGTCGACGGCGAGCGCCGCGCCGGGAAGTGGCGCCATGCCCTCGTGCTCGATCGCGACGAATGCGACCTCGGCCGCCGGATACGCGGCGAAGTCGCCGAAGCCCGCGGCGGAGGCCGGTAACGGGTTGCGGAAGTCGCGCTCGAGGCAGGGCTCGGCGTCCTCGATGCGCGCCGTCTCCAGGGCCACCGACCCGACCGGTACCGCGCCGGCGCCGAGCAGCGCCTGCCAGTGGCCGCGGGCGGTGCTGACCGGGCAGTAGAGGGCGTAGCGGTCGGCGCCCGTGCGGCACAGGACCGCGTCCGGGTCCCCGGTCAGACCGCGGATCGCGGTGCCCGGCGGACCGGCGGCGGGCATTCCGGCCGCCTCCAGCACTGCGCCGGCGGCCGGCCCGCGCAGCCGCATCCGGGCCACCTCGTCCTCCGGCGGCACCGTCTGGGGCAGCGCATCGGCCGCGAGCCTGTTGGAGACGTCGAGCAGCACGGCCCGGTCAGGCGTCGTCACCACCGTCGCGGCGCCCACGACGTTGCCGTCGGGCCGGAGGACCACGGCCGCCAGGCAGGTCGCCACGCCCTGTCCGGGTCGGACGTACAGCCCGGCCGACGCGGCCACGAGGTCGTCGGCCAGGCGAATCGCCCGCGGCTGCACACGGTCGATCGCGCATCCGTCGCGGATCGCCCGGTACTCCGCGAGGGCATCGCCGTAGGCCGCGGGAATGGAGACGATCGGCGGCGGCGCCTGCACAGCGAGATGGTACGGGCGCCGGGCCGGGCCGGGTACGCTCCGGCGCGTGGATGCCTGGCTGACGTTCGAGCGGCGGATGCGCGAGATCGACGACCTCTCGATGGTGATGGGCCTGCTCGGGTGGGACGAGCAGACGTTCTGCCCGCCCAGGGGCCGGGAGGCTCGCGGCGCGCACCGCGCGACGCTTGCCGCGCTGCTGCACGAGCGCGAGGTCGACCCGGCCTACGGCGAGGCGATCGACGCGCTGGCCGCCGACGGAGCGGGTCTCACCGATGCGCAACGCGCCATGGTGCGCGTCGTCAAGCGGGAGCGCGACCGGGCGGTGCGCGTGCCCGCCGAGCTCGTCACCGCCATCGCCCGCCAGGACTCGGTCAGCAACGAGGCCTGGGAGCGCGCTCGGTCGGCGAGCGACTTCGCCCTGTTCCGGCCCGAGCTGGAGCGGACGCTGGAGCTGAAGCGCGAGTTCGCCGACTGCCTGGCCGACGGCGGCGATCGCTACGACGCGCTGCTCGACGACTTCGAGCCGGGCATGACCACCGCCCAGCTCGACCCGCTGCTGGCCGGCCTGAAGGCCGAGCTGGTGCCGTTCGTCGCCGAGGTGCTGTCGCGGCCCGCGCCCGACCGGTCGTTCCTCGGGGGCCCCTACGATCACGACAGCCAGCGGCGGCTGACCGAGCGTGTCCTGGCCGACTTCGGCTTCGACTTCCAGGCGGGCCGCCAGGACCCCTCGACCCATCCTTTCTGCAGTTCGTTCGGACCCGGTGACGTGCGGATGACGACCCGCTATCAGGACTCGCTGGAGCCCGGCGCGTTGCTGTCGTCCATGCACGAGTGCGGCCACGGCCTCTACGAGCAGGGCATGCCCGTCGAGCACGCCGGCACGGCCATCGCGCATGCTCCGTCGCTCGGCCTGCACGAGTCGCAGTCGCGCTTCTGGGAGAACGTGATCGGCCGGTCGCGGCCGTTCTGGGAGCGCTACCTGCCGGTCGCGTGCGAGTACTTCCCGCAGCAACTGGCGGGCGTGGGTCTCGACGACTTCGTCCGGGGCGTGAACGTGGTCGCCGCGACGCCGATCCGCGTCGATGCCGACGAGGTCACGTACAACCTCCACGTCCTGGTCCGCTACGAGCTCGAGCGGTTGCTGCTGGACGGCGACCTGGCCGTCGCCGACCTGCCCGAGGCGTGGAACGAGCGCTACCTCGGCTACCTCGGCTTCCGCCCGGCCAACGACGCGGTCGGCGTGCTGCAGGACATCCACTGGTCGATCGGCTACATCGGCTACTTCCCGACCTACACCCTCGGCAACCTCTACGCCGCGGCCATCAGCGAGCGACTCCGCGAGGATCTCCCGGTCGACGACCTCGTGCGCGCCGGCGACTTCGCGCCGATCCTCGGCTGGCTGCGCGAGCGCATCCATCGCACGGGCAGCGTCCTGCCCGGCGAGGAGCTCATGCAACAGGTCACCGGCGCCCCTCTCGGGCACGCCGCCTACATGCGCCAGATCCGCGCCAAGTACGGCGAGCTGTACGGCCTGTAGCTGTCGAAATACTGGCGTATGTGCCAGTATTTCGACATGGCACGGATTGATGGATCGGCGGTGCGCGATGCGAGGGAGCGCGTCGGCCTGACGCAGGCGGAGCTGGCGGAGAGATCCGGGGTTTCGCGCCAGGTCGTGATAACCGTCGAGACCGGCCGCCATGCGCCCTCGGTCGACGCCGCGCTGCGCATCGCACGAACCCTCGGCGCATCGGTGGAGGAGTTGTTCGCTGGGCCCGTCGAGCAGGTGGTCGCCGTCATCGGTCACGTGACCGAGGGCGACCCCGTGGTCGCAGGCCGGGTCGGCACGCACACGGTGGTGCACCGCCTGGACGAACGCGAGGCCGCCGGCGGTGCCTGGCTGGTGCCGGACGGGATCATCGACGAGGGCCTCCGGCTCTTCCCGGGCGGCGGCGCCCGTGGGCTCGTCGTCGTCGGTTGCGATCCTGCGCTGGGCGTCGCCGCGTCCCTGGTGGGCGGCCTCGGCGAGCGGCGCCTGGTCGCCGTCTCCGGCTCGACCGGGGCCGCGATCGAGGCGCTCGCGGCAGGGCGCTGTCACGGCGTCCTCGTCCACGGCCCGGAGGGAGCGCTGCCCATGGCGCCGCGCCCGGTTCGTCGGTGGCATCTCGCCCAGTGGCAGGTGGGCGTCGTGGTGCCCGGTCCACGCGGCCGTGTGACGATGGAGGCGGCTCTGTCGGGCCGTCTGGTGCAGCGCGACCCCTCAGCGGCCAGCCAGCAGGGCCTTGCGCGAGCCGCGGCCCGGCTCGGGATGCCGTTGCCGGATCCGGCGTGGGTCGCGTCCGGCCACCTCGACGCGGCCCGGTCGGCCGCTCTTCTGGGCGCGGCGGCGGTGACCTTCGAGCCGGCGGCGGCCACGTTCCGGCTCGCGTTTCTCCCGCTCGAAACCCACGTCGTCGAGCTCTGGATCGCGGAGGAGTACGTGGCGCACCCGGGCGTGGTCGCCCTCGTCGACCTGGTGACGTCGGCCGTGTTCCAGCGCCGGCTGGCGGCGATCGGTGGTTACGACCTGACGGGATGCGGATCAACCAGGGAGGCGGTATGAGATCGTCGGTGGTGGTCGTGGTGGGCGCGCTGTTGCTCGCGGCATGCGGTGGCGGCGGGGCAGCGTGAGCGGTGGATCGGCTTCGCTGCGCGTGCTCGCCGCCTCCTCGCTGAAGGACGCTTTCCCGAAGGTCGCCGATGCGTTTTCGAAAGCCAACGGCGGCGCCAAGGTCACGTTCGAGTTCGCCGGCTCGGACGAGCTCGCTACGCAGCTCGAGGAAGGCGCGAAGGCCGACGTCTACGCGGCCGCCAGCCCGAAGTACCCCAAGCAGCTGGAGACCGACGGCAAGATCGCCAAACCCGTGCCGTTCGCGACCAACACCCTGGTGCTGGCGGTCCCGGCCGGCTCCGCACGGGTGACGGATCTGAAGTCCCTCGCGACACCCGGGGTGAAACTCGTCGTCGGCGCCGCCGGCGTACCGATCGGCGACTACACCCGCAAGGTACTGGCGAGCCTCGACGCCTCCCAGGGTGCCGGGTGGTCGGCCGCGGTGCTGAAGAACGTCGTCAGCGAGGAGCAGAGCGTCAAGTCGATCGTGGCGAAGCTCGAGAGCGGCGACGCCGACGCCGGGTTCGTCTACACGACGGACACGAGGGCGGCGGGACCGGCTCTGTCCGCGATCAGCATTCCCACCGACGCTCAGCCGACCGTCACGTATCCGATCGCGGTCGTGTCGTCATCGACCGCGAAGGATCTCGCCCAGCAGTGGATCGACTTCGTGCTCGGGTCCGAGGGGCAGAAGATCCTCGCGGACGCGGGCTTCGGGGCGGCACCGCCGGCGTGAGTGCTCGCGCCGCCCGGGTTGGAGCCGAGCTGCTCGTCGCGATCGCGGTCCTGTTCATCGGACTACCGATCGCGGCGGTGTTCCTGCGCGTCTCGCCGTCGAGCCTCGTCGACGGCTTGCGGTCGCCGATCGCCCAGGATGCGCTGCGCCTCTCCCTGGAGACCACCCTGGTCGCGCTGGCCGTGATCGTGGTCGTCGGTACGCCGGTTGCGTATGTCCTCGCCGTCGGCAGGTTTCGCGGCCGCGACCTGATCACGACCCTGCTCGAGATGCCACTGGTGATGCCGCCTGCCGTCGCGGGCATCGCGCTGTTGTCGGCGTTCGGGGCGAGAGGCACCATCGGCGGGCCGCTCGGCCTGGAGATCCCGTTCACGACCACCGCCGTGGTGATGGCGCAGGTGTTCGTCGCGAGCCCGTTCTACCTGCGCCAGGCGCAGGCCTCCTTCGCCGCGCTCGATCAGCGGCTCCTCGATGCCGCCCGCGCCAGCGGTGCCTCGCCGGCGCGTCAGTTCGCACGGATAGCCATCCCGCTCGCGGGCGGCGGCCTCCTCACCGGCGCGGTGCTCGCGTGGGCCCGGGCGCTCGGCGAGTTCGGCGCGACGCTGATCTTCGCCGGCTCGTTCCCCGGCGTCACCCAGACCGCGCCGCTCGCGATCTACGGTGCCCTCGACTCCGACGTGCACGCGGCGCTCGCAATCTCCGCCGTCCTCGTGGCGGTGTCGTTCGCGGTGCTTCTTGCCGTGAAGGTCATCGGCAGGCGATGGACGCCGGGCTCGTAGCGGCAGTGACGGTGCCGCTGCGCGAGTTCGCGCTGGCGGCCGAGGTGCGGGTGGACGACGGCGAGACGCTGGCAGTCGCCGGGTTGTCGGGTGCCGGCAAGACGACGTTGCTGCGAGCGCTGGCCGGCCTGATCCGGCCGGAGGCGGGCCATATCGGATTGGGCGACGAGGTCTGGTTCGACGCCGCCACCGGCGTGTTCGTGCCCGTCGAGCGGCGGCCCGTCGGCGTCGTCTTTCAGGACTTCGCGCTGTTCCCGCACCTCGACGCTCGGACCAATGTCGCGTTCCCGCTCGAGGCCGCCGGCGTCGGTCGCCGCGAGCGGCGTCGCCGGGCCGATGAGCTGCTGGAACGGCTTGGCGTGAGCCAGCTCGCCGAAGTCCGGCCGGGCGATCTCTCGGGCGGGGAGCGCCAGCGGGTCGCGATCGCTCGCGCGCTCGCGCGCTCGCCGCGCATGCTGCTGCTCGACGAGCCGCTCTCGAGTCTCGACCCGGCCACGCGCGGCCGGGTCACTGGCGAGCTGGCCGGGTTGCTCCGCCAGTTGGGTCTCGTAACGGTCATGGTCACCCACAGCTACGACGACGCCGCGGCCCTCGCCGACCGCGTCGCCATCCTGGAACGCGGGCGCATCATCCAGACCGGCACGCCGGGCGAGCTCGTGGCGGCGCCCCTCTCCGGCTTCGTGGCGGACTTCGCCGGACTCAACTACCTGGCCGGCACCGCCCGCGCCGGTGATGATGGTCTCACCCACGTCGAGGTGGCCGGCGGCAGTCTCGTCACCACCGACCCTGGCAACGGGCCCGTCGGCCTCGTCATCCCGCCATGGTCGATCACGCTCGCCGGCGACGGCGGGTCCGCCCGCAACAGCCTCAGCGGCACCATCGTCCGCGTCGTGCGTCTTGGCAACCGTGTCCGCGTCACCGCGAGCACACCCGCTGACGTCACCGCCGAGGTCACCACCCTCGCCGCCGACGAGCTCGACCTCCGAACCGGTCGCACCATCACCATGCGCTTCAAGGCCGCCGAGTGCCGCCTCGTCCCGCGGACGTAGGTCGGGCTCGTGGCTACTGCCGCAACTCCCAGAGTTCGCGCCGTGAGCTGACGCCGAGCTTGCGGTAGATGCTGGTGATGTGCTTCTCGACGGTCTTCGGGCTGATGAAGAGCCTGACTGCGATGTCCCGGTTGGTATCGCCGTTGCGAAGGAGCCGCGCGATCCGGACCTCGTGGGGCGTGAGTACGTCGCGCGCCTCGGCGGTCCTGGCGCGAGCGGTTTCGCCGGTTGCGCGAAGCTCGTGGCGCGCACGTTCCACCCATGGCTCAGCCTGCAGATCCTCGAACACCTCGATCGCGTGGCAGAGGTGTGGACGGGCCTCCCGCCGCCGACGGTGGCGACGGAGCCGCTCCCCATAGGCGAGCTGGGTGCGAGCCTGCGTGAAGCGCCGTCCGCCGCGCTCGTGCCAGGCCAGTGCCTCCTCGAACAGCGGCTCGTAGTCCCCACCGCCTGCGAGGCGCGCGCGGGCCTCCGCGGCGAAGGCGCGCGTGGTCGGCGTCGGCAGCCGGCGGGCAGCCGCCGCCACTCTCTCCGTATGCCGGCTCGCGCCGGCGAGGTCGCCGAGTCTGACGCAGCACTCGACGAGCGGCGGCAGCCAGTCGATGAAGACCGGAGTCCCGCCAATGGAGTCGAGGTGATCCGCGATCCGCTCGTAGCCCTGGCGCGCCCTGTCGTACGCGCCTTGCGCGTGTGCCTCGTCGGCGAGGGCAGCCGTCGCCCGGTCCCGGATCGACTGGACATCACCCGGCTCGGAGACCGCAAGTGCGCGTCGCACGGCTGCGCGACAGCCGCTGCTCTGGCCGCGAGCGGCGGCCATCCGTGCCGTGATCGCGTGCACGAAGCCGGCGACGAGCGAGCCTTCGGGCAGCAGCGCCAACGCCTCGGCCGCATCGCCCTGAGCCAGCTGCCATTGGCCGGCCTGGAACTCGCCCTCGGCGCGGACAGCGAGCAAGGAGGCGAGTGGTACCACCGCGACCGCCGCCCTGGCACGGCCGATGGCGGGGTTGATCAGCGCGCCGAATTGCTGATGCTGGTCGAACTGGAGCAGGGTGAGGTCGGTCACGGTGACGAAATCGCCGCCGAGCTTGGCCGCGACTGCAGCGTCAGCCAGCATGGAGATGGCCTGTCCGGCATGTTCGTTGGCTTCGCCTTCGATGACGCCCGTGGTTTCGCGGTACGGAACCCCCAGCCGCAGGATGGTGAGCTGACTGATCAGATGCTGGGCCTGGGCGCGCTGCAACGGCTGCGCGGCCTCGTCGTGCGCGCGCCCGACGAGCACGGTCGCAGCGTCGAGGTGACCGGCCAGCATCGCCGACCGTGCCGCGAGCAAAAGGAGTGCGGCTCGACGCTGCGGGTCGGTTGTGATACCCGAGGTGCGCGCGTGGACGAAGCCCCGCAGGATTCGCAACTCGCGTTCTCGCCCTTGCAGTGTCACAACGACCTCGGTAGTGAGACCGGGCGACGCGATGATACACAATCGCGAGAGACGTAGGGAAACCCCCCATGCGAACGGTCCGCGTGGTCGCTAGCGTCGGCGGACGATCCGGGGTCCGGATCGACGAAGGGAGGTTGTCGACATGCACGGTATTCACCGCGCCGGCGTTGCCGTGATCGTCGCGGCGCTCGCAATGCTGGCCCTGCCCGTCGCTGTCGCTGCGGACGTGGTGTCGGATTGGAACGAGACGATGATCGAGGCGCAGGCGCTCGCCAACACGCCGACGCCGCCCGGCACGCGCCTTGCGGCGATCGTGCAGATCTCCGTGTTCGACGCCGTCAACGGCGTCAGCCCGCGTTACACGTCCGTCCACGTGGCACCGGCCGCCCCGAGTGGCGCATCGCGAGCGGCCGCCGCCGCGGGTGCGGCGCACGAAGCGCTCGTCGTGCTGTTCCCGGCCCAGAAGGCGCTGTTCGACGCGCGTCTCGCACTGACACTCGGTACGTTGCGCGGGAGCGAGTCGTCGATGGCGGCGGGCCTGGCCTGGGGAACGAGTGTCGCTGACCAGATCATCGCGTGGCGCGCCAGCGACGGCTGGGATACGGTGCTCCCGCCCTACGTTTCGGGCTCGGATCCGGGCGACTGGGTTCCGACGCCGCCGGCCTTCGTCACAACGCCATTGTTCCGGCAGGTAGCGGTCACGACGCCGTTCGCGCTGACCTCCGCGGCGCAGTTCGCCCTGCCGGGCCCGCCGCCGCTCACGAGCAGCGCCTACGCCGACGCCTTCAACGAGGTCAAGGCGATGGGTAGCCTCTCGAGCACGACGCGCACTTCGGCCCAGACCCTGACGGCCCAGTTCTGGGCGAGCGATTCCGTGGTCGGCTTCTGGAACCGGGTTGCGCTGCAGTTGCTCGCCCACCGCGAACACTCGCTGGTGCGCGAAGCGCGCAGCCTTGCTCTCCTGAACATGTCCATGGCAGACGGCGCCATCGCGGTCTGGGACGCGAAGAATCGTTTCGACACCTGGCGCCCAATCACCGCGATTCGACAGGCGGGACTCGACGGCAACTCCACCACCGACGCCGACTCGGCGTGGGTGCCGCTGATCGTGACCCCGCCGTTCCAGGAGTACCCGTCCGGGCACGCAGGCGTCAGCGGCTCCGGAGCCGGCATGCTGGCCATCCTGTTCGGTCGCAGCACGCCGTTCACGATCACATCTATCAACTACCCCGGCACTCGACGGTCGTACGCAACGTTCTCCGACGCCCTCGATGACATCGCCGACGCGCGGACCTTCGGTGGCATCCACTTCCGCTTCGCGTCCGTCGACGCAAGTCATATGGGTGGCCAGATCGCCGCCTACATCGTCCGCACCAAGATGGTGCGCCTTCCCGGGCATCGGCGATAGCCCGAGCGGGTGTCACGTTCACGGCCCGGCACCCAACCTGACAGGATGCAAGATTGGGTGCCGGGCCAGGAACGTGACCCGAATTCAGGGGGCCTGGCGGTCCTGGCCGATGAACGCGGCGTGCGTGAGGGGCATCTCCGTCGCGAAGAGCTCCTCGACCGCGGCGGCGTAGCGCTGGATCTCGCGCTGGGCGGTGGTGGCGTTGCGGAGGGAGAGGAAGTTCATGACGCTGCGGGCGTTCACCGTCCAGTAGAACTCGGTGTAGATGCCGACGGGCAGGACGGTGCGGGCCACCTCCTTGGCGATGCCCTGCGCGAGCATCGCCTCGTAGGCGGCGTAGGCCGCGCGGTAGGAGTCGCGGATCCGCTCGCGGGTGGCTTCGGCGAGCTCGGTCTCGACCGACTCGAAAGTGTAGGCGCCGGGTTTGCCCGTCTGCGTGCGGACGTCCTCGGCGGCGGGCACGTAGAAGCTGTCGTCGAGCTGGGTGTAGCGCCCGGAGAGCTCGTTGTAGGAGCCGATCCGGTGCCGGAACCACTCGCGCGCGACGAAGATCGGGCAGCGGATGTGGAACCGGAAGCTGTTGTGCTCGAACGGCGTGCCGTGGCGCTCGCGCATCAGGAAGCGGATCAGCCCGGCGTCGCGGTCGTCCATCTCGTCGCGCCGCACCCCGAACGACACCCGAGCGGCGTTGACGACCGAGAGATCGTCCGCCATGGCGGCGTCGAGACGGACGAAGCCGTCGTCCAGAACCGGGACGGAGCGCTCCACGCGGACAGTGTTGCAGCCGGGCTTACCGGGCGACGAGCTGCAGCACCAGCGCCGCCGTCAGCGCCAGCACGGTGACGGCGAGGCCGAGCGCGACCGTGCGCCAGTGGGTGGCGCCCGGCTCGCGATCGGCCGTCATGCCCGTCATCACGCGCTGCCGGAGCCGGTCGTCGGGCCGGGGCGCCGGCCCGATCGCCTCCAGCATCGCGTGCATGTGCTGCAGCGCGGCCAGCTCGACCTGGCAGCGGTCGCAGGTCGCGGCGTGCGCGCGCAGGCCGGCCGTGCGGGTGGGGTCGCCGAGGTCCTCGATGACGAGGTCGGCGAGCGAGAGTCGTGCGCTCTCGTGCTCGATCACAGCTCCGCCTCGACGTCGGCCAGCTCGTCGGCGAGATGCGCGACGGCGTTGCGGGTGCGTGTCTTGACGGTGCCGAGCGACCACCCGGTGCGGGCCGCGATCTCGCGCTGCGAGCAGTGCCCGCCGTACATATGCTCGATCACGATCCTCTCGCGGCTGGGCAGCGCGGCGATGGCGACGTGCACCCGCAGCAACTCGAGTTCATCCTGGGCCGCCTCCTGCCGCAGCGCGCGGCCCGAGTCGCGCAGCACCGCGCGGGCGATCTCGAACAGCCAGTCGGTCACGTCGAGGCGCTCCGGCTCGTAGGTCGCGGCAGCCCGCCAGGCGGTGCGGAAGATCTCGACCGTCGCGTCCTCGGCCGCCGTCTGGCTCCCGAGCACCCGCGACGCCAGCGCCAGCACGGGACCGCCGAAGTCATCCCACAGCGCCACGAACGCGGGGCGATCGCCGTCGCCGGCGAGGACCAGCAGTTCGGCGGATGTCAGCGCGTCACGCATGCATGTCCCATATCAGCGGACCAGACGCCCGCCGTCTACCACCAGTTCCGCACCGGTCACGAACGGGGCCTCGAGCAGGTAGCGGATCGCGCCCACCACGTCGGCCGGTTCGCCCGCCCTGCCGAGCGGCGTCTCGTCCGCGCGCTGGTCGGCCGTCGCACCCTCGCCGTCGGCCACCGTGCCGGGCTGGACCATCGCCACCCGGATGCGCGGCGCCAGCGCCCGCGCGAGCCCCCGCGTCAGCGGCCGCAGCGCGCCCTTGGCGGCGGAGTGGGGCAGGAACGCCGGCCAGCCGGCGATGCCCGCCACGTCGCCGACGAACACGATCGCGCCGCCATCGGTGAGCACCGGCTCGGCCGCCTGGGCCAGGAACAGGGCGCCGCGCAGGGTCGCGCCGATCGCCTCCTCGAACAGCTCCGGCGTCACCTCGGCCAGGGGCACGGGCCGGAATCCGCCGCCGGCGGCGTGGACGATCGCGTCCAGACCACCGAGGGCCTCGGCCGCCCGGCGCACCGCCGCGCCGGTCGCTGCCGGGTCGGCCAGATCCGCGGCCAGCGCCGCACCGCGCCGGCCCGTGGTCTCGATCCCGGCCACGACATCGTCGGCCTCCTCGCGGGACGACCGGTAGGTGATGGCGACGTCGGCGCCGGCCTCCGCGAGCCCGAGGGCGATCGCGGCGCCGAGTCGCCGGCCGCCGCCGGTGACGAGGATCCGCGCGCCGCTGACCAGCATGGTGCCCAGAGGGTATCGTTGCGAGGTGACCGCGCCTAACTGGATCTCGGTTGCGCGGATCGCACTGGTACCCGTGTGCGTCGTCCTGCTGGCGATCGACAGCGATTATCTGGCGGCGGCCGTCTTCGCGATCGCCGCCCTCAGCGACTCGCTTGACGGCTACCTGGCGCGGTCGCGGGGGTCGGTCACCACCTTCGGCAAGTTCGTCGACCCCCTGGCCGACAAGCTGCTCGTCAGCTGCGTCCTCATCCAGTTGGTCGGCGACAACCGTGTTGCACCCTGGGTGGCCATGGTCATCATCGCGCGGGAGTTCGCGGTCAGCGGCCTGCGCATGCTGGCGGCCTCGACCGAGGTCATCTCCGCCAGCCAGCTCGGCAAGTGGAAGACCTTCGTCCAGATGGTCGCCATCATGGCCCTGATCCTCAACACCAGCCATCCGCGCATCAACGACGTGCTGGTGTACGCGGCCGTGGCGCTGACGGTCGCCTCCGCCGCGCAGTACTTCGCCCGAGCCCGCCATCACCTGCTCGGCGAGGCCGGCTGATGGGCGTGGACCAGGTCGTGCTCGTGGTGGCCGCGTACCTCGGCGGCTCGCTGCCCTGGGGGTACTGGGCCGGCCGCCTGGCGGGGATCGACATCCGCACCAGGGGCTCGGGCAACACCGGTGCCACCAACGTCTGGCGGGCGCTGGGGCCGCGCTACGGTGCGCCCGTCCTGGTGCTCGACATGGCCAAGGGCTTCGTGCCGACGCTGATCGGGCTCGAGACGATCGGCCCCGGCACGGCGATCGTGGCCGGGTCGGCGGCGATCCTCGGCCACACGTTCCCGATCCTGCTCGGCTTCGGCGGCGGCAAGGGCGTCGCCACCACCAGCGGCGTCGTGATCGCGCTCACGCCGGTGCTCGCGCTCGCTCTGGTGCTCGTGCTGGTCGCGGTGCTGTGGCTGTTCCGCTACGTGTCGCTGGCGTCCATGACGATCGCGGTGCTGTACCCCGTGGGCTGCGTGCTGACGGGCCAGCCGTGGCAGGTGGTGGTGTTCGGTACCGTGGCGGCGGTGGGCATCCTCATCCGTCACCGCGAGAACATCCGGCGCCTGCTCGCGGGCACCGAGGCCAAGGCCAAGACGTTCGGCCGCGGCGCGGGGGCCAAGCCGGCATGACCGAGGCGGAGCTCGGCGAGCTGATGAGCGCGGTCGCCCACGACCTGCGGACGCCGCTGTCGATCGTCTACGGCTTCGCCAAGACCATGGAGCGCGGTGGCGACCTCGACGAGCGCCAGCTGCGGTTCCTGGGGCAGATCGCCGACGCCGCCGCCGACATGGACCGGATGATCGCCAACGTCTCGACCATCGGCCACGCCGTGTCCGGGCGCTGGCAGCCGGTGCTCGAGCCGATCGGCACCGGCGATCTGGCCGGCGAGGCCCTCGCCGCCGTCGTGGCACGCGGCGACGGCCGGGCGATCTCCCTCCGCGAACCGAGCCGGCCGGCCGGGGTGCAGACCGAGGTCGAGCGCGCGGCCCGCGCCCTCGCGCTCATCGCCGAGGCGGCGCTCCGGCTCGATCCGAACCGCGCTGCGGCCACGCTCGGCGCCGACGGGCCGGGGATCGCGATCGGCCCGTTCGCGCCGGAGCTGATCGGGATCGTCACCACGCCGGGTCGCGACGTGGCGGTCGAGGCGGCCCGGGTCGTCCTGACGCGCCTGGGCGCCCGCATCGAGGCTGCCGGCGACGACGTGCTGGTGACGCTGCCTACCTGAGCAGCCGCGACATGCGCCGGTCGGCCAGGATGCGCCCGCCGGTCTGACAGCGCGGGCAGTAGACGATCCGGTTGGACTCGAAATCGACGAACCGCAGCACCTCGCCGCAGGTCGGGCAGGGCTCGCCGTCGTGGCCGTGGATGCGCAGCAGGCGGGCGTCGTTCCTGGCCGGCATCACCAGCCCCTGGCGCTCGAGGCAGGTTGCGATGCCGCGTTCCAGCACCTCCCGGATCGCTGTCGCGAGGCGGGCGCGGCCGTCCTCGTCGACCCGCGTGGAGATGGCGAACGGCGAGAGCATCGCCGCATGCAGGATCTCGTCCACGAACGCGCGCCCGATGCCGGCGATGGCGCGGCCGTCGCGCAGCCGGGCGTTCAACTGGTGGGGCGCTGCGTCCAGCACGCGGTCGAGCGCAGCCCGGTCGAACCCGGGATCGAGCGGCTCCGGCCCGAGATGGGCCAGCAGCGCGGCCGTGCCGGCGGCGTCGTAGAGGCCGACGCGCATGCTCTTGCGGGTGCCGCCCTCGGTGCCCAGGAGGGCACCGCCGTCCTCGAAGCCGACCTCCAGCACGGTGACCTTCGGCCGCTTGCCGCCGGGCGGGTGGTAGCCGATGCGGCCCATCGTCATCAGGTGCACCGTCAGCGTGTGGCCGTCGACGTCGAAGAGCAGGAACTTGCCGCGGCGCCGCACGTCGTCGAACCGGCGACCTGCGAGCCAGGCGAGCGGCGGCGTGGCGGTCTTCATCACCGCGAAGTGCGCACGCGGCCCGGCCGCGATCGGCGACGCCGCAAGGGGCGCCCTCAGCGTGCGCGCGAGGGCCTCGAGCTCCGGCAGCTCCGGCATGGTGGCTCCAGGGTACAGTGCGCGCGATGGAGGCGGGGTGCGAGGTCGTGCTCGTGCGTGGCGGACAGGTCGACTGCCGCCACGTCGTGGCCATCTGCGCGACCGCGGCCGACGGCACCGTCACGGCCGCCACCGCCGGGGCGGCCGACCTCGGCGTGTTCCTGCGCTCGTCGGCCAAGCCGTTCCAGGCGGCACCGTCGGTGGCCGCTGGCGTGATCGATCGGCTCGGGCTGGACGACCGTCACCTGGCCGTCGCCTGCGCGTCGCACACGGGCGTCGACGAGACGGCCGAGCGAGCCGGCGAGATCCTCGCCGCTGCCGGTCTCGACCCGTCAGCCCTCCGCAACGGCAACGACGGCACCAACACGGGCCTGCGGCACAACTGCTCCGGCAACCACGCCCTGGCCCTGGCGCGATGTGTCTGCGAGGGCTGGTCGATCGACGACTACCTCGACCCGGGCCATCCGGTGCAGGAGGCGATGCGGCGCGCCGTTGCAGAGGCGGCCGGTGCGACGGCGGCCGAGGCCGGCGACGGCTGCGGCATGCGCGCCTACTTCCTCCCGCTCCAGCGCTTCGCGGCCATGTTCGGCCGCCTCGCCGCCGCTGCCCCCGACACCGCGCTGGGCCGCTGCGCCGGCGCCATGCGCCGCCATCCCCAGCTCGTGCGGGCTCCGGGCTGGATCGACACCGAGTTGATGCGCGCCCGCCCCGGCCTGGTGGCCAAGATCGGAGCGGAGGGCGTCATCGGGGTTGGCCTGGACGACGGCCGGGGCGTCGCGCTCAAGGTGCTCGACGGCAGCTTCGACGCGCTGGCGCCGGCGGCCGTCGCGGCGGCTCGCCTGGCGTTCGGCGACGGGCTCGAATCGGAAGCGCTCGACGACCTGGCGCGAGCCGCGGTGGTCGACAACCGTGGGGCGATCGTCGGTACCCGAACCGTGAATGTGAGCCTTGCAACGCAGTAAATCTGTGCAATAGTTTCCAATTCAGCGATGGCACCGGTGGTTATGCAGGGTGAGACGGACGGATCCGCCCTATAATCGCCGCCGGGTAGGGAGCGGGGCGGACTTGCCGTCCCGCCGTACGAGGGTCTCAGGGAGAAGGGGTCGATGATGCGGGGTCGCCGGCTGTGCTGACCGTTGACATCCAGATTCCGGAGGGCGAGGACGTTGCGCGCCTGATCGATCTCGGGTTGGAACGCGGCTTCGTGACGCACGAAGAGGTCGCGGCCGTGATCGAAGAGGCGGAGCTGGCGCCCGAGCAGGTCGACGACCTGTTCGCGTACCTGGTCGAGATCGCCGTCGAGATCGTCGACGGCGAGGATCCGGTCGCGGTCGAAGCGCCCCTGCCGGTTCCGAACCTCGACCTCAGCGTCGAGCCGAGCCTCGACTCGCTGCGCCTGTACCTGCGCCAGATCGGCCGCGTGCCGCTGCTGACGGCCGAGCAGGAGGTGTCGCTGGCGAAGCGCATCGAGCGTGGCGACGACATCGCCCGGCGGCAGATGACCGAGGCCAACCTGCGCCTGGTGGTGTCGATCGCCAAGGGCTACCTCGGACGCGGCCTGACGTTCCTCGACCTGATCCAGGAGGGCTCGCTCGGCCTCATCCGCGCGGTCGAGAAGTTCGACTACCGGCGCGGCTACAAGTTCTCGACCTACGCCACGTGGTGGATCCGGCAGGCCGTCACGCGCGCCATCGCCGACAAGGCCCGCACGATCCGGATCCCGGTGCACATGGTCGAGAAGCTCAACCGCGTCGTGCACGCCGAGCGCCAGCTGGTGCAGCGGCTCGGGCGCGACCCGCGGCCGGAGGAGATCGGGCGCGAGCTCCGCATGAGCGCGCACGAGGTGCGCGAGATCCTGCGCATCGCGCTGCTGCCGGTCAGCCTCGAGCGGCCGATGGGCGAGGACGACGACCTCGAGCTGGGCGACTTCGTCGAGGATGCCACCGCGCCGAGCCCCGAACTGGAGGCCTCGACGAGTCTTCGCCGGCAGGATCTCGACCGTGCGCTGCGCTCGCTCTGCGAGCGCGACCGGCGCGTGCTCGAGCTCCGCTACGGGCTGTGCGGGTCGCCACCGCGCACCCTGGAGGAGGTCGGCCGGCACTTCGGCGTGACACGCGAACGGATCCGCCAGATCGAGACGACGACGCTCCGCCGGCTCGAGTCGATGCCCGAGTCGCAGGGGTTGCGCGAGATCGCCACCTGATCGACCGGAGTCCGCAACCGATCCGGTAGGATGGGGCTCTCCGGGAGCGTGCCCGAGTGGCTAAAGGGGACGGGCTGTAAACCCGTTGGTTATGCCTACGTTGGTTCGAATCCAACCGCTCCCATGCGGAATTCGTCCCGAATTCCGCTAGATGTTGTGCCACCGTCTGCGTCAAGCAGAACGCGCCCGCCGTCGATGTACTCCTCATGCGACGTGGCGCACTGCTCTCGCTCGTCCTCGTAGCGCCGGTGATCGCGGCGTGTGGCTCGGCGGGCAAGTCGGCGACGGGCGCCACCAGTTCGCCGCCGCAGGTGCTGAACGCGAGTCACGTCGTGCTGGGCGCGGCCGACCTCGGGTCAGGCTGGATCGTCGTTCCGGCCGAGACGAAACCGGTCACGCTCGAGGAGGCGATGAAGGGCGACCCGACGTCGATCCGGACGCTCGAGCAGCACGCATTCGTGTCGGCCTACGAGGCCGGGTTTGTAAACGCGCGCAAGGCGGGGGTGTTTGCCGCGGCGTACGCCTACAAGAACCGGGCCGCCGCACTGGCGATCGCGAACGTCTGGAACCAGATGACGCCGCAGAAGATGCGCGGGGCGAAACTCGTGCCCGTGCCGGCCGGCGCCCCCGGTGAGGGCTTCGCGCTCTGGAAGGCGACCATGAAGCAGGGCCGGAAGGTGGTTCCGCTGTACCTCGCCTCCTGGGTCCACGGGAACGTCATCGCCGGGATCCTGATGTTCGGCAGGGGCGTGACGCCGGCGGCCGTCGTGGCGCTCGCCGGCAAGCAGGACGCACGGGTGCTCGGCGCCAGCGTCGTCTCGTAGCTCGGCGCAGGGGGCCGATGCCGTTCACCCAGTCCAACTCGCCGCCAGCACCGGCGGCAGTCCGGCTGGCGCATCGAACCCCGTGCGGAGCTCCACCACGACCAGGTGGTAGCCGTGACTGCCTCGCTGGCCCACCATCACCACGCCCGCGACCCTCGACACGCCGACGAGGATGCCCCGGGCGATGCCCGTGACGCTCCCGTCGAGCCCGACGCGCGCGACCCGGTCGGCGCCGGGTGTCGCTCCGGGATGGGTCGCGATCAGCGCCGAGCCGTCGCTCAACCACGCGGCGGCCTGGAAGCGGGATGCCACCTTCCGGGGCGCCGAGCCGTCGGTGCCCGCCACCCAGATCGCGCGCCGGGTCCCGGTCTCGACCGTGTACGCGATCGCGCGGGTGCCCGCGATCGGTGATACGGCATGGTCGACGACGATCAGCGTCGTGACGGCGGTCGTGGTGAGGTCCAGCGACTGCACGCCGGCCTCGCCGCGGGGGCCGCGGCCGGCGAACACGAGCGCCGAGCTGTCGGGCGTGAAGCTGAGACCGGCCGTGTCGTGCAGCTCCGCGATCCGCCTGCCGGTGCGCTCGACGACGAGGGCGTTCGGGCCGGCCGCGAACGCGATCGTGCGCCCGTCGGGCGACCACCGGATCTGGCAGCTGCGAGCCCGTGCCGGTTGCCAGCCGAGACTGGTGACGAACCCGGCGGTCGTGACCAGCGTGGCGCCCTCGGCTCCGAGGTAGGCGACGGCATCACCGCTCGGCGACACCGCCAGCATCTGCGCGCGCGGGCAGGGCAGGCGGGCGTCGGCGAGACGTGCGAGCGCGCGTCTCGGCTTGCCGCCGAGGCTGGCGATGGCGAGGATGCGGCGGCGCAGGTAGGCGATCTGGGTCACGTGCCCGGTGGGCGTTGCCACCTGCAGCACGCGCCGCGACTCGAAGCTCTCGGCCGGGCGGGCCGGCGTGCGGCGGGCCTCGATGAAGATCGCCGCGCCCGCGCCGAGCAGCGTCGCGCCGACCGCCACCACCCGCAGCGCCTGCTGCATACGCGGGGACATTCGCTCCCTCGCCGTCCGGAACGCGAGGTCGGGCGCGTCGTCCGGCGGCTCGGTCATGCGGTAGGGATGCTACCCCGGTCCTCCCCGCGGGCAGGGAATGTCGCCTGGCCGCGGTACGCTATCTGCGTGTCCGCGGCCACCGAGCGCGTCTCCTATCGCGTCTACCCTGGCCGCTCCCGGCCGGGACTCCGGCATGCGCTGCTGCTGACGTTGGGCCTCGTCGGCCTGGTCGGCATCGGTCTCGCGGCGCAGGCATACGCGACGCGCGACGTGATCGTACCGGGCGTCTCGATCGCCGGCGTGGATGTCGGCGGGCTGACGCCCGACCAGGCCCGCGCACGGCTGACCTCGGAGGTCGGCGACCGTCTGGCCCGGCCGATGCAGGTGCGCGCCGGTACGGCGATCGTGACGGTGGTGCCGGCCCGGATCGGCATCGGGCTCGACGTCGAGGCCGCGGTCGCCGCCGCCTACAGCTCGGGCCGGGTCGCCGAGCGCCTGCTGCCGTACGTCTACTCGGCCGACGTTGCACCGCCCCTCGTGCTCTCGTCTCAGACCCTGCCGCCGGAACTGGCCGCCCTCACCCGGCCGGCCGTCGACGCCGCCCTCAGCGTGTCGCCATCCGGGGTGCCGTCGGTCAGCCCCGCCACCGACGGCGTGAGCCTCGACGCGCCGACGGCGCTGCGGGCGATCGGGGTCGCCGCGCTGGCAGGGGACACGGCGACGGTAGTGCTGCGACCGGTCTCGCCTGCGATCACCACCGCCGATGCGCAGCAGGCGTCGGCTCAGGTCAGCCAGACCCTGTCCGCGCCGGTCACGCTGATGGCGGGCAACCACCGGCTGGGGCGGCTGAGGCCGGCCGATCTCGCACCGCTGCTGCGGGTCGCGACGGCCGGCGGCGCCTTCGCGCTGACGTTCGACCAGGCCGGGCTGACGCGGTTGGTGCGACCTCTGGCGCGTCACGCGGAGAAGCAGCCCAGGGACGCCCACTTCCGCACGCACGGCAAGCGCGCCGTCGTCGTCCGCGGCGTGAACGGCCTGAAGTTCGACGCCGCCGGCACCGCCACCGCCATCGCGCAGGCCGGGCTGCTGCCGCAGAGCCGGGTGGCGCAGGTCGCCATGATCAGCACGCCGCCCCACTTCACCACCCAGCAGGCTCGTGCGCTCGGCATCACCCGCGCCCTGTTCAAGACCCCCATCACGACCAGCATGGGTGCCTCGTCGGCGAACCGGATCTGGAACGTCCACCTGCTCGCCCAGATCCTCGACGGCCACATCATCCAGGCCGGCGAGACCTTCGACTTCAACCAGGTCGTCGGCCAGCGCACCGTCGAGCGCGGCTTCCGCACCGGGCAGCAGATCGAGAACGGCCAGCTCGTGCCGGCCGTCGGCGGCGGCGTCTGCCAGGTGGCGACGACGCTGTTCGACGCCGCGTTCTACGCCGGCCTCAAGATCACGGCGCGCACCAACCACCAGTTCTACATCTCGCACTACCCGCTGGGCATGGATGCGACGGTGTCGTGGGGCGGGCCCGAGTTCCGGTTCGTGAACACCCTGCACCACGCGATCCTGCTCCGCATGAGCTACACCAACTCGACCCTCTCGGCCCAGTTCTACTCGACGCCCGACGGCATCAGGGTGACGCAGGTGACCGGCCCGCGGTCGGGCGCCGGCGCCGGGTTCAACGTGACGGTGTTCCGCACCATCCGGCGCAACGGCAAGGTGGTGCGGCGCGACTCCTTCTCGTCGCACTACGTCCCGCCGGTCGTGCCCAAGCCCCCGGCCGTCAAGAAGCCGAAGAAGAAGCACGTCAAGCCGCCGGTGCAGACGCCGCCGACGCCGCCCGTGACGACTACCTGAGGCGAGCCCTCGGGAACCACCAGTTCGCGCGGCCCATCAGCTTCATCAGGCTGGGCACGATCACCGCCCGGATGATGGTCGCGTCGATGAGGATGGCGGCGGCGAGCCCGAAGCCGAACTCCTGCATCTCGATGAACCGCGACGCCGCCAGCCCGCCGAAGGCGATCACCATGATCACGGCCGCCGAGGTGATCAGCTTGCCGGTACGCGCCAGCCCGGTGGACACCGCGCGGGTGTTGTCGGGCACGAGGTCGTACTCCTCGCGCATCCGCGACAGCAGGAACACCTCGTAGTCCATCGACAACCCGAACAGGAACGCGAACAGGAACAGCGGGATCCAGACCGCGATCTGGTCGGTGGTCTCGAACCCGAACAGCTTCGCCCCGACCCCCTCCTGGAACACCAGCACCAGCAGGCCGTAGGCCCCGGCGACCGACAGCAGGTTCATGAAGACCGCCTTCGCCGGCAGCAGCCACGAGCGGAACGCGCGCAGGAGGGCCACGTAGGTGAGCCCGAGCACGGCGGCGAGGATCCAGCCGAAGTGGCCGTACAGCGACTGCTGGAAGTCGGCGAACACGGCCGGGCCGCCGCCGACGAGGTAGGTCGTCCCCGTCGGCAGCACCCGTGGCAGGATTGTCCGGCGGAGCTCGTCGACCAGCCGGTTGGCAGCCGCCGAGCCCACCTGGCCGGTGCCGTACACGCTGATCAGCGTCACGCCCGGCCGCCGTGGCGACGGCGTCACCTCGACCCGGATCACGCCCGGCGCCGTCCGTAACCGCGTCGCGGCCGCTTGCAGCCGTGACGCGGGTGCCGCCACCCACACCCGCGCCGGCGTCACGCCGCCGCCGCCGAAGGTCGCGGCGAGCAGCTTCGAGCCGGCCACGGCCGGGCCGGTGTTCGGGATCGCGGCCAGCGGCGAGTTGCCCAGGTGCAGGTTGCGCACCGGGCTCGCGATCAGCAGCATCACGATCGCCCCCACCGCCAGGAACGCCACCGGAGCGCGCATGATCGCGCCGGCCAGCCCGCGCCAGAGGCGCGACTCGTCGGCCCTGACGATGGCGCCGGGCACCACCCGACCGCGGTCGAGCCGGGTGCCGAGGACGCCCAGCAGCGCCGGCAGCAGGGTCAGCGCCGCGGTCACGGTCACCAGCGGGATCAGCACGCCCGCGATCCCGAACGAGCGCACGAACGGCACCGGCACCATCAGCAGCGCTGCCAGGCCTATCGCGACCGTCGCGCCCGAGAACAGCACCGCCCGGCCCGCCCGGCGGGTGGTGCGCTGCAGCGCCAGCTCGACGTCGCCGTCGCGGTGCAGCTCCTCGCGGAAGCGGTAGACCACGAGCAGCGAGTAGTCGACCGTGATGCCGAGGCCGATGAGCGTGACGACGTTGGGCGCATAGACCGTGACGTCGACGACGCGGCTCATGGCCGCCACCAGCGCGAGCACGGTCGGCAGGACGACGGCGGCCAGGATCAGTGGCACTAGCCCGGCCACGAGCGTGCCGAGCACCAGGACGAGCACGATCAGCGTCAGCGGCCCTGCGATCAGCTCGGCGCGGTGCAGGTCCTGCTGCAGGGTCGGGTTCGTCTCCTGCTGGATGGCCGGCGCCCCGGCCGTGAAGACCTCGACGCCGCCCGGCAGCGACCGGCCGGCGGCCCGCTGCACGGGGGCGACGCCGTCCAGCGCCTGCTGGTGCTCGTCGAACGGCACGTTGATGTAGCCGATGCGGCCGTCCGCCGACACGCCGGAGGCGCCGGTGGCCGAGGCGAACGGTGAGTCGATCGGCGTGCCCGGGAAGGCGGTGCGCAGGCGGCCGAGCACCGCCTCGACCTCGGCCCGGTGGGCGCTCAGCACGTTCGGGCTGCGGAACACCACCTGCACCGGCTCCGCCCGCGGGATGCCGAAGTCGCGCGCCAGCAGCGCGCCCGCCCGGATCGACTCCGAGCCGGGGAGCTCCTGGCGATTGGTGAGCGCGCCCCCGACGAGGCCCGAGAAGGCCAGCGCGGCCACGAGCACGAGCGCCCAGGCCGCGAGCACGGCCCGGCGGTGCCGGTACACGAACGCCGCGAGCCGCTCCACCCACGGAGGGTACCGTCGGCCCCGTACCATGTAGGCAGCGAACCAGGAGGACCCGCATGTCCGCGACCGTGCCCGCGCTGACCGACACCGATGCCGCCACCGCCGACCTCGTGCCCGGCGGTGTCAAGCCGAACCCGACCTGGGGCGAGCCGACCGAGTCGGCGCTCGTCCTGCACGCGAGCGGCATGTTCGAGACGGGCGTCTGGGAATGCACGCCCGGCTCGTGGCCGTCGGCGCGCGATGGCTACGAGGAGGTCTGCACCTACCTCACCGGCGCCGGCGTCGTCACCGACGCGGACGGCACCGAGCACGTCATCGCGCCGGGCGTGACGATGGTCTTCCCCGACGGGTGGCAGGGCACCTGGACGCTGACCGAGACGACCCGCAAGGTCTACTCCATCTATCGCCTGAAGTAGAGAGGCGGGTAGTACCATCTGGCTGTGTCCCAGGCGACTCCGAAGGAAGCGCCCGGCAGCTCGCGCCGGCTGGTGCTCGACGTGCTCAAGCGCCGCGGCGAGGCGCGGGCCGAGGAGATCGCCGACGCGCTCGGCGTGACCGTCTCGGCTGCGCGCCAGCAGCTGGGTGGGCTGCAGACGGCGGGTCTCGTCGAGCACCGCGAGGTGAAGGGCGCGCCCGGCCGGCCCAAGCACGTCTACCGGCTCACCGATGCCGCCCAGGAGCTGTTTCCGAACTCGTACGGCGAGCTCGCCACCGAGCTGCTCCAGTTCGTGGGCGAAGAGGATCCGGCGCTGCTGCAGCGGGTGTTCGAGCGCTCCCGCCAGGTGCGCCTGGGCCGGGCCCTGGAGCGGCTCGAAGGGAAGTCGTTCGACGCCCGGGTCGAGGAGCTGGCGGCGATCCTCAGTGAGGAGGGCTACCTCGCGTCGTTCGAGCGGTCGGAGGACGGCAGCTACGTCGTGCAGGAGCACAACTGCGCGATCATCGACGTCGCTCAGCTGTCGCGCATGCCCTGTATCGCCGAGATCGACTTCCTGCGTGAAGCCCTCCCCGACGCCGCCATCGAGCGCGTCGCGCACATGCTCGGCGGCGCGCATCTCTGCGCCTACCGCATCTCCCGCACGGCGTGACCGACTACCGGCGCAGGGTCTGGCTCCTGACGGTGTCGCGGGTGCTCGCGATGGGCGGCACCATGGCCGCCTACGCCACCCTCACCTACACCGTCTACCACGAGACCGGCTCCACCAAGTGGCTGGCTGCCGTCACGTTCGCGACCATCAGCATCGCCGGCCTGGTCACGCCCGCGTCGGGCTGGCTGGCCGACCGCTACGACCGCAGGCGGTTGATGGTCGGCTCCGACCTCTCGGTGGCCGTCGTCTACGTCGCGCTGGCGATGGCCAACCAGCCGAGCGCGCTCGTGCTGCTCGGTGCCATCTCCTCCGTCGTGGCGTCGCCCTTCATCCCGGCCAGCCGGGCCGCGATCCCGAACCTCGTCCCGCCCGACCAGCTCACCTGGGCCAACAGCATGGTCGCGCGCGCCTTCGCGATCAGCTTCACGGGCGGCCCGATCCTCGGCGGCATCCTGCTGTCGCTGATCGGCGTGGACGGCGTGTTCCTGCTGGCGGCCGGGATGACGACCGTCTCGGCGCTGCTCGTCGCCGGCATGGACGGCTCCTTCAAGGCCACCGCCCGGCCGGGCGAGGCTCACGAGTCCGGTGGCGCGCGCGAGGGCTTCCGCTTCATCTCGAAGAGCCGGTTGCTGCGTGCGCTGATCATCTCGGAGGTGGTGGCCTTCTCGGGCGTCGGGTTCGCGATCGTCGCCGACGCCCCGCTCGCGAAGCAGTTCGGCGTCGGCGCCGTCGGCTACGGCCTCCTGCTCGCCTCGTGGGGCACCGGCACACTGATCGGTGCCACCGTGGCTCCGCGCCTCTCGCGCTTCGGCGACGACCTGTTCCGCGTGATCATGGGCATGGCGACGATTGGCGCGAGCATTGCGACCTGCTGGTTCCTGCCGTGGTTCTGGGCGATTCTGGCCGTCTCCATCTTCGGCGGGTTCGGCGGCGGCGTGGTCGAGGTGTGCCGTCAGACACTGCTGCAGACCCACACGCCCGATGCCGTCCGCGGCCGCGTGTTCGCCGCCGCGGAGGGCATCGGCAGCCTGTCGTTCGCGGCATCGTTCGTGGTCGCCGGCGCGATCGTCGGCATCGTCGGCCCGCAGGCCTCCTACGGCATCTGCGGCATCTTCTTCATGGCCGGCGCCGCGCTCGTGTACGTGCTGACCGGCTACCGCCGGGTCGCGCCCGAGGCGGCCTGATCGGGCCGACCGCCGGCCTGTCGGTCAACTCGTATGGATCTGCATCAGTGCAGATGCATGACAACAGGGTCGATGAGGCCTTTTGGAGGGTTGTGATGATGCCTCACAATGCTCCCCGTGCCCGATACGACCCACGGCAATCCGTCCCGGCCGATCCCGCGTGCGGCGTTCGTGCGCGAGGAGACCTACCGGGCTACGCGGCTGCCGGTCGACTACGCCTCCACCCTGATCCCCGACGCCTACACGGCCGAGGCGTTCGCCGAGGAGGAGCGCGACCGGGTGTTCGGTCGCAGCTGGGTGCCGGTGTGTGCGAGCGACGAGGTGCGCGAGACGGGCGCGTACGTCGTGGTCGAGGTGGCGGGGCGCTCACTGATCGTGTGCCGCGCGGCAGACGGCGCGCTGCGGGCCCATCACAACGTCTGCCGGCACCGCGGCGCGCGCCTGTGCATCGAACCGCGCGGCCGGGTGAAGCGCTTCTTCCAGTGCCCGTACCACGCCTGGGCCTACGACCTCGAGGGCCGCTGCCTCGGCACGCCGCTGTTCACGCCCGAGGCGGGCATCCCCGACGACCAGCGCCACCTGTTCGACATGGGCGCGGTGCGCGAGTTCGACATCGCCGACCACGGGCTGCACCCGGCCCGGGCCGACGAGTGGGGCGGCCTTGCCTTCGTGTGCCTCGACGCTGCCGCGCCGCCACTGCCTGCGATGCTCGGCGACCTGCCCGGGCGGCTCGCCGGCTACCGCCTGGCCGAACAGCGGTTGGTGCACCGCGCCGAGTACGAGATCTCGGCCGACTGGAAGCTGATCGGCGAGAACTTCATGGAGTACTACCACCTGCCGTGGGTGCACCCGGGGCTGGTGAAGGTCTCGCCGATGGCCGACCACCACCGGTGGCAGGGCCCTGGCATGTACGTCGGCTTCTGCACCTCGCCGATCGCCTCCAACACCGACGACGGCGGCTGGAAGGGCCTGCCCGACCTACCCGGTCTCCAGGGCGACGACGCCATCAGCGCCCGCTTCGCCTGGCTGTTTCCCAACGTCGCGATCAACGCCCTGCCCAACCACACGGTGTTCCTGCTCGCCCACCCCGCGGGGCACGGGCGCACCCGCGAGGTGCTGTACCTGCTGGCCCCACCCGAATCCGTCGAGGCCGCCGGCGACGAGGCCGAGCGGATGGTGGCCGACCTGGTGGCGTTCTGGGACGGCGTCAACCGCGAGGACGTCGGCATCGTCGAGCGCGTCCAGCAGGGGCTCGCAGATCCCGTCTACACGGGTGGCCGCATGTGCTACCGGTTCGAGGAGTCGGTGCACCGTTTCCAGAACATGCTGATCGATCGCATGGTCGGCGTGGAGCGGATCCCGCCGGGAGACGCCTAGCTACGCCGGGTCGATCTGCGCCGGGAACCCCGGTGCGCGCAGGTCGGTGCCGAGCGCGTCCTCGAGCAGCTTGACGACCTGCGTCGACCAGGCCTGCCCGCCGTACTGCTCGCGGGCGCGGACGAAGGTCTGCTCGACCAGGCCCGCCAGCTCCAGCGGCACGCCCAGCTCGCGGCCGAGGTCGTGGGCGAAGCCGAGGTCCTTCAGGGCCAGGTCCATCGTGAAGCCGATGTCGTAGGAGCCGTTCAGGATCAGCTTGCTCTCGGTCTCGTGCACGAAGCTCGAGCCCGAGCTCGACGCGATCACCTCGTAGGCCGTCGCCAGATCGATGCCGGCGCGTCTGGCCAGCATCAGCGCCTCGCCGGCCGCCACCAGGTGGATGAACGCCAGCATGTTCGTGATCACCTTGATCCGCGTCGCCTGCCCCAGGTGCCCGACGTGGATCACCTTGCCGCCCATTGCCTCGAGCAGGGGGCGGCAGCTGGCAACGACGGCCACCTCGCCGCCGACGATGACCGTGATCTCACCTGCGGCGGCACGGTGCACTCCGCCGGTGACGGGGCACTCGAGCGTGGCCACGCCCTGCCGGGCGGCCAGGGCCGCCAGCCGCTCGAGCTCGTGGGCGTCGTTGGTGCTCGTATCGATCCAGATCCCGCCGGGCGCGAGGCCCGCGAGCACGCCGTCGGGCCCGGCCACGACCTCGGTCACCGCCGCCGGCGAAGGCAGGCACGTGATGACGCAGTCCGACACCTCCGCCACCAACCGCGGTGAGCCGGCCGACGGTACGCCCAGCGCCGCCACGGCCGCCGCGTCGCGGTCGTGCACCGTCAGCGCGAAACCGCCCCGCTGCACGCTCGCCGCCAGGTGCCGGCCCAGGTGGCCGAGGCCTATGAAGCCGACGTTCACGATGCGGCGCCGTCGCCCGAGCGCGGCGTGAGGTGCAGGTGCTGGCCGGTGTAGGGGTGGGCGAGCGCCACCGCCTCGTCCAGCTCGACGCCCAGGCCCGGGCCCGTGGGCGGGATCACGTAGCCGTCCTCCCAGCGGATCGGCTGTTGTAGGAGATCGGCGTGGATGCCGTCCCAGCGCCCGATGCCTTCCAGGATCAGGAAGTTCGGGGTGCAGGTGGCGAGCTGGATGTTGGCGGCCCCGACCACCGGGCCGCAGTACAGGTGGGGCGCGATCGAGGCGTAGTGCACCTCGGCCAGGACGGCGATCTTCTTGCCCTCCAGGAGCCCGCCGGCCCGGCCCAGGTTCGGCTGCAGGATCGAGGCCGCGCCGGTGGCGAGCACGCGGGCGAACTCGTGCCGGGTGGTGAGGCGCTCGCCGGTCGCGACCGGGATCGTCGTCGCGCGGGCCACGCGCGCCATTTGCTCTGGCGCGTCGGGCGGGGTCGGCTCCTCGAACCACAGCGGGTCGAAGCGCTCCAGCCGGCGTGCCAGCCGGATGGCGCCGTCGACGGTGAACTGGCCATGCGTGCCGAACAGCAGATCGCAGCCGGGCCCGACCGCCTCCCGCACCGCCGCCACGTAGCGCTCGCAGCGGTCGAGTTCCTCCAGCCGCGGCATGCGCGGGTCGTGGGACGCGTACGCGCCCGCCGGGTCGAACTTGAGCGCCGTGAAGCCCATCGCCGCGTACTCGGCGGCGCGGGTGGCGGCCAGGTCCGGGTCGCGGTAGACGTCGACCGGGTCGCCGGCCCTCTCGTAGAAGTAGGTGTAGGCGCGCAGGCGCTCGCGCACGCGACCGCCGAGCAGCTCGTAGGCCGGCTTCCCCACCGCCTTGCCGATCAGGTCCCACATCGCCATCTCGATGCCCGACAGCACGCCGACCACGGTCGGGTCGGGCCGGCCGTGGTAGCCGGCGGCGTACACGTCGCGCCACACCGCCTCGACGTGGAACGGCTCGCGGCCCACGACGTGGCGGCCCACCACGTCCTCGATCATGCCCGCCACGAGATGGGGCGAGACGCTGGCCACGTAGCACTCGCCCAGGCCCTCGATGCCGGCGTCGGACTCCAGCTTCAGGAAGATGAAGTAGCGGCCGCCGTAGCCCGGCGTCGGGTTGCCGACCACGAACGTGCGCACGCCGGTGATCTTCACGGCGCCATCACGATCACGTTGCGGAGCGCCTCGCCGGCCACCACCGAGGCCATCGCCTCGTTCACCTGCTCGAGCGGGTAGCGGCCGCTGATCAGCTCGTCCAGGCGCAGCGTGCCCTGCCGGTACAGCTCGACGAGCCGCGGGATGTCGCGGGCCATCACGGTCGAGCCCATCTTGGAGCCGACGATGCGCTGGCTGTCGTTGGCCAGGCCGCCGGGGTCGAACGTCGCCAGCACGCCACTGGCCGGCATGCCGATGATCACCGTCGTACCGCCGCGCCGCGTCAGCTGCAAACCCAGTTCGATGGCCGGCGCCGCGCCCACCGCCACCACCGTGAAGTCGGCGCCGCGGCCGGCCGTGAGGGCCCGCACCGCTCCGACCACGTCGCCGCTGCTCGAGTCGACCGTGTCGGTGGCGCCGAAGGCGTGCGCGGCGGCCAGCTTGGAGGCGGCCAGGTCGAGCGCGATGATGGGGTGCGCGCCGACCGCGACGGCACCTTGGATCGCATTCAGGCCCACCCCGCCGGTGCCGATCACGGCCACGCTCGCCCCCGCCGGCACCTCCGCGGTGTTGACGACGGCGCCGAAGCCGGTGATGACGCCGCAGCCCAGCAGCGATGCCACGTCCAGCGGCAGATCGGGCGGCACCACCGCCACCTGCGAGGCGTGGACGACCACCTGCTCGGCGAAGGCGCCGGTGCGCATGGCCGGGTGCACCGGGGCGCCGGTGGTATCGGTGAGCGGGCTCTGGCGATCGAGGTCGAAGAGCGTCTCGCACTGCACCTGTTCGCCGCGCGCGCAGTGAAAGCAGCTGCCGCACGAGCGGATCAGCGAGACGACCACGTGATCGCCCACCGCCACGGCCGTCACCTCGGCGCCGACCGACTCGACCACACCGGCCGCCTCGTGCCCGTACACGGCCGGTAGCGCTCCGCCCCACGCGCCCTCCGCGAAGTGGATGTCGCTGTGGCAGACCGCGCAGGCGGTCACGTCGACGCGGACGTCATATGGCCCAGGCGGTGCGATCAGAAGCCCCTCGATCGCGAGCGGCTGGCCGAAGCCGCGGCAGACGGCCGCGCGTACAGGTCTAGGTAGTGTCACCTCGGGAACGATATGCTGCCGCCTCGTGGGCCGGAGGGTAGCCCCCGTTGTCCGCCAAGAGGAGGGTGGGTACTTGGATCCCAAGTTCTACGACCAGACGCGGCGGGAGATCACGCCGCTGCAGCTCGACCTCGTCGAGGGCTATGCCCAGGGCAGGGTCAGCCGACGCACGTTCATGCAGCGCGGCGCGCTGCTGGGCCTGTCCGTGCCGATGCTGGGCGCCATCATGGCCGCCTGCGGCGGCTCCAGCTCGAGCTCGAGCAGCTCGTCCGCGTCGGCGCCGGCCGCATCCAGCGGCGCGGCCAAGACCGGCGGCACCATCCGCGTCGCCATCCAGACCCCGGCCGGTCCCATCGACCCGGTCGGCATGTACGACCTCGGCGCGTACGGCTGCGTCGCCCAGACGTTCGAGTACCTGACGAGCGTCGGCGACAACGGCGACATCGCGCCGGGCCTCGCCGAGTCGTGGACGCCGAATGCCGATGGCACCGTATGGACGTTCAAGATCAAGTCCGGTGTCAAGTGGCAGTCCGGTGGCGACCTGACGGTCGCCGACATCGCGGCCACGCTCGATCGCGTGGTGGCGTCGGGCAACTCCGGCATCAAGGGCGTGCTCGACAAGGGCTCGACCGTGGCCGACTCGGCCGACCCGCTGACCGCCGTGGTCACGCTGCTGAAGCCCAACGGGTTCTTCCCGTACCTGGTGTCGCCGTACAACCCGCAGACCGCCATCACGCCGGCCGACTACACGGCCGGCACGACGCTCGACCAGCGGCCCGACGGCACCGGCCCGTTCAAGCTCTCCAAGTTCGACAAGGCGACGGGCGCGAGCTTCGTCCGCAACGACACCTGGTGGGGCGGCAAGACCCCGCTGGACGGCGTCGAGCTGCAGTTCTTCAACGACACCGGCTCCATGGTGAACGCCTTCAGCGGCGGCAGCGTCGACGTCATCGAGCAGTTCGACGCGCTCGGCGGCGACGCCCTGCTGAACGACCCGAACATCAACCTGATCACGATCCGCGCCTCGCTGCACCGCCAGATCTGGATGCGCTGCGACAAGGGCGCCTTCAAGGACAAGCGCGTCCGCCAGGCGATGGCCTACACGTTCGATCGCCAGCAGATGATCGACACGCTGTTCAAGGGCAAGGCCGACATCGGCAACGACCACGTGATCGCGCCGATCTATCCGTACTGGGATTCCACCCAGCCGCAGCGCACGCAGGACATCGCCAAGGCCAAGCAGCTTCTGGCCGACGCCGGTGCCTCCGGTCTCAAGACCACGCTGCACGCCGCCAAGCTGCAGGAGATCCCGGAGCTCGCACAGCTGATCCAGTCCGGCGCGCAGCAGGCCGGCTTCAACGTGCAGCTGCAGGTCGAGGGCCTCGACACGTTCTACGGTGCCCAGTGGTGCCCGGCCAAGCCGGCCGACCCGCCGTGCTCCGGCGCCGCCGACTTCGGGATCGTCGACTACGGTCACCGGGCGACGCCGGACGTCTACCTGAACGCGGCACTCAACACGGGCGGGGCGTGGAACTCCTCGCAGTACTCGTCGCCCGACTTCGACGCGGCCTTCGTGGACTTCCAGAAGGCGCTCGACCTGGACGCCCACAAGGCGGCGGCCGCCAAGATCCAGACCATCCTGACGGAGGACACGCCCATCGGGGTGCCGTTCTTCTTCAACTACCTGGGCGCCTACTCGAAGAAGTTCCAGGGCATCAAGGCCGATGGCCTCGGCCAGATGTTCTTCGACAAGGCCTCGCAGGTCTGATTCGCAAGCGGGTGGCCGGCCGACAGCCGGCCGGCCACCCGCGTAGGTCTCCCCGACGATGCCTCGCTACCTCCTCCGGCGTTTACTCCTCGCGGTGATCACGCTGTGGATCCTCGTCACGGTGGTGTTCGCAATCGTCAACGTGCTGCCGAACGACGTCGGCCGCTCCGTGCTCGGCCCGTTCGCGACGCCCGAGGACGTGAAGGCCTTCAACCACCGGCTGGGCACCGATCAGCCGATCACCACCCAGTACGCGCACTCGCTGCGGCAGGTGGTGACGTTCGACTACGGCGACTCGTACTCGTCGCGCACGCCGGTCGCCCCGATCGTGCTGGGTGCGCTGTGGCGGTCGGCCAAGCTGGCGGGCCTGGCGCTCCTGATGACCGTGCCCATCAGCATCCTGATGGGCATCTTCGCCGCCCGCCACCGTGATCGGCTGGCCGATCGGTCGGTGGTCGTCGTCGGGCTGGCATCGAGCTCGATCCCGGAGTTCGTCACCGGCACCATCCTGGCCGTGGTGGTGGGGGTGAAGCTGGGCTGGCTACCCGTGGTCGCCCGGGCCCCGGAGGGCGCCGGGCCGCTGGAGCAGATCAAGTACCTGATCCTGCCCGCCTCGGCGATGGCGATCGCCTACTTCGGATACATCGCGCGGATGGCGCGCGCCGGCACCATCGCCACTCTCAACAGCGACTACGTGCGCACCGCCCGCATGAAGGGCCTCTCCGACCGCTACGTCATGCGAAAGCACGTGGTGCGCAACGCGCTGGTGCCGACCGTGGCCGTGGTCGGCGTGCAGATCGGCTACCTGTTCGGCGGCCTGGTCGGCGTCGAGAAGATCTTCAACTACCCGGGCCTCGGTCTCACGCTGCTGCAGGCCGTCTCGACCAAGGACATCCCGGTGCTGACGGCCGGCATCATCGTGGTCGGCATCGTCTACATGCTCGCGACGCTGGGCGCCGACATGCTGATCTCGTGGATGAACCCCCGGGCCCGGATCGCGGGCGAGAACCACTGATGGCCGCCGCTGCCACCCCCACCCCGCCGGTGCTGGTGAGCGAGCGCAAGGCCGCCAGGCGCGAGCGCCTCCGCCTGCTGATCAGGCGGCCGTCGTTCATCATCGGCAACCTGATCGTGCTGATGTGGCTCATCTGCGCGATCTTCGGCACCCGCATCACCCCGTACAACCCGTACAACGACTACTCCAAGCCCGACCTGCCGCCCGGTGCGCCGCACTACATGGGCACCGACCGGCTGGGCCGCGACGTGCTGTCGCGGGTCATGGCCGGCGCCCACGACGTGCTCGTGGTTGCCCCGCTGGCGGCCCTGATCGGGGTCACCTGCGGGACGTGCCTGGGGCTGCTGATGGGCTACCGGCGCGGGCTCGTGGACGACAGCCTGAGCCGCATCGTGGAGGCCATCCTGTCGCTGCCGGTGATCCTGATCAGCCTGCTGACCCTGGTCATGCTGGGCTCGTCGACCAAGGTGGTGATCCTGGTCGTCGGCATCCTCTTCACGCCCATCGTCGCCCGCACCGTGCGCTCGGCGGTGCTGGTCGAACGCGAGCTCGACTACGTCACCTCGGCCCGGTTACGCGGCGAGTCGTCGCTGTTCATCATGGGCCGCGAGATCCTGCCGAACATCAGCGGGCCGATCATCGTCGAGCTGACGGTGCGGATCGGCTACGCCATCTTCACGGTCGCCACGCTGTCGTTCCTGGGTGTCGGCATCCAGCCACCGTCGCCCGACTGGGGGCTGACCATCTCCGAGCAGTACACGACCATGATCGGCGGCCAGTGGTGGCCGACGTTCTTCCCGGCCCTGGCCATCGCCAGCCTCGTGATCGCGGTCAACCTGATCGCCGACTCGCTGCAGGCGGTGATGGATCAGTGAGCGCCGCCCCCGAAGCACCCGCCCCGGCACCGGCCCCGTCGCCACCCAGGCGCTGGTCGTCGACGACCTCCAGGTCGACTACATCGTCCGCGGCGTGGCGCGACCCGTGCTGCGCGGCGTCTCCTTCGAGGTGCGGCCCGGCGAGGCCTACGGGCTGGTCGGCGAGTCGCGGCTGCGGCAAGTCCACCACCGCCTACACCGCGCTTCGCTACCTGCCCTCGAACGGGCGCATCTCGGGCGGATCGGTGTCGTTCGCCGGCGCCAACGTGACCGACATGTCCGGTGCTGCTCTGCGCGAGTTCCGGGCCCGGACGGCGTCGATGGTGTACCAGGACCCCGGCTCGGCGCTGAACCCGTCGCTGCGGATCGGCCCGCAGCTGATCGAGTCGTTCACGTTGCTCGGCTGCGACGCCAAGCAGGGCAAGCTGCAGGCGCTGGAGGCCCTGCGGCGGGTGCAGATCGCCGACCCGGCGCGGGTCATGGACCGCTACCCGCACCAGCTGTCGGGCGGCATGCAGCAGCGCGTCGTGATCGCGATGGCGCTGGCCTGCGAGCCGAAGCTCCTGGTGCTGGACGAGCCGACCACCGGTCTCGATGCCACGGTCGAGGCCGAGGTGCTCGACCTGGTGCGCACGCTCCGGGCCGAGCTGAACGCGGCCATCCTGCTGATCGCGCACAACCTCGGCATCATCCGCGCGATCTGCGACCGCGTCGGCGTGATGTACGCCGGGCGGATCGTCGAGGAGGGCCCGAGCGCCGAGGTGTTCGACGCGCCCAAGCACCCCTACACGCTGGGGCTCCTGCGCTGCCTGCCGCGCCACGGCGTGCGCAAGTCCGAGCGCGCGCTGTACACCATCCCCGGATCGCTGCCGGCGATCGGCACGGCCATGCCCGGCGTGCGTGTTCGTCGACCGCTGCCCGATCGCCACCGACGTGTGCCACACGAACCCGCCGCCCTCGGTGCAGACCGGCGACGGGCGCTTCGCCCGCTGCTACCACATCGACCGCATCGGCGAGATCGCCGAGACGCCGGAGGAGCACCGGCCCAGCGTCGACGAAGGCGAGGTCGTGCTGATCGCCCACGGCTTCTCGAAGACCTTCCACCAGGCCGGCCACGACGTACCCGCGCTGGTCGGCATCGAGCTCGGCCTGGCCGAGGGGGAGACGCTCGGTCTCGTCGGCGAGTCGGGCTCGGGCAAGTCGACGCTGGCGAAGACGATCCTCGGCATCCACGCTCCCGACACCGGCGGCGAGCTGACCCTGGACGGCGACATCGTCGCACCCACCACCGCCAAGCGCTCGCGCGGCGCCAAGCGGGCGCTGCAGATGGTGTTCCAGAACCCCGACTCGGCCCTCAACGGCAGCTGGACCGTGCGGCGGATCCTGGCCCGCTCGATCTACAAGCTGACCGACGTGCGCGGTGCCGCCGCCAACCAGCGGGCCGAGCAGCTGGCCGAGCACATGCGGCTCTCGCCGCGCCACCTCGACCTGAAGCCGCGGCAGCTGTCGGGCGGCCTCAAGCAGCGGGTCGCGATCGCGCGCGCCTTCGCCGGCGATCCCCGGATCGTGGTGTGCGACGAGCCCACCAGCGCGCTCGACGTCTCCGTCCAGGCGGCCATCCTCAACCTGCTGACCGACTTGCAGGCCAACGAGCGCACCAGCTACGTGTTCATCTCGCACGACCTCGGCGTCGTCCGCTACCTCGCCGACCGGATCGCCGTCATGTACCTGGGGCGCGTGATGGAGCTCGGCTCGACCGACGTCATCTCGAGCGGCGCCCACCACCCCTACACCGAGGCGCTGCTGTCGGCCGTGCCCAGCGTGGATGGCCTGCCCAGCACCCGCATCCGGTTGCAGGGCGAGATCCCGAGCCCGGCCGATCCGCCCACCGGCTGCGTCTTCCACCCACGCTGCCCGCGCAACCTCGGCGCCGTCTGCGAGGCCACCGAGCCCGACATGAAGGAGGTCGAGCCCGGCCACTTCATGCGCTGCCACATCCCGGTCGAGGAGCTGCGCCGCCTGCAGAAGGAGCCGCAGGGCTAGCGATGCGCATCAGCGGCATCGAGGTACGCACGTACCGCCAGGCCCTCGAGCCGCCCTTCCGCGCCGCGTGGGACCCCGTCCCGCGCACCCACATCACGTCGACCCTCGTGTGCGTCCACACCGACGAGGGCATCACCGGCTACGCCTCGGGCGGCGACGGCCTGCCCGACCGCGAACTGCTCGAGCGGCTCCTCACCGGCACCGACCCGCTGCGCAGCGAGGTGATCCGGGACGTCTGCGAGACCGTCGACTTTCACGGCGGCCGGCCCTGGGCCGTCGGTGTCGCGTGCTGGGACATCGCCGGCAAGGCGCTCGGGCAGCCGCTCTGGCGCGTGCTCGGCGGCCGGTCGGAGCGGCTGGTGGCCTACGTCTCGACCGGCGAGCTGGTCGATCCCGACGAGCGCGCCCGCCGCGCCGTCCAACTCCGCGACGCCGGCGTGCGGGCGATCAAGGTGCGGTTCCACCACGCCGACTGGCGCGACGACGTGGCGGTCGTCGAGTGCGTCCGGCAGGCTGTCGGCACCCAGATGCAGGTCATGGTCGACGCCAACCAGGGCTGGCGCATGCCCGGCGACCGCACGCCGCGCTGGGATGTTCCCACGGCCATCCAGTGCGCCCGCGAGCTGGAGCGGCTCGGCGTGTACTGGCTCGAGGAGCCGCTGCGCACCGACGACTACGACGGCTACCGCGCCCTCCGCTCGCGCACCGACCTGCGCATCGCCGCCGGCGAGATGGTGCGCACACGTGCCGAGGCCCGCGATCTCGTGACGCGAGGCGGCATCGACGTGCTTCAGACCGACGTGGTCCTGAGCGGCGGCATCACCGGGTGCCGCGCCGACGCATCGCTCGCCGACCTGCACGGCCGCACGTGGTCGCCGCACACCTGGTCGAGCGGCGGCCTCGGCCTGGCGGCGAACCTGCACGCCGGCTGCGGGTTCTCGACCTGCCCCTACATCGAGGTGCCCTACGACCCGCCGGCCTGGTCGACCGACCGCCGCGACGTCCTGCTCACGACGCCGATCGAGATCGCCGCCGACGGCACCATTTCCCCGCCGGCGGACGGACCCGGCCTTGGCGTGACCGTCGACCTCGACGCGCTCGAGGCGCTGCGCGTCACCTGACGGTCGGGAACCGCGAGACCGGGAAGGTCTCCACCTGTGGCGACCGTTGCTGCACGAGCAGGCCGCCGTCGACCGTGAACGTCGCGCCGGTGACGTGCGAGGCATCGTCGGAGCAGAGGAACGCCACCATCCCCGCGACGTCCGCCGGCGTCGCCATCCGCCCGAGCGGGATCGTCGCCGACGCCTTCTCGACCGCCTCCGGCGAGTCCAGTTCCGGCCCCCGATAAACGAGCCCCGGCACGACCGCGGCCGTGCGCACGCCGTAGGGCGCCAGGTCGAGCGCCATCGCGCGCGTCAAGGCTTCGATGCCGCCCTTGGCCGCGTCGTAGGCGGCCATCCCCCGGTGGGCGCGGGTGGCGCCGCCGCTCGACATCGAAACGATCACGCCCCCCGACCTGAGGCCGCCATCACCCGCGCCGCCCGCTGCGAGCACAGGAACACGCTCTTCAGGTTGGCCGAGAGCACCCGATCCCACCAGGCCTCGTCACCCTCGAGGAAGTGCGAGACCGCGCCGCCCACGATGGCGGCGTTGTTGACCAGCGCGTCGAGCCGGCCGAAACGCTCCGCGCAGACCGCGAACACCCGCTCGACGTCGGCCGCCACGCCGCAGTCGGCCACGACCGGGAACCGCGCCGAGATCCGACGCCGTGGCGGCCAGCGCCTCGCCGTCCACGTCCGCCACCACGACCTGCGCACCGTCCGCCACCAATCGCTCGGCGCAGGCTCGGCCGATGTTGCGCGCCGCGCCCGTGACGATCGCCACCCTGCCCTCGAACCGACTCATGCCGGCATCGTAGGCGCGCGGCCCACTCACCCGCGAGCCGGTATGATCAGTCGGTGCCGGCCCCACGGCGGCACGCCTGCCCTCTTAGCTCAGTTGGTAGAGCACCTCCATGGTAAGGAGGGGGTCTGCGGTTCGAGTCCGCAAGAGGGCTTTCCCTGCAAATGGGCACATTCTGAGTGCTTGGATAGGGGCTCGTTGAGCTCTCTTTTCGCCCATTCCTCGCCCGTTGGCGGGCTGAGCAGGCGCTCTGGCGGCGGTACCGGCGGTTACGAACGTCCCTGATCGTCCACTCCCGCCCATTGACCACTCCTCTAGGAGGGAAGGGGTCGGCGTTGGCGACGGGACCCCGAGGGGGCGACGCCGCAACCCGGGCTGCTCTTGGCCGCGGCGTGGCGGTCGATCTGTCTGCGGGCTGGGGTGCGGTCATGGTCGGAGGCGGGTGGCGAGTCCGGCGGTCCAGGCGAAGAGGATGGTGAGGTAGATGACGAAGCCGCCCTGACCGTGTGGTGCGAGGACGAGTGCGGCGACCATGGCGGCTGCTGCGGCGGGGGAGAGGATCGCGAACGGGCGCCAGGGTGTGGAGCGGCGGAGGCCGAGTCCGAGCACCACGGGGCCGAGGATGGTGGTGAGCATGAGCAGCAGGAACGCGAGCATGTGGATGACGCCGTGCCAGGTGGTTGGGCCGTTGCCGGCGAGCATCGCGTCGTCGATGGGCGCGGCGGAGGCGAGCAGCGCGACGCCGATCAGGGTGGTGAGCCAGCTGCCGACGCGGGCGATGCGGCGGCGCGGCAGGGCGGGCCGGAGGCTGTCGCAGAAGACGAGTACGAGCAGGCCGGCGAGCGCGAAGCTCGCTACCTGGAGCCAGCCGTAGGGGCCGTGGGCGAGGACGCTCGGCCACGGCACGCTCTTACCGCCGCTGAACTGCCAGCCATAGGTGTGCAGGAAGTCGATGCTCGCCCAGCTGTTGAGGAGGATCGAGCAGATGAAGAACGGGCCGACGGCGTAGGCTGCCGCGCGGGCGTAGCGTCGGCGCGCGGAGATCCGGGTCGTGTGCTCGATCGTTCCGGTCGTTGTGGTCATCTTGGGGTGCCTCCGGTCGGTTGGACATCTCGACGCTACGCTGGCTGCGGCTGTTCGGGATCGGCCGGAGTGCTCGACGAGGATCGCCGTTCGGAGGGTTGGCGCTGCGACGTTTGGCGGATGTGCCGGCGGTGGGGTGCGGGTTACGCTCTGGCCGTGAGCGGGCGTGTGACCGCGGAGCGGGCCGGATTGCCCGGACGGATCCCGAGGCTGGACCTCGTGCTCGCGCTCGGGCTGATGGTCGTTCCGCTGATTGCCGGCACCTGGTCATCCCGGCCTGGGCCGAACGTCGCGGGCGTGATCTGCGCAGTCGTCGCTGGCGCCCTTGTCGCCGCGCGACGCTGGCGGCCGGTGGAGGCCTTCCTCGTCGCCAGCGTCGTGCTGGTCACCGAGTGGGCCGTGTGGGGAGCGCCGGAGGGCCTCGGCGTCTTCCTGCCGCTGGTGGCGTTCGGCTACGCCATGGGGCGCTACGCCGGCCGGACGCGTGGTCTCGCTGGGCTCGGTGCGCTCGTCGTCGTCGTCGCCCTGCACGAGTTGCTCGACCCGTCGATCGACTCTCTGGACTCGTTCCGCAGCGCGGTCGCCTTCGACGTGATCATCGTCCTTTCCTGGGTCGCCGGCGCGCTGGTACGGGCCGGACAGGCCGGCGCGGTCGAGCGGCGCCGGCGCCGCGAGTCAGAGGACCGGGCACGCCTTGCGCGGGAGTTCCACGACCTGATCGCGCACGGGATGAGCGTGATGGTGGTACAGGCGGAGGCGGCAGCGCAGATGATCGAGTCGGGCCGGCCCGACCGCGCGCTGCATGCGATCGAGCGGGTGCAGGCAGCCGGCCGCGAGGGCCTCGAGGAGATGCGCCGGCTGGTCGGGGTGCTGCGCCACGAAGAGGGGCCTGATCTCGCTCCCCAACCGGGTGTCGGGAAGCTCGATGCCCTCGTCCGCCAGGCGGACGGTGCTGGGCCTGCCGTCACGCTTGTCGAGTCGGGTGAGCGTGGTGGGATCTCCGACGGCCTGTCGCTGACGCTCTACCGGATCGCGCAGGAGGCGATCACGAACGCTCTGCGCCACGCGAACGCGTCCCGGATCGACGTCCACGTGAGCTATGCCGACCCGCTCGAGTTGCGTGTCGTCGACGACGGCGACGCTCCCGCCGAGGCGCTCACCGGCGGTGGGTACGGGATCAGCGGCATGCGCGAGCGCGCCGAGTTGTACGGTGGGCAGTTGATCGCGCAGCCGGCCGCGGCCGGCGGCTTCATCGTCCAGGCAACGATCCCCCGCAGCCCGCGCGCATGATCCGAGTGCTCGTCGTCGACGACCAGGAACTCGTGCGTGACGGCCTCGCGATGATCGTGGACGCACAGCCCGACATGGAGGTCTGCGGCCAGGCGGGCGACGGCAACGGCATCGTCACGCTCGTCCGCGAGACTCGCCCCGACGTCGTGCTGATGGACATCCGGATGCCCGACATCGACGGGATCACCGCCACGCGACAGCTGCGAGCGGCCGCCTTCGACCGGCTCGCGATCCTCGTCCTGACAACCTTCGACCTCGACGAGTACGTCTACGAGGCGCTGAAGGCCGGCGCCACCGGATTCCTTCTCAAGGACACTCCGCGCGCGAAACTGCTGGACGGGATCCGCACCGTCAGCACCGGCGAGTCCCTGCTCGCACCCGCCGTCACGCGACGGCTGATCGAGAGCTACGTCGCTGCGGCCCAGCCGTCATCTCAGCCTGACCTCGGCGGACTGAGCGCCCGCGAACAGGATGTGCTCCAGCAGCTGGTGCTGGGACGTTCGAATGCCGAGATCGGAGCGGCGCTCTACCTCGGCGAGGCTACCGTCAAGACCCACATCACGGCTATCCTCCGTACGATCGGCGTCCGCGACCGCGTCCAGGCCGTGATCTGGGCCTACGAGAACGGCTTCGTCCAGCCGGGCGCGAAAGCCTGACCCGACGCTCGCCCGATTCTCGCCTCCGCGGTCGAAATCCGGTGTGGAACCGTGTGGAGAAGTGTGGCGGCCAGGGGAGCAACTGCCCTGCAAATGTGACACTTCCGTCGTCACCAGCACCCATGCGTCCGAGCCCGTTCCGCGGATGGTAAGGAGGGGGTCTGCGGTTCGAGTCCGCAAGAGGGCTTTCCCTGCAAATGGACATATTCTTGGTGCTCGGACGGCGCTCGTCGAATTCTCGTCTCGCCCATTGCTCGCCCGCTCGCACGCTGAGCAGCCGTTGTGGCGGCGGCGCCGGCGGCCACGAACCTCCACGAGCGACCACTCCCGCCCACTGACCCTTCCGAGAGGGAGGCGGCCAGTGGCACCCTGCCTGATTTCCGCGTCAGGTGGCCGCGAGTTCCGCGGCGGCGCTCACGGTGGCGGGCGTCGTGGCCGGCGTGACCGGGCGGTGGTTCGACCGGAAGCCACGGAGGCGGAGGGAGTTGGTGACGACGGAGGCGCTTGAGCCGGCCATGGCGGCGATCTCGTGACGCGTAGGCGACCGAGAACCAGGCAGTCGCAGCGTGAGCCGAGCGCGAGTGTTGCCTCCCTTCTCGCGAGGGTCCGTCCTTCTGGTGGCTGCTGGGCGCCGAATCGCTGGACGTCGCTTGCGGAAGGGCCGCTGGCGCACGAACTGACGACCACCGTCGTCGCGGGCGCGGAGCCCCATTCGATGGTCGCCATCGTCTCGGCCCCGGGACGCGATCAGCGTTGGGCGGAAGTCGCGGCAGGCGTATACTCGCTGCGACGCAGGAGGTGTGGGATGCGGTTCGCGGCGGGCATCGTCGAGGCGGCGAGGATCAGAGGATTCGGCGCTTTGTTTGTCGCGCTCGCTGCGTTCGGGCTCGTGGTGCTTCATGCCGGGACTGCGTTCAGTACGCCGGATCCGACGGCCGTCACCGTTGCCGGCTCGCTTCAGTCGGAGGCCGGCTGTGCCGGTGACTGGGATCCGGCCTGCGCTGCGACGCACCTCGTCTTCGACGCGAACGACGACGTCTGGCAGGGAACGTTCTCGCTGCCCGCCGGGAGCTACGAGTACAAGGCCGCGCTGAACGACTCTTGGAGCGAGAACTACGGCCTGAACGGGCTGCTGAACGGGTCGAATGTCCCGTTCAACCTCGCCTCCGGCGCCAATGTCAAGTTCTACTACGACCACAAGAGCCACTGGATCACCGACAACGTGAGCTCGGTGATCGCGGTTGCTGCCGGGAGCTTCCAGTCCGAGCTTGGCTGCTCGGGCGACTGGGATCCGAGCTGCCTGCGCTCCTGGCTCGAGGATGCGGACGGTGACGGGACCTACACGTTCGAGACGACTGCGCTCCCTGTGGGCTCCTACGACACGAAGGTCGCGATCAGCGAGGACTGGGCGGAGAACTACGGTCAGGGGGGCGTCTCGAACGGGTCGAACATCCCGTTCACGGTGCCGGTCGACCACGCGAGGGTCACGTTCAGCTACGTCGCCTCGACGCACGTCCTGACCGTGACCGTGGCCGACCCGCAGGGCGCGCCCGGCTCGCTCTCCCACTTCGACCTGGCCCGCAAGGACTGCCTGGGCACCGCGCGCAACACGACCTCGAAGGTGTGGTTCACGGTCGCGGGCGGCGTGCTCAGCGACGTCTACTACCCGACCATCGATAACACGAACGTCGAGACGCTGCGCTATGTCGTCACCGACGGCGCAACCTTCACCGACCTTCAGGGCCGGGACACCGCGTACTCGGTCGACTCGCTCGGCGGAACAGCGGGGATGGGCTGCCGTGTCACGACGATTCCGGCCAACGGGAAGTACCGGATCGTGACCGATTACGTGACCGATCCGGGCACCAACGCGCTTCTGATGAAGGTGTCCTTCAAGCCGAAGAACCCTGCTGACCACCTGCAGTTGTACCTCCGCTTCGATCCGACTGTGAACGGCAACGGCGGCGGCGGGAGCGGAAATGGCGGGGCTGATGATGCGGTGACGGATACCTCCACCGGTCATCCGGTGCTGGTCGCGTCCGACCCGAACACGGTCACGAACGCGGCCAACCGCGACTACGCGCAGCCGGTCTACGAGGCGCTCGACGCGCCCCTCGCGGACACCACCAACGGCTTCGCGGGCGCCGCCTCGGACGGGCTCGTCGAACTCGACGCAGGGCACGGGCTCACGACCTCGTACGCGAGCGCGACCGACGGCAACGTCGTGCAGACCGGTCGCATTGCGGGCACGGCGGATCGCAACGGCTCGCTCGTCTTCACCGCCGCGCTGGGCTTCGGCTCGACGCAGGCAACGGCCGTGCAGACGGCGGAGAGGGCGCTGACGGACACGTTCGGCAAGGCGCTCAACGATACGGAGAGGGGATGGCAGCGCTACGACATGGCGCTTCGAGGACCCGACCGGGAGGCTTCCGGGAGTAGGCGTGAAGCGCGCCGCTGCGCTGCGGGGCTCCTACTTCGTGAACGCCAACGTCCTGAAGGCGTCAGAGGACAAGACGTTTCCCGGCGCGATCGTCGCGGCGCCGGCGTCCCCGTGGGGCCAGGCCATCCCGGCCGGCGACCCGTCGAACACCTACTTCGGCTCGTACCGCGAGGTCTTCGCGCGCGACTTGTACGAGATCTGGACCGGCCTGATGGCTGATGGCGACAGGGCCACGGCGCGCGACGCGACGCTGTTCCTGTTCAACCGCCAACAGCAGGCCGACGGCTCGATGCCGCGCAACAGCCTCCTCAACGGCCAGGCGGCGCCCGATTCCTTCGGCACGCAGTTGGACGAGACGTCCTACCCCCTGGTGATGGCCGACCAGTTGCACCTCATCGATCCCGCGCTCTACGCGAACCACATCAAGCCGGCCGCGAGCTTCGTGGCCAGCCACGGCCCTGCGTTCGGCGTCGAGCGCTGGGAGGAGCAGGACGGCTACTCGCCGTCGACGATCGCAGCCGAGATCGCCGGCCTCGTGGCCGCCGCCGACCTCGCCGAAGCCAACCACGATCCCGACTCGGCGACCGTATGGCGCGGCGTAGCCGACGACTACCAGCGCTCGATCAAGACCTGGACGGTGACAACCAACGGCCCGCTCGCGCCCCGCTACTTCATCCGCCTCTCCAAGACCGGTGATCCGAACGCCGCGATCTTCTACAACGTCGGCAACGGCGGCCCGACCCTCGACCAGCGCTCGGTGATCGATGCCGGGTTCCTCGAGCTCGCCCGACTTGGCGAGTTGTCCCCGACCGACCCGGACATCCTCGCTTCGCTGCCCATCGTGGACGCCACGATCCGCTCCGACACTGCCAGCGGGCCCGGCTGGCACCGCTACAACGGAGACGGCTACGGCGACAGCTCAAGTGACGGCGGCCCATGGGCGACTTCTGGCGCTGGCACCGGGCACGTCTGGCCGGCGCTGTCGGCCGAGCGCGCCGAGCAGACGCTACAGACCGGCGACGCGGCAGGCGCGGCGTCGCTGCTCGGCGGCATGGCCGCGTTCGCCGGCGGCACCGGCCTCCTCCCCGAGCAGGACTGGGAGCTCGCGAGCCTCGCGCCGTCGCCATTCGGCACGGCGCCCGAGACCGCCTCGATCGGCTTCGTGAACGGTGAGCCGGCCGGCTCCGCAAGTCCGCTCAACTGGTCGGCGGCGTCGTTCGTGCGGCTGTTCGCCGACATCGGCGCCGGCCGCCTGCTCGACCGGCCGCCGAGCACGTATCGGCGTTACGTCGCGCATACCCAGGGCACGACCGTGCTCGCCGTGACGAGCCCGGTCGACCAGAGTGCGGTGAGCGCGTCGCTGGTGACGGTCACCGGTACGACAGCGCCAGGCAACGACGTGTACGTGACGGCCACCAACACGGACGCGAACTCGGCCACGACGAGCGCGACGACCACCGCGGACGGCGGAGGTTCGTTCAGCGTCGCCGTCGCGGTCACCGGTGGGACGACGGTCCTGAACGTCGTCGCCGTCAGCGCGAGTGGAGCCACGGCGCACGTGCAGCGCTCCGTCGTCTTCGATTTCGTACCGGGAACACCGTTGCTCGATGTCACCGACCCGAGCGGCGACGACAACGGTCCGGGCACCTTCGCCTACCCGACCTCGGCCGACTTCAAGCCGGGCGCATACGACATTCAGGAATTCCAGGTCTACGACGCCGGCGCCGACGTGATCTTCCGCGTGAAGACAAGCGACCTGACGCCGACGTTCGGAAGCCCGCTCGGTGCGCAGCTTGTCGACGTGTACGTGCATGTCCCCGGCGCAACCACGACCTCGACCGCCGCCGCCGACCCGACGCGCAACTTCGCCATCGCCGCGCCGTTCGCGTGGAGCCGTCTGATCCAGGTGGAGGGCTTCGGCCAGCGCTTCGTCGATGCGAGCGGGACGACGCTCGGGACGGTCGCGATCAGTGCGAACGCGATCTCGCGCTTCATCACCTTCCGCGTCTCGAAGGCGTCGCTCGGCACACCGCAGCCCGGTTGGGGCTTTACCGTCGTCCTCACCGGACAAGACGGCTTCAGCGCCGATCAGGCCAGGGGCTTCCAGCCGACCCCCCAGCCCTTCCAGTTCGGCATATGCCTGGCGCCAAGCGCGGACCCGCACTGCACGTTCGACCCGGGCCTCGTGCCGAAAGCGGTCGACGTGATCACCCCGCCGGGCGTGGCCCAGTCGGACGAACTCGACTACACGCTCCACAGCCCGGTCGTGATCACCGGCGTCACGATTCCGTAAGGGGTCAATCGCGTTCCAGACAACCCGCACGTCTGGGTTGAAGGGTGCCTTTCTTCGGATTTCGCTCTGGAGCGCGCTCTTGCCGCACCGGTCGGATGCCGGGATTGCTCCTCCGGTTCGTCTACCTCGCGTTCTGTGCCGTGCTGCGGCTGGTCGTCCGTCGCCGCGACGCCGTGGGCCGTGAAGCGGAGCTCCTCGTGCTGCGCCACGAGGTGGCGGTCCTTCGCTCGCAGGCCCGGTCGTCCCCGCACCGACTGGGCGACCGTGCATTGTTCGCTGCTTGCGCGCGGTTGCTTGAGCCGGACCGGCGGCGCAGGCTGATCGTGACGCCGGCGACGCTCGTGCGCTGGCACCACGGCCTGGGCCGTCACTGAACGCCACCCCGCCCGGCGACCGGGCAAGCGTCGCGATCGAGTCGGCGGCCCGATCCACGAGTACCATGAACCCGCCGCGTGATGCCGAATCCGAAGAATGGCACCCTTCAGGCGGACGCGACCTTGGCGAGGGCGCCGTAACGATTCCGAGACGGCCTGGCTGGCAGAATGGCCTCGTGGCCCGGACCTTGCAGCGAGGGTTGATGTGGTCGTCGTCGGTGATCTCAGCCGTTGCGCTGGTGGCGGCCGTCGGTTTGCTCGGCTGGGGCGGTGGCGGCGTCTCCTGGGTTCTGGTGCCAGGCGTGCCCGCGCTCAGCTTCTGCGCCGTTGGACTCGTGCTCAGGCTACGCGTGCCGGACAACCCGATCGGATGGTTGTTCGTGACAAGCGGGTTGGCGTTGGCCCTTGGCCTGCTGCTCGATGCCTACGCGTATGCAGCGGCCTCCTTGGGGCTGCCTTCGCGGCTGGCGGCAGCGGCGGCAGCCAATCTGCTCTTTCAGATCTGCCTGTACCTGCTGCCGGCGCTGCTCTTTCTGTTCCCAGACGGTCGGTTGCCCTCGCCACGTTGGCGGCCGCTAGCGATGCTGTGGACGACCGCAGCGATCGTGGTCGGGCTCGGCGTCGTGTTCCAGCCGGGCGGGATGGTCTCGTTAGCTCACGACTCGCTCGACAACCCGCTCGCCGCGAGCGGCAGGATCGGCACCCTTGTCCACCACGTGGTCGGATGGGGCAGCTTCCTCGTCGTCGTCGTCGGCGTGGTCGTCGCGGCGGGCTCACTGGTGTGGCGTTATCGGCGGGCGAGCGCCGATCTCCGCCAGCAGTTGAAGTGGTTCGGGTCAGCGGCTGTGTTGTTCGCGCTGACCCTCATCTGCCTCGGCGTGCTCGGCAGGTTCGCCGGCACCTTGATGGTGTGGCGAGTAGGTGTCGTCGCGCTGCCGGCCGCGTTCACCGGTGTGATCGTCGCAACCGGCATCGCGATCCTTCGCTACCGCCTGTACGAGATCGACGTGATTATTCGACGGACGCTGATCTACGCGACGCTCCTCGCCGCTCTCAGCGTCGTCTACTTCGGTGGTATCTACCTGGTCGGCCGCGTCGTTGAGGATGTCGCTGGCCAGTCCGGCACGCTCATCGTCACGATCTCGACGCTCACCGTCGCGGTCGCCTTCCACCCGCTCCGCATACGGATCCAACGAGCGGTCGATAGCCGCTTCTACCGCGCCAGATACGACGCGACCGAGACGCTACACGCGTTCACCACCCGCTTGCGCAGCCAGATCGAGCTCGAGGCGATCTCCGCTGACGTCCTCCGTGTGGTTAACACCTCGCTACAGCCGCGTCACGCTGTGCTTTGGCTGCGGCCGGTCGGCGCCTCCACCCGGAGCCCTGTGCGGCCGCGCCAAGTGCCTCGGTGACACGTCAACGACGCCGGCGCCGCTCCTCAAGAAGATGAACGGCGGAGCGTTCCGACCTGTACGGGAACTCCGTCACGGCAGTCGAGGACTAGCGGGGTTGCCGGGGCGGTGTCAGGGCTCGAGCAGCGACTGCGCGACGCTGCGCTCTGCGGCCACGAGGCCTGCCAGGCCTGCGCCGTCGAGGCCCAGCAGATCGCAGTCCTCCTCCTCGAGGAACGCCGTCAGCTCCGGCTCGTAGAGCACCCGCGAGATCGCCGCGGCGAGCGCCGGCCGTTCGTGCGCCGACACCGATGCCGCGCTCCACAGCCCGTACCAGACGGGCGCGTCGAACGCCACGCCGCTCAGCTCGGCGATCGTCCGGACATCGGGCAGCCTGCGCGACCGACGAGCCGTGGTGACGGCGACGGGAGCGAGCAACCCGCGTTTGCACCACTGCTCGGCGAACGGAATCGGCGCGAGGGCGACGCTGGCCTCGCCCTGCTCGACCAGCGCCAGCGTGGAGGCGATCGGCGCTTCGGACGGTGGTGCTGGCACGGGCTGAGCAGTGCGTGCGATCGCGCGGTACAGGCGTGCGAGTAGGACGTGCGTCGCCGAGCCCAGCTCCGGGACGGCGTAGCGCAGCGGCGCGCCAGGCTCGTCCGGCGCCAGTACCGTCTCGTGTGGCGACCCGGCCGCGGCGACCAGCACGTAGGGCTGGGCGCAAACGGCGACCAGCGGTTCGAGCGCCGCGTGAGCGGCGGCGACGCGAGGCGTAAAGAGCGGCCGCGACGCGAACGCCGCCGTGTCGACGAGCACGACACCGCCGGCGGCAGCCGCGCCGGCCGCGCCGGCCCCGGCCGGCGAGACGTTCTTGACGCGGACCTCGCAGCCGAGCTGCGCAGCGAGCAGGGGCGCCAGCGCCCGCGCCAGCCGGTCGGGGCCGCCGCCGCGGCCGAACTGCTCCACCAGCGTCAGCATCCGGGCGAGACGGTACAGGCTCGCCGCGATCTCTGGCAAGCGGTCGGCGGATTAGCGGTTTACCTTGCGCGGGGACGCTGCGGCAACATCGTCCGGCGCCTGGACGACCCAGCAAGCCCGCCAGAAGAAGTCGCAGGCGATGATCCCGGAGGCCTGGGCTTTGAGGAACGCCCGCCAGGTCTCGGCGGCGCGCGGGTCGATCCCGGCGTGTTTGAGAATCGTCCAGGTGGCCGGCCCCTCCATGAATCAATCGGGGCGATTCCGTGCGGACTGCCGTGGTGGATCTATTCCTTGAGCTGGTTGTAGAGTTCCCAGGCGCTGCGTTCGACCCAGTTGTGGGCGAGCTTGCCGGTGGGTGTGACGGCGAGGATGGCGTTGCCGGTGAACGCTACTGGCTTGCCGTCGGCTGGCAGTCCGAACATGCCGTTGTTGTGACCGGTGACCCTGAAGGGTGTCTTTATCCGGATTCGGCTCAGGCCGCGGTTCGGTGGTACTCGTAGACGAGGCCTGAGGGGTGCCAGAACTTCGGTGCGGCCCTGGAGCAGGATCGATGAGCATCGCTAGGATGCCGGGATGCTTCGCCAGTTCGTTCTTACCTTGCTTTCTTATGTGGTTTCGGGCATCGCGGCGCGCACCAGGGCGGTGTCCACGAACTGTTCGAAGCGGACGATCTCGCCGCCCCGAACGACGAAGTGGTGGGCGACGCGCACGTTGATATTTAGACCGGTGGCCCTGTTGGTGGCGGTGTAGCGGGCGAGGACGACGACGTTCTCGCCGTCGACGACGTAGGTGTCGTCGTGGGCGACCCAGTCGTCCCAGTCGCGCGCGAGGATTTCCATGACGCTCGCGGTGACGCCGCGGGCGTGCGGTAGGTGCCGGCCAGCGGGAAGCCCGCCATCTCAGTCCACTCGACGTCGTCGGCCAGCGTCGAGCGCAAGGCCTCCAGGTCGCCGCGGGCCGAGGCGAGGTACTGACGGCGGACGACATCCGCCGCCGCCGTCGAGGTCTCGAAGTCGGCGGCCATCTCAGCCCCAACTCATCTCGCCCTTGGCGACTTTCGGTCCGATCTGCGCGGCGATCAGCATCCCGGAGTCGGGGTAGCGCTTGACCAGGGCATCCGTTACGGCGGCACCGTCGGGCGCCGAGGCGAGGATCTCTTCGAAGGCCATCAGGTAGTCGCGCGTGTAGCGGATGGCGCTCACGTCGGCGGAGGCGCCAGGCAGGCGGTGCCCAGGCACGACGAGTTGCGGCGCCAGCGCTTCCATCTCGTCGAGCACGGCAACCCACGCCGCGCGCTGCTCCGGGGTGGTGGTATCCGCGGTCCAGACGTGTTCGTCGCTGAAGATCAGTACGCCGCCAACGATGGCCTGCTCCTCAGGCTGCCAGAGGTAGTGGCGGTCGGCGATCGTCTCGTGTCCGCCGCGCAGCTCGAAGCGGTGGCCCTCAAGGACGATGTCGCCAGTCAGGGGCGCGAGCTCGACCAGGCGGGTCGGCCGATTGTCACCGACCGGCTCCCAGGCCTTCAGCTTGCCTTCGTAGGCCTCGCGGATGTGCTCGATGACCAGCGGCGTCGCGACCAGCTCGGCACGGGGGAAGGCGTCGGCGATCACCTCGGTGCCCCAGTAGTAGTCGGGGTCGGCGTGGCTGATGAAGACCTTCGTAAGCGCCTTGCCCGAGTCCAGCACCTCGGCCACCAAACGATGGCCGTCGGCGCGCGTGAAGCCCGCGTCTACAAGCATTGCCTCCCGCTCACCGGTGATCAGGGTCGCCGTCTTGTTCTTGGAGCCGACGGGAAAGTCGAGGTCGATAATTCTGATCTCCATTGGCGTCATCACGGGATCCTTCCGGGGTGGTCAGCCTGGATATTATCTGCGTACGCAGATACTGTCAAGTCAGATATATGATGGAAATGGGATGGGCCATCCATCCCGCTCGCGAAGATGCCTCTGAGAAGGAGGGGAGCAATGAGCCGACGCACGACTGCGGAGTCCGAGATCACCACAGCTCGAGAGGCGGCGAACGACGAGCTCGTGCTCGCCTTCGGGCGCCTGCAGGGCGCCGCCAATCGGCTCGAGTACCTGCTGGGCAGAGCGCTCGAGGAACGCTGCGGCATCAACCACCTCACCTTCGAGGTGCTGATGATCCTCGGGCGCGCCGGCCCCGACGGGCTGCCGATGCGCTCCATCGGCCAGGAGCGGGTGCTGTCCACCGGCGGCGCAAGCCGGCTCGTCGATCGCATGGAGGCCGCGGGCCTCGTGATCAGGACCGCCGACGTCGACGACCGCCGAGGCCGCCGGGTTCTCCTCACCGCGGCCGGCGAGGACACCGCCGTCCGCGCCGCACGCATTCACGCCGACAACGTTCGGTGCTTCTTCCTCGAGCCGCTCCCCGAAGAGCACCGCGCCCAGTTCGTCGAGGACCTGCGGATCCTCAGCCACAGCGCCCGCGACGCACTCCCACGCCTGCGGTAGTCACCCGTGCGGACGGTCGTGCGGGGTGCCATAACCTCCCCGGTCACGCAGCGATGCGCCGATACTCGTGGATGCGGCCGCCGATCAGGTCGCGTCGTTGGGCCGGCGACGACTGGTGGTGTCTGGTCGGGTGGGGAGAGGCCGCGAGCGCGGTGGGGCCGGTGGTGGAGGGTGTCTTTATCCGGATTCGGCTCAGGCTGCGGCTCGGTGGTACTCGTGGATGAGGCCGCCGAGTCGATCACGACGCTCGATCCGGCCGGCTTCGATTCTCGGTGGCGGGTCGGGAGGGCGGAGCGCTCGGCCGCGATGGGGCCGCTCGTGGTTGTAGTGCTCGAGGTACTCGACAAGCACCCGGCGCAGGTGGTGCTCGTTGCGGATCAGGATCCAGTCGAGGCACTCGCGGCGGATCGTCCGGACGACGCGTTCGGCGTAGGCGTTCGCGACCGGCGTTCGGATCGGCGTGAGGATCACGCGGACCGCTTCGGTGGCGAAGACGGCGTCGAAGGCGTTGGTGAACTTGGCGTCGTGGTCGCGGATCAGGAACCGGAACGGATCGAGCAGGCCGCTGATGGCGAGGTTCCGTGCTTGCTGGGCGACCCAGGCACCGGCCGGGTTGGTCGTGATCCCAGTGAGGTGGACGCGGCGCGTCGCGTGCTCGATGAAGAACAGGACGTCCAGGCGCCGCAGGAGGATCGTGTCGATGCAGAAGAAGTCGCAGGCAAGCACGCCGGATGCCTGGGCCTCGAGGAACTGGCGCCACGTCGGCCCGTCGCGGCGTGGTGCTGGCTTCAGGCGCGCAGTGCGCAGCACCCGCCGGACCGTGCTCGTCGACACGATGATGCCGACCTTCGCGAGCTCGCCGCTGATCCGCGGGTTTCCCCAGCGCGGGTTCTCGCGCGCGACACGCACGATCAGCACGCGCGTGTCCGCATCGACCGGTGGTCGGCCCGGGCCGTGATGAGGGTGACGCCAGCGGCGCCGCGCAACGTCGCGGTGCCAGCGAAGCAGCGTCGCCGGCGTCACCAGCAGCCCGACCCGCCGATCGGCTGGAAGGAGCCGGGCGAGAGCGGCGAGCAGTGCCCGATCAGACCACGCAAGCCGTGGTCGCGGGTTCGCTCGGCGGAGCACCGCGAGCTCGTGTCGGAGGAGCACGATCTCCGCATCGCGATGGAGATCGCTACGGTGCCGAACCAGCAGCCGCAGCATCACGACAAAGACCAGGTAGAGGAAACGGAGAGCCATCCCGGCATCCTGCCGCCCCGCGGCGAAGCCCGCCGCAGAGCTGAATCCGGATAAAGACACCCTTCAGCCGCGCGATGCGATTCGCGCCCTCAGCTCCGCGCTCGAATACGAGCGCGGAGCTGCTCGGCGCGACGGACGTCGTCGACTCCCACTGCCTGACGCTCGGCCTCGGCCTCGACCTCGACGCGACTGCGGCCTGGAGCGCCCAGCAGCTGATACCGGTGACGGCGGGCCGAGAACGGTAGCGTTCAGCGCGACTGCCCGCCCAGCCCGGCGACCACCGATCCCTGGCTGGTTCCGGTCGTGAGCGTGCTTGGGGACGTCGTCGGACTGAACTTCTTCGACAGGGAGGTGCTGGTGCCGCTCGACGGCAGCGACGCCAGCTACAGCTTCCCGAACCAGCAGGTCGGCAGCAATACCGAGTCGGGCACGATCCGGATCGCCGTCGACGTCCTGCATTCCTGAGCGCATCGCGAGGCAGGCGCTGGGCGAACGCGGTGAGAATGATCCGGTCGGCGAGGCCGCTCGACCCGCGGACACAGAACAGCGAGCTCGTGGCGAGGGACGCGGACCTCGATCGCGTTGGCTGCGTCTGATCGGCGGCGGTCATCAACCGCTCTCAAGCCTCCCCGAGGCAGCCTGCTGACGAATCCGGGTTAGAGTGCCCCGAGCGATAACCCCCGAGAGAGACCCATGCACACCACGATTCGCAGCCAGATCGACTGGGAACAGCCGTTCCCCCCAGAGGAATTTGCCGAGCGTCGCAAGAAGGTCAAGCAGGCCCTCGAACAGGCCGGGTACGATGGCATGGTGGTTACCGCGCCGCGCGATTACTACTATCTGAGCGGTCACGATCATTGCTGGCAGTATCGTCACGCCGTGATCGGTTTGTACTTCGACACGGCCAGCGGATCGTTCGTGTTTTTTGACAACACCAGCCACCAGGTCCTGATTTCGAATACACCCGAAATTACAGACGTTCTCTATCAGTCGAGGCAGATTCCCGCGGCTGAGCAGGTGCTCGACCTGGCGCGGAAAATCCTGGAGCGGGGTTGGGCGCGAGGGCGTATTGCCATTCAAACGTGGGGCTACGGCTGTCATCCCGATCATGTACGCGCTCTAGGCCGTCAGTTCGCCGAGGCCGGTGCGACAGTGGTCGAGGATTCCGACCTGATCGAACACGTGCGGCTCTACAAGTCCGCCCGCGAGGTCGCGGTCATGCGTAGCGCCGCCGAGGCGGCGCTCGCAACGATGCGCCGTGTCCAAGAGTACGTGCGGGTCGGCGTGTCCGAAACCGAGATCGACGGCGTGTTGTGTAACGAATTGATGACCCGGGGCTGTGGCCATCCGGGTATCCGGAATATGATCGGCAGTGGCCCGCGCTCGGGCTGCCATCACGGCCTCGCAACCCATCGCCAGTTGAAGCAAGGCGATCTGTTGCACATCGATTTTGGCGCGAGTGTTCATCGCTATCATGTCAATCTGAGCCGCATGTTTTCCGTCGGGAGCGCTGACCCACGCTGGCACACCCTGTTTACCCCTTCGGCAGACTGCAGCAGAGCGATCGCAAGCGGAGTCAAGGTCGGTGACCCGTTCAGTCAGGTGCAGAAGGCGGCCGATCGATTCATTGCGGACTCGGGCGTCGATCGGCAGCGATACGGATGGTTTATCGGCGGGTACGTCCTCGGAATTGCATTCCCCCCGGATTGGGTCGATCAGCATCGGCCGGAACCCTATGAACCCGCTAACGACGTGATCATGCAGCCCGGCATGGTCTTCAACTTCGAAGTCCAGTACGACGTATTCGACGGTTGGGCAGGCGGCTCCGGCGGTGGTTGGATCGATTCGTATCTGATGACCGAGCGAGGGCTTGAGATCCTCACCGACATGCCCAGAAATCTGGTCGAGCTACCCGTCTGAGCGATTGGGCGAAAGAGGCGGCAGTCGCCATGGGGGGCGCCGCTTAGCGCTGACGGCCCTGGACGAGGATTCGCCTGATGCGCGTGAAGCTTGCAGGCACTTGAACCGGTATGCCGTCGGCGACCGGTCGCGCGTGAGTGACGCGAGGAGCGCGGCGAGCAACCGGCTCGGCCGCGCGCACCCGATGCGCACCTCCTAGCCAGCAATCCGGCTGTGGAGGCCATGAACGATAGTGGAGCTTCGTGAAGCGTTCCCGCTGCAATTCGCGCTGATTCGCACCGATCCGTCGCGATGCGAACGCATGCGGGCGCAAGATGGTAAGGAGGGGGTCTGCGGTTCGAGTTCGCAAGAGGGCTTTCCCTGCAAATGAGCACTATCGTGTGCCCGTCGGAGGGCAACAAAGGTGTCGTTTTCGCCCATTTCTCGCCCACGCCGGGTGGGCACGGGTTGGTCGTTCCGGCCGGTGCGCCGAGGGCGTCCTGGCGTCAGGCGTCGGCTTTCGCCGACCGCAGCTGGTGGATGCGCAGGGCGAGTTGGAGCGGGAACCAGTCGTCGCTGTTGGAGAGCTCGAGGCCGGTGAGGTGCTCGATGCGCGCGAGTCGTTGTGCGAGGGTGTTGCGGTGTACGAAGAGGGTGCGGGCGGCTTCGTTGCGGCTGCGTAGGTCGAGGAAGACGGCGAGGGTCTCGATGAGCGATCCGTTGCGGACGTGGTCGTAGCGGGCGATGGTCTCGATGGCGACGGCGTAGCGATCGCGGGTGGCTGCGAGGTCGGCTGCGCGGCTGAGGAGCAGCTGATGTCCGACGTCGTCGAGCGTGTAGACACCGCCGCCGGCGTGGCTGGCGGCGGCGACGGCGACGATTTCTCGTGCCTCGGTCAGTGCTGTCCGGATGTCTTCGACGGCGTCGGCGGGCGCTGAGATGCCGAAGGTGACGGCGGCACCGAAGCGGGCGCGGACAGCTGTGCGCAGGTGGTCGAGTGTGGCGCGCAGGTCGGGTGGTATGCCTTCGCCGCGCGCTGACGGTACGAGTGCGATCGCCTCGCGGCCGGTTGCGCTGCTGTGCGCCCCCGCGATTCTGCCGCGGATGCCGCTTGCGATCTGCCTGAGGACGAGCGCCGACCCGTCCCATGCCGCGGCTGCGTGTGGTTCGAGTTCCACCGCGCCGACGACCGCGGTGTAGCTGCCGGCGCGCAGTCCCAGCGTCGCGGCGCGCTGGCGTAGCACGCCGCCGCCGATCCTTCCGGCGACGACGTCGCGCAGGAAGTGGCCGAGCTCGTTGTGCTGGACGAGTTCCTCGGCGAGCAGCGCGTTCTTGAGCGCCAGCGAGGCGTGACCGGCGACGGTGGAGAGAAGGGCCTGGTCCTCGCTGCTGAAGACGCGGGCCGCTGCGCGGTAGCAGCAGAGCAGGCCCAGTTCCTCGCCGGCGATCTGTAGTGGTACTGCTGTTGACGCGCCGAACCAGCGGCCGACGCGGCTGCGCACGTCGTCCGCTGCGCTGTTCCAGGTCGCGCCGCGGCGGCGTACCTCGGCGTCGATTTCGAGGAGCTCGCGTCGCGCCGCCGTGAGCGCGTCGCCGCCTTGGGCTGTGCCGCTGCCGACGCTCTTGAGGAACAGCCGGTCGGCGCCGGACGGGTCGCGGACGAGGAGGACGGCGAGGTCGGCGGCGCCCACCTCGCGTGCGAGCTCCGTGGTCACATCGAGGAGCCGTGCGGTGGCGAGCCCGGAGGTCGTCATCGCCGACAGCTCCGCCATCCGCTCCAGTACGCGCGTGCGCCGGCTCACGGATGCGTGTAGCTGGGCGTTTTCGATCGCGCCCGCGACGATGACGGCGATCCACTCGGCGAGGCGCACGTGGTCGGGCGTGAAGCGCCCTCCGGTGGTCGACCAGACGCTGACGACGCCGATCAGCCGCTCGCTGCGCGAGACGATCGGCACGCAGACGAGCGCGTCGTAGCGCTCCTCGCCGAGCCCGGCGTGCAACACGAACCGCGGGTCGGCATGGAGATCGCGTTCGACCACGTAGGTCTGGCGCGACGCCCCCACCCAGCCCGTCACGCCCTCACCGAGCGAGAGCCGCAGGACGCCGACGAGCGGCGCGGCGGCGCTTTCGGTCGCGGCCGCGAGCACGAGCTCGTCCGCCTCCTCGTCGTAGAGCGAGATGTAGGCATCCGACCCGCCCGTCGCGTCCGCGATCACCTCGACGACGCGCTGCAGCACGATCGCGGGATCGAGCGAGGATCCGACCGCGAGGATGACGTCCTGGAAGGCGGCCAGCGAGCCGCCGGGGAGCGTGTGGGTTCCCGGAGCAGCCAAGCCCGCCACGGTAGCGCAGACCAGCTCAGAGTATGTGCCAGTTGCCCATACTTCTGTAGTCGACAGCTGTGCACAGTCGATCTTCGACGTAGCCTGTGGAGACGCGTCAGAGGCGCCAGGGCAGATGGAGGGACGACTGGTGGCGGTCGAGGATCAGGTCGGCGGGCAGGGGCGGCTCGGGGAGTTCGACTTCCACGGTTCGGCGCTGGATGAGGTGTGGGCCGACTACCGCGCGATGCACGCGGGCTGCCCGGTCGGCCATAGCTCGAAGTACGGCGGCTTCACATTCATCGCCAAGCTCGAGGACATCTTCACCGCCGAGCAGAACCCGGACACCTTCGCGGTGGCGCCTTCGATGCTGCTGCCGGCGTTCGGCACCGACGTGCCGATGATCCCGATCGACATCGACCCGCCGATGCACGCGCACTACCGCAAGATCCTGCTGCCGCTGTTCACCCCGCGGATGCTCGACCAGTTGACGCCCGGCATCCGCCAGACCTCGCGCGAGCTCGCGCAGGCGATCGCCGCGCAAGACGTGGCGGACGCGTCGATGGGGTACGCCCGCGCCGTGGTGACGATCGTCTTCTCCCGCCTCTGCGGCTTCCCCGAGAAGGACTGGCCGACGTTCGACCAGTGGGTCGACGACATCATCTACGAGCGCACTGCCGAACCGGAGCGCGCCTACGCCGCCGGCAACGCCGTGCGGGCGTACTTCGACGACCTGCTCACGGCGCGCCGCGGCGCGCCGCGCCAGGACGACCTGATCAGCGTGCTGCTGGAGGCGCGGATCGAGGACGGACGCCCGCTCACGCACGACGAGCTCATCTCCTACTGCTACCTCTTGTTCGTGGCCGGTCTCGACACGACCGCATGGGCGATCCGGGCCGGCCTCTGGCACCTCGCCCGCGTACCCGAGGCGCAGGCGCAGCTGCGAGCGCAGCCGGAGCTGATCCCTGCGGCCGCCGAGGAGGTGCTGCGGATGCTCTCGCCGGTCCAGGCGATGGCGCGCACCTGCATGCGCGACACGGTCGTGCGCGGCACCGACATCAAGGCCGGCGAGCGGGTGGTGCTCGTCTTCGGGGCGGGAAACCGTGACCCCGATGCGTTCGACGACCCCGACACGATCCGCTTCGACCGCACCAAGAACCGGCATCTTGCGTTCGGCGGCGGCATCCACCGCTGCCTCGGCTCGAATCTCGGACGGCGCGAACTCGTGATCGCGCTCGAGGAGTTCCTCGCGACCGTGCCGACCTTCAGCGCCGACGACGAGTCCCAGCCGTGGCACGGCGTCGGGCCGCTGACGCTCCGGATCCACCACGAGGAGGCGTGATGCGGCTCAGGATCGATCCGGGACTCTGCCAGGGCCACGCGCGGTGCGCGGCGCTTGCACCCGAGTTGTTCGACCTCGACGAGAACGGCTGCGGGATCGTCCGCTCCGGCTGTGAGAACGTGCCCGACGGCGACCTGCAGGCGCTCCTGGCGGTCGACAACTGCCCGGAGCAGGCGATCGTGCTCGAGCCCGACCACGGGTAGCTAGGTGTCCTGCCTAGAGACGTTGTGAACGGCTGCGCCGTGCTCGAGCCGGCCGTGCCGCGTCGCGTGGTTGCCAAGGGACGCTGTGGGACGAGGTCGCGGAATGGGCGCACGTCACGGGCGGCGGCGCGCGATCCGGTCGAGCCGGAATGGTGACGCCGACGCCTGCGTCCCGGCGCTGGGCGGAGTCGCCTGTGCTGAGGACCGCTCGCGGCGCGAGTGGAGGTGCTCCCGGACTTCGCCAACCCGATCATCCCCCGTTCGGGGGACGCGGCGCCGGCCCCCAGAGCGAGAAGCTCTTCCGGCAACCCCGCGTCTGGTTCGTTGCTTCCGCGTCCGGTTCCGTAGTGCCCCGCGTTTCGTAGTGCCCCGTCGCGTCCCGGGTTCCACCTTCCCGCGCCGGTTTCCGTGTTGCCCCGCTCGCCCACCGGGTTCCCTCCTCCCCGCGCGTTCCCGGTAGTCGTCGTGTGCTCTCGCATGCCTCCTCGCGCCCCTTACCCCTCCCACGTCCTGCAGGTCGGTGACGGCCTCGAGGTGACCGACGTCCACGGACGGGTGACCATGCACGCAACCCTGGTTGCGATCCGGGGCAGGAGCGTGACGGTGCGACTGGGCCGGCGGCCCGCTGCCAGCCAGGGCGTCTTCCGGTTGCACTGGTTGGATGCCGTCGGCTGCTGCTGGCAGGTCGAGGCCTCCGGCCGGGCCGGCCCGGATCCGCTCAACCTCGCCCTCCGGTTGACCGCTCGCTGGCGCCAGGCCGCAGGCCGCCGCGCCGTGCGCTTCCCGAGCGATCGCCGGATGGTGCGAGCCCAGACGTCGCATCGGCCGACCGTCCGCGAACTGGTCACGCTCGACGTCTCGGCGACCGGGTGCTGCGTCACCGGCTCGGGAGAGCCGCTACCCGTCGGCACCAAGCTCGCCATCGACATCACGCCCGGCTGCTACGGCCTACCTTCCCGGCTCCATGCCGTCGTGGTGCGCGTGCTGGGCTCGGCCTTCGGACGGTTCGAGCTCGGTCTGCGCTTCGAGCCGACATCCGCCGCTGAACGGCGACTGATGCTCAACTGGCGCGACGAGACCGCCCTCGCGAGCGCGGTGCCGCCGATGGTGCTCGTTGCCGATTAGGTCGAGCGACGCCGTTTCGCTCGGGTATGGTTGCGGCCATGAAACGCCCCAGCCTCAAGCGGCCCTCGGCCGCCACCATCATCGCCACGCTGGCGCTCGTCGTCGCCCTCAGCGGGACGGGTTACGCAGCGCTAAGGATTCCGGCCAACAGTGTCGGGTCGAAGCAGCTCAAGGCGAATGCCGTCACGTCAGCCAAGGTTAAGAACGGCTCACTGGGGGCGATCGACTTCGCGTCCGGCACCCTGCTTAAGGGCGACAAGGGCGACAAGGGCGATACGGGCAACCCGGGGACGTTCGGTCAACTCGTCAATCGTGACGCGCTGCAGAGCGTGAGCGCCGGCGACAACGTGACGCTCGACTCGTACTGCCAAACCGGCGAAGTCGCGACCGGCGGCGCGGTCAACCTGATTCCCGACGGATCATCGCTGACCGTTCTCACTCAGCGGCCCGATGGCGACACCTTCGGCGACAGCCCGGACAACGGCGGAACCGCGGTCGGCTGGCGAGCCGTCGTGCACGCCAACGACGGCGGCCTGCTCGTCGTGCACGTCTTCTGCGCCTCCTGACGCGAACGGGCAGGCCCCGCGATCGGCTGCGGGGCCTGCTTGGTGCTCCGCGACGCTACGGGCGTCTCGCCCCAAGAGAGGCGCGGACAGGACGACCACCCCACGGCCGCCGACGGCCTGGTTGTTGCCGCACGCCTGAAGGGTGTCTTTATCCGGATTCGGCTCTGCAGCGGGCTTCGCCGGACCTCGGCAGGATGCCGGGATGGCTCTTCGCTTCCTCTACCTGGCGCTCGTGGCGATGCTGCGGCTGCTGGTTCGGCGCCGTAGCGATCTCGATCGCGATGCGGAGATCGTGATCCTCCGACACGAACTCGCGGTGCTGCGCCGCACGACGCCACGGCCACGGCCACGGCTGGCGTGGTCGGACCGGGCGCTGCTCGCCGCTCTCGCCCGGCTCCTGCCAGCCGATCGGCGGATCGGGCTGCTGGTGACGCCAGCGACGCTGCTTCGCTGGCACCGCGACCTCGCGCGGCGCCGCTGGCGTCACCCTCAGGACGGACCGGGCCGACCACCGGTCGGCGCGGACACCCGCGGGCTGATCGTGCGCCTCGCGCGAGAGAACCCGCGCTGGGGGTACCCGCGGATCAGCGGCGAACTCGCCAAGGTCGGCATCGTCGTGTCGACGAGCACTGTCCGACGGGTGCTTCGCGCCGCCCGCCTGCAGCCAGCGCCACGTCGCGTCGGGCCGACCTGGCGCGCATTCCTCGCCGCCCAGACACCGGGCGTCCTCGCCTGCGACTTCTTCTGCGTCGACACGATCCTGCTGCGCCGCCTGGACGTGCTGTTCTTCATCGAACACGAGAGTCGCCGTGTCCACCTCGCGGGGATCACGACCAACCCGACCGGCACCTGGGTCGCCCAGCAAGCACGCAACCTCGCCATCAGCGACCCCCTCGAGCGGTTCCGGTTCCTGACCCGCGACCGCGACGCCAAGTTCACCAACGCCTTCGACACGATCCTCACGAGCGATCCGGGTGACCTCCCGAGCGCAGGACCCGCGGCTGCCACCAACAGCCCGTCTTGCCTGCTCGGGAGGTCATTTGACGCGCCCGCCGGACGCCAAACCTAGCCTGGATCCACCGCTCCGCGGTGGATCCAGGCTTAGAGGAGGCCGGCTCTACCGCCTCCACGACCAGTCCTGTCGAGTGTCCTTCGGTGAGGGTGTTGCGCGTCAGGGCGCCGGCGGCGCGCTGGGTGCCGCGGCATTGGCAAGCCGCGGCCGCCGGTGTGGGGGCCGAGGCTTAGATCCGCCGCTCGACCCGCCGCACCTTGTCGACGTCGTCGTAGCGCGCCGAGTCGGCGCCCGACCCGCCATCGACGGAGTCGACCGCGCCGTCGGTGGCCACGATCACATCGTTCCCGCCATCGCCGTGCAGGAACGTCGCGGCCGGGGCCGCCATTGATCGCGTCGTTCCCGGCACCGCCCGAGGCGTGGTCGCGCCCGGCACCGCCGGTGATCGCGTCGTTGCCGGCGCCGCCGTCGATGAGGTCGTCGCCGGCGCCGCCGCGGATCGTGTCTCGACCCGCGTCGCCGTCGATCGTCTCGTGGCCTTTGCCGCCGAGCAGCACGTCGTTGCCGGCGCCGCCGCTGAGGATCGGGTTGCCGCCGGTCGCCGTGATGCGGTCGTTGCCGGCGTCGCCGAGCACGATGCTGACGCCGCTGACGTCGATCCGGTCGTTGCCGGCTTCGCCGAACCCGAACACGTCGTGGAGCGTCATGACGTCGCCGCCGGGGGCGCCGCTCGTGGTGTCGCAGCCGATTTCGAGCGACGGGTTCGCGATGCCGAAGCGCCTTCCGAGCTCGCCGTTCGAGGTGTTCGCGAAGTCTCCGTGCGCCTCGCGCTCGTGCGGGCCGAGCTTTCCCTGCACGACGATCCGGTCGGCGCCGGCGCAGCCGTAGATGTGCCCGTCCCCGGCCGGGTCGGAGATCGTGTCGTTGCCGCGGCCGCCGAACGCTTCGTCGTCGCCGGAGCCGCCGTTGAGGCGGTCGTTGCCGGCCCCGCCGAAGAGGTGGTCGTTGCCGGCGCCGCCCTCGAGCGTGTCATCGCCGGCGCCGCCGATCAGCGTGTCGTCGCCACCGAGGCCGATCAGGCGGTCGTTGCCGCCGAGCCCGATGAGGCGGTCGTTGCCGGCGGTGCCGCAGACGACGTCGGGGCCGTCGGTCACGCCGTCCGTCGCGTCGACGACGTGGTCGTCGTTGGTATCGATGATCGCGCCCGTCGGGCAGGGCGACGGCACGCGGATGCGCAGGTCGGCGGTGCCGTGCGTCGTCAGCGACGCGCTCTGCATCCCGGCGACCGCTGGCGCAACGGCCACGGCCGTCTGCTGGATGATCAGCTGGTACGTCCCGTCCGTTAGGTTGCCGGCGAACGTGCGTGGGTCGTCGCCCTGCACGTTGACGATCACCGCGCTCGTGGGGAGGAGGCGCCGCAACTGGAGCCGCGAGAAGTCGTCGACCGGGCCGGAGCGCTGGAGCGACTCGACGAGGTTGTAGGTGACCGTCCCCGTGACGCTGAAGCGGATGTCCATCGACGCGGTGCCGGTGCCGGAGTCGTGCCAGTCTGAGGTGCCGATGACGTTCCCGGTCGCGGTGGCGCTCGCGGCGCCGTTGAACGTCACATGAACGCCGGTGTTGGTGCTCTCCAGCAGAGCGTCGAGGCTGGAGCCGGAGAGCGCGCGCGCCGTGCCGTTGGCGGAGGTCGTGAACGCCTCTTGTGGCGCCGCGTTGTGGACGAAGTGCAGGGGCGAGACGCGCCCGCTCGAGGGCAGGTCGAAGCCGTCGGATTCGAGAACGCTGTCGGTCGCCGTGGTCTGCGCGACGTTGCTGGCGCTCACGCCGATCGCCGACGCGGTGAAGAGCAGGGCCGCGGACGGCGCGACGGCACCCGCTGACGAGGCGCCGACCAGGAGCGCGAGAACTGTGAGCAGTGAAATGCCTACGGTGCCGTGCTGCACACGACTGCCTCGACGAGCTCTACGCATCGCTTCCTCTTCGCTTGTCGGTGGGCCGGCGCGAGTCTACCCCGCGCGTACGTCACGCGTCAACGACGAGCGCGCCCGCCGGCCGGAGCGCTCGTGCGGGTGACGGCGATCCCCGACGGCCTGGAGAAATTCGAGAGCTCCTGCGGCTTCCGTGGGTCGAGAGGGTCCTTCGGGCGGCACGGTGCGCCGCCTGGTCGTGCTCGTGAGTGCCGCTGGCCGGGTGAAGGGTGTCTTTATCCGGATTCGGCTCAGGCAGCGGCTCGGTGGTACTCGTGGATCAGGCCGCCGAGCCGATCGCGACGCTCGATCGCGCCGCGCTGCGGATGGGGTGAAGGGTCGGGAGGCTGGAGCGCGAGGCCGCGGTGGGGCCGCTCTTGGTTGTAGTGCTCGAGGTACTCGACGAGGATCCGGTGCAGGTGGCGCTCGTTGCGGATCAGGATCCAGTCGAGGCACTCGCGGCGGATCGTGCGCGACGACGCGCTCGGCGTAGGCGTTCGCGACCGGCGTGCGGATCGGCGTGAGGATCACGCGGATCCCTTCGCTGGCGAAGACGTCGTCGAAGGCGCTGGTGAACTTGGCGTCGCGGTCGCGGATCAGGAACCGGAACCGCTCGAGGGGGCCGCTGATGGCGAGGTTGCGGGCTTGCTGGGCGACCCAGGTGCCGGTCGGGTTGGTCGTGATCCCCGCGAGGTGGACACGGCGGCGTCTCGATGTTCGATGAAGAACAGCACGTACAGGCGGCGCAGCAGGATCGTGTCGACGCAGAAGAAGTCGCAGGCGAGGACGCCCGCTGCTCTGGGCGGCGAGGAACTGCGCGCCAGGTCGGCCCGTCGCGACGTGGCGCTGGCTTCAGGCGGGCGGCGCGAAGCACGCGTCGGACGGTGCTCGGCGAGACGACGATGCTCGAGCTTGGCGAGTTCGCCGCTGATCCGCGGGTAGCCCCAGCGCGGGTTCTCGCGCGCGAGGCGCACGATCAGCTCGCGCGTGTCCGCGCTCGACCGGTGGTCGGCCCGGGCCGCGATGGGGATGGCGCCAGCGGCGCCGGGCGAGGTCGCGGTGCCAGCGAAGCAGCGTCGCGGGCGTCACGATCAGCCCGACCCGCCGGTCGGCTGGGAGCAGCCGGGCGAGCGCGGCGAGCAGCGCCCGGTCCGACCACGCCAGCCGCGGCCGGCGGGCGTCGTGCGGCGCAGCACCGCGAGCTCGTGGCGGAGGATCACGATCTCCGCGTCGCGATGCGAGATCGCTACGGCGCCGGACGAGCAGCCGCAGCGTCGCGCAGAGGGCGAGGTAGAGGAAGCGAAGAGCCATCCCGGCATCCTGCCGACCTCCGGCGATCCCTGCTGCAGAGCCGAATCCGAATTTTGAACCCCTTCAGGACATCACCGCCCCCCGACCGCCGCCACCCCGTCAGCTTCCTGACGAATCCGGGTTAGTTCCCCGACGGTGCTTCGGGTCATGCCTGCCCGGCGTCGTGGGCGAGCAGAGCGATCTGGACGCGGTTGTTGAACTCGAGCTTTTCGAGCACGCGGGAGACGTGTGCTTTGGCGGTGGCGACGCTCATGTAGAGCTCGCGGCTGATCTCGGCGTTCGACTTGCCCTGCCCGATTGCGACGGCGACCTCGCGCTCGCGTTCGGTGAGGCGGTTGAGCTGCTCGCGCGCGTGGCGTTTGCGGTCGTCGCCTTCGCTGTCCTGCACGTGGCTGATCAACCGGCGGGTGATGGTGGGTGAGAGCATCGGCTCGCCCGCGGCGACGGCCCGCACGGCGCGGACGATGTCGGCCGGTGGCGTGTCTTTGAGTAGGAAACCGCTGGCGCCGGCGCGCAGCGCCCGTAGAACGTAGTCGTCGACCTCGAACGTTGTGAGGACGATCACCTCGGGCGCGTCGCTCTGCGCGCGCACGAGCTCGGTGGCGGCCAGGCCGTCCATGCCGGGCATGCGGATGTCCATCAGCACGATGTCGGGTTCGTGCTCGGCCACCGCCTGGGCGACGTCGCTGCCGTCAGCGGCCTCGCCGACGACCGTGATCTCCTCGGCGCCTGCGAGCAGCATCGACAGCCCCGCGCGAACGAGGGCGTCGTCGTCGACGATCAGCACGCGGATCTGCTTGTTCACAGCGGCCACGGCAGCCAGGCGCGGAGTCGGAAGTCGCCGGCTTCGTCGAGTCCGTGCTCGAGGTGGCCGCCGGAAAGCGTGGCGCGCTCGGCGAGTCCGACGAGGCCGGTCCCGGCGCCAGGGATTTCCGATGCGCCGGCGGCCAGGACTGGTGCCGGGTTGCGCACGTCGATGGTGAGCCCTTCACCGGGCTCGCCTTCGAGGCGCAGGTCGACCGGAGCGGCGGGCGCATGTTTGCGTGCGTTTGTCAGCGCCTCCTGGACGATCCGCAGGGCGTGGCGACCGACCGAGTCCGGGACCGCCGCCAAGTCCGTCACCCGCACGTCGGCATGCAGGCGCATCCCGGCGTCGCGTGACTCCTGGAGCAGCTCGGGCAACGCTGCAAGTGTCGGTTGAGGAGGCTGCGGCGGCTCGCCGTCGGTCCTGTCGCGCAGGATTCCGATCACAGCCCGTAGGTCCTCGAGTGCTTGGTGTGCGCTGGCGCGGATCACCGCGGCGGCGCGCGCGATCTCTTCGGGCGGCGCGTCGGGTCGGAACTCGAGCGCGCCGGCGTGCAGGCTCAGCAGCGAGATCCGGTGGGCGAGCACGTCATGCATCTCGCGGGCGATCCGGGTGCGCTCGGCGTGGCGGGCCTGCTCAACGAGCAGCTGCTGCTCGGCGCCGGCGTGGCGTACCCGCTCCCGCCGGGACTCGCGGCGCCCGCGGGCGAACATGCCTGACGCGACGATGGCCGTCATGGCCAGCGCGACGAGGGCGAAGAACGCCCACCTCGGCAGCGTGTTGTCGTCGGGTTGCACGCTGCGGAAGACGGGCAGCATGGCGAACTGCAGTGCGGCGATCAGAGCCGCCAGCTGCCAGCGGCGATAGGCCGCGACCGTGAACAAGATGATCAGGCTGGCGACACCCGCTGAGGAAGAGAAGGCCTGCATCGGGACGGAGGCCAGGCCGAGAGCGAACGGCCAACGCCGCCGCCACCACAGAGAGAGGCAGAGCGCCGCGCCACCAATCACGTCCAACACCAGCAAGGGCCCGTCCAGCCCGCGGCCGACTTGGTCATGCAGCGCCGACGCGCCTAACGCAACCGCCAACAGGAACAGCGCGGCGTCGATGACCCAGTCGCGCTGCGAGCGGCGCAGGGGCGGATCCTCGTCGGGGGCGACGAGCAGGGCGGACAGGAGACGGTGAGCGCTCACTAGGGTCAAGCGTACGCGGCGCGGCGACTGTTGAACACCCGACCGAAGTCGATGCACATGCCGACTTTCGTCGGCCCAACGATCGACGTACGACCGATTGCGGCGACGCGGCGCTCAACCGATCCTGGGGCTGTCCTTCGAAAAAGGAGTCCCCATGCTCGCTCGCCTCGCTCACGCCACCACCAACCACCGCAAGGCCATCATCCTGACCTGGCTGGCGCTCACCGTCTTCGGCGGCTTCTCCGCCTCCCAGGTATCGCAGCGTTGGCTCCAGTCGCTCTCGATCCCCGGCTACCCGGCCTACGAGGCGAACCAGAGATCGCTCGATCGATTCGGGACCGGCGATCGCCCCCCGAACGTCGTCGTGTTCAAAACCAAGGGCGACGCGACCAAGAGCAAAGCGATTCCCGCGGCGATGGAACGAGCACTCAAGGCCAGTCCCGGCGCGCGCGCGAGCTCGTTCTTCTCGACAGGCAGCTCCGCGTACGTCTCGAACGACAAGCACACGACCTTCATGGAGCTCTACCCGGCCGGTGCGGCGGACATCAACGCCAAGAGCGGCGCCGAGGCAATCCTCGCCGCGGCGAAGAGCGGACTTCCCACCGGCACCGAAGTCCACGTCACCGGCCACGACGCAATCATGGAGGCGAACCAAAACGGCGATACGGGTGGCCCCAGCCTCCTCGTCGAAGCGGTCATCGGCGGGCTCGGCGCGCTCGTGATCCTCTTCTTCGTCTTCGGAACGCTGCCCGCAGTCCTGCTGCCGATCGCGATCGCCGCATCCTCGATTCTCAACACCTTCACGCTCGTCTGGCTCCTCACCTACATCACGGACGTGTCGATCATCGTCCAGTTCCTGATCGCGCTCGTCGGCCTCGGTGTCGCGATCGACTACGCGTTGCTCATGATCTTCCGCTTCCGCGACGAGCTGCGCGAGGGGAACGACGTGGAGACGGCTCTCGTCGAAACGATGACGCACGCCGGCAAGGCCGTGATCGTCTCGGGCACGACCGTCGCGGTCGGATTGCTCTCGCTGATCGTCCTGCCGCTGCCGTTCCTCCGCTCGGTCGGCATCGGCGGGATGCTGATCCCGGCCGTATCGGTGCTCGCGGCGATCACGCTGCTCCCGGCGCTGCTAGCGGTGCTCGGCACACGGGTCAACAGTCTCCGCCTGCTGCCGAAGCGGCTGGTCGACCACGGTCACCCCGAAGACGGGCCGTGGGGGCGCTGGGCGCGCTTCGTCAACCTGCGGCCGATACCCATTGCGGCAGTTGGGCTTCTGATCACCGGCGTGCTCGTCTCCTACGGCTTTCAGCTGAACCCGAGTGACGCCCAGATGAAGAACGTTGCCGGAAAGGGCGACGCAATCGCCGGCCGCGACGCGCTCAGGACGGCCGGGATCACGCCGGGCGTGCTGAAGCCCCTCGACGTGCTCGTCGAAAAGGGTTACGACCCGGCAGCCGTCGCCGCACGACTAAGCGCCGTCGACGGGATCACCGCCACCGCCGCGCCGAAGGACTGGCGCAACGGCGGCGCGGCGCTCGTCGAGGCGTTCCCGGCCGTCGACGGTGCCGATTCGCGAATCCAACCGATCATCGATCGCTCCAAGGCCGCGCTGAAAGGGACAGACGCGACCGTCGGCGGAACTGCCGCCGTCGATCGCGACCTTGTCCACGCCATCTACGGCAACTTCGCCTACCTGCTCGCCTTCGTGCTGGCGCTGACCTACATCCTGCTCGCGCGGGCCTTCCGCTCACTCCTGCTGCCGCTCAAGGCCGTGCTCCTCAACCTCGTCTCGCTCGGCGCTGCGTTCGGGATTGTGGTCATCGTCTTCCAGCTAGGGCACGGCTCGGGGATCTGGGGGATCGACGCGATGCAGGCGATCAACCCCTGGATTCCCATCATGATCTTCGCCTTCCTCTTCGGCCTGTCGATGGACTACGAGGTCTTCATGCTCACGCGTATGCGCGAGGCCTACGACGAGACCGGGTCAACCTCGAAAGCGGTCGAGCTCGGGCTCGCCCGTACCGGCAAGCTCGTCACGAGCGGCGCGCTCGTGCTGATGTGCGCGTTCCTGGCTCTCTCCTCTGGGCCGGGGTTCGAGATCAAGGAACTCGCAATCGGGCTTGCCGCCGGAATCACCTTCGACGCGACCGTCGTCCGCGCCCTGCTCGTGCCCGCCACGATGCGCTTGCTCGGCAACGCCAACTGGTGGATGCCCCAATGGCTGGGAACCGTTCTGCGCATCGCAGACCCTGAACCGACACCCAAGGTCGAGGCACCGCCCGTGCCCGTCGTCTGAATGGTGACAGAGAGGAAAGCCATGGAAACCAACACATCCCCATATCCACTCCAACTGACCGGCCAGCTGCCCGTGGCCCGGGTGGCTGATGACGCGAGCATCGTGCGATGGCTGACACGGGGCTATGCTCGTGTGCGCGGTGAGCCTCTTCGATCGCATCTGTTGGCGCGGTTCGAGTGGATACGACGGCGCGCGCCGCTCGCCGCAGTTCAATCGCGATGTCCCCGATCGCTACCCGGCCGGGATCCTTGTCGCCGAGAGTGTCGATGACTGCGTCGCTGCGGTCCGGTTCGCTCGCGCCCGCGGGCTGGTTGTCTCGGTTCGGGCCGGCGGCCACTCGTGGGGTTGCTGGGGTCTCCGTGAGCGGACGCTGCTCGTGGACGTCGGCGCGCTTAAGGAGCTCACCCTCCGGGACGACGGCATTGCGGTCGTGGGGCCGGGTGTGCGCGGCGGTACAGAACTGATGCCGTTCCTGGAAGACCGTGGCCGCTCCTTCCCCGGCGGCCACTGCCCGACGGTCGCGGTCAGCGGTTACCTGCTCAATGGAGGCCAGGGCTGGAACAGCCGCGTGTGGGGCTGGGCCTGCCAGAGCGTGGTCGCAATCGACGTCGTCACGGCCGGCGGTGAGGTCGTCCACGCGAGCGAGAGCGAGAACGCGGATCTCCTCTGGGCCGCGCGCGGCGCCGGACCCGGGTTCTTCGGCATCGTGGCGCGCTGGTACCTGCGGACATATCCGGCGCCACAGCGGCCATCGCAGTCGATCGTCGTCTGGTCGATGGATCACCTCGACGACGTGCTGCGCTGGGCCCACGAGGTGCTGCCCGCGTGCGAACCGCCGTGCGAGCCAGCGTTCTTCTCCACCTGGGGCCCGTCATTGCCCTGGCCGGTCGGCGGTGGCCACGTGCTCATGCTCAACGCGACCGCGATGGTGGACTCCGCCGAGGAGGCCGAGCAGGCATTCGCTCCGCTCGCGGGCTGCCCGCTCCTCGACCGCGCCGCGTATGCAGAGTTCGGCGGCCCGACGACGCACGCCGAGGTGTACGCTGAGCTCGCCATGCAGATGCCGGACGGCTTCTACTACGCCGCCGACTGTCTCTGGACCGACGCGGGACCGGATGACGTCCTCCCGCTGCTGCGGCCGGCGTTCACGGACTTGCCGACCGACCGTTCGTTCACGCTCTGGAACGGCTGGAATCCGCCGGAGCGGCCCGACATGGCCTTCTCGCTCGAGGGCAGGGTCTACCTCGCGACGTACGCGATCTGGGACGACCCCGCGCTGAGCGACCGGTGTCACGACTTCGTCACCTCGACGTTCAAGGCGCTCGAGCCGATCGGCAAGGGCGCCTACATCGGCGACGCCGACCCGGTACGCCGACCCGACCGGTTCATGGCGCCCGAGAACTTCGCCCGCCTCCAAACCATGCGCGCTCGCCACGACCCGGACGGGCTGTTCGCGGGCTGGGAGGTCGCCGCCGGCGCCGTCGCGAACCAGCGGCCGGCCACCGCGTCTGATATGTAGCCGGCCGCGCCTCGGCCCTCCGGTCAAGGTTCCCAGGTGGGTACGTGTGGTGCGTCGTGTCACGCGCTCGCGATCGGGCTGAGCTCTTCGAACGCGAGGTGTGCGCTGCGAGTGCGTGTGTCTGCGGACGTGCGGGCAGCGCCCAAGCCGAAGACGCTGCGCCGGAGCGCGCATGCGCTCGAGCTGCGGTTCATGATGGGGTTCGAGAAGCGGCCCGGCCGACGCCGGGTCCGCGAGCTCGTCGAGGTCTGATCTGCTTTCGTCGGGGCGGTCGGGCGTTCGCCCGATTCTCGCCCATGGCGTCGAAAGTCGACGTGACGGACCGTGGATGGAAGTGGCAATCCGGGGGCGACATGTTCCGGATCGACCACCGCGGCAGCGGCCCGGTGGTCCTGCTGGCTGCCGCCGCGCGTGGGAACGTGCCCGGCCGCGATTTAGAAGGCGTCTCCGGCCTCGAATACCTCTTCGTGGTCTCCGCAGTTGAACGTGAGGCGCCTTTGGACACGTACCCCCAATGGGGACACGAGCACTTGTCGTCGGGCAGTCCCTTGAACGGCGGAGTCGCATCCATGTGTCGTCGCATGGTGAGGAACTGCATGGTGGTGTCTCCGAAATCCTCGCGACGCTCTTCCACCGGGCCGTAGTCCTGGATGTGCGAGGCAGTCGTGCGCGAACTCTTCGGCATCGTCCACTCCTCTTGGGGTTCGCGGGGGCGTAACGGGTTTGCCGCCGTCCCGGATGGCGCGGAAACCCGGCGGGAACGCCCGGGCGGGCGGTCAGCGTCGGCCGGGCGTTAGCAGCACAACGGAAACGGCTCAACTCCACCCTCGGTCGGTGATCCGGACCTCCGGGTGCTCTGGGTGTGGACACCCCGGCGTCCTCGGAGGCCCGGACATCGACCAACACGACTTGGCGGGAGGCGTCAGCCGGTGATCTCACCGACGACGCGGTTGGCGGACTCGAAGGCGCCCTGCATCCAGCCGCTCCAAACGGATGTGTGCTCGCCGCAGAAGTGGATGCGCCCTTCCGGCCGCTTGGAGACGGGGAACATCCATTCTTCGTCCTTGGCGAACCAGCCCCACGCGCCCTTCACGAACGGGTCGTCTTGCCAGATCTTCTCGATTCCGCCCATGTACTGCTGATCGATCTCGGGGAAGAACTCGCGCACGATGCTCTTCACGTACCCGGTCCGGGCCGCGTAGGTGGCGCCGGATGCGGCGTAGTCCAGGCCCGTCTGGTTCTGCATGTAGGCCCCGATGATGGCGGTGTCGCCGTCCTGGACGTCGGTGTTGTGCCAGAGCCGGTCGATGCCGGTGTCAGTGCGTGCGATCTTCAGGCCGCCGATCCCGCGTGGCGTCCAGAACCGCGACCGTGTCTGCATGAAGTTGCGGCTCACCGGCATGTAGCGCAGGGTCCGGATGGTCGTGGCCTTGTCGTCCGGCAGTTTGGGGGAGATCTTGATGTCGCGCAGGACCGAGAACGGCAACGCGCAGACGACTACGTCGGCGTCGATGCTCGTGTTTCGCCCGCCGCTGGTGAAGGACACGCTCGCGCCGTCTGCGCCCTGACGGATAGCGGTCACGCGGCATCCGTACTTGACGATGCTGCCGAGCGCGGCGGTGAACGCCGCCGGCAGCTGGTCGTTGCCGCCTGCGATCGCAAACGTCTGCGACCAGCTGGCATCGACGATGTCCGCCGATAGCCAGTAGAGCGCGCCGTCGGAGTAGATCTCGCTGCCGTTGATCGCGCGGTTGAGCAGGAACGCGTCGTCGGAGGCTCCGTTGTCCTGCCAGTATTGGCGGTAGCTCTTCGGGATCAGGGCGACGGCGTTGGCGTTGTTGTACGGCCACGCCGCGGTGCGCGGATCACCCAGGTAGCCCGGGTTGGTCGGGTCGCTGATGATGTCGCCGCGGTCGTACTTCCAGCTGATCGAGTCGGCGCCGAGCGTGGCGTCCTCGCCAGTCAGGCCGGGAAGCACGCTGGTCGGCCACTGGGTGCCGTCCGTGTGCACGAACGATGGCCGACCCTTCAGGGCATAGAGCCCCTCGCCGCTAGTGAACTCGCGGAGCGACAGGCCGAACTGATTCACGTAGCCAAGGGTGTAGTAGTGCGAACTCGCGATCCGTGTCGCGCCCAATTCGGCGTACTGGCCGTTCACGAAGCCGTCCCGCACGGAGCGGACGCGACCGCCCGTGCGCTGCTGTGCCTCGAGCACCGACACGATCTTGTAGCCGCGATTGCGGAGCTCGTACGCCGCACAGAGCCCCGCTAGGCCACCGCCGAGCACGACCGCCCGCTTGCCGCCTGCCGCCGCCTGCGCCCGCGGCGCCCCGGCCGCAAGGCCGGCCAGACCGATGCCCGCACCCGCCGCGACCGCCGTCCCGAGAAAGCCACGCCGAGTCGTCCTCGCGTCAGCCTCCACCGGGCCGACGTCGCCCACCTCTTCGTCCGACGACATGGTGCCTCCAGATTGGGGTCCTCCGCGCATCCCGTCCCGCACGAAGCCGCCGGAGCATGCCAGGCCTCCGACATGGCGACCCCGGTAGATCAATCTGGACCAACCGTTCGATCGATCCACGATTGGGGTGTTGTCGGGTGCGCGAGAGGTCCGATCGCCCTGCTCCGGGCCGAGGCCTACCGGCAACTGACCGCGGCGGGCCGGTCACGCCAGGCATGATCGTCGCGAGGGGCCCGAACCCGCCGACCTGCGTCGCGCGGAGCCGCGCCCGTTGGCGCGGTAGCGGTACGCCCACCGCAGCGCGCCGTCGGCGCCGCGTGTGGGCTGCTTGAACACGTGGCCCTGCTGGATCACGCCGAACCCTCCGCGTCGGTATGGGTCAGCACTTGGCGCGGAGGGCGTCTCGGCGCCGGCCCGGTCGTTGTTCGGCGGCGCGGGAGCTCCTAGAGGAACTCGAGCGATCGCTTGACGAAGTCGTCGTGGAACTGGAAGACGCCGCCGTGGCCGGCGTCGGGGTAGAGCACGAGCTTGCTGTTCGGGAGTCGCTGGTCGAGGTCGACGGTGTTCTTGCTGGGAACCATCCTGTCGCTCTCGCCGTTCATCACGAGCACCGGCTGGTGGATGCTCGCGAGGTTCGCAGGCTTCATGCGGCCCCAGCGGTGGATGGCCTTGAGCTGGGCGCGGAACGAGCGGACGGAGATAGCCGCGTCGCGGTCGTGCGTCCGCTCCTCGAGGCGCGCGAGGAAGTCCTTGCCGGCGCGGCGCCCGGTCGCCGTCCTGGTGAAGAAGAGGAACTGCTTGGGGTCCTGGCGGGTGATCAGTCCTCGGGCGATGTCGAGGTAGGAGATGCGGGTCACCTTGTCGATGCCTTCGCCGCCGGCGGGGCCGGTGCCGGCGAGGATCAACTTGCGGACGAGCTTCGGCTCCTGCTGCGCGATGACCTGGGCGATCATGCCGCCCATCGAGAACCCGAAGAGGTCGACCTGCGCGAGGCCGAGGGCGCGGATGAAGGTGACGGCGTCCTTCGCCATCTGCTCGATCGTGGCCGGCGTCGACCCGGTGGAGGCCCCGACGCCGCGGTTGTCGAAGGTGATGACCCGATGCTGCGCGGCGATGCCGTCGACGACGCGGGGGTCCCAGTTGTCCAGGACGGCGGCGAGGTGGGTGAGGAAGACCACCGGCACGCCCGTGCTCGGGCCGAGCTCGCGGTAGGCGAACTCGATCTCGCCGCCGCGGATGGTCTTCGTGGGCGCGGTCGTCCACGTCGTGGGGGACTTCGTATCGGTCGGTGTCAGGACCTTGGTCATGCCTCGCCTCCTCGGAGAAGCTTCGTGGCAACTTTGAATTACGAGCATAATATCAAAGGACGATCATAATGCAATCGTTGACTGCGAATTCGTGCCTGCCGAGCCATTCGGGGCCGCCGGTGGATCGTTCGGCCGATGATCGCCACCCCCGGCGCGAGGCAGGCCATCGTCGTTGGATTACGATCATGCTAAGATAGTACGAGCATAATTCAATGGCAGGGCGAGTGCAGGTCGCCGGAGAGGGTCGCGATGCGCTACGGCAAGGATCAGAAGCAGCTCACGAGGCGACGCATCCTCGACGCGGCCGGACACCGCTTCAAGCACGATGGCATCGACGGTGCCGGCGTGGCCGCCGTGATGTCCGACGCTGGCCTCACGAACGGCGCGTTCTACGCCCACTTCGCGTCGAAGGAAGACCTCGTCGCGGACGTCCTCTCCGACCAGCTGCGTGCCCAGCGACAGCACTTCGCCGCGCAGCCGCCGGATCGGGCGGGGCTGGAGACGATCATCCGCTCCTATCTCTCGCCGCAGCACCGCGACGAGTGTGCCGACGGCTGCGTGTCGGCGGCGCTGCTCGACGAGGTCGTGCGCCGCCCCGCCGCCACCCGGGAGGTCTTCACGGACGAACTGCTCGGCATCGCCGACGACATCGCCGCGCGCATGGCACCGACGAACGCCGAGGCGGCTCAAACGGACGCGCTCACACTGGTCGGGATGCTGATCGGCACCCTCCAGCTCGCCCGGGCGCTGAGCGACCGCGACGTTTCCGATCAGCTGCTCGAGCGCGGCGTGGAGACGGCCCTGCGCCTGCTCGACGAATCCGAGGCGAGCCGACCGTGAAGGCCTACGTCGTCAGCAAGTACAAGAGCCCGCTGCAGGCCGGCGACGTCGCCGAGCCGACCGTCGGCGACCGCGATGTGCTCGTCGAAATCCACGCGGCCGGCGTCAACATGCTCGACGCCAAGATCCGCGACGGAGAGTTCAAGCTCGTGCTTCCCTACAAGGCTCCGTTCACCCTCGGCCACGACCTCGCCGGCGTCGTCACCCGCATCGGCTCGGGCGTGACGCGCCACAGCGTCGGCGACGAGGTCTACGGCCGGCCCCGCGACCACCGCATCGGCACCTTCGCCGAGCGCATCTCCGTCCACGAGGACGATCTCGCGACCAAGCCCGCGAGCCTCTCGATGGCCGAGGCCGCGTCGGTGCCGCTCGTGGCACTGACCGCCTGGCAGGCGCTGGTCGAGCGAGCGAACCTCGAGCCGGGCCAGAAGGTGCTCATCCACGCCGGCTCCGGCGGCGTCGGCACCTACGCGATCCAACTCGCCAAGCACCTCGGCGCCACGGTCGCCACCACCACCGGCACCAGCAACGTCGAATGGGTCCGCGGCCTCGGCGCCGACTCCGCCATCGACTACCGCACCCAGGACTTCGAGACGCTCGTGCACGACTACGACCTCGTCCTCGACTCGCAGGGCAAAGACACGCTCGCGCGATCGCTCCGCGTCCTCAAGCCCGGAGGCACCGCCATCGGCATCGCCGGCCCACCCGACCCCGACTTCGCCCGCCAGCAACGACTCCGCCTGCCGCTGCGCCTGGCGATCGCGCTTCTCAGCCTGAAGACGCGGCGAGCCGCGCACCACCGCGGCGTGCGCTACTCGTTCCTGTTCATGCACCCCAGCGGCGCCCAGCTGGCCGAGATCACCAAACTCATCGACGCCGGCGTCCTGCGCCCCATCATCGACCGAGCCTATCCGTTCGCCGAGGCGCCGCAAGCCCTCGCCCACGTCGAACGCGGCCGCGCCAAAGGCAAGGTCGTGATCACGATGGTCTGACGCGCTCGCTCGCCGAGACGACCGCCGTACCGCGCGGGCCGAGACATTCCTCCGGTACGAGGGGGTCGGGCTGGTCGTGCGCTCCAGATCCGCCCCGCCCGTTTCTCGCCCAAGCCGATGAGAATCCCTGTGAACACACGGGGAGATACGTGGCTTATCGGGGGTGTTCTTCCTGCTAATCCGTCACTTCCGGTACTGACTGGTATTACGAGGTGGCACAGGGCGACCAGGATGGTAAGGAGGGGGTCTGCGGTTCGAGTCCGCAAGAGGGCTTTCCCTGCAAATGGGCATATTCTGAGGGCGCGGAAGAGATGGCCAGCTGCGATGCCTCGCCCATTCTGCGCCCTTGCGCCGTCAAGAAGGGCGTCGCGCTCGGCTTCCTGAGGCCCCTGGTCGACCCCGATCCCCCACTGTCGCCCACTGACCACTCCTGTGCATGCGAGGTGGTCGGAGTCCTAGGCCGGGTCTGTCCGTCCACCTTCGGTGGCTGCGTGTCAGCTGTGGGTGCGGAGATGGCGGTCGGCGGCGACGCAGGTATCGTCGGTGAAGCCGGTGCCGACGGCGTTCGCGGCGTTGGATCGGCGACGGACGGCGATCAACCCGACCAGCCGGCGGGCGATCCAGTACAGGGCGGAAGCGGCCACGCTCCGATCGTGCCTTCGACCAGCGGCTGGCGTCGCACGGGGTTTCCGGCACCGGCAGGCTGTCGGCCGACCTCGGGAAGCGCTCGGCCTACCAGGTCGATCCGGGGCGCCCGTCGAATCGCCACCAGACATGGGAGCACCACGCGCCGGCGGCGGTGTCGGCTGGATCGACATGTATCGGCGCTTCGATCCCGCCGAGCCGGGCGATCGCCTCGGTGCGCGTGTGGGCGCCGACCTTCGGAAAGGCGTTCTCGAGATGTGAGCGGATCGTGGCCGGGGAGATGAACAGGCGCGCCGCGATCTCGCCGTTCGTGAGGCCGTCGCGGACGAGGTCGAGCACCTCGAGCTCGCGGGGCCTCAGACCGAAAGCGCGGTGGCGTTCCCTGACGGCGTCGGCCTGTGCGATCGGCCGTAGGAGCCAGGGACGGACGAGCTTGAGGAGGGTTCGCTCGCGCTCACCGAACGTCCGCCCCGCGTCGTCGGCGAGTTCGATTATGAGAGAGCGTCGGAACGGGGCGCCGCCGCCCGAGAGGAAGACCCTCGCCGCGGGCTCGATGTGCGTCTCGCGGCACCATTCGTTGTAGAGCGCCGTCCGCCGCCAGGTGCGCTGGCTCGGCGCGTCGCAGGCGAGGAAGACGCCGTCCGCCGGTGCCGGTGTAGTCAGAACATGCTCGTGCCGGTGTGCTTCCAGGATCGCCTCCAGCGCGTCGCTGTGGCCGGTGAAGGGCCGTGTCCCGACCTCGACCTCGACCGTATCGCCCGGGCCCCCGGCCGGGCGGCCCAAGTAGCTGACCCAATCCGCTCCGAGCAACTCGCAGAGCGCGGCCAGCCCTGAGGGTGCGAATGCGCGCCGGCGAGGGTCGTACTCGAGTCCCTCGACGACATCGAGGAGCTTGCGGACGTCGCGCGTCGCGACTGCCTTCATTCACCGATTCTAGACCTCCCACTGCACGCCGACGGTGAAAGATCCGACGAATGTCGGATTGTGCCGATGGCGCGCCGGCGGCATCCTGAGGACGCGGAATCGAATCGGGAGATCGTCCCGACGCCGCCGGGGCCGGGGAGCCATCCTCCCCCTGCGTCGGCGGGGCGTTGCGACCCCTGGGGAGACTTCGGTGTCCGCGAATGGAGCGACTGCCTCGCCCAATCGGTGCGGGCGCTCCGCAATCAGAGGAGAGAGACATGCAGAAGATCGATCGGAGGGTCCATTCCAACCGGAGGCGGCGACTGGTCTTCGCGCTGCTGGTGGGCGCTTCGGCGCTCTCCATCGCTCTCGACTCGGGGGTGGCCTCGGCCCGGGCCGGCCGGCATCACCGGAGTGCTGATGCGACATTCACGAAGTGGATTGTCAAGCCGCCTGCTGATCCTTCGACCGCGGCTGGTGTGCTGATGGCTGGTGTGGTCGGCGGTGATGTCGGGCCGGGCCGGTATGCGGGTGAGGTCCTGGGCGACGACACCACCTCCAAGCCTGGCTTCTGGCTGCTCCATGCCCGGTATGAGTTCTACGGCTCCCGGCACTCGTTCGTCGCGGATCTCCACATCACCGAGAACGACACGATCACTCCGATCACCGCCACCATCCGCGGCGTCGTCACGAGCGGATGGCTGCGGGGCGCGCGGGTGACCGGCCAGTACCGGCGGTGGGACTCGTGCCCGATTCCGACGCCCGGGAACGTTGTCGGCACCACCTGCTATGAAGGCAAGCTGCACCTTCAGTCCGGAGACAGGGAGCTTGCGCGCCACCGCGCGGCCGGCTGATCCGGGGTTACTCCGGCATTTCACCGACTGCCTCGTTTCCCCATGCCCGGGAGGTGACACGATGTGCATCTTGTGGATTGGCATCGCCGTCGTCGCGATGCTCGTCGCGGGATGCGCGGGGACGACGGTGCCCTCCACCGTGCGACCGACGGTCTCGTCGTCAGCCGCGGGCGGCGCGGCGTCGGTGCCGGTGCCGGCCGTGACCCAGCTCGTCGCTCCCGGCGCGACGATCACGAAGGTCACGGGCGGGCTCTCGTTCGCGGAGGGGCCGTTGTGGCTGTCCGATGGTCGCCTGATCGTGAGCGATGTCAACGGTGACGCGGTCCTGGCCGTTACGGCGGACGGTGCGAAGAGCGACTTTCGACGTCCGAGCCGATCCGCCAACGGGCACGCGCTCGACCGCAGCGGGCTGGTGGTGGAGGCCGACGGTGGAGATGACACGCACCACGGCTCGGTCTCGAGGATCAACGCGGACGGTTCGGCGACGGTGCTCGCCGACAGCTTTCACGGTAAGCACTTCAACTCGCCAAACGATCTGATCGTGAAACGCGATGGCACGATCTGGTTCACCGACCCGACCTTCGACGAGCACTTCGGCGCCGAGCTACGTTTCAGCGGCGTCTACCGATTCGATCCCAAGACCCGCGCCGTGACGCTCGTATCCAAGGTGCTGAGCGAGCCGAACGGGATCGCGTTCTCGCCCGACGAGAAGACGCTCTACGTCAGCGACACCACCCGCGACCAGCTCTCGTCGTTTGCCGTCGCCGCTGACGATAGCGTCGGGCCGGCACGAGACTTCGGCGAGTTCACCGACGGCTGCGACGGGATCGGTGTCGACGAGCAGGGCAATGTCTGGGCAACCACCTGCGGCTCGAACGTGGACGTCACGACTGCGACCGGCGTCAACCTCGGCGATATCACGTTTCCGGGGACGACGACCAACCTCGCGTGGGGTGGCGCGGATGGCAAGACCCTGTTCGTCACCACCCAGCAGGGCGACGTCTACAGCCTGGCACTTACCGTACGAGAGACGCATTGACGCGCTGCGCCCGCGTGAGGCTCCGTGATCCCCGGAAGCCGCTCCTGTGTCTGTAGGAGTGGGTCCGACTATCCTCGGCTCGGTCGACCCATGGAGAGTTTGGAGCCGGCTCGGCAGTGTAGATGAGAGCGATCGCACCTCCGCGGTAGCGACTCAGGCGCCTTTCGACGGCGCGCCCTGTCCGCACCTTGGGGCCCGACGTTCGGCCGTGAAGGCAGTCAACCTCAGTGAACAGGTGGGAGGCGATCTCCCCTGCATTTGCGTACTGATTCGACTCGATCCGACTCACGGCGTCTACATGAGGGCGCAAGATGGTAAAGGAGGGGGTCTGCGATTCGAGTCCGCAAGAGAGTTTTCCCTGCAAATAGGCATATTTCTGAGGTGCTTGGAGCGGTGGAGCGGCGTCGTTTTCGCCTGTTTCTCGCCCACTCGAGGAACAGCTCAGACAAGGCCGATCCCTCGGAGCAGAGCGGCGTGCGCCCCTACTACCCCCACCCACGCGACCCGCAGGAGCGCCGGATTTCGTGGCGAGCGTCCCCAGCGCTTGGTCGGCCCAGGGAACTCGATGGAGATCTGGTAGTTCGAGCCGGCCGCGCTGACTACGAAGACCGCGGAGTCGCGGAGGCGGTTGACGACAGTGCTGCCGTCTCTCCGCCATCGGGCGCGCTGCTACGGCTCGATCAGCGTGTAGAACTCGCGGATTCGGGCCTCCAGGCGCGGGATCGCGTTGCCTAGGGCGATCGCCTTCACGTGTGGCGAGGCGAGGTGGGCCTGGTAGGCAGCCTCGTCGGTGTACTGCTCGTAGAAGAAGAAGACGCGCGGATCGCTCGCATCGCGGTGGGGCTGGTACATCAGGTTGCCGGGCTCCGCGCGGGACGGACCGGCAATCGCGGCGATGCATCGCGCAACCTCCTCCTCTTCGCCCGGTCTGGCGATCCACTTGGCGGAGACGACGTACGTCATGGGGCGACTCCTCGGGGCGTCATCGGACTTCGCGGCGTGGTATGCGGGCGAGCGCGGAGACGTCGTCGTCGCCGAATCCGGCGTCGACGAGGCGTTGTTCGAGGTCGGCGATGAGCCGGGTGACCGGCATGTCGACGTCGAGGGTTTCGGCTGCGGCGATGCCGATGCGGATGTCCTTGAGGTGCATCCAGAGCCGGAAGCCGAGTGGGTAGGTGCCTTCGACGACGTTGGTGGATCGGTTGCGGAGGATCCACGAGTCGGCGGCGCCGCCGGTCAGGGCCTCGAGCAGATCGCTCATCGGCAGGCCCGCCTTCTGGCCGTATACGAGTGCTTCGCCGAGGCAGGCGTAGGCGCCGGCCTGGTAGATCTGGTTGACGGCCTTCGCTGCCTGCCCCATTCCGACGCCGCCGAGGTGCGTGATCCGGGTGCCGAAGCTCTCGAGCAGAGGCCGCGCGCGGTTGATGGCCTCGGGCTCGCCGCCGCAGAAGATGGAAAGCGTGCCGCGCTGGGCGCCTTCGGAGCCGCCCGACACGGGCGCGTCGACCAGGTAGGCGCCGCGTTCCCACAGCGCGGCGGCAGCGCGGCGCTCGGCTGCCGGCGACACAGTCGAGCAGTCGACGACGACCGCGCCCTCGCGGATCGTCGCCGCGACTCCCTCCGCCCCGGAGATGACGGCCTCGAGGTCCGGGCTGTCGGGCACGCAGGTGAGCACCAGGTCGGCTTCCGAAGCGGCGTCGGCGGGGCTGCCGGTGCGGGTGGCGCCGAGTGCGGCCAGTGGCTCCTCGAGGATCCGTGCCTGGTCGTGGATGCGCAGATTGAATCCGGCCTCGAGGGCGTGGCGCGCCATCGCGCCGCCCATCGTTCCGAGGCCGATGACACCGAGGGTCGTCATGCGGGTGCCTCCGTGAGCAGGGTGTGCAGCGCCTCGCGTGTGCGTGGTGGTATCGGGGCCGAGTTGCCGGTCGCGCGGTCGACGTAGACGTGGACGAAGTGGCCGGCGGCGACCGGCGCGCCTTCGTCGTTGCGGTAGACGGCGAGTTCGTAGCGGACGCTCGACCGCCCGATCTTGGTCACCCGCAGCGCGACGTGGAGCGTGTCGGGGAACGCGACCGGGCCGAAGTACGAGCATCCCGTCTCCACGACGTAGCCGACGACGTCGCCGTCGTGGATGTCGAGCAGTCCCTGTTCGATCAGCCAGCCGTTGACGGCGGTGTCGAAGTAGCTGTAGTAGGCGACGTTGTTGACGTGGCCGTAGATGTCGTTGTCGGCCCACCGCGTCTGGATCGTCGTGCAGTGGGCGAACGCGGCTCTCGATGCCTGGCGCAGCGACATCAGTACGCCGCCCGGTAGATCGCGAGGGCATCGTCGAGGGACACGTCGCGCGGGTTGTTGACGAGCAGTCGCTGAACGTTCATCGCGTCGCGAGCCAGCATCGGGAGGGCGTCCTCCGGCACGCCGGTCTCGGCCAGGCCCTGGGCGTAGGGCATGCGGCCAATGAGCGCCGCGATCGCGTCGATGAACTCCCGTGCACGCGCCTGCGGCGCCACCGCGCCGCCGGATGGCAGGATCGCGTCGGCCAGGGCGGCGTACGCGTCCGTGGCCTGCGGGAGGTTGAACCGGAGCGTCGGGACGAGCACCAGCGAATTCGAGAGGCCGTGAGCGAGGTGGTAGTGGCCGCCAAGTGGGTAGGCCAGGGCGTGGACGGCACCGACGGGCGCGTTCGCGAACGCCTTACCGGCCATGAGGGCGCCGAGCAGCATCTGCTCGCGGACGTCGCCGTCGCCGCCGTCGTGCACCGCCCGGTCGATGTTGGCGTACAGGAGTTGGAGCGCCTTGACGGCGAACATGTCCGAGAGGGGGTTCTTGGCGTGACGGCTGGTGAACGCCTCGATGGCGTGCACCATCGCGTCAATGCCGGTCATCGCCGTGACGGCGGGCGGCAGCGCCAGCGTTAGGCTCGAGTCGAGCAGCGCCACGTCGGGGTACAGGAGTGGCGAGACGACGCCCACCTTCTCGTCGGTTCGGTGTCGTGACGATCGCGATCGGGGTGACCTCGGAGCCGGTGCCCGCCGTGGTCGGGACGGCGACGAGCGGCAGGCGAGGTCCGGTTGCGTTCCCGACGCCGTAGACGTCGGCGAGCTGTTGGCTGCCGGGCGCGAGCAGCGCGACGAGCTTGGCGGTGTCGATTGCGCTGCCACCGCCGAGACCGACCACCAGCTCGGCATCCTCGGCCCGGGCGAGCGCGACCGCGGCGTGCACGACCTCTTCGGGCGGGTCGGGGCGCACGTCGGCGAACAGGATCGGCTCGAGCCCGGCAGCACCGAGCGATTCGAGCACGGGTTCGACGATCCCGGCCTCGACCAGCCCGCGGTCCGTGACGACGAGGACGCGGCGCGCCGGTCCGGGCGGCAGATGCTCTGCCAGGCGGTAGGCGCTGCCCTGCATGCAGACGAGGCGGGGCGTGGTCTCGAACGTGAACCCGTTGGGAGCGATGGTCGTCACGCCGTCGCCTCCTTCCTCGCGGCTTCTGCGGCCATCTCGCGCAGCTGGGTCTTGAGGACCTTGCCCATGGTGTTTCGTGGCAGCTCGGGGACGACGTGGACGCGCTTTGGGACCTTGTAGTTGGCGAGTCGCGACTTGCACCACCCGACGACCTGCGACGGCGTGGGCGGCGTCTCGCCGTCGGCGGGGACGACGAAGGCGGTGACCGCTTCGCCGAAGTCGGGGTGGGGCATCGCGACGACGGCCGACTCGCGGACCGCGCCGAGCTCGTCGATGGCGGCTTCGACCTCGGCCGGGTAGACGTTGTAGCCGCCGCTGATGATCAGGTCGGTCTCGCGGCCGGTGATGGTGACGTAGCCGTCGGGATCCTGGCGGCCGAGGTCGCCGGTGCGGAAGAAGCCGTCGCGGGTGGAGGCCTCGCGGCTGGCGTCGGGCAGGTTCCAGTAGCCGTTGAACAGGCCCGGACCGCGGACCTGGATCATGCCCGCGGATCCGGCCGGGACCGGGTTGTCGTCCGCGTCGGCGATGCGGAGCTCGACGCCCGGTAGCGGTGGCCCGACGGAGCCGGGCCGGCGCTCGCCGTCGAGCGGGTTCGCGCACAGGATCATGGTCTCGGTCGCGCCGTAGCGCTCGACGATCTCGTGCCCTGTCCTGGTGGCGAACGCGCGCTGGTCGGCGGCAGTGAGCGGCGCTGAGCCCGAGGTGAAGAGCCGCACGCCGCCGCAGGCTGCACGTGTCAGGCGCTCGTCGGCCAGGAGCCGGTGGTAGTAGGTGGGGACGCCCATGAAGACGGTGGCGCGGGGCAGGGCGTCGATGACCGCGGCGGCATCGAACCGCTCCTGGAACAGCAGTCGCGCGCCGGCGGTGAGCGCGACGTTCGAGGAGACGAACAGGCCGTGGCCGTGGAAGAGCGGCAGTGTGTGGAGGAGGATGTCGGCGGTGTCGAACTCCCACTGATCGGCGAGGGTGACGGCGCAGTAGGACATCGCCCGGTGGCTCAGCATCGCGCCCTTCGGTCGGCCCGTCGTGCCGGAGGTGTAGAGCAGTGCCGCGGTGTCGTCGCCGAGGCGCGGTTCAACCGGCGCGTGGTCGTCGGCGTCGGCCGCGAGTTCGCCGAGCGACCCGCCGCCGTCGTGATCGAGCGTCAGCGCGAACGGGTGGAGGGCCGGGTCGAGTGCGTCCCGGCCGACGAACACCCGCGGCCTTCCGTCGGTGATGAGGTGGGCGAGTTCCGCGGGTCGGTAGGCTGTGTTTGCGGGCAGGAACACGAACCCGGCGTGAAGGCACGCCAGGTAGAGCGCGAGGGCGTGCGGGGACTTGTCGACCTGCACCGCGACCCGGTCGCCCGGCGTGCAGCCGGCGGTTCGGAGGGCGTTGGCGTACCGGGCGGACTTGGCGGCGAGCCAGGCGCGGGAGAGCAGCGTGCCGTCGGCCGTCTCGATGCACGTGGCCGTCGGGTCGTGGTCGACCGTCCGCCCGAACAGGTGGAAGAAGTTGGCGTCGTCGGGCATCAGGCTCGTCCGGGGCTTCCGAGGGTGGACGCGGCGTCGACAGCGCCGGTTTGGAGGGCCTCCTCCAGGCCGCCTTCGTCGTCGCGCTGTGGCTTCTCGAGCGCCTGCATCGCAGCCGGGGGCAGGACCAGGAGTCGTGCGTCGGGCGCCATCGCGACGGAGGTCGCGCCGCTTCCGAGGGCGCCCTGGATCCCGCCGCCGCCGACCCCGTCGACGACGATGTCGATGCGGTCGCCGGCGCGGGCGAGCGCGCGGACCGTGAGTGCGAGGTGGGCGAGGTACTCCGAGAGGACGAGCCGCTCCTCGTCCGGTGTCGAGCGGTGTCCGGGCGTGTCGACCACCACCGTCGTCCGCCTCGGCGGCTCAGCGTGCAGCAGTGCCGTCGCGACGGCGAGCGCCTCCCGCGCGCCTGCACCCTCTGGGGCGGAGAGCGCCAACATTCCGCCGCACGGCCTCGTCGACGCTGCCATCTCTCCGAGCCGTCGGGTGAGCGCCTCGCCGGCGCAGGTGAGGGCGTGTGCCGTGACGCTGGGAGGGGCGGGTGAGCGCAGCCATTCGCGGACGGCGTCCGCGAGCGCGTGCCGCTCGGGGCTGACGAGTTGGAATCCTGCGGACGCGGCCGCCCGCGCGGTACCGCCGAGCAGCGCCTCGACCGCGGCAGCGTCGCTCGCGTCGAATCGATCGGCGCCGACGCTGCGAGTGATCAGCTTGGGTCCGCTCATGCCGAAGAGGCTTCCTGCGTGGATCAGCCGTCGCTCGCAGAGCGCGGCCAGAATGCTCGCGCCGCCGAAGGCGCAGCGGAGCACGACGGCGAGCATGCGGGTGCCGTCGAGTCGCGCGTCCTCGGCTTCCCGCAGCACCCGCCGCAGCGACGCGATGCCGACCGTCCCGTCCGTCACGCGGATCCCGCTCGTCTCCATCAGCAGGACGATCGGCCACTGGTTCGAGCGTGCCGTCCGGAGCGTCCGCACGAGCTGGTCGGCCTCCTGCGGCCCGATCGAGCCCTGCTGCGCGTGGTAGTCGAACCGGACGACGACGACCGGGCGGCCTTGGACGATGAGCGTGGCGGCCGCCAGGCTGCCCGGCCCGGTAGGCAGCGCCTCCGCGACGGTGGGCGGCGCTTCGAGGGCGTCCATCACGTCGACGGCGGTCGGGTCCATCAGTTCGATCAGGCCCACATCGCGCCGGCGTCGGCGTCGATCACGACGCCGCTGAGGTACGACGCGCGTGGCGAGGCGACGAACGCGACGAGGTCTCCGATCTCTTCCGGCGAGGCCGCCCGTCCGAACGGCAGGTGCGCGAGCATCTCCTGCCAGCGGCTCTCGTCGCCGAACCGCTCCACCGCGCGCCCCTTCGAGACGGACACGAGCCGGTCGGTCTGGGTCGCGCCCGGGTTGACGCCGACGATGCGAACGCCCCAGCTCGGCGACTTGCCGCCCGTGGCGCGCGTGAACGCCATCAGTGCGGAGTTCGCCATCGAGCCGGAGATGTAGTCGTAGCGGGGGGCCGCACCGGCATAACCGATGACGTTGACGATCACGCCCGAGCCGCGCTCCCGCATGGCTGGCAGGCAGCGGCGGCAGACTTCCAGGTAGCCGAACAGCTTGAGGTCCCATGCCTGTCGCCAGGTGGCGTCGTCGACGGCCTCGAGCCCGCCGCCGGGGATCGCGCCCGCGTTGTTCACGACGATGTCGACGGTGGCGAGCTCCGCTCCGACTGCAGCGAGCCCGTCGGCGGTCGCGAGGTCGGCCGCGGTGCCGCGAACGGCGCCAGGATACTGCTCGCCGAGGCGGGCGACGGCGGCGTCGAGCGTCGAGGAGGGTCTGCTCACGAGCGTCACCGACGCGCCCTCTGCCAGGAAGGCCTCGGCGCAGGCCAGGCCGATGCCGCGCGAGGCGCCGGTCACGACGACCGTCTTGTCGTTGAGCTTCAGGTCCATCGTCAGTCCTCGCGTACGTGGTCGATATCGGCGAGGAAGTCCGCGACGACGCGGTTGAAGGCGTCCGGCTCCTCGAGGTTCACGGAGTGGGTCGTGCGGGGCAGCAGGCACAGCCGCGCGTCGGGGATCGTCTGCTTCAGGAACAGCCCTGCCGTGACGCACGGCCCGTCGTCGTCGCCCGCGATCACGAGCGTCGGCGCGGCCAGGGCCGCCAGCTGCGGCTCGAGGTCCTGGAGCGTCGCTCGCTTGAGCTGGTAGCCGCGGATGGTCAGGACCGTGCCGAGCTGGGAGTGCTCGGCGATCTGGCGGTTGAAGGCGGCGAAGGCTCGCGGGTTCTTCTCGCCGAAGCGCCGCCGGGTCGGGCCGTGCAGGTACTCCGCCGCGCCGGCCTCGAGCCCGAGCCGCTCGATACGGTCGGCGAGCGTCGGCGCTGCCGGAGAGGAACGCGTCGCGCGTTGCCGGGTCGGAGCCGTGGCCGGTGCCGGCAACGACGACCGACAGCACCATCTCGGGATGGGCGATGGCGAAGTTGAGCGCCGCGTAGCCACCCATCGAGAGTCCGACGATGTGCGCCTGCGGGAGGCCGAGGTGTCGCATCACGGCGGCGACGTCACCGACGGCATGCGACTGGCTGTACCGGTCCGGGTCGGCGGGGACGTCCGAGGGCGGGTAGCCGCGGGCGTTGTAGGCGACGCAGCGGTGGTGACGGGCGAAGAACTGGACCTGCGTCTCCCAGCTGCGCAGGTCGGCGGCGAGCTCGTGCAGGAAGACGATCGGCGTGCCGGACCCCGTCGACTCGACGTACAGCCGAACCCCGTCGGCGTCGGCGTAGCTCGTGGTGAACGGCTCGTCCATGGCGGGCCCAGTCTAGGCCGCCGATTGATCGCACGAAAATATGGAGTGGTGATGATCCGCTAAGGAGAACTTATCGGTCGTGGTTCGCCCGCACGACCCGTTCCACTCCCGGCCAGGCGTCCGTGGCGGTGGTGAGGTCGTCGACGACGTCCAGCAGACTCTGCCGCGCCACCTCGGTGGCGCGGCTGAGCGGCACGGTGTCCGAGACGCATAGTGCGAGTTCGCGCCGCAAGCCGGTGCCGGCGGATCGGGAAGCGCGTCGAGCGCCCCGCGGCGGACCTCGTCGTTGACGGCCGCCCAGGGCAGGATCGTCCAGCCCAGGTCGGCCGCGACGAGGCGGACGAGCATGTCGGTCGCGCTCACCTCCGCGACCAGCCGGTATCCGAGGCGGGCGTCCATGAAGGCCGTGTCGATGCGCTGGCGGATCGTGCTCGGCCGGCTCGGCAGGATCAGGGGATGGTCGGCGACCTCCCGCAGGCTGACCGACGGGCGGGTCGCGGCCGAGCCGTGCGGGGCGATGACGTAGAGGTCCTCGAGCAGCAGCGGGGTGATGCTCGTTCCGCGACTGGCGGGCGCGTCGACGACGATCGCGATGTCCACCCTGCCGGCGGCGACGAGCGAGAGGAGCTCGGCACTGGGCCGTTCGACGATCTCGAGCAGGATGCGGTCGTAGGTCGCGAGGCGGCGCAGAAGCGGCACCGAGACCAGCTTGCCGGTGCTCCCGGGGATGCCGATGACGACTCGCCCGCTCGGATGCTCGGTCTCGTCGCGTACGGCGTCGCGCGCGTCGTCGAGCTGCTTCAGCAGTGAGGTGGCGTAGCCGTACAGCACGTCGCCCGCCGACGTCAGGCGCACGCCGTGGCGGCCGCGGTCGAACACGCGCACGCCGAGCTCCGCCTCGAGGTTCGCGATCTGCTGGGTCAGCGCCGGCTGCGCGACGTGCAGCGACTCGGCGGCGCGGGTCATGTTCCCGGCGTCGGCGATGTGCGCGAAGTACCGCAGCTGCTTGAAGTCCACCGGTTCTCCTCCTCCGTCAGAGCTAAGAAATTTCGATCGGCGGATAAGCCTTTCATATTTTCGATCTATCGGACGGGCTCCTAGACTCCGCGGCAGTCATGAGCCTGCTGGACGACCCCTTCGACCCGACGCGCGACGCGGCCCTCGTCACCGGTGCGGGGAATGGCATCGGCCGGGCGGTCGCCCAGGCGCTCGTCGGCGAGGGCGTCCGGACGGTGTTCGCCGACCTGCACGACGGATCGCGTCGCGGCCGCCGTGGCCGCCGCCGCCCGCCCCGACCTCGCCGTCCCCTGGGTCGGCGACCTCGCCACGCGGGAAGGCTGCGATGCGCTGCTCGGGCACGCGCCGGGCCACCGTCGGCCTCGTCACGCACTTCGTCCACAGCGCGTCGCCGCCTCGGCACGAGGCCGATCACGCCCTCGCGGTGTCCGACGAGACGTGGGAGCAGATGCGGGCGGTGAACGTCGACGCGGGCTTCCACCTGTCCCGCGAGCTCGCGCGCGGGCTGATCGCTGCAGAGCAGCCCGGCTCGTTCCTCCTGCTCACGTCGCTGCACGCCGCCACGCCTCGCAACCTGCCGCACTACAGCACGTCGAAGGCGGCGATCGCGATGCTCGTGAAGGAGCTCGCGAAGACCCTGGGCCGCTACGGGATCCGCGTCAACGCGCTCGTCCCCGGCGCCATCGCCGCCGGCGGCTTCGTCGCCGACCCGTCGCTGGCGCGGCACATCCCGCTCGGCCGGCTCGGCCAGGCCGAGGACCTCGCGCCGATGGCCCTGGCAGTCCTGTCGAACCGGATCGGCGGCTACGTCACCGGCGCCGCGATCGTCGTCGACGGCGGCCTCTCGCTCACCAACTGGTTCGATCCTCCGGACCTGGGGGACACGTGACGAGCGTCGCCCCTTCCCTGCTCGACAACCCGCAAGGCGGCTACAGGGTGCTTCCCGGCGGCGCCGCCTGTGGGGGCCCGCGCTGCTCGGCCAGACCGGCGCGGCGCTGCGCAACGGCGTCCTCGTCTACCGCGCCCGCCCGCCGATCGCCGGCGGCGAGGTCGAACTCGAGGCACGCGGCGCACGCCAGAGCCTGACCGTTTCAACGTCCTGACAACTCAATGCGAAAGGGGCGCCAGCCATGGCGATCAACAAGATCAACAAGAACGTCAACAGCGTGCAGGACTACGAGGACGTCGTCGCCGTCGTCGACGGGTACGTCCAGGGCCTGAAGGTCGGTTCGAACGACCAGCTGCGAAAGAGCTTCCACGGCGACGCGATCATGTACGGCTTCGCGCCGGACGGCTCGCTCCTCGGCGGCACCATTCGCAACCTCTACGACTTCGTCGACCACTACGGCAAGGCGCCCGACATCGCGACCCGGCTCGACGTGCTCGACATGACGCCGACGACGGCGGTCGTGAAGGTGACGATGGAGAAGGACGCCGCTGGTGGCGACTACACCGACTACCACTCCCTGATCAAGATCGACGGCGAGTGGAAGGTCGTTGCCAAGCTCTTCCACCTCTACGAGAACTAGGCCGGGGAAGCGACGTTTCTGCGCATCGACGTGGAGCCCGCCCGATTCTCGCCCGAGCGCGCGAAATCCGGTGTGGAAGCGCGTGGAGACGAGTGACGGCTCGGGGGCCATCGTCCCTGCAAACGTGACACTTTCGTCGTCACTCACACCTATGCGTACGAGCCCGCCGCGCGGATGGTAAGGAGGGGGTCTGCGGTTCGAGTCCGCAAGAGGGCTTTCCGTGCAAATGGGCGTATTCTTGGTGCTCAGATAGGGGTTCGTGGAGCTCTTCTCTCGCCCATTCCTCGCCTGTTCGCGGGCTGAGCAGGCGTTCTGGCGGCCGTACCGGTGGTCACGAACGTCCCTGATCGTCCACGTTCGCCCACTGACCACCTCTCTAGTCAAGAAGGGGTGAGCGACGGTCGGGCTTGGTAGTTTGGATCGCGATGCCGCGCCGCCCGGAAGCCGCGAGGACGCCCACGGCCACGGATGGATCCGACACCCCGGTGGCGTCTCGTTTCCGGTCCGGCGGTGGCGCTCTCAGTCGCCTTTCCGGGTAGCTTCCTGGCGTGCGTGACGCCCGACGGGACTGGACGACGACCGCTCTCCTGCTCGTGGCCGTCGTCGCTCTCCTCGCCTGGATGATCGTGACGGACGATTGGAGCGGGATCCTCGGCGGCTGACGCGGGCTTCGCCGTTGCTGGCGGTTTCGGGCGCCGCCTTCGCGTGCGGCTCCGGGGGCCGGATCGGGAGCGTTCCGCGGTCGGTCGCTGCGGGTTGACCGTAGTTCGCCTGGGTGCGGCCCCGGATGCCGAATGGAGGTTGACGGCGTAGCCTGAGCTTTCCGAGGGACGTCGACTTTGATCTCAACGAGGCACCAAACACGGATTTCGGGGGGACGCCCGCGTGCCCCGCGTCGCTGGACTGTGATCGGCGTCGTACTCGTCGTCGCGGCGTTGCTCGGTATCGGGTTGGTGCTTCGCGATCGGTCGGCGTCCGCTGAGCATCCAGAGGACGCTATGCCCTCGGGCGTTCGGACGCTGCTGGTCTTCACCGGTGGCGAGCCGAGTCCCTCGAGCGAGCCGACGATGTTGCGGGTGCAGGTCGTCGGCGGAGTACTCGCGGGAGGCACCGCCACCGTGCTGTCCGACGAGGAGTGTGAGCCAGACGTCGCCGGTATCTCGCATTGTCTCAACCGCCTGCGGCTGGCCAACGGCAGCGAGGTCGTCGTACGCCATCCGCACGACATGATGAAGATCCCGTGCCTTGAACCGGGCGAGCACGTCCAGTTGGTCGCGGCATGAACCGGTGAAACGAGGCCGACTTGGAGGAGCACGCAGATGATGGATGGCTATGACATGGGGTCCGGCGGGTGGATCGTGGTGATCCTGTTCTGGGCCGTGCTCATCGGCGTGATAGTGTGGGCGGTGGTCAGGATCAGCCCGAACCGAAGTGGGTCGTCGCAGCCAACCCCGGCTGAGCAGCCGCGGGACATCCTTGACCGTCGCCTCGCACGTGGCGAGATCGATACTGACACTTACGACCGGTTGCGCGCGAAGCTCAGCGAGGACAAGGCGAGCGGTCGAACCACCTAGCCCTGTCGCCTGTGGCCGCAAGGTGGCGTCGATGCAGACAAAGGCTCCGGCTTCGCGGTACGGGAAGCCGGAGCCTTTCGCGTGTTCCCGGCCGGGCGTGCCTCGCGGCGCTAACGCCTCGTGAACGGCCGAAGGGTCGTGCTGGCGTCAGGCGGTCGTGGCGAGTTCCGGCGCGACGCTCACTGTGCTGGCTGGGGCGACGGTCGTGACCGGGCGGTGGTTTGACCGGAAGCCACGGAGGCGGAGGGAGTTGGTGACGACGAAGGCGCTTGAGCCGGCCATGGCGGCGCCCGCCATGAGCGGGCTGAGGAGGCCGGTGGCGGCGAGGGGGAGGGCGGCGACGTTGTAGGCGAAGGCCCAGAACAGGTTGCCCTTGATAGTGCGCAGGGTGCGGCGGGAGAGTCGGACGGCGTCGGCGGCGGCGCGGAGGTCGCCGGAGACGAGGGTGATGTCGGAGGCCTCGATGGCGACGTCGGTGCCGGTGCCGATCGCGAGGCCGAGGTCGGCCTGCGCGAGTCCGGGGGCGTCGTTGACGCCGTCGCCGACCATTGCGACGACGCGGCCCTCGGCCTGGAGGCGGCGGACGACGCTGGCCTTGTCGGCGGGGAGCACCTCGGCGATCACGTCGGTGATGCCGACCTGGGCGGCGACCGCTTCGGCGGTGGCCTGGTTGTCGCCGGTGAGGAGCACGGGCCGCAGGCCGAGTGCCTTGAGGGCCTCGACGGCTTCGGCCGAGGTCGGCTTGACGGTGTCGGCGACGGCCAGCACGGCGTGGACGGCGCCGTCCCACGCGGCCATCACGGCGGTCTGTCCATCGGCTTCGGCGGCCCGGCGGGCCTGGTCGAGCTGCGGCGGGACGGAGAGGCTCCATTCGCGCATCAGGGAGGGGCGGCCCACCAGTACGGCGTGGCCGTCGACGATGCCTTCGATGCCGAGTCCTTCCCGGTTGGTGAACGACTCGACGGTGGGGAGGGTGCTGAGCTGGTCGCGGGCGGCACGTGCGATTGCCTGGGCGATCGGGTGCTCGGACGCGTCCTCGGCAGCGCCGGCGAGCCGCAGAACCTCATGATCGTCCGTGCCCGCATCGCTCGTGATGGAGACGAGGCTCATGCGGCCGGTGGTGACGGTGCCGGTCTTGTCGAGCACGATCGTGTCGACGCGGCGGGTGGATTCGAGTACCTCGGCGCCCTTGATCAGGATGCCGAGCTGCGCGCCGCGGCCGGTGCCGACGAGCAGGGCGGTCGGGGTTGCCAGGCCAAGGGCGCAGGGGCAGGCGATGATCAGCACGGCGACGGCGGCGGTGAACGCGAAGGCGGGGCTTGCGCCACCGGCGAGCCAGAACCCGAGGGTGCCAACGGCGAGCGTGATCACGATCGGGACGAACACGCCGGAGATGCGGTCGGCGAGCCGCTGCACGGGGGCTTTGCCGGTCTGGGCTTCGGTCACGAGCCGGCCGATCTGGGCGAGCGCGGTCTCCTCGCCGATCTTGGTGGCGCGGATGATCAGGCGGCCGCCGGCGTTGACGGTGGCGCCGGCAACCTGGTCGCCGGGGTGCTTTTCGACGGGGACGGACTCGCCGGTCAGGAGCGACTGGTCGACGGCGGAGGAGCCTTCCTCGATGATGCCGTCGGTGGCGATCTTCTCGCCGGGGCGGACGACGAAGCGGTCGCCGACCTGGAGCTGGTCGATCGCGACGCGCCGCTCGGAGCCGTCCTCTGCCAGCACCGAGACATCTTTGGCGCCGAGTTCGAGGAGGGCCTTGAGGGCGGCGCCGCTGCGGCGCTTGGCCCGGGCTTCGAAGTAGCGGCCGGCGAGGATGAAGGTGGTGACGACGCTTGCGACCTCGAGGTAGATCTGGCTTGCGCCCTCGCCGCGGCCGATGATCAGCTGGAACGGCATCCGCATCGCCGGGTCGCCAGCGCCGAGGAAGAACAGGGCGGTCATCGACCAGCCCCACGCGGCCAGCGTGCCGACGCTGATCAGGGTGTCCATGGTGGCGGCACCGTGGCGGAGGTTCTGCCAGGCGGCGCGGTGAAACGGCCAGCCTGCCCAGAACACGACCGGCGTCGCGAGCTGGAGCGCGAGCCACTGCCAGCTGTCGAACTGGAGGGCGGGGATCATCGCCATCGCCAGCACCGGCAAGGTCAGCAGGCTCGCGGCGATCAGACGCAACCGCAGCGCCCGGGTCGGATCGACGGGCGGCTCATCGGTCGCGGCCGTCGTCGCCTTCTGCTGTGGCAGGCGCGCGGTGTAGCCCGCGGCGGCGACAGCGGCCAGGAGATCGTCGGGAGTAACGACTGCCGGGTCGTAGTCGACGGCGGCCTGCTCGATGGCGTAGTTGACCGTTGCCGTGACGCCGTCGAGCTTGTTGAGCTTGCGCTCGATCCGGGCCGCGCACGAGGCGCAGGTCATGCCCTCGATCGGGAGCTCGAGGCGTCCCGGTGTGACGATGCTGGTGGTCATGGGGTCACCTCGACCGTGAATGCGGCGGTGTGGACGGTGCCTGCGACCTGGAACTGCAGGAACAGGCGGTAGCTGCCGGCCGACGGGAAGTCGGCCGCGAACGGCACGACGCCGGTGGGCTGGGTGCCGTCGTGGGGGTGGACGTGGAGGTAGGCGAGGTCGCCCTGGCGCAGCGCGACCAGGTGGCCACGGGCGCCGAGGTACGGCTCGATATCGGCGACCGGCCGGCCACCGCTGGTAACGGTGAAGGTGAGGTCGCTCTCCTTGCCGGCCCGCAGCTGCTGGTGCTGGACGGTGACGGTGTAGCCGTCGCTCGTGGCGCTCGGCGCCGGTGCGGGGAGGGACTCTGGCGTGTAGGTGCCAGGGACGGCGAGGTCGGCGGCGAGGACGTGCTTGACGCCGTCGCGCTGGAAGTCGGCGAACACCCTGTAGGCGCCGCTCTGCGGCATGCTGATCGGGGTCGACCAGGTGCCGTCGGGAGCCTCGGTCGGGTGCAGGTGCTGGTAGCCGGTGAGGTCGCGACGGGCGACGATCAGGTGCAGGCGCCGCTGCGCCTCGACTTCGAAGCCGTCCCGGACGACGCGGCCCTTACGGTCGACGATCCGGAACGAGAGCGTCGCCGGCGTACCGGGCGTCGCCTGGAACGTGGCTGGGGTAATCGTGTAGGAGCCGTCGCTGACGACGACTCCCATCGCTCCGCCCATCCCCTTCATGGCGCTCATCCGCTCGCCGGTGGGGGCGGGCTGACCGGGGTGGACGCCGGCACCCGCGGCGGCAGCGACGCCGAACGCGGCGGCGAGGCCCGCGGCGAAGATGCCGAGCCGGGCGGGGACGCTGAGGTTCATGACGCCACCTCGTAGCCCTCGTCCGTGACCGCGGCGACGATGGCGGCGGCCTCGACGTTCGAGCCGACGACGCGCATGCGGCCGCTGGCCAGGTCGACCTCGACGCGCTCGACGCCCGAAAGGTGGGAGACGGCCGCGGTCACGGCGACGCGGCAGTGGTCGCACGTCATGTGGTCGACGCGGTAGATCTTCTCTTCGAGAGTGCTCATGATCCGGCTCCTGCGATTCAGTCTCGGGGTACGAGTTCACACTCGCACCCGGCCCGCTCCGCCGGAATGAGGCTCGCTCGCGGCTGCGGTGTGGGTGGCCACACCGTTGACGCGCGGCGTCAGGACTGCAGGAAGGCGAGGACCGCGAGGAACGCGCCGGTGGGTATCGGCGGCGACCGGCAGGTGCAGCTTCTGGAAGATGCTCGTGACGTGCTTCTCGACGCCGCGTTCGGTCAGGAACACGCGTGCCGCGATGGCCGAGTTCGACAGCCCCTCGGCCATCAGTTCGAGCACCTCCCGCTCGCGAGCGGTCAATTCGCCGATCGGATCGTCCCGGCGCCGCCGGCCGACGAGTTGCGAGACGACCGTGGGATCAAGCGCCGAGCCGCCTTCGGCCACGCGCTTGACGGCAGCGACGAAGTCGGCGAGGTCGTACACCCGGTCCTTCAGCAGGTAGCCGACGCCTTCCGCGCTTCCCTGCAGCAACTCGAGCGCGTAGCCCTGCTCGACGTACTGCGAGAGGACGAGCACCGCCGTCTCGGGATGCTTCTCCCGGATCTCCTTCGCGGCGCGCAGACCCTCGTCGGTCTGCGTCGGCGGCATCTTGATGTCCACGATCGCAACGTCGGGCTTGTAGGAGCGGACCTTCAGCAGCAGATCCTCGGCCGTGCCGCTCTGCCCGACGATCTTGAACCCCTTGCTCGTGAGCAGGCTCGCGATGCCCTCGCGCAGCAGCACCGAGTCGTCGGCGAGGACAACCCGAATGGGCGCCTTGTCTTGCTCCGGGTCGGGGTGCTCGACGTCGACGCTTGGATTCTCGCCGACCAGGAGCGAACGCGCGAACCCGCCGTCGCGCTCAGCGGGTGGGTGCAAGCAGGGCCTTGATCGCCTGGGCCGAGAGCTCGGATTTCGGCACGAAGCCGACCGCGGAGCTTCTCGCGACGAGCGCACCGAAGTCGGCGCCGTCGAGGCTCGAGGTCAGGATCACCTTCGGCGCCACGTCGAGTGCGCGAAGCCGTTCGGCGACCTCGAACCCGTCGAGATCCGGGAGCTGCACATCGAGGATCACCACGTCGGGAGCGTGCTCCCTCGCCGCTTGCAAGCCGGCGGCGCCGTCTCCGGCCTCAGCGACGACGACGAACCCGCCTCGCTCGAGCAGCTGTCGCGCGGCTGCCCGAAAGGCGTCGTTGTCGTCAACGATCAGTACCCGCCGGCCCATGCGAGGAGCGTACCGACCGTGCCTTCGCAGAGCAGTGTGGCTAGCTCGCCTCTTTGGGCAGCGGTAGCATGGCATCGTGGGGGCCGGTTGATGAGCGGGATGAAGCGACACGGCGGTACGCGGCGCACGGAGGTGCTCTCTTGAGCTCGCTTGCAGCAGCGCGCGTGCACCTTCGCTCGCACCCGATCGTGGTCGGCATCGGTGCCGCCGCTGTCGTCTGTGCGGCGCTGGCCGCGGCGTCGATCGAGCGCGGTCAGCTTCGCGGCGACGACCCGTCGCTCGCTGCCTTCACGGTCGTCGCCGGCGTCTCGTTCGTGTCGGCCGGCCTTGTCGCCTCGGCGCGCCGGCGGGAGCGATGGACCGGCGCGCTGATGATCGGCGCTGGCTTCGCGCTCTTCGCGGGAACGCTGATCCGGGCGGACCACTCGGTGCCGTTCACGCTCGGCCTGGTTTCGCTCGGAATCCCCGCGGCAGTGCTCGCGCACCTCGTCCTCGTGTTTCCGGACGGACGGCTCCACTCGAGCTGGGAGCGCCTGGTCGTCGGTGCGGCGTACTTCAACGCGATCGTGGTCCAGGTCGTGATGCTGATGTTCATGCCGATCGGACAGGTCGGTGGTTGTCCGTGCCCGCAGAACCTGCTGTTCGCTCGTGATGACATGGACGTTCACATGAGGCTGATGGACGTCGAGCGCTATCTGGGCATCGCGGTCGCGGGGGCCGTCCTGTTCGACCTGGCTCTGCGCTGGCGCATCGCCTCGCCGCCGCTCAGACGTGTGCTGTTCCCGATCGTGGTCAGCGGCGGTCTGGCGATCGCGTTGCTCGCAGCGACCCTGATCGCCAGCGCGCTGCCCTACCAGGGCGCGCCGCTGAAGCTGCAGGCCGCCGAACGATTGGCGTTCGGCGTCGTGCCGATCGCGTACCTCGTCGGGCTGTGGCGCGCCAGGATGGGCCGGCTCGGAGCCAGCGACCTGGTCGTGGAGCTCAGCCGAGGCGTCGAACCCGGCCGGCTCCGAGACGCGATTGCTCGATCGCTGGGTGATCCGTCATTGGAGCTTGGCTTCTGGATCCGCGACCCGGATGAGTACGTGGACGTGGACGGGCAGCCCGTCTCCGTCGTTCCGGTTGCGGGACGTGCCGTGACGATCCTCGAGCGCAACGGCGGCAAGGTGGCCGCGCTCGTCCACGACGAGGCGCTGAGCGAGAACCCGGCGCTGCTCGACGCCGTCGCGAGCGCCGCCGGGCTCGCGCTCGAGAACGAGCGCCTGCTCGCCGAGTCGCGCGCGCGGCTCGACGAGGTGCGGGACTCCCGCGCCCGGCTCGTCGAGGCGAGCGTGACCGAGCGGCGGCGGCTCGAGCGGAACCTCCACGACGGCGCACAGCAACGGCTTGTCACCCTCTCCCTGCACCTGCGAATGGCCCAGGAGACGCTGCACGACGACCCGCTCGCGACCGCGACGATGCTGGCCGGCGCCGGCGACGACCTCAAACAAGCGCTCGATGAGCTCCGCGAGCTCGCCCGCGGCCTGCACCCGGCCGTGCTCACCGACCGTGGACTCGCGCCGGCCCTGGAATCGCTCGCGAACCGCTCGCCGTTCCCGGTCACGATCACCGGAGTCCCGGAGCACCGGCTCCCCGAACCAGTCGAAGCGGCCCTCTACTACGTCGTGGCGGAAAGCCTCACGAACGCCGCGAAGCACGCCGGCGCGACGGAGGGAAGCGTCGAGCTGTCGACGACACCCGAGACGGCGGTGGTCGAGATTCGCGACAACGGTAGCGGCGGCGCGAACCTGAGCAGCGGCAGCGGGCTCCGTGGGCTGGTCGACCGCGTCGAGGCCCTCGGGGGCGCGTTGCAGCTCCAGAGCCCGGTGGGCGGCGGAACGACCATCCGCGCTCAGCTGCCGCTCGTCTGAGCGCGGATCCCCGGGTGCCGGGCGAGGACGGCTGCGAAGCTTCGGCCGCTTTCGACGCCGAGCGCGGGGCCGACGAAGGCGGCGATCGCGTCGCCGGTCATCGACGTCATGCCGGCGAGCGAAACGGAGCCCATGACCAGGGTCGGGCCGATCAGGCCACGTCCAAGCGACGTCAGGTACGACGGATCGTCGGTGAAGCTGAGGTGCTGGCTCCCCCGGATCGTCAGGAGCGTCGCGCCACCGCCCTGGCGTGCGAGGAACCGGTCGCGGCCCTGCGTGTACTCCGCGGTCTGCGTCACGTCGGACCCGACCCAGAGGAAGGGCCGGTTCAGGCGAGCGTCCGGCTCTGTCCCGAAGAGCTTGCCGTCGAGGTTGACGCCGACCTTGAAGCGCGGATCGCTGGCCATGGCCTGGACGGCGGTCGCGCCGCCCATCGAGTGACCGGCGATCCCGACGTGCTGCATATCGAGGTGCCCCGCAAGCGGCGAACGCGGCTCGAGCCGGGCGAGCTGATCGAGCTGGTCGAGCGCGAACCGGATGTCAGCCACCCGCACGTCGATCAGGCGCTCGAGCGCAGGATGCGGCGGCGGCCCCGCCACGTCGGGGTGGATCGTCTCCCCGACCACCTCGCCATCCGCCAAGACGGTGACCGCTGACTCGTAGGGAACGCTGAGCGCCACGACGACGTAGCCGCGGCTCGCGAGGTCCGCACAGAGCGCCGTGTACGCCTCGCGCGGCATCGACAAGCCGGGCGAGAAGAACAGCACCGGCCACGTTCGCTGCGCGGCACTGACCGGGGTCGCCACGGTCGCGTGCGTCGCGACGGAACCGAAGGAACCGAACATGAACGACGGCAGCCCGGAGATCGACGCCGGCAGATGACCCTGCGCCTCGAAGTACGGCACCGCCCGCCCCGTCGTCGCGTCGGTCGGGTACCACGCCTGAGCGATGACCTGGCGGTGGTCCGACGGGTCAGCGGTGAACGTCTCGGGACGGCTCGTGTCGGTCCAGCGGAAGATCACGCTGCCGACGCGATGCGGCCCGGACGGCTTCGGCAGCGCCGGCACGACCGCGGTCAGGAGCGCCAGCCCGCCCAACACGACACCGACGATCAGCACCGCCCGCCCAACCACCCTCCGCCAGCGGCGCGAGCGACCCGGCCGCCAGCGCCGAAGCGCAGCGGCAGCCACGACCGCCAGAGCGAGAACCTGCCACGGCACGAGCTGCCAACGCAAGCCCTCCGCCAGGAGCGTCGCAGCCGCCAGGGCCGCGGCAGCGATCGAGAACGCCTGAAGCATGTTCCTGTGACGCAGTCGCGAGAACCCCCACCACAAGCCCGCCACGAGCGTGACGACGACCATGACCGTATCGATGTTGGCGCCCATCTCACATCCTCCCTCGAGTCGCGTGCAGTCGATTCAGACTCGACGACGCACGATCGAACGGGAAGGCGGCCCGCACCCCGCTGAGGTGTAGCCACCCACACCGCAACACGCTCGAATTCGCCGTTCTTCGGTACCGCAGCGTCGTGGCCGCGCCCATCGCCGGCGACCAGCATGGACTCCTCGCAGTAGGTACCCGGCTCGCGTCCCGGCGATGGCGGTGTGGGCAGCCACACCGAACCCGCGAGGGAGCCTCATTACCGGCCGGCCGCCGGACTGCGAGCGTGAGCTCGTACCGCGAAACCCTTGAGAAGGAGCCGGCCATGAAGGCACCGAGCCACACCAAGCTCTCCCTCCGCCAGCGACTAGCAGCGATGCATCACGGCGGCGACACGGCGCCGGCACCCGCGGCCACGCACGGTCATCACCACGGGCATCGGCTCGCCGGCTCCCCGGCACCTGCCGGCAAGGGCCACGGCGTTCTGCTGGGCGTCCTGCTGATCGCCCAGCTGATGGTGATCCTCGACATCACGGCCGTGAACATTGCGCTGCCGAGCCTCGCGCGAGACCTCCAGCTCAGCGGCTCCGACATCAGCTGGACGATCACCAGCTACTCGCTGATCTTCGGAAGCCTGCTCCTGTTCGGCGGCCGGGCCGCTGACCTGCTTGGGCGCCGGCGCATGTTCCTGACCGGCCTCGGCATCTTCACGGCGTCGTCGTTCGCGTCGGCAATGGCCGGCTCGGCGAGCGCCCTGTTCGCGGCCCGCGCCGGTCAGGGCCTCGGCGCTGCGCTGCTCTCTCCGGCGGCACTGGCGATCATCATGGCGGCGTTCCAGGGGGGCCAGCGGGCGAAGGCCCTGGCGGCCTGGGGCGCGGTCGGGGGCGCGGGCGCCGCGATCGGCGTCCTCGTCGGCGGCCTCCTCACCGAGTTCGGCGACTGGCGGATGATCTTCTACGTCAACCTGCCGGTGGCCGTGGGCCTCGCGATCGCCGCGGTGAAGGTCGTACCTGCCGACAGGCAGCACCCCCGCTGGCGCGGGCTCGACCTGCGCGGAGCCGTGCTCGCGACGACGAGCCTCGGTGCCATCGTGTTCGCGATCACCCAGGGTGCCGATGCCGGTTGGACGTCCGCCCAGACGCTCCTGTGCGGATTCGGTGGCGTCGCGGGCCTCGCGGTCTTCGCCGTGATCGAGCGGCACACCCAGGCGCCGCTCCTGCGCATCGAGCGGCTGGCGGATCGGGCCGTCGGCGGCGGCCTGCTGCTGATGCTCGCCGCGGCCGGCTCGATGTTCGGCCTGTTCCTGCTCAGCTCGCTCTACCTGCAGAACGTCCTCGCGATGGGGCCCCTCGCGACCGGTCTTGCGTTCGTCCCGCTCGCGCTCACGGCCGGCGCCGGCGCGCATGCAGCCGGTCATGTCGTCAGCCGCCACGGCGTCCGCGGGCCGCTCGCCGGTGCCTTCGTCGTCACGGCCGGCGGCATGACGCTGCTCGCGCACGTCGGCCCCACCGGCAGCTACGTCCGCGATGTCCTCCCGGGCATGCTCGTCGCGGGGTTCGGTCTCGGCGTCGCCGTCGTCTCGGTCTCGATCGCGATCCTCACCGGCGCCCGCACCGAGGAGACGGGGATGATCTCGGGCCTCAACTCCACCGGTCACGAGATCGGCGGTACCATCGGTATCGCCGTCTTCTCGACGATCGCCGCCAGCGCCGGCGTGCTCGTCGGCCCCCAGGCCGCCACGGGCATCTCCCACGCCTTCATCGCGGGCGCACTTGTCGCCGGTGCCGCCAGCCTGGTCGCGCTCGCCACCCTGCCGACAGCACGCCAGTTCGTTCCCAAGCTCCGGCTGAACCCGAGTGCGATGCCCGTCCACTGAATCGAACGCCAACCGATCCACATCCCACCAATCGACCGACAAGGAGTATCCCGATGACCACGACCAGCAACCCGTCGCTCGGCACCACCCCCGAGCTCGAGCCCTGCGCCATTCCCGTCACGATGCGCGCCGCCGGGCAGGACCGCTACGGCTCCGCGGACGCCCTGCGGGTGGACACGATCGCGGTGCCGACTCCCGGCGACGACCAGGTGCTCGTCCACGTCGCCGCTGCGGGCGTCGATCGCGGGACGTGGCACCTGATGACCGGCCGTCCGTACCTGATGCGTCTGGCGACCGGGCTGCGCAGGCCCCGAAACCGCGTGCCCGGTCGTGACCTCGCCGGCACGGTCGTCGCGGTCGGTAGGGCGGTGACGAGGTTTGCCGTCGGCGACGCGGTCTTCGGCGTGGGTAGCGGTACGTTCGCGGAGTACGCCGCCGCGAAGGAGAAGAAGCTCGCGCAGGCGCCGCGAACGCTCACGCCCGAACAGGCAGCGGTGGTGCCGATCTCCGGCCTGACGGCGATCCAGGCCGTCGACAAGGCGCGAATCGCCGCAGGATCGACAGTGCTCGTGCTGGGCGCCTCTGGCGGTGTCGGCAGCTACGCCGTGCAGATCGCCAAGGCCCGCGGAGCGGTGGTGACTGGGGTCTGCAGCGAGGCGAAGGTCGACCTCGTCCGTTCGCTCGGCGCCGACCATGTCATCGCCTACGACCGCGAGGACCCGACAGCCGGCGGGCACCGCTACGACGCGATCATCGACATCGGCGGCAACACCGGCCTCGCGAGCCTGCGCCGCACGCTCGCGCCACGCGGGACGCTCGTGATGGTCGGCGGTGAGGGCGGCGACGCCCTCACCGGCGGACTCGACCGCCAGCTCCGAGCACGGCTCCTATCGCTCTTCAGTCGCCAGACGCTGACCGCGATCCTCAACCGCGAGAACCACGCCGACCTCGAACGGCTCTCCGCAATGATCGACCAGGGCGCCGTCAAACCCACGCTTGAGGCCGTCTACCCCCTCGACGACGCATCCAACGCACTCCACGCAGTCGAACAGGGCCGCGTCCGCGGCAAGCTCGCGATCCGACCCTAGACGAGACAAGACGTTCGCCTCTTCACCGGTCTGTGCGAACGACGTGCGCGCATGTCGTTCGCACAGCCATCGCAGACGGCGTCCGGGGAGCTCATCCGTCGGTCAGAGCGCCCGACCATGTCTCGCGCGGCCGACCGGTCAAGCCGGGGCGCGGTACGCTCTCGGGTTGCGGCCTTTCGGGTGTTCGACCGTCGGGTACGCGGCGCGCGCGGCCCGCCCGATTCTCGCCCGAGCCGTCGAAAAAGCGCGTGCAAGAACGTGGAGAGGAGTGGCGGCCCGGGGAGCATCTTCCCTGCAACTGTGACACTTTGGTCGTCATCAACACTCATACGTAAGGACCACCTCCCAGGATGGTAAGGAGGGGGTCTGCGGTTCGAGTCCGCAAGAGGGCCTTCCCTGCAAATGGGCACATTCTCGGGCTCCTGATTGGTTCGTCGGAGGCTCGAAATCTCGCCCATTCCTCGCCCGCTCGGGCTGAGCACGCGGCAGCCCGGTTTTCGCGTCCCCGATCGTCCACGTTCCGTTCAGGGTCGTCCGACTGACCGTTCTGTTGTGTAGAGGGCTCGAGGCTCGAGTTCGCCGACGGAGCCCCGGCCGTAGGTTGGCGGATATCTATCGGCAGGCCTCTCCACGAATCAATCGGGGCGATTCAGTGCGGACCGCCGTGGTGGATCTAGTTCCTCGAGCTGGTTGTAGAGTTCCCAGGCGCTGCGTTCGACCCAGTTGTGGGTGAGCTTGCCGGTGGGTGTGACGGCGAGGATGGCGTTGCCGGTGAACGCTACTGGCTTGCCGTCGGCTGGCAGTCCGAACATGCCGTTGTTGCGGCCGGTGACCCGCCAGCGTGACGACACGCGGGAGCCATCGAGGTTGGCGAAGGTCTCGACGGTTTCGAACGTCAGGTCGGTGATCTTCGATTGGAAGTCGGCGACCCAGGCCTTGAAGTTCTCGCGCCCGGCGACGTCCACACCTGCACTGGTGATGATGAAGTCCTCCGTCACGAAGCGGTCGATCGCTGCAGGATCGCCCGCCGCCCAGACTTCCTTCCAGAAAGATTCGACAAGGGCGATGGATGCTTCCGGCGTCATGATGAGGTCTCCTGGTGGATGGAGGATGGGCTGCGCGCGTCGAGCGTCAGCTGGCGACGACCGAAGAGCTGATCGCCGACCGGGTCACGGCCGCGAAGTTCGTCGTCTCGTGGGTGCCGTCGCAGAACGGCTTTGTCGCGGACCCGCCGCAGCGGCAGAGGAAGATCGTCGTCTGTTCGGAGAGGCTGTACTCGGCGCCGTCGGCGTCGACGATCGTGACGGCGCCTTCGACCATGTAGGGGCCATTGTCGGTGGGGGTGATCGTGACGTCGGTCATGGTTGCTCCTTGCGGGATGCGGGCGGCCGCGCCCGGCGGCGCCGGAGAGCGGACAGGGTGCGCCCGACTCGCGATCGGAGCGGGCGCACCCCTTGGTGGTATCGGTCAGTGGCCGGGCGGTGGGCCTGGGGGGCCGAGGATCTCGAAGCCGTTTCGCTTCGCGATCGGGATCAGGCGGGCGACGTCGGGCGGGCCTTCGTGCGGCGGCGGCAGGACGCGTGCGGGAGCCGGCTCGCCGATCTCGCGCTGGAATCCCTCGAACTGCATCGGCGCGAACCCCACCAGGGCCCTGGCGCCGCCGGCGTCGGCGTAGAAGGTGTGCGGCACGCCCTTGGGGCCGAACGCGAACGACCCCGCCGTCAGCGACAGCTCCGTATCCGCGACCCAGAAGGTCATCGCGCCCTCGAGGACGTAGAACCACTCGTCCTCCTCCGGATGGACGTGCCAGGGCGAGCCGATGCCTTCCGGCACGAGGATCTCGACCAGGCCGTAGGCCCCATCGGTATCGTCGCGGCCGATCTTGATCGTCTGCAGCATCCCCAGCAGCCAGAACGCCTCGCCCTCATCGTTGGCGAGCGCGTAGCCGGCCTGCGCTCGCTCGGCAGAGATGGTGGACATGTCTCACTCCCTTCCACTCGTTGGTATGATCCACAACGATCCCTTAGTCAATCGTTGCGTAGAGGACTATCGCAGATGGAACAACCCCTGTCAAGCCCATCGCCGGAACGGCTCCGCTGCTGGCGCCTCTTCTTCGAGAGCGCGCTGGCGCTGCTCGACGTCCTCGACACCGAGCTCCAGGACGCGGCGGGCATCCCGCAGCGCTGGTACGACGTCCTCGTCCACCTCGAGGAATCGCCCGAGTGGGATCTCGATGAACGAGCTCGCCGACCGGATCCTCTACAGCAAGAGCGGCTTCACCCGCGTCGTCGACCGCATGGAAGACGCCGGCCTCGTTCGCCGCGTCCGCCCTCCGGACGACCGCCGCACGATCCTCGTCGTCCTCACCGACACCGGCACCGAGACCATGGAACACGCCCGCCGCCACCACCGCGACGGCATCGAACGCCACTTCTCCCAACACCTCACCGACGCCGACATCGAAGCCCTCACCCGCGCCCTCGAGAAGATCAGCACCCACGCCCGCCCACTCCGCCCCGGCCGCATCAGCGGCTGACCCGTGGCGAACGCCGGTCACGACGCGCTTCAACGAAGCGATCGTCGGGCAGATCGAGATCGTCTCCGAGCACCGGTGCAGAGGCAAAGCCCGGCGCCGGTGAGCGGTGACCGCCGACGCTGATGGCAGAGTTGGACCGCTGACCATCGGACGCATGCCGAACGAAATGATCGAAGCCTCGCGGTTACGACCCTCGATCTGGTTTCGACCTCAACGCGGCGCGCGGGGAACGCTGCGGGACCAGCGCGGTGGAAACGACTGTCCGCGAGTGGGGTGGTCGGAGACGCCGGAATCCTGATTGATTCGAGGATGACGGGACACGGGAGGCCGCGAGAGCCCTCCCGTCCGGCGCCTGGTGCCGCGGTAAGGAGGGGGTCTGCGGTTCGAGTCCGCAAGAGGGCTTCCCTGCAAATGACGGGGTTTTCGACTCGGCTCGCGCAGCGCCTCGCCCGATTTCTCGCCCACCTGCAGAGACCTCGGCGTCGCAGGCGTCGCGGAGGCCAACCTCGTAGGCGTTGGCGTCGGCTGCGAGGTGGCCGTAGGTTGCCGCCTTGCTTGAAACTTGCCCGCCTTGCATCAGATGACCCTCGAGCCCTGCGGCGGGCAGCGAGCCGCGCGTCCACGTCGCTCGTGGCATAGCGGACTATCTTGCCCGTGAGCCCGGCATCGCCGGCGTCGAGCGCCCGCACGATTGCCACGGTGCCCAGCTTGGGCCTGTTCTGCTGGTGTCCGGAACGAGGGTGTACACGCTGCTGCCCCGCCGCGCCTGCCAGCCCCGGTCGAACAGGTCGCTCATCATCGACTTCAGCTGCGGTCCGACGCGGGCGCGTTCGATTGCGGCGTGCAGCGCGCGGTTCGCACGCGCATAGACGAGTGCGTCGCCGTGGACGGCTGCTTCCGGTCTCCGCCAGCCGCTCGTGGACGACGCGCAGAGGCTCTGGGGAGTATGCGGCGGCGCGGCTTCGATCACGGCGAGCACCTCGAGCCACATCCGGATACCGATCAGCTCGACGACCGTCTCAGGATCGATCGGCGCCACGGAGGTTCCGCGATGGCTCTCGGTGCGGACTAGCCCGTCGCCTTCGAGCATTCTGATCGCGTCGCGAACGGGCATCACGCTCAGCCCGAGTTCGGCCGCCAGTCGGCCGCAGCAGCAGGCGTTCACCGGGCTGGAGCTCGCCCTCGAGGATACGCCGGCGTAGCGTCTGGTACGCGTAGCCGGCTCTTGGTGACCGGAGTCCGGGGATGCCGTCGAGGGCGACATGGGGATTGAGAATGCGCTTCCAGGGCGGGCGGTGCGGCTCGCCGCGGTACCGAATATGCTATCACAGATATCGCGGGTTTAGTATCATCAGATATGTGATATCGATCGATCCGCCATGGCTGACGAGACCCCTGGGATCAGGCGCCGCACTCGACGCATGCGCACGCCGCGTTGTCGTCGACTATCTCGGCGTCAGCGAAAGGCGAGGCGTTCCTGCTGATCACCGACCAGGAGACGCCGCCGGCAGCTGGCCGAGGCGCTGCTTGCGGCAGCGAACGAGACCGGCGTCGACCCCGTCCACGCACGGATGCGGACGCGCCGGACGAGCGGGCAGGAGCCGCCGGAGGTCGTGGTCGCGGCGATGGTCGCCGCCGACGTCTGCCTCAGCATCGCCAAGCGCTCGATCTTCCACACCGAGGCCGCCGGGCGCGCGAAGGCCGCCGGAACGCGCGGGTGCTTCAACGCGCCGGTCGACCTCACGGCCTGGACGCAGGGCGCGATGACCGCCGACTACCGAGCGATCCGCGTCGGTCGCGGAGCGTCTCGCCGCGCGGCTGCGGGCGCCGAGAGGGTGCACGTCACCGTCGCCGGCCGGCACCGACGTGACGGTGACGGTGAAGGGCCGCGAGCCGCGCGGCTGGTACACCGGCATCGTCCGCAGGCCGGGCGAGGTCTCGGCGCTACCCGGCGGCGAGGTGTCATTCCCGCCGGTCGAGGGCACGCTCGCACGGCGTGATGGTGTTCGAGCGGGTGATGACCGATCCTCGGGCCGCTGGCGACCCCGATCCGGATCGACGCTCGAGCGACGGGCGTGGCCGCGTCGGATCGAGGGCGGCGCGGACGCGCGGCGGTCTGCGGCGAGCTGATCGACGGCGTCTCGGCGGCGACGAACATCGGCGAGCTCGGCATCGGGCTGAACCCGGTCGCGCGGATCACCGACGACATCACGGAGACGAAGAAGCGGATCGGCACGGCGCACCTCGCGCTCGGCGACAGCGCGGGCGGCTACGGCGGCATCGTGATCTCGACGATCCACCTCGACGGGATGTGCTGGACGTGACGATCGACATCGACGGCGAGGTCGTTGTGGCGGACGGCGAGGTGCTGGTATGAGGCTGGCGCTCGCGGCGGCGGGGGCGGCTCCGCAAGTGCGGAATGGTGATCCCGCAATTGCGGGTACCCGCTGTATCACGGACCGCAACACCGAGTACCACCCGCGCCCCCGGCCTCCGGTCGATGACCGCCTCCGAGGCCATCCGCGAGCGCCTGCGCGCGACCGAGGCCACCGGCACGCGCACCTTCGCCGACCCCGAACCCCTGGTCTGGGCCAGCACCTCGGGCACGACCATCACCGACGAGGACGGGCGCGACTACCTCGACCTCTACGCCGGCTTCGCGGCGGCCACCCTCGGCTACTGCCACCCGCGCGTGACCGAGGCGATCGTCCGCCAGGCCGCCACGATGACGCACTGCCCGTCGGCAGCGCCGTCGCGGGTGCGCGCCGAGCTGGAGGAGCGGCTGGTCGCGATCGCGCCGCCGGGTCTGACGCGCGTCCTGCCGGCGATGAGCGGGGCGATGGCGAACGAGTGGGCGATCCAGCTCGCGCGCCACGCGACCGGGCGACGCGGCGTGATCTCCTTCTCCGGCACCTACCTCGGCCGCAGCGTGGGCACGGTCGCGCTACGCCGGCAAGCAGCGCCTACCGGGCCAGCCTCGGGGCCGCCGACGGACGCGCAGTTCCTGCCCTTCCCCGATCCGTATCGCAGCCGCCGTGGGCGGGCGGCGGCGACCCCGGGCGCGCTCGTGCTCGGGCTGCTCGAGGAGCTGCTGGCCGACCCGGCCTCCGGCGTCGAGGCGCCGGCCTGCATCGTCGATCGAGCCGATCCAGGGCAACGGCGGCGTGCGTGATCCCGCCGGCGGGCTTCCTCGCCGGCCTGCGGCGCCTCGGCGACCGCGCACGGCGCGCTGCTGCTCTTCGACGAGATCCAGTGCGGCCTCGGCCGCAGCGGCCGGGACGATCTGGGCGTGCGATCACGAGGGCGTCGTGCCCGACCTGATGACGGTCGGCAAGGGCATCGGCGGCGGCCTGCGCGCTCGGCGCGGTGCTCGGCCGGCGACGGCGTATGACGACGCTGGCCGCCGGACGCCGTCACCTCGACCTTCCTCACCAACGCGCTGCAACGCCGCCGCCGCCGTCGCGGCGCATCGACGCGCTCCGCGAGCGAGGGCCTCGCGGCGCGCTCGGCCACGCTCGGCGCGCGCGCCGCTCGGCGCGGCTCGCGCGCGGGCCTCGCGGACGTCGCCGCGCGTCGGCGACGTGCGCGGGCGCGGGCTCTTCGCTCGGCATCGAGCTCGTCGGCGCCGACGGCCTCGGACGCCCGACGCGGCGCGCACCGGCCGGGCTCGCTCCGCGCGCTGCGCGACCGCGGCGTGCATCGTCGGCGTCGGCGGCGCTACGGCAACGTCGATCAAGCTCTCCCCGGCGCTGATCATCGACGAGGCCGAGCTCGACCGCGGCCTCGGACCACCTGCTGGAGGCGCTCTCTTGAGCGACAGCGCCGAACCGCGGCCTTGCCAGCACCTGATCGACGGCGGAGTGGGTCGACGGCGACGGGCGAGGCTGCTTCGAGTCGTACTCGACGAGCGACGGCTCGCTGCTGTGCGCGCGCGCCGATCGCCGACGCCGCGATCGTCGACCGCGCGGTGATGGCCGCGCGCCGGGCGCACGAGACGAGCGGCTGGAAGGAGCGACGCGCGGGCGACCGCGCGCGGGTGCTGCTGGAGATGGCCGACCGCCTCGAGGCGGTCGCTGCCGGAGATCTCGCGGCTCGGCTCGGCCGAGATGGGCAAGCCGATCCGGCTCGATGGAGGTGCGCGAGATCGAGGGCGCGCCGACAAGCTGCGCTACTTCGCCGGCGCGGCGCGCGTCCTCGACGGCACGGTCACGGGTGCGTCGCCGGCGACGTGCTCGACATCACGGTGCCCTACCCGGTCGGCGTCTGCGGGCTCGTGATCCCGTGGAACGACCCCGTCGACCTGGCGGTGCGCAAGATCGGCGCGGCGCTCGCCGCCGGCTGCACGATGGTCGTGAAGCCGTCGGAGGAGACGCCGGCCTCGACGGAGGCGCTGCTTGCGGCTATTCGACGACCTGCCGGGACTGCCGCCGGGCGTGATCAACCTCGTGCACGGCCCGGGCGACCCGACCGGCGAGGCGCTCGTCGCGCATCCCGAGGTCGACAAGGTCTCGTTCACCGGCTCGACCGCGACCGGCAAGCGGATCATGGAGCTCGCGGCGCGGACGCTGAAGCGGGTCTCGGTGGAGTGCGGCGGCAAGGCGCCGCTGCCTGGTCTTCGCCGACTGCGAGCTCGAGAAGGCGCTCGACGCGCTCAGTTTCGGCGCGTTCTTCTACGCCGGCCAGTCGTGCACGGCGGCGACGCGGATCTCGTGCGAGCGGCCGCTCTACGACCGGTTCGTGGAGGAGTTCGCGCGGCGCGCCGAGGCGCTGCCGGTCGGCGATCCGCTCGACCGCGGCTCGCTGGTCGGCCCGCTCGTGTCCGAGCGGCAGGTGGCACGCGTGAAGGCGTTCCTCGACGGCGTCGCCGCCGACGGCGGCACGTTCGTCACCGGCGGCACCGTCGACGGCCTGTACGTCGCGCCGACGATCGTCACCGGCGTGGCGCCGGACCGTCGCAGATCGCGCGCGAGGAGGTGTTCGGCCCGGTGGTCTGCGTCTTCCCGTTCGACACGAGGACGAGGCGATCGCGCTCGCCAACGACGTCCGCTACGGCCTCGCCGCGAGCGTCTGGACGCGCGACGTGTCACGGGTGCTGCGCGTCACGCGCCGGCTCGACTTCGGCGACGTCTGGGTCAACACGCACTACATCCGGCAGACCGGAGACGCCGTTCGGCGGCTCGTCGAGAGCCGCCGCCGCGCAGGGCTCGACATGGAGCTGCTCGACGCAAAGACGGCGCGGGAGCGCTGCCGATCCTCCCGGAGGACATCGGCGGCGCCACCTGGAACCCGGCCGACGCTCACGTGCGCCCCGAGCGGGTCACGCAGAGCCTGATCGCAGCCGCCCAACGCCACGGCGCGCGGCTCGTGCAGGGGACGCCCGTGACCGGATTCGAGATCTCCGGCGGGCGCTGCACCGGCGTGCGCACCGCAGACGGCGGCTTCTCCGCCGACACCGTGATCGTCGCCGCCGGCGCCTGGACGCCGACGCTGCTCGACCCGATCGGCGTGCGCGTCCCGATCGATCCGATGCGGCTGCAGGTGATCGAGACCGAGCCGATCGAGCAGCGCTTCGACCCGGTGCTCTACGGCCCGACGGCGATCAAGCAGTACGCGCTGACGAAGGCGCTCGACGGCTTTGACGCCGACGACTTCACCCACCCGCTCGAGAACGCTGTGCCCGGCACCGAGATCCTCGAGCTCGCCGCGCAGCGTCGCGACGGCTCCGTGATCCTCGGCATCTCGATGGACTTCGTCGGGCTCGACCAGCGCCTCTCCGTCGGCGCGATGGCGCTCGCCCTCGGCGTCATCGCCGACCACCTGCCGGCGCTTCGCGACCTGCCAATCCGCCGCACCTGGGCCGGGGTCCTGCCGCAGACACCGGACACCCTGCCGATCATGGACCGGGCGCCTGGCGTCGACGGCCTCGTGATCGCCGCCGGCCACGTCTTCGGCCAGGGCGCCGGTCCGTTCACCGGGCGCCTGATCACGCAGATGGTGCTCGGCGAGCCGACCGACCTCGACATGGCGCCGTTCCGCTACGACCGCGAGGCGATCATCGCAGCGGTGCAGGCGGGGGCGGCGATGAGGGCCTGGTGACCCGGCGCGGCGACGACGACGCATGGAACCGACGACGCCGGCCGACGCCCAAGGCGGCGGTCGACGTCGCCGACCTCGTCGTCGTCCCGGCCGGAGCCGAGGCGATCATCGCACGGCTGCGGGACGTAGAGTTCGTCGCCAGCTGCCTCCCGGGCATCGTGCCGGGCTCCCTCGCCCCCGCCCAGAACGGCACCTACGGCGCCGAGATGCGCCAGACCGCGATCGGCGTCACCGCCACGTGGACGATCACGATCGCACTCGACGCCCCGCCGACCCGTCGCGGCGTCGCCGTCGTGCTCTCCGGGGCCGAGCCGAGGCTCCACCTGACCATGACCGGCACCGCCGACGTCGACGTCGGCGCCGACGGGGACGCGGGCACGCCGGTCGACTACCGCGGGCACGTCGTCGTCGAGGGTCGCCTCGCAGCTACCGGCGGGCCGATCATCCGCCGGCTGGTCGGTGAGATCCTCGACCGGTTCGTGGTCGCGCTCGCCGCCTCGGGGCGGGCTAGCCGCGCGACCCGCGCCAGCACAGCGCTCGCGTCCGGCGCGCCGGCGGTGGCGCGCAGCTTCCGGTTCCACCGGCCTCGCGGCGCGATGTGCGGCGACGGCTGGTGCTTCCAGTGCAAGTCCGATGCCGGCCTTGCCTGCTGCACGGCTGCCGGCGGCCCCGCGGCACGACGCGACCGGCTCCGCTTGCTCGGCCGCGTCGCCGAGCGGTACCCGCCGTGGTTCTACGAGCGGCGGATGCTGCGGCCGCGTGCGCTCCGCGGCCGGTTCCTGCACACGGTGCGCCACCTCTCCGCCGCGCCAGCGCTCGACGAAACGGCGCCGTCGACGCCAAGCGAGGACCTACCGCCTCGGAACACGCCGCCACCGTCGTCGTCGGCGACGCACCGGCGCCGAACGGCGCGGTACGGGTGGGCGGCGCAATGGGCACGACGGTCGTCGGTGTGTACCCCGAGCAGGTGGTCGGCGTCCTGGACGGCTCATCGCTGCGTGAGATCGCAGTTCGAGCGGCTGATCGTCGCCGCCAACGAGCGCGTGCGGCTGCCACCGATCGCCGGGAACGACCTGCCCGGCGTGATCGCCGCCGACGCGCTCGCCCGGTACGCCGCGGCGGACGGGATCGCGCCCGGTACGCGGATCGCCGTCTGGGGCCCGACGACGCGGTCGATCGGATCCGCGTCGTCGCGGAACGCCACGGCACTCGTCATCGCCTGGTCGTCACCGGCGCGCCGCGCGGATCCTCGGCCGCGGCAACGTCACGGGCGTCGACGTCGGCCATGACGGTGGAGTGCGAGTTGTTCGTCTCGGCCGTTACGCCAGCCCGCGCTCGAGCTCGCGCTGCAGGCGGGCGCCACGGCGCGCCTCACGGAGGCGAGCTGCCGGTGCTGGTCCTCGACGAGCACGCCTGACGTGGCTCGAGGTCGTCGGCGCTGCGCCGCGCTCGGGCTCCGGCGTCCCCGACGTCGCCGGCCGCCGCCGACGCGTTCGCATGTCACTGCGAGGACGTCCGCATTCGCGACCTGCGCGACTGCGTCGCGCAGGGCTTCGCCGACGCCGAACTCGTGAAGCGCCGCACCGGCGCGATGACCGGGCCCTGCCAGGGGAAGCTGTGCGCCTGTGTCGTCCTCGCCGAACTCCGCATGCTTGATGTCCCTGCTCGCCCGACCACGTCGCGGCCGCTCGTAGCGCCGATCCGGCTCGCGGAGCTCGCCGCGGATGCCTAGGGTCGTCATCGTCGGCGCCGGCATCGCCGGCCTCTGCCTCGTCGATCGAGCTACGGCGACGCGGCGCCGACGTCGACGTCATCGAGCGCCGCTACCCCGGCGCCGGGAACTCCGGGCGCAACGTCGGGCGGATGCGACGCACGCAGCTCACCGCCGACCTCACCGAGTACGCCTGCGCCGCGCTCGACCACTGGGAGCGCCTCGACGAGCTGATGGGCCGACGAAACCCGCTCCTCTACCCGACCACCTACAGCATGGTCGCTCTACCGCGACGAGGAACAGGCGCGGATCGAGACCCTCAAAGACGTGTGGAAGGCGCACGGCGTGCCGGCGCGGCTGGTGTCTCCCGGCGAGCTCTTGGACGCGACGCCGATCCTCGCCGGCGGCGATCGTCCGGTGGCGGGAGTGATCTCCGATGGCGTCATCGTGCACCACGACGCCGCCATCCACGGGCTCTATCTCGAGGCGCGCTCGCTCGGTGTCCGGCTCGTCGCCGACGACGCGGTCGTCGAGTCGATCGATGACGGCGACCGGCTCACCGGCGTCGTCACCGCCACCGGCCGTCGTGTCGACGCGGACGTCGTCGTCAACGCCGCCGGCGCGCGGTCGGGTGACGTCGCGCAGATGCTCGGCGTCGAGATCCCGAACCGGCGCAGTCCGCCGCGAGGTGCTGGTGACGGAGCCGCGGCGGCCGTACATGCGCGGCGCCGTCGTGTTCTACACACCGCAGGAGGGGTGGTTCAACCAGACGCTACGTGGTGAGACCGTCGCCGGCGTCGTTGACACGCACGAGCCACTCGGCCTGAACGAGGATTCGAGCCTGCGCTTCCTGGCACGGACGGCGCGCGTGGTGACCGCCAAGGCGCCGCGGCTGCGGGCTCGCTGCGCGTGATCCGGCAGTGGGCCGGCTGCTACGACTGGACGCCGGACAAGCGACCGATCGTCGGCTTCCACGCAGCCCGACCCGGCCTCTACGAGCTGAACGGCTGGTCCGGGTCGGGGGTTCCATCTCGGCCCGCTGACGGCGCGTCTCGCGGCGCGGGAGATCATTGGGGACGGGCGCGATCCCCTGCTCGAGGCCTTCGCTGCCGACCGCTTCGTCGGGACAGCGAGGGCTGTCGAACCGACCGCTGACTACTTCGGGAGCTACCGCTGAGAGGGGACGGCCATGTCTGGACTGCGCGCCACGAGAGCGCCTAACGGTTGCACGGCGCCTCGATGCCGTCTTCCCTGGCGGCCGGCTCAACAAGCTCGTGCTTCCCAGCGACCGGCGGCTCCTGATCCGGCGAGGCGTCCGGGGCGCGACTGGTCGCGCACGACGGGAGGGAGATCGTGGATTTCCTCCTCAGCTCCGGCCCGATGCTCGTCGGTCACGCCCACCCACACGTTCGTCGCTGCGATACAGCGCCAACTCGAGCACGGCACGACCTACCATCTCCCGTCCGCGCCGGCGCTCGAGCTTGCCGAACGGGTCGTCGCCCTCGTCCCGTGCGCGGAGCAGCTTCGCTTCTGCAGCTCCGGGTCGGAGGCCACGATGTTCGCGCTGAGGATCGCCCGCGCCGCGACCGGCAGGGTCGCCGTGCTCAAGTTCGAGGGCGCGTTCCACGGCAACCACGATGCCGCGCTGATGAGCCTCACACCGACCGGGCCACCGGCATACCCGGCCGCCGAACCGAGCTCCGCCGGAATACCACCGTCCGCTGTCGCCGACGTGCTGATCGCTCCGTTCAACGACCTCGCCGCGACGACGACGATCGTCGACGAGAACGCCGCGCGACTGGCGGCGATCATCGTCGAGCCGGTGCAGCGCATCATCGAGCCGGCACCGGGATTCCTGGAAGGGCTCCGAGCGCTCTGCGACCGCCACGGCATCGTGCTCGTGTTCGACGAGGTCGTGACCGGCTTCCGGCTTGCGCCGGGTGGAGCGCAGGAACGCTACGGCGTCCTCCCGGATCTCTGCGCGCTCGGCAAGGTGCTCGGCGGCGGCCTGCCGCTCGCCGCCGTTGCCGGATCAGCATCGCTGATGGCCGAGGCCGCCGGCACGGGATCGGCGGCAGCCTACGTCTCCGGCACGCTCTCGGGTAACCCTCTTGCGGCAGCCGCCGGCCTCGCCACGCTCGAGGTGCTCGACGACGCCGGAACCTACACCCGCCTCGACACGGCCGGCGCGCGACTCGCCTCCGGCCTCGCCGCGGCCCTCGCCGACGCTGGGCACATCGCGGTCGTCCCGCAGGTCGGGCCGATCTTCGGCGTCGTCTTCGCAGCCAACCCGCCGCGCTCCTACCGCGACCTCGCCGCCGGTGCGAAGGAGCCGCTCGTCGCGCTCGCCGCAGGCCTGATCGATCGCGGCTTCCTGTTCACCGGCGGCAAGGGCTACCTCTCGCTCGCGCACTCGGACGAGGACATCGATCGCTTCGTCGACGCCACGCGCGAGGTCGCAGCGTCGATCACTCCCGCGATCGCGGACTGAACGGCGTCGACGACGCCTCGACCACACCCTTCCTTCGGAGGCTCGCAATCGCTCACACCCGGGCCGACCTCGATGACGTTCGCGCGTCCGGGTCCGCGGGTACGTGGCGGGTACATCCCCCTGGGGACTCGCGATCCGAGGAGGGTGTCCGAGAGAAGGGGAGGCCCGAATAACACAAGGAAGTGGGGACACGCGAGGTCACGGGTAGCCGCGCTGGACACCGTCTCAAAGGATGGTAAGGAGGGGGTCTGCGGTTCGAGTCCGCAAGAGGGCTTCCCCTGCAAATGGGCACGTTCTGATGGGCTCCAGAGGGCTTGAATCGGCGTCGTTCTCGCCCATTTCTCGCCTGGTCGACCGCTGAGAGGCCGCACCAGGCTCGGAATCGGCACCCCGAATCGCCCCGTTCGGCCATGGCCGCCCACTGACCACTTGCCTGCCTGGGAGGGGGTCGGGCGGCCCGTGACGCAGCGGGTGGCTACGCCGCACGTCGCGTCGCGGCGACCGGGTGTCGATGCCGCGGCCGAGCCGGTGCCCGGAGCGGGCGTCGGCGAGCACGATGTCGGGGCACCAGGGCATCGAGCTCCTGACGCCCCGGCGTTGGAACTAGCCGCCGAGAGGGGCGGTCGCACGGAGGCGCGTGCGACCGCCCCTCTCCGTCCGACTACGACCGGGCAGCCTCGGTGGCGAGCCCCGGCAGCACGGCGGCCGGTGGTGCATGGTCTTCACTACTGGCGCTGCCGTGCTCGAGACGGGGCAGCCATTCGAGCCACGTCGGCATGTACCAGTTCCAGTCGCCGAGTAGCGTCATCGATGCCGGCAGGAGCACTGCGCGGACGATGGTCGCGTCGACGAGTACGGCGATCGCGAGACCGACGCCGAACTCCTTCAGGAACATGAACTGGAGCGTGGCGAAGATCGAGAAGACGCCGAACATCACCAGCGCGGCGCTGGTGACCACCCCGGCCGTCGTCTTGATCCCGTGCGAGACGGCCTGCTCGGTGGTCATGCCGTGATCGAAGGCCTCGCGGATGCGGCTGAGGATGAATACGTGGTAGTCCATCGAGAGCCCGAACAGGATCACGAAGAGGAAGATCGGCAGGAAGCCGATGATCCCTCCCGGCGTGGCGGTGATGCCGAGCAGGCCCTTCCCCCAGCCATGCTGAAAGACGAGCACGAGGGCTCCGTAGGCGGCGGCGACCGAGAGCAGGTTGAGCAGGATCGCCTTGATCGCGATGACGACGGAGCGGAACGTCAGCAGCATCAGCAGGAACGCGATCGTCAGGACGAAGGCGAACACGAAGGGCGCCGCGTGCTGCATCTGCTGGTTTGAGTCCTGCTCGTTGGCGGTCGGGCCGGTGACGCCGACGTCGGCGCCGGCGAGCGTGCCGACTGTGGCCGGGATGACCGAGGTGCGGAGTGTCCGCAGGGCCGTCAGGGCCTTCGCGTCGACGCCCTCGCCCTGCATGGCGATCGAGACGAGGGCGATCGTGCCGTCGCTGTTGTAGTCGACGGTCGTCGGGGTCGAGAACTGCCCGGTCGCGATTGCCCGCCGCTGCAGGTCGGTGATCGCCGTGCTGACCGCGCGGCTGTGCGCGTCGGTGGTCTTCACGAGGACCTGTGCCGAGTTCGCATCGCCGGGGAACGCAGCCTGCAGCTTGTTATAGGTCTTCACCGCGGGCAGGTTCTGCGGCATCGTGTCCCTGCCGGGCGCGGCGATGTGCAACTCGAGTGCCGGTGCGGCGAGCGCGAGGAGGAGTCCGCCGGCGACGAGGGCCGAGACCAGTGGACGGCGCAGGACGCGCTCGAGGATCGCGTTCCACATCCTGCCGCCGGTCTGCGAGCGGCGGTGGCGGTTCAGGAACGGCACGCGCGGCCTGTCGACCTTGTCGCCGAGCGCGGCGAGCGTGGCTGGTAGGACGGTCAGCGAGCCGAGCACGGCCACCCCGACGACGATCATGGTCGCGACGCCGAAGCCCATGAACGTCTTGTCGCCCGTGAACAGCATTCCGGCCATCGCCGCCATCACGGTCAGGCCGGAGATGAGGACGGAGCGGCCGGATGTCGCCGCTGCGGCCTCGAGTGCGGCCTGCTCGCCGCGACCGGCGGCGCGCTCCTCCCGCTCGCGCTTCAGGTAGAAGAGCGAGTAGTCGACGCCGACCGCCATCCCGATCAGCAGGACGACGACGCCGACGCCGCTGTCGAGCGGCATGAACTGACTCGGCAGTGCCAGCAGCCCCATCGTCGCGAACACGGCGGTGAGGGAAAGCAGCAGCGGCAGCCCGGCGGCGATGAGGGCGCCGAAGGCCATGATCAGGATGATCAGCGTGACCGGGATCGAGAAGAGGCCGGCCTTCTTGAAGTCGCCTGCCATCGCGTCGTCGAGCTGCGTTTCGGCGTTGACGCCGAACTCCTCGATGGCGATGCCGCGGTGTCGTGCGGCTGCGGCGGCTATCGCCTTCGAGATGGGTGCGTCGAGGATTTTCGCCTGCGCCGCATCGGTCGTCCGCAGCTGGAGGGTGACGAGCGCGGTGTGGCGGTCCTTCGAGATCTGGCCGTCGTTGCCAGCGTCGAACGGTGAGCGGACCTTTGCGACCTGTCCGAGGCCGCCGACCGCCTGTGTGACATCGGCGATCGCCGCCCGGAAGGCGGGATCATCGACCGTCGTGGTCGTGCTCTGGATCAGGATCTCGTCGCCCTGGGGCTGCTTGAAGTGATCGGCCAGGACGGCTTCGACGTGCCCGGATTCGCCGGTGCCGGACTTCTTGGGGTCGAGCTGCTTGGTGCCCACCGCGTTGCCGAGCACGAACGCGGCTGCGATGAACACCAGCCACCCGACGATCGCGATCTTGCGGTGGGTCGCGCTCCAACGGCCCATCCGGGCCGCCAGGTTGCGCGGTCGGGCCCCGTCGCGTGGGTCGGCGACGGGCTCGTCGGCGCGATGGTCGCGCGACTCGTTCTGGATTACACGTGTCTTCATTGCCAGCTCCTTGTGAAGGGCGGGATGCCCTGTGCCCAGGCTCGCAGCGCGGCGGCGTTCCTGACAGACGGGGAACTGGCGAGGTCGCGGGCGGGTTTCTCACCGGCCCGCAGGAGCGAACCGTCAGGTGCGCAGGTAGAGCAGAACCGCGAGCACGCGCCGCGAGTCGCTGGACGTCGACGGCAGGCCGAGCTTGCCGAAGATGCTCGAGACGTACTTCTCGACCGCGCGGAGCGTGATCACGAGGCTGTCGGCGATGCCCTGATTGGAGCGCCCTTCGGCCATCAGGACGAGCACGTCACGCTCGCGGGGTGTGAGCTCGTCGAGCGGGTCGCCGCTGCGACGCTTGGAGAGCAGGGTGGAGACGATGATCGGGTCGATCGCCGAGCCGCCGCTGCCGACGCGCCGGACGGCCGCGACGAACTCGGTGACGTCGCTGATCCGGTCCTTCAACAGGTAGCCGGCGCCGTCGGTCGAGTCGGCCAGGAGCTTCATCGCCAGCCCGATCTCGAGGTACTGCGAGAGCACGAGCACGCCCACCGACGGGTGGAGCGTGCGGATCTCGAGCGCGGCCCGCAGGCCCTCGTCCTGGAACGTCGGCGGCAGTCGTATGTCGACGATCACGACGTCGGGCGCGTGGCTTCTGACCTTGAGCATGAGGTCGGGCACCGTCTCGCAACGGCCGACGACGTCGAACCCTGCGTCGGTGAGGAGTCGTGCCACCCCCTCGCGGAGGAGCACGCTGTCCTCGGCGATCACGCAACGCATGGGATCTCCGCACGAACGCGGGTGCCACCGCCGGCGGGACTCCAGACGCGGAGCGTGCCGCCGAGTGCCTCCACGCGGTCGGCGAGGCCGCGGAGCCCGCTGCCGCGCTCGGTGTCGGCACCGCCGACGCCGTCGTCGGCGACCTCGATCGCGACGCTGCTCGCGGTTCGGTCGACGGAGACGATCGCGGACGAGGCGCGCGCGTGCTTGCCGATGTTGGCGAGGCTCTCGCAGACGACGTAGTAGGCGGCGACCTCGATCGCCTCGGGCAGCCGCCCGTCGACGGTCACCGAGAGCCGGACCGGGAGCGGCGCCAGCGCGGCGGCCTGCTCGAGCGCGACCGCCAGCCCGTGGCCCGTGACCACGGCGGGGTGGATGCCGCGTGCGATCTCGCGCAGCTCGGCGAGTGATGCAGCGATCTCGCTTCGTGCTCGCTGCAGCCGCTCGCCCGGATCCGATCCGGCCGGCAGGTCGCGTTCCAGCAACCCCAGCTCGAGCGAGAGCGCGACGAGGCGCTGCTGGGCACCGTCGTGCAGATTGCGCTCGAGCCGTTGGCGTTCCCGCTGGCCGGCCTCGAGAATGCGGACCCGGGAACCGCGGACCTCCTCGACACGGGCTCGTAGGTCTGCCTGGAGCCGCGCATTCTCCAGCGCGATACCGGCCGCGGCGGCGACGCCGCCGAGCAGCTCGGGTTCGTCGTTCAGGGACGGATCGTGCACGATGGCCGCCACCGGCGTCCCGTCGCGCTCGATCACGGTCACGGCCCGCCGCGGGTCGCCATCGGGCATCACGACGGGCCGGCCGTCTGCGTCGGCGTAGGTGGAGAACTCCGGCAGCCAGAACGCGAGCGCGACCGATGGATCGCGCAGGGCTTGCGCCAGCGCTGCGCGCAGATCGTCGAGCAGCGGTGTGCCGCCAAGCGTGACGACCAGGTCGCTGACGGCCGAGCGCGCGAGCCGCGCCTCGAGCAGCGCGATCATGAACACGATCGGCGCCAGCCCGATCGCGATGTAGGCGAGGCGCCGAAGGGCCTCGAACACCGACTCCCCTTCCGGCAGCCCGAAGGCCGCCGAGGCGAGCAGGAACGCGATCACCACGAGCGCCACCACGAACGAGTTCACGAGCAGGTCGAGCGAGCGCCGCAACGGACGGCCCTCGCTGCGGCGACGGTAGACCAGCGTCGTCGATCCGGCGATCAGCAGGATGCTGAGGACGACCAGCTGCACCCGCTGCAGCGTCGCCGCCGCGTCGGGCCGGGAGGCGATCACGAGCACGTTGTCCGGGCCGAATCCGTCGAGCACCATCCCGGCCAGCTGCAGGCCGAGCGCCGCTGCGTAGGCGGCGGCGACCAGCACCCGGTCGACTGGCCGCTCGAGTGTCCCGTTCGGGAAGGCGAGGCAGACGTGGAGGAACACCACCGCCGGCAGCAGATCGAAGGCAGTGCCGATCGTGAACAGCAGCGAGCCGTTCGCCCACGACAGGCACGAGAGGAACATCACGAACCCGGCGGCGACCATCAATCCGCCCAGCCGGCTCTGTGGCCGCCGCCACCAGGCGATCAGACCGGCGACCACGTACGCGGCGACGACCCAGACCTCGAGCCCACCGCGCACCCAGGCCGACGGCACGTGATCGCTCGCCCGCGCCAGCTCCCCCGCGATCACCACGGCCAGCGCCCCCGCGACCGCCAGGACGAGGACTACGCCTCGAGGCGGTCGCACGGTTGTACCGAGCTGCACGGCAGGGGAAACGGTCTGGCGGACGCGGAGATCGTATCAGTCGCAACACGTCCCGGGGAGGCGAGCCGGCGTCGCTCGCCTCCCAAGCTGCGGGCCTCCATCATCGGCAGAAGGCGTCGTCGAGGAGGTCCGCCCAGGCAGCCTGCGCCGCACCGTCGCCGGGTGTCTCGTCGAAGGTCATCGAGTTGACGAGTGCGACGACCTCGCGGTGCTGGTCGGGGCTCTCGAACGCCACCGACAGGTACCCGGGCGCCGCGCCGTCATGGCCCCAGTACGCGCCGCAGGAGAGATGGCCGCGGTAGAGGCCGAGGCCCCAGTCCACACCGCGGGCGTCGGGTCGCGTCGTCTGCATCTCCGCCAGGCGGGCGCCTGAGACGAGACGCCCGCCGAACAGGGCGCGGTAGAAGCGGCCGATGTCACGCACGGTCGAGACGATGTTGCCGGTCGTCCAGTAGTACGACGGGCTGATCCCGGTCACGTCGAGGAGGGGCTGGCCCGGCACGTTCAGGTAGCCATGCGCGTGGCGGCCGCCGATCCGCGGGCTCGTCGGGTAGCTCGTCGAGCGCAACCCGAGTGGCCGGAACAGCCGGGTGCGCATCTCGTCGCCCATCGAGTGTCCCGTGACCGCCTCGATGATCAGGCCGACCACGACATAGCCGGTCGCCGAGTACGACACACCCGCGCCCGGGACAAACATGGGCGGGTGCGAGTTGGAGACGTCGAGCAGCGCGAGCGGCGACCAGAAGTACCCGAAGTCCCCGCTCAGGTACGGCTCGAGGATGCGGGCATCGTTCTGGTAGTCGAACAGCCCGCTCTGGTGGCCGAGCAACTGGCGGACGGTGATGTTCGCGCCGTTCGGGACGGCGCCCGGAAGCCAGTGATCGATCGAGTCCTCCAGGGAAAGCCGGCCCTCGTCGACGAGTTGCATCACGATCGTCGCGGCGAACGTCTTGGTCAGGCTGGCGACCCTGAAGCGATCGCCCACTCGCATGGCCGTGCCGGTGGAGATATCGCTCTTCCCCGCCGCGAGACGCATGGTCGAGCGGCCGTCGCGGACGAGCAGGACCGCGCCGGGTACACCCGCGGCGACGAGTGCGTCCATGCGCTGCTCGAGGACCGCGGTGCGATCCGATCGGTGCTCCGCGTGGATGTTCGACGCGGCGGTCGCTGCCGGCGCTGCGAGCCCGAGGAACGCGGCGCTGGCGATGAGGGTCCGGCGGATCTGAGGCATGGCGCCTTCCTTGTCGGAGAGTGTCTTGGTGGGACACCTCCAGCCTCACAGCCCGCGGACGGCACCGAAAGGGGGCCGGCTGGTGAGCCGGTACGGCGGGTTTCTGGGGTGGACGGGCATTCCGTGACCGCCAGCGTGTTTCCACAGGAGCTCGTCCGGTCGTCAACCTGGCTCGAGAGATGGACTCACCGGGAACCCGGACAAGCTCGACGCCCGGCACAGCAGTTGACGCCTACCCGCCGACGGTGGCCCGAGTGGGTCGCGGCCGACCTCGCGATCTGGATCGCGCGCACCGCGTCAGGCCTGGCCGTCGCCGAGCGCCAGTTCGACTGCCTTCTGGGCGTGGAGCCGGGTGGTGTCGTAGACCGGCAGGTGCGTGTCGTCCGGCGTTAGGAGCAAGCCGATCTCGGTGCAGCCGAAGACGATGCACTCGGCGCCCCGTCTCGTCAGATCGTCCATGACCCGCCGGTAGGCCTGTCGCGAGGCGTCCTTGGTGATCCCGAGGCAGAGTTCGTTGTAGATCACCTCGTGCACCATGCGGCGGTCAGCGGCGTCGGGAACCAGGACGTCGAGTCCGTGCCCTTCGCGGAGCCGGCCGACGTAGAAGTCCTGCTCCATCGTGTAGGCGGTGCCGAGCAGGCCGACACGCATGAGGCCGGCAGCGCGGATGGCGTCGGCCGTTGTGTCAGCGATGTGGACGAGCGGCACGTCGAGGCCGGCGGTGATGCGATCGGCGACCCGGTGCATCGTGTTCGTGCAGAGGACGATCAGCTCGGCGCCGGCTGCCACGAGCGTGCGGGCCTCGGCGGCCAGCAGATCGCCGGCCTCCTCCCAGCGATCCTGGCGCTGGAGTTCCTCGACCGCCGCGAAGTCGAGCGAGCGCAGCAGGCAGTCTGCCGAGTGGAGGCCGCCGAGCCGATCGCGTACCTCCTCGTTCACGAGCCGGTAGTACTCGAGCGACGACTCCCAGCTCATTCCACCGAGTAGTCCGATCCGCTTCATTTACAGCACCTTCCTGTGATCGATGTCTTGTCGCTCGGATGCCGTACTAGGCGGTTGGCTTGAGTGCCGGCTGCGCGACGGGAGTCGACGGCTTCTCGCTGATACCCCCGTGGTCGAGGCGCGGCAGCCACTCGAGCCACCTCGGCAGGTACCAGTTGCGGTCGCCGAGCAGCATCATCGAGGCGGGCAGCAGCACGGCCCGGACGAGCGTGGCGTCGACCAGGATCGCGGCGGCGAGGCCGACGCCGAGCTGCTGCAGGAGGATGATCGAGCCGGTCGCGAAGACCGCAAACACGCACACCATCACGATCGCGGCGCTCGTGACGACCCCAGCCGTGGTCTTGATCCCGTGTGCGACCGCCTCCTCGGTCGAGAGTCCGCGATCGCGGGCCTCACGCATGCGGCTGATGATGAACACGTGGTAGTCCATCGAAAGCCCGAACAGGATCACGAACATGAAGATGGGCAGGAAGGAGATGATCCCACCGGTGTAGTGGAAGCCGATCAGGCCCTTGCCCCAGCCGTGCTGGAAGACGAGCACGAGCACGCCGTACGCGGCGGCGACGGAGAGGAGGTTGAGGATCACCGCCTTCGCCGCGATCACGAGCGAGCGGAACGAGGTGAGCAAGAGGACGAAGGCGAAGACGAGCACGAACCCGAACACGAGCGGGGCGGAGCGCTTGATGCCGGCCCGTGCGTCCATGCCGATGGCGGTCTCTCCGGTCACTCCATACTCGACGCCATCGAGCGTGCCGAGAGTGGTGGGGAGGATGTCGGTGCGCAGGGTCGTCACGCCGGACTCGGAGACGGCATCGCTGCCGTTGCCGGCCAGCGGGATCGTGATCGTCTCGGCCGTCCGCGCCGGGGTTGACGTCCGTCTCGATCGATCCCTGCCGGACGACGCTTCCGGCTCGCGCGCTTGCGGAGATCGGTTACGGCGGCCTGGACGTCGGGATGCCGTCACATCGGCGGCCCTGAGGACGACGGTGGCCGTGTGCAGTTCGCTCGGGAACGCCGCGTCGATCCGGTTGTAGGTCTGCACGGCCGCCAGGTTCTGCGGCAGTGCCTCCGGCGTGACCTGGACGGTCTTCATTCCCACTGCGGGAATCGCGATCGCGATCAGCACGCCGCCGGCGATGATCGCCGACAGGGCCGGCCGCGCGAGCACGCGGTCGAGGATGAAGCTCCAGGCGCGGCCTTCACCGCTCGCCCGCCCGAGGCGGCGCAGCAGCGGCAGCTGACCTGCGTCGACGCGGTCGCCGAGCATCGAGAGCGCCGCCGGCAGCACCGTGAGCGATCCCAGCATCGCGATCGCGACGACCATGATCGTTCCGAGCGCGAATGACGAGAAGCCGGGATCGCCGGCGAAGAACATGCCGGCCATGGCGATCATGACGGTGATGCCCGAGATCAGAACCGAGCGGCCCGAGGTCGCGGCCGCGGCTTCGAGCGCTGCGGTTGTGTTGCGACCTGCCGCGCGCTCCTCGCGTTCCCGCTTGAGATAGAACAGCGAGTAGTCGACGCCGACGGCCAGTCCGACGAGCAGGATGACTTCCTTGACCTGGGCGTCGACCGGCATCAGGTGGCTCGGCAGGGCGATCAGGGACATCGTCGCCACCACCGACGTGAGCGCGAGCAGCAGCGGCAGACCCGCCGCCACGAGCGCGGCGAATGCGATCAGCAGGATGATCAGCGTCACCGGCACCGAGAGGAGACCCGCGCGCCCGAGGTCGCTGGCGAACTGCCCCTCGACCTCGCGGGCCGAGCTGCCGTCGCCGAACTCGGCGATCACCAGTCCGGGATGTGCCCGCTGCGCGGCCGACACGGCGTCCTCGACCGGCTGCGAGATGTTCATTGCGTCTTCGGCGGAGGTCTTGAACTCGAAGTTCACGAGTGCCGAGTGCCGGTCATGCGAGACCTGCGCGCTGTTGCGCAGGCTCGTAGGGGGAGTCGACGTCGCCGACCACCGCGAACGACCTGATACGGTCGAGGACGTCGGCGACGGCGGTGCGGAACGCCGGCGCGTCGGCGGTCAGCGTGTCGCTCTGGACGAGCACTGTCTCGCTGGCTCTCGGCCCGAACTCGCGGTCGATCAGCCTGGTGGCGCGGCCGGACTCGCCGGCGATCGCATCGTCGTGCTTGAGCTCGATCGTGCCGACCGCCTTGCCGGCGACGACCGCGATCACGACGAGCCCGAGCCAGCCGAGGATCGCGATCTTGCGGTGGCGCGCACTCCAGCGGCCCGCCCGGGCAGCGAGGTTGGTGGAGGGTTTCGTGGATGGCATCAGGTGCTCCTGTCAGTGCTGTGGCTGGAGGTCGACGGACGCGTGGTCGGGACGGGTGAACGGGGGTTCGACAGCGCCCGGCGCGGTGACGCGGTCTCCGCGCAGGCCGCGCAGTACGACCACCGCTGTGGCGGCCGCGAGCCCCGCGGCGACCAGGAGCCCGATGCCCATCGCGTCCGTGAACGCGTCGCCGGCCGTGGTCAGCAGGCCGGTCGCGGCGTCGCCGGGAAGCCGGGCGGCGACCGCGCTGGCCGCGCCGATCGAGTCCGCGGCCTGCGACTGCGGCCCGGAGGTAGGCCGGCGAGCGAGTCGCGCAGATCGTTCGAGTAGAGGGAGCTGACGAGCGAGCCGATCACGGCCACGCCGAGTGCCCCGGAGACCATCCGCGCGACCGTGTTGGTGGCCGAGGCGATGCCTGACTTGGCGGCGGGCACCGCGCCGACGACCGCGGTCGTGGCGGGAGCCATGACCCAGCCCATGGACAGCGCGAGGCCGAAGAACCAGAGGGCGAGGACGACGGCTCCGGTCTGCCGCTCCCAGGTCGTCGTCAGCGCGAGCATGATCGCAAGGCCGGTCAGGCCGATGGCGACGACCCGGCCGGCGCCGAGCCGTTCCGCGGCCTTGCTCGACGAGCCGGAGCCCATCATCAGGCCCAGCGCGATCGGGCTCATGATGGCGCCCGCCTGGATCGCGGTGTACCCGTGGACGAACTGCAGGTACTGGGTCAGGGCGAAGATCCCGCCCAGCAGGCCGAAGAAGGCGACGCTGACGGCGGCGGTGCCGACGCTGAAGCCGGCGCTACGGAAGAAGCCGAGGTCGAGCATCGGCTCCTCGGTGTGCCGCTCCCACCAGAGGAACGCACCGATCAGCGCCGCGCAGGAGGTGAGGAGGCCGAGCGTGAGGCCCGACGTCCAGCCCCGACCGGGCGCTTCGATGATCGCGTACACGAGCAGGCTGAAGCCGGCGGTCGAGAGTGCGGCCCCGGGCAGGTCGAACGACCCTGGCCGCGGATCGCGGGTCTCGGGGACGAGCCGGATGCCGAGCAGCAGAGCCAGGGCAGCGAACGGGACGTTGACCATGAAGACCGACGACCAGCCGAACCACTCGAGCAGCAGCCCGCCGGTCAGCGGGCCGAGCCCGATGCCGACGGCGGCAAGCGCCGCCCAGATGGCGATCGCCTTGCCGCGCTCCCTGCCGCTGAACAGGTTGGCGATGATCGAGAGGGTGGCGGGCATGATCAGCGCCGCCCCGACGCCCATGCCCGCCCGCACGGCGATCACCTGGTCGGCGGAGTCGGCGATCGAGGGCGCCGAGGCTCGCGAGGCCGAAGATCGAGATACCGGCCTGGAGTGCACGCTTGCGTCCGAAGCGGTCGCCGAGCACGCCGAACACGAGCAGCAGGCCCGCGAAGACGAGCAGGTAGGAGTCGACCATCCACTGCAGCTGCGATGGGGAGGCGTCGAACTCGTGCTGCAGTGTCGGCAGGGCGACGTTGAGGATCGTGTTGTCGAGCCCGATGATCACCAGGCTCATGGAGAGCACGGCCAGCGTCTTCCAACGGCGGGCGTACTGGAGGGGGTCGATGGACATCAGGCTGCGCTCCTCTCGGCGTTCACCGCGTAGGCGAACGGGTGGTGGAAGGCCGCAAGCGCGTCCGCGCCTGCGACCTCGAACTCGAACTGCTGCCGCAGCCGCGTGTCGGCCACGACGACCTTGACTTGACCGGTGGAGCGGCTCCAGACGAGCGCGACCTCGAAACCGTCGTTCTCGCGGACTGCGAGCTCCTTCCAGCTGGCGTTCGCGTGCGATGCGTGCATGGCTCCTCCTCGTTGGCTGGGGTGCGGTGTGCGTCACGGGATGCGAACCTCGCCGACCGGAACCACGGTCGTGCGCCCGGCGACGTAGAAGGGCAGCAGCAGGAGCGCCGTCGCTTCGCTCGTCGCCTCCACCGTCCACCAGATCGCGTGTCCGCCGGAGCTGCACGAGGCGAGCGTCACCTGGTGGCGGAGCGGACTCTCGAAGCCTCGGAAGGCCGCGAACGCGATGGCGCACTCGTGCGGCTGATGGCGGTGGTGGAGCAGGTAACGGGGCATGGGTCGAGCTTGCCTTGCGACCGCCCCGCCGACATCGGGCGGTACCCTGAGCCCGCACCCTGATTTCTCGATCTGCCCGGGCTGCTCTATCGTGGTTGCGGGCAGCACCGGATGGCACTTGCCGAACATCTCGTCGGCCGCGGCGCGGAACTCAGGTCGGTCGACACCATCCTCGCGCGACTCGACGCGGGGCACTCGGCAGCGCTCGAACTGGTCGGCGAGCCGGGCATCGGCAAGACGCGCCTGCTCGCGGAGCTGGCTCGCCGCGCGGACGCGCACGGGCATCTGGTCCTCTCAGGGCGCGCCGGAGAGCTCGAACGCGACGTGCCGTTCTGGATCTTCGTCGACGCACTCGACGACTACGTCCACGGCCTCGACCCGCATCGCCTCGACGGCCTCGACGCGGACGTCCGGGCGGAGCTGGCGACCGTCTTCCCGTCCCTGGCGCGGTTCGCCAAGGGACGCAGGACCGCGATCCAGCACGAGCGCTACCGCAGTCACCGCGCGGTCTGCCTGCTGCTCGAGCGGCTCGCACGGACGCAGCCGGTCGTGCTCGTGCTGGACGACTTTCACTGGGCGGACGCAGCATCCGTCGAGTTGCTTGGCGCACTGCTCCACCGGCCGCCGGCCGCGCCGGTCCTGCTGGCATTGGCCGTCCGGCCGCGGCAGATGGCCGAGCGCCTGTCCGCCGCCCTCGCGCGAGCGCACCGCGATGGCACGCTGGTCCGCATCGAGCTGAGCGCGCTCACCCCCGTCGAGGCACGCGAGCTCGTCGGCGACGGAGGAGAGCACACCCGGCTCTACGAGGAGAGCGGCGGGAACCCCTTCTACCTCGAGCAGCTGGCGCGGTCGGCCGCGCGCAACGCGTCGGGGGTGCTCACCGCGGCCGAGCCATCGCTCGCGACCGTCGATGTCCCGGCACCGGTAGCTGCGGCGCTCGCGGAGGAGCTCGGTCTGCTCTCGAGGCCGGCCCGCCGGGTGCTCGAGGGCGCCGCGGTGGCAGGCGATCCCTTTGATCCCGAACTGGCCGCGGCGGCGGCCGGGGTCACCGATGCAGCCGTGATCGAGGCCCTCGACGAGCTCCTCGCGCTGGACGTCGTTCGTCCCACCGACGTTCCCCGGCGGTTCCGGTTCCGGCATCCGCTCGTCCGCCACGCGGTCTACGAGTCGATGCCCGGTGGCTCGCGACTCGGCGCCCACGAACGCTGCGCCGAGGCGCTTGTGGCGCGCGCCTCGCCGGCCTCCGCTCTGGCGCACCACGTCGAGCGGTCGGCACGTCAGGGCGATGCCGCCGCCGTTGCCGTCCTGCAAGAAGCCGGTGAGGCAGCGGCGAGGCGCGCACCGGCGAGCGCGGCCCACTGGTTCGGCGCCGCGCTGCGTCTCCTGCCGGCGGCGGCGCCGGCCGACCAGCGCGTCGAGTTGCTGCTGGCTCGCTCTGGAGCCCTCGCCGCCACGGGCCAGCTCGGCGAGAGCCACGCAGCACTGCTCGAATGCCTCCGGATCGCGCCCCCCGAAGCAGAGGCCCTCCTCGTCCGGCTCACGGTCGCCTGCGCCGGCGTCGAGCATCTCCTCGGCCGCTACAAGGAGGCGCACGCCCACCTCGAGACCGCGCTAGCCAAGCTCGAGGATCCGAGCTCCCCGCAGGGCGTCGAGCTCATGATCGAGCTCGCCGGCGACAGCCTCTACAGTGGCGACTATCCCGCCATGCGGGCCTGGTCGGGACGTGCCGTCGCCGCCGCCGGGCAGCTCGACGACCGGGCGCTGATCGCCGCCGCGCTCGCCGTCCGCGCCCTCGCGGGAGCGGTCGGCGGGACCGCGGCGGAGGCCCAGGCGCACCGCGCCGAAGCCGCAGAGCTCATCGACGGCCTCGACGATGATCAACTCGCGCGTCGCCTCGACACGCTCGCCCACCTCGCCACCGCCGACCTCTACCTCGACCATTTCCGTGCGGTCGGGCCGCACGCCGAACGCGCTCTCCGGATCGGTAGGGCGACCGGCCAGGGAACGCTGTTCCCGTTGATCGTTCCGATGCTCGGCGCGAGCCACTGGATCGGTGGCCGGATGTCCGAGGCCGGCGACGTGCTCGACGGCGCGATCGCATCCGCGCGGCTCGTGGATGACGTCCAGAGCCTCGCCTGGAATCTCTTCAACCGCTCCTACGCGGCATTCGCGGCAGGTGACATCGACGTCGCGCTCGCTACAGCGGAGGAGGCCTTCGAGCTCTCGAAGGCGCTCGACCACGGGCCGGTGCCGGCCCATGCGGCCGTCGCGCTGGCTTACGCGCTGCTCGAAACCGGCCACCCCGGGCGGAGTGTCGAATTGTTGCTCACGTACGCGGGTGGGGAGGAGTTGCGGCTGATCGGCGGCGGCTGGCGCGCTCGGTACCTCGAGCTGCTCACCCGCTCCTTCCTCGGAGCGGGCCGACGCGCCGAGGCCGAGCGCGCCGCCGCGGCGGCACAGGCCTGCGCCGACACCGTCGCGCTCCCCATGGCGGGCGCGAGCGCCGCCCTCGCGGGCGCCGCGCTCGCCCTCGACGATGGCGAGCCCGCAACCGCCGCCGAGCTGGCGCTTGCCGCCGCAGCTGCACTCGACGAGGTCGGGCACCTGTTCGACGCCGCCAGGTCGAGATTGACTGCCGGACGCGCAATGGCCCAGGCGGGCGACCACGATCGAGCCATTGCGGAGCTGGAACGGGCAGCCGTTGCGTTCGAATCGTTCGGTTCCGACCGCTACCGCGCACACGCGGAGCGTGAACTGCGCAAGCTCGGGCGGTCGATTCACCGCCGCACGCGACCGGGATCGAGGGATGTGTCCGGCCTCGATTCGCTCACCGAGCGCGAGCTCCAGATCGCACGGCTCGTCGGCGACGGCAAGACGAATCCTCAGATTGCAGCGGAGTTGTTCCTCAGCCTGAAGACGGTCGAGACTCACCTGCGGAACACGTTCCGCAAGCTCGACGTCGCATCACGCCTCGACGTCGCGCGCGCCGTCGAACGCGCCGACCGCAGGCCGTCGGCTGCGAAGTGAGTAGGGACACCAGCGCGCCCCAGGATGAGCGGCCCCGCTCCGGATCGGGATCAACGGCTTCGGCCGGATGGGCGACTCGCGCTGCGCGCCGGCTGGGACCGCGAGGTTCTCGCGTTCGTGCACGTCGACGAAACCAGTGATCGTCAACGTCATGAACGATGGCGACCTGGAGGCCACCGTCCACTGGCACGGCGTGCGGGTCGAGAACCGTTACGACGGCACGCACCAGACGCAGCCGCCGATCCAGGTCGGCAGCAGCTTCTCTTACCGCGTCCAGTTCCCCGATCCCGGTGTCTACTGGTACCACCCGCACATCCGCGAGGACTACGCCCAGGAAGCTAGTCCGCGAGCGAGGCGAGGATCGAGGCCAGTTCGTCCGGCTTCATGCCGAAGACTCCATGGTCGGAGGCGATCTCGATCGGGGCGACGCCGAGTGCGGCCGCGAACGCGCGCTGGCGCTCCGGCGGGAGCAGGGTGTCCTCCGTACAGAGGACGTAGGAGCTGGCCACGTCCGGAACCGCGGTACCTGGCCAGGGCTGGGTCATCGCGAGCCAGCCCTGCTTGCGTTGCGTCTGCCGGAGGTACTGGAGCGTCGCCTCGCGGTCGTGGGGCGGCGCCATCTCGGCGAGGGCCGCGACGTCGAGCGAGAGCGTCCCGTCGCCATGATCGATCGATACCGACGCGATCGTCTCCTGCGTGTAGGAGCCGGCGACCTCGAGGAGTGAGCGGCCGGGCTCGGGGACGACGGCGGTGACGAAGACCAGGCGGTCGACGAGCGCCTGGTCGGCGGCGAGGGCGATGGTGCCGCCTCCGGCAGAGTGCGCGACCAGAACCGCGGGTGCTTGACATCGCGCATCGCCTCGAGGACTCTCTGCCTGGAGAAGGGGTCTGCGTGGGCCGGCCCGATTGGGGCCCGGTGAGCGGGCGGGCCGGTACCGATCACGACTACGACGACCACCGAGGCGTCGTCGGCCCGTTTGTGGGTCGGCCAGATCGCCCTTCGGACGCCGTCTGACCGGCCCGCGCTTTCCCCTGGCGCACAGCGCGGCGGACGGCGTCCTGTATCCGCGCGGTGACAGACCGTGGTGCGGTGGCGGCGTCAGCCGGCGAGCAGCGGAATGACGCGCTGGCCGATCAGGGCGACCTGTTCGGAGAGGCTCGGGAGGCCGGGGATCTCGATCCCGGCCCAGGCGCGCGGGATCTCGGCGTCGGCGAGCGCGAGCGAGACGTGCCCGAAGCCGGTCGGCATGACTTCCGAGCGGATCCGCTCCGCGACCTCTTCGGGCGTCCCGGCGATGCAGAACCGGTCGGCCAGTTCGTCGGGGGTCAGCCGCAGCGCCTCTGCGACATCGCCGCGCGCGAATGCGGCGTTGATCGGCTGTATCGCATCGAATGGGACGCCGTGCCGTTCGATGAGTGCCGGCGGCATCGACGGCAGGTAGAACGCGGCCTTCAAGCGCGCGGCCTGAAGGGCCGCTTCCCGGTCGTCGGCGACGGCGGTGGTCAGCGATGCGCACAGGTCGAGGGAGGCGAGGTCTCGGCCGGTGCGCTCGGCGCCGACGCGAACGTTGTCGATCACGTAGCGAAGCGCCTCGGTTGAGAACGAGCAGGCCGCGTAGACGCCGTCTGCGACCTCGCCTGCGAGCCGGAACGTCAGTGGCCCACCCATCGCCCCAATCAGCAGCGGCACCCGCGGCGCGACCGGTCGCGCGGTCGTGAACACGCCCGCGTACGACGAGAACTCGCCGTTCATGTCGACCGTCCCGGTGTCGAGCAGCGCTCGCATCGCCGCATGCGCTTCGCGCAGCCGCGGCGCCGGCCGGATCGCCGCCGGGTCGCGGCCGAACTGATCCAGCATCGCGAGGTTGCCGACCGAGAACGCCGCCACCGCACGGCCACCGGACAACTCGTCGAGTGTGGCGAGCTGCTGTGCGACCAGCAATGGATCGCGCAGCGTGACGTGGGCCACGCCCGGGCCGAGACGGACCCGCCGGGTCTCCCGTGCAGCAGCCGCCAGCAGTCCCCATGCGTCCCGGTGGTAGACCTCGTCGACGCAGAAGACGGTGTCGACCGCCGAAGCGTCCGCGACGCGGATCGCGGCCAGCACCTCAACGGCTGGAGCGTCCGGCAGCAGTTCCACGCTCACTCGCACCGATAGCACCTACCTCGCGTCCATCGCAACGGCTGGCCGGCGATTCTACACGCGTCCCATGCGTGCCGGGTCGCGGCCTGCCCGTCGGACGAGACGACGCTTCTGGGGTTGCGGTAGGCCTCCGCCGCGGCGGTAGCCGCTGATCCGGGGTGTTCCGCGTCTCGGGGCCGGGAGCCGAGCGTGATGGGATGGACGGCTGAATGCGGACCGCGCTGGAGGCTGCTCGCACCGGCGGGCGGCTGCCGTTCACCGTGGTCCTCGTCGCCGACTACATGGACATCGTTCTGGACGAGGACCGGATCGACAGCGGCCATACGTGGTACGGCGGTCCCTGGCAGGGTACTGCGGTGAACCCGGCCGCGAAGCTGCTCTTGCTCGGCCATGCGTTTGAGGAGCTCGGCGCGCAGCGCGTCGCGATTCGGGGGTCTGCGGTTCGAGTCCGCAAGAGGGCTTCCCTGCAAACGCGCACATTTGGCGGCTGGCGGCGGGGAAGCGATCGCTGGTCACGCGTCGCCGTCGCACAACCCGATTCAGTTGTGCAGGGATGGCGCGAGGAGCCGCGCCTGGCGCAAACGCGGCACGAGCGGTGTAGCGTGAGCGTGGTCGTGACCGTCGAACCGCGGCAGCCGATGGGACTCGAGCCGGTTGATCGAGCGGAGGTCACGATCGTGGTCGACAACTTCGTCGATCTGTTGATGGCCGGCGCCGACGGGGTCCGTAGGTACCTCGCCCCCGACTTCGGGAGTCGCGACCAGTTGATCGCGGAACATGGCTTCTCGGCGCTGGTCACCGTCGAGCGGCGCGGCATCCGGAGCTCGATTCTCTACGACGGCGGACTGACACCGACCGCGCTTGCCCGCAACCTCGATGTCCTCCAGGTCCCGGTCCGAGAGCTGCGAGCGCTCGTGGTCTCGCACGGGCACGCCGACCATCACGGCGGTCTGGAAGCACTCTTCCGCCGGTACGGCCGGCGTCGGCTCCCGCTTGTCATCCACCCGGAGGCCTGGAAGGAACGCAAGATCATCTTCCCGACCGGGACCGAGGTACGGCTTCCGCCCCCGAACCGGCGCGACCTCGAAGCCGAGGGAGTCGAGCTGAACGACGAGCCCGGACAAACGCTGCTCCTCGACTCCACCGTGCTCGTCTCCGGCCAGGTTGAACGCCACACCTCGTTCGAGCAGGGCTTCCCGATCCATTACGCCCACTCAACAGCCGGCTGGGAACCCGACCCGATGATCTGGGACGACCAGAACGTGATCATCAACGTCAAGAACAAGGGTCTCGTCATCGTCTCCGGCTGCTCGCACGCAGGAGCCGTGAACGTGCTCCGGAACGCCCAACGCCTGACCGGCGAACAGCGGCTCGCCGGGTTCATCGGGGGCCTACACCTCACCGGCGGCATCTTCGAACCGATCATCGAGCGAACCGTCGATGCTTTCGTCGCCGCAGACGTAGGCCGAGTCCTACCCGCGCACTGCACCGGCTGGAAAGCCGTCCACCAACTCGCACGCGCACTCCCGGACGCGTTCGTTCAGCCAGCGGTCGGAACCGTCGTCACCTTCTGAACCCAAGACTGTCGAGACTATGCACGAGTGTCCACGCTCGAGCCTCCGCTGCCGGCGAACCTGCACCCCGGCCGCGACCTGAGCGACGAAGACGCCGCTCGTCGCCGCCTTCCCCGCGGGAACACTGCGGGAACATACGAGAAGGAATCGGGGTCCACGCGAGGGCACTAGTGACCCAGATCGGGCGGCGCGAACCCGCGGAGGAATGCGCGCTCGGACCACGGGGATCGGGGTCAGCGGGTCGCCGCGTACTGGGAGCCGCACACGGAAGCGCCGGTGGATGAGGCCAGTCTCCGTGCGCAGGTGGGCGCGTGACCTGCAGTCGGTCCAGCCGACTCCTTAGCCCCGCACGTGCCGGATCATCGCCACTCCGCTGTTGGTGTTCCAGAGCGTGACGTAGGCTCCGCCGCCGTTGGCCGTCGTCCAGAGGACCAGCGGGTCGTTGGCCGCCAGCAACTTTCGGGGATGGGAGCCCCCGAGGCGGCGGAGGATCAGGATTGAGCGGCCGTGCCGTTGCTCGACATAGACCAGTCGATGGCCGCGCACCGACGGGTTCGCCAGCAGCTCGACGCGGCTCTGAAGGAGCGTACCGGCCCGGAACTGCCCGATCGACGCGAACCGGATGCGGGAGTCGCTGGTGGTGGTGAAGTGCCAGACGATCGTCCGTCCGTCGACCGACGGGCGGCCGAGATCGAACTCCTTCGAGGTGCTCTGGATGACGTGCTCGCTGCCGTCGGTCATGTTCCGCACGACGAGCAGCTTGCGGGTCGCGGTCGTGCGGATCACGATCAGATTCGGCCACGCGAGTGCCGGCCGCGAGTTCGCGCCGTCGAGGTGGGCGACGAGTTGGCCGGTGGCCCACCGCACGATCGAGACGCCGGCCGGATCCGCATAGGCGAGGAGGGTGCCGTCCAGGGCCGGCCACGAGGCGCCCGGGAATCGCCGCTCGGCAGAGCCGTCGGCTGGCACGACGACGACCGTGGTGGCGCCGCTGGCCGTCCGTTCGGTCAGCGCAAGCGTCCCGTCCCGCGACACGGCGGGATCCATCCGCGACACCGCTGCCGCTTCCACCGGCTGTGCCGCGACGATCACGATCAGCCCGACGACCGCGCAGTACGAGAGGCGCCGCATGGGCCGGTAGAAGCTTGGGAGACGGTCGATCGTCGATGCCGGCAGCGCGGCGGCCGCGACCCGGCCGACTGCGAAGGCTGCGAAGGCAAGGACTCCGAACGCGGCCGAGTGGAGGACGACGACTGCCAGCGCGACGCTCACGAACGCCGCCGAGGGCTGGTAGGTGAGGATCCCGGCGCCGAGGCCGGCGCCGTAGCCGCTGGCCCAGACCGGGAGGGGAAGATGCTGGTGCCATCGCTCCGGAACCTGGCGGCGGCTGCCCAGTACGACGACGGCGCCGGCGAGGGCAAGCGGTGCCAGGAGAAGGTCAGGGAGGGCGCCACGGATGCGTGACAGGGCGAGCCCAACGGAGAGCGCGGCCACGAACGCTCCCACCGCGAAGAAGCAGAGCGCGAACGTCGTCCGAAGGCGTGTCCCGCACACGGCGGGGCTGATGGTCTCCATCATCGAAACGCCTCAGGGAGACCACGCGCCGGAGACGCCGGCGATCAGACCCGCGAGCGCGATGCCGATGCCCGCGATCAGCACGGCAGCCCCGTGTCGCGATAGGTGACGCAGAAGACCCGCATCCCGGGCTTGCAGTAGCCGTGCAGGGCGGCGTCGCCGTTGATGCGCAGCGTGCTGTGCGAGCAGCAATCCCAGAGCTTCCGGATCTGGCCGTGGCAGCAGCGATACCAGGCGCCCTGGAGACGAGCGTCGTGGTGGTGGTAGATCTCCCGCACCCAGTCCTCGCAGATGCGCGTTCGCGGCGCGGGTGGCAGGACCTCGCCGTCGGGTCCGCGCAACGGTTGGCCGGCCTCGTCGATCGGTTCGCCGGCGCCGTTCACGAGGCGACCGAGATTGTCGATGGGCCTGCCGTCTCCAATGCGGAGCGGGCGGCCGGTTCGGTCGACGCGCGGGATGCCGCGCGGTGAGGGGCACGACTTCGTCGTCCAGATGTGCCCGCAGAAGTGATTCGCCTGGGCAGCGTCCGGGGCGATCGCCGCCACGACGATTCTGCCGCCGAGCAGTACGAGCGCCGCCCGACTGACCCGCGTGACGACCGATCGGCGTGTGTAGCGCGTCGCGAGCGCGTCGGCGAGTCGTCGCGCGTGCTGGTCGAGACGGCTATCGAGCGGCATGAGCCTCACGGGCATAGCCGATCGACAGCAGCGCGTCGATCTCCTCGACGGTGTTCACGAGGCCCTTGCTGCGCACGACCCCGTCGACCACGTGGACGAGGAACGGCGTTCCCGGCACGTTCCACGCGGCGAAGTCGGCGGGAGCCTCGATGTCGTACACGATCCGCACGTCCAGTCCCTCGTCCGGGAGGCGCCGTAGTGCAGGCTCGAGCGTCACGCAGACGCGACAACCGACACCGAGGAACGCGATCAGGACGCCTCCCTCGCCGACGAGGCCGGCGAGGCTCGGCGCGGCGGCCCCGATCGGCGGGCCTTCCTCGTCGATCTCGAGCGGCATGCGCGGCCCGATCCGCGCGTGGAGCACGCCCACCTGGCGGTAGAGGCCGATCACGAGCACCGACAAGACGGCGACGGCGACGGCGAGCACCCCGACCGCACCCGTGGCGATCACCGTGCGATCCGGCGTGCCCGGGTTGGTCGCGCCGAACGCGCACACGGCTGCAAGCGCAGCGGCACGCGCCGCGAGGAGCATGGTCGGACGCGTCTTCTCGGCACCGAAGCACGAACAGGACGACGTGCGCTGACCGCGGAACCGCCTCGCGCCGAGGCCGGCGGCAAAGCTGCCGAACAGGATGGCGGCGGCGACGAGCGCCGCTTCTTGCGCACGTCCGCTGACGAGCCAGGCGGCGAGCAGCGCCTCGACCGCGACCAGGCCGTGCGCGAACGTCCGCGCGCGGATCTTGCCGAACACGGCGACGGCGAGGAGACCTGCCATCGCGAGCGCAACGATCGTCACCCGGGCCGGGTTCTCGGTGACTCGCACCAGTCCTTCCGCCGCTGCCGCTCGATTCCGTGGGTTAGCGGGCTTTCGACCTGTTCAGGCTCACGGCGTCGCGAACGAGAATCAGCCGGGGCGGTGAAGTCAGGCCGGCTGGTCGCCGAGACCGGCCTCTAGAACCTCAGCATCACGGGGATCAACGCCGGCTTGCGAAGTCGGCGGTCACCATGGCGCCGGTCGTCCCGCTGTAGCGCCCGATCAGACGCCCAATCCCGACCAGTCGGAAGCGGGCGTCGAGGACAACGTCGCGGTGCGGTGGGCTGTCCATCCACATCCGCACCGTCCGGGCGGGCGTCGCGTAGGTGCCCGTGCCCCACGCGAGCGTCTCGCCGACCACCGAGCGGTAGAGGTAGGAGCGCACCCGGACGTCCCACGCCCGGCTCGGGTGAATCGACGAATGGTCGAAGTAGCCGAAGCGCAACATCTCTGCCGAATGGAACCGGGCGGCGGACACCAGATGGACGTTCAGCCGTACGGCCGGCAGGCCGTACCGCGCCCGCTCCCGGTTCACCAACTGCACGATCCTACGCTCCACCCGGTTCGCCGTCGCCGCCGAGACCGGCGGCGCGAGGACGGTACTGGCAGGGATCGCGATCAGCCAGCAGATCACAGCGGTATATCGGCGCACACCGTGACCCGACTCCGGGCGAATCGCCACCCCGTCGCACGAAGGACTCGTGGGGGTGACCGTCGACATGATCGACTCGACTCTCGTAAGGAGCGCTCAGCATGCCGGCTCCCACCGCCGGGTGCATCGGAGGGTTCCCGTAGCGTTCAGTCGGATTCGGGTCTAACCGGATCTTTGCGATGGTTATCGCCGCTCGATCGCGCCGGCGGGAGCCGTCTGCCTCCGGGCGCTAGGCTAGCGTCATGATCGATGCCGAGGGCCACGCGCTCGGAGTGACCACCGAGAACTGGCTCGACCCGCCCTATAACCGGTGGGGCTTCCGCCATGTCCCGGATCTCGTGCGCACCGCGCCGATCTCCCGCGGTTCCGGGCCCGTCCGCGAGCTGCCTCGCGCCGAGCGCGACCTCGACGGCTTCACGTTCGACCATGCGGGGCGCACCTACACGGTCGCCGAGATGCTCGCCGAGACGGCGACGGACGGCTTCCTCGTGCTCCACGACGGCGCCGTCGTGACCGAGCGGTACTTCGACGGCATGCGGGCGACCGACACGCATCTCTTGATGTCGTGCTCGAAGTCGCTCGCGTCGATTCTCTGCGGCGTGCTCGTGGGCCGCGGCCTGCTCGCGCCGACGGACCTCGTGACCGATCGCCTGCCCGAGCTGTCGGGCAGTGCCTGGGAGGGCTGTCGGCTCCAGGACATCCTCGACATGCGCGTCGGCATCGCGTGGGACTTCGACGTCGACGAGTACACGATCATCGACGTGTCCGACTACTGCACGCACGACCGGGCCGGCGAGATCCCGGCCGACACGGAGACCTGGATCCGCACCATCGAGCGCGGCCCTCACGGCCACGGTGAGGGCCCGTTCCGCTACTGCTCGCTCGCATCGGACGTGCTCGGTTGGGTTCTGTCCCGGGTTGGCGGGGCGCCGTTTCCGGAGCTCTTCTCACGCGAGGTCTGGTCGCGGATCGGCGCCGAGCACGACGCGACGATCATGCTCGACCATGCCGACTTCGCGATCGTCGAGGGCGGCATCTGCACCACGCTCCGCGATCTCGCCCGGTTCGGACTGCTGTGCCTCGAGGACGGCCGGATCGGCGGCGAACAACTGGTGCCCGCCGATTGGATCACACGCGTCTGCGTCCGCGACGCCAATCTCATCAACGCCTTCCGCGCGTCGGACCGGGCCGACCCGAGTCGGCCGGATGCCTTCTACCACGACAAGTGGTGGGTTTTCGACGGGCCCCGCGGCGTCTACACGGGACTCGGCATGAACGGCCAGGCGATCCTCGTTCACCGGCCGTCGCGGACGGTGATCGCAAAGTTCTCGACGTTCGCCGACGCACTCGACTGGGACCGCTTCGCGCTCCACCACGCGGGGATGGTCGCCCTCTGCGAGCACCTCGCCTGAGCGTCAGCTGGAGAAGGTCAGCGCGCTCGGCAGGGTCCGCGTGGGCGTGTGGGGTGCCTGCAATTTCATCGCCGGCTGGGTTCAGGGAGCCCGCGAGAGTTCCGGACGTGATCAGTCGTGGTTGCCGACGCCGCCCGCCGGCTCGAGCGTCGCGAAGAACGCGGCGAGTGCCGCGGCGCCCTCGGCGGGGTCCTCGCACATCCACCAGTGGCCACGATCAGGCAGGACCGTCACGCGCGCCCGCGCCCGCTCCGCCGAGCGGCGCGCGAGCGTCTCGCCGCCGGTGAGGCTGTCCCTCCCGGGCACGACCACGTGCCCGGGACGAGCGGCGGCCTGCTCGATCCGTGTGCCGAGCTCGCGCATGGCGGGCTGACGCGCCGACCGGTAGAGCGCGAGGATGCAGCGTCCCATGTTCTCGTCGAAGGCATCGGCCATCGACTCCGCTGCCGCCAGCCCGAGGCCGAGCGCGGCGTAGCGGTCGACACGCATCGACCGTGGCGCCGCGATGGCGGCACGCACCGCCTCCTCGCCCGCGCCCGGCGTCTGCCAGACCTGCGCGCGGTCGTGCCAGACGTACTCGGGGTCCAGGCAGCCGGCGATGTCGGTCGTCCAGGACCGGATCAGGTCTGGGCGCTCGATCGCGACGCGGATCACGTGACCGCCACCCCAGTCGTGGCCGACGAGGTCGATCGGCCCGACAATGCCCGACAACTCGCCGACGAGCCAGGCCAGATAGGCGTCGGATGTGGCCGCGAAACCGTCCGGCACCGGCGCGCCGAAGCCGGGCGGCGAAAGCACAACAACGTCGCGGTACTCAAGGTGCTCGAGCAGATCGCGCCAGACCGCGGTCGTCTCGGGCACGCCGTGCACGAAGACCGCAGGCACGTGGCAAGCCTACCAGCAGCTCCCGCCGGGCGCTCGCCCCTGGTTCTGACGCCATCTGGGCGACCCGCCCGAGGCGGTCGCCCGGCTTTCCGACCGTCTGATCCGTGGCCGTTCCCCGATGAAGATCAAGCCCGGCCGCACGGCGCTGACGCTGGTCCTGCTGTTCCGGTCCGGCCCGTACACGGTCCGCATCCCCGTGACGGTGGCGCGCCGCTGACTCAGTCCTCCAGGGCGGAGAGGTTCTCGCGCAGGTGGTCGATGTTGAGGGTGCCGGGGATGGGCAGCATCACGGGCGAGCGCTCGAGCAGCCACCGGAGCGCGTCGTGGGCAGACGCGGCGCTCTCCAGCGGGTAGAAGGGCACGAACAGGATTCCCTCCTGGGCGCAGTAGTCGACGACCGCCTCCCAGTGACGGTCGTTCGGGTTGTAGTGGTTCTGGACGGCCGCGATCGGGACGATCTCGCGCGCTCGCCGGATCTGCTCGACGTCCACCTCGGAGATGCCGACCTGCTCGATGACGCCGCGGTCGCGGTACTCGACCGCCACGGTGAGGCTCTCCTCGATCGGCGTCTCCGGGTCGACGCGGTGGAGGTACCAGAGCGCGATGCGGTCGCTGCGCAGGCGCTTGAGGCTCTCCTCGATCTGCGCCCGCAGCACGTCGGGCTTGCCGCGGCCCGGCCCGCCGTAGCCACCCTTGGTCGCCACGATCACGCCTTCGGGGACCGGCGAGAGCGCCGCGCCGATGGTCTCCTCGCTCTGCCCGTCGGTGTAGAGGTGGGCGGTGTCGATCATCTGCACGCCGGCCTCGACGGCAGCGCGGATGAAGGCGCGGTTCTCGTCCGTGTTGGTCAGGCGATTCGTGCCGAGCCCGATCCGCGTGATGTCCACGTCGCCGAGCCGGACCGTTCGCGAGGGGAGTGTCATGGGCTGCATCATGCCCGTGTGGGCATGCATTCGATCTGCACACCGAGGACACGCCACGCCCATGCCCGCCTGCCGGTCAGGTGGCCGCCACGCGCCTCAGTGGCCTTGAGCGGCAAGGTCGACGCTCGTCGCAATGCCACCCAATCGGAGGGGGATTCGAACTCCCCGAGGGAACTCGCCGGTGGTTGGAGGCCAACGACTATCGCTCGCTTGACTCGACCATCGCTATCCGGAGGGGGTGAAGTGCCGGATGCTGCGGCCTTCCGCGATGGCGATGGCGGCGCCAACGAGTGCAAGGTGAGTGAATGCCTGGGGGTAGTTGCCGAGCTGTCGGCCGGCGATGGGATCGTATTCCTCGGCGAGGAGGCCGACGTCGTTGCGGATGTCGAGGAGTCGCTCGAACAGCTCGCGCGCCTCTTCGAGCTTGCCCTGGCGGGCGAGCACTTCGACGAGCCAGAACGAGCAGGGAAGGAAGGCGCCCTCGCCGCCAGGAAGCCCGTCGATCTCGCCGTCATCGCGGGGGATGTAGCGGAGGACGAGTCCGTCGAGCGTGAGCTCGCGCCGGATCGCCTCGACCGTGGCGACAAGGCGCTCGTCCGTGGCAGGGAGAAACCCGACCAGCGGCATCAGAAGTACGCTCGCGTCGAGCTCGTCCGACTCGTACGACTGCGCGAAGGCACGCTTCTGGTCATTCCAGGCCCGGGCGCAGATCTCCGTCTTGATCTCGTCTCTGAGCTCACGCCAGCGCTCGACAGGGCCCTGGCGACCGAACTCGTCATGGAAGCGGACAGCTCGATCGAACGCTACCCAGGCCATGACCTTGGAATGGGTGAAATGGCGATAGGGTCCGCGCACCTCCCAGATGCCGGCGTCCTCGAGCCGCCAGCCATCCTCTAGCCATTCGAGCAGCTTCAGGGTGAGCGCCCAGATGTTGTCGTCGGCCGGTGCCCCGTGGACGCGGGTCTGGTAGAGCGCGTCGACGATCTCGCCGTAGACGTCGAGTTGAAGCTGCTCGGAGGCTGCATTGCCGACCCGCACGGGTCGTGACCGCTCGAACCCCGGCAGCCACTCGAGCTCACGCTCATCGAGGCGCCGTTCGCCGGCGATCCCGTACATGATCTGGACATCGGCGGGATCCCCCGCGATAGCGCGCAGCAGCCACTGCCGCCACGCGGTCGCCTCGTCGCTGTAGCCGGCGTGGAGCATCGCCAGCACGGTGAGCGTCGCGTCGCGGAGCCAGCAATATCGGTAGTCCCAGTTGCGCACACCGCCGATCGCTTCGGGCAGCGAGGTCGTCGGCGCCGCGACGATCCCGCCGGTCGGCGCATAGGTCAGCGCCTTCAACAGCAGCAGCGACTCGTGGATCTCCTGTTGGTAGTCGCCCTCGCGCTCGCAGCGGCCCGCCCAGTCGCGCCAGTAGTCCTCCGTCTCCGCGAGCGCCGCCTCGGGGTCGATCTCGTCCGGCAGCGGCTGGTGCGACGGGAACCAGGTGAGCACGAACGGGATCCGCTCTCCCGGGCCGAGCACGAACTCCGAGACAGTGGTCATCCCCTCGCCATGGATCTCGACCGGTGTGCGAAGGAAGAGCGCGTCAGGTCCTGCGATCGCCACGCGCGCATGGTCGACCCTGCGCACCCACGGCACGACCTTGCCGAAATCGAACCGGATCACGAGCTCCGAACGCATCCGGACGTTGCCATCGAGGCCCTCCACGATCCGCACAATGTCCGGCGTCGTCCCTCGCGGCGGCATGAACTCGATCGCACGCACGCTCCCCTCGTCCGTCTCAAAGACAGACTCCAGGATCAGCGTGCCCTCCCGATACCGTCGCATCGAACGGCGCACCGACTCCGAAGGGCCAAGCAGCCAGCGTCCATGCTCGGGCTCACCGAGGAGCGCGGCGAAACAGGCACCCGAGTCGAACCGCGGGAAACAGCACCAGTCAATCGACCCCGCCCGACTGACCAACGCCGCCGTCTGGAGATCACCAACCAACGCGTAATCCTCGATCCCGGATACCCCACGCATCGCTGCCAACACTACGCGACTCCAGGACCATCCATGCTCACGCCGGCATCGTCCCATGCGGCTCCCGGCGATCGAACGGTGAGCCGGATCGCACCGCCGCTACGCGGGTCCGGCGATGCGCTTCGCTGCTCGTCGTGATCGGGCGCGCCCCGGATGGTGGGTACGCTGCCGGCGTGGCTGTGAGGCATGAATCGTGATCGTGGCGTCGATCCCGAGCCCGCAGTCGCCGCTGATCTTCCAGCTAGGCCCGTTCGCGCTGCACTGGTACGGCGCCCTGATCGCCGTCGGCGTGCTGCTGGCCACCTGGCTGACCCGCCGCGAGTTGCAGCGTCGCGGTCTTGATCCGGACGCCGTGTACACGATTGCGGTGTGGTGCGTGCCGGCGGGCATCATCGGCGCCCGGCTCTACCACGTGGCGACCGACTACGAACTGTTCCGCGGCCACCTCGAGCGGATCCCGCAGATCTGGACCGGCGGCCTCGGCCTGCCGGGCGTGATCGCCGGCGGCGCGCTCGGCGCGTACGTCGGCGCGCGCCGGGCCGGGCTTGTACCGCTGGTGGTGTTTGACTGTCTCGCGCCGGGCTTGATCGCGGCCCAGGCGATCGGCCGGTGGGGGAACTACGCGAACCAGGAACTGTTCGGTCGCCCATCGGACCTGCCATGGGCGGTCGAGATCGATCCGGCTCACCGCCCGGCCCAGTATGCCCACGTCGCCACCTTCCAGCCGACGTTCCTCTACGAATCGCTTTGGAACCTCGCCGTGCTCGGCCTGCTGCTGTGGCTGGCGCCGCGGGTTTGGGACGTCGTCAAGCCCGGGACGCTGTTTCTGGTCTATCTCGCGACCTACTCCGCCGGCCGGCTGGTGACCGAGAGCCTGCGTAGCGACTTCGCGCACACGATCCTCGGCCTTCGCGTCAACCAGTGGTTGTTCGGGGTCGTGTTGGTCGTCGCCGGGCCGATCGCGGCCCAGCGCCTCTACGCCGTCAGGCGCCGGGCGCGGCGCGATTGGGTCGCCTGGCATGCGCGCTATGACACCGATCCGGGGTTGGCAGAGCGGCTCGTGATAGTACGCGCCCGCATCCGCGAGGCGCTCGACCAGTGTCCGGCGGGACCGATCCGGGTCGTCAGCATCTGCGCCGGCGACGGCCGCGACCTGATCGGCGCGCTCGATGGGCACCCCCGCCGCGACGACGTCCGTGCTCGCCTTGTCGAGGCGGAGCCCGCTCTGGTCGATCGTGGCCGCGCCGCCGCTGCCGCGGCTCACCTGACTGGCGTCGAGTTCGTGTGTGGCGATGCCTCTCGCACGTCGGCCTTCGTCGGGGCGGTGCCGGCCGATCTGGTTCTCGTCTGCGGCGTCTTCGGCAACTTGCGAGACGGCGACATCGCCGGCACGGTCGAGTCGCTGGAGACCTTCTGCGCTCCCGGTGCGCGGGTGATCTGGACGCGGCATCGGCGCGCGCCCGACCGTACGCCGTGGATTCGCGAACGGTTCGCCGCGGCGGGGTTCAGCGAGGTCGCGTTCGACCCGATCCCGGCGAGCACCGCGACCGTCGGTGTTCACCGCATCGACCGGCCGGCCCGTCCGCTCGAGCCCGATCGCGCGCTCTTCGCCAGCGCGTAGCGCTAGGTGAAGATGATCGGGCTGCCGCCGTCCCACCTGCCCTCGAGAATCGTGCAGGCCGATATCGCGAATGCCGACGCCCCCACCTTCGTCGGCGCATTGCCGATCGGCTCGATGTGCGGTGTGGCCGCGGCCGGTCGCTACATGCTGCGGGTGAAGGCCGTCATCACCGCGAACATCACGATGAACGCAGCGACCGCGAGCATCGGAGCGCGCCACATGCCCGTGCGACGGTGGAGACGCACCGCGAGCGGCACCATCGCGGCCAGCCCGAGCAGCGCGAACACGATGCCACCGGCAAGAGTCGAGAGGAACGCCGCGCCGGCGATCAGCCCAGCGTGATGCAGGACATGCGGCAGGAACGCCGCCGCCGTCCCGACGACGCCGGAGGCAGCGGCCGTCGCCGCCGCTTCAGGCTCCGTTGCCTGGTCAGCCGGCGAAGGGACTCTCGGCGCCATGCCCGGAGTCTGCCAGCAAGGTGCGGAGCGACCGGCATCGCCGGCGCGGTCTTGATCGTTTCTTGATCGAGGCGGCGGGTCCGGCTTGATCGGCGGGACGTCCAGCCCCGGCGGTGACGGGTGATCCAGGAGCGGCGCGTCGGGTGATGCTGGCCGCGCCGGCCACTCCATCCTGTCTGGGGATACGCAAGGCCGCCGGCCGCCCTTTGGGAACGGCCGGCGGTGGAGCATGGGCTATGCGGCCTCGCTCGCTTGTTTGCATCCCAATCGGGTAGCATTTTGGTATGAGCAAGCAGATCGCAGTCAGACTCTCGGACGAGCTGGTGCACTTTCTCGATCAGGTAGTCGAGAGCGGTAGGGAACGGAGCCGCGCGGCTGTCGTGAGCCGGGCGCTCGAGCGAGAGCGAAGGCGAGTTGCTGCAGAGCGCGACGTCGCGATCCTTGTGGCCACCGGGTCGGATGCAGAGCTTGCCGGCCTGGCCCGGTACGCGACCGACGTCGACGTCGACGTCGACGTCGAGCACTGATGCGACCGATTCACGTCGCCCGTCTGGACAAGGTGCGGCCCGTACTGGTGCTGACACGCGAGATCGTGCGGCCCCACATGCGTACGGTCACGGTGGCGCCGATTACCACGACGATCCGCGGACTCTCGACCGAGGTTCTCGTCGGCACCGCGAACGGGTTGAACGAGCGAGCAGTCGTCGCCTGCGATCACATCACGACCGTTCCTGCCGACGCACTTGGGTCGCAGATCGGGCACCTGTTCGACGAACAGGAAACCGGCCTCACCGAGGCGATCCACGCCGCCTTCGATCTCGAGTAGGTGAGCGGGAGGCGCTCGCTGTCCGGGAGCTTGTGGTTGTCCGAAGCGAGCCGGCTCCCGGAGGGCCCGGGATCAGTTTCCCACGGCCGGGTCGGACATGAACTTCCGGACCTCCTGCGCGCATCGGCAGGCTCGGGCGATCTTCGCAGCCCACGCCAGCGCCTCCTCGCGAGAGGGCACATCGACGACGCAGAACCCGCCGACGGCCTCCGGGTATCCGCCGTCGGCGACGGTCCCGTCGGTGGCTACGATGCTCGCCCTTTGGCGCTCCAGTCCGCCGCCGAACACCCACACGCCGGCATCCAGGGCCTCCTCGACAACCTCGTGCGCGGCCATGCCCACGGCGGCCATCTCCTCGCCGGGGATGTGGTCCATCGCTCCGGCATCGAACGAGATCAGGTATCGCGGCATCTCATGGCTCCTTGTTCACGCGGCCCGACTTCATCCCAGATGGAGCTGAACCGCCGGTAGCCGCTGATCGTCTCCGCTCGACCAGACGTTGACACAGCCGAGCCGCTGGTTCGAACGCGTCGGTCGGTGTCGTCGCGCGTTGATGCGTGCCTGGAGCCCTGGCGCTAGTCAGTCCACCAGTCGCGCTGGCCGTCGACGTCGTCGCGCGGAGCCTCGCCGAGATGGGGCGCGCCGATGACGAGGATCTCGAGGCCCTCCGGCCCGGCCTCGTAGCCTCGCCACGTACCGGGCGGGACGCGCACCGCGTCCCATGCCTTGAGCTCGACGATCTCGTCGTCGACCTTCATTCGCCCGCTCCCGCGCAGGACCACGTACACCTCCTCTTGCTTCTTGTGCGTGTGGCCGTACGGAAAGCGGTAGCCGGGCGGGACGCGCTGGTAGCTCAGGCCGGACTGCTCGAGCTCGAGCGCCGCGGTCGCCAAGCGGAACTCCAGGTCCGGCGCGCCGTCGAACCTCGATCCGAAGTCCTCCAGATCCTCCTTGAGGTTCCTGAGCGTGAACGGCACGGCGCAATCGTATGGCACCCCTGGCTGGGGGCGCGCGATCTGATGGGTCAAGCACCACGATTGGGTGCGCGGGCCAGCACGCGGGTCCCGGACCTGCCCGCGCAGCGGGGCGGCGGCGAGGGCGACTACCGGGGCTTGACTTCTCCAAACGGTAGCCATATTATCTGTTTCTCTAGATGACTAATCATTTGTGGTCAGGACGATGATCGAGTTCCACTTGGACGGAAAGTCCGGCGTGCCAGCGTACCTACAGCTCGTGCAGCAGGTGCGGCAAGCGATCCGATTGGGGATCCTGCGGCCGGGTGATCAACTGCCGACCGTGAAGGAGGTCGTCACCCGCCTGACGATCAACCCGAACACGGTCCTGCACGCCTACCGTCAGCTCGATCTCGAGGGACTGATCGAGGGACGCCGCGGCGTGGGCACGTTCGTCTCGGCCCGTCCCGTTCCCCCGCCACCGGACGATCTCAAAGGGCTGCGCTCCTCGCTCGAGCGCTGGGTCGGCCGGGCACGCGCGGCCGGCCTCGACGACGAGGGTATCGCCGCGCTGGTTGGCGACGCGGTACGGCCCTCCACGGTCTCGAGGGTCGCGTGAACGACAACGTCGCCATTCGCACATCCGGGCTCGGCAAGCGGTACGGCTCGCGGTGGGCGTTGCAGGAGTGCGCGCTCGAGATCCCCGCGGGATCGGTGACCGCGCTCGTCGGCCCGAACGGCGCCGGCAAGACGACGCTCCTGCACATGGTGATCGGGCTGATCGAGCCGACCCGCGGCGTCGTGGAGGTGTTCGGGCGCTCGCCGCGGCGGGACGCGAAGGATGTGCTGCCGCGGATCGGTTTCGTCGCGCAGGACCATCCGCTGCACCGGAACCTGACGATCGCCGACACGCTCACCTATGCGCGCAAGCTCAACTCCGTCTGGAACCAGCGGCTGGCGTCCGCCCGCGTCGAGCGTCTCGGGCTGTCGATGAAGCAGAAGGTCGGTCAGCTCTCCGGTGGGCAGCAGGCGCAGGTCGCGCTGACGCTGGCGCTTGCCAAGCAGCCGCGGCTGTTGGTGCTGGACGAGCCGATGGCGTCGCTCGATCCGCTCGCGCGCCGCGAGTTCCTGAACGCGGTGATGGAAGCCGTTGTCGAGGAGGGGATCACCGTGGTCCTCTCCTCCCACATCGTCGCCGAGCTCGAGCGCGTCTGCGATCACCTGGTCACGCTCGTGGGAGGTGCAACGCAGTTGAACGGGTCGATTCCGGAGATCGTCGCGAGCCACCGGCTGCTGACCGGTCCGCGCGGCGACACCGCGGGCATCGCGCGCGTGCACGACGTCATCCGCGAAAGCCACACCGAGCGCCAGACCACCCTGCTCGTGCGCGCCACCGGGCACGTCTACGACAGCTGTTGGGAGCAACACGAGGTCGACCTCGAGGAGATCGTGCTCGCCTACCTCGGCTATCAGCCCGGAAGCGGCACCGCGGGCGCGTCGCCGCTCGAGGCGGTGCCGTCATGACGTGGGTCGGCTGGCGCCTGCAGCGAACCGAGACGCTGATCGTCGTCGGTATCCTCGCCCTGCTTGCCGCGCTGCTCGTTCCGACCGGGATCGAGATGGCGAACTTCTACCACCGGAACGCGCTCGCCACGTGCCTCGGCGCCAACGCCAGCCCGGCGTGCGGCCCCGCGCTGGGCGACTTCCGGCAGCACTTCCAGTCGCTCCTCGATCTCGGCGGCTGGTTCACGCTCGTGCCTGGCCTGATCGGCGTCCTGCTCGCGGCGCCGTTCATCCTCGACCTCGAGCACGGCACGTACCGGCTCGCCTGGACGCAGAGCATCACCCGCGGCCGCTGGCTGCTCGGCAAGCTCGGATTCGCGGTCGTCACCGCGGTCGTTGCGGCCGGCGTCCTCACGCTGCTGTTGGCCTGGTGGCGCGCGCCGAGCGTGCACCTCGACGGCCGCCTCATGAACGGCAACTACGACTCCACCGGCACGGTCGTCATCGGCTACACGCTGTTCGCACTCGGGTTGGCCGTCGCGCTCGGCGCCATATGGCGGCGGTCGGCCGCCGCGCTGGTGCTCGGCTTCGTCGGCTATTTCGCCGCTCGCATCTCCGTTGACCTCTCGCTTCGAGACCACCTCGTGGCACCGCTCAGGGCAACGTACACCGGCGCCCAGGAACCGAGCTTCCTCCACAACGCGCAGATCGTGAGCCTCACCGGCACCGTCAACGGCCACCAGATCATGAACGACGGCGGCGGTTTCATGGGTTCGGCGAAGGTCGCAGCCCCGGACGTGACCAACGCCGTCTTCCACGTGGTCTACCAGCCGGATAGCCACTTCTGGCCGCTCCAGCTCGCCGAGACCGGCCTGTTTGCCGGCGCTGCCGTCATCCTGATCGGCTTCGCGGCCTGGTGGACGCTCCGCCGCGCCTCCTGATTCGATCGCGGCGGTGTTCCGGGGGGTTGTCAGATCGTTTGTGGAAGGAGCCGTGACGGTTAGGCGCTGAGGCTGCCGCAGTCTCGAGTTCTTCGATCACCGTCCGGCGCGGGTAGCCGCTCACCGGCGCTGGACGACCGCACGGCGACGAATCGGCAGCACGTCCGGCGGACGGCGGATAGTTGCGTTATGGACGAGGAGCGGATCGCCGATCTGGAACGGCGCGTGGCGGCACTCGAATCGGCGCTTGCGGGCGTCGCGGCCGAGACCCCGCCCAGGCCACTGGCCGCCCCACCGGCCCCGCCGCCCCGACGCCCGGCCACCCCCCCGAAACCGCGTAAGCCGGCGTTCTGGACCCAGACGCGCGTCTTCGCGCTCGCCGGCGGCGTCCTCTTGCTCGCAGGATGCGTGTTCGGCCTGATCCTCGCGATCAGCCGGGGCTGGATCGACCACAGCGTGCAACTGGCGCTCGCCGAGCTGTCCGGGCTGGCGATGATGGCGGGCGGCGTGGTGCTCTACGGCCGCGCCGCCGCCACGGCGCAGGCGAACCTGCGCGTCGCCTCCGGCGTGCTGGCGGGCGTCGGCGCCGGCGTCGCCGATCTCGGTCTGGTGGCCGGCGCCCGGCTCTACGAGCCCCAGTTGCTGGACGAGCGGCTGGCGCTCTTCCTCGCCGGGGTCGTGGCGGCGCTGGTCTGCGCGATCGCAATCCGCTTCGATGCGCAGGTCCTATGCGGCTTCGGTCTCGTCACCGCACTGCTGGCTCCCGTCGTTGTGGTGCGGTCGGTCGACGCGGCGACGATCGCCTTCCTGGCCGTTGCTCTCGTCGCGTCCACGACCGTGGCGGTCTTCCGCGGCTGGCCGTGGCTGAGCCAGGTGGCACTGGTCCTGAGCTGGCCGCAGGTCGCCGTGTACCTGAACGACCTGCCCGACCCCGGCTCCACTGCCGGTGAATCCAGGGCCGCCCTGGTCGTCATCCTCTGGTGGCTCCTGATGAGTATCGGCGCGCTCGGCCGAGATCTGCTGTGGGCCAGCCGCCTGCGCGTGTCGTCGGCGGTCGGGGCGTTCTCCGCTGCGCTCGGCGCGGCAGGGTTCGTGGCGGTACTGGGCGCCGGCTCGAACGGCATCAGCAAGACGCAACAGGCGGTCTTCCTGCTGGTGCTCGGTGCGGTCTACGTCGCTGGCGGCGCTCTGGTGCTGCGCCGCCGGCCGCTGGCACCGGAGCTGGCAGTGTGGATCTGCTCGATTGGCGCGGCCCTCGCCGCAGCCGCCGGCGGCAGTGGTGCTGGACGGGCCGGTAGCGGTGGTCGCGTGGAGCGTCGAGCTAGTCATGCTGACCTGGCTCGCCCAGCGGTTCGGCGACCGCAGGGCGGCAGTGTTCGCGGCGGTGTTCCTGGTCCTGGTGGTGGCGGCCACGCTCACGTTCGCGCCGCCGATTGCCCTGGTCTATCGGGTCGACTCGTTGCACCAGGCGGCGATCGCGCTCTTCAGCCTGATCCTCGCCCTCACCGCGATCGCGTGGATGCTCCGGGACCACCCACGACTCGGGCGTCCGCTCGCGATGGCGACGGCCGCGGTGGTGGTCTACGGCATGTCAATCGTTCTGGTCGGGCTGCTCACCCCGCGCGGCTCGGCGGACGAGTACGGCGACGTCACCCGCGACATCTCCCAGACCGCGCAGCTCACCCTGTCCTCGTTCCTGGCGCTGCTCGGCCTGGCCCTGCTGGTGTATGCCGTCGCGCGGCGCAGTCGCGAGGCGCGCCTGGCGGGGATCGCATTGTTCGCCCTGGTCGCGGCGAAGGTCGTGCTGTTCGACACGGCGTCGCTCGACAGCGGCTTCCGCGTCGGCGCGTTCGTGCTGGCCGGCGCCGTGCTGCTGGCCGGCGCCTTCCTCCTCGCCCGCCTCGAGGATGCGCCCCGGCCCGCCGATCCGGAGCCACCGCATGAGCCGCTGGACGACCGGTAGTCTCGCGGTCGCAGCCGCGACCGGCTCCCTGGCCCTTGCGGTGGCCGTGCCGACGTACCAGCGGGAGCTGCGGCCGGCCTCCGCTCCTGGCGCGTTGGGCGTGTTCGAGCCGGATGGCCTCCTGCTGGCCCGCGACCCGACCCTCCGCACGCTCCGGATCAGCCGCGCCGACGGAACCCTGGTGCCGTTCCGGCCGGCCCCGCCGCCCGCGGCCCCGACAGCGCTCCTGGGCCGGCGCATCGCCGGCGGTACCACTGCAGCGGGTCTTCTGAGCGTTGACTTCGACCTCGGCGCCTCGCAGCCGACGGACGCGGTCGTGCTCGATCTGGCCGCTGCCGGCCGGTTCCTCGAGCGCGCCGACCTGCTCGCGTCATCCGACCGGCGCACGTGGCGCGCCATCGCCAGTGCGACGGTCTATTCGATCCCGGCCGACCCCGCCAGCGGCACGCTGGGCGCCGATTCTTCGGTGATCCGGTACAGCCCGACGGATGAGCGCTACCTCCGCGTCGTCGTCCGGAAGGGAGACATCCGCGACATCACCGGCCTGCGCGCGGAGGCGGTGGCCGAAGCGTCGACGCCACTCCTGGTCGACCGCCCAGCGGCGGCGATCGTGCGCTCCTCGGAGGAGCGGACGACGGCCCTGCTCGACCTCGGCGCCGCGGTACCGGTCACGCGGTTGGTCGTGACCACCAGTCAGCCCCGGTTCGATCGCGCGTACACGGTGTTCGCGGTCGGCGCCGACGGCACGCCGACCCCGGTCGCCTCCGGCCGCATCTACCGCTACGGCCCCGGTGACGTCGGCGGCACGATCGACGTGGCCGTCACGGCGAGAACCCTCCGGCTGCGCATCGACGATGGCGCCGATGCTCCGCTGCCCGATCTCCGTGTGCGGGCGTTCGACGCCAGCCACGCGCAGCTGCTCGATCGACCGGGCCTGGGCGTGCTCACCCTTCGCTACGCCGACCCCGCCGGAGCGCCTGGCAGCTTCGAGTTCGCGCGCCTGCCGCTCGCACCGGAGGCGGTTGCGACGGCCACCCGCTACATCCTCGGCGCCGAGTCCGTGGCGTCGACACGGACGCCACGGCAGCGGTCCGGGCTGCCCCACTGGGTCGTGCCGGCAGTCGTGACGCTCGGGGTGCTGATCGTGGCAGGGGTGTGTCTGCTGGTGCTGCGGGCAGCGGCCCGGCGTGACCGCGCGACGCGCTGACCAGCACGGCGAACGCCAGTGACCAAAGCCAGAAAGCCCACACAGCGATCCGCGTTGCGTACCCCTTGCGTGCCCGGATGGGCCCTGGACCCCTCTTCCGGTTTCGGATGGTAAGGAGCGGTGGACCATGCGGCTTTGCGGCAGGGCGACCCTCTCCGCCGTCGGCAGCGGCAGATCACGCGAGAGGGAGATCCGTCCACGACGAGTCCGGGTGCCCTTCCAGTTGAAACATCAGGCAACCATTGCGGGATTGGGTTGAATCCGGCTGCTTCGAGCGCGATGATGGCCGTCGGTGAGCGACTGGCTTGGAATCGCGGTCACGTTCGTTCTGGGCATCGTTGGTCTCTACCTGGTCCATTCCCTCAGGCAACAGATCCGAGCCAAGGTCGCCGACAAGCGCTTCGACGCCTACGCAGCGCTCTGGAGCAACCTGAAGTCCGCGTCGCCTTTCCGTGCTCTCGCAGGGGCCGGTCCGCTGTCAACGGAAGAGCGCACGACGCTCTTCAACCTGCTCACCGACTGGTACTACGACGACGGCAAGGGCATGCTGCTGGCACACGACACACGGAACATCTACCTGCAGGCGAAGGAGAACCTGCTGTGCGCGCCCAGCGACCTGAAGCCGGCGTCGCTCGCACAACGCGTCCTCGCCAGCGCCGACCCGGAGGAGGCGCGCAGCGCCGCGTCGATCCGGCAACTGTCGCTGCTCAGGACGTCGATGCGCGGCGACATCAAGCTCTACGCAAGCCCGTACGGGGAGCCTCTGTCGGAGAACGACGAGGCATTCCTGCGGGCGTGCACGGTAAATCCGAATCGTGCGCCGTGGCGATCGATGCGCTGGCGCCGCCGATTACGGTGACCGGCGTCGGCGCTAGTCAGCAACGAGCACCATCGGCGGCACCGCGCTCGCGAGGGCGGTCTCGTCGCGCCAGTTGAGCATCAGTCGCCGTTCCGCGGCGGATGTCGGCTCGAAGCGCAGACCGAGCTCGAACCGTCCGAAGGCCGAGCCCAGCACGCGCACCACGACGGCATGGAGCCGGGAGGGTAGGCGGTAGCAGCCGGGCGTGATGTCGATGGCGAGCTTGGTGCCGACGGGTAGCGGCTCTCCCGAGCCGGTGACGCAGCACCCGGTCGCCGAGACGTCGAGCGTGACCAGTTCGCGGACGGTCGGCCGATGCGACGTCTGGGCTCGCACCATCCGGCGATCGCTCGGGAAGCGCACGGCGCGGCGGCCTGCGGCCTGGCGCCAGCGAGCGGTCAACTGGAGGGCGAGGTTGAGCGGATCCGGGCCGGTCCGGCCGGTGGCCTCGACCTGCCAGGAGCAGCCGACGGCATCCAGCCAGTGCAACCGGAAGACCCCCTGGCTGGCAGCGGGCCGCCGGCCCAGTCGCACCGTCACGCTCCTGCCCCGGATCGTAACCAGGGTTGCGTGCATGGTCACCCGTCCGTGGACGTCGGTCACCTCGAGGCCGTCACCGGCCTGCAGGACGTGGGAGGGGTAAGGGGCGCGAGGAGGCATGCGAGAGCACACGACGACTACCGGGAACGCGCGGGGAGGAGGGAACCCGGTGGGCGAGCGGGGCAACACGGAAACCGGCGCGGGAAGGTGGAACCCGGGACGCGACGGGGCACTACGAAAGGCGGGGCACTACGGAACCGGACGCGGAAGCAACGAACCAGACGCGGGGTTGCCGGAAGAGCTTCTCGCTCTGGGGGCCGGCGCCGCGTCCCCCGAACGGGGGATGATCGCAGGCTGCTGGATGTCTTACGACGCGGGTTGGCCGGCATCGGCCAGATTGATCCGGCATCATGGCCCCCATGCATCGCGACGATCAGTCGGGCGTCGGTGGCACGGTGCCCGGGACGCGGTATGCGAAGGCGCTGGATGGCGGGTACATCGCGTTCAAGCTGCTCGGAGAGGGTGGTGTCGACGTCGCGATCGTCGGCTCGATCGCGACGAACATCGAGCTGTTCATGGACTTCGAGCCCGCCACGCGTTCGTGGTTGGACCTGGCCTCGAGCGCGCGGGTCACCATCCATGATCGGCGCGGCACGGGACTCTCGGACGACATGGGCGGTCTGCCGAACCTCGAGACCCGGGCAGCCGACCTCCTCGCCGTGCTGGATGCTGCGGGCCAGGAGCGGCCGTTCCTGCTGGCGGCCGGCGACGGGGGCATGGCGGGCGCGTTGTTGGCAGCCACTCGTCCCGACCGGGTGGCTGGACTGATCTGGTTCCAGGCCGCCGCACGCTCGGTGGCAGGCGGTGGGTGGCTGTACGGACGCGACCCTCGCGATGTTGAGAAGCTCGCCGCGGACGCTGAAACGGGGTGGGGATCCGCGGCGTTTGTCAGGCAGATGTATCCGGGCGTGGCGATGGACACGGAGGCCGTCGAGTTCCTGGCAACCATGCAGCGGCACGCGTGCGGCCCGGCCACCGCAGTCGGATTCATCCAACTCCTGAACGACTACGACGTCCGAGACGTCCTGCCGACGCTACGGCTTCCCGTGCTGATTGTCGCGCCAAAGGGCCTGGCCGACGACTGGCTCTATCGCCAGGCGGAAGCGACGGCCGAACTCGTCCAGGGGGCAATCATTCGCCCGCTGCCGCCGGAGGCGGTGAGGATGTGGCATCCGTCCGTCATCCGAGAGACGCGAGCGTTCCTCGGCATCGAACACCCGCCGCCAGAACTCGACAGCGTGCTCGCCACGGTGCTGTTCTCCGACATCGTCGGCTCCACCGACCATCAAGCACGGCTTGGCGATCGGGCATGGAAGGAACTGGTCGAACAGCATCATGCGATCGTGCGCCGGTCACTCGACCGGTGGCGAGGAGTGGAGATCGACACGGCCGGGGACGGATTCTTCGCCAGCTTCGACGGGCCGGCGCGAGCCATCAACTGCGCACTCGAGATCTCCCGACGAGTCGGCGACCTCGGCGTCGAGATTCGAGCGGGGGTGCACACCGGCGAGTGCGAACTCATCAACGGCAAGATCGGCGGCATCGCCGTCTCGATCGGCGCCAGGGTCGCCGGCAAGGCCCACCCCTCTGAAGTCTGCGTCTCCCAAACGGTCAAAGACCTCGTCGCCGGATCCGGCCTGACGTTCGAGCCTCGCGGAGAACACGCGCTCCGAGGCGTGCCCGGACTGTGGCGACTCTACTCGGCCACCAGTCCCGGCTAGCGAGGGCAGCCATGGCGATCCCGCCAAACCCAGCCTGGCTCAGCGGTACGTGCTGCTCGTGCTGGCGGCCGCGGCCAGCCCGCGCACGGCCAGTGCTGAGCCTGTAGAACACTTGTGTACGTCGTCGTGACAAGTACGCGCTATGGCGGCGATGTCTCGACTTCTTCGATCAGTTCGAGGAGTTCGCGTGCCTCCCAGAGGCGGTCGCGTCTGCCGGCGCTGATCGGCGTGAGCGCGTCGATGGCGGCGAGTTGTTCGATCGCTTGTCCGATGGCGGGTTTGCTGCGGCCGGTAGCGGCGATCCCGACCGCGACGGTCAGCGCAGGGTGGGCGGGAAGCGCGTCGATGAGCGCCCATACCGCGGCGTCGGCGCGTGGGGCTCCTCGGGTGCGCAGACGTTCGCGCCATGTCTCTTGGAGGTTTGCGACTCGCTCAAGGTAGGTGTTGGCGAGGGCTGCGGCCCGTGCTGTCGCCACGGCGAACAGCTCGATCCACTCGGCGAGTCGGTCCTCGCGGAAGTTGGTCAGCCCGGCGATGTACCGGTCGCGGTCGGCGGCGAGGATCACGCTCACGGGTGGTACGTAGGAGGTGGCGATGCCGCGGCGGCGGAGGATGATGTGGATGAGCGCGCGTCCCGTGCGCCCGTTGCCGTCGGCGAACGGGTGGATCGTTTCGAACTGGGCGTGGGCGACGGCTGCCTGCACGAGCGGCGGCAGCCGGTCGTCGTTGCAGAAGCGGACGAGATCGACGAGCAGGCGGTCGACCTCCGACGGCGGCGGAGGGACGAAGGCGGCGCCGCAGGGGTTGTGGTCGTTGCCGCCGATCCAGTTCTGCGTCGTTCTGACCGCGCCCGCGATCCGGGTCTGGCCGGCCCGTTCGAGCAGGGCGCGGTGGACGTCGAGGACGTGATCGAGACTCAGGGGTGCGGTAAGCGATGCGTCCTCGATCGCGAGTTGCATCGCGTCGATGTTGGCGAGGATCTCCGTCGCCTCTGGGCCGATCGCGAGGCCTGCGTCCGAGCGGGCCTCGGCGCGCGCGAGAGCGACCGCCGGGACCTGCATCCCCTCGATCCGGGACGACGCGATCGACTCGCTGCGCAGGAGCAGCCGCGCCAGCGGCGCGAGCCCGCGGCGATCGAAGTGGTTGAGCGCGACGAGGCGCGCCTCCGTTTCGGAGACAGCGGCTGCAAGCTCGCCCGTGAGCGTCAGCGCAAGATCCGCGAGCGGCTCCGGGATGAACGCGTCGTAGCCGCAGGCACGCCGGTAGCGCGGCGGCGCGTAGAGCGCCGGGTCGTACCTCCAGGTCTGCGGCACGAGCTGGCCACGCATGTAGTGATCCTTTCCCAACCGGACGGGCTAGTAAAGATTATCCGCGATCCTTTACTAGCTACGGGTGACCCAGGCGTCGTGGATCGCCGCCACGTGGCGGACGTCGCTCCCGCAGCAGCCGCCGAGCAGGGCAATGTTCGGCAGGCGCTCGCCGAGCGCCGCGCAGCGGGCACCGAGGTCCGCGGGATCGCCGTCGTCGAGCTCCTCGGCGGCATCCAACTCCTCGTGGCTCCGGGTCGAGGCGTTCGCCCGGAGGCCGCGGATCCGGCCGAGCCACGGCCCGTCGTCGTCGAGCGCCGGCTCGATGTGGGTCGGGTGCGCGCAGTTGACCATGAAGTAGGCCGCAGCCCCGTCCGTCGCGTCGTCGACCTGTTCGATCGCCTCGCCGAGGCCCTGGCCGCTCGGCAGGCGCCCGTCGACCTCGACGGTGAAGGACAGCGCCACGGGTAGGCCGACCGCCGTCGCGGCGCGGACGATCCCGATCGCCTCGTCGACGGTCGGGATCGTCAGCGCGGTAGCGAGGTCGGCAGCGGTATCGGCGAGGGCCCGAAGCTGCGTCGCGTGGTAGCGCTCGGCCTCCGTGCTCGACATCGCCGACGCCGCCGAATAGCCGTCTGCGCGCGGTCCGACGAGCCCCTCGAGCAGGATCGGCTGGCCCCAGTCGGGCGTCGCCGTGCGCAGTTCGTCGACGAGCTCGACCGAGCGACGGTTGACTGCGGCGAGGGCGTCGGCGTCGTATCCGAGCGCGGTGCCCCAGTCGGGGTTCGCGCGCCAGGTCGGGGCGCCGAGGACGAAGCCGGTACCGCGAGATCGCGCGAGTGCGAGGAAGGGCTCGTAGTAGGCGCGCAGCGCCGCGCGCCCGGCCTCGTTGTCGACGAGCGGGAAGGCGGCGAAGCACGGAAGCTCGATCCTCTGCTGGAAGATGAGCACCGTCTCCATTCCGGCGTCAGTCAGGTACAGGCCACCGCCGGCGAGCGGAGCGGCGCGGTCGGAGGGCGCGTGCCAGGACACGACAACATCATGGCTCCTCTGGCCTTCGCGCTCCGCCGGCCGGCCGGAGTCCAGGGAGCGTCTGCGCTGCAACGCTGACGGCTTCTCTACCTGAGAGGGGTCAGGTGCGCCGGGCAGCGGGTCGCGAACCTGGCAGCTCTGGTGTCGCCGCGACGGCGAGTTCTTGGACGGCGACGGGGATGGCCGGTTCGGCGAGTCGTCCGTAGCCGAGGACGAGTGCGGTACGGAGTCGGGCGGCCTTGGCTGGCTCTACAGCGTAACTTTGGAGGCTACGGACGTTGATGCCTCGTTCGAGGGCGCGCCTGACGATGTCGTGTTCCGTCGCGTCCGGGAGTTGGAGGACGAGGTGGAGGCCGGCCGCGGCGCCGGAAATCTGTCCGGTCGGCAGTTGCCGGGTGAGCTCGGTGACGAGTCGGTCGCGGCGGGCGCGGTACGTGCGGAGTGCTCGGCGCAGCGAGCGGTCGAAGGCGCCGCTCGCCAGGACATCTGCGAGTGCGATCTGGTCGATCATGGGTGAGCCGCTGTCGCGCCACCACTTGGCGTCCGCCGCGGCGCTGGTGATGCTGGGTGGGAGGGCGAGCCAGCCGAGGCGTAGGGCGGGGGCGAGGACCTTGGATGCGGTTCCGATGTAGGCGACGTGGTCGGGCGCGAGTCCCTGAAGGGCGCCGACGGGTGGGCCGTCGTGGCGGAACTCGGCGTCGTAGTCGTCTTCGATGATGAGTGCGCCGCTGGTTTGGGCCCAGTCGAGGAGGGCGCGGCGGCGGTCGGGGGACATGATCACGCCGGTCGGGAACTGGTGGGCGGGAGTGACGAGCACCGCGTCGGCGTTCGTCTGAGTGAGCGCGGCGACGTCGATGCCGTCCTGGTCGACCGGGACCGGCACGAGGGTCATGCCGGCGAGTCGGGCGGTGCTGGCGGCGTCGTCGAGCGCCGGGTCCTCGATTGCGAGGCGGCGCTTGCCCTGGCTGGCGAGGAGCGCGCAGAGGACGTCGAGGCCCTGCGCGAAGCCCTGGACGACGATGATCCGCTGCGGTGTGACGACGACGCCGCGGATGCGCCCGAGCCGCTCGGCGAGCGTCTCGCGCAGCGCCTGGTTGCCGTGGCGGTCGGCGTAGTCGAGCAGGCTGTCGGGTGCGGTGCGAAGGGCGGTGTCGAGCGCGCGGCGCCAGACGTCGCGCGGGAACAACGTGACGTCCGGTGTGGTGGGCGTGAAGTCGTACCGGATCGTCGGCCGCGGCGGCGGTGGCCGGTCTTCGGCGCTGGCCGCGGTGCCGGCGGCGACGGTCGGTGCCTGGCGTGGCTTGACGGCCAGGAAGCCCTGCGCGATCAGCTGGTTGTAGGCGTCGGTGACGACGCCGCGGGAGACGCCGAGCTGCGCGGCCAGGTCGCGGCTTGCCGGGAGCTGGGTGCCGGGCCTGAGGCGGCCGCTGCGGATGTCGTTCGCGACGGCCGCGGCCAGCCGGTGGCGCATCGGTGCGCTGCCGGCTGGCAGTGAGACGAGGAGTTCCCTGGACCCATTCATTCCGCTATCGCTGGCTCTTCCGACGAGTCCACGATGCGGGTACGGTACACGTCATGATGACCGCCACCCCCACGTCCGCGATGTGCGCATGCTGATCCACCGGTGGGATGCCGAGGTTGCGCCGGATGAGTGGCGAACGTGGCTTGGGACGACCGCGCCGTTCGGGACGCTGGTCGTGAACAACCTCGATCGAGACGAGGCGCCGCTGGTCGTGCCGACGCACGCGGCGGTTGAGGGCGACCTGGTGCTGGTCCATTTCGCGCGCCCCAACCCGGTCTGGCCGCACCTGGAGGCCGCCCGCAGGGTGCGGTTCGTGGTCGTCGGCGACGCCGCCGTCGTCCCGGGCACGTGGCGCGCGAAGCCGGGTGAGCCGACCGAGAACGGCGTGCCGACGAGCTACTACGCGGCCGTCCAGCTCGTCTGTGCCCCGACGATCATCGACGACGCGGACGCGAAGGCGGAGTTGTTGCGCAGGCAGATGGGTCACCTCCAACCGGAGGGCGGCAGTGCCGAGATCGGGGTCGACCTTGCGCCCTTCGGCGGCATGCTGGGCGGGATCCGCGGCGTCGAGCTCGAGATCGTCGAGGCGACGGCGAAGTTCAAGTACGACGACCACAAGCCGGTCGAGCACCGCCAGCGGGTCGCTCGGCTGCTGGATGAGCGAGGGCGACCGAACGACCCGCGTGCCGCTGCCCAGCAGCGTCGCCGCCTCGACCTGGTCGGCGCCTGGCGAACCCCGTAGCGACGCGACTCGGGGAACTCCCGCTCGCGATGGTGGAGGAGCAGATGGACGAGTGGCATGACGAGACGTATCCCGAGCTGCGCACAGCGCCGCCCTGGGTGATGGAGGAGATGATCGACGCGACCCCGCAACTCGCGGCCGGCGTCCTCGAACATCCCGAAGCGGCGATGCTGGCGGAGCGGATCGTGCGCGTGGCCGCGGCCGGCGAGCCGATCGTGACGACCGGCTGCGGCACGAGCCTGCACGCGGCGATGGCGATCGCCGACCTGCTCGAGACCGCCCTTGCGCAGACCGGAGCGCCGGTGCGGGTCGAAGCGCGCGATGCCTTCGAGGCGGCGCTCGCCCCGCGCCGCGGTGGTGTGATCGTCGCTGTCTCGCACGACGGTGGTACGCACGCGACGACACTCGCGCTCGAGGCTGCCGCCACGGCGGGAGCGCAGACCATGCTGATCACGCATCAGCCGGGCGGGTCGTGCGCGGGCGCCGCCGAGCACGTCTTCGAAACGCCGATCGCGGACCGCTCCTGGTGTCATACCATCGCCTACTCCTCGGCCATCCTCGCGGGCGCCGCGATCGCCTCACAGATCGAGCTGCCGACCCTTGCCGCAGCTACCATCGAGAGCCGACTGGCGAACCTGTCGGCCGCACTCGACGAGCCGACCGAGGCTTCGGCGAAGCTGCTCGCGCCCGCCGCTCGCGTCGTCTGTACCGGCAGCGGCTGCGACCGCATCACGAGCCACGAGCTCACACTCAAACTCGAGGAGGGCCCTCACGTCGCAGCTGGGCATCGCGACCTCGAGATCCTCCTGCACGGACACCTGGTCGCGTGCGAGCCCGGCACCCCGATCGTGCTGATCGCCCTCGACCCGCGCGGACGACCTCGCCGCCTCGACCGCGCCGCCCGACTCCTCGACGCCGCCGAAGCGCTGGCGCTGCCCGTGATCCTGATCAGCGACGCCGACGGCGCAGCTGCCCTCGCCTCGCACCCGGCTGTCGGCGGCAGTCTTCCAACGGGCGCCGCGACGCTGCCGCAGCCCCTGGACGCGCTGCTTGCCGGAGCGATCGCGCTTCAGCTGCTGACGCTCGCCATCGTCCATGCGAGGGGCACGAACCCCGACCTGATCCGACGCGAACAGGCGCCGTGGCGTGCGGCCGCGCAGATCCTCGACGACCCGGGTTGGTAACCCCGATGGATCCGAGTGAGTATTCGGCCGCGACGTGGGTGGTCGCCGCTGGGCGCGGCACCGATCCGGGCGCGCCGCTGAACGTCCCGCTCGTCGCCGCATCCACCTTCACGCTCGACGGCGACCGCGCCTACGCCCGCGACGACGGCACGCCGACCTGGGACGCGCTCGAGCGTCTCGTCGGCGGCCTCGACCATGGCGAGGCGGTCGCCTTCAGCTCCGGCATGGCCGCCATCGCCGCCGTCTTCGACCAGCTCCACGTCGGCGCTCGCATCGTCTGGCCGACCGACTGCTACCACGGCGTGGCCGGCCTCATCCACCACGGCGAACAGCACGGACGCTGGGTGACGACGCGCCTCGCGCTGGAAGCCACCAGCGACTGGTGCGCCGCTGCCCAGGAGGCGGACCTGCTCTGGATCGAATCACCCTCCAACCCGCTCCTGACCGTCGCCGATCTGCACCGGATCGGCGCGTCTGCACGCAGGCCCGGGTTGCTGCTGGTCGTCGACAACACCCTCGCCGGGCCGCTCCTGCAACAACCGCTCGATCACGGCGCCGACATCGTCATCCACTCCGCCACCAAGCACCTCGGCGGGCACTCCGACCTGCTCTGCGGTATCGCCACCACCCGCCGCCCCGAGCTCGCGCACGAGCTTCGGCAGCGACGGGAACTCGCTGGCGCCACCCCGGGCACGCTCGAGGCCTTCCTCGTCGCGCGCGGGATTCGTACCCTCGCGCTCCGCACCGAGAGGAGCAACCACACCGCCCTCGAGTTGGCTCGCAGGCTCGAAGCGCACCCGGCCGTCACCCGCGTCCGCCACCCCGGCCTGGCAAGCCACCCCACCCACGAGATCGCCGCGGGGCAGCTGAGTGGCTACGGCAGCGTCATCTCGTTCGACATCGCCGGCGACGCCCAAGCGGCCGACGCGATCTGCTCCAGCCTCGCGCTGATCCGGCACGCCACCAGCTTCGGCGCTGTCGAATCGACCATCGAGCGGCGCGCCGCCGTCCCCGGCCAAGAGCACCTCCCGGCAAGCCTCCTCCGCCTCAGCGTCGGCATCGAAGACCCGGAGGACATCTGGAACGACCTCGTGCAGGCCCTCATCCCGGGAATGTCGCTGTACCACTGATCGTCTCGGTCAGAAGCCGCCCTTCGGCGGCAGCCGAGTGTGTCATCATGCAGCCGGAGGATCGCCGCGTCCGGTTGCGTGCTGGCCTCCATGGCATCGAGCCCCCAGGGATGGCGGCTCGCCAGCAAACGAGAGCGGGTCTCGAGTGAGTTCCACGAGAAGGACCGCGCTCATCGCGGGCGTGTGGTTCGTTGTCACCTTCGTCGCGTCGATCCCGGCGCTTCTTCTCTACGAACCTCTTCTGAAGCATGCCGACTACATCGTCGGCGCCGGTGCGGACAAGCGTATCTTCGTCGGTGCGCTCTTGGAGATCATCACGGCCATCGCGAATATCGCCACCGCCGTCGTCCTGTTTCCGATCGTCAGGCGGCAGAGTGAAAGCATTGCCCTTGGCTATGTCGCCAGTCGGACACTCGAGTCCACGATCATCGTCGTGGGGATCGTCAGCGTCCTCTCGGTCGTGAAATTGCGGCAGGACGTCGGTGGAGTGGGCGCAACGGATTCGGGCTCACTCGTCATCGCGGGACGGTCGCTGGTCGCGTTCCATGACTGGACATTTCTGCTTGGCCCGCAGTTCTGTGCCGGCTTCGGCACCGGGCTGTTGCTGGGCTACCTGATGTACACGTCGGGACTCGTGCCACGACGGATGGCCCTCCTGGGGCTGATCGGCGGCCCGCTGGCCTTCCTCGGGGGTACCCTGGTGCTCTTCGGGGTCTTCGATCCCGGCAGCGCGCCGCTGTTCCTCATCACCCTCCCGGAAATCGCCTGGGAGGCGTCGCTCGGGATCTATCTCATCGTCAAAGGCTTCAAGCCGTCGCCGATCCTCGCGGTCGACGCCGGGCCCGGCCTGCAGACGGCCTGATCCCTCCGCGGTTGTCATACCGGCCCTCGGGTGGGATGGCCTACGAGATCTTGTCGGATGGGACGACGGCGAGCTTGCCCTGCACGGTGCCTGCCTCGAGACGCCGGATTGCGTCGGCCGCCGCGCCGAGCGGGTAGGTGCTGTCGACCTGGGGTGCGACTGCGCCGTGCTCGACGAGGTCGCGTAGCCGCTCGAGGTCGGCGAGCCGCTCGCGGTTGAGGATGAACGTCAGCCGCTGGCGGACGAATGGAGATTGCAGCGCCGCTCGCAGCTGACGCGCAACCCGCGTACACAGAACCGCTGACAGGGCCACCTGCGTCGTGCACATTGTGAGAAGCTCGCTGCGGTACGCCTCCAAGAAGCACCGGACGCGGATCACGACCCAGATGCGCGAGATCTACACCGCCCCGACGGTCGAGGCAGCCGAAGCCCGGTTCGTGGAGTTCGCGGACGAGTGGAGGGGCACGTATCCATATCCTGCGATGATCTCGTCGTGGGAATCCTCGTGGCAGGAGTTCGTGCCGTTCCTGGCCTTCCCGGCCGAGCTACGCCGCGTCGTCTACACCACCAACGCGATCGAGTCCTTGAACGCCCGCTTCCGTCGCGCCGTCCGCCACCGCGGCCACTTCCCAACCGAGCAGTCAGCAATGAAGGTTTTGTACCTGGTCGCCACCCAGCAACGCAAGAACCGCCAGGACCTCACCGGCCGCATCAACGGCTGGAAAGACATCCTCAACACCCTCCACGTCCACTACAGCGACCGGATCAACCGGCACGCCTAGACCATGACCGCCACCGCTACTCACACAACCGTTCTGACAGTCCCGCCGTTGGGTTCGGTCTCCGACCATCCCGCCTGGCGAGTCGCGTCTTCACCGGTTCTGGAGCGAGGTTCGCTCCTGGTGACACGCTCATGGCACGCATTACCGGCTGTATCGAGCACGGCAAGGGCGCGTACGTTGACTTTATCGACGAGCCAGGGTTCGGATCGACAGAGTTCATCGTCTTTCGTGCGCGTGCTCCGCTGACGCCCGAAGTCGTCTTCTTCTATACGCGGCTTGAGGCCCTGAGGGATCACGCGATGGCGAGTATGACCGGGTCGTCGGGTCGTCAACGAGTCCCGGTCGACTGCTTCGGCCAGTTCAAGATCGCAGTCCCGCCCGATGCGAGGCCGTTGGAGGCTGACTTCGAGGTTATCCGCTCCTGCGTTGAGTTGTCGCGGTCACTCTGGCGCGAATCGGCGACTCTAGCCGAGCTCGAGGCGCTCGACGACCTGCCGTGGGGCACGTTCGATCTCGTCACGAGCTGAGACATGCTCGAGCACACGCCGACCCCGACCGAGTTCCTCGACCGTGTCGTCCGGCTCGCCCGCCCGGGCGGGGTCGTCGTGCTCTCGACGCAGAACGTCGCGAGCCTCGTCGCACGCGCCTTCCGGATGCGCTGGTCGCTCGTGATCGAGGATCACTTCACCTACTCGTCGCGTGCGTCCCTCGAGCCGTTCGCGCGCCGGGCCGGACTGGAGGTGCGACACGTCGGCTCGGCCGGGATCGGCCACGACTTCTTCCGCTGGGTCGACCGCCTCCAGCGGCTCCGCCGCCGCCCGGCGCCCGCTGGTCCCGCCGCCGGCACGAGCTCGTCGATCGATCGCGAGCGGGCGTGGACTCGACGTCCGCGATCCTCCGCGTCGAGGAAGCCGTCAACGCGCCGCTCGACCGGACCGGGACGGGTGTCGACATCGAGCTCGTGGTGACGGTGCCACCGTGCTGATCGCCGTCGGGCTCGTGCTGATGTGCGCGGTGGCGAGCGTCCGGCTCGAGCCGCTCCACCCGGCGGTCCTGTGGTTGCTCCCGTTCACCGCGTCGGCGGTGCTACTCGAGCTCGGCCTGATCCCGTACGTGCAGGGCCTGTCGGCGTGGACGGTCGCGCTCGTGCTCGGCGGATCGGCGGCGTTCGTTGCCGGTACCCTGGTCGCCGGCCGGATCGTCTCGGGCGGCGACGTCGACGCCGCGCCCGAACGCCCGCTCGCCCTCCGGCAGGCCACGATCGCGGCCGGCGTGATGGCGATGCTGACGCTCATCGCGCTCATCGCCTTCCTCGTCCAGATCGCCGACGCCTACGGGATCCGCGATGCCGTCGTCTCGTCGTCGGTCGTGCGGCGCGCGATCCAGGCGGGCGGGTACCCCGTCACGGTCAAGTACGTCTACGGCGCGCTCGCCGCCGCCGCGCTGTGCGGCGTTCGCGCCGGCCTCGGCGACGGCCGACGTCGGTGGCTCGCGCTCGGCGCTGCCTGCGCGCTCTCCACCTACTTCTCGACGGGCCGGTCGACGGTCGTGCTCGCCTTCCTCGTGCTCGCGGTCGGCACGGTGATGAGTCGCGGGCGAATGCCGAGCCGGCGGCGGTTCTTCGCCGCCGTCGCGGTGAGCGCGATCGGGGCGGTCGCGGCGCTGCTGGTCGGGGGCGCGCTGATCGGGAAGACGTTCGTGAAGTCCGAGCTTGCGATGCGCCCGAACTTCTTCCGCTCGCATCCGATCGCCCGGCCGCTCGGCCTGCCCTACCTCTACGCGACCGCCTCGATCCCGGCGCTCGAGACGGTCGTCGCGACGTCCTCGGCGACCGGCGCGGCGCGCGGCTGCGCCGTCGCCGCTCCGGCGTGCACGTTGATCGGGAAGGCCGGGCTCGACGTCCACGCCGTGCCGCGCATCCGGCCGTTCACGCCAGCGCCCTTCGCCTGGAACACCTACACCGCGATCGAGCGCCCCCTCATCGACGGCGGACGCTACCTCGCCATCCCGATCCTTCTCGTCACCGGCGTCCTCGTCGGGCTGCTCTGGCGGCTCGCACGCCGCGGGCACATCGTCGCCTGCGCGTGCTACGCGGTGCTCGCGTGCGCGCCGGCGCAGGCCTACGGCGACTACAACTTCACGTCCCCGCTCATGCTCGGTGGTGCCGTCGGCTGCGCTGCGGCGCTCCTCGCCGCAGGGCTCGTCGTGAACCGTCGCCGGAGCGGCGCCTGAGCGCGCCTCGCCACGCACGCGGGGTCAGGGGGTTCGTGCCCGACGGCGCGGTGCTGCTGCGCGTCGGCCTCGTCTACGCGCTGCCGAGGCTCGGCGGCCTCGTCAACGCCGCCCTCACGATCGCCGGGCGGGTCGCCACGATCACCGGGGCGTGGTGGACGTGGTGCTGGCTCGTGTGCGAGCCGTGCGAGACAGGCCGGCTCAGCGGACCGTGCCGATGAGGTGGACGTCGACGCCGGCACCGGTGGCGCGGAGGACGCGGTTCACGCCGCCCTCGACCGCGAGGACGGCGGGGACGGAGTCCCATCTCCGCTCGGCCGCGAGCCCCGATGACGTGCCTGCGGCCGCGTCCGGCTTGCTCCGGCGCGGGCGCAACCGGCGCTGCAACCCGTCCGCCCAGAGGAAGAAGTCGCGGCCGATGCCGGCCGTGGACACCTCCGCGACCTCGACGCCGAAGTCCTCGACGAAGGACTTCAGCGAGCGTTCCGACCAGTAGGTGAAGTGGTCGTCGATGACGAGCGACCATCGCATGCCGAAGCAGCGAGCGACCGCGCTGCGAACGTTCAGCGTTGAGATCGCGATCGTGGCACCGGGCGCGGCCAGACGCACCATGCGCTCCATGAACGCCCGAGGCTCGGGAGTGTGTTCGAGAACATCCCAGCCCGTGACGAGATCGAACGTGCCCCACGGCAGGTGCTCCATCGACTCGAGCTCACCGCGGAAGACGGTCGCGCCGCCGGCCTCGGCAGCCGCGGCAGCGGGTGGGTTGAGTTCGACCCCGAACACCGTCCAGCCACGTCTACCGGCTGCCTCGAGGAACTGGCCGTCGGCGCAACCGATATCGATCAGACGGTCCCGGCCCGGGATTGGTGTCGGAAGCATCGCGAATCGGCGTTCGAAGAGGGCGAGCTTCCTTCGGCGAAACGCCGCGAAGTGCACCGCGAGGTCGTACTGCTCGAGGTACCGCTGTCGCACGACGGCCCTCCGTTGGGGATCGGCGTAGACGAGCCCGCAGGCCGTGCAGGTGACGAGTTGCAGCGGCCCGCGTCGGCCGAACGTGCGTCGAGCCGTGGCGCCGCAGGACGGACACCTGCCGAGGCAGTGGTCGCCGGCGGTCACGGACACTCACCGCGGAGGATCGCTGCGACGGTTGGAGTCCATCGACGGGTCGAGAAGTCCGCCTCGACGCGTGCTCGACCGGCTGCGCCGGCGCGGCACCTTGCCTCGGCGTCGGTCGCGAAGGCGACGATCGCGTCGACCCAGTCGCGCGGGTCGGCCGCGACCGACCCGGAGCCGCCGCCGACGATCTCGGCCGTGACACCGACAGGGTCGGAGACGACTGGGATGCCGGCGGCCATGTACTGCAGTGCCTTGTAGGCGCACTTGCCGCGCGTCCACGGAGTGTTCGGAAGCGGCATGACTCCTATGTCCATGGAAGCCAGAGCCTCCCGCTCCGCGGCGACGGACCAGCCGACCGTCCGATAGCGGATGCCGTCCACCCGCACGGCGGGCGCACCGCCGACCGAGAGCAACTCGATCTGGCGATCGGGCAGCTGGGTGCGCAGCTCCTCCAGCACCGGCGCGAGGGCATCGAGGTAGCGCGCGGTCGACGGCGATCCAATCCAGCCGAGCGTCACCGCGTCGCGCTGCTCGTGCGAGCGGACGGCGATTGCCTCGACTTCGACGAGCGACGGGATGATCGTCACGGGCCTCCCGCCCGCGCGGAGCCACTCCGCCAGGATCGCATTCCCGGCGATGACGTGGTCCGCCGACCGAGCGAGCCAGCTGGCCTTCCTTCGTGCGCCCTTCAGGAACGCGAGCGGGTGCGCCCCAGCGGAACGATCGCGCACCCAGATCGCGTCGTCGACGTCGTAGACCACGCGTCCTCTCCGCACCAGCGCACGCTCCAGACTGAGTGAGGGCGCGTAGTCGGCTTGCTTCTGGACCATCGCGACGTCGAGCGGGATCTCCCGGGAGCGTACGCGCCGGAGGAGATCGGCACGCGCCGACGCATAGGCTCGCAGCCGATTGCCCCCGATCGCGGCGGCCTCCTCGAGGAGCGAGTACGGCTTGAGCCGGACGCCGGTGTCGGCGAGGCGGTCCGTGAGCTGCAACGCCCGCACCCGCATCGAGGGCGCGTGGTGGCGAGCGACCGAGAAGACTCCGCAGGTGACGGCGTCCGTCATGACCGGTCGTCATGCTCCGCGCGGTAATTCCGCTCGACGTACGCGGCAAAGGCCGCGCCGGCCTTGATCGGCTCCCACCAGGAACGATTGTCACGGAACCAGTCGACGGTGACTTTCAGCGCGTCCTCGAATCGGGTCGATGGCTCCCACCCGAGTGCTCGCAGAGCCGTCGTTGCGACCGCGTAGCGACGGTCGTGGCCTGGCCGGTCGGGGACGTGGACGATGAGGCTCGGATCGGCCCCGGTCAGCTCGACGATGGCCCGAGCCGTCTCGATGTTGGCCTGCGGACGGTCCGGGCCGACGTTGTAGATCCGACCCCGCTCGCCCTCGAACGACACCAGCTCGATGGCGGCGCAGTGGTCCTCGACGAACAGGAACTCGCGGACCTGGCGGCCATCGCCGTACACGGGAAGGGAGTGGCCGTCGAGGGCGTTCGTGATAAAGAGCGGAATCAGCTTCTCCGGAAACTGGTAGGGCCCGAAGGTGTTGGCACCGCGCGTGATCGAGGCGTCGACCCCGTAGGTGCGCACGTAGGCGAGCACCAGCAGGTCGGCTGCCGCCTTCGACGCGGCGTACGGGCTCGAGCCGGCCATGGGATCGCCTTCGGAGGAGCGATGCGGGTGTTCAACGTCCCCGTACACCTCGTCGGTCGACACCTGGACGAACCGCGTGCCTGGGTGGTCGCGGGCCCAGTCCAGCAGCCGCTTGGTGCCGAGGACGTTCGTGAGGATGAACTCGTCGCCGCCGAAGATCGACCGGTCGACGTGCGTCTCCGCTGCGACGTTGATGATGGCCGCGCACCCGGCCGCGGCCCGCTCGACGACCTCCGGCTCCGCGATGCCGCCGTGCATGAAGGTCAGGTTCGGTGAGTCGGCGACGTCCGCAAGATTCTCGAGCCGCCCGGCATAGGTCAGCGCGTCGAGGACGACGACGTCGAGATCTGGCCGTGTCCGCAAGATCCTGCGGACGAGATGGCTGCCGATGAACCCCGCGCCGCCGGTGATCAGGACGCGACCTCCGGTCATGCCTCCCCCCCGGGGTGATCGCCCGCGACGCAGCGGCGAACGGCATCGCGCCAGTCCGGCAGCGACGGCGCGTCCCGGTGATGGGTTCCGAGGGCGCTGTAGGCCGGCCGGACGGCGACGGCGCCGAACGTCGACGCGGACACCGGCGTGGCGGCAACGTCGATCCCGGCCTCGGCGAGGACTGCGAGCCCGAGGGAGAGGCGCGAGGCGGGTTCGCCGCCGCCGACGAGGTGATACAGGCCCGGCACGCACCGGCCAATCAGCTCGAGGGTCGCCTCGGCGAGATCGTTCGCGTAGGTTGGCGAGCCCACCTGGTCGTGGACGAGCTGGAGCGAGCTGCCGCTGCGCGCGCGCCGCAGGATCGACGGGACGAAGTTCCGCCCTCCGGCCGAGAACACCCAGGACGTCCGAACGATCCACGAGCCGGCACCGTGGGTCGCAGCCACCGCCCGCTCACCTGCGAGCTTCGATCGTCCGTACACCTGAAGGGGCGATGGCGGCGACGTCTCGAGGTACGGAGCGGACGCGAGCCCGTCGAAGACGTAGTCCGTCGAGTAGTGGACGAGCCGGGCCGAGCATATGGCAGCGCCACGTGCGACGTTCGCGGCACCCTCCGTGTTTACCGCGAAGGCCATGTCCGGCTCCGTCTCACACCGATCGACGTCCGTGAATGCGGCAGCGTTGACGATGACCTCCGGCGCGAGGTCCGCGATCCGATCGGCGCATCCCGGGTCGGCGATGTCGAGCGAATGTCGATCGCAGGCGACGACATCCCATCCACGGTAGGTCGCGGCGGCGGCGACTGCCATCCCCACCTGTCCGGCACCACCGGTGACCAGGACCCGCATCACCGGTCACGAGCCGAGAGTGTCGGCTCCTGCCCCGACCAGAGATCCCGCACGCGCGGGTCGTCCCAGCGGAAGCCATGTTCGTCGGGATCGGCGGGGTCGTACTCGTGGGTCACGTGGTAGCAGAACAGCGAGTCGGTCAGCGCCTCATAGCCGTGGGCGACCCGCCCGGGAACGTAGACGGCCTCGCGGTTCTCCTCGCCGATGTCGCGGCTCCAAGTCGCTCCGAACGTCGGTGACTCAGGACGACGGTCGAAGAGGACCACGCGAACCGTGCCGAGCGCACAGAAGAAGAGGTCGTCCTGGCCGTGCTCGTGGAAGTGGAGCCCGCGGACGACGCCCCGGCGTGACCAGACGATGTTGGTCTGCGCGCTCGATTTCCCGCCGAGCGACGAGAACCACGACTCGCGGCGGGCCTCGAGGAACCAACCGCGTTCGTCTCCATGGGCAGTCAGTTGCACGACGCGCACGCCCGCAACGGCAGCCACCTCGACAACCGTGGTCACAGCAGCTCGACCTGCGACTGGTCGCCGAGCATGAGCCGGTGGGCCGCCGGCCGCCGGCTCGACCGGATGATCACCACGTCGGTACCGATCAGCGAGTCCTCGATCCTCGCCTGCAGGCCGACGATCCGCGACCGCTCGAGCACGATCGAATGCTCGATCTCGGCGTCCGAGAACTCGACGTCGGCCGAGATCGCGGAGTAGGGCCCGACGAATGCGTCGGTCACGCGAGTTCGGCTGCCGATGTATGCCGGACCGCGGATATGGCACCGGGTCACCGTGGCCTCCGCCTCGATGACGACGCGACCTTCGATGCGGCTGTCGATGACGTCGCCGTCGACGCGATGCTCGAGGGTGTCGAGCACCAGTCGATTCGCCTCCAGCACGTCGTCGAGCTGACCGGTGTCCTTCCACCAGCCGGTCACGATGTGGGGTTCGACCCGGTGGCCGCGATCGATGAGCCCCTGGATCGCCTCCGTGATCTCGTACTCGCCCCGCGCAGACGGGCGGAGCCCGGCGATCACCTCGTGGACCGATTCGCGGAAGAGGTACACGCCGACGAGCGCGAGGTTCGAGACCGGCGACGCCGGCTTTTCGGCGAGCCGGGTGACGCGCCCGTCCACGAGCTCGGCAACGCCGAACGCCCGAGGATCGTCGACCTCCTGCAGGAGGATCATCGCCTCGGCATCCGTCGAGCGGAACTCGTCCACGAACGCCCGGACGCCATCGATGAGCAGGTTGTCGCCGAGGTACATGCAGAACGGCGAGGCGCCGAGGAACGGACGCGCGACGCTGACGGCATGGGCGAGGCCGAGCGGACCCTCCTGCCGGATGTAGGTCACCGACAGGCCGAACGCCGAGCCGTCCCCGACGGCGGCCTCGATCTCGGCCGCGGTGTCCCCGACGATGATGCCGACATCCTCGATGCCCGCCGCCTTCAGGGCCTCGAGACAGTAGAACAGGACCGGCTTCCCGGCGATCGGCACGAGTTGCTTTGCCCGCGTGTGTGTGATCGGGCGCAACCGCGTGCCCGCACCCCCGGCCAGAACGAGTCCCTTGATCTGCATAAACGCGGAGGCCGGCGACGATGCAGGAACCTCGCGCCTATGGTAGTCGAGACCGAGTGCCGCTCGATCCGTTCCCGATGCGGGTAGGGCTACCCCCGCACTCGCCGGGCCCCCGTCCGAGCACGTCCTCCACTCGGGCTACGAGTTCGGGGGCGGCTAGCCCTAGACCACCCGCGCGTGTGCGTCGGCCGTCGCGGGGCCCGGTCTGCGACAGGTCGCGGGACGAGGGATTCCCGCCGATGGGGGCGCAGGCGGTTCGGGCATACTGGGTGACGAACGAGGAGGGACGGACATGACGAGCAGCGGCACGGCGGTGGTGACGCTCCCGTCCGACGGGCAGATCCTGATCGTCCGCGTCATCGCCGCGCCGGCCGGCGAGGTGTACCAGGCGTTCACGACGCCCGCGCTCGTCCGCCGCTGGTGGCATGCCGGCCGCGGCGAGATGACGGCGTGCGAGATCGACCTGCGGGTCGGCGGGCGGTGGAGGTACGCGATGGCTGCCAGGAGCGGCGAGGTCGCCTTCCACGGGACGTTCCGTGAGCTCGTCCCTGGCCGCAGGATCGTGTTCACGGAGATGTTCGAGGACGCGCCGGCCGACGAGGTCGTGGTCACCGTCACCCTCGACGAGTGCGACGGCGGCACCACGCTCACCGAGCTGATCGAGGTGCCGAGCCGAGCGCAGCGCGACGGCATGGTCGGGCAGGGTATGGAGGACGGCGCGCAGGCCGCGCTCGACCTGCTCGAGCAGGTCGCGATCGGGCTGCCGCCGGCGGTGCGGGTGCGCGGCGTCGACTTCGTCTCGCTGCCGACCCGCGACCTGGTGGTCGCCATGGACTTCTACGGCCGCGTGCTCGGGCTGCCCCGCTCGAGCCTCTGGCAGCGACCGGGGCACGAGCCGGTGGGCGCCGAGTACGAGACCGGGACGGTGACGGTCGCGCTGATGGTCACCGAGCGGCTCGGGATCGAGTTCCAGCCGCATCGCGTGCCGCTCGCGCTGCACGTGGACGACGTAGCTGCGGCGCGCGCAGCGCTCGAGGCCCGCGGGGTCGTCTTCCGCGGCGACACCATCGACTCCGGCGTCTGCCATCAGGCGCTGTTCCAGGACCCGGACGGCAACCTGCTCGACCTCCACCACCGCTACGCGCCGCGCCACTAGCTGCGTCGTGCTGGCGGGCCGTGTTGATGCAGGCGGAGAGCGCCCGCTCGGTGGGATCGCTCCTTGCTAGAGTCGAATCGATTTCTTCCCAGGATGGGAGGGCGGATGCGCGTTCGTCAGGGGGCTGCGGCGGCCTTGCTGATCGTGCTGTCGAGTTGTGGCTCCTCGGCCCCGGGCGCGAAGCAGGCCCCGTCGACGAGCTTTCCGAGCTTCGCGGCGCGCGATCGCGCGACGCGGGTGGCGGATGCGCGCACCTTGAGCGCCAAGGTGGAGCGCTCGCTGATCACGCTGTCGGGTCTTGAAGGCAGGCTCGGAGGTGCAGCGGCGGCCGACACGGCCTACGCCGCGCTGGTGCGGGCCACGGCAGCGGGCACCAGCGCGTGGACGGCGCCGCCGAAGCCGTCGCGGTTCGCCGATTACGTCGCATCAGACGCCCCGCTCGGGGACGCCGTGAGCGTCATGTTCCAGGGGATCGTCGGGCTCTACCTGTATCCGGAGCTGCTGGTGACGGCCAGCAACGGGCTCGAGCCGGGGAGGTCGGCATCGCAGGACAACGCGTTGGGTACCGTCACGGGGACGCTGGACAAGGTGACGGTCGACGGGTCGAAGGAGACGACGTCGGGCCTATTGACCGCCAAGGTGCGGATGCACATGGACCTCGCGCCGTGTCCGGGGAAGGATGGATCGTTCACGGCGAAGGCAACGATGTCGTCGTCGATCGCAACCGTCGATGGCCTGAACGGCATCAACGTCAGCTACGACTCGACCGTGACCGGCCAGGTCAACGACGACGCGGAGCTGGCCGGGTGGGATGCGCAAGGAACGACGACAGCTGGCACCGTCACCAACTCACGGACATCGAGCGCGTCGTTCCGGGTCTCCGAGACCGTCGTCTCGGGCAAGAACACGGCCGCCAGCGTCGCCATCGGGAGCCTCGCGACGTTTGTCGCGCCCGACGAGCTCATCACGAACACCGCCGACCTCGCCAAGCTCTTCGAGGGCCTGCTGAGCCGTGCCGTCGTCGAGGCGGCAGAAAAGGGTTGGAAGTCCGGCCGGTGCGTGTCGCTGGAGCCGACGACCGCCCCGGCGAAGCGCAGAGGGCTGACGCCGTCGTCGACCGTGATCATCACCGCCCAGCCGAAGAGCAAGGTCGATGGCTGGCCTGTCGGCGGCACCGTCAAGGCCACCCTCTCGGGCGGCGCCGCGGTCGACCCGGCGGATACGAAGGTCCCTGCCACCGCGCGCTTTACCTACACGGCACCCGATCAGAGCGGCAAGACCGGCACGGTGTCGCTGGAGGCTCGCTCGAAGCGTGGGATCGCCCGCGCCGAGGTCTCGTTCGATACCAACGTTGCAGCGTACGAGGCGTCCGGCGGCCTCGATGCGTTCCACGGCACCGGCACGATCTGCGACCTGTCAGCGCCGTTCACGATCCAGGGCACCGGCATTACCCAGCACTTCACACCGAGGAACGCCACGAGCGGCACGTACCGGTACGACGGAGCGATGGCCGGCATCGCGATGAAGGGCCACGGCACCTACACCGTGAAGGCGGACGCCAACGGCGGCACGATCACCGCCACCGGCCCGGGGCAGGTCGCGACCCCCCTGGGCGTCTTCAAGTCCACCGGCACCGAGACGTACACGCTCACGCCAACCGATAAGTGCCCGTAGAACGCGTCGGGGCGACGCCAGATGGTCTGGCGTCGCCCCGCAGCGGGTTGCCTCAGGCGTCGCAGCGGCCGGCGAACTGCGCGGCCTGCGGTCGCCCCCTGTGCCCGGCTTCCTTCATGATCGGCGGGACGTCCGGGTCGGAGACGAAGCTCTGCCAGCCCTGCTCGTCCCAGTCGAAGATGGCCCAGATGCGGTCGGTCTCGGAGGGGTCACGGAACACGAGCGCGCCCTTGGATCCGTGCTGCTTGCGCTTCTCAGCGCCCTTGGTGGAGAAGATCTCCAGGAAGCGGTCGAAGTCCTCGACCTGCGTTGTGGCGAGTAGCATCTCGCTCTCCTCTCGGTTCGTGGTTGGTCGTCCGCCCTCAGGCGGTCAGGGCCGGGGTGCCGACAGGGTGCTCCTGCGGATCGATGGCGCCGAGGCTCTCGACGACCTCGAGGCGGCCGCCGCGCACCTGGGCGATGTACATGGACATGCGCGCGTGGTGCTGGCCGGGCACCATCGCCGCCGGGCCGCCAGGGCCCTCGGCGATCTGCGCGTGGTCGAGGGCTGCGATGACGTCCTCCTGGACGAGCGAGCCCGCTTCCGTCACGGCGCCGGCCCAGAGCCGCAGGCCGCGGTACAGGCCAGAGCAGGCACTCCCGCCGGTGAACTTGGCGCCGCCGGGATAGAGCACCTCGTACTGTTCGAGCAGCTTCCGGCTGAACGGATCGCCGATGGCCTGGTAGTAGTCGAGGCAGCCGTACAGCCCCTCGACGTGTGCGGCCGGCACCATGCTGAGGAAGTTCTCCTCGAAGTAGGTGCAGACCAGTTGCCCGCCGCGACGCGCAAAGCCGGAGTCGTGGAGCTGCTCGAAGAACGGCGCCATCCCGGGCGGCACGGTGGTGTTGAACACCACGTCGGCGCCGGTCGAGGCGATCCGCTCGACCGTCTCGCGGTAGTCGGTGTGGTCGAGCGGGAAGTACTCCTCGCCCACGATGGAGCCGCCGTTGGCCGTCACGAGCTCGCGGACGCGCGCGTTCATCACGTGCGGCCAGATGTAGTCGGCCGACGGCAGATAGAACGTCTTCGCCCCGGTCTCGCGCATGAGCCACGGGATCAGCGGGTCGATCTGCTGCGCCGGCACCGGGCCGGTGCAGAAGATGAGCGGATCGGACTCCTGTCCCTCGTACTGCTCGGGGTAGATGTAGAGCGTCCTGCCCTCGATCACCGCCGGGCCCTTGATCGCCTGCCGCGTCGAGCTGTAGATGCCACCGAAGATGACGTCCACCTTGACCTGCTCGACGAGCTTCGCCGCCTTTGCTGCGGCGACGGCGTCGTCGGTCGCGCCGTCCTCGATGTGCAGCTCGACGTGGCGGCCGAGCAGGCCGCCCTTGGCGTTGATATCGCCGATCACCATGCGGGCGACGTTGGCGTTGGCAATCCCCGCGAACGAGAGCGGGCCCGTCTGTTCGGCGATGACCCCCACCTTGATGGGACCAGCGCCATTCGTTGGCGATGCCGCCATGTTCGCCTCCCTTGCTCGAGATTCCGGTCGCCCGGTTGGACGACCGCCGTGTAACGATTCTGGCTGGCCGCTCGGGTCGAACCATCGGGAGGACTCCCCATCTTTGACACCCCACTCCGGCTCGGCGAGTTCGTCGCCACGCTGGCGCTGGCGCAGGACAACGCGTTCGGGCAACCGCTCGAGTCGCAGCTGCGGTCGTGCCTCCTCGCGGCATGGATGTGCGACGCGGCGGGCTTCGACGACGAGGTGCGCGAAACGGCCTACTGGGTGGCCTTGCTGCGGTACCTCGGCTGCACCGGCCACGCGCACGAGGTCGCCACGCTGTTCGGCGACGAGATCGCGATCCGCGCCCAGACGCTGGTGCACGACTCGGGCGATCGCGCCGAGGTGATGGGCGACATCGTCGCCTTCGCCACTGCCGGCCGCGACGCGTCGGAGCGGGACGAGATCGTGGACATGATCCAGGCGACGATCCGCGAGTGGGCGGCCTACAACTTCTCGTCCGGGTGCGAGGTGGCCGACATGCTGGCGCAGCGTCTCGACTTCGGCTCTGGCGTCCGCGACGCGCTTCGCTTCACGTTCGAGTGCTGGAACGGCGCCGGCCATCCGGCCCACGCGGCGGGCGAGGCGATCCCGCTGCCGATGCGCATCGTGCACCTGAGCCAGCCGATGGAGGCGATCGGGCGCCGCTTCTCGCCCGAGCGCGCGCTCGAGACGGCGCGCGATCGCCGCGACCGCACCTACGACCCCGCGCTCGTCGACATCTTCCTCGAGCACGGCATGGCCTGGTTCGACCGGCTCCGCGAGACCGAGCCGTGGGACGCGGTGCTCGCGCTCGAGCCCGAACCGCATCGCATCCTGACCGGCGCCGAGCTCGACGACGCCCTCACCGTGGCCGCCGATTTCATCGATCTCAAGTCGCCGTACATGGGAGGGCACAGCCGCCGTTGCGCGAAGCTCGCGGTCGACGCCGCCGGGGTGCTCGGCCTCCCCGAGGAGACCGTGTGCACGCTTCGCCGTGCCGCGCTGGTGCACGACTTCGGAACGACGGCGGTGCCGAACTCGATCTGGGACAAGCCGAGCCAGCTCACGCGGACGGAGTTCGACCGGGTCGAACTGCACCCGATGCTGACCGAGCAGATGCTGCGGCGCTCGCCCGCGCTCGCCCTCCTGAACCCGGCCGCGTCCGCACATCACGAGAAGTGCGACGGCTCCGGCTACCACCGGCGCCTCCGGGCCGACGCGGACGATCTCGGAGCGTGCGTCCTCGCCGCGACGGAGATCTACGTGGGCCTGACCACCGAGCGCGCGGACCGTCCGGCGTTCTCGGCCGGCGACGCGGCGGCGGAGCTTCGCCGACTCGAGTCGGAGGGCGTGCTCGAGCCGCGCGCGAGCAGGGCGGTGCTCGTGGCCTCGGGGCACGGCGAGCCGCGAGCCGCCCTGGGCAAGCGGCCGCAGAACCCTGGCGGGCTGACCCGGCGCGAAGTCGACGTGCTGCGGCTCGCGGCCAGAGGCCTGACGACACGCGAGATCGGCGACCGGCTCTTCATCTCGCCCAAGACCGCCGACCACCACATCCAGCACATCTACGGCAAGATCGGGGTCAAGACGCGCGCTGCCGCTTCGCTGTGGGCCATGCAGCACACGGTCGTGCAGTGACCAGGTGCGATCATCGCCGCCTGGCGGCCGGCGTGGCGGCGGTCTCCGCGTGAAGGTCACGGGCGAGGCTGCGCGGCGCTTCCTCGTTGCACGGCAGTTGCTCGTGCCCGCTCGGCGCCTCGAAGGCGGACCCGATGCCGTGCTCGGCGTCTTCAGCAGGCTCGGCTCGGTGCAGTTCGACCCGATCGCCGTGGCCGGGCGGAGTCACGACCTCGTGCTGCACGCGCGCGTCGCCAACTACGACCCTGGCTGGTGCGACGCCCTCTACGCGCGGCGCGAGATCTTCGAGGCGTACAACAAGGGACTCTCCTTCGTCCCGGCGGGCGAGTTCGCGTGGTTCCGCGGCGTCGTGAGCGAGAACCCCCAGCGCACCCTTGACGAGCACCCCGACGTGGCCGAACGCGTGCTCGAGCGCATCCGCGCCGACGGGCCGCTGTCGGCGCTGGACTTCGAGCGCCACAGCGGGACGCTTACCGACTGGTTCGGGATGCCGACGAACACCGTGCGGGCCGTGCTCGAGGCGTTCGCCGTCACCGGCGTGCTCGGCCTCTCGCGACGCGACGGCAGCCGCCGCTACTACGACCTGCTCGAGCGATTGCTCCCGGCCGACGTCCTTGCGCGCGAGCTCCCGCTGCGCGAGCAGCTCCGGCACAGACTCCTGTCGCGCTATCGCGCGCACGGCCTGCTCGGCGCCGGCGGCGCGGGCGACGTCTTCGGCGGTCTCGGCCCGGCGATGCCCGACCCGCAGCGGCCCGAGCTTCCGGGGCGGAACGCCCTGCGTGAGGAGCTCATCGCGCGCGGCGAGATCGTCCCCGTCGAGGTCGAGGGCGTGCCCGGTAGGCGCTTCGTCGTCAGGGAGGACGTCGGGCTGCTGGAGGCGCCGCCGGACACGCCGCCCTCCGTTGCGTTCCTGTCCCCCTTCGATCCCGTGGTCTGGGACCGCAGACTCCTCGCGCAACTCTTCGCCTTCGAGTATGTCTGGGAGCTCTTCCTGCCGCCCGAGAAGCGCCGCTGGGGCTGGTACGTGCTGCCCATCGTCTTCCGAGACCGCCTCGTCGGCCGGATCGAGCCGCGGATCGACCGCGGCACCGGCCGCGTCCAGGTGCTCGACGTCTGGTGGGAGGACGGATTCGCGCCGCGGGGCGCCGAGGGGTTCGTCGACGCCATGCGCGACGCGCTCCGCGCCTACCTCCGTTTCGCAGGCGCGAGCCGTCTCGAGTGGGCACCCCGCCTTGGGGCCGAGAAGCGGCTCTTCCTCACTCGCCCCTGAGGCCGACCGGCGCCAACCCGGCTCCTCTACCCTTCTGGGGTCAAGCGGCCAGGGGAATGGCCGGGAGGAGACCGGTGATGAAGGGCACGAAGGCGTCCACGACGAGCGGCACCGACGAGGCGTCCCACGGATTCACGGACGAGGAGCGAGCTGCGATGAAGGAGCGCGCTCAGGAGCTGAAGCCAGCCCGCGGGCGCTCACGTGTCGGCAAGGCGGACGGGGAAGCAGACGTGCTCGCGAAGATCGCCGAGATGCCGGAACCCGACCGCAGCATGGCCGAACGGGTGCATGCGATCGTCAAGGCCAGCGCTCCAGCCCTCGTGCCACGAACGTGGTACGGGATGCCGGCGTATGCGTTGGACGGCAAGGTCGTCTGCTTCTTTCAGAGCGCGCAGAAGTTCAAGACGCGGTACGCGACGCTCGGCTTCAGCGCCGCGGCGAACCTGGACGAGGGCGTCATGTGGCCGACCGCGTTCGCGCTGAAAGACCTGACCGCCGCCGAGGAGGCGAGGATCAGCACGCTCGTGAAGAAGGCGGTCGGTTGAGGATCTGACTGTCGACCGACCGCCAGGCGGCCCGAGTCGCCGATCCACAGGATGTTCATCATCCGTATTCGTGCTCAGGGGACGACGACCGCTCGGTAGCCGCCGGCGAACGCGTCCACTGCGACACTCGTGCCGGTCGCGCTGGACGAGCCCTTGCGCCCGAGAACGCGGACGGCCAGCGCGTGCGCTCCCGGCGTGAGGTTGTACACGTGGGCCACGTGCAGGTGCGTCGTCCTCGTTGCACCTCCCAACGGTCGATCGATATCGTTGCACGCATGACTCAGGCATTCCCGCCGACAGCAGCCAGCGTCTCGGCCGACATCCGCGACATTACGTGGCGATTTCTTGTCGCCGTTGGCGCGGGCTCGATGATCGGTGCGGCGATCGGCGGCCTGGGAGGCCGGCTCGTGATGCTCCTACTCCGTCTCGGATCGGACGTCAGCGTTCGTGGCGTCAATACCGACGACGGGTTCGAGATCGGGGCGTTCACGACCGCGACAGGCTTTCTGATGACGGTGACGGCCGGCCTTGGCGGCGCGGCGGGCGGGGGATACCTGATCGTCCGTGACGCGCTCCCACGCCGGTACCGGGCCGTTGTCTGGGGCGTCTTCCTGGCGTTGCTTGCTGGCGCGGACATCCTCAAGCCGACCAGTCTCGACTTCACGATCCTCGACCCGAAGCCGTTCGCGGTCGTGAGCTTCATCGTTCTGCCAGGACTGGCGGCGTTCGCCATAGCCGTCGCCATCGAGCGGCTACTTCTCGTTCAGCCGTGGTCGCGCCGCTCGCTCACGGTGATCCTCGCCATCGGATCGCTGCCGCTCCTGCCGGTCCTCCCCGTCATCCTGGTCCTGGTCGGCGCCGTACTCGCGGCGCGGCGCATCACGGCCGTGAACTCAGGAGTCCGCAGCACAGGGCGGATCGTGGTGCCGGTCATCGGCGCGTTGCTGGCGGTGCGATCCGGCATCGAAGTCTGGAGCGACGCGCAGGCGATCCTCTCGCCTTAAGGGCGGGCGGTCGCGTGCGATCGCACGCGCCGACGTCGCCGCTCGCGATCGCGACGCCCGCCCAGGCCACGAACATCGCCTCCAGCGCCGGCGTCGTCGGACCCGTCACCGGCGTCGGGACGGGAGAGACGCACCACGATCTCAAGGAAGAGTGACGCGCGCTGTCAGCGTCATGCGACGACGCGCAGGCACGTACTCCGCTGCTGCGGCCGCGAAGACGGCTCTTGAGTCACCCATCGGTTCGTGCCACCGGCGAACCTTCCCGCTCGCCGGCGACCCGTGCGAGATGTCGCCCGGACCCCACCGCGGCTGCGGATCCTGTGAGGGTTCTGTTTGGAGATCGCCGACGTGCGCCGCGATTCCCGTTCCCAGGTAAGCATTCTGTTCGGAGATCCCCCGTCGACCGTGCAGTCTGATTTTCTTGGCCTGTGGATCTTGGTGGAAGGAGCACGTGATGCAGAAGAAGATCGGACTCGCGCTGGTGCTCGCGGGTGCCATGTCGCTGGGAGCGGTGGCCGAGGCCAGCGCTGCGACCCCGGCGCAGTACGGCGCCAAGTGCAACGCAGCGTGGACGGGCAAGCACGGGACGCGGGCGTACCGCGTCTTCAAGAAGGGCTGCGTCGCGGCGTCGATCGCTGCAGTTCGCGCAGCGCGGACTGCAGGCGATAACGACAGCGCTGCGGCGAACCGGACGCGCGCGGTCGCAGCCTGCGGCGTGCAGTTCCCGGCGCCGCGTAACACGAAGGTGAAGCGGGCATCGTTCCGGGCCTGCGTCGCGGCGGCGGTGTCGGCCGAGAAGGCCTACGGCGGCCGGCCGCTGGGTGCCACGCTCGCCGGTGACGCCACGAGCGACATGGACGGCACGGGTGCCGGTACGTTCACGCTCAACCAGGGGCATGGCCAGATCTGCTTCAACGTCTCCTGGATGAACCTTGGCGTCGTCAGTTCCGTCGACATCCATGCGGCCGCCGACAACTCGGTCGCGGTGCCGTTGAACAGCGACCCCGTTCTCACCGACGGCAGTGCGGTGGGTTGCGTGAACGGAGTCTCCCATAGCCTGATCAAGGCGATCCGGCAGCATCCCGACCAGTACTACGTGAGCATCGTCACGGACGAGTTCCCCGCCGGCGCGATCCGCGGCACGCTCCACAAGTAGACCTGCGGTATTCCGCGCGCCAACGCCCTGGCGGGTTGCCTCACCCGCCGGGGCGTTCGGCGTGTCCTCGGCGAGAACCGGCCACCGTTGCTCGTCGAGCCGTTCCTTCCAACCGGGGGCGCGGCCGATCGAACCTCAACCGGTGTGGATTGGCGCGCTCAGCGCCTACGAGGGCTTCGCGTAGCTTGCGACGCCGGTGAAGTCGACCGCAACGCACGCTTCGTCGCCGACCGTCCAGGCGTCGTGACCGGGCGGGATTATGGCGGCGTCGCCAGGTCCGACCTCGGCCTCGCTACCATCGTCCATCCGTACGCCCATTCGGCCGGAGAGGATGTAGAGCGTGTGGTGGGCCTGGCAGCTGTCGGTGCCGGCGATCGGCTTGACGGACTCCGACCAGCGCCAGCCTGGCTCGAAGACGCCGCGACCGATCGTGGTCTCGCCGACTCGGACGACTTCCATGTGGCCGTGCGACGCGAACGGGCGCGTCTCGTCGGGCGTATCGAGGCTCTTGGCCTCGACGCGCTGTGCGTTTCCCATGGCCGCTCCTTCGGTTCTTGTCACGGTGGCCTCACGCGTGAGCCGGTTGGGGACAGACCAGCCGATCATACGCCTTTCGCGGAGGCGTCCGGGGTGCCCGCGGGCGACCGGATCCTCGAGGGACGCAACTCGGTGCGACATTCGCGATGAGGCCGGGTACTCGGAGACGCCGCCCTCGTAGGAGCCGACCAGCCTGATCCGTTCGGCGCTGTTCTGGTTCGTCCCGACGCGCCGCTTGGCAGCGCGCCACACATCCCCGGCCTCACGATCGAGCTGTCGGCTGCGCCATTCCGCGAACCTCCGTGCGTGCGTTGCAGCATTCGTGCGTCGAGGCGGTGGTGGCGTTGACAGGCGGTACGGGAGCCGCGATGGTGTCGCGAACGGACGCCCGCGAGTACCTGGAGGATCGGATGCCTGTCGTCGATTACGAGCGCACGATTCGCGACTACTTCGATGCGTGCACGGCGGGTGATGCCGGTGCGATCGCCTCGTTCTTCGCGCCGGACGCGGTGCACTACTTTCCCGACGGCGACACGTATCCGGACGGCTCCCCGCAGCGTGCGTTCCGCGGTGCGGAGGCCATCGGTCACGGGTTCGGCGACCGGTTCGGTGGTGAGTTCCGGACCCGCTGGACGGTCGATCACGTGATCGTGGATGCGGAGCGGCGGGAGGCGGTGATCGAGTGGTCGAACTTCAAGCCGTCGGTGTCGCCCGACGCTCGCCTGCGTGGCGCCGAGTTCTACCGGTTCGACGCTGACGGGAGGATCGTCGAGGTCCGCGCGTACTACGCGTGTCCGCCGGCCGGGCCGGGGCGTCCGTACGAGCTGGGCGGGTTCGACTACGCGGGGCGCGGGTACCCGCTCGCTGGCGGGTAGCTGTGGTCAGGCGTCGGTGAAGTCGGTCATCGAGATGTAGGTGGTGAGCTGGCCGACGTTGTGGAGGGCGGCGAGCTTGTCGGCGTGGAAGCGCTCGTAGGCGGCGAGGTCGGTGACCTCGACGCGCAGCAGGTAGTCGAAGTTGCCGGTGACGTGGTGGCACTCGATGACCTCGGCGATCGTGCGGACGCCCTGCTGGAAGCGTTGGATGTGCTCGCGCTGGTGGCGCACGAGGCGGACGGCGACGAACGCCGTCAGTCCTCGACCGTCGGCCTGCGGGTCGATGATCGCGCGGTAGCCGCGGATCACGCCCTGGTCCTCGAGGCGTCGTAGGCGGCGCGAGCAGGCCGATGCGGAGAGGCCCGTGGTGCTTGCCATCTCGGCGACGGTCGCTCGGCCGTCGCGTCGCAGGAGGTCGAGGATCACGCGATCGGAAGCATCGAGCGCGGCCATGTCGGCAGATCATTGCATATCACTGAGCTATAGCGAACGGATCATGTGATGAGCATGCGTGATTTCACCATTATTCGCGAATCGGTGATGCGTTCTGCAGACTCCTTGCATGTCTGATCACCGTGCGCCGGTCACGGCGGCCATCCACACCCGGCGTCCGGCGTTGCGCGGTCGTCCGGTCTCCTCGCCGATCTTTCAGACGACGACGTTCGCGGTGCCCTCGGCGGACGACCTCGCCCGCGTGGCGGTCGAGGTCTCGACGCCGGGCTTCTACACGCGGCATGGGAACCCGAACCACAGCGAGCTGGCGGACGCGGTGGCGACGCTCGAGCGTGCCGAGCGCGGCCTCGTGTTCGCCTCGGGGATGGGCGCCCTCACCACCACGGTGCTCGCGCTGGTGCGATCCGGCGACCACGTGGTGGCGCAGCGGAGCATGTACGGCGGGTCGCTGAGCCTGCTGCAGGCGGTGCTGCCACGGCTCGGGGTGGAGTGCACGCTCGTCGACCAGGCCGACGTCGCCGCGTGGGCGGCCGCGGTCACGCCGTCGACGCGGCTGATGCTGATCGAGTCGCCGAGCAACCCGCGGCTGGAGATCACCGACATCGCCGCCGTGACGGCGATCGCACGCGAGCGCGGCATCGTCACGCTGGCGGATAACACGTTCGCGTCACCCGTGAACCAGCGGCCGCTCGACCTCGGCGTCGACCTCGTCTGGCACAGCGCGACGAAGTACCTGGCCGGTCACTCCGACACCTCCGCCGGCGTTGTCGTTGGACCGGAGCGGCTGATCGCGCCGATCTGGGACATGTCGCTGGCGGTCGGCGCCGTGCTCGGCCCGTTCGACGCCTGGCTCGTGACACGCGGGATCCGCACCCTGCACCTGCGCGTCGAGCGCCACAACGCGACCGCCATGACCGTCGCCGAACACCTCAGCAGACCCCCGGAGATCGCGACCGTCAACTACCCCGGCCTTGCCGCGCACCCGTCGCACGCCGTCGCGGCCCGCCAGATGCGTGGGTTCGGCGGGGTGCTGAGCGTCGAGCTGCGCGGCGGCTTCGACGCGGCCGCGACCTTCATCGAAAACCTCGAGCTGTTCCAGCTCTCCGCGAGCGTCGGTAGTGTCGAGAGCCTCGCCGTGCATCCGGCGTCGATGTGGCGGGCCGTGCTCACCGACGAGGAGATCGCCGCCGCCGGCCTACAGCCCGGCCTCGTCCGCCTCTCTTGCGGCCAGGAGGACCCGGCTGACCTGATCGACGACCTTGACCACGCGCTCGACGCGCTCGCCGGGTAGGAGCAACCTACAGCCGTCTCCCATGGCCTCAGCAGGCACCTCGTGTCGCGCCGCTCGCGCCGCGCGGCGTACCGGAGCGTTGCGTGTGGGGCGGCTAGGATTCCCGTCCGTGGCGGCACCGTGCTCGAGTCCTTGACGCGGCCCGCGCGGCCGGCTCGTCGCGATGGCCGGCGCTGTTGCCTCACACGAGGCCGGCTCGGCGCCGACGTCGAGTGGTGCGGCCGCGGTCTCCGCGTGTTGGCGGTGGCCGGGCGGTCGTGAACGGCCTGCCGCCAACGCCGGTGACGGCCACGCTGCGGGTCGGTGGTGCAGTGGCAGTGATTCCGGTTGTGCTCGGCGTTGCGTTCCTGGGTCGCTACGGGTGGGATCGCGACGAGTTGTACTTCCTGGCGGCGGCGCGCCACCCGTCGTTGGGCTACGTCGACTTCCCGCCGCTGGTGGCATGGATCGGCTGGGTCGTGGAGGCACTCGTCGGTCCGTCGCTCGAGGCCTTGCGGGTGGCGTCGGCGGTGATCGCGTGGTCCTCGGTCGTCGTCGTCGCGCTGATCGCGCGCGAGCTCGGCGGCTCGCTGCGCGCCCAGGCGATCGCTGCGGTCGGGTGGGGGTGCGCCCCGCTGATCCTGGGCGCGGGCAGCATCTTTCACCCGACCATGCTCGACGTCGGCATCCAGGCGGTGCTCGTGTGGCTCGTCGTCCGGATCGTCGTTCGCGACGAGCCGCGCCTGTGGCCGGTGGTGGGCCTCGTGGCGGGAGTCGGGATCGAGGCGAAGTACACGATCCTGGTCACGCTCGCGGCGCTGCTGGCCGCGCTGGCGTTGACCGCTGATGGCCGTCGGGTGCTGGCGGGGCGGGGCATATGGATCGCGAGCGCCGTTGCGCTCGTCCTCTGGGTGCCGAACCTCGCGTGGCAGGCGCACGAGGGGTGGCCGAGTCTCGCGTTCGCGTCGAGTCAGCAGGCCAAGACCGCTGCGGACACGCCGGTACCCGCCTACCTCGCGGAGGGTTTGCTGTTCGCCGGTGCCGGTGTCGTTCTGGCGATCGCCGGCGTGCGGTACCTGTGGCGTCAGGGCCTGCGCTCGCTCGCCCTCTGGCCGGTGCTGGTGTGGGTCATCTGGCTGCTGGAGCGCGGGCGGGCCTACTACCCGCTGCCGGTGCTCGTGGTGGCCGTCGCCGCCGGCGCGGTGTCGGTTGAGCGCCACCGGCGCTGGCTCGTGTTGGCCGGCCTGCTCGGTGCAGGAGCCGTGCTGGTGGCAGGCCCGGTGGTGGTGCCGTTGCTGCCGACGAGGTTCGCGGTCGACCACGGCTACGTCCAGGCGGGATTCTTCAAGGACGAGTTCGGCTGGCCGGACATGGTCGACCAGGTCGCGGCTGCCTGGCGTTCCGAGCGCCTCGACAGCCGGCACGCCGTGGTGCTCGCCGGCAACTACGGCGAGGCCGGCGCGCTCGCGCTGCTCGGCACGGCGAGGGGCCTGCCGACACCGCTCTCCGGACACCTGTCGTGGCAGTACTGGCGCCCGCGAAGCCTCCCGCAGCGAACCGCGCTCACGGTCGGCATCTACCCCGGCGATCTCGCGACGCTCTGCCGCAGCTGGCGGCCGGTGGCACAGATCACGAACGCCGCGGGCGTCGCCAACGAGGAGCGCGGGCGCCTGATCGCCATCTGCCACCTGCGCGCACCGATCGGCACGCTGTGGAGCAGCATCGCGCGAAACGCGCTGTAGCGCATCCCCTTCGGCGTGTGGTGCCGGGGCCCGATCCGAGCCCTTGGCCGCGACCCGCCATGATGTGTCGCGGTGACCCCCAAGAGCTACGTACTCGGCCCCGCGCGGAGGCTCGTGAACCTGGTCGTGAAGGCCCTCGACAGCATGGGTCTCGCGCCGCCCCACACCTACATCCTGGTCGTTCCGGGCCGGAAGACGGGCGTTCCCCGCCAGACTCCGGTGCGGTTGATCGAGGCGCAGCACCGACGCTGGCTGGTCGCGCCCTACGGCGAGCGCGAGTGGGTGAAGAACGCCCGCGCCGCCGGCGAGGTCGAACTGCGGCGCGGCCGGCAGCGGGAACGGCTCCGGGTGGCCGAGCTTCCGGCCCGGGAGCGTGCGCCCATCCTCCACCGGTACGCGCGCGAGAACCGCGTCACCCGGCCGTTCTTCGACGCCCGGGTCGCGGACGGCGTCGAGGCCTTCACGGCCGAAGCTGATCGCCACCCCGTGTTCGAGCTCCTGCCACTGCCGGCGGAGTCGATCGTCCCCGACACGGAGTAGTGCCGGTCTGGGTGAGTCGATCAGCCCTCGCGCACGGCGGCGGCCAGGCCGTTGAGGATCAGGTCGAGGCCGTAGGCGAATTCGTCGCCGAAGTCGTAGCCTGGCTTGAGCACGTGCTCGGCCGCGAACTCGGCGAGCGCGGGGTAGGCGTCTGCGGGGAATGCGCTGATGATCGTTGCGGCGACGTCGGGGGCGGTGCCGGCATCGAACGGCAGTGACGCCTCCTGCACCGCGAACCCGTACACGAACGCGTCGAGCACGGCGTAGGCGTGGGCCGTCATCGCGACCGAGAATCCGGCGGCGCGCAGCGTTGCGAGCACGGCGTCGTGGTGGTGCAGCGTTGCCGGGCCCGGGCTGCGCCGCGACTCCATGAGGATGATCGCCCACGGGTGGCGTGCGAGCACCCGGCGCGCCGAGTGGGCGCGGCGTTCGAGCTCTGCCCGCCAGTCGCCGCCGGGGACCGGTAGGTCGATCTCGGCGAACACGAGGTCGACGACGCCATCGAGGATCGCATCCTTGTTGGGTAGGTGGTGGTAGAGGGCCATCGGCTGCACGTCGAGAGCCTGCGCGAGCGCGCGCATCGTGAGTGCGCTCAGGCCGGCTGCGTCCGCGAGGTCGATCGCGGTGCGGAGCACCCGCTCGCGGGTGAGCGGGGCTCGCCGGGTCTCGTCGGATGCTGCGCGTTCGGCCACTTGACTTCCTCGTACGATAACCTACTGTACTAAGTACAGTGTACAAAGTACAGTCTGCCTCCACGGCCGACTGCCTCCAAGGAGCAACCCGATGACGACGACCCACGACGCACCACCCGACACCATCCCCGAACTCGAGCTGCCGACCATTCCCGCCTCGATGCGGGCGGTGGTGCAGGACCGCTACGGCAACGGAGACGTCCTGCGGGTGGACACCATCGGGGTGCCGTCGATCGGCGCCGAGCAGGTACTCGTCCGCGTCGCGGCTGCGGGCGTTGATCGGGGGACGTGGCACGTCATGGCCGGCCGTCCCTACCTGGTGCGTCTGGCGATGGGGTTGCGCAGGCCGCGCAACCGGGTGCCGGGACGCGACCTCGCCGGAACGGTCGTCGCGGTCGGTGGGGCGGTCACGCGGTTTGCCGTCGGCGACGCGGTGTTCGGCGTGGGCAGCGGCACGTTCGCCGAGTATGCCGCGGCGAAGGAGTCGAAGCTCGCGCAGGCACCGCGAACGCTCACCTCCGAACAGGCCGCGGTAGTGCCGATCTCGGGGTTGACGGCGATCCAGGCCGTCGACAAGGCGCAAATCGCCGCAGGATCGACGGTGCTCGTGCTGGGCGCGTCCGGCGGTGTCGGAAGTTACGCCGTGCAGATCGCCAAGGCCCGCGGAGCGGTGGTGACCGGCGTCTGCAGCGAGGCGAAGCTCGACCTCGTCCGCTCGCTCGGCGCCGATCACGTGATCGCGTACGACCGCGAGGACCCAACAGCCGGCGGGCACCGTTACGACGCGATCATCGACATCGGCGGCAACACCGGCCTCGCGAGCCTGCGACGCGTGCTCGCGTCACGCGGGACGCTGGTGATCGTCGGCGGTGAGGGCGGCGACGCCCTCACCGGCGGGCTCGACCGCCAGGTGCGGGCGCGGCTGCTGTCGCGCTCCAAGGGCCAGACGCTTACCGCCGTCCTGTGTCGCGAGCACCACGCCGACCTCGAACGCCTCGCCGCCCTGATCGACGACGGCTCCATCACGCCGGCGCTCGAAGCCGTCCACCCTCTCGACGACGCCTCCAGCGCGCTCCACGCGATCGAACAGGGCCGCGTGCGCGGCAAGCTCGCGATTCGACCCTAGTGTCGTGAGTCGTTAATTCGTCCGCAGCTATTGGTAGGCTCTGTGGATGCCTGATCCGAGAGCGGCGGCGGTTGTTCTGAGCGCGGTGGAGCGTGATCAGTTGGTGTCGTGGGAGCGGCGGCGGACGAGTGCGCAGGCGCTCGCGGAGCGTTCCCGGATCGTGCTGGCTGCGGCTGATGGTCTCAACAACAGCGAGATCGCGGAGCGCTTGGCGCTGACCCGCGGGACGGTCGCCAAGTGGCGGTCACGGTTCGCGTCGGAGCGGCTCGATGGGCTGCATGACGAGCCGCGTCCGGGCCGGCCGCGGATGCTCACGGATGCGGCGGTGGAGGAGGTGATCGTGCGGACGCTGGAGACCCTGCCGCGGGACGCGACGCACTGGTCGACACGGTCGATGGCGGCCCAGGTGGGCCTGTCGCAGACGGCGGTATCGAGGATCTGGCGGGCGTTCGGACTGCAGCCACACCGGGTCGAGAGCTGGAAGCTGTCGAAGGACCCGCTGTTCATCGACAAGGTCCGCGACGTGGTCGGGCTGTATCTTGCGCCGCCCGAGCGAGCGGTGGTGCTGTGCGTGGACGAGAAGTCCCAGATCCAGGCGCTGGATCGCACCGCACCGATCCTACCGATGCTGCCGGGCACGCCCCAACGGGCCACCCACGACTACAAGCGGTCAGGTACCTCGAGCCTCTACGCGGCGCTGGATCTGACGACCGGCCGGGTGATCGGCGCGCTGCATGCCCGCCACCGCGCGGCGGAGTTCAAGCAGTTCCTCAAGACCCTCGACCGGGCGGTACCCAGCGAGCTTGCCGTGCACCTGGTGCTGGACAACTCCTCCACCCACAAGACGCCGGAGATCAAACGTTGGTTGGCGACCCACCCCCGCTTCGTGTTGCACTTCACGCCCACCTCGGCCTCCTGGCTGAACCTGGTCGAACGCTGGTTCTCAGAGCTCACCACCAAGAAGCTGCGGCGCGGCACCCACCGCAGCGTGCGCGAACTCAACGAGGACATCTACGGCTGGATCGACACCTGGAACGAGAACCCCAGACCGTTCGTGTGGGCGAAGACCGCCGACCAGATTCTCGAGAGCCTCGCACACTACTGCACGCGAATTAACGACTCACGACACTAGACGGGCGTCAGCAGCACTCTCCACCGTTCCAGGCTTCGCGGCCCTCCCAGACGGCCCAGGCAGCGATACCGAGGCCGACGACGGCGTCGATCCACCAGCCACCGGCCCAGAGCGCGGTCACGACGAGGCTGACGAGGACGGCGGCTCCCTGGGCGGCGCAGATGTAGTTCTGGGTGCCTTCGCCGGCGGTCGCGCCCGAGTCGAGGGTCTTTGCCAGGCGTTGCTTGGCGCGACCCAGCAGCGGCATCAGCACCACGCTCGACGCCGTCAGCAGGATCCCGAGGAGCGACGATGATGGGTGGTGGTGCTCGGCGAGGTTGCGGACCGACTCGATCGCGATGAAGGGGACGAGCATGAAGAAGCTGATCGCGACGGCGCGCCTTGCGGTGTGTTCGGCGGTCTCGCTCAGCACCCGCGAGCCGGAGAAGCGCCAGACGACGATCACGCTCGCGAGCCCCTCGATGACGCTGCCAAGCGCCCACCCGATCAGCGCGATCGAGGCCGCCGCGAGGCCGGCGTAGAGACCGAAGACCCCTTCCAGCGTCATCCAGACCAGACTTGCCCAGGCCAGCAGGCGGGCGCTGCGGGCAGCTCGTAGCCAGGCCTCGTCGCGGACGGCCGCGGCAGGTGCGTTGGAACAGCGGTCGTCGCAACAGGGATCGCTGGCAGTGATCCCGACTGGCCCAGGAACGACGGGGAGGGCTTCGCTCACGTCGCGTCCCGGCCGTAGGTCGGGCAGAGCGCGACCGCGCTGCCGGTTGCGGTGAGCAATGCCTCGGCGGAGGCGAGCAGCTGATCGAGCTCGTCCCCGGCGAGCGAGAACACCGACGCGCGGCCAACCGCTCGCGACTCGACCAGGCCGCAGCAGCGCAGGCAGTCGAGGTGCTTCGAGACCGTCGACTGGGACAGGCCGAGCGCGTTCGTCAGGTCGACTACCCGCGCCTCGCGCTGCCGCAGCGCGAGCACGATCGCGAGCCGGGCGGGATCAGCGAGCGACCGGAACAGGGCCGCCGCCGGCGCCAGCGCCAATCGATCATCTGCTGTGATCGATAACATCTGCATGCAGCGATGATACGTCACAGCCGGCCGGCGCCGACGCCGACAAGTCTCAGCGGGCAGGGCTGGTGATCGCGGCCGCGAGCTCCTGGATCGCTTCGGTCTCGAGCCGGTAGTACGCCCACGTGCCGTTGCGGCGGCTGGTGACGAGCCCTGCCCGGCGGAGGATGCCGAGGTGGTGGCTGATCGTCGGCTGGGAGAGGCCGGATCCCTCGACCAGCTCGCACACGCAGACCTCCTCGCCGTGCGCGAGGCGGGCGACGAGCGCGACCCGGGCGGGATCGGCGAGCGCCTTGAAGCGCGCGGCGTAATCGGCGCACGCCGCCGCGTCGAGCGGCTTCGGGACCGGGCGGGCAGCAGGCGGATTGGAGGACCGGCAGCAAATTCATTGACCAACATGAATGTATCAGATATCGTTCTTGATCGAAGAACGTCGATGACCAGGAGCGTGTGGTGATTCGAGCGGCGCGGCCGGCGGACCTGGGGGCGATCGAGGCGCTGCTCGTGGCCGCCGATCTTCCCGTCGATGGCGTCACCGCCGGGATCGGTGACTTCTTCGTCTCCGAGGACAGCGACGCGGTGGTTGCGGCGGTCGGACTGGAGTGGTACGCGCCGGATGCGCTGCTGCGCTCGCTGGTGGTGGCGGAGGAGTTCAGGGGGCGTGGTCTCGGACGGCGCCTGGTCGCCGAGTGCCTGGCGCGCGCCGTGGTCGAGAAGGCCGACGGCGTGTACCTGTTGACGACGACGGCCGAGGAGTTCTTCGCTCGCGTGGGCTTCGGCGCGGTGTCGCGCGAGGCGGTGGCGCCGGCCATCCAGAGCTCGGCGGAGTTCACGTCGCTGTGCCCGTCGAGCGCCACCGTGATGTATCGACGGGTTGATGCATCAGTGCCCGACAACGGAGGTCCGTGATGGCAAAGAGCGGTGTCGATGCAGTGCGGGAAGAGGTCCGCGCGAAGTACGCGGAGGCGGCGCTGGCCGTCGACGGCTCCCAGGCGGCCTCCTGTTGCGGCAGTGGGAGCGGCTGCGGCTCGACCGCGTGCTGCGACTCCCCGGCGGAGGCCGTGTTCGGCGGCGACCTGTACGCGGCGGAGGATCGCGATGCGTTGCCGGCGGCGGCGGTCACGGCCAGCCTCGGCTGCGGCTCGCCGACCGCGGTCGCAGATCTCGAACAGGGGGATGTCGTGCTCGACCTCGGCTCCGGCGGCGGCATCGACGTCCTCCTGTCTGCGCGCCGGGTCGGCCCGACCGGGAAGGCCTACGGGCTCGACATGACGGACGAGATGCTCGCGCTGGCGCGCCGGAACGCGGCGGACGCGGGAGCGCCGAACGTCGAGTTCCTGAAGGGCGAGATCGAAGCCATCCCGCTGCCGGATCGGAGCGTCGACGTCGTCATCTCCAACTGCGTGATCAACCTGTCGCCGGACAAGCCGGCCGTGTTCGGCGAGGTGTTCCGGGTGCTGCGGCCGGGCGGCCGGATCGGGATCTCCGACATCGTCGCCGAGGATCACCTCGATGCCGCCTCGCGCGCCGAGCGGGGTAGCTACGTCGGCTGCATCGCCGGCGCTCTCTCGAAGTCCGAGTACGAGCAGCTCCTCGCGGACGCCGGTTTCGGCGCGGTCAGCGTCACGTTCACCCATCAGGTCGCCGACGGCATGCACGGCGCCATCGTCAAGGCCACCAAGCCGACATGACCGGTGCCAAGGCTCGAGCGTCCAGACTCGTTCAACGTACATTAGTTCAATGATCGTTGATCGATTATGCTGCGACGATGGATGTCGCGACTCGCAGTCGGGTGTTCGCGGCATTGGCGGATCCGCATCGGCTGGCGATGGTCGATGCGCTGGCGCTGGGTGACCTGACGGCGCAGGAGGTGGCCGCCGCCGTGGGGGTGCCCATGAACCTCGCGTCGCATCACCTGCGGGCGCTGGAGGTGGTCGGGCTGGTTCAGCGGCGCGTGTCCGAGGGCGATCGCCGGCGGCGCTACGTCGTGCTGCGGCGAGAGGCGCTGGGCGGTCTCTTGCCGCCGCCTGCTGCGGTGGCACCTTCTGGGCCGGTGTTGTTCGTCTGCACGCACAACTCGGCCCGGTCGCAGTTCGCTGCCGGTCTGTGGCGGTTGCGGACGGGAAGCGACGCGACGAGCGCCGGGAGCGAGCCGAGCGCGCGGGTGCATTCGTACGCCGTGCGCGCCGCCGCTCGCCGGGGCGTCGATCTGGCCAGCGCCGCGCCGCAGGGGTACGAGGCGGTGCGTGTTGTGCCCTCGCTCGTCGTGTCGGTGTGCGATCGGGCTCGGGAGGCCGGGGTGCCGTTCGCGGGCCCGACGTTGCACTGGTCGGTGCCTGATCCGGTGGTGGATGGCCGGCTGGTGGCGTTCTCGGTGGCGTTCGATGAGATCTCCCAGCGGGTCGAGCGCCTCGCGAACGGGGCGGTGGCTGTGTGAATCCTGATGGGAGGGTGCGGATCGGTATCAACGGCTTCGGCCGAATGGGCCGGCTGGCGCTGCGTGCCGGCTGGGGTTGCGACGACCTGCGCTTCGTGCACGTGAACGAGCCGAAGGGCGGCCCGGAGACAGGTGCGCACCTGCTCGAGTTCGACTCCGTCCACGGCCGCTGGCACCAGGCGATCAGCGCCGAGGACAACGGGGTGGTCGTCGACGGGCAGCGCTGCTCGTGGTCGGCAGAGTCGACGCCGGGAGCGGTGCCCTGGGGCGACCTCGGCGTCGAGGTGGTGCTGGAGTGCTCCGGGAAGTTCCGGACGCGGCGAGACACTCAAGCCCTTCCTCGAGCGCGGCGCTCGGAAGGTGGTCGTCGCGGCGCCGGTCAAGGATGGCAGTGCGCTGAACGTGGTCGTCGGGGTGAACGATGATCGCTACGACCCTGAGGCGCACGAGGTGGTGACGGCGGCGTCCTGCACCACCAACTGCCTGGCTCCGGTGGTGAAGGTGCTGCACGAGGGCATCGGGATCCGGCACGGGTCGATCACGACCCTGCACGACCTCACCAACACCCAGACGATCGTCGACGCGCCCCACAAGGATCTGCGTCGCGCTCGCGCCGCCTCGCTGTCGCTGATCCCGACCACGACCGGTTCGGCGACCGCCATCGGCCTGATCTTCCCCGAGCTCGCGGGCAGGCTCGACGGTCACGCGGTGCGCGTGCCGCTCCTGAACGCGTCGCTGACCGACTGTGTCTTCGAGATGGCCCGGCCAACCACCGTGGACGAGGTGAACGGCTTGCTGCGAGCTGCCGCTGACGGGCCGCTGGCGGGGATCCTCGGCTACGAGCGGCGGCCGCTGGTGTCGGTCGACTACGTCAACGATCCTCGCTCGGGGATCGTCGACGCCCTCTCGACGATGGTGGTCTCCGGCACGCAGGTGAAGGTGTACGCCTGGTATGACAACGAGTGGGGCTACGCGAACCGGCTTGTCGAGCTGGCGGCGATCGTCGGTCGCCCGCTTGGCGCCGCCGAATCGCGGACCGGTGGATCGGCGTGAACACGCCGGCCCAGACGGCGCGTTCGGGCGATCTGCGCAACTACATGATCGTCACCGGCGCCTACTGGGCGGACACGATCACCGACGGCGCGATCCGCGTCCTGGTCCTCTTCTACTTCTACGACCTCGGCTACACGCCGTTCCAGGTCGCGTCGCTGTTCCTCTTCTACGAGGTGTTCGGGATCGTCACCAACCTGGTGGGCGGCTTCCTGGCCCAGCGGTTCGGGCTGAAGACGACGCTCATCGGCGGCCTTGCGACCCAGACGGTTGCGCTCTCGATGCTGGCGTTCGCGCCGGCGGCGTGGCTGGTAGTCCCATACGTGATGGTGGCCCAGGCGCTGTCGGGGATCGCGAAGGACCTGACCAAGATGAGCTCCAAGAGCGCCGTCAAGCTGGTCGTCCCGGACGGCGCCTCCGACACGCTGTTTCGGTGGGTCGCGATCATGACCGGATCGAAGAACGCGCTCAAGGGCGTCGGCTTCTTCGTCGGCGGTCTGCTGCTGACCGTGGTCGGATTCCAGCCGGCGCTGATGCTCCTGATCGTGCTGACGCTGACCGCCATGACGGTGGTCGTGACGATGATGCGGGGCACGCTCGGCACGGTGGATCGCAAGGCGAGGTTCGGGCAGATGTTCTCGAACAACCGGGCCGTGAACCTGCTCGCCGCGGCCCGGATCTTCCTGTTCGCCTCCCGCGACGTCTGGTTCGTGGTCGGCCTGCCGGTGTTCCTGCGCACGGAGCAGGGCTGGAGCTTCTGGCAGGTCGGGACGTTCATGGCGATCTGGGTGATCGGGTACGGCGCCGTCCAGGCCTCCGCGCCCGGACTGATGCGCCGCCGCGGCCTTGGCCAGCCGACCGGCCGCACCGCCGCCGGGCTCGCGTTCGTGCTCGCGGCGTTCCCGGCCGCGATCGCCCTCGCGCTCGCCTCGTCCGTCGCCCCGTCCCTGGTCGTCGTGCTTGGGCTGATCGCCTTCGGGATCGTGTTCGCCCTCAACTCGGCCGTGCACTCGTTCCTGATCCTCCACTACGCCGAGGGCGACAAGATCGCGATGAACGTCGGCTTCTACTACATGGCGAACGCCGCCGGCCGGCTCGCCGGCACCATCCTCTCCGGTGCCCTCTACCAGTGGCGCGGCCTCGAGGCGTGCCTCTGGGCGAGCGCCGTGTTCGTCCTCTGCGCGGGAACGCTGAGCCTCCTCCTGCCAGCCGACAAGCCGAGCGATCTGCGCGTCGCCGACCGGGTCCAACCGGTGCGATGATGAGCGTCGAAGCGCCTCCCACCGATCAGGTCACCGCTGACGAGGCTGCCGTGCTAGGCCGGTTGTCGCGGCTCGATCGGTTCCTGCCGCTCTGGATCGGCCTGGCGATGGTGGCCGGGCTGGCGCTCGGCAGGCTGATCGGCGGGTTGAACGACGCTCTCGACCGGCTCCGGGTCGGGACCGTCAGTCTGCCGATCGCGATCGGGCTGCTGGTGATGATGTACCCGGTGCTCGCCCGCGTCCGCTACGAGGAGCTCGGCGAGCTACGCGGGCGAGCGACGCCTGTTCGGGTGGTCGTTGGCCTTGAACTGGTTGGTCGGGACCGATGCTGATGTTCGTCCTCGCCTGGACGTTCCTGGCCGACCAGCCGGAGTTCCGCACCGGGCTGATCATCGTCGGCCTGGCCCGCTGCATCGCGATGGTGCTGATCTGGAGTGACCTCGCCTGCGCCGACCGGGAGGCCACGGCGCTGCTGGTCGCGATCAACTCCGTCTTCCAGATCTTCGCCTACTCGCTGCTCGGCTACTTCTACCTGACGGTGCTGCCCGGCTGGCTCGGGCTCGACACCCAGGGGTTCGAGGTGTCGATCTGGGAGGTTGCCCGCACGGTGCTGATCTTCCTCGGCATCCCGCTCGCGGCCGGGTACGTCACCCGCCGGATCGGCATCAGGCGCCGCGGCCGCGAGTGGTACGAGCAGCGGTTCCTGCCGCGAATCGCGCCGATCGCCCTCTACGGCCTGCTCTACACGATCGTGCTGCTGTTCGCGATCCAGGGCGACGCGATCACGTCCAACCCGCTCGACGTCGTCCGCATCGCGGTGCCGCTGCTCGTCTACTTCCTGGTGATGTTCGCGCTCGGCTTCGCGACGGGGTGGCTGATCCGGCTCACCTACCCACGCACGGCGACGCTCGCGTTCACCGGCGCCTCCAACAACTTCGAGCTCGCAATCGCCGTCTGCGTCGGCGTCTTCGGCGCGACCTCCGGCGAGGCCCTCGCCGGCGTCGTCGGCCCGCTCATCGAAGTCCCCGTCCTGGTCGGCCTCGTCTACGTCGCGCTCTGGCTACGACCACGGCTTCGCATGCCGTCGGGCGACTCGGCTGCCTGACATGTCGGACCGGGCGCCGAGGAGCGGCCGGTCGCCAGACCGGATCTGACGGTCGTGACCGCCACGACTCCACCGCAAGCGTTCTGACAGTCCCTGACGGGTGTGGCCAGGATATGTCCCGGCGTCAGCCAGCGATCGCCTGGGCGTAGAAGACGCAGCCGCCTCCGCCCGCGTGTGCCGACACGGTGACCGTCGTGACCGTGCCGCCGGCAAGGCCGACGGTGACCGTCACGATCCGATCCGCCGCGGCATCGATTGGCGCGACGTAGGCTCCGCTACCGCTGGCCGGGTTCGCATAGGTGGTGCCTGTGGACGAGTCGGCGAACCAGACATCAGCAGGGCCGCCGCTCGAGTTGCGCCAGAACAGCCGGTAGCTCGGGGTCCCACCCGCCCCGCAGCTTGCCTCGATGCTGCCAAAGCCGGGCACCGGCAGGATCGCGCCGTTTCCGCTGCTGAGCGGCTCCGTGAGCCGGCCCCGCAGGACCTTCTGCACGACGCCGGCATCGGACTGGACGAAGCTGGCGGGGGGCTGGCCCCCGAGCGTCGCGGCATCAACCGGATCGGCGACGTTCCGGAACGCCGTCGAGTCGAGACCGTCGAGCTTGTCGGCATTGAGATGGTCGACCCTGGTTTCCGAACTCACCTGCATTGGCGTTGTGCCGGCCTTCACCTTCAGTTGAAGGGCGGGGCCTGCGCCCGTGTTCGTGACCTGCAGCAGCCTCGCGGTCGTCGATCCCTGGAGGACCGTGACGCGGTTCACGCGGTTCGCCTTGCCGAGGTTGAACACGGCGCCGACCCCGGAGCCGGCTATCGCGTTCGTGGCGGAGACCGCGAGACCCCCTGCCATTGCGCCGATCAAGAGACCACGGACATACCTGGAACGCATCGCCGACCCTCCGTCTCGTGCGCCGGGCGGAGCAGGCCCGGCTGGGGCACGAAGCCTACCGACGATGCTCTGCTGCCGCTGGCCATGCCAGGGGTCCTCGCCCAGATGCAGGGAGGCCGCTTGCAGGAACGACGAGCGGCGGGTGTCAGCGCTGGTGTGGTGGCAGGAACGTGTCGGTGTTGTAGCTGTGGAGGACGGCGCTGACGTGCAGGCCGACGTGGGCGATGGGCGCGCCGAGGGGGCTGAGGGTGAGGAGGGTTGGGGCGCTCCAGATCACGTCGCCGGTGATCGGCTTGCGGACCTTGCTGGAGCGGAAGTCCTGGTAGCCGAGGTGGTAGACGGTGGTGAACCCGATCGAGACGAGCATCGCGCAGGCGCCGACGAGGAACTTGCGGCGGAGTCGGTGAGGCTGTCCGTCGTCGAATGCGGCGAAGACGGCGAGGATCGGGAAGACCGACAGGAGCAGGCCGTCTGCGATGCCGTAGACCACCCCGCGCCAGGCGATGGCTGCGGCGAGTTCCAGGCCGCCGGGGCGCGTTGTCGCGGCTTCGGTCCGAAGCACCGTGATGGCCATGACGGCGGCGAAGACGATGCCGAGTGCGACGCCCCACTGCCAGTTGCGGGTCAGCCACGGGCTAACGGGGGTGCTGGTGGAGTGCAGCCAGGCGGTGAGGAACGCCACGACCGCGAGTGCGTAGGCGCCGTAGAAGAGGTCGCGGTCGAGGCCAATCAGATCAGCCAGCAGGTACGGGACGGCAAAGGCGAAGACCAGGCCGGCGGCGATCCAGCGCCACTGTTGGGTCTCTCTCGCGCGCGTCCCGGAACGCACGTGCGCGGGCTGGACGGTGGGGTGGTAGGTGCTCATGACGCGGGCGCTCCTTTCGCTGTCGGGCGCGATTTCGGCGCGGTGCGCGACGAGCATGCTGCTGCGCATCACGAGGGCGACTTCGGCGAAGCCAATCGCCGACGCCCTGGGCAGGTTGATGTCGTTGTTCTCGAGGTCCACCTATCGTCGCGGGAAGCTCCACGCCGGTCATCCGCGCACGCGCCCAACCGCGCGGCGGGAGACCCGCAGGGCCGTCAGTCGGCCTCGCGCGATGGCGCGTCGGTGGGTATCGGTTCACCTCGGATGGTGTGGAACGACTGCCAGGTGATGCGGAGGATGACGAGGCTGATGGCGAGACCGATCAGCGGGTCGGCGCGAGGGAAGCCGACGGCGACGACGAGGGCGCTTGCGACGACGGCGAGGCTGACGTAGCCGTCGGTGCGAGCGTGGTTGCCGTCGGCGACGAGGGCGGCGCTGTGGAGGCGGCGGCCGGCGCGGAGGCGGATCTGGGCGGCGATCTCGTTGCCGGCGAAGCCGATCGCGCCGGCCGCGGCGAGGACGCCGAGGTGATCGATCGTCTGCGGGTGGATGAGCCGATCGACGGCCTCGTAGGCGGCGACGCAGGCGCTGACGAAGATGGTGGCGACGACGAAGTAGCCGGCGCGTCGTTCGGCGACGTAGGAGCGCATCACGAAGGCGATCCCGAGCGGGATCGCGGTGAGCGCGTCGCCGAAGTTGTGGATCAGGTCGGCGAGCAGCGCGACGCTGCCGGTTCCGAGGAAGATCGCGCCCTGCAGGATCGCCGTGACCAGCAGCACCGCGAGACTCCACCCGACCGTCCGCAGCCCGTCCCGCGAGCGCGTGATGGAGCGGTCGACCAGTCCGTGGCTGTGGCCGTGCCCGGCGTCGTGGCTATGGCCGTGCGTTGCGCTCACGACGCTCGCGCCGGCGGCTCGAACGGCTGCGCGAGGCCCATCGTCAGGTGCTGGACGTGGAAGATCGCCTGGTCGAGCAGTTCCGCGACGTGCGAGTCGTGCAGGCCGTAGATGACCTGCTTTCCGCGCCGTTCGCCGACGACCAGGCCCAGGTGGCGCAGCGAGCGCAGCTGGTGGGAGACCGCCGAGGCCTCCATCCCAACCGCCTCCGCCAGATCGCCGACCGAGCAGGGGCCGTGCTTGAGGCGGCCCAGGATCTGCAGCCTGCTGGGGCTTGCGAGCATCTGCATCCGCTCCGCGACGGCGCGCGCGAGGTCGGCATCGATGCTGGCGGGTGTCGAGTGTCCCGGGTGGGCGTGACTCACAGGAACACATGATACTTCATACAGATGTTCACGGGATCCGCGCCCGGACGCGTGGAACGCTAGAACGTCCTGTCGTTCAGGAAGTTGAAGCCCGTGGAGATCGCGGGAAGCGTGGCACCCGTCGGGCTTTGACCGGCATACGTGACCTGGATCTTCGCGAAATCGAGGTGGATCGTCTCGACCGGCAGATCCTCAACGCCGGAGGAGCCCGAGTGGTAGCTCGTGATCACGATGTCGGTGAGCCCGATTTGGAGGAAGTCCTTCTGGGCTTCCCCGGCCTTGCGGGCCGTGATCATCCCCTGCTTGATGTGCGCGCCCGTGCAGCAGTGGTTGAAGAGCGGTAGCGAGGCCTTCGAGGTGTAGACGTTGACCGAGAGGGAGGTCGCGTCCGGCGTGCCGCGCCTGCGCGGCGCGGCGCTGGCGCTGTTGGCCACGCCCCACGAATAGGACAGGACGCTGATCCAATCCTTGTGGGTGGCGTCGAGGGATTCTCCCTTGATGCCATCGAGCTTGAGGAACATGTCGACTGCCATCTCAGACCCCCGGGGTGGTGATGTCGAGAGTGAACTCCGCCGTGCCGCCGGACGGCGCCGGCCGCTGCCGGAGGTGGTAACTGCCAGACGCACCGGAGAACCGCCCGGTACCTCCGATCACCGCGTACGTGGCGTCGCCGAGCGTCGCCGGACCGACCGCGGTGAGCGTGCCGTCCGCGAACTCGAGCCGATGCAGGTGCGAGCCCTTCCCGCCCGCCGGCAGCACCGACGCCTCGAATATGCCGAGCCCCACGCCGTCGGCATCGACGAGCCGCCCGAACGGCAGGACGCTGGCGCTAGCCGGCGGCAGGGTGCCGCTCGGGACGCCCGGCCGGACGACTCGCCAATCGGCGCCGTGGATCACCCTTGGCAGACCCGGCGCGCCTGGCGCCGTGATCCCGCCGGTGGCGACACCGGCCCCGCCGACGACCCCGGCCGCACCGGCGACCAGGCCCGCGCGTGCCAGAAACTCGCGCCTGCTCGTTGCGCCGCTCACGGGCACACCGCCGATCGCCGCACCACCAGCATCAGCACCAGCCGGTCGGGTACACGCATCGCCCCTCCTTTGAAGGTCGGCCGCGAGAACAGCGATGATACCGACTCGACCGCGGCGCCGCCAGCCCGTCTTCGCGGCTGCCTCCCCCGGGCCTAGCCCCGGGGGCCGGCCAGTGGCGGCGCACCCGCGACCTCCAGCCCCGCCAGGCGCCGGTAGATCCCCTCCAGCTCGCGCGCGAACGCCGTGGTGTCCATCATGCTCGAGGCGGCCAGCCGGGTGCGCATCGTCATCCGTTCGTCGGTGAATCCCCTGCCGAGCCGGATGCCACGGGAGATGTAGTCCGCTTCGTCCTGCGCGACGAACTCGTCGAGCCCGGCGGCGCGTAACAGCGACGCGCCCTGGCGCGCCGCCCAGCGATCGCCGGCGAAGCAGAGCACGGGAACCCCTTGCCAGAGGGCTTCCGAGGTCGTGGTGCCGCCGTTGTAGGGAAACGGGTCGAGGGCGACGTCGACCCTGGAGTAGGCGGCGAGGTAGTCGTAGTGCGGCGCACCCGGCTCGAGCGTGATGCGGGCGGGGTCGATGCCGTGATCGGTGAGGCGCTGCACCAGCGAGACGCGGTTGCACTCCGCCTGCATGGTTCGGTTCTTGACGAGGAGCTCGGCCCCCGGGGCCCCGTCGAGGATCGCGGCCCACGCTTGCACCACCTGCGGCGTGAGCTTGTACTGCGACGCGAAACAGCCGAAGGTGACGTGGCCGTTGCGTCGCGCGGGCGCTTGCTCGACCGGTGGCACCGCGTAGGCGACGTCGAAGGTCAGGTACGTACCCGGGACGCGCACGATCCGCTCGGTGTAGTGCACCTCCTCATCCGCATGGACGACGACCGGGTCGCCGATCAGGCAGTCGTAGGCCGTCATCCCCGACGTCGCGAAGTGGTTGAACCACGCCACGACCGAGCGGGCAGGGCGGAGCGCGACGACGGGCAGTCGGCCGAGCGCGCTGTAGCCGTTGAGGTCGACGAGGATGTCGAGTTCGGCGGCGGCGATGCGCTCGGCGGCCCGTTCGGTGTCGAGTCCTCGAATGGCCACGAACGTGTCGCGAGCATCCGGCCGGTATCCCGCGGCCGCGCATTCCTCCTCCGTCGCATCCGAGAGCAAATGGACGGCGAAGCCGTTGCGGTCGTGCTTGTTGACGAGGCCCCAGACCGGTTTCATCCAGTTGGCCGCCTCGAAGAACGACGAGAGATAGCCGACGCGGAGAGGACCCGGGCTCCGTTGCGGGGAGAAGCGGAAGCGCGGCGGGGGAAGATCGTTGTCCGCGAAGGCACGGCGGGCCGCGAGCACGTCGGCGTGCGTGGCGGAAGGGTCGCCGGGGATCACCGTGGCGAGGGCGGAGCGATGGAGGAAGTCGTCGTTCGTCGCGAGCGCTCGACGGAAGTTGGCCACCGCCTGGTCGACGAGGCCCGTCTGGTACTGCGCCTTGGCGAGGTTCTGCCGGACACCGGTGTGCCCGGGCTGCATCGCGGCGGCACGCTCGAGTGCGATGATCGCGGCCGCTTCCTGACCGGTGTCGAGCAGCGCCGAGCCCAGCCCGAAGTCGACCGGGAAGCCGCGCGCGCCGAGCGCGTGCGCGCTCTGGAAGGCCTCGAGCGCATCGGCGAATCGCCGTTGACCCATGAGCTCGGCGCCGAGCCGTAGCTGACGCTCGGCGCCTCTCCCAGCCGCCCCGCCGGCGCCGCGCCGCTGGTCCTTGCGCGTCACGCCAGGAGTATCGTCGCTCCGATCACGGTTCCGAGTTCGGATGGCGTTCGCCGGCGCTACCGTGTCCGTATGGCGGGCTGTTCGACATGCGGCGCGGCGACCGTCGCCGGCCAGCGCTTCTGCGGCGAATGCGGGGCCCCGCTCGCGCGTGCCTGCCGGGCGTGCGGCGCGGCGTGCGGGCCGGCGCAGCGCTTCTGCGGCGAGTGCGGCTCGCCGGTGGCTGCGGCGCTCGATGCCGCCGCGGAGAGGGTTCCGGCGACGACCGAGCGCCGCCTGGTGACGGTGCTGTTCGCCGACCTCGCCGGCTACACCACGCTCTCCGAGGGGCGCGACTACGAGGAGGTGCGTGCGTTCCAGGACCGCTACTTCGCGGCGGCACGCACCGTGATCGGACGGTACGGCGGCGTGGTGGAGAAGTTCATCGGCGACGCGGTCATGGCCCTCTGGGGCGCTCCGGTCGCCCGCGAGGACGACGCGGAGCGCGCCGTCCGTGCGGGGCTCGACCTCGTCGACGCCGTCGCCACGCTCGCGGACAGCGCCGTTGAGCCCGGGCTCGGTCTCCGCGTCGGCGTGATGACGGGCGAGGCGATGGTCGACCTCGCCGCCGAGGGACAGGGCCTCGTGACCGGCGACCTCGTCAACACGGCATCGCGCGTCCAGTCGGTCGCCGCGCCCGGCAGCGTCCTGGTCGGCGACGCGACGCGGCGTGCCAGCGCCGCCGCCATCGCCTACACCGACGCCGGATCGCACGAGCTGAAGGGCAAGGCGGAGTCCGTCGCGCTCTGGCAGGCGCGTCAGGTGGTCGGTCAGCGCGGTGGCGGGGGGCGCGGCCCCGCGGCCGACACGCCGTTCGTGGGGCGGGCAGGCGAGCTCCGCCTGGTCCGCGAGCTGTTTCACGCCTGCGCCGACCAGGGCCGTGCGCGGCTGGTCTCGATCCTCGGGCCGGCCGGAATCGGCAAGTCGCGGTTGGCGTGGGAGTTCGAGAAGCATGTCGACGGCCTCATCGCCGACGTCTGGTGGCACCGTGGGCGTTGCCTCTCCTACGGGGACGGCGTGGCGTACCGCGCGCTCGCCGACATGGTGCGCAGCCGGGCACGCATCCTCGAGGACGAGCCGCCCGACGAGGCGGCGGCGAAGCTCTCGGTGATGCTCGCCGAGCAGGTCGCCGACCCGGCCGAGCGCGCGTGGATCGAGCCGCGCCTCGCACACCTGCTGGGGCTTGCGGACCGCACCGCGCCCGACCGCGAGGACCTCTTCTCGGCGTGGCGGCGCTTCTTCGAGCGGCTCGCGGAGCAGTCTCCGGTGGTGCTCGTCTTCGAGGACATCCACTGGGCGGACGAGTCGCTCGTGGCCTTCATCGAGTACCTCCTCGACTGGTCACGTCAGCTGCCGATCTTCGTGATGACGCTCGCCCGACCCGAGGTCGCCGATCGCCACCCGGGGTTCCCCGGCGCCGCCCGGAGCTCGACGACGCTGGCGCTCGATCCGCTCGATGACGATGCCATGCGCGAGTTGCTCACCGCTCTCCTGCCAGGCCTCCCGGCAGATCTCGCGGAGCGCCTCCGACGGGCGGCCGAGGGCATCCCGCTGTATGCGGTCGAGACCGTGCGGATGCTCCGTGACCGGGGCCTCGTGGCGACGATGGATGGCGCGACGCGGGTGGTCGGCGCGGTCGACGACATCGCGGTGCCGGAGACCCTGCACGCGCTGATAGCCGCGCGCCTGGATGCGCTGACGGCCGAGGAGCGCGGGCTCCTGCAGGACGCCGCGGTGCTCGGCAAGACGTTCACGGCGCGCGGGCTCGCATCGGTGTCGGGTCTCGATGAGCCGGCCGTCGAGCGGATCGTGGCCTCCCTCGTGCGCAAGGAGCTGCTCGCGATCCAGAGCGATCCGTTCTCGCCCGATCGCGGCCAGTTCGGGTTCCTGCAGGCCCTCGTGCAGCGCGTCGCCTACGACACCATCGCCCGCCGCGACCGGCGGGCGCGCCATCTCGCCGCGGCGCGCTACCTGGCGGGCGAGCCGACGATCGACGCCGACGAGATCGCGGAGGTGATCGCCAGTCACTACCTCGACGCCCACCTCGCCGACCCTGCCGCCGGCGACGCCGACGACGTCCGTGCCGAGGCGCGTCGCTGGTTCGCCCGAGCGGCCGAACGCGCCTCGTCACTGGCCGCCACCGTCGAGGCGCAACGGGCGTTCGAGCGCGCCGCCGGCCTGACCGCGGATGATGGCGAGCAGGGTGCCCTCCTGGCCCGGGCGGGCGACCTGGCGATCGCCGGCGGTCGCCTCGAGGACGCCTCGCGGCTGCTGCTCTCGGCGATCGAGTTGCTCGACGCGAGCGATCGCCACGCCGAGGTCGCGGCGGCCCAGGCCCGCCACGCCGAGGTGCTCTTCGTGACCGGGCGGATCGAGGAGGCGATCGACCGGCTGACGGTGGCGCTGGGCGCGCATCAGGGCCAGGGTGACGATCGCGCGGTGGCATGGGTGTCCTGCGAGCTCGCCCGGATGCTGTTCTTCGCGAGCCGTGCTACCGAGGCGCATCCGCACGTCGAGCGCGCGATCGACATCGCAGAGCGCGACCGGCTCTACGAGGTGCTTGTGCAGGCCTTCAACAACAAGGCCCTCCTCCTCGACGAACGCCCCGAGGAGCGACTCGCCCTCCTCCACCACGCGCGCGCACTCGCGGCAGAGCACGACTTCGCCGCCGGCGAGATGCGGTCGTGCATGAACCTCAGTTACGCGCTCTCGATCTCCGCCCGCGGCGACGAGTCGGAGATGGTCATCCGGCGCGGGCTCGAGCTCGCGCGGCTGCGGGGAAACCGCGTGTGGGAGCGGGCGCTGGCGTCGAACCTGATCAGCGAGTGTCTCGGGCAGGGCCGTTGGGACGAGGCGGTCGCGACCTACCGGGCGCTTCCGGACGAGGGCGTCGTCGAGGGCGAGCCGGTGCAGGCATATGCCCGGCTGATGATCGCCCGCATCGCCCTCCGCCGTGGCGACGGCGGGGAGGTCATCGCCGACCTCGAGGCGATGGCCGCCTGGACCGAGGTCGGCAACTACCAGGCCTGGGGCGTTCGCGTCGTTGCTCGCGGGCTGCTCGCCCTCGCCGGCCGCCGGCCCGGCGATGCGCTCGCACTCGCCCTCGAGGCGCTCGACGATGCCGAGCGCACCGACGACCGGGAGGTCGTCGACGCGCTCGCCGAGCTCGGTCTGGAGGCGGCACTCGATGTCGGCACCTCGGCGGGGTTCAGCGACCTGCTCGAACGCGTCGAGCCGCGCCTCGGCCGAGCGACCCCGGGACCTGCTGATCTACGTCGCGCTTGCCCGGGCGGCCCGGGACGCCCGGAACCGGGGTGCACCGGACTTCGCCGCCGCGGTGGACGCGGCCCGCGGCGTCGGCGACCCGTACTGGACGGCCCTCGCACTGGCCGAGCAGGCCCGTTGGCTCGTCGAGACGCAGGAGGGGGCCGGCGCGGCCGGGCCTCTGGCCGAGGCCGCGGAGCTGGCGGAGCGCCTGGGCGCCCGGCCACTTCGCGACCGCATCGCGGCGCTGGAGACGGCAGCGATCGGCCAGTCTTCCGGTGGTGGCTGACTCTGACTAACCGGGCGCGTCAGTCGCTCGGTGGCGTCTCACGAATGACGTAGTACTTGCGGACGCGCTCGTCCTGATGCCAGGTCAGCGGCGTGCCCCTGGCGATCGAGAAGCCCGCGCCCGGTCCGAACGCATCCTCGGTCCCGTCGGCGTAGCGCAGGTAGATCGTGCCCTCGACCACGACGCACGTCTCGTCCACCGGGTACCCGTCCGTCTCCCACGTGAACGGCTCGGACTCCCACACGCCGCTGGTCAGCCCGTCGCCACCATTGAAGCGTTCGGCGGTGCGCGTCAGCGTCCCGTCCTCGAGCACCTGGGGAGTCGTATCGAGATCGCCGATGTTCAGTCGAATCGCCCGGTTCATGTCGCAGACGGTACAGGACCACGGCCGAGCCTGGCCGCGTCACCGACCTTGCCAGGAGGGTCACCTACCCGTACCCTCGCGGTATGGCGGCACGGGGATCGGCTGGACCGACGGGGACGAACCGTGCGCGGGCGCAGCGGATCTCGGCGTCCGATGCCGCCGCGCTCGTCCGGTCGGGCGACTGGGTCGAGTACGGCACGGGCATCGGTCAGACCGACGCGTTCGACGCAGCGCTCGCCCAGCGCGTCGACGAACTCGAGGACGTGAAGATCCGCACCTGCCTGACGCTGCGGCCGCGCGCCGTGCTCGAGGCCGACCCCGGCCGCGACCACTTCCACTGGTTCAACTGGCACTACACCGGCCTTGACCGTGCGAAGGGCGACGTCGGCCTGGCCAGCTACATCCCGTGCAACCTCGGCGAGATCCCCGACTACTACCGGCGCTTCATCGACCCGCCGGAGATGGCCGTGATCAAGACCTGCCCGAAGGACGAGCGCGGCTTCTACAACTTCAGCCTCGCGGCGCTCTGGCACCGCGCGATCGTCGAGCGCGCCAGGGTCGTGATCGTCGAGGAGTCGGCCGGGCTGCCGTACCTGGACGGCATCGAGAACGCGGTGCACGAGAGCGAGGTCGACTACGTGATCGCGGGCGGCGACGCGCCGCCGCCGGAGATACCGAATCCGCCTCCGACCGACGTCGACCGGGTGGTCGCCGGGCTGATCGCCGCCGAGGTCGAGGACGGCAGTTGCCTGCAGATCGGCATCGGGGCGATGCCCAACGCGGTCTGCTCGTTGCTGCTCGAGAGCGGCGTGCGCGACCTCGGCGTCCACACCGAGATGCTCACGGACGGCCTCATCGACCTCTACCGCGGCGGGGTCGTGACCGGCGCCAGGAAGACGCTCCACCGCGGCAAGGTCGTGTGCACCTTCGGGGTCGGGACGCGGATCCAGTACGAGACGGCCGATCACAACCCCGACTTTCTGTGCCTCGCCGTCGACCTCGTCAACCTGCCGCACACGGTGATGCAGAACGATGGCGTCGTCGCGATCAACAACACGACGCAGATGGACCTGCAGGGCCAGGCCGCCAGTGAGTCGGCCGGCCATCGCCACATCAGCGGCACCGGCGGGCAGGCGCAGTTCATGCGCGGCGCCTACGCTTCCAAGGGCGGCAAGTCGTTCATGTGCATGTCGTCCACCTACGAGCGCCGAGGCGTGCGCGCCAGCCGCGTCGTCGTGGAGTTGACGCCCGGCAACGTCGTCACCGCCACCCGCAGCGACATGATGTACGTCGTCACCGAATACGGGATCGTCAACCTGAAGGGCAAGTCGATCCCCGAGCGGGCCCGGGCGATGATCTCGATCGCCCACCCGGACTTCCGGGACGAGCTCGAACAGCAGGCCCGCGCGAACGGCCTGATCCCGAAAGGCTTCTTCTAGCCAGCTAGCAGGCGCAGCGGATCGCGATCGTCCGGAATCCCCCGGTGGCGCTGTAGGCGCCGACCGCCCAGACGTTGGTGGAGGCGGACGCCGCGACGCCGTAGAGGCCGTTCAGGGCATCCGGCGCTCCGGGGTTCAGGCTTGGCACCGCCTTCCAGGACCTGCCGTTCCAGTGCTCGATGAGCGTGTGGCTCGGACCACTGCCGTACGAGCCCGCGGCCCAGACGTCGGAGGCCGAGACGGCGGCGACGCTGACGAGGGAGCTTGGGGCCGCCCCACCGGGGTTCGGGCTGGGCACGTACTTCCATCTCCTCCCGTTCCAGTGCAGCGTCAGGGTGCGGGCGGGATTGCCGCGATAGCCTACGGCCCAGATGTCCGAGGCGGACACGGCAGACACGCTCCCGAGCCAGTTGGGGCCGGCGACGCCGGCCGGGTTGGGACTGGCCACGTGCCTCCAGGTCTTGCCGTTCCAGTGCAGGGTCAGCGTCTTCGTGGGGTAGCCGTAGGTGCCGACCGCCCAGGCGCTGTTGCGCGAGACTGCCACCACGCCCGTGAGCGTGTTGTAGGGGCCCGAGCGGTCGGTATCAGGAACCGCGACGTGCTTCCAGACCTTGCCGTTCCAGTGCAGGGCCATCGCGTGCCGGTTGGAGTCCGTCGCGCCCACGGCCCAGACGTCGGAAGCGGACGAGGCGGACACGCCGGTCAGGACGACCTCCTGGCCGGCGTTGAAGGTGACCGGCGCTCGCTTCCACGTCTTGCCGTTCCAGTGCAGGATGAGCGGGTGGTCGTACCTGGGCGGCAGGGCGTCGGAGTAGGTACCCACCGCCCAGATGTTCTTCGGCGACAGGGCCTTGACGGCCGTCAACTGGTTGCTCACGGTCGCGTCCCCGACGTTGGGGCTCGCGATCTGCGCCCACGAGGTTCCATTCCAGTGCACGATCAGCGTCCTGTTGACGAGGGCGACCTCGTAGGTGCCCACGGCCCAGACGTTGCACGGGGACAGGACCGCAACCCCGTTGAGCGCGTCGAAGGCCGCGCTCGGGTTGGGGGCCTCGGCGCCGAAGTTCGGGCAACTCGCGGCGGACGCGGCGGCCGGGGCGCCTGCCATCAGCGCTGCCACGATCGCCGCCACCACGTACCGGCCGAACCTCGGCCCGCGGCTTGCACGCTTCGCGTCCGTCAGGGTGATCCGCATCGGTCCTCCGGCCGGGGCGCCGATTCTATCACCGGTTCACGCTTGCCATCAGCTCTCAGACCAGATCCGGCAAGCTTCGCCGTGGGTCGCCGCCATCCGGTGCGGCTCCGTGAAGGGAGGACGCCCGTGTCCATCTCCGAGGATCGCGTGCAGCGCGACCGCCAGGCCGGTTTCGGTGCGCGTACGTGGTACTTCCCCGACGGCGATCTACCCCCCGCGGCGGACGGCGCCTGGGAGCCGCACGAGGCGCTTCTGATCCTGAACGTCGCCGACCGGCCGGCGCACATCCTCATCGACGTCTACTGGACGGACCGCGAGCCGACGCTGGGCCTGTCGGTGACCGTCGAGGCAGAGCGGGTCGTCTCGCTGCGGGCGCCGTGGGCGGCCGAGACCGCGGATGGCCGGCCGTTCGACATCCCCGTGCGCACCCAGTACGCCATGCGGGTGCGCAGCGACGTGCCGATCGTGTGCCAGTACGGGCGGCTCGAGATGGTGCCGAGCTTCATGCTCTACACCACGATGGGGCTAGCCGACCCGGGAAGCTGATGGCGCCGCGGCCGTGTGATCCGAACCGTCAGGCCGCAAGCACGGCGTCGACGAGGTCCTGTAACGAAGCCGTGGCGAGGGCGATGGTCGTGTCGGCGGCGCCGTAGTAGATGCGGATGGTGCCGGTCGCCGCATCGTGGACGAGACCGCAGGGGAAGACGGCGTTTGGCACGTCGCCCTGACGCTCGTACTCCGCAAGGGGGCCGAAGATCCAGTTCGAGCAGCGACCGAGGACCCGGGCCGGGTCGTCGAGGTCGAGCAGGACGAGGCCGAGGCGGTAAATGCCACCGCTGACCGTCTCCTTGACACCGTGGTAGATCAGCAGCCAGCCGTGTTCGGTCCAGATCAGCGGCGGTCCGATGCCGATGCGCTGCGAATCCCAGAACGCGCCCTGGCGTGGCTCGAGCACCGGCTCCGACGAGCTCCAGTTGACGAGGTCGGGTGAGCGCGACAGCACGATCGACCCGCGGGTGGCGCCGTTCATGGACGAGCTGGGCCGGTGGAAAAGGATCCAGTCGCCATTGACGCGGGTGGGCAGCAGCGCGGCGTTCTTGTCCTGCGGTCGTTGGATGATGCCGCGCCGCTCGACGGTGACGAAGTCGGTCGTGGTCGAGAGGTGGACAGCCGGACCGCCAGGCCCGTAGGCCGTGCAGGTGATGGCGTAGCGGCCGAGCTCCTCGAGCCAGACGACCCGCGGATCCTCGAAGCCCCACAGCTCCGACTCGATGCCCGGCGTGGCCGCGAGCAGCGGCTCCGCGGCGACGGTCCAGCCGTCGATGCCGTTGGCGGAGCGGGCGACGGTGAGGTGCGAGGTGCCGTCGAGTGCCTCGACGCGGGCGAGGATGACGGTCTCGCCGCCCACCTGTGCCGCAGCCGGGTTGAAGACGACGTTGCAGGGGTAGGGCCAGGCCTCCGCCGTCAGGATCGGGTTTCCGGGATGGCGGACGAACAGCTCCCGCGAGTCTCGGGTCATGCCGTGACCAGCGGACGGGGCGCGAGGCGCAGCCGCACCGGCAGCGCGGCGGCGTCGATCATCAGCTGGGCGCGGTGGAAGGCGAGCGTCGACTCCGCACCCTCGTTCTCGTTGATGTCGTCGGCGCCGAGGCCGTCGCCGCAGCCGCCGGTCGCGAAGTCGTACAGGGGCCGATCGAGGCGGTTGCGGCCGAGGAACCACTCGAACGCGGCCCGTGCCCGGAACGCATGATCCGGGTCGCGGGTGAGGGCGAACGCCGCCAGCTCGGCCTCGACCAGCGCGCACGCGTCGAGCGGCTGCTCGTCACCGTCACCGGGCGCGGGCTCGTCGCGATGTCGTCCGTGGTGGCCGGGAAGCCGCAGCATCCCGTCGGCCAGTCCGCACTCGTCGCCGAGCCAGCGCAGCGAATCGAGGCCGATCGTCACGGCATCGGCGCGGTCGAGTCGCTTGCCGCCGGCGATCAGCGCGTGCGGCAGGCAGGCATTGTCGTAGGTCAGGCGATCCTCGAACCACGGCCAGTCCTCGCTTGCCTTGGCAGCATGCGCCGCGACCAGCTGGTCGACGAAGCGGGTGAGCACCTCGCGCGCGTGCGGCTCGAGCCGGTCGGGGTCGAGCCGGGCGAGACCGAGGGTGGCGTAGGCCGCCGTGCGCGGCCCGACGTCGTCGGCGAGCGAGTCCACGAGCACCGCCAGCAGGCGGCGCGTCGGGCCGACCACGCCCGGCACCCAGGCGGTCGAGAGCACCTCGCCGAGCGCTCGGACGGTGCGCCCGACGTGGTCGCCGACGTGCGGCGCGTCCAGCCACCGGCGATCGTAGCCCATGAAGTTGCGCATACCGGCGCCGCCCTGGTCGGTGGCGTCGTACAGGAACGCCAGGGACCGATGCAGCACGGCCGTCCAGCGCGGGTCGCCGTCGCGTCGTGCGAGGTCGAGCGCGAGTACGACAACCCGGGCCACGTCGTCGACGCAGTAGCCGGAGCTGCGGTTCGGCACCGCGCCGTAGGCGTGCTGGATGATCCCGACGTCGTCGACCAGGGTGTGCAGGTGATCCGTGCGGACGGAGGTCGGCCGGAGGTCGTGCGACGGGCTCGGGGCCTCGGGGTGGACGAGCGCCGCGGCCTCCTCGAGCACTTCCGCCGTCGCGATCGCCACGGCCGGCCACGTCAGCTCGCGACCGATCCGGCGTGCCTCGGCCTGCGCCGTCGCGAGCGCCTCGGGGTTCGACGCGAACTCGCAGACGGCCGCGGCCAGCGCGTTCGGGTCGGCCAGCGGCACGACCCGCCCGGCGCCGCTCTCGAGTACCTCCTCGGCGTACCAGTACGCGGTCGAGACCGCGGCACAGCCCGCGGCGACCCCGAACGTCAGCGCGCCGGACGCGATCTGCTCGCGGTTCGTGTACGGCGTCACGAACACGTCGGTGACCGCCAGGAGGTCGGCGAGCTGATCGATGGAGATGAAGCGGTCGTCGAAGTCGACGTGATCCTCGAGCCCGAGGGCGACGACCTGCCGCTCGAGTTGCTGGCGGTAGCGCTCGCCCTCTCGCCGGGCCACCTGCGGGTGGGTGCGCCCGGCGACCAGGTAGAGCGCCTCCGGATGCTGCTCGACGATCGCAGGCAGCGCCTCGAGCATGGTCTCGATGCCCTTGCCGGCCGACAGCAGGCCGAACGTGGAGAGCAGGAACCGCTCGCGCAGGCGCTCGTAGCCGCCGGGCATCGGCGTGACGTAGCGCGGCCGCCGGCCTGCCGCCAACTGCTCGCGGCGCTGCGTCAGCACCACGGGTGCGCCGTGCGGGACGACCCGGATCTTCGCCGGCTGGCAGATCTCCTGCGTGATCAGCATGCGCCGCGCGGTCTCGGTCATCACCATCACGCGCTCGGCCCGATCGCACAGGTCGACCAGGACCTCGAGCTGGTGCGGACTCGGCGCCGCGAGCAACGTGTGCAGCTGCAGCACGAGCGGCTGGGCCAGCCCGCGGGCGAACGACAGGACGTACTCGCCGTCCTCGCCGCCGAAGATCCCGAACTCGTGCTCGAGCAGCACGACGTCCACGTCCATGCGACTCAGCAGCCGGGCGGCGCGGGCGTAGTCGCCGCGGACGGACTGCGCAACGGTCGCGAGCACACCGCCGCGTTGCGGACTCGACGGCTCGTCGAGCACGACGATGGGGAGCACGTCGTCGATCGCCGGGACGCCGAGCAACGCCGATCGCAGGTCGAACGCAAACGTGCCAATGCCGCATGCCCGCGGCGGGAATGTCGAGAAGATCGCGGTACGCACGACGGGCGCGCGCCCCTTTCGAGAGAATTCCGACGTGTCGGCAGCGCGCGAGCGACCGAAGATCGCGTCGCGGACCGTTATCGGGGTACCAGCAGCCTAGCCGCGATCGTGCTTCCGGCCTCCGCCGCGTCGTCCGGATCAGGTGGGCCGGGCGCCGTAGAACGAGCTTGGACCGCTGCCGGTGGGGACATAGCCCTTCTCGGCCAGCCACCCGCCGTCGATCGGCAGGGCGATGCCGGTGATGTGGCGCGAATGCTCGCCGACCAGGAACAGGGCGGCGTCGGCGACGTCCTGGGGCTCGGCCAGCCGGCCCTGCGGGACGGACGGGAGCGCGGACTGCAGGAAGACCTCGTCGTCGGCGTAGGCCGCCGTCATCGGCGTGCGGACGATGCCCGGGCAGAGCGCGTTCACGCGGACGCCGAACGCCGCATAGTCCTTCGCGAGGGCCTTCGTCAGTCCGATCACGCCATGCTTGGCGGCGGTGTAGGCGGCGCGCCGCGACTGGCCGATCAGGCCCGCGACCGAGGCGATGTTGACGATCGCGCCGCCGCGCCCGGCGTCGCGCATCATCCTGCCGGCGGCCTGGCAGCAGTAGAACGTGCCGCTCAGGTCGACGCCGATCACGTTCTCCCACTCGGCCGGCTCCAGATCGAGGGGGTGGGCGATCTCGCGCACCCCGGCCGAGTTGACGAGGATATCGACGGCACCGAACCGTCGGGCGATCTCGGCGAAGGTCTCCCCGACGGCGTCGGCGGAGCGCACGTCGCACGCGAGGAACACCGGCGCGTTCCCGCGGACAGCTTCGGCTTCGTCCGGCGACCGGTCGATGGCCACCACCTGCGCTCCGGCCGCGGCGAGCGCGTCGGCGATGCAGCGGCCGATGCCGCTGGCCGCCCCGGTGACCGCTGCGACTCGGCCTTCGAGCATCGCCGGGGAGTATCGGGCGCCCGCGGCGGCCGGTCAACTCAGCGATGCCACGACGATGGAGGCCGACCCGGAGGTCGCCGGGGTTGATGGTGCCGAGCCGTTAGAATCCGACTCCATCCAGGTCGAGCCGCGCGCGGTACGGCGCACTCAGGAGAAGGAGTCCGGAATGCGCCGCCTGCTGATTGCCCTCGTCCTCGCCATCGCGATCATGGCCCAGCTCGCGCCCGGGGCGCTGGCGTCGGGACCGGGTGGCTGGGATCATCTCGGACACGGGGCCGACGAGCGGCGTCGCAGCCCTGAACGGCGCGGTCTACGCCCTCGCCACCGACAACAGCGGGCTCACTCTGTACGCGGGCGGCGCCTTCACCGACGCCGGCTGGCAACGCCAGCGCCGATCACATCGCGAAGTGGAATGGCGTCGCCTGGAGCGCGCTGGGCCCGGTGGGCCTCAACGCCAATGTCCGCGCCATCGCCGTCCACGGCAGCACGGTCTACGTCGGCGGCAACTTCACCGACGTCGGCGGCAACCCCGATCTCGACTACCTCGCGGCGTGGAACGGCACGAGCTGGTCCTCTCCCTGCACCTCGACCATCCCCGGCCCGGCCATCACGGCCGCCGTGCTCGCGCTGCAGATCATCGGCAACACGCTCTACGTCGGCGGCTCGTTCGCGAACGGCGCGGGCATCGCGTCCGCCGACTTCCTGCTCGCCTGCGACCTCACGACCGGCGCGCCGAGCTCCACGGTGCTCGCCGACGGCGACCATCAACAGCGGCGATCCTCGCCCTGACCGCCGACAGCAACGGCGTGCTGTACGCCGGCGGGTCGTTCATCAACCTGGACGGCATCGCGGACGCCGACCACATCGCCGCCTACGACGGCACGTGGCACGCCATGGGCGGGCCGGGCGCCGTCGACGACAAGGTGCGATCACTCGCCGCGCACGGGACGGACGTGTACGTCGGCACGGACGCCGTCAACATCGCCGGGATCGCGCAGGCCGACCACGTCGCCAGGTGGAACGGCTCCGCGTGGAGCGCCGTGGGCTCGAACACCGCCGGCACCGACGGCTGGTTCCCGGCCACGAGCTTCATCTACGCGATGGTCACGCAGGGCCAGAACGTGTTCGCGGCCGGCTCGTTTCAGAACGCCAATGGCCAGGCAACCGCCGACCGGCTCGCGTACTTCGACGGCACCATCTGGCGATCCGCTCGGGTCGGACGGCGCCGGCAACGGCGCCCTGAACTCGGAGGTCGACGCACTGGCCACGTTCCGGCTCGAGCTCGACGCCGGCGGCAACTTCACCAACGCCGGTGGCGACGGCCTTGCCGATAGCGTCGGTTCCTACGCAGTCCTGCGCCCCGACGCGCGCATCGGCACGCAGCTCGCAGGTCCCTTTGCCGGCAACGACGTCTACAGCGCCACCGGCGCCGGCGAATCGAAGGCCATCCGCGTCAAGCGCCGCCACCGCGGCACGCTCTACGTCGACATCCAGAACGACGGCCTCTACAGCGACACCTTCAAGCTCCACGCAACCGGCGCGGCCCGCGGGTTCGCCGTCTCCTACTACCGGGGAGCGACCAACGTGACCGCCGCGGTCAAGGCCGGCACCTACTCGACCGGCACGCTGCTGCCGGGAGCGCACCTGACTCTCAAGATGCTCGTCCGGCTCTCGTCAACCAGCGGCCGCTCCGGCACGTTCCTGATCAGGGCCACCTCGCCAGGCACGGCCCCGGACAGCGTCAAGGCCATCGTCAAGGCATCCTGACGTCCGGTTGGTTTGCCAGGGTCAGTACTCGTTCTTGATCACGAAGTAGGAGCCGCGGATGGTTCCGGCGAGCTTCGACTTCTGGCGCGCGAACTTGAAGCGCGGGGCGAGCTCCGCGGGGATGTCCATCCCGTCGGAGAGCTTGAATCCGACCGCCCGCTTCCTGGCGTCGTCGACCGTGTACATGACGTTGATCGAGAGGCCGCTCTCGTAGAAGACGTAGGCCATGCGGATGTCCTCGACCTGGAAGGACGTCGCCTCCAACGGGCGGGACGCGATGACGATGTCGCGTTCCTCCTTGAGGATCCGGTGCACCCAGTCGACGGTCGCCTGGGCTTCGCCGGCGGGCTCCACCGTGAAGTCGTGGTCGTACTTGTTCTTGAAGTAGCGCGCCTCGTTCGCCCGGAGACCGGCGAGCGCGGCCGCGACCGGTGACGACTCGAGGCCGACGGTCGACACGGTAGTGAAGTCCACGGTGTAGGGCATGATGCACTCCGGAAGGCGCATGGCCGTTGCTGTCCGCCGGAGGATACGTCCGAATCGACGTCACCGCCGCCGTGCTTGCCGAGAACTGCATGGGCAGGTTGCGCAGTGGCCAGGGTAAACCCGCTACCGCAACGGCTGGCCGCGTCCTACGCTCGGTCGAGCATGAGGGAGATAGTTCCGGTTCTCGGCGTGCTCGCCGGATTGGTCGGTGTCGCTGACACCCTCCCCTACGTCCGGGACATCCTCCGCGGGCGGACGCGCCCCCACCGCGGCACCTGGCTGATCTGGGGCGTGCTTACGGTCGTCGTGTGCGTGTCCCAATGGGCCGATGGCGCCACCTGGAGCCTCGTCATGGCGGCGACCCAGGCCGCCATGACGACCCTCGTCTTCCTGCTCGCGATTCGTCGCGGCGAGGGCGGCGTGAGCACCACCGAACGCGTCATGATCGCCCTCGCCGGCGCAGGCGTGGTCGGCTGGCTGATCGCCGACGAACCGGTCATCGCCACCGCGTGCGTCGTCCTCGCCGACCTGATGGGCGTCGCCATGATGGTGCCGAAGACGTACCGTGATCCCGAGTCGGAGACCTTCGCTACGTACGCGCTCGCGAGCCTCGCCGGCGCACTTGGCGCCGCCGCCGTCGGCACGATCAACCCCTCGCTGCTCCTCTTCCCGCTCTATTTCTGCCTCGCGAACGGCGCGATCGCCCTGCTCATCCGCCAACGGCGACGCACCCTCGACCACACCCCGCCACACGCCGTGCTCGCCGCGACGGCGGAATGACGCCAAGGGTGGTTACACGCCGCCGGAGATGCTGGGAGCGGACGGATGTCGGGTGAAACGGCGTCGCGCGTCACGTGGCCTCCGCCTGGGAGGCGACCGCGGTCGCCTCGCGCCGGTCGCCGAGCAGGTAGAGCACGACCGCGAGTACGGCCAGGCCGGCGATCGGTGCGAGCACGAGCAGCTCGAACGTCGACCGGTCGCCGGCGAATCCGGCCGGCAGCGCCGAGTCCGGGTCGGCCAGACCGAACCCCGGCCAGAGCAGGCAGACGGCTGCGAGCGCCGACCAGGCGGTGGCGGAGACCGTCACCAGCCAGGCAACGGCCTGCCCGCCCGGAACGCGGAACGGCCGTTCGAGGTCGGGCCGGCGGAGCCGGAGGGCGAGGAAGGCCGGGAAGATGAGCAGGTAGGCGAGCACGATCAGGGCGATCGAGACCGTCAGGGCGGCGGAGAAGTAGCGCTGCGAGTCGCCACCCGTGGCCCGGATGTCGACCGCCATCGCGAGCCACGAGATGGCGCCGGAGACGACGCCCAGGACGACCGGGACACCGGTGCGCTCGGAGATCCGGCCGAGGAACGCCGGGCCGGCGCCGTCGATGCAGGCGGCCGCCTGAGTGCGGCTCGTGCCCATGATCCAGGCGGCGCCGCTCGCGAGCAGCACCCAGATGAACAGCGCCGCGCAGCCGGCGCCGAGTACGGCGCCGGCACCCGTCAGCTGCACCGTCCCGTCGGGGTCGACCGATCCGCCGTAGACGGTGAAGACCGTCCGCATCGCGTCGATCAGGCCGTGGACGGACGTGACCGCCGACGGCGGCAGCACGACCAGCACGGCGAGCACCGGCACGCCGTACATCACGAGCTGGCCGACGCCCGCGCGGCCGATCGCCCACGGGATGTCGCGGCGCGGGTCGACCATCTCCTCGCCGCGCCGCGGCCGGCAGCTCGATGCCGACGAACGAGTACAGGAGCACCGGGACGACGGCGATGAACACGGCGGCCGAGGGCGAGAGGTCGCCGGCGGCGAAGCCGTGCACGCCGTGGGCGATGCCGTACATCGACGGCGCTGACGTGAACACCACGAGCAGCACGATCTGCCCGACAGCGCCGCTGGTCGGCACCCACTTGCCGTAGCCGCAGTGGCGCCACGGCAGCGACCGTGGCGACACCGACGAAGACGGTGCCGAAGGCGATTGCGCCGCCGGTGCCGAGGTGACCGAAGAAGCGCGACCACACGGCGAGGGCGATTGCGACCGACGGAGCCGCCGAGCCAGAACGGGGTGCCGGCCCAGTACAGCAGCGACGTCACCGCGCCGGCGAAGCGGCCGAACGCCTCGCGGACCCAGACGTAGCAGCCACCCTCCTCCGGGAGCGCGGCGCCGAGCTCGGCGTTGGCGAGCGCCGACGGCACGAAGAAGAGGACGAAGAGCGCGACGAGCCACGTGAAGGCCTGCACGCCGCCGATCGCGACCGCCCCCACCGTGTCGATCACGACCATGGCCGAGAGCAGGAAGAACACCGTGTCGAGGCGCTGCAGCTCGCGCCGCAGGCGCGAGTGCTGGAGCGCGCGCCAGTCGGACGACTCGACCTGCGTCGTCATGCGATCCTCCTGCTGCAAGTGAACCGGGCTCGGCCCATACGGTGCCCACGTTGATTCAGCCAGTGCTGTGGGAAGCGGACAAGGGGGTTTCCCCTGGACTCGCGGGGCGTCGACCCTGATCAGCCCGTGGGCGTGTCCCCGGCGACGGCCGCGAGCTGGTCGAGCCGGACGAGCTCCGTGCGGGAGCGCACGCCGAGCTTGCGGTAGACGCGGGTGAGGTGACCCTCGACCGTCGACAGGCTCATGTACAGCTCGCCCGCGATCTCGCGGTTCCGACGTCCGGCGATGGCCAGCCGGGCGACCTGCGTCTCCGCCTCCGTCAGGTCGCCGCTCGACCGCCCGCGACTCATCCGCGCGAGCACCTCGGTGACCTGCCCGGCGAAGCCGGCCGCGCCGTGGGCCACGAACGCCTCCCGCGCTGCCTCGAGGGCCGCCGCGCCGTCCAATCGGCGCCCGGCGGAGAGTGCCGCCCGGCCGTGCGCGAGCCGTGCCCGCGCTGCGTCCGTATGGAAGCCGAGCTCGTCGAGCGTCGTTGCGGCCCGATCGAGCATGGGAACGGCGTCCGCCGCCTCCCCCGCCGCGGCCACCACGATCCCCCGGCTGACGACGCTGATGGCATCGACCCAACGGCTCTGCGCGACCAGTGCCTGCGCCTCGAGGCGCGCGAGCCGCCCCTTCGCCTCGTCGATGGCCCCGGCGAGCGCCGCTGCCTCGATCGCGTCGGGCGTCGTCCGGAACACCGCCGGGTGGGCGAAGCCCATCGTCGTGACGAGATCGTCCGCCGATGCGAGCGCGGCGTACCCGGCCGGGGCATCCCCGAGCGAGAGCGCGAGCAGCCCGAGGACGTGCGTGAGCCGCGCGATCCATGGCCGCTCGGCTCGCGCCTCGGCGCGCGCGAGCCGCGCCCGGGCGACGGTGCGCGCCTCCTCCGCGCGTCCGAGCCACACCAGCGTGAGTGCGAGGGAGTGCTGCAGGAGGGCCTCGCCCCAGGTGTCGCGCGCGTCGCGGGCGGCCTCGATCCCCTCGTGGACGTTCTCCTCGGCACGGGCCAGCCGGCCGGCCGCGATGTCGAGCATCGCCGCGTCGTAGAGGCGGTAGGCGCGGGCGTTCTCGTCGTGCTGGCGCTCCTCCTGCTCCTGCGCCTGGGCGAGCGCCTCCGCTGCTCCGGGCAGGTCGCCGTCGAGGTACCGCAGCTCGGCGAGGCGGGCGTAGGGGCCGTCGTCGAGCGGCACACCATCGAGCGCCATCTCCTCCACCAGCAGCCGCCGGAGCGCGGCAGGCGTCTCTCGACCTGCGACGACCCGCATGTGCTCGAGCGTCCGGACGGCGGGGAGCGTGATGTCCTCAACGCCCGCGCGCCGGGCTGCAGCGACGGCCAGCGTGGCGACCGCGATGCCGTCGTCGAGGGCGCCGCGGTGCATGCCGCGCGCCCACCCGAGCCAGTCGAGGATCCGGGCCTGCAGCGCGTCGTCGTCGCCGGCCTCCGCGACCGCCTGCTCGAGCCAGCGTTCGCCAGTGGCGAAGTCGTCGTCCTCGACGAAGGCCCGTTCCATGATGGCCTCTGCGCGAGCCGGTCCCGATGGCAGCCGGGCGACCAGCGCATCCGCGGCCGCGAGCGACCGGGTCCACTCTCCCGCCTTCGCCAGAGCGCGGATCTCGGCGAGCCCGTATGCCAGGACGGCGTCGGTGTCGGGAGTTGCAGCGAGACGTCCGGCGTGGCCGGCGAGCTCACCGGCGAGGTCGAAGGCGCCGCGGGCAGCCATCCGCTCCGAGGCGGCGGCGACCTCACTCGCGATCGCGGGGGCGGGGCCGACCGCGGACAGTGCGAGGTGGCGTACTCGCTCGTCGCCGTCCTCGACGACATCCGCGAGCCGGCCGTGCAGGGCGCGCCGGCGATCGGGTGGGATCCGCTCGTACACGACCGACTGGACGAGCGGGTGGTCGAAGCGCACGCGCCCGTCGCGATCGACGACGACGATCCCTTCGCGAACGGCGGCGTCGAGTGCCGCCGCCCCGTCCGGCGCCGCCGCGGCGATCAACGCCTGCGTCGGCCGACCACTCGCCGCCGCCACCTCCAGCACGCTGCGGACCGCCGGCGTCGACCGATCGAGCCGTGCCCCGATCGCCGCGGCGAGGGTGCCGGGTGCAGCACCGGGGGCGCCGCCGGCGTGGGCGCGCATCAGCTCGATCGCGTGCAGCGGATTGCCGCCCGAGGCCTCGTGGATCGCGCGCAGCACGGGAGCCGGCACGGTCGGTGAGACCGCGCGCAAGACCCTGCGCAGCTCGCGCGCGGGGAGCGGCCGGACGATCACCTCCTCTCGTCGCTCCGGGCGGACGGCGGCGAGCAGGTCGGCAACCGGCTCGGAGCCTACGCCCGGGCGGACGGTGGCGAGGAACACGACCGGCTCATCCTCGAGACGGCGGATCGCGAACCGGATCGCCCGCGCCGACGCCGGGTCGAGCCAGTGCGCGTCGTCGATCGCGACGAGCACCGGGCCCTCTCGTGCGAGGGAGCGCAGGACGCCGAGGAACGCGCGGCCGTGGGCCGCGTGCGACTCCCCGGCGAGCAGCGGCGCGAGGTCGGCGCCGACCGCCTCGAACATGTCGACGACCGCGACGAGCGGGAACGACAGTTCCTCCTCGGCCGGCCGGGCGGGGAGCACGACGTGGCCTGCCGCCCTCGCCCGTTCGATCCCAACGCGCCAGAGGGCGGACTTGCCGATCCCGGCCTCTCCGACGAGCACGAGTGAGCGCGCGCCACCAGTCGCCGCGGCGACGAAGGCGTCGATCCGGGCGAGTTCGGCCTGACGGCCGACGAGAGCCGTGCGAATGGCATCCACGTGCCAGCCATTCTGACGGCATCGCGCTGCGCGGTAGGGTCGGTCGCGAGCGGGTCGAGGGGAAACCCCGTTGCCCGCCGGATGGCGTTCTGGCTCAATCAGCCTGGGATGCGGTAGGGCCGCGCCCGGGAATCTGACGGGAAGGAGTCGAGCGCTGGTGGTCGTCTTCGGCGAGTACGTCTCGGGCCTCACGATCGACGGTCGGGAGGTGCGCGCGGCGGTCTTCAACGAGCACGCGGTGCGGGCTGCGGCCGGCCTGACCCTGGTGCTCGGCGCCGTCGCGTTCGCCTACGCCTACTTCGACCAGGACTACGTCCCGTTGCAGGTGGTGACGACGGTCTTCTTCATCGACTTCCTGCTGCGCGTCACGACCGGGCTGCGCTTCAGCCCGACGGGTTTGGCCGGCGGTTGGATGACCCGCCGCCGCGAGCCGGAGTGGACGTCGGCGAGGCCGAAGCGGTTCGCCTGGACGCTCGGCCTCGCGATGTCGTTCGCGATGATGGTGATCACGAACTCCGGCGTGCGCGGCCTCCTGCCGCGGACGGTCTGCCTGATCTGCCTGACGCTGATGTGGATGGAGTCCGTGCTCGGGCTCTGCCTCGGCTGCGAGGTGCACGGCCTCCTCGTTCGGGCCGGCCTCGCACGGCGCGACGATGCGTACGAGATCTGCGCACACGGCGCGTGCACGGTCGTGCCGCGCTCCGAGATCGGAGACCGAGTCTCACGCGCTGCTGGTTTGCGAGGTGCGTGTGTGGGCTCGGACGAATCCCGTCTGCCGTCCGCATCCTTGGGTTGGGATGAGGTCGACAGGTCTGCTGGGGCTCCCAGAACGAGCGCGTGAGCGGTTCGCAGACCCGAGGGGTGTCCAGCGCGTCAGTTGAACTTCGGCGCGATCTGGGGCGGCCGCGGGCAGCGCGATGGCTGCTGCGCCGGCTACTTCGTGAATCGCTCCGCCGTGAAGTAGTTCGAACGGCTGCTGCCGTCCGTGAACTCGCTGTACGAGTTGACCGTCAGGACCCCGGTGCTCGAGATCGGCATGCCGGCAAGGAGGGTGCGCTTGAACCCGTAGTCGGCTGGCGCCAGGAACCGCGATCCGGTCGTCGCGGTCGTCGAGGGGCCGTAGGCGATGGCGGGCGTGACGCCGTTGTCGCACGGGGTCGGCGTGCACGCACCGAACACGTGGACGAGCAGCGAGCCGTCAAGGGCCCGGGTGATGTCGAGCTCGACGGTTCCCCGCGTGTTGGGGTCGACGTTGTGCCAGACGCCGATGAGGGCATCCGGCGCGTGGGGCTGCCTGCCCGTCGGGTACGCGGTGGTGGCCGTTCCCTTCTTCCTGCTCGACGTCGCGCGGCCCACTCGCTTGAACGAACGGGTCATGGCCGAGTTGTGGCGAGAGCCGGCGTGGTAGACGTCGTACCAATCGAGAGCGATGCGCCGCCCGCGACTGGTGGAGACCAGTCGGCCCAAGAGCACCTGGTTGTACGACGCGAGGACCTGATTCGTCTCGAAGACCGCGCCGGTCGTGGCACTCGCGGACGGGCCGAACACGACAGCGGAGAGCTTGCCCGACTCGCACAGCTTCGGCCTTCCGCACGTGCTGAACGCGTCGACCTTGATGCCGCCCCCGCTCGACTTGCTGATCACGAGCTTCACGATGCCGCTCCTGGCGGTGCTGGTCCAGGTACCGATCAGGCCGGAAGCGGCGCTCGGCGCGGCGCTCGCGGGTGCCGGCGCGAGGACCATGCCCGCCATCGCGGCGAGAAGCCCCACGATGGTCGTGCCGCCGCCACGTGCGATCGTGCGTGTCTTCCCAACCATGGTCTTCCTCCCGCCGCGAACGTGGGACGCGTTCCGCTCGCCCGCTGCAGGATCACACACGGCGAGTCCGCAGGCAACGTCGGGGTGAGATCACGGCACGGGCGGATGGGCTTGCGATGGCGGGACGGCGTCATGCCGATGGGCCGGCCTTCGACGGGATCTCGTCCTTCTCGGCCCCGGGATCCGGCGGCCTGCGCCGCCGGCGGGCGACGTAGAACAGGCAGCCGGAGACGGCCACGGCTGCCTGTCCTCCCCAGAGGAGGGCGAGCGGCCAGGTGGCGGCGTGGCCGGCGTAGCCGGTCTGCGCGATCCGGCTGTTGCAGAGGCAGTCGAGGATCTCGCGCACCATCGTCTACGCCGAGAGGTGCTGGGCCTCCTCGAAGATCTCCCTTCCACCCGTCTCGAGCCTGCCGGGCCTCGTCTTGTTCAGGTACAGGACGACCAGGATCCCGATCACGAACCAGCACACGACCGCGATCGGGGCGATGTTGATCGGATAGGGCGGGAGCGGGACGATGCTGTAGTAGAAGACCGGCGCCAGGGCGATGAGGCCGAGGATGGGGAGCACGAGGTGCACGATCCACCTGAACTCGTCCCGGTGCTCGCGGAGGTAGAAGATCGGGACGGCGACCAGTCCGCACCCGTAGACGAAGATCATGCCGAACGTGATCATCGCGCCGCCGATCCCGAACGTGTTGACGGTTCCGAAGTACCAGCCGCAGAACAGGCCGAGCGTGATGTTGAAGACGGTCTGAAGGGCGATCGCGACGTGGGGCGACCGGTAGTGCGGGTGGAGCGCGCCGAACTGCCGCGGGAACACGTGCACGGTCGCCATCTTGTAGTACACGCGCGTGACGGCACTCTGCCCCGCCAGCGAGCAGCCCCAGCCGCTGTTGATCAGTGCCAGCAGCACGATGATCGTGCCAGCACTCCCCCAGGCCGTGTTCGCGATCGTGTAGTAGGGGTTGGCGGCGCTCGGGAAGTCCGACGCAACGTTGTCGATGCCGAAGCCGACAGCGGTGGCGAAGCCGAAGATCACGTAGTAGACGAGGATCAGAGCGGTGCCGATCAGGGCGGCACGAGCGACGTTGCGCCTGGGGTTGCGTGTCTCCTCCGCCAGTGGCGCCGTCGACTCGAACCCCGTGTACGACAGCACCGAGAACACCATCGCGAGGAACAACCCGTGCACCGCCGAGCTCCCCGGGATGCCCTTCGTCGTGAACCCGAGCGAGAGGTCGTGCGATGTCACCCCCTGCTGCGCGAAGATCGTGAACGAGAGCGCGAGCGTGATCCCCACCTCGACCAGCGTCAGGATGATCGCCGTCCTGATCGACAGCACGACGCCCAGGTACGTGATCACCCCGAGGCCGAGCCAGACGATGATCGAGTAGAGCCACCAGGGGAACGTGATCCCGTACTGCTGCTTCATCGTGTCCTCGGTGTACCCGCCGATGATCACGGTGCAGAGGATGGGCACGATGGGGTCGTAGAGGAAGTACATCCACCCGGCCATGAACCCGAGCTTCGGGTTCAGCGCGCGGCTGATGTAGGAGAAGTAGCCGCCGGCCGACGGCAGGTGCTTGGCGAGCTGGGCGACGGAGTTGGCGAGCAGCAGCGCGGCGATGCCGGCGAGGCCGAACGCGAGCCCCATCGCCGGACCCGCGAACGAGGCGATGAACGGGGCCGAGAGCATCACGCCGGCGGCCGGAGCCATGTGGGTGATGCCCTGGAAGGTGATGCCAGTGAGGGTGAGCGAACCGCGGAGGAGCTGGATCTCCGGCTTCGGCTCCGGCGGCGGTGGCGGCGCTTCGCTCATGGTCAGCTCCTTGCCCTCAGGTGGTCGAGACGGTCGAGGAAGCGATCGATGTCGCCCTCGTCGTTGAAGCCGTGCGGGTCGACCCGCACGACGGTGCCGCTGATCAGGCCGATGTCCACGCCACCGGCACGGCAGACGTCAAACAGGCGCTGACCCTCGGCGTGGCGGAACACGATCACGCCGGCACGCTGGGCTGGGTCGACCGGCGTGACGATGTCGACCCCGTGCTCGGCGAGCGCGTCCAGGCAGTGGGTGGCCAGCCCCTCGACGTGGTCGAAGATGCGGTCGATGCCGACGTCGAGCAGCAGGTCGATGCCCGCGCGCGTCGCGAACACACCGGGCAGGTTCGGCAGCCCCAGCTCGTAGCGCCGGGCGTCCGGGACGATCCCCGGCATCCTTTCGACCGGCCAGTCGCCCAGAGCGGTGTCGAGGCCCAGATAGCCGACATCGAGCACGGGCGCCCGCTCGAGCACCGTCGGCGCGAGGTAGAGAAACCCGACGCCGGGCGGCCCGAGGAGCCACTTCATGGCCGTCGTCACGAGCACGTCGACGCCCTCATGCTCGACGTCGATCGGCACGACCCCGGTCGACTGGGCGCCATCCACCATCAACGCCGCGCCGTGGGCGTGCGCGACCTCGGAGATCGCCGCGAGGTCGTGGCGGCGGCCGGTGAACGGTGCGACGTGCGTGATGCAGACGGCGACGGTGTCGTCGTCGATGACCTCCGCGAGGGCGCCGGCTGCGTCGACGATGCCGTCGGTGGCGACGACTCGGACCTCGCGGTCGGCGCGCGCATACCACGGGTACACGCTCGACGGGTAGGTGCCATCGTCGACCACGACGTTGCCACCGGGCCGGTCTCCGAGCACCCGGATCGCGATGTTGGCGGCGCGGCACGTGTTGTCGGTGATCGCCACGCCGGCGGCATCGGCGCCGATCAGACGCGCGAAGGATTCGCGGAGGGCACGGCTCGAGCCGATCAGCCCCGCGTCCGTGTAGACGCTGTTCGGATCGTCCGACCATGCCGCCGTCCAGGCGTCCCAGGCCGCGCGCACCGGAGCGGCGCCGGGCGCGAGGGCGCCGTTGAACAGGTAGGCGCGCGAGCTGGTGATCGGCACCTGCGCCCTGAACCCGGCGACGTCCATCCCCTGCCTCCCCGGTCGCGAGACGCGACAGTCTAGGGCGGCCCCGCCTCACCGGCAAGCGCGGATGTCCAATCTGCCGGCGTCCGGATCGTCCGGGTTCGGCCGCCCGCGCCGAGGTTGAGCGCGACGCCGGAGGCTCCTCGGGGACCCCCGAGCCGGCGATGGTCGTGGGCGGGGCGGCGTTCCCAAGATCGCTAGAGACGCGTTGTCATGGACGACCGGCAGCGGCTCCTCGATCCGCGCCGCGAGCGCCCCCGGCTTCGACACCGCACCCAGCCGCACGCGGGCCCCGGCGCCACGCGGTGTCGTCGGGTGCCGACCTCGACTGCGATATCGTGGCCGGCGCGTTGTTCGAGTCACCGCAACGGTGGAGGTGCGAGCGATGAACGATTCCAAGAAGAAGGCACGGCGCGGGAAGCATCAGCACGCGGTGGCGACCGCGTCGGATGCACCGAACGCGGCTGGGGATGAGACGAGCCCTCCCGGGAAGATGAAGCGGAAAGAGTACGAACGAGAGATGAGGATCCTCCAGGGCGAACTCGTCGCCATGCAGGAATGGGTCAAGGCGACGGGCGCCAGGGTGTGCGTCGTGTTCGAGGGGGTCGACTCTGCCGGCAAGGGAGGCACCATCCGGCGCATCACCGAGCGGACGAGCCCTCGCGTGTTCAAGCACGTCGCGTTGCCCGCCCCGGACGCGCGGGTGAGGTCGCAGATGTACATCCAGCGCTACATGGCGCACTTCCCGTCCGCCGGCGAGGTGGTGATCTTCGACCGCAGCTGGTACAACCGCGCCGGTGTCGAGCCCGTCATGGGCTACTGCACCCAGGAGGAGTCCCAGCGGTTCCTCGAGATGGTGCCCATGGTCGAGAAGGCGATGGTCCACGACGGGATCATCCTGATCAAGTACTTCCTCAACGTCAGCCTCGACGAGCAGACCCGGCGACTCGAAAGCCGGATCGACGACCCGCGCAAGATCTGGAAGCTCTCGCCAACGGATCTGAAGTCCTACCGCCGCCGGTACGACTACCTCCGAGCCCGCGACGCGATGTTCGTCGCCACCAGTTCGGGGTGGGCGCCGTGGCACATCGTCGACAACGAGGACAAGAAGCGCGGCCGGCTCAACATCATCTCCCACTTGCTGAGCCAGATTCCCTACGAGCCGGTCGCCGCTCCGACCACGAAGATGCCCAAGCCGCCGAGCGCTGCAGGGTACCTCGAGCCGGACTCCTCGAAAGCCAACATCCCGACGCCGTTCTAGGGGAGCCCGGCAACGACGTCCACAGCCGTTCTGATGGAACTTGGAGAGGACCTGCCATGACCGACATCCCTGCTGCCCCGAGCACGAGCGACGCGCCTACGGGCTGGTACGCCCTGACGCCGGACGACGTGGCCAGGAGGCTCGACGTCGACCCCGACCTCGGTCTCTCCACGGCGAAGGCCGCGGCGCTACTCCAGACGAACGGGCCGAACGCGCTGCCGGCCGAGCCCACGACACCCGGGTGGGAGCAGTTCCTCGCCCAGTACCGCAGCTACATGCAGATCATCCTCGTCGCGGCGGCGGCCGCCTCGATCGTGATCGGCGAGATCGGCACGGGCGTCGCCGTGCTGGCGATCACGGCGCTCAACGCGCTCGGCGGGATGCGTCAGCAGGGCAAGGCTGAGAGCGCCATGAACGCCCTGCAGTCGATGCTGAAATCGTCCGCCCGGGTTCGTCGTGACGGGACGGAGGTCAAGGTCGGCGCCGACCAGGTGGTCGTCGGTGACGTGGTCCTGCTGACGGCGGGTGACGATGTGTGTGCCGACGGGAGGATCATCCAGGCCGCATCACTGCAGATCGACGAGTCCGGGCTGACGGGCGAGAGCGTGCCCGCCTCGAAGAGCGCCGAGGTGATCGCCGCCGACTCGAAGCCGGGCGTCGGAGACCAGACGAACATGGCGTTCATGAACTCGCCCGTCACCCATGGCAGCGGCGTCATGATCGTCACCGGCACGGGCGCCGCCACGGAGGTAGGGAACATCTCCGGGATGCTGAAGTCGACGCCCACGCTGAAGACCCCGCTGACGGCGCAGCTGGATACGTTGACGCTGTGGATCGCGGGTGCCGCGGGCCTCACGATCGCGATCATGTTCGCCCTCGGGAGCGCGCGTGGCGACTCGACCAAGGACATCTTCACGACGGCCATCGCGCTGGCCCTGGCTGCCGTCCCGATGGCCATGCCCACCGTCCTGCAGGTCATCCTGTCGAAGGGGTCGACGACGCTCGCGGCCGAGGGCGCCGTGGTGAAGAGTCTCGCCTCCGTCGAGACCCTGGGCTCGACCTCGGCGATCAACTCCGACAAGACCGGCACGCTCACGTTGAACCAGGTCACCGTGGTCGAGGTGATCGACCCCACCGACCGCTACGCGGTCTCCGGGATGGGCTATGGCCTGGAAGGCGATGTCACCCACTCCGTGGGCAACACGAACACGATCGAGCAGGCAATCCTGCCCTTCCTGGTCGCAAACGACGCCAAGCTCGTCGACGGCAAGGTCGTCGGCGATCCCACCGAGGGCGCGTTGCTGGTCCTGGGGTACAAGGCGAAGCTCGACGTCGAAGGCACCCAGGCTGCCTACCCGAGGCTCGCGACCCTCCCGTTCGACCCCACCTACAAGCTCATGGCCGTCTTCGCCGATGCCAGGGACGACTCCGGGAAGGCCGTCGTTCGGGCCTTCATCAAGGGAGCCGGACCGGCGGTGATCGGGCGCGCAACGTCCGCCCTGGCCAACGGCGCATCCGTGCCGTGGGGCGACGAGCAAAATGCCAGGGCGTCGCAGGAAATGGAGCGCCTCGGTGGCAAGGGGCTGCGCATCATGGTTGCGGCCACCCGCGACATCGACCCCGCGGACTTCCATCCCGACGGGGACCTGCTCGCCCTGATCACGAACGTCCGGATGACGGCGATGGTGGGCATGATCGACCCGCCCCGCGCCGAATCCAAGGAGGCCGTCCGCAACGCCCAGAGCGCCAATATCCGGGTGCGGATGGTGACCGGCGACGACGTCGTCACCGGTGAGGCGATCGCCAAGCAGCTCGGCATCCCCGGAGAGGCCATCCTCGGCGCGGACTTCGCGGCCCTGTCCGAAGAGGAGCGCCTGTCCCGAATCGACGGCATCGGCGTCGTCGGCCGGGTCGCCCCCGAGCACAAGGTGCTGATGGTGGAGACCCTGCGCAAGAAGGGGAACGTCGTCGCCATGACCGGCGACGGCGTCAACGACGCCCCGGCCATCAAGTCCGCCGACATCGGGATCGCGATGGGAACCGGCACCGAAGTCGCCAAGAACGCCGCGAAGATGATCCTCACCGACGACAACTTCGCCACGATCGTGCGGGCCGTCTCCGAAGGTCGCAAGCTCTACGACAACATGCTGAAGTACATCCGCTTCATGATGGTGGCGCTGGTCACCTACGTGGTGACGTTCCTGATGGCGAGCCTGCTCAACATCGCCGGCGGGCAACCCTTCTCCGCCGTCCAGATCCTGTGGATCAACTTCCTGATCACGGCTCCCGTCGGGATCGCGCTGGGCCTGGACAAGGAGACGCCGGGGCTGATGAACCGCAAGCCGCGCCCACGTGCGGCGTCGATCATGTCGCGTCCCGTCATCATCACCGTGGGCCTCGCTGGCCTGTTCATGTCGGCGGCGATCGACCTGCTGATCGTGTACGGCAAGCACCAGTACGACAGCGTCGCGATCGGTAGCACGATGGGTCTCGTCGCGTTCTCCCTGATGCTCGTCGTCGCAGCCCTCGAATGCCGCGACCAGACGGCCACCGCCCTGCGGGAGGAGTCGCTCAACAACAACACCGTGAATCTCACGATCCTGGTGGAGTTCACCCTCGCTCTGCTGATCGCCCGGGGCGGCGCGCTGACGTCGCTGCTCGACACGCAGGTCCTCACCGGCCGGCAGTGGCTGATGGGCGCCCTCCCCGCCGCCGCCCTGTTCGTCCTCTGGGAGCTGGGCAAACTGGTCGCCCGGCGTGGGGCCGAAGCGGCCGCCGGCGAGGTTGCAGCGGAGGCGCCGGCGACCTGATGATCGGCCGGCGAGATGCCTCCTGCGGCCCTCGCAAGGTCCTCACGCGCCGGGGTCAGTCCCCGGATCGCGATGCGGTGTGCCGAGACGCGTGTCCAGGTCCGCAATCGCCTGGCGTATCTCGGTCAGTGCGTCGACGATCGTCTGCACATCCTGCTGTTGTTGCGAGGCGTCGGCGCCCTGTGCCTGAGCCTGCCCGCGCTGAATCACGGTGCTCGTCACGCCGGCGGTGAGGAACGCGATGAAGGAGACGCCCAGCACCATCTCGATGCCGCCGACGACGCGACCGGCGGCGGTCGTGGGCACGACGTCGCCGTAGCCGACCGTCGTAACCGTTTGGAGCGCCCACCAGACCGCCAGGCCCAGGGAGGGAAAGTTGTGGGCGTCCGCGATCCGCATCACGACGGCCCCGACCAGCGAGAGCGCCAGGAGCGTTGCGGCCAGACCGACGGTCACGGACCGCGCGTTCACGATCCGGCGAACTCGGCGCTCAACCAGAGAATTCCGCGCTCCGCCCGGTCGGGAGTCACCGTCAGCCATCGGCATCGAGTTCGACGGCCGCACGGACTCCCCTGGGCCGACGTGAGAGGGTTCGACGCTCGCCGCCGGGCCACCGCGCGCCGTTTGCCATGGTGTAGGCTCGTCCGGGCGCTGGAGAGGAGCCGGGAGCTGTGTGGGGCATCGTGGTCGGGCTCGGGATCGCCATGGCTCTGGAGCCGCTGCCGGTGCTTGCGATCGTGCTCCTGCTGGCCGTCGCGGACGGGCTGAGAAAGGCGTGGTTCTTCTTCCTGGGCGAGGTCATGGTGATGTTCGCGATCGCCGCAGCCACCGTCGCGTTCCACCTCGAGACGTCGCAGTCGAGCGCGAGCACGGCCGCCGCGTGGGTGACGATCGCCGCCGGCGTCGGCCTGATGGCCGTCGCGGCTCGCTGGGCCCGGAAGCGCCGCCACGGTTCCGAGGCGTCCAAGCCGAAGTGGATGGCGACGCTCGACCGGATGAAACCGTGGCCGGCATTCCTGCTGGGAGCGTTCATCCCGCCGTACCTGATCGCCGTCGCGGCCGGCGCGCACATCGTCGGCACCCACCCGAGCCAGGCCCAGGCGATCGCCGGCGTCGTCGTCTTCTGCCTGATCGGGACGAGCACCGTGTACGTGCCGATCCTGCTCACGCAGTTCTTCCCGGAGCGCAGCGCGCCTGCGCGCGAGCGGACGCGAGCGTGGCTCGACCGCAACTGGCGCGTGGTCGTGATCGCGCTGCTGCTGGTGGTTGGCGCCTCGCTCGTCAGTAAGGGAGTCCTGGAACTCGTCTAGGAGTCGGTGCCGCGCCGACGGCGCCGCCACCACCAGACGCCGCCGACTCCGGCGAGTGCGACGGCGGCGATGCCCGCGACGATCCATCCCCACGGCGTGCTCGTGTCCTCTGCCGGTGTGACGGCGGCGGCGACGGCCGCTGGATGGTCGATGCCGCTGGTCGCGGGACTCGTCGTCGCCCCGGTGGTCGCGGTGGTTGGGCTCGGCGCACTGGTCGCCGGCGGCGCCTCGGCCGTGGTCGGCGGCGGCGCGGCTGTGGTGGCGGCGGTGTGGTCGGCGGCTGGACGGTCGTCGGGGGTGGCTCAGCGGTGGTCGGCGGTGCCTCGGCAGTGGAGGTCGGCGGCGCCGGTTCGGTGGCGGTCGGAGGGCTCGGTGCGGTCGCGATCGGCGGGGCGACGGAGACGGTGGGCGCCGCGGCCGGCCGCGTGATCGTCGGCACCGTGAGCGTGGTTCCTCCCACCGTCGCGGTACCGCCACCACATGCCGTCGCCGCCGTCAGGACGAGCGCGAACCCGAGGCCGATGGCAACCTGCCGCCAACTGGTTGGCCTGGCGTTGTCAGTCATGACGTGACTCCTCCGGTCGTCTGGGCGAGGCGGCGTCTTCCGCGAGTTGCGCCTCGACCGCCTCGTAGACGTTGCCGTGGATGTGGTCGGCCCCGATGACGTCGGCCACGCCATCGGTCTCGAGGAGCGCGGCGACGCCGGGCTTCACGCGGGCCAGGCGGAGCACGATATGGTAGCTGTCTGCGAGGTCGTGGATCTTGCCGAGCGTCGACGAGCCTTGCGAGTCGATGAAGTCCGTGCCTTCGAGATCGAGCACCAGCGCATGCAACGGCGGCTCGCTGCCGTGGACGACGCTCCGGACGCGTTCCTCGAGTGCGTCGGCGGTGGCGAAGAACAGACCGCCATCCAGCCGCAGGACGGCGAGTCCGGCGAACGTCTCGTCGCCCGGGTTCTGGTCGGCGTCGCGGAACACCTCCGTGCCTGCCCGGCGGCCGAGGAGCGGCATGCGCGGCGAGGTCGAGACGTAGATCAGCCAGCCCAGCGAGAGCACGACGCCGATCACGACACCGGCGAGCACACCGAACGACAGCACCCCCAGGATGGCCGCGACGGCGATCCAGAAGTCGATCCGGGCGACGCGGCGCAGGCGCCGCAGCTCCGGGCCGTCGATCATCCCGAACACGACAGCGTCGATGATGACCGCGCCGAGCACGGCCTTCGGCAGCTGCGCGAAGAGCGGCGCAAGCACGATCAGCGTGAGGAGCACCAGCGCACCCGTGACGAGCGAGGCGACGGGCGTGCGGGCGCCCGAGGACTCGTTCAGCGAGCTGGCCGAGAGGCTGGTCGAGACTGGCATGCCCTGGAAGAGGCCGGCACCGGCGTTGGCCATGCCCTGGGCGACCGATTCCTGGTTGACGTCGATCTCGTAGCGGTGGCGGGCGGCGAACGCGCGGGCGTCGCCTGCCGTCTGGGAGAAGCCGATCAGCAGCAGGGCGACGGCGGCGATGATGATCGTGGAGGCGTTCTGGGTGAAGAGATCGAGGTCGGGCAGCGCCGGTCGCGGCAGGCCCCGCGGCACGTCGCCCACCAGCGCCACGCCGCGCGCCCCCAGATCGAAGAGGTGCGATGCGAGCAGGCCGCCGACCACGAGCACCAGCGCGCCGGGAACCGCCGGCGCCAGGAACCGCAAGGCGAGGATGACCGCGAGCGCGGTCGCGCCGACCAGCAGCGTCGTCCAGTGGATCTCGTCGAGACCGCTGATCCATGAGGTGAACTCGCGCCACGCATTCTTGCCGTCGCCAGAGGTTCCGGTGAGCTTCGGGAGCTCGCCGATCACGACATCGACTGCGGCACCGGCGAGGAACCCGGTGACCACCGCCTTGGACAGGAACCGCGCGATCCAGCCCATCCGGAAGACGGCCAGCAGCAGGAAGAGCCCGCCCGAGACCAGCGTGATGGCGGCGACCAGTTGGGCGGCCTGATCGCCGTCGAGGCCGCTGACGATCACCGCGCCGCCCGCGACGGCCGCCAGCCCCGAGCTCGGCCCGGTCGAGATCTGCCGCGACGTGCAGAACAGCGCGTAGATGATCGCCCCGGCCGCCGCCGCGTACAGGCCGTTCTGCAGCGGCACGCCGGCGATGCCGGCGTAGCCGAGGTTCTTCGGCACGATCAGGGCCGTCACCGCGATGCCGGCCATCACGTCGCCGCGAAGGTACTGCCGGTCGTAGCGCGGCAGCCACTCGAGGGCGGGAACCAGGCGCCGGATGCCGCGAGCGTCCGCCGGGCGGTCGGTACTCACCGGCGGGCGTCGAAGTCGATGACGTCGGCAACGGGTTCGTCGAGCGTGAGCCTCACGCCTTCAACGCCGCCACCCATTCGGGCGCTCAACTCACCTGCGACCACCAAGCAACACTCTGACAAGGGCACCCTCCGGCGGGTCCATATCGTAAGCCCGCCGCGGCCCTTGCCGGGTGACTCAGCGCGGTGGATCCGACGAATGGTCAGGCTCGGTTGCGCTGTCGATTGCCTCGGCGCGCGACGTGACGGCGAGCGGCGGAACCGTCTACTGTGTTCCCGATTCACTCCAGCCCGCGGCCGAGCCGCGGCCGGAGACCCTCGAAGGGAGCTACGCGGTGATCCTCGGAAACCTGGGCAACTTCCTCTGGTCGTTGCTCTTCATCTTCTTCATGGTCATGTACTTCATGATCATGTTCCACATCATCGTGGACATCTTCCGCTCGGATACGAACGGCTTCGGCAAGGCGATGTGGCTCCTGTTCATCTTCGTGCTGCCGGTGATCGGGATGATCACGTACCTGATCGCGAACGGCGACGAGATGACGAGCCGCGGCATGCGCGACCAGGCAGCCGCAAACGCCGCGTTCGACGATCGCGTACGGCAGGCGGCCGGTTCCTCGAGTGCTGGTGCCGCGGCCGAGATCGCGAGCGCCAAGCAGCTCCTCGACGCCGGCGCCATCACCGACGCCGAGTACGCGCAGATCAAGGCGAAGGCGCTGGCCTGACCCGCAGCGGTCAATCTGCGGCGGTGAGTGCAGTGGTCGACCGTCCCGGCAGGCCGGACGGGAGGGTTCGCCCTGGCACGCGCTGATGCGGGAGGCTTCGAAGTGGGACGCGCGCAGCGCGTGACCGGCTCGTGATCGGGTCGAGGCTGCGCTCCGCGGTGCCGGGTTGGCGGATGCTTGCCGACTACCAGCGGCCGTGGCTGGCAAAGGATCTCGTGGCCGGGGCGGTGCTGACCACGCTCCTGATCCCGCAGGGGATGGCGTATGCCGAGCTGGCCGGGTTGCCGGCGATCACCGGGCTCTACACGTCCGTGCTCTGCCTGGCCGGGTACGCGCTGTTCGGCCCGTCGCCGATCCTGGTGCTCGGCCCGGACTCGTCGCTGGGTCCGATGATCGCGGCGACGCTGCTCCCGCTCGTGGCGGCCCAGGGCGATCCGGAGCGGGCCGTGGCGCTGGCCTCGATGCTGGCCCTGATGACCGGTGCGATCGTCGTGCTCGCGGCGGTGCTCCGGCTGGGCTTCGTCGCCGACCTGCTGTCCAAACCGACGCAGATCGGGTACATGAACGGGTTGGCGCTGACCATCCTCGTCGGCCAACTGCCGAAGCTCTTCGGATTCAAGGTCGACGCCAGCGGCTTCATCGACGAGGTCCGGGGGTTCGTCGAGGGCGTCGCCGACGGTGACACGGTCGGCGCGGCACTCGCGCTCGGCCTCGTGTCGCTGGCACTGATCCTCGGTCTCCGCAGGTTGGCGCCGAAGGCCCCGGGCGTCCTGATCGCGGTGGTCGTGTCGATCGCGGCCGTCACCGTGTTCTCGCTCGTCGAGCACGATGTCAGCGTGGTGGGGAGCCTGCCGTCCGGCTTCCCACCGCTCACCATCCCCGACGTCAACGCGAGCGACCTCTCGGTGCTCGCCCTCGGCGCCGTCGGGATCGCCGTCGTCTCGCTCGCGGACACGATCTCGACTGCCTCGGCGTTCGCCGCGCGCAGCGGCACGGAGGTCGACGGAAACCGCGAGATGATCGGCATCGGCGCTGCCAATATCGCGGCGGGCCTCTTCCAGGGGTTCCCGGTCTCGACCAGCGGCTCGCGCACGGCTGTCGCCGAGCAGGCCGGCGCCAAGACCCAGGTCACCGGACTGGTCGGCGCAGGCGCGATCGTCCTCGTGATCGTCTTCTTCCCGTCGCTGTTCCGGAACCTGCCCCAGCCGACGCTGGCGGCGATCGTGATCGCCGCCTCCCTGTCACTCGCCGGACGTTCCGGCCACCGTCCGCCTCTACCGCCAGCGGCGCGTCGAGTTCGCGCTCTCGATGGCGGCCTTCGGCGGCGTGACGCTGTTCGGGGTCCTGCCCGGGATCGGGATCGCCGTCGCTCTCTCGATCGGCAACGTGTTCCGGCGTTCCTGGTGGCCGTACCGGGCGGTCCTCGGGCGGGTCGCTGGCGTGCCCGGCTACCACGACCTGCGCGAACACCCGTCGGCCGAACAGCTTGGCGGCTGCGTCCTGTTCCGCTTCGATGCCCCGGTCTTCTTCGCCAACACCCGCACCTTCCGCGAAGACATCCGCCGGCTGGCCGCCGCCGATCCGCCGCCGCGATGGATCATCGTCGCTGCCGAGCCGATCACCGATATCGACACGACCGCGGCCGACATGCTCGTGGACCTCGACGAGGGGCTGAACGCCCGCGGCATCAACCTCGTCTTCGCCGAGATGAAGTTGCCGGTGCGCGAGAAGATCCACCGCTACGGCCTCACCCGCACGATCGACCCGAACCACTTCTACCCCACGATCGAGGCTGCCGTCGACGCGTTCCGCGCCGAGATCGAGGGCGACTGGAGTTGACAGTCGTTGGTGACGGTGCGGTGAGGCGCCTTGGTGGACGGCGAGCCGGAGCTGGTGCTGGCCGCCGCGCCCGAGACGTCGATCGTCGCCTTCCGGGCGCGCCCGGCCGGGTGTCCGGCCGGCCGGCTGGACGACCTCAATCGCGCGCTGCCCGAGGCGGTTCAGGCGCGCGGCCGGACGTTCATCACCGGCACCATCTTCGGTGGCCGCGAGACACTCCGGGCCTGCATCCTGCACCCGGACACGAACTCCGAGCTGCTGGCGACTCTCGTCGCGGAGGTCGTCGACACGGCCCGCACGCTCGCCGCGAACGTCCAATAGCCCGATCACCAGAGCGGCGCGTCGGTCGCCGGTGGCTGGTGGCGGCGTACGTAGCGGCGACGGACGTAGCCGGCCGCGATCAGGGCCGCCGCGATGAGCCAGTACACCTCGCCGCTGGTCGAAGTGATGCCGTAACCGAGCCGGTATGCCTCGTCGGGAGCGACGATGAGGGCAGTCGCTCCGCCGGTGGTGCGGGCGAGCCTCGGCGCCTGGTCGTGTTCGGCCCACGGCGAGACGTCGACTGCATCGTCGAGCAGGCCGGGCGCGATCCAGCTGCGCACCATGACGTCGGTGTCGCCGTCACAGCCGCCGTCGTGGTTGATGCACTCGGTCGCCCTCCGATACGTGTGGATGCGCAGCGGCGGGAACCAGCCGGTCAGGACGCCCCCCGCGCTGGCATCGCCGACGAGGCGTGAGGCGGGTATGGGGTGGGCGACGACGCCGAACGGCTGGCAGATCGTCAGCCCGCAGACGGCGAGCAGGGCGACCGCGGCGGTGAACGTTCCCCGCCGCCCGATCGCGACGAGGATGCCCGCGGCCAGCAGCGAGAGTGGGAACACGACGAACTCCGCGAGGCCGAGCGCTGTGTCGAGGTCCTCGACCGACATCCGCTGCAGCTCCACCGTCGGCCCGGTGATCGTCGCCGCGACCAGCACCATCACCGCCACGATCAGTGTCGCCCGCGAGCGGAGCACGGAAGCCAGCCTGTGTCCGAGACGATCCCGCGCGGGCATCTCCATGGCCACGACAGTACTCCAGGTGCCGCCGGCTGCTCGTGGTGTCGGCAGGCGGTTGGTAGGTGCCGGTGAGCGGCCTCGTGCAGGCGGCCCGTCAGGTGGCGAGCGCGGCGGTGAGGTCGATCTCGACGAGTTGGCCGTCGAACCCGAGGCACGCGACGCCGAGGAGGGTGCTCGCGGACGTGAATGCAGGCGCCAGTTCCGATGCCATCAGTCGGTGCCAGACGGCGGCGAGGTCGGCTGTCGCGTCGCTTGCGACGTAGATCCTCGAGCGTACGACGTCAGCCGGCGTCGCCCCCGCCGCGGCGAGCGCAACGAGGGCGTTTGCAACGACCTGATCGACCTGCGCACCGATGTCGCCGCGTCCGACGAGGCGTCCGCTGCGATCGAGCGGGCACTGGCCGGCGAGGTACGCCGTCGGGCCGGCGCCGGCGACCGTGACGTGGTGGTAGCCGGGTGTGGCGTGGAGGCCGGCCGGGTTCGATCGGCGGATCCGCATCGTCGTGCGCCAATATAGACTCGCCCGCGCTGGCCGGCGGGGGCGGGAGCTATGTCGAGACGTGCGGCTGCGGCCGGTATGCCAGGTAGCCGCGCTGCGTCGCGATGTGGTCGGCCAGGTGCCTGGCGTCGTGCCACACGCCCCAGATGAAGCTCGATCCGCGCCGCGACAGCCACGGCAGCCCGAGGAAGTAGACGCCGGGCTCGGCCGACACGCCGCGCCGGTGCCGCGGCCGGCCGCGCTCGTCGAAGGCGTCGACCTGCAGCCAGCCGTAGTCGACGGCGAAGCCGGTCGCCCAGATGATCGAGGTCACGCCGGCGCTCGCCAGGTCGAGCTCGAGGATCGGATCGGTCACGCAGGCGGGGGCGGGCCCAGGATGCGCGCGTCCGGCTCCTCGGGGAGGTCGAGGCCGTTGCGCGCGACGTAGGCGTCGGCCTCGTCCAGCAGCGACAGGTAGTTGGCGTCGCCCTTGGCGATGTTGTCGCCGAGATCCGGCGCGAACCGCATCGCGCCGTCGTCGAACGACAGCGTCCGGCCGACGCAGCGTCATGCCGCGAGCGGCGAGGTCGCGGAAGTCGACGGTGTGGCCGCCGTCGGCTCCGCTGACCGCGATCGTGACGTGCTCGGCGCCCTGCGCGGGGGTCTCGGCGTCCCACTTGCCGAGGACGCCGAGCCACCAGACAGAAGTCGCGCCCGCGATAGCGCCGCGGCGGCCGGTCGTGCGGGCCGACCGAGAGGTAGACGCGCCGCCCCGACGCGCAGCAGCTCGTCGGCGATCTGCATGCCCGACGATCCCGGCCCCGACCACGAGCACCGCGCCCTCGGGCAGCTGACCCGGGTTGCGGTAGCGCGCTGGAGTGGATCTGCAGTGGGCCCGGCATCGTCGGGAACGATCGCCGGGATGACCGGGCGCTGGAACGGTCCGGTCGCGGCCACGACGTAGCGTGGCCTCGATGGTGCCGTCGGACGTCTCGACGCGAAAGCCGGGCCGGCCGACGTTCCTGCGCACCGACGTCACCTCGACGCCGCACCGGATCGGCGCCGCGATCTTCTCCGCGTAGGCCACGAAGTAGTCCGCGACCCGTTCCTTGGAGGCGAAGGCGTCGGGGTCGACGTCGGAGAACTCGAGGCCCGGGAACCGGTCGTGCCAGGCGGGGCCGTTCGCGACCAGGGAGTCCCACCGCCCGGAGCGCCAGCGCTCGGCGATGCGCTGCCGCTCGAGAACGAGGTGCGGCACGCCGCAGCTGCTCAGATGCTCGCTCATGGCGAGACCGGCCTGGCCCGCGCCGACGACGAGTACCTCGACCGTTTCGCTCGCCATCCCGTCCTCCGCGCTCAGTGCTGCGGCGAGTGTACCTGGCGCGGGCAGGCCCCGGCGCTGTCCGTACGCGCCCGGCCTCGCACCCCGCCGCCGTACCGTCGTCGTGATGCAACGATGCGTCTCGAGCGAAGCTGCGGATGACGTCGACGATCGATGAGCGGGCGGATGGAGGCAGGTTCTGAGATGACCGAGCAACCCAGCCCGCACGGCGACGGCTTCTCGATGCCGCCGGAGTGGGAGCCCCATCAGCTCACGCTGATGTCGTGGCCCTGCCGGGCCGACAGCTATACCGGGCCCGCCGGTGGCGGTGCCAGCGAGATCGAGCGCGCGAGGCTGCAACAGGCCGCGGTGGCCAACGCGGTGGCCGAGTTCGAGCCGGTGCTCATGGTCGTGCGGCCCGAGCAGGCTGGCGAGGCACGTCGGCAGTTGACCGCGAAGGTCGACCTGCTGGAGGCGGAGCTCAACGATGCGTGGATGCGCGACAACGGCCCGGTCTTCGTGCGCAACCCGGACGGTGAGGTCGCGCTCGTGCAGTTCGGGTTCAACGCCTGGGGGGAGGTCTACGACGGGTACGCGGCCGACGCCGCCGTGCCCGAGCTGGTCGCCCGGCATCTCGGCGTCCGCCGGTACGTCGCGCCGATGGTGCTCGAGGGCGGCTCGTACGCCGTCGACGGCAAAGGGACGCTGATCACCACCGAACAGTGCCTCCTCCATCCGAACCGGAACCCCTCGATGGCTCGCGAGGACATCGAGCAGACGCTCGGCGCCTTCCTCGGGATCACGCGTGTGGTGTGGCTGGGAGAGGGCCACTACGAGGACTTCTCGACCGACGGGCACGTCGACGACATCTGTCACTTCCTCGCACCCGGCCGCGTCATCCTGCATGCCCCGACCGACCCCGACCACCCCGACCACCTACGGGGGGTCGAGAACCTCGCCAGACTGGCCGGCGCTGCGGATGCCACCGGGCGCCGGATCGACGTCGTGCGATTCGACACGGGTACTGCCGCCGGTATCCCGTACCTCAACGTCTACGTCTGCAACGGCGCCGTCATCGCCCCGATCGCCGGCGATCCCGCCGACCAGCCGGCCATCCGGCAGATCCGGGCGGCATACCCGGGTCGGGAGATCGTGACCGTTCGCGCCGACGTGCTCTTCGCCTACGGCGGGGGCGGGCCGCATTGCATCACCCAGCAGGTACCCGCAGGCAGGTTCGTCCACTAGGCTCCATCGGTGGTTGCACCGAGCTACGAGGACATCGTCGCCGCGCGGGCGGCGATCGCGCCGCACGTCGTGCGCACGCCGCTGGTGCCGTGCGAGGCGCTCGGGGTCGATCTGAAGCTCGAGCTCTTCCAGCGCAGTGGCTCCTTCAAGGTCAGGGGCGCGTTCAACCGGGTCCTGTCGCTCTCGCCGGCGGAGCGTGACCGCGGCGTGATCGCCGTGTCGGCCGGAAACCACGCCGCCGCGCTCGCGCTGGCCGGCCGCGAGGTCGGTGCCGACGTGCTGGTGCTGATGCCGGCGGCGGCGAGTGCCGCGAAGGTCGAGTTGACGCGCGGCTACGGCGGGCGGGTCGACCTCGAGTCGGCCGACGCCGCCGAGGCGTTCGCGCGGATGGCGGCGATCAGCGAGGCGACCGGCCGGGTGGTCGTGCACCCGTACGACGACCCGATCGTCGTCGCCGGCGCCGGGACGGTCGGCCTCGAGATTGCCGACGACGCGCCGGACGCGGATCTGGTGGTCGTCGCGGTCAGTGGCGGCGGGCTGATCTCGGGCATCCTGATCGCCCTGGCGACGGCGCTGCCGAACGCCCGTGTGGTCGGCGTGCAGCCGCGTGCGTGCGGGACGTTGCCGGCATCCATCGCAGCTGGCGTGCCGACGCGGATCACGTCGTCGCCGACGTCGGCCGATGCGCTGACGGCGCCCGTTGTGGGAGCGATCGCGACCGATGTGGCCGGCCGGCTCGTCGACCAGGTCGTCCTGCTCGAGGAGGACGAGATCGCCGAAGGGTTCCGATCGCTGTATGCGCGAGGGAAGGTGGCGTCCGAGGTCGGCGGCGCCGTCGCGGTGGCCGCGGTGCTGGCGGGCCGGGTGAACGTCGCCGGCGCGCGCCGGATCGTGTGCGTCGTGTCCGGCGGGAACGTCGCGCCCGACGTGGCCGCCGGCCTGCTGGCCGGGTAGCCGCCGCGGGCTACGGGACCCGGGCGGTCGCGAACCAGGCGCGTGCGGTCAGCTCGAACGGTCCCGAGGGTGCGCCGAGCCGCTCGCGCACGAGCTCGCGAACGCGCGCGCGGCGCTCCTCGTCCAGCGCCAGGCAGTGCGCCCCGGCCGGGCCGACGCCGCCGAGGAACCCGTCCCACGCGTCGTGGAAGCCGGTGTACGTCGTCGAGGCCTCGAGCGCGCCGCCGCGCACGTCGGCCAGGCCCGCGGCCGTAAACAGCGCCGCGATCTCGCCGTCGTGGCCGAAGCGCCGCTCGCGGAACTCGCTCGGCGCGTCCGGTTCGACCGCGATCGCCGCGTCCCAGTAGGCGCGCAGGATCACCATGCCGGGGCCGAAGTCCCACACGCAAGCGCCAACCGTGCCGCCCGGCACGACGACGCGGCGCAGCTCGGCGGCCGCCGCCTCCGGGTCGGACACGAAGTGCAGCACGAGCTGGGCGAGGGCGAGGTCGACCGAGGCGTCGGCGAGCGGGAGCGCCTCCGCGGTGCCTGCGAGCACCGCGACGCCGGGATTGCGCTCGCGGCAGGCGGCGACGAAGACGCCCGAGGGGTCGACCCCCGTGACGGCGGCAGGCCCGAGGTGGCTCGCGAGCTCCGCGGTCAGCGCGCCCGGGCCGCAGCCGACGTCGAGCGCGCTGCGGACGCCGTCGAGGCCGACGGCGGCGACGAACGCCCGCGCGAGCGACGGCGCGTAGCGTCCGATGAACCGGTCGTACGCGCTCGCAGGGCCGGTGAAGGTCTGCGCGCCGGCGGCGAGCGCCACCCGCGGTGCCGGATCGTCGTGCACCCGGCGATCGTACACGGCCCGCAGATCAGCGCGGGTCGAAGATGCTCGGCGCCGGCTGCTGGCCGGCGAGCAGGAGCGCGATCTGGCGACCGCCGTGGATCGAGGGCAGGAAGCCGACGCCGTTGCATCCGAGGTTGTAGAGCAGCGAAGGTCGGCCCGGGGTGGGCGCCGATCACGCGCACCATCCCGTCCATGTAGCCCATCAGCCCGTGCCAGTGGAAGTCGTAGGGCTGCCCGGCCGGCCGCGCGCGCTGCGCGTAGGGGCGCACCGCGGTGTCGAGCTCGGTCAGCAGCTCCCCGGGGAACGGCGCCCAGGGGTCGTAGACGCCCTCGTGCGGCCACTCCGGTCCGCCCATGCAGGTGAGCGTCACGGCGCCGCCGGGCTGGTCGTAGGTTCGCCGGGTGATGTACACGTACGCCGACTCGCCGCTGCCGACCGTCTGGTTTCGGATGTAGCTCATGGCCGTGGGCGTGCGCGCGTGCTGTTCGGCGAACGCGGCCATGAACCCGTAGGTGCCGACGACCCGCTGCTCCGGATGGAGCAGCAGCGGCGTCCCGGCCTCGTCCTCGACGACGTGCCTGGAGTAGCCATTGGTGCACAGCACGACGCGCGCCGCGCGCACGCGACGGCCGTTCGCCTGCAGCTCGACGCCGGCCGGTGCGACGACGACGCGCTCCACCTCGGTGTGGTCGGCGAAGTGCAGCCGGTCGGGGTACCGGCGCTCGAGGTAGGCGAGCACCTGCTGGCACAGCAGGCCGCTGTTGGCGGCTCCCTTGCGGTCGGACAGCACTGCCCGGTAGCGATCGTCGTCGGTCTCGAGCAGCTCGCGGATGCGCGCCTGCGGCACGACCGTGTAGAGCGCGGCGAACTCGGCCGGGATCTCGTCCACGAAGTCGGCTTCGGCGGAGACGGCGCACGGCTCGAGCCGGAGGCCGCCCTGCGCGCGCAACTGGTTGTTGCGCAGGTGCACCAGCACGTGGTCGAGGGAGAACATGCCCATGTGGCCCGTGAACCGCTCGATGCGGACGGTCGCGCCCGCCTCGGTCGACCATCAGGTCGAGCAGGTCGTGGGCGTCGTCGAACGCGCGCTGGCCCTCGATCGCCAGCGTCGGGGCCGAACTGCTCGGCGATGTCATACAGGGGCCGCTCGAAGTAGGTGGTGAGCTGGCCCGCGTTGCGGCCGCTCGCGCCGTGCGCGACACGGTCGCGCTCGAGCACGAGGACGCGCAGGTCGGTCGAGCGCAACGTGAAGAACGCCGTGGCGATGCCGGCGATGCCCGCGCCGACGATGGCGACGTCGGTCTCGACGTCCGTCTCGAGTGGCCGCGGGTCGCCGAGCGGCTCGAGCTGCGCGATCCAGGGCGACCTGACGGGCAGGTCGGGATAGGTGGTCTCCGTCTGCGACACGTCGGAAACCCCCGTTGCGTTCCTCCATCCTGGGCTCCTTCCGCGTCGCGCGCCCGCGAGCGTCCGTTCGAACGACCCGCAGGCGACAACGTAGCAATCGCGGGAGGGTCGGACCGGGATTGTGGCGAGCGCGGCGGGTCGAGGTGGGCTCTCGTGATGATAAGATGATACAATCTAGTTATCATGTCGTCGATCTATGCCCCCCCGCGGCTCGGCCGTGCCGAACTGCGAGTCATCGCGGAGGTCGATGAGCTCCGTCAGGAGCTTGGTAGCGCCGTGGGGGATCACGAGCCCCGACGCTGGGTCGGGAGCCTGCGGCGGATGTCGCTGGCCCGCAACGTGCAGGCGTCGAACAGCATCGAGGGGTACAACGCGACCTTCGAGGACGCGCTGCTCGCCATTGACGGCGAGCAGGCGATTGGTGCCGACGCCACAACCCAGGCGGCGCTCGCTGGCTATCGCGATGCGATGACCTACGTGCTCCAGGTGGCCGACGACCCGGCGCTCTCGATTGACGAGGGCCTGCTGAAGGCCCTGCATTTCATGATGCTCAAGCACGACCTCGCCCACTCGCCCGGCCGGTGGCGACGCGGCCCGATCTCCGTCCGTCGCGAGCCGACCGGGGACACCGTCTACACCGGCCCGGACTTCGAGCACGTGCCGGATCTGATCGAAGCCCTCATCGGGACGCTCGACGGAGACCCCGAGGCGGTGCTCGTGCGCGCTGCCATGGCGCACCTCAACCTCGTCATGATCCACCCCTTCCGCGACGGCAACGGCCGCATGGCGCGCTGCCTCCAGACCCTCGTGCTCACCCGGGCAGGGACCGCCAACCCGGTGTTCTCGAGCATCGAGGAGTACCTCGGTCGAGACACACCGGCCTATTACGACACCCTCGCGCGCGTTGGCGAGGGGGCGTGGAATCCCCGCAACGACGCCCGTCCATGGATCCGGTTCTGCCTCACGGCCCACCTGCGCCAGGCCCGGACCATGCTCCGCCGCGTCGAGGAGACCCATCGGCTGTGGACGGCGTGCGAGGCGCTCGTCCACGAGCGGTCGTTGAACGAGCGGATGATTGGCGGGCTGCTCGACGCCGCGCGCGGCATACGTTTGCGCCGGCCCAGCTACATCCGGCTCGTGTCGCTCACCGCCGGCGAGGACATCGCCGACCTGACGGGCAGCCGAGACCTCCGGCAGATGGTCCTCGCCGGCCTGCTCGAGCCTCGCGGCGCAGCACGCGCCCGCTACTACGAAGCGTCGCCGATCCTCGCTGCTCGATGGGAGGAGATCCGCGCGGCCCGACCCGCGACGCTGATAGCCGACCCGTTCACGGCGATTCGTTGATCCACGCTTCGTCTCACCGTCCGGTCGAGACGAGCTATGGGGTGAGCACGATCTTGCCGCGCACGCCGCCGGCCTCGAGGGCGCGGTGGGCGTCGGCAGCTGCCGCTAGCGGCAGGACCCGATCGACCAGCGGGCGTAGCCGCCCGTCGGCGGCGAGCCCGGCCAACTCGTCGAGCCCAGTCCGGGACGGCGACGTGAAGAAGAGATGCAGTTCGATGCCGCGCTGCCAGCCGGCCAGCAGCACCTGCGGCCGGTCGGTGTCGACGATGCTCGCGATCCGGCCGTCTGGCGCCAGCAGCTCGAGTGCCTGCTCGATGGCGGCGCCCCCGACCGTGTCGAGCACCACGTCGACGCCGCGGCCGTCGGTCGCGGCCAGCGTCGCCGCGACCGTGTCCTGGGTGCGGTAGTCGATCACGACGTCGGCGCCGAGGTCGCGCACGAGGGCGGCATTGGCCGCCCGGCAGGTCGCGATCACGCGCGCCCCTCGGAGCGTGGCCAGCTGGACGGCGAAGGAGCCGACGCCGCCGGCGCCGGCGTGCACCAGCACCGTCTCACCGGGGGCCAGGCGGGTGCGGGTGAGCGCCTCGCGCGCCGTCAGGCCGGCGACGGGCAGCGTCGCGGCCTCGATCGCCGCGAGCCCCGCCGGGCGCCGCGCCACCAGCGCTGCCTCGATCGCGTGGAGCGTCGCATAGGTGCCGTGACCGGTGAAGAGCAGGGCCATCGCCAGCACGCCGTCGCCGACCGCGAGGTCGGTCACGCCCACCCCAACGGCGAGGACCGTGCCGGACAGGTCGGAGCCGACGACCAGCGGCACCGCCGCCTGGTCGGCGTAGTCGCCGCGGCGTGTCTGCACGTCGACCGGGTTCGCGGTCGTCGCCTCGACCCGCACCAGCACCTCGCCGGGGCCGGCCGCCGGGTCGGGAAGCTCGCGCTGCTCGAGCACGTCGGGCCCGCCGAACCGGCTGACGACGATGGCCCGCACGAGCGCATCGTAGCCATCGGGCCTTGATCTCAGTCGTCGACCTGCCCGGCCAGCGCGAGCGAGTCGACGCGGTCGCCGACGAGCAGCCGCACCCGCACGACCGCCCGCGTCACCCACGCCTCGCGCGCGAGCCGCTCGACGCGGCGCTCGGCGCTGTACACCACCACGTGGCCGGTCGCGGGCGGTCTCGACGACGAAGCCGGTGAAGTCGCCGAAGTGGTCGTAGCGCAGCGAGACGACCTTGCCGGTGACCGTGCCGGCGGCCGTGGCATCGCGGTCGTCGCCGGACTCGTCGTCGCGGTCGTGCCCGTGGCCGTCGTGCGGCCCGTGGCCGCCGCACCACTTCCACGGGTGCTTCCAGTCGCCGTCGCCGGTCGCGACGATGATCGTCGGGTCGCCGCCCATGCCGGCGACGCGGCCCGCGTAGAGGTCGACGTACCGGCGGAACACCGGCCACCACTTCGTCTCGAGCGGCACCGACTGCTCGATGTGGCGCAGGATCGACAGCGTGCGCTCCTCGTCGGCAGGAGCATCGGCGCCTTGGTGCTGACCGGGATCTCGAGGCCGAAGGCGCCGATCGTACGTCGGTAGAGGAAGCCCTTGCGGGACTCCGTCATCGAGGGAGCTCTTCATGACCGTCGCAGGGGCGACGGCGCCGATCGCGACGTTGCACGTGCTTGCGCGCCGCGCGATCGTCTCGTGCCGATCTCGACCTGCCGCCCGACGCCGAAGCGGGCGCCGGTGATCTGGCGCACCCGCACCGAGTAGCGCTCGCCCTTGTGCACGGTCGGCGGCAGCTCGACGGCCATCAGGCCGACGTGGTCGACGGTCGGACGGCGCCCGGCACCGGCACGAACGTCACGCCGCCGGCCTCGCAGCGACGAGCGTGTGGGCGTCGACGAGCGCGAGCCGGTTCGAGACGTACATCGTGTGCGCCCAGTCGAGCGCGGCGGCCGCGTCGACGGTCGGCAGGTAGATCGACGCGCCGGGTGCCGGCCGGGCACGTTGCCCCAGTCGATCATCAGCTCGTCGGGCCGGCCGTCGAGCGGCGACGGCCGGCGTCGGCCGGATCTGCAGCGTCTGCGGAGCCACCCGCGAGTCGACCACGCCCGGGTTCGGGACGCCGACGAAGGTGAGGTTGCGCTGCGCGAGCTTGTCGGAGGTCGACGGGTCGGCCGCAGTTCGGGATCGTCTGGCCGTCGAGGTTGAGCTCGACGATGCAGGCACTGGTGGAGGCTGCGAACGTGCTGCTGGATCGACAGCAGCGGGCCCGTGCCCTGGAACGGCCCGTCCGGCAGGTTGGCCGGCGTCGATGCCGATCAGCCGCGCCGGGGAAGCGCAGGTCGGTGGGCTGGTTGATGTCGAGCCAGCAGCCGAAGTAGGCGACGACCTCCGCGCCCGAGGCTGTCGTGGACGATCGTGCGGACGTTCGGGGCGTCGGTCTGCGTGGTCATGCTGACCGTCGCCGAGTTCGACGCGCGGCTCGGCGAAGAACGGGATCGTCATGATCTCGTCGCCCTGCCGACCGAGCAGCGGCACGTGGCGCGACCCCGCGGTGAAGCGTGCGGTAGAGCGTGGTCGGGTCATGGACGGCGTTCGTCTGCTGGGCCGGCCACATGCGGAAGAACGCGCGCACGTTCGGCGCGTCCTGGTTGAGGTCGCGTAGCCGCACCCGGCGACGGCGAAGTTGAAGACGCCGGTGCCCGGCGCCGTCGGTCGGCGCGAGCGTCAGCGCCTCGGGGTCCTCGTGCGGGTCGATCGCGTCGAACTCGCTGCCCAGCGCCGGGATGCCCGTTCAGGTTGGTGAGCACGCGACTGGATGAAGCTCGTTGCGACGTTGCCGGCGGCGCCGCTCGTCGCGAGCGTCGCGCCGAAGCGGTGGCCGCCCTCGGTGACCTGGAAGACGCGGATGTCGATGCTCGTCCACCAGTCGAGGCCGCGACCCGGGTCGCCGTCGAGGATGTACGGGTCGGGCGACTGGAGCAGGCGCAGCACGCCGGCGTTGGCGACGGTCTGGCCGGCGGCGGTGAGCACGGCCGTCGCGGTGATGATCCTGCGATCGGCCCGGTGAAGCTGAACATCGCGTCGCTGTCGAAGCTGGAGGACGAACGGGAACGTGAACCGCTGCGGCACGTTCGGCGGCATGCTCGGATCCTCCGGCAGCACCTTGCCCCGCTGCACGACGTGCAGTCCGCCGACGGGGACGGGAAGGTCGGCGACGATCGGCGGCGACGCGAGGTTCGCGGCGGTCAGGCCGAGCTCGGCGGCGGTGTAGCCCTCGACCACCACGAGGATGGCGGGATCGATCATCGGCCGGCGCCCCGTTCAGCGAGATCAGCGCCTGCACCTCGCCGTGGCCCGACGGTCGAGCGGTCCATGACGAGGAAGCAGTCGCGGGTGCCGACGCTGACCGGGCAGCGCCGCCGAGGCGATGCCGTTGGCGACCACCTCGAGGTTCCAGGCGCCGGGCGGGATGTTCGCGGGCACCTCGACGACGGCGGTGACCGTCGCCGTCCCGGTCGCGATGCCCATCGTCGAGAAGTCGCGCGTGCGCAGGTAGTGCACGTCGCCTGAGGCATTCGTCAGCCGGACCAGCGGGTAGTTCGTGGCGTTCTGGCGGTCGTCGCCGTAGCCGTTGGCGTGGGTGAGGCCGTTCAGCTGGGTGCCGGCGATCTGGTATGCGTGCCCGGCGATCAGCGCCGACGGGGCGGCCGTGAGCGGTCGGCCGCCAGGACGCCTGCGGCGTCAGCTCGGCCGCGTCCGGGGCGTACTCGTTGATCGTGTTCTGCTCGCCGCTCATCAGCACGTGGCCGTTGGGCAGCAGCAGGAAGCAGCACTGCCAGGTGTGCCCGGGCGGGCTCGACGGCTGGTTCGGCTGCGTCGTCAGGGTGGTGGCGGTCTCGTTGACGTCGCAGATCGTGACCGGCCCCGAGAAGAACTGGCCGCCTGCGTCGACCGGGCCCGAGGTGACGAGCACGTGGCCGTTGGGCAGCACGACGACGGCGCCGTCGAGCGAGGTCTGCAGGCCGGCGGGGGCGTTGGTGTTGCCGGCGTCGGCCGGGCAGGTCGGGCCCGGCGACCCATGAGCCCTTGGCGGTCGGGGTCGCACCGGAGGTGTAGACGCCGGTGTGGCCGCTACCGCCGACGAAGAACGCCTTGCCGTTCATCAGCGTCACGGCCCCGCCGATCTCGTTCAGCGTCGTGCCGCCGATCGCGCCGACCGGCAGCGTCGAGGCGGTCGACGCCCGCGCTCACCCACTCGTCGCGGCGACGGCACGTACATCTCGGCGTTCTGGGTCGTGGTCGTGCCTGCGATCTGCACCGTGAGCACGTTGCCGTTGGGCAGCAGGCACCAGCTCTCCTCGTTGGCGGCGCCCACCTTGGTGTTGGCGACCGTGCCGAACTTCGTGCCCGACTCGATCCAGGTGTCGGTGACCGGATCCCAGATCGCGTTGCGCGGCCGTCGAGAGCGCGCCGAACATGACCCGGCCGTCCTCGAGCACGATCGAGACGCAGTCGCCGACGATGAAGTCGAAGCCCGGCGTCGGCTTGTTCAAGCGTCGACCAGGTGCCGGATCCGGGCTCGAAGATCTCGGCGCGGGTGTCGTTGTCGGTGTTGGTGTCGGTGTCGCCGAGGATGTCGGAGTACTCGCCGCCGACGACGAACACGCGGCCGTCCTTCAGCACGCCGCTGCCGAAGTACTTGCGCTGACCGGTCATCGGCAGCGCGCTCGACCAGGTGCCGTTGCGGTAGTCGCCGTGACCGTCAGGCGTGAGGCGGTACCAGTTGCGCCCGCCGTAGGTGTCGCTCGAGCGACGGCCGGTTGGCGTCGTGCACGAGCACGGTGCCGTCGGTGAGTAGCAGCATGGTGCCGGCCCTGCACGCCCGACGGTGCGTTGAACGTGTTCCAGGTGCCGCTCATCGAGCCCCTCCTCGGTCCGGAATGCGTGCGCACGCGCCGCGACGGCCGTCGCCAGCCGTCTCCGCGCGTCACCGTGGCGTCACGCCGACGAACGCCGTACCCGGAGACGAACCTCGATCACGCATGGCGCGGGTTCGAGCGGGCCGGCAGTACACGTCTGCTGTTAGCAGGGTGGGCCCCGGCCGCGGCAGATTCAAGGACAGGTACGCCTAGCTTTGGGGCGGGACACGGCCTGGCCTGGTGGGCTAGCCCGTCACTTGAACGGCACGGTGACGGGCCCCGGCACGCGTTGGTACACGGCGAAGAAGTCGCGGTCGTCGGGCACGAGGTAGCGCGTCTTCGGCTGCTGGTAGTTGGGCACGACCTTGACCGGGCCGAGCCCGCCACGGTGGGTGTAGGTGATCAGCGTCGGCCACTCCGGGTTGATGTCGAGCTGCATCGCGCGCACGGCGCCGGCCCGCTGCAGGATCGTCGCGAGGGTGGTCACCGTCTGCCAGTCGGCCGCGGCGTAGATGAGGTTGCCGTGCCGGTCGATGCCGGCGCCCGTGCGCCAGACGCGGGTGGCGTTGCCGAGGGTGTAGCCCCACTGCGAGCTGTCGTTCAGGGCCGGGTTGAGGCGCCCGTGGTCGACGATCAGGGGCAGGCTCTGGCGCGCGAAGGCGATGTCGGGGCCGGCCACCGCACCCGCGCGCCAGCGCTTCACGTCGACGCGGCCGTCGCGGTACGCGACCAGCGTCGCGAGGCCCTGCTTGAGCGGTTCGTACTGCCTGCCGTTGATCGACGATCCGTTGCTGCCGTCCTTGTAGATGAAGCCGCCGTTGAACGTCGCGAGCAGGCGCCAGCGCTGGTCGTGGGGCACTTGCATCGGCCCCCGCACCGGCGCGCTGGGCGGTTCGTAGCGGCCGGGGTACCAGCTGACCGCGGTGCGCGAGCTGTCGAACCAGGCGAGATAGGCGAGCGTCCGCGGGTAGGCGACCTCGGGCCGGAAGGTCGTCACGAGCACGGGCGGCCTTCCGGCCATGACGGGGCCGGTGCCCGACCACACGCCCTCGCCCGGCAACGCGTGTCTGAAGGCCAGATCGATCTTCGGTGGCGTCTCCATGGCGGCCGTGGTGGCCGGTGGAGGGCCGACGCCGAGCTTCGGCACGCTCCTCAGCTGGGGGCCGCCAGGGTCCGGCGCCTGCCAGCTGAAGTAGTAGTGCTCGACCTCGTCCACGAGCCAGTTGCCGTGGTGCTGGCGGATCCATTCGACGCTGCGCGGCCACAACGGCAGGCTCGACGGCTGCAGCATCGACGTCGTGTAGGAGTAGGCCACGGGCACGAGCAGCACCAGCGCCACGACCGCCGCCCAGCGCCCGGCGCGCCGCCGCCGGCGTCGTCGGCGGGGAGGGCGCGCGCTCCTGGTCAACTCCACGACCGGGCCTCCGCTCCGTCGGCGACGGGCAGCAGCCGGGTGCCGAGGCCGGATCGCTGAAGTGCGTGAGCGATGGCGGGGAGCGCCCGGCACGTGCGCCCGTACGAGCCGCTCGCGCCGTAGCGGTCGGAGTCGTGCAGCAGGAGGATGTCGCCGGCGCGGAGACCGCGCGCGACCCGCCGGCCGATGCTGTCTGCGGTTGCGGCGGCCTGCCAGTCGCGGCCCCAGCGGGTCCAGCTGACGAGCAGCAGGCCGTGTCGACGTGCGTACTGGAGCGTGGCGAGGCTCGTGGCGCCGAACGGCGCCCGGATGGCGCGCACCGACTGGCCGGTGACGTTCTCGAGCGTGCGCTGAGCCGTCGCCAGGTCGGCCGTGAGGCGGTGCGGGTTGCGTAGCGGATGGGGCGCGTGGCCGGCGCCGTGCAGCTCGACCCGGTGGCCGGCGGCACACATGGCGCGGACGAGGCCTTCGTGCCGCGCGGCGCTGTCGTGCATCACGAAGAACGTGGCGCACAGCCCCAGTCGGTCGAGCTCGGCGAGGATCGCGGGTGTACCTCGTGGATGCGGGCCGTCGTCGAACGTGAGCGCGACGGCGGGAACGTCGCCGGGCAGCCGGCGTACCACGCCGGGAAACCGCAGCCGGCCGACGCTGCCCAGGCCGGGGGCGGCGTTCGCGGCCACCAGCCCGGCGGCGAGGATCAGCGGGCCGCTGCGTGCCACGGTGAAGGAACGGGGGTACCGGAGTAGGCTACGGTCGCCGCCGGCTGCGGGGCGAGTGCCGCCAGCAGCTCGCCGCACTGCGGGCGGTCGAACAGCAGTCGGGCCTGGCCGGCCGTGTTCGGCGCGGTCTCGGCCCAGAAGCGGCTCGCCGCGAGCTGCGCCGACAGCGCTGCCTGGTCTTCGGCGAGCGTGACGAGACCGTTGGTCGCGAGCAGTTCCGCGTTGGCCTCGCCGTGTCCGGGCAGCGGCTGGTACATGACCACCGCGAGCCCCACCCGGAACGCCTCCAGGCAGGTGAGGCCGCCGGCGTTCTGAATCAGGACGTCGCTGGCGGCCATCAGCTCGGGCAAGTCGTGCGCGAATCCCACCACCGTTCCGGGGCGCAGCGCCGGGTCGGCGGCGAGGCGTGTCCACAAGGCCTGGTTGTGGCCGCAGACCACGATCGGCACGCACCCCGCCGCGCTGCACGCCGCCGCGGCGCCGGTGAGGTCGCCCGTGCCCCAGGCGCCGCCGACGATCAGCGCGACCCGATCCCCGGCCGTCAGCTTCAGACGGCCGCGAACCTCGCGACGAGCGCCGGGCGCGGCCAGGTGGGCCGCGATCGGCGGCTGGATGGCCACGAGCGAAGAGGTGGCGGCGCCGACGGTGAGGTTGGCGTCGAGCGCGCGGTGGATCCAGGCCGGGTGCGGATCGACGTCCGTCACGATCGCCGCACACGGCGTCGGCAGCCGCCGTCGCCGGCGAAGTCCGGCCAGGGCGGCCGACACCAGCGGATAGGTCGAGACCACGAGCGTCGCCTCGCATTCCGCGATCCGGACCCGAAGGCGGCGGCCTCCCGCCCGTGCCAGCAGCGAGCCGACCAGCCGCATCAGGCGCGTCGAGCGCGTCACCCGGTACAGGATCCGCCACGACCAGGGAGCGTGCTCGAGCTGGAGGTGGTAACCGTCGACGACGATCCGCTCGATCCACCGGCCCAGCAGCGCCAGCCCGTCATCGGTCTCGACGGTGTAGCCGCGAGCTGCCAGTTCCGCCGCCACGCCGCGGGCGGCGGCGTCGTGCCCGGCCCCGACCGGCGCCGACAGGATCAGCGCGCGCCGGGGCGGGCCGGGGTACGCATCCGCTGTCGGGCGGCGAGCCACCGGAACGAGACAGTACGTGCCGGTTCTGAAGGCGTTCTTAGGATGCTGCCGCCGTGCTAGCCTCGGCGGCCGTGTCGGCTTCCGGTCCGCGCCCCGACGTGGCGGCGTTCTTCCGCCCTCGCTCCGCCGCGATCTTCGGGCTGTCGGAGCGCACGACCACGCGCATGGCCACCAACATGCGGGTGCCGGGCGTGCCGCTGCACGGCATCAACCCGACCCGCAGCGAGGTGGGTGGCGTGCCGTGCGTGCCGACGCTTCGCGACTGCCCGCAGGTGCCCGAGCTGGTGGTGGTCGCCGTCGGACACGGCCGGATCGAGGCGGCGATCGAGGACGTGCTGAGCGTCGAGGGCGTTCGGGCCCTGGTGGTGCCCGGCCTGGGGGCCGAAGCCGGGCCCGCGGCCGGGCCGATCGCGCGCCGCGTCGCCGACCGCGTGCTCGCCGCCGGCCTCCCGATGCTCGGCCCGAACTGCATGGGCTTCGTCAGGCCCGGCGGTGTGTCGCCCTGGATCACGACCCTCGACGACTCCGTTGCCCGCGGCCGCGTCGCGGTGCTCGCGCACTCCGGCTCGATCGCGAAGATCCTGATCTCGGCCGGCCCGCGGATCGGCTTCACGAGCGTCGTGTCGGCCGGCAACGAGCTGGTGCGCGACGCCGCCGACTTCGTCTCGCACTGGGCGGCCGACCCCGACACCCAGGCGGTCGGCCTGTTCCTCGAGACCGTGCGGCGCCCGGCTGCGTTCGAGCAGGCCCTGCGCGAGCTGGCGGAGGCCGGCAAGGTCGCGATCGTGGTCAAGGTCGGCACATCCGAGCTGGGAGCGGCCGGCGCGCTCGCCCACACCGGCGCGATGGTCGGCTCCGACCGCAGCTTCTCGGCGCTGCTGCGCGCGTATGACGCGATCCGCGTCGACGACGTCAGCGAGTGGCTCGAGCACCTCGAGCTGGCCGGCTGCCGGCGACGGCCGCGCGGTGCCCGGATCGGCGGCATGACCATCTCCGGAGGCGAGGGCGAGTACTTCGCGGACATGGCGGAGGCGGCGGGTATCCCGCTGCACCCGCTGTCGGACGGGCTGGCGGAGCGGATCCGGGCCGAGTTCCCGGACTTCGGGGTGGTCGGCAACCCCGTCGACGGATGGGCGATCGCCGACGAGACCGTGCTCTTCCCACGGGTCGCGGAGCTGATGATCGAGTCCGGCGAGATCGACGTGCTGGTGAGCCTGATGGATCACACCGCCTTCCTGCCGCCGCCCGAGGCGGCCATGATCCGCGGCCTTTCCGAGCACGTGATGGCGGCCTGCGAGGGCACCGACGTGGTCGGCTGCGTGATCTCGACCACGACCTCGGATCCGCCCCTCGACGACCTGCGCTGGGCGCGCGATCGTGACGTTCCCCTGCTGCGCGGCACCGCCGCGGCGCTGCGGGCCCTGGCCGCCCGCGTCCACCACGCCGGCCGCGTGCCGCCGGCCCGGGACACCCCGCCGGCGTCGCGCATCGCGGGCGCCGGTGCGCTGTCCGAGTTCGACTCGGCGACAATCGCGGCCGGCTACGACATCGCCTACGTGCGGGCCGAGCGCTGCGCCTCGCCGGAGGAGGCCGTCGTTGCCGCGCGGCGGATCGGCTACCCGGTGGTCGTGAAGGTCGACGGGGTTGCGCACAAGGCCCGCGTTGGCGGGGTCGCGCTGCACCTGGCTGATGATGCCGCGGTCCGCGCGGCCGCCGGGGGCATGGGCGGGCGCGTGATCGTCGCCGAGCAGGTGACGGGCGGCGCGGAACTGCTGGTCGGGGCGCTGCGCGATCCCGACTACGGCCCGATCGTCGTGGCCGGCGTCGGCGGCGGCCTTGCCGAGGCGCTCGACCTCGTCTCGGCCACGCTCGCCCCCACCGACGTAGCCGGCGCGCGGGCGCTGGTGGCGTCGGTGCCGGCGATCGCGCGGCTGGTCGGTGGCGAGCCGCCGGCGGCGCTGATCGATGCCATCGTCGGCGTCTCGCGGCTGGTTGCGGAGCACCCGGAGATCGCCGAGGTCGACGTCAATCCACTACTCGTCTCGGCCGGGCGCGCCGTCGCGCTCGACTGCCTGATCGTCCTCGAGGAGGCACCTTGACCGTTGTCACGTACGAGCAGCGCGGCGCGGCCGCGTGGATTACGCTGAACCGGCCCGCGAAGCTGAACGCCCTCAACCACGAGGTCATCGACGCCCTCGAGGAAGCCATCGACCGCGCTTCGGGCGACGACGACACCAGGGTGGTCGTGCTGACCGGCGCCGGCCGCGCGTTCTGCGCCGGGTACGACCTCGACGACCAGGCCGCCGGCGGGCCCGAAGGCGCACACGGCCAGCACGACCTGCTGGCCCGGGACGTCGCGGTGAACATGAAGCTTTGGCAGCTGCCCAAGCCCACGATCGCGGCCGTACGCGGCTACTGCGTAGCGGGTGGCTGCGAGCTGGCGATGGCCTGCGACATGATCGTCGCGGCCGACGATGCCCGGTTCGGCGAGCCGGAGATCCGCTACGGCTCGGGCCCGGTGACGCTCCTGATGCCGTTCGTGCTGGGTGAGAAGAAGACCAACGAGCTGCTCTTCACCGGCGACCTGATCGACGCTGCGACGGCCGAGCGGCTCGGTCTCGTCAACCGGGTGGTGGCCCCGGACGACCTGGACGGCGAGGTGACGGCCCTGGTCGACAAGATCGCACCGACGCCGCTGCCGATCCTGCGCCTCACGAAGCTCTCGCTGGTGCGTGCCTACGAGGCCATGGGCCTGCGCCAGGCGGTGAACGCGAACCTCGACCTGGCCGCGATCCTGAACGCCACCGACACACCCGAGCTGCGCGAGTTCATGGAGATCGCGCGCAGCGAGGGCCTGAAGGCGGCGCTGGCATGGCGGGATCGCCGCTACGGCCAGACGCTGGGCTGACGTGCCGGGCTGGCCCACCCTCGCACACTCCAAGGGCAAGTCATGGCCGCTGGCTCCGGCCGCGGTTACGGCGCGTAGCGGCGGTGCAGCATCAGCGCGTTGCCGTCGGGATCGGTGAAGAACGCCATGTGGCATACGCCGGTGTCGAACGTGTCGCCGCGAAAGACCACGCCGCGCTCCTCGAGCGTCGCGCGCCCTACCGCGACGTCGGGGACGCGGAGCGCGATCGCTGTGCTGTGCGGGCCCGTGAACGCCTGCCCCATGTTCGTCGGGTCGATCAGGTAGAGGCTGACGTTGCCGAGCGAGTACTCGGGCCACGAGCCGCCGCCGTCCTCGGCGGTGAGTCCGAGCACGTCCTCGTAGAACCGCCGCGAACGGGTCAGGTCGGTGACCGGGACGGACACGAAGTCGGCCCGCTCGATGCGATACGCACTCTGCTCGGACACGGTGATCTCCTCCGGTTCGGGATAGCGGCTGCGCGGCGCCGGTCGCTCAACGCGCTCCATGGATACGGCGCCAGGGTACCAGCGCGGACGACGTCGCCTCGCGCGCGCGCCGCGGCGGAATGGTGACGGGCCGGCGTCGTTGGATACCCTGGAGGGGTATACCGAAAGAGGCGAGCAATGGCCCACGACCACCACATCCATCGAGGCCGTCACGTTGATGCGAGCTGGCGCGTGGCGACGCTCGCGACGCTGCACTGCCTGACGGGGTGTGCCCTCGGGGAGGTGCTCGGGATGGTGATCGCGACCGCCGCGAACATGAGCAACGGCGCCTCGATCGTGCTCTCGATCGCGCTGGCGTTCGTGTTCGGCTACGCGCTGACGATGCGACCCCTCGTCGGCGCCGGCCTGGCCGTGCGGCGCGCGGGCAGGGTCGCGCTGGCCGCGGACACGACCTCGATCACCGTCATGGAGGTGATGGACACGCTGTTCCTGATCGCGGTGCCGGGCGCGCTGGCCGCGACCCTCGGCGACGCGCTGTTCTGGTGGAGCCTGGCCGCGTCGCTGGTGGTGGCGTTCATCGCGACGGTGCCGGTGAACCGCTGGCTGATCGCCCGCGGTAGGGGCCACGCGGTGGTGCACGCGTACCACGGCTGACGGGGGGCGCCATCGATGCAGCAGCGTGGTGGGATCACGACCGCGTATCGGCGGTACCGTGCACCGATCAGGCTCGGTATCCACTTCCCGAACTTCTCGCTCCCGGGCAACCCGGACTCGTTGGCGACGATCCTGGCCGACACGGCGCAGGCGGCCGAGACGGGCGGCTGTTCCGTGTTCACGCAGATGGACCACTGGTTCCAGATGGAGATGCTGGGCGGCCCGGCCGAGCCGATGCTCGAGGGGTACACGAGCCTCGGCTTCCTCGCCGGGAAGACCGAGCGCATCACGCTCGGGCTGCTCGTCACCGGGGTCACCTACCGGCATCCGGGCCTGCTCGCCAAGACCGTGACGACGCTCGACGTGCTGTCGGGCGGCCGGGCGCTGCTCGGCCTCGGCGCGGCGTGGTACGACCGCGAGCACCTCGGCCTCGGCGTCCCCTACCCGCCGATGGCGGAACGGTTCGAGCGGCTCGAAGAGACGCTCGCGGTCTGCAAGCAGATGTGGAGCGACGATGACGGGCCCTACAACGGGCGCCACTACCAGCTCGCCGAGACGCTCTGCCTGCCGCGCCCGATCCAGCAGCCACGGCCGCGGATCCTGATCGGCGGCGGTGGAGAGCGAAAGACGCTGCGTCTCGTCGCCCGGCACGCCGACGCCTGCAATCTCTTCGGCGGCGATGTTGCAGGTGTCCGGCACAAGATCGAGGTCCTGCACCGGCACTGCGAGGCCGAGGGTCGCGACCCGGCCGAGATCGAGATCACGACCATTCTCCGACCCGAGGCGGCCGACGATCGCGACGCCTTCGTGGAGCTGATGGCGGCCTACGCGAAGCTCGGCGTCGACCTGGTCTGGCTCAGCGCGCCCGTCCCCGACCCCGTGGCGTGGGTGACGAAGACCGCGGGTCAGCTCGTCCCGCGACTCGCGGAACTCGGGCCACGTTAACGGGTCAGGGCCCGATCTTGCCGGCGGACAGGGCCCGCTCGCCCCGTCCGCTGCCGATGAAGCTGAGCGTCCAGCTCACCAGGGTCCTGAAGCGGTTCTTGAAGCCGGTCATGAACATCAGGTGCACGGCCAGCCAGACCCACCAGGCGATGAAGCCGGAGAACCGCAGGCCGCGGAAGCTGACGATCGCGCGCCGCCGTGAGATCGCGGCCATGCTGCCCATGTCGCGGTAGCGGAAGGGTTTCGGCGTCGCGTCGGGGCCATCCTTGAGCCGCCGGGAGATGGTGCGGGCGGCATGGATGCCGGACTGCATGGCCACCTCGGCCACGCCGGGGAGCCCGTTCAGGGTCATCAGGTCGCCGATCGCGAACACCTCGGGGTGGCCGGGCAGCGTGCAGTCCGGCAGCACCGCGATGCGGCCGGCCCGGTCGCATTCGGCACCCGAAGCGTCGGCCAGCAGCCGCCCCAGCGGCGAGGCGGCCACCCCCGCGGCCCAGATCTTGGTGCGGGCCGGATAGCGGTGGACGATGCCGTCCGCTCCCGTCACATCGACGCCGTCGGCGTCGATGCCGGTGACGTGGCACTGGCCGTGGATCTCGACGCCGGTGCGCTCGAGCTCGCGGTGGCCCCGCTCCGACAGGCGGTCGCCGAACCCGGCCAGGATCTCCTTGCCGCCGTCGAACAGCAGCACCCGCACCTCGGTCGGATCGAACCGCCGGAAGTTGTTCTTCATGGCCCGCCGTGACAGCTCGGCGATCTGCCCGGCCGTCTCCACGCCCGTCGGGCCGCCTCCAACCACGACGAACGTCAGCCACGCCCGCCGGGCATCGTCGTTGTGCTCGATCTCCGCCATCTCGAACGCGCCGAAGATGCGCCGGCGGTGTTCGGCAGCGTCGGCGAGCGTCTTCATGCCCGGTGCCCACTGCGCGAACTCGTCGTGCCCGAAGTAGGACTGGCCGGCGCCGGCGGCGACGATCAGGCTGTCGTAGGGCAGCGCGAGGGGCTGGCCGTCCGGCGAGAGGGCTGCCACCGTGCGGCCGGCGAGATCGAAGCCGGTCACCTCGCCCATCAGCACGGAGACGTTGTGGTGGTGTCGCAGCACCTCGCGGGTGGCCGGGGCGACGTCGCCCTCGGACAGGATGCCGGTCGCCACCTGGTAGAGCAGCGGCTGGAACAGGTGGTGGTTGGTGCGGTCGATCAGCGTCACCTGCACGGGCGCGCGGCGCAGGAGGCGGGCCGCGAAAAGACCGCCGAACCCCGCGCCGACGATGACCACCTGATGCCGCGCGACGGCTGCCACCAATACCCCGGCACCGACTATACCGGCTCGCGCAATGCGAGCTAGGATGGCCGGACGGCTGCAGCGAGGAGGATCGTGATGGCGGTGACGGGCGAGCGGACGGTCGAGCTGACCGCAGACACGCTGCGCGGCATGTACGAGCGGATGGCGCTGATCCGGACGTTCGAGGAGACGACCATGCGGCAGTTCGCGGATGGCCAGATCCCCGGCTTCGTGCACCTGTACGCCGGCGAGGAGGCGGTCGCGGTCGGGGTCTGCGCGCACCTCTCGGACGCCGACTTCATCACCAGCACCCACCGCGGCCACGGCCACTGCATCGCCAAGGGCGTCGACGTCGGCGGCATGGTGGCCGAGCTGATGGGCCGTCGGACCGGGCTCTGCAAGGGCAAGGGCGGCTCGATGCACGTCGCCGACGTCGAGAAGGGGATGCTCGGCGCCAACGGCATCGTCGGCGGCGGCTACCCGCTGGCGTGCGGGGCCGCGCTGACCGCGAAGGTGCACGGCAGCGGCGCCGTCGCCGTCTGCTTCTTCGGCGATGGGGCCGCCAACCAGGGCACCTTCCACGAGAGCCTCAACCTGGCGTCGATCTGGAACCTGCCGGTGGTGTTCGTGTGCGAGAACAACGGCTACGCCGAGGCGACGCCGTTCAGCTATCACTGCTCGACCGCCGACATCGCCACCCGTGCGCAGGGCTACGACATCCCCGGCGTGGTGGTCGACGGGCTCGACGTGCTGGCCGTGTTCGAGGTCGTGGGCGAGGCGATCGCCCGGGCCCGGCGCGGCGACGGGCCCAGCGCTGATCGAGGCCAAGACCTACCGCTTCTACGGCCACGAGGAAGGCGACACCGGCACCTACCGCACCGCCGAGGAGGTCGAGGCGTTCCGCGCCCGCGACCCGCTGACGACGTTCGGCGCGCACCTGACGCGCAACGCGATCGCGACCGAGGCCGATCTGGAACGGATGACGGCCGCCGCCCAGGCCACGGTCGACGCCGCCTATACGGCGGCCGCCGCCGCACCCTGGCCCGACCCGGCCGAGACCTACGACGACGTCTACGTCAGCTACGGGGGGCGATGATCATGGCGACGGTCGGAACCCGTACCCTCACCTACTCCGAGGCCGTGAACGAGGCGCTGCGGATCGCGATGCGCCAGGACTCGAACGTGATCCTGCTGGGTGAGGACATCGCCGGCGGGGCGGGCGTCGACCACCTCGTCAACGACGAGGCCTGGGGCGGCGCGCTGGGCGTGACCAAGGGCCTCGTGCAGGAGTTCGGCCGCGAGCGCGTGCTCGACACGCCGATCACCGAGTCGGGTTTCATCGGCGCCGCCGTCGGTGCCGCGGCCACCGGGCTGCGCCCGGTCGCCGAGCTGATGTTCGTCGACTTCTTCGGCGTCTGCATGGATCAGATCTTCGACCAGGGCGCGAAGCTGCGGTACATGTTCGGCGGCAAGGCGCGCTGCCCGCTGGTGATCCGCACGACCATCGGCGCGGGCCTGAACGCCGCCGCCCAGCACTCCGGCTGCCACTACTCGGTCTTCACCCACATGCCGGGCGTCAAGACGGTGGCGCCGTCCACGCCGGCCGACGTCAAGGGCCTCTTGCTGGCAGCGATCCGCGACGACGACCTGGTGATGTTCTTCGAGCACAAGCTGCTGTACGGCATGCGGGGCGAGGTGCCCGAGGGCGACGAGGCGATCCCGCTCGGGGTGGCCGACATCAAGCGGGCCGGCGACGACGTGACGATCGTCGCCATCAGCCGGATGGTGCATCACGCGCTGGAGGCCGCCGACCAGCTGGCGGCAGAGGGGATCGAGGCGGAGGTGGTCGATCCCCGCACGCTGTCGCCGCTCGACAGCGACACCATCCTCGAGTCGGTTGCGAAGACGCACCGGCTGGTGATCGTCGACGAGGACAACCCGCTCTGCAGCGTCGCCACGACGATCGCGGCGGTGGTCGCGGACGAGGGCTTCGACAGCCTCGACGCGCCCATCAAGTGCATCCACGCGCCCCACTCGCCGGTGCCGTTCAGCCCGCCGCTCGAGCAGGAGTACATCCCGAGCCCGGAGCGGATCGCCGACGACCGTCCGGGGCATCGTCTAGCCCCGGACGGCGAACGCCGCGCATGCCGATCCTCGTCAAGATGCCGAAGTGGGGCCTGATGATGAAGGCCGGCACCGTGACCGAGTGGTTGCGGGCCGAGGGCGACAGCGTCACGGCCGGAGAACCGCTGTTCGTCGTCGAGACCGACAAGGCCATCAACGACGTCGAGGCACCCGGCGACGGCGTGCTGCGCCGGATCGTCGCCGTCCAGGGTGAGCTCGTGGCCGTGACCGGGGCGGTGGCCGTGATCGCCGCGCCCGGCGAGGCGCTCGACGACGACGCCGTGGACGCGTTCCTCGCGGCCCAGACCGTGGCCCGCGCGCCGGCGGCCGGTGCCGCAGCAACCAGCCGGCCGGCGCGCGCGCCCCGTTCGGCCGACCGCTCCGCCGACGGCCGCATCACGGCCTCGCCGGCTGCGCGCAAGCGGGCCCGCGAGCTCGGCCTCGACCTCGCCGCGATCACCGCCACTGGCTCGGACGGGCGCATCACCAGCGACGACGTGGAGCGCGCGGCGGCCGGGGGCGGCGAGCCGGAGCCCCGCGAGGAGCTCGTGACGATCGACGACGGCGTGCGCATCTACGCGCTGTCGGCGGGCCCACCGACCGCTCCCGCGATCGTGTTCATCCACGGCATCGGCGGCTCCACGGCCACCTGGGCCGGGGTGATCGGATCGTTTGCCGCAACCCACCACGTGGTCGCGATCGATCTGCCCGGCCATGGCCAGAGCGACATCCCCGACCCGGCCGGCCACGACTACAGCGTCGCCGGGCTGGCCCGGTCGGTGATCGAGGCCCTGGCCCAGCTGCGGCTCGAGCGGGTGACGGTGGTCGGGCACTCGCTGGGCGGGGCGATCGCGATCGGCGTGGCGATAGCGGCACCCGATCGGGTGGCGAGGCTGGTGCTGGTCGACAGCACGGGTCTCGGGCCGGACGTCAACCCGGACGTGGCCGTGCTGCTGTCGACGCCACCCAGCGACGCCGCGTCGCGGGCCCTGCTCGAGCTGTTCTTCGCCGACCAGCGCCTGGTGCTCGATGCCGGGGTGGCCGAGCACCGCGCCGCCCTGGAGCGGCCCGGGGCCCACGCCGCCGTGCGTGCGATCAGCGCCGGCGCCTTCGGGGAGGCGCAGCTCGCGGCGGTGACGCAGCCGGCGCTCGTCATCTGGGGCGCCGAGGATCGTGTCGTCCCGGTCGCCCACGCCGAGCTCGCCACATCGGCGATCGCCGACGTCGAGGTCGCGGTCATCGCCGGTGCCGGGCACGCGCCGCAGGTCGAGACGCCGGACGCCTTCACGGCCATCCTGGCGGGCTTCCTCGCCCGCCTCGACGGTTGACCCGTCTGCTGCTCGCGACCTGCGCGGCCCTGCCCGACCTGACCGCGGACGACCGGCTGCTGGCCGCGGCCCTCGAGCGCCGCGGCGCGGTGGTGGCGCCAGCCGACTGGCGTGATGGGGCGGTCGACTGGGACGCCGCCGACCTGGTCGTGATCCGCTCGCCGTGGGACTACGCCGAGCACGTCGACGAGTTCCTGGTGTGGCTTCGGCGGGTGGAGCGTCTGCTGCACCCGGCCCGTCTGGTGCGGTGGAACGCCCACAAGCGCTACCTGCTGGAGCTGGAGGCGGCCGGCGTCCCGATCGTGCCGACGGAGCTCGTCGAACGGGCCACGGCCCCTGACCTCGAGCAGACCATGCGTCGGCGGGGCTGGGCGGATGCCGTCGTCAAACCGGCGGTCGGCGGATCCTCGCGCGCGACGGTGCAGGTGGGGCGGGTGGGGCTGGCCGCGGCCCGGAAGCACCTGCGGGCGCTGGTGGAGGCCGAGGATGCGCTGCTGCAGGAGTTCTTGCCGGCGGTGCTGACCGACGGCGAGGTGTCGTTGATCTTCCTCGGCGGGCGCTTCAGCCACGCGGTGCGAAAGCGCGCTGCCCCCGGCGACTGGCGGGTGCAGAGCGACTTCGGCGGCACGGTCGAGGGCGTCGAGCCACAACCCGCCGCGCTTCGCGTGGCCGAGCAGGCCCACGAGGCGATTCCGGGCAGGCCGGTGTTCGCGCGCGTCGACCTGCTCGGCGGGGACGGGCGGCCGCTCGTACTGGAATGCGAGCTGATCGATCCGGAGCTGTTCCTCGGCATCGGCGGCGGCGCTGCGGACGAGCTGGCCGCGCTCATCCTCTCGGGCTAGTCCTCGCCCTCCCAGTACTCGAGCATGGGGCCAGGGCGGCTCAGCAGCAGTCGTTCGCCGTTCGCGTCCCGCGCGCCGACCTTGCCACTGTCGAGGTACTCGACGATCTCCGGCGCGATCATGGTCGAGAGCATCAGCACCCGGATCGGCTCGGCAGTGCCGTTCGAGATCTGGTGCGCGCCGTCGCCGCCGCGCCTGAAGCAGACGACGTCGCCCTCGCGCAGCACCTGCTCGCCCTCGGGCGTGCGCAGCGTCGGCGCGCCGCGCACGACGATCACCCACTCCTCGTTGGCGTGGTGGGTGTGGTACGGCCACAGACGGTCGCCCGGCTCGAGCTCGTACAGGCTGCCACCGATCAGCTCCGCGTCGATCCGCTGTCCCACCCAGCCATCCTTGCTGCGCCAGCCCGGGCGATCTTCGCGGCGGTCCCATTCCTCGCCGTGCAGGTTGTAGATCTTCATGCCGCGGAGCTTACGGCGTCGCCGCCGTATCGGCAGTGCCGTTCGTAGACTGCGGACATGGCCTTTCCGCCCGGCTGGGACCCGCGCGACCGGTGGACGCTGCGCTTCGTCGACCTGGAGTTCGAGCGCGCCCTCGACCGGCTCGGCCTGCGGGACGGGGGGAGGTAGCCTGCGTGGACTGGGTCGGCGGCACCTACACCTTCTCGCCGAGCGATCTGTCGACGCTGCTCGGCTGCGCGCACGCCTCCGCCCTGTCGCGGGCGGCGGCGCGGGGTGAGCGGCCCAGGCCACCCCACGCGGGTGCGTACGGGCAGCTGATCCAGCAGAAGGGCAACGAGCACGAGGCGGCCTACAAGCTGGCACTCGAGCAGGCCGGGCGCGAGGTGGTCGAGGTCGGGCTCGGGTCGGGCTGGCCGTCAGGTGCCGCCCGCACCGCCGGGCTGATGCGGGCCGGCTGCGAGGTGATCTACCAGGCCGTGTTCACGGTCGACGGCTGGCGCGGCCTGGCGGACTTCGTCGAGCGGGTGTCAGACCCCTCGCCGCTGGGCGACTGGTCGTACGAGGCCGTCGACACCAAGCTCGCCCGGGAGGAGGCGAAGCCCGCCCACGCCCTGCAGTTGTGCTTCTACTCGCGCGGCATCGCGGAGGTACAGGGTCAGGCGCCGCGCCGGGCCCACCTGGTGCTGGGCTCCGGACGGCGCGAGACGCTGCGGCCGGCCGAGATCGCTGCCTACTTCCGCCGCGCCCAGGCGGGGATGGCGCGGGCCGCCGCCCGTGATCTGCCGACCGAGCCGTACCCGTGCGACGCCTGCACCTTCTGCGGCTTCCGCACCGAGTGCGAGACGGGCTGGCGGGCGAGCGATCACCTGTCGCTGGTGGCGGGCGTCAGCCATGCGCAGTTCGACCGGCTGCGGGCCGCGGGGGTCGGCACGCGGACGGAACTGGGCATGCTCCGCCCCGAGGCGAGGGTGCCCGACCTGCGCGCTGCGACCCTCGTCGGGTTGCGCGACCAGGCGAGGCTGCAGGTGGCCGCCGACACCGCGGCGGAGATCCCGTACGAGTGGCTGCCGCCGGCGGCCGGTCGCGGTCTGGCGCGGCTGCCGGCGCCGTCGGCGGGCGACGTCATGTTCGACATTGAGGGCGACCCGTACTTCACGGCCGCCGGCGACCTGACATTCCTGTTCGGGCTGGTGCTGGCCGTGCCCGGCGGTTGGGAGTACCGGGCGATCTGGGCCCATGATGCCGACCAGGAGCGAGCTGCGTTCGAGCAGCTGGTCGATCTCCTGACGGCCCGCCTGGCGCAGTTTCCGGACATGCACGTCTACCACTACAGCCCGGCCGAGACGAGCGTCGTGAAGCGGCTGATGATGCGCCACGCCACTCGTGAGGCGGCGGTCGACCACCTGCTGCGAAACGAGGTGTTCGTCGACCTCTTCGGCATCGTCCGCCAGGGCCTTCGGGCCGGCGTGGAGAGCTACGGCCTGAAGCAGATCGAGCGCCTGGCCGGGTTCGTTCGCAGCCCCGGCGTCAGCGGCGGCGCCGACGCGGTGCTCGGCTACGAGCGCTGGCGCGGCAGCCAGGAGCAGGCGGAGCTGGACGCGATCGCGGCCTACAACGCCGAGGACTGCGAGGCCACCCGCGTGCTGCGCGACTGGCTCGTCGCCCACCGGCCGTCGGAGCTGCCCGAGCCCGAGCCGTCCGACGTGCGGGAGCGCTCGCCCGAGGCGATCGAGCGCGAGCGGGTGGTGGAGGAGCTGCGCGCGTCGCTGGCAGACGGTGAGGAGCCCGGCTCGTGGCGGTGGCTCGCCGGCGAGCTGCTGCTCTACCACCAGCGCGAGCAGCGACCCGCGTGGTGGGGCTACTTCGCCCGCCAGGGCATGTCGAGCGAGGAGCTGGCCGCCGATGACAGCGAGGCCATGGGCGGCCTCCAGCCTGCGGGCCCGCCGGTGAAGGTGACGTCGAACTGGGAGCGGACGTTCCGCTTCCCTGCCCAGCGCCACAAGCTGGCGGCGGGGGACAGGGCGCTGATCGACGACGGCAGGCAGGTCGTGATCGGCGCACTCGACGACGATGCTGGTGCCGTGACGCTGCTCGCGCGGCTGCTCGAGCACGAAATCCCCACGGCGCTGCGCCCCGGCCCGCCGATCGACAACCACCCCCAGCGCGCGGCGCTGATGCGGATCGCGACGTCGATCCGCGACGGCACAGCCGCCTACCCGGCGCTCGAGGCCATTCTCCGCCGCGACGCGCCGCGCATCGTTGGCGTCGCGACCGGCGCCTCGATCCAGACCACCGCGCTGCGGGAGCAACAGGCCCTCGCGCGCGGCCTCGATCGATCGTGTCTGCTGGTGCAGGGCCCGCCCGGCACCGGCAAGACCTGGACGGGCGCGCGGCTGATCGTCGACCTGCTCGAGGCCGGTAAGCGGGTCGGGGTGACCGCGTTGTCGCACCGCGCGATCAACAATCTGCTCCAGGCGGTGGTGGAGGCCGCCGCCGAGCGGAACAGGGTGTTCCACGGGGCGCGCAAGGTAAACGAGAACCCCGAGAGTCGCATGCGGGACGGCTCGTGGATCGAGAACGTGGACGACGGCAAGGCGCTGCTGGCCGGCGGCTACCAGCTGGTGGCCGGCACGACCTGGGCGTTCGCCCCGGACGTCTGGGATGGCGAGCTCGACTACCTCGTGATCGACGAGGCCGGCCAGCTGTCGCTGGCCGACGCGATCGCGGCCGGCACCGCGGCATCCAACCTGGTCCTGCTCGGTGACCCGCTGCAGCTGCCTCAGGTGTCGCAGGCGACCCACCCGGAGGGCACGAACGCCAGCGTGCTCGAGCACCTGCTGGGCGACGACGCCACCGTCCGCCCCGAACGGGGCCTGTTCCTCGAGACGACATGGCGCATGCACCCCGACGTGTGCTCGTTCGTGTCGGACGAGGTGTACGAGGGGCGTCTGAAGTCGCTCGAGGCGTGCGCGAGCCAGAACACCGGCGCCGGCACCGGCCTGCGTTTCCTCGCCGTCGAGCACGCCGGCAACAGCGACCAGAGCCGTCAGGAGGCCGACGCGATCGGCGCCTTCCTGGACGACCTCATCGGCCGGTCCTACACCGACATGAGCGGCTCCACCCGGTCGCTGACGCGGGCCGACGTGATGGTGGTCGCACCCTACAACGCGCAGGTGCGCCTGCTCCTCCACACGCTGGGGCCGGGCGTACGGGTCGGCACGGTCGACAGGTTCCAGGGCCAGGAGGCACCGGTTGTGGTGTTCTCGATGGCGACCTCGAGCGGCGCCGACATCCCCCGCAACGTGGCATTCCTGTTCAGCCGCAATCGCCTCAACGTCGCGGTCAGCCGCGCCCGCTGCCTGGCCGTGCTGTGCTGCTCGCCGGCGCTGCTCGATACCCCGGCCCGCACCATCGACGACATGCGGTTGATCTCCACCCTGTGCGCCCTCGTGGAACGGGCCGGGGCGCCGGTCGCGTAATACCCGGGCCAGGCGGCGTCCGAGCTCGCCGGCACCCCCGGCCGGGCCGTCGGCGGAGGACCGATGGTCGGCCCGGCGGGGGGAGGAGAGGAGCAGCCCGAGGGCTGCGATGAGGGGTCAAGTGGGACAGGGCGGACGGTGGCGTGTCGACAACGGTCGGTGGCGACGCTCAACCCGCACGCAACGACGCCTCAACCGATTCCCGCCCGGCAGGCCCACCTTCCGCGACGCGGCGGTCGGGCAAGGCGCGTGGTTTGTCTCAAGAGGTGGGCTTTGCAAGCCGATCTTGGCATGGTGGCGACGTCGCTCTCCCGACGTGCGCGAGTTGCCGGCGTCCTGTTGACGGCGGCACTGGCCGCCTGCGCCGGTCATTCGGCGCCGAAGGCGGCTGGGGGCCCGGTGGTGGCGGTGGAGGAGAAGGACTTCGTGATCGTCGCGCCGGCGCGGCTCCCGGCCGGCGACGTGACGCTCACCGTCCTGAACCAGGGCCCGGTGCGGCACGAGCTGATCATCGTGCGCTCGGTAGCCGGGACGCTGCCGCTTCGCTCCGATGGCACCACCGCGAACGAGGAGGCGCTTGCGCCCGTTACGGTCGAGGCCCTCGAGCCGGCTCCCGCGGGTGCCTTCCGCCAGGCCCACCTGCACCTCGCGCCCGGCATCTACGAGCTGTTCTGCAACATGGACGGGCACTACCGGGCCGGGATGCACACCCAGCTGACGGTGTACTGAGATGCCGGGCCGGACCACGTTCAGACCGCTCGAGTCCGGTGGCCGCCGTGTCGTCGTCGCGATCGTCGCGACCTTTGCGCTCGTGTCGGCGGGGACGGTGGTGCTGTCCATCAACGGCACCGCCCGCGCGCGTCACCGGGCGGCCGTGATCGAGGTGGCGGCGCGGCAGCGTATGCTGGCCGACCGCTACGTGCGCGACGTGCTGCTGGTGCGCGAGGGACGACCGGCGGATCCGGCTCAGACGGCGCTGCTGCTGCTCCAGAGCGCCGACGTGCTGCTGAGCGGCGGCGCGGTGCCGCCGGCGTTGGGCGACGACGACGGCACCACGCTGTCCGCGACGACCGACCCGGGCGCCCGTGCCCAGCTGGTGCAGGCGCGGCGACTGGCCGCCGACCTGACCGCTACCGGAGCCGCGATCCTGGCGGGCCGACCGGCCGAGTACGTGCGGTTGACCGCGGGCGAGAAGCTCGACACGTTCGATCCGATCCAGCGCCTGACCATCCTTGCGGCGGTCACCTCGAACGTCTCCCTGAACGCCGCGCGGTCGATCGGCACCGGTGCCGACAACTCGATCGAGAGCCTCATCAACCTCCAGGTCGCGCTCGGGATCGCGGGCCTCGTGATCTCGCTGCTCCTGGCCTGGGCGCTGATCGCCGTCACCCGCCGCCAGACGGCGCACTTCCGCAGTCTCGTCACGTCGTCGACCGACCTCGTGCTCGTCTTCGTCGGCGGCGGCTGCGGCTACGCCAGCGAGTCGGTGGCGTCCATGCTCGGGCGTGCCGACGCCGAGCTACTCGGCGACGGCTTCGCCGAGCGCGTCCATCCCGAGGACCGCTCGGTCTTCGAGGCAGCGATTGCCACCGCCCCGACCGGAGGCGTGGAGTTCCGCGTGCGCAACCGCTTCGACGAGTGGCGGAACCTCGAGGCGCTCGTCACCGACCTGCGCGCCGATCGCCTCGTGCGCGGCGTCGTGCTCAACGCGCGCGACATGTCCGAGCACGTGCGGCTCGAGGAGGAGCTCACCCGCCGTGCCTTTCACGACGACCTCACCGAGTTGCCGAACCGGGCGCTGTTCCGCGACCGGCTCGATCATGCACTCGCCCGCTCGGTCGACAACGGCGACGCGCTCGCGGTACTGCTGGTCGACCTCGACGGCTTCAAGAAGGTCAACGACACGCTCGGCCACGACGCCGGCGACCGCCTGCTGCGCGAGGTCGGGCACCGATTCGAGCGAACGATGAAACGAGCGACCGACACCGTCGCGCGCCTCGGCGGCGACGAGTTCGCCGTGCTGCTCGAGCACTCCGCGGAGAGCCGGGCACACGAGGTCGCAAGCGCGCTCCTCACCCAGCTGGCTGTCCCGTCGGGCGTTGCGGGATGGGATGTCGCAGTGAGCGCGAGCATCGGCATCGCCATCCACACCGGCGGGGCGGGCGACAGCGAGGAGATGATCCGGCGGGCCGACATCGCGATGTACGCCGCCAAGGATGCAGGTCGCGGACGCTACGAGGTGTTCAACGAGGACATGACGCGCCAGCTGGGCGAGATGGTCGGTCTCGAGCACGAGCTGCGGCTTGCGATCGACCGCGGCGAGCTGAGCGTGCACTACCAGCCGGAGTTCGTGGTGACGACGGGCGCGATCGCCGGTGTCGAGGCGCTCATCCGGTGGTCGTCGCCGAAGCTCGGCTGGATCCCGCCGTCGACGTTCATACCGCTGGCCGAGCAGACCGGGCAGATCCTCCCGATCGGCGAGCAGGTGCTGGTCGAGGCCTGCAGGCAGACGGCAGCCTGGGATGCGCAGGGCATCCTGCCGGACGGCTTCCGGACGTGGGTCAACGTCTCGGGCAAGCAACTCGTGGCCGGCGGTCTCGGTGACCTGTTCGAGCGGGCGCTCGCACGGGCCGGCCTGCCTGCGGAGCGGATCGGCATCGAGGTGACCGAAACGGCCGTGATCCAGGATGGCGCGGCCGGTGAGCGAGCCTTCGCCGAGCTCCAGGCCCTGCACGACCGGGGCATCCGGATCGCCCTCGACGACTTCGGCACCGGGTTCTCCTCGCTGGGTCAGCTGCGCCGCTTCCCGATCGATGTCGTGAAGGTCGACCGGTCGTTCATCCAGGGTCTCGAGCACAACGCGAAGGACGCCGCCATCACGGCCAACGTCGTCAGCCTCGCCCACGCGCTCGGGCTGATGGCGATCGCGGAGGGCGTCGAGTCCACGGGCCAGCTGGCGGCGCTCGAGATGCTCGGATGCGACTTCGTCCAGGGATTCCTGTTCGCCCGGCCCGACACGGCCGATTCGATCTCCCGATTCCTCGCCACCTACCAGCCCGAGGCGGAAGCAGCCTGACCGCGTCGGTAGCCGGGCCGCGAGTCCGGGCGCCGACAGGAGGGTCGATCCACGTTTCCGCTCGGCCGCGCTGCCGACCCGGCCTACAATTGCGGCCAGATGGGGGTCGACGTGCAGACCGAGATCGAGATCGCCCGGCCGCGCGACGAGGTCGCCGCCTACGCTTGCGATCCGAACCGCGCGACGAGCTGGTACGAGAACATCAAGGCGGTCGACTGGGTCACGCCGCCGCCGCTGGCTGTCGGTTCGCGGGTCGCGTTCGTCGCCCTGTTCCTCGGCCGTCGGCTCGCCTACACGTACGAGATAGCCGAGCTCGACCATGCGACGCGGCTCGTGATGCGCACGGCCGACGGCCCGTTCCCGATGGAGACGACCTATGCCTGGGCGTCGACGGCGAGCGGGACGACGACCATGACGCTGCGTAACCGCGGTGAGCCGCGCGGCTTCTCGAAGCTCGTCGCACCCTTCCTGGCACGTGCCATGCGTCACGCCAACCGTAAGGATCTGGCACGGCTCAAGACTATCCTCGAAGCGGGGGCGGGCTAGCTGCGATCGGCTGGTCAGCGGCTCGCGAGGCCGGTGGCGATCGACAGCACGCCGGCGGCGAATGCGCTGGCCAGGACGAGCGGTTCGTAGTAGCGCGGCGGGAGGCGCAGGAACAGCTGCCGGCCGACGGCGTGGCCGAGGATCGCCACCGGTACCAGGACCGGGATCCAGCCGGCCTTGCCCAGGCTCGCGCTGCCCGCGATCACGTACAGGACGGCGAGTCCGACGATGTCGAGCGTGAAGAAGATCACCGTGACGGCGTCGCGGATGGCCGCCGGGGCCATGCGCCGGGCGGTGAGCCAGATCGCCAGCGGCGGGCCGCTGGTGGTGGTGGAGGTGGTGAGGATGCCGACCGCGAAACCCGCTGCGACCGCTGCGCCCCGGCCGGTGCCCGAGTGCCTCGGCCGGCCGTTGCGTCGCACCAGGCGCGCGAGCACGATGCCGCAGACGGCGATGCCGACCGCGATCTTCATGGCCGTCTCGGACACGACCGTGATGATCAGCACGCCGATCGGGAGGCCCGGGATCGCCGCGGCCAGGGCGGGCCGCACTGCCGTCCAGTCGACCTCGAGCCGGCGGCGCTCGCCGAACATCACCAGCAGGTTGACGACCTGGCCGAGGATCAGCACCAGTGCGACGGCGGCGGAGGGTGGGGCGACCGCGTACAGCACCGGCCCGGCGATCAATGCGAACCCGAATCCGGTGGCGGCCTGCACGATGGCCGCGACGAGCAGCCCGCAGGCCGCGATCACGAGCGCGATGGTCATGGATGACACTGCGGCTTCTCCGCGGACGGGTTGCGGGTTCGCATGACGAGGGCGCAGGGTGGGCGCTCGCGTGGAGTATGGCGCTCGTGCCCCGCCAACCCGGTGCGCCGGTACGCTGCCGGCGGATGGAGCATCGGCAACTAGGGCGTTCGGGGCTTCGCGTCTCGGCGTTGACGTTCGGGACGATGACGTTCCGCGACCCGGGCGACCTGCCGAAGGTCGGCTCGACCGACATCGCCGGTGCCCGCCGCCAGCTCGACCGGTGCCTGGATGCCGGCGTGACGCTGATCGACACGGCGGACATCTACGCGTCGGGCCGGTCGGAGGAGATCCTCGGCGAGGCCATGCAGGGTCGTCGCGACCGGCTGCTGATCGCGACCAAGGCGCGGTTCGCGACGGGTGACGGCCCCAACGACGCCGGGCTCTCGCGCCAGCACCTGATCGCGGCCTGCGAGGCGAGCCTGCGGCGGCTGGGCGTCGACCACATCGACCTCTACCAGACGCACGAGTGGGACGGCCAGACCCCGGTCGAGGAGACGGCGGAGGCGCTCGACACGCTCGTGCGCAGCGGCAAGGTGCGCTACGTCGGCTGCTCGAACTTCACCGGCTGGCAGCTGACGAAGGCGGTCGCGGCGGCCCAGCGGACCGGGCGCGAGCCCTACGTCTGCGAACCAGATCCACTACTCGCTCCAGGCCCGCGAGGCCGAGTACGAGATCATCCCGGCCTGCATCGACCAGGGGCTCGGCGTGCTGGTCTGGAGCCCGCTGGCGGGCGGACTCCTGTCCGGCAAGTACCGTCGCGGCGCCGAGCCGCCGGCCGGATCGCGGCATGCGGGCGACTGGAACGAGCCGCCGGTGCGCGACGTCGAACTGCTGTACGACCTGATCGACGCGCTGGTCGAGATCGGCGCGGGCCGGGGCGTGTCGGCTGCGCAGGTGGCGCTCGCCTGGCTGCTCGGCCGGCCGGGCGTCACGTCGCTCGTGATCGGCGCGCGCACCGACGATCAGCTCGCCGACAGCCTTGCCGCGGCCGAACTCCGACTCGAGCCCGGCGAACGGGCCCGGCTCGACGAGCTCAGCGCCCCACCGCTGATCTACCCGCACTGGCACCAGCGCGACAGCGCCTCGGATCGCTTCAGCGTGGCCGACCGCGCGCTGCACGGCCCGTGAGTACCCGGTGGAGGCCGTAGAGGCCAGCGGTGCCGAGCATTGGCGGGCTGGGGCTGGCGCCGCCAGCCTCTACGGTCTCCACCACGTCGCTGTGGGTTGCCCATGCCCGACGGGGAAGCGTCCGAGCCGATCGATGATGGTGGGGCGGGCCATCGCCCCCAGCATCGCACCCGAGCGGCGATCCGGCATCGGCGTCGCATGCGCACCTGGGGTGGGAAACCCGCAGCCTTGCCCGGCGTCCTTCGCCCGGGCCGCTTCCGACGACTAGAGCCAGCGCTTGCGCCGGAACCAGATCAGCTGCAGGGCCGTGACGACCACGATCATCCCGAGGACCCACTCGTAGCCGAAACGCCACCGGTACTCGGGCATGCCGCGCACGTTCATGCCGTAGAAGCCGACGACGAGCGACGGGAACAGCAGCAGGGCCGCGATCACCGTGAGGCGCTTCATGACCTCGTTCTGGTCGTTCGCCACCTTGGCCTGGTGGTAGTCGCGCACGCTGGCGATGAGGTCGCGGGAGAGGTCGAGCGCCTCGCTCGCCCGCAGCAGCTTGTCGTAGGCATCGCTGAAGTGCAGCTCGATATCGCGATCGAAGAGCTCGCGCCCGGCTGCCTCGTCGACCTCGACCCGGCCGTCGAACACGCGCCGGAGCGCATCGCGTGTGGGGCTGAGGATGCGCCGGATGTGGAGCACGTCGTGCCGCAGCGTGGACAGGCGCTCGCGGACGGTCGCAGCCTCCCACTCTTCGACGTGGTCCTCGAGTTCGTCGATGTCCTCGTTGAGGCGGTCGGTGAGGTCGAGAAAGCCCTCGGCGACCTCGTCGATGACCTGGTAGGCGATCATGCCGGCGGAGCGCAGCCGACCGGCCGAGTAAAGCGTCAGCGCGGGGCTGCAGTCGAAGGCCCCATGCCCCTCGCAGCTCTTCCGGACGGTCAGGACCAGGTCGGGGGCGACCACCAGGTCGACCTCCTGATAGCGCACGGCTCCGGTGGTCTGGTCGAGCTTCGGCACCAGGAACACGCCGAAGACGTAGTCGCCGTGGCCCTCGATCGTCGGGCGCGGGTCGTCGCGGTGCCGGTGGGGGGCGCGCAACTGGTCGAGCGCCTTCGGATGCAGCGACTGGGTGATCGCGCTGGCGAGCGCGTCCTCTTCCGGATCGACGAGATCGATCCAGACGACCGCCGCCGGGTCGGGACCGTCCACGTCCCGGACGATACCGCGGGGGTCGGCGCCACCTCCGGCGTCTCACGTCCGGGGGTGGTCGCGCGTTCTGGTACCGGGCGCACACGCAGGAGGATCCCGCCGATGACCCAGACCATGGTTGCCACCGTCACGACCCGGATCGCCGGGCTCGACTGGCACGAACTCGAGAGCCGGCTCGACGAGCGCGGCTTCGCCGTGACCGAACCGGTGCTCGGCGCCGACGAGTGCGCCGAGCTGGCCGGGCTGTTCGACGGCGACCGGTTCCGTTCGACCGTCGACATGGCTCGCTACCGCTTCGGCGACGGTCGCTACCGCTACTTCGCCCATCCACTCCCCGGGCCGATCGAGGAAGCCCGGGTCGCCTTCTACGAGCGGCTCGCGCCGATCGCCAACCGGTGGGCCGGTCTGCTCGCGGGTGACAATCCGACCTTTCCGCCGACGCACCAGCAGCTCCTCGAGCGCTGCCGGCACGCGGGCCAGACCCGGCCGACACCGCTGATGCTGCGCTATGGCGCCGGCGACTGGAATGCCCTGCACCAGGACCTCTACGGCGAGGTCTTCTTCCCGTTCCAGGTCTTGACGGTGCTCTCCGATCCCGGCACGGACTTCGCCGGCGGGGAGTTCGTGCTGCTCGAGCAGCGTCCGCGCGCGCAGAGTCGCGCGCACGTCCTGCGTCCCGAGCGCGGTGCGTTCGTCATCTTCCCGACCCGCGAGCGGCCGAACCGCGGCGCGAAGGGCTACCACCGCGTCGGCCTGCGGCACGGCGTCTCGACCGTCACCGCCGGCACCCGCACCGCACTCGGCATCATCTTCCACGACGCCCGGTGACCGGCATGCCCTGGACGATCTACGAGAGCCCGCTCGGCCCACTGACCCTGATCGCCGGCCCGAACGGCCTGCGCAGCGTCGGCTTCGCCGGGCGCGGCCCGAACGTCGCACCGGCCGATCACGACCCCGGCGCACTTGCCGCGGTCGCGGCGCAGCTGGACGGCTACTTCGCCGGCGAGCGCCGCACCTTCCAGCTGCGACTCGACCTCTCCGGCACCGCGTTCCAGGAGCGGGTGTGGCGCGCGCTGCAGGAGGTGGGGTACGGGCGGACGACGACGTACGGCGCGCTCGCACGCGCACTGGGCGTCACCGCGTCGGGCGCCGTCTCGCCCGCTCGCACGGTCGCGGCGGCGATCGCCGCCACGCCAATGCCGATCGTCGTGCCGTGCCACCGCGTGATCGCAGCCGACGGCTCGCTCACCGGGTACCTCGGTGGCCTCGAGGGGAAGCAGGCCCTCCTCGACTTCGAGGCCGCCGGCGGTGCGCCCGAGGCGCTGGCTCGCCGGCGACCGCAGCAGCTGGCACTGCTGTGAACCGCTTCTGGACGCTCGTCGGAGCGGATGGCCTGGCGTACCGGAGCGATCGCCCGGGGACGTTCGGCGGGCATCGCCGCTCCCGGATCTACGGCCGTCTGGACTGCAGGTCGGCGCGCCAGGCGATCGCGCGCGGCGGCTACGTGCGCCACCGCGTCTTCTTCCTCGACGAGCGCACGGCCGTAGACGCCGGCTACCGGCCGTGCGCCGTGTGCCTGCCCACCCGCTACGCCGAATGGTTGCGGTCGTAGCCGCACGCGCCTACGCTCCGCGCCGGACGAGCCAAGGGAAGGTGCAGATGAGCGGCAGGGTGAGCGTGGCCGAGTTCGAGCGGGTCTTCGAGTCGGTGAAGAACTGGGGCCGGTGGGGGCCCGACGACGAGATCGGGACCATGAACTACGTCACGCCGGCGAAGGTGATCGAGGCGGCAGGGCTGGTGCGTTCCGGCCGGCGGGTGTCGATGGCGATCCCGATCAACACGGTGGCCGGGCCCGACAACCCGAACCAGGCCATCCACTTCCTGATGCAGGGCCACGACGTGCCGGTCGACGGGAGCAAGGTGCGCTTCGCGCTCGACTTCCTCGGCATGGCCGCTCATGGTGACTGTCATACGCACGTCGACGCGTTGTGTCACATCTCCTACGACGGCCTGACATACAACGGTCGGCCGGCACACGAGGTTGTCAGATCGACCGGTGCGACGGAGCAGGACATGGACGCCTACCACACGGGCATCGTCGGACGAGGTGTGCTGCTCGACATCCCGAAGCTGCGTGGCGTGAAGTGGCTCGAGCCGGGCGAGGCGGTGGCACGCGCCGAGCTCGAGGCATGTCTCGCGACGACTGGGTGTGCGCTCGGCGAGGGCGACTTCCTGGTGCTTCGCACCGGCCATCATCGGCGCCGCGTGGAGCTCGGCGCCTGGGACAACGGGCCGCCGCCCAGGGGCGAGGGGAAGGCCGGGATCCACGTCGACGCGATCCCCTGGATGCACGAGCTGCGGCTCGCGGCGTTCCTGCCGGACGGCGATGGCGAGACGGTTCCCAGCGTCGTCGAAGGCATGGGCTACCCCATCCACCCGCTGCAGGTGGTCGCCATGGGCATGCTGGTCTCCGACAGCCTCCAGTTCGAGGACCTCGCGGCGGCGTGCGACGAGGAGGGTCGCTCCGAGTTCATGGTGGTCGGGCTCCCGCTCCGGCTCCCGGGTGGCACCGGCTCGCCCTGGAACCCGATCGCGATCTTCTGACCGGTCAGCCGGGCACGGCCGACGCCGGCGCGCTCGGGCCGTACTGCGCGAGGTAGTCCTTCCACGACCAGCGTGCGAGGAAGTTGTTCGCGCCGGCGACGCCGTTGTCGAACAGCATGTTCGCGGCATTGCGGTCGAGCCCGAAGTCGAGCGTCCCCACCTTGCCGGTGTCGACGAACATCGTGCGCGCGAGCGTGCCCGGGTCGTCGATGTGCTGCCGGTCGTAGAAGTCCATCATGGTGTGGAGCATCGCCAGCGACAGCGAGAAGGTGCCGTGCACGTTGTTGACGATGTCGGTGGGCCCTGGAGCGCCGCCGAGCTTGACGCCGAAGGTCGGCCAGCGGGGTGCCTGGCCGTCCGCGCGGTCGAAGACGCCGATCGGGAAGTTCGAGAGCATGCCGCCGTCGACGAGGACTGACTTGCGGCCGGTTTCGGCGTGGCGGAGTTCCACGGGCCGGAAGAAGTACGGCACCGACATCGAAGCCCGGACGGCGTCCGCTACCGGCTGTTCGTCGGGATCGAGGCCGTAAGCGGCGTAATCCCACGGCAGGCGCAGGAGCACGCCGCGCGAGACGTCGGACACCATCACCACCAGCCGGTAGCGCCGCTCGGGTGGCAACGCCGATCCGGCGTCGTCCTCGCGCAGGTCGCGGAACGTCCGCACGCCCCATTCCCGGAGGCGGGCGCCGATCCATTCGTGGAAGTAATCGCCCTTGTAGATGCCCTTCGCGAGCAGAGCTTCGAGCAGCTTGCCCGGGATGCCGAGGTGGTCGAGCGGAGTCTGGTCCTGGAACTGCGCGTAGTCGACCTTCCTCATCGTCTCCTGGCGGACCGCGTCCGGCATCCCGGAGGCGACCAGCGCGGCGATGATCGCGCCGGCGGAAGCGCCTGCGCAGCGCCGGAACTCGTAGCCGGCCTGCTCGAGCCGCGAGACGGCGCCGATCAGGCCGATGCCCTTGACGCCGCCGCCCTCCATCACGAGATCTGCGGGAAGTCTGTCAGCCACGACCGCTCCTTCCGTTCGTCGTCCCCCGGCCGGCGGCGCTCAGCGCGCCGGATATCCGCATCGGAGCTGGTGCCTCATGGTACCTGTATGTCATACATAGAGCGGTAGGGTCGCCACATCAGATTGCCTCGAAAGCCGTAAGAAACAACAGTATGTGCCATGTTCGTGGTGTGATATTGTCACAAGGGTCAGTTGGCAAGAGAAGGGGGATGCGGTGTCCGGATACCCCATTGTCGATGTTGCCATAGGGCTGAGTTTCGTCTTCTTCAGTCTCAGTATCTTTTCGACGTCTCTGATCGAGATGTTCGCCGGGCTGTCGAGGTTCCGGGCAAGGACGCTCGAGCGGTGGCTGGCCGAGAACCTCGTGGATGTCCCCGAGGCTGACCGCGACGCGAGGAAGAAACGGCGGGACACGGGCAGCAAGATCGCCGCGCGGGTCCTTCGACACCCGCTCATCTACGGCATGACCATGGGCAGCGCGAAGCCGTCGTACGTCCCGGGCACGCACTTCGTCCTGGCGCTGCTGGAAGGTGGCGACGAGGCGAGCCAGAACGTGGCGGCCGGCGTCGGATATGCCGAGAACGCGCTGACCGGGACCGAGAAGCTGATCGACGCGATGCCCGACGGCCCGACGAAACGAGCGATGCGACGCCTCTGGCACCAGTCCGGCTCGGACGTGACGCGGTTCCGCGCGGACGCGGAGGCGTGGTTCGACGACGGCATGGAGCGGCTGTCGGGGTGGTACAAGCGCCGCACGCAGGTGCTGCTCTGGATACTCGGCCTCGTCTTCGCGGTCGCCGTCGATGCGGACACCATCCGGATCGCGGAGACGCTCTGGAACGACCAGACCCTGCGTCAGCTCGTCGTCGACCAGGCACAGCACGCCAACCCGGCCAGCGTGCAGGCCTCGCATCAGCTCGGCGACCTGCGGTTCCCACTCGGGTGGGGCGGCGGGGCCGGAGGCTTGCCGAGCGGCTGGGGCTGGCCGCTGAAGGCGATCGGGCTGCTGCTCACGGCCGCCGCGGTGTCGCTCGGCGCGCCGTTCTGGTTCGACTCGCTGTCGAAGCTCGCGCAGCTCCGCAACGCCGGGCCCAAGCCGACGTTCCTGACGGGCAGTTCGGGGCTCAGGCCCGGCTACTCACCGCCAGCCCCGCTCCCGTGACGAGGCCATTGAGCCAGTGGCTGACGCTGTCGGCCCGGACGTCCGCCCGGCTCGGCGTCAGCCGCACGCCGCCGAGCGCCGTCGCATCGCGGAAGCAGAAGGTGTCCTGCGGCTCGATCAGGAGCGTACGCATGAACCGGTTCGCCGCCCGCCAGGACTCCTCGTAGCGCGCCGCCCGGTCGGCATCTGCCGCCAGCACGGCCGTAGACCACGCCGCCGCGATGCCCTCGGCGATGAACCCCGTGTTGAAGCTCGGCTCGTCGGGGCTCAGGTCCTCGAGGAACGCGCCGGTCGTCTCGAGTTGCCGGTCGATGGCCCAGTCCGCGAGCTCGAAGACGAAGGCCGCCTGGTCGTCGGCGCGGTGATGGGCGTGCACCGCAGACCAGCCCTGGAGTTGCCAGCCGACCTGCCCCCAGCCGCGCAGGACGCGGAAGCGATGAACGTGCGTGCGCAGGAGCTTCGGCCACGCCTGCAGGGGGATCGCGGTGAGGTGGTCGGGGTTCGCGGCCAGCGCCGTCAGCACCGCGCCCGGCAGGAAGTCGAGGTCCTGGTCGACCTCGAGGCGTACCGGGCGGGCCGCGATCAGGCCGTTCTCGCGCACGGCTGCGAGGAGGCGTGCGCCGATGCCGCGGACGGCCGGGTGTGTCGACCACGGCCCCTCGGGGGCGCCGAGCGCGGCGAAGGCGATGGCGTCGGCGAGTGGGCCGCCGGTACGGGCGGCGAAGCCGCCAGGGCGCGGGTCGTGGTCGGCGAGGTAGCTGCCGAACCCGGCAGCGGCGGCGGCGCACCAGGATTGCTCGCCGAGCAGCGTTCCGGCGCGATCGACGCCGAGCAGCGCGTGCAGCTGACGCGGGCAGGTTCCGACGGGGGTCCTCCGGCCGGACACCGGATCGAGGTGGTACAGCGGGACGCCGGCCGGGGAGCGGTTGCGCAGCGTGTAGCCGACGAGGGCGCGGATGGCATCGTGCTCGTCGGCGCCGTCGCCGTGCTCGCGTACGGGGAACCCGGAGCGGACCGGGATCGACGACGCCGCGCCGGCGACCCAGCAGGCGGCGCGATAGGTGGTGAACGCCCCTCGCCCGGATCCGGCTCGCCGTGCGACGTCATCGACGAACTGCCGCTTGCTCCAGCCGTTGTACACCAGCGCGCCGGGGAGCAGCGTCGCGGATCTCCCGCCGCCGTCGCAGCGGATCGCGTCCCGGCCCTTGCGAACCTTCCGGGCCGCGAACTCGGCACCGCACGGTCCGAGCCGCTCCGGTTCGTGGAGCACCGTCACGGCCAGACTCGTGTCGGGCGGGACATCGCCGGCGGCGGCGACCGCTCGTGCCGTGGCATCCCGGGTCAGGCCCGGGAGGTCGTCGGAGCCCCACGAGATGCCCGACCCGACCGTTCCGCGACGGTAGAGCGTGACCGCGACGCCCTCGATGGGCGAGGTGACGAGGCCGTGGGGAGGCAGGGCCGCCGGCGCGCCGCCGGGCAGCAGGCTGCGGGCGTAGGACGTCAGTGCCCGCCCGGTGGCCGGGTCGGTCGCCCATCGCAGCTCGGGGCCGTCCGGCGCGCCGTATGCCGACCAGCGCTCACCCGCCTCGACGGCCTTCAGCACCTCCTGGCGCAGCAGCACGTGGGGCTCGGTGGGAGCGATGCGCGCGTTGCGCTGCCGGGCGTGACGATACTGCTCGACCTCGCTCGTGAACACCTGCGTGTTCGGAAGCGCACCGCCCGCCCGGGTGCCGTCGAGATCCCGGACGACGATCGCATAGCGATCGAAGTCGAGCTGCCGTGGCGCGATCGCCTCGAGCGGTCCGAGGAAGGTGACGCCGATCTTGAGGTCGGCCAGGTTGGCAGGGCCGACGACAGCGCCGGCCGTGCGCAGCGTCCGCACGGTGGCTGCGACCACGTCGGCGGCCGGATCCGCCTCGGCCGGGTCGAAGTGCCACGAGCCGTCCCGTGCCAGACGGTGATCGTCGGAGCGGCGTCGGAAGCTGACGAAGACGCCGCCGCGCGCGTCGTACTCGGCGTCGAGCCGGGCCGGTGGGGTGGGCGTGGTGCGCCACCGCAGGACGTGCTCGGCCGTGAGCCGTGCGAGCGCGGCCGGCTCCAGGCCGTCCGGCAAGGGCGGGCCGCCCGATCGTGGCAGCTGGGGCATCGGTTCGGGCCGCGAGTGCAGCGGCATTCCGAGATCGGCCGTGATGTCGAGCAGGGTCTCCACCCGGTACCCCTTGGCGGTCGCCCACTCGAGGCCGCCCCGGCCTGGGAAGCCCACGAGCGCGATCGCGCCCTCGACCGTCGCGCCCGCGCCCTCGAGCGCGGCGATGGCGTCGCGCAGCGCCGTCCCCGAACTGAGCGAGTCGTCGATCACGATCACCGGCCGGCCGCGATCCAGCAGACCCTCGACTCGTCGACCGGAGAGGTACTGCTTGCGCTGCTTGCGAACCGCGAGCCCCGTGTAGCGGCCCCGCCCGAGCGCGACGCAGGCCGAGACCAGCGGCAACGCCGTCATGCCGTGCCCGGCCAGCTGGGTTCCCTCGAACGAGCCGAGCCGTTGCAGCAGGCAGCGTCCGGCGAGTCGTAGCCCGGCGGGGTCGAGCGTGACGCCCCAGCTGTAGAACATCCAGGGCGCCGTCGTCCCGTTCCTGTGGAGCACGGGATGCTCCGGTGTCGACCAGAGGATCCCGTCCCGGCGAAGGTGATCACGGAGCCGGGCGAGGTTGGAGTCGCCCGCCACTGCGGGCGACTCCACTACACCGTGGGCCATGCGGCTCTAGCCGCCGAGCTTCTGGACCTGGACCTCGAGCCGCTCGAGCGTGGCGACCACCTTCGCCTCGAAGATGGTGAACCGGTTCTCGAGCTCGGCGATCGTCTGGAGGATGGTCCGGTCGATCGGCAGCTCCGCGATCTCGCCGGGGAACTCGCCGTGCCAGCCACCGCCGCCGCCGCCGCCCTCGCCGCCCTCGGGCAGCTCGTTCGGCCCGCCCACGCCCCAGGCGGCCGCGGCTGCGCCCCGGCCGAGCACCGCCGCAGCGATCTGCGCGTTCTCCAGTCGCTGCACCCGGGCCCGCATGACCAGCACCTCGCGCAGCAGCCCCGTCACCGCGCGCTCCTGCCAGATGCCCACCGGCAGCTCGGCGGGGTACTCACCGCGCCACCCGCCCCAGATGCCGCCACCTCCACCTTCGCCGCCCTCGGGTAGTTCGTTCGGCTCGCCGGCCATGTGACCTCCGATCGATGAGTTTGGCTCTGCCGCAGCCACGTCGGAACGCGGCCACAGCACCAGCAGGATAGGCCGCCATTTGGAGGCTTTTTGCCTCCAAATGGAGAATTCAGCGAGATCCTCCGTCAGATGGGTGAATCCTCGGCGGCGATCGCGGCGGCCGGGGTCCGCGCGGGCTTCACGTAGACGGAGACGTGCGAGTCGCTGAACTGCGTGAACGGCTCGCGGTGCCAGCCGCCCCAGCGGTCCTCCAGGCTGAGGCCGCCGAGGCGCGCCATCAGGTCGAGTTCGGCCGGCCAGGCGTAGCGGAACTCGACGGGGAAGGCGTCGACGCCGTCTTCGCGGAAGTGGTAGTGCTGCGAGCTGAACCGCTGCGTCACGACGTCGTAGACGTCGAAGGAGAGGCCAGTCGAGTCGGCGCGGAAGGGGATGATCGTCTGGCCGACCGGCAGGCGCTGCAACTCGGGCACCATCGTCTCGATCACGAACCGTCCGCCCGTGACCAGGTGCGCGGCGGCGTTGGCGAAGCATGCGACCTGGGCGTCCTGCGTGACGAGGTTGAAGATGGTGTTGAAGACGAGGTAGACGACGGCGAACTCGCTCTCCACCCGCGTCGTCGAGAAGTCACCGATGGCCACCTCGATGCGATCGGCGCCGGGCTTGGCCCGCAACCGCGACACCATCGCCGGCGAGTCGTCGATACCCACGACGCGAACGCCACGATCAGCGAGGGGTAGCGCGATGCGGCCCGTGCCGATCCCGAACTCCAGGGCGTCGCCGTCGCGCGCGAGGCTCGCCAGCAGGTCGACGACCGGGTCGACCTTCGCGGGCGTGAACATCTCGTCGGCGCCGTCGTCGTACAGCGCGGCGACGCGCTCGCCGAAGAAGCCGTCGCCGGGCGCTGACACGCGGCAATGATACCGGCTGAACCCGTCCGGAAGGGTGCCCGTATACCTCCGGGCACCCCCCGCACCCCAAGCGGTTCCGGTCTTCGAAGGGAGCGTTCCTATGACCATCCCAGGTCTGCGGCTGCATGCCGCCATGGCCGTGGCGGGCTCCATGCTCGCGCTCGCGTCGCCGGCGTCGGCCATGCCACGCCACCACCACCACGATCGCGGTCGGCACGGATTCCGCGTCGTGCAGACCGATCTCGTCTCCGACGTGCCCGGCGCGGCGGCGGCGACCGATCCGAATCTGGTCAACGCCTGGGGTCTGTCGGCCGGGCCGGCGACGCCGCTCTGGGTCGCCAACAACCACTCGATGACCTCGACCCTCTACCAGGGCCTCGCGCCGGGGGCTCCGCTGACGACGCTCGGCCTGGTCGTCTCGGGTGTCGGGCCGGCAACCGGTACGGTCTTCAATCCGGGTTCGGGCTTCGTGGTGTCCGACGGGGTCGGCGACAGCGGGCCGGCGCGGTTCCTGTTCGACACCGAGGACGGGCAGATCATCGGCTGGTCGCCGGGTGTTCCGCCGCCGCCGCCCTCGACGCAGGGCCAGGTCGCCGTGACCACGCCGGGCGCCGTCTACAAGGGCCTCGCCATCGCCATGGACGGCCCCGCGATGCACCTGTACGCCGCGAACTTCGCGGCCGGGACGATCGACGTCTTCGACGAGAGCTTCGCGCCGGTCGTGAATCCGGGCGCCTTCACCGACTCGATGCTGCCGGCGGGCTACGCGCCCTTCAACGTGCAGGAGTTGGGCGGCAAGCTCTACGTCGCCTACGCCAAGCAGGATGACGCGAAGATGGACGAGGTGCCGGGGAAGGGCTTCGGCTTCGTCGACGTCTACGACACGCACGGCATGCTGCTCGACCGCCTGATCCGACACCACGGCCTGAACGCACCCTGGGGCCTCGCGCTCGCGCCGCCCAGCTGGGGACATCTCGCCGGGGCACTGCTCGTCGGCAACTTCGGCGACGGCCGCATCCATGTCTACGACGCCGACACCGGCCGCAAGCTGGGAGCGCTCCGCGATCAGTGGGGCCACCGGCTGTCCATCGACGGGCTCTGGGCCCTCCGCCCGGGCAATGGCGTCGCCGGCACGACCGACGCCGTCTGGTTCAGCTCCGGCCCCAACGACGAGACGCACGGCCTGCTCGGTACGCTGACCCTCGCCTCGAGGCATCACCACCCGCACGACCACTGAGGAACGCTGTGCCCGACGGTGGCGTGCGCCTTCGCGGCGCCACCGTCGGGCGCGATCCGCGTCCCATAGCGCCTCCGGCGAGCTCGATCGGCGGCCTCTTCGTCGATCACCTGTCGTGGCGCTGGATCTTCTACATCAACCTGCCGATCGGGATCGCCGCGTTCGTCGTGCTGCAGCTCGTGCTGCACGGCGCCGCTGACCCGGGCCCGGCACGTCGCTCGACTACCTCGGGATGGCGCTGCTCGCCGGCGGGCTGTCGTCGCATCGTCCTGTACACGAGCCTCGGCGGCACGACGTACGGCTGGTGGTCGGCGCCGATGCTGCTGCTGCTCGGGCTGAGCGTCGTGCTGCCGATCGGGTTCGTCGTCGCCGAGCGGTACGCCGCCGGAGCCGCTGGTACCGCCTTCGGCTCTTCAAGACCAGGGTCTTCACCGTCGCGAGCATCGTCGGGTTCATCGTCGGGATGGCGCTGTTCGGCTCGGTCACCTACCTCCCGCTGTACCTCCAGGTCGTGACGCGGCGCGAGCCCGACCGAGTCCGGGTCTGCAGATGCTGCCGCTGATGGCCGGCGTGCTGATCGCGTCGATCGGGAGCGGCCAGCTGATCACGCGCTACGGCCGCTACAAGCTGTTCCCGATCCTCGGCACGGCGCTCATGGTGGTCGGCCTTCTGCTGCTCTCGCGGCTCGGGTCGGGACGAGCCTGCTGCTCGCCGATCTGTACATGCTCGTGGTCGGATTCGGCCTGGGGTTCGTGATGCAGGTGCTCGTCCTGGCCGTCCAGAACGCGGCCGAGTACGAGAACCTCGGGGTTGCGACGTCGACCGCGACCCTGTTCCGCTCGATGGGCGGCACGATCGGCGTGCCGCTCTTCGGCGCGATCTTCTCGAACAAGCTGGCCTCGGAGCTGGCGAGGCGGCTGCCGCCCGCGGTGGCCGGCGCACTGCCGGCGAAGCTCGGGCCGAGCCAGATCGACGCAGCTGCCGGCGGCGATCCGCGATCCGTACATCGCGGCGTATGCCGCCGCGCTGCGACCGGTGTTCCTGATCGCGGCGGCGGTCGCCGCCGTCGGGCTTCCTGGTCACGTGGTTGCTGCGAGGAGCGGCCGCTGCGCCAGACGGTCTCCGACCAGGGGATCGGCGATCGCAGAGAGTCAGGATCCCTTGGTCGAGCAGCCCTCGCCGGGCCCGGGTCCCGATCCGTCCAGGACCTCGCACAGCTTCGTGCTCTCCTTGTAGGCGCCTGTCGCGTCGTCCCAGCGGCCCTCGGTATAGATGGAGATGAGCTCGCTCCATGCCTTCGTGCCCGTCGGCAGGAAGGCCAGGAACGGGACCGAGAACGGCGTAATTGCCGTTGCCCGCGAAGTTGAGGTAGACGTCGTAGAGCGACCCGCCGATCTGGCTCTGCCAGTTGCTCGAGAATGCAGCCAGGTAGTGCCCGTTCGCGGCATAGGCGTAGAGCCCGAGAACGTTGCCGCCCCCGGCTGACCACGATCCCAGGATCGCCTTCTGGTAGGCGCGCGGGTTCGGTGAGCTGCCGTCGGCGGTCATCAGCATCTCGATGGCAGCGGCCTGGCCGGCGCGGGTGAACCCGGCCGTGCACCCGAGCCCGATCTTGACGACGGGCACCGCCAGCGACGCGGTGTAGACCGTGATGCTGGCCTCGATCGGCGACAACCCGCCGGTGCCTCCGCTGCCGGCGGGCACGGCCAGGACGAGCGCGGCGTAGGGGAAGCCGTACGCCGTGGCACCGCCTCGCACCGTGCGGTACGCGTTCGCGTTGCCATCCTCGCCCGGCACGGTCTGCCCCGGGTACAGGCTCGAAACGACGCCGTACAGCTGCGGGAACAGGTTCTGTCCGGCGTTGCCGAGATCCGGCACCACCGGGTCGAACACGAACACGTCACAACCACCCGGCGGGGGCGCGGAGAGCTGGACGGCGTTGGCGAAGTCCGTCTCCACCCAGCCGTCGGGAACGAGGAACGACACCTGGTTGCGCTTCGTCATGGTTCCCGGCAGCGAGGGCCCCGGTGCGCTCGCGGTGAGAGCGGCGACGCTGGCGAAGCTTGCGATCGGAAAGCGGATCTTGACGGTCCTGGCGGCGCCGCGGACGCCCCGGACGACGAGCTTGAGCCGGTAGGTCAGGCCGGGCGATCCACCAGGGCCGACGCAGGAGACGCGCGCTCCCGTCGCGGCCCGTCCGGGTCGCTGCACCAGACTCGCGACGCGGCACGTCATGGCACCGTCGGTGAGGATCAGCTGGGTTCGCTTCCGGACCTTCCATGCGCTCTTCAGCGCAACGGTCTGAAGCACTCGCCCGTGGAGCCCGCCCGCGGCCAGGAGGCGTCCGACCACGGGCGCGCCCGGCGCCAGAGCCGCCGGCGGCGTGGAGGACCTGGTTGCGTTCGCGTCGGCGACCGCGACCGCGATCAGGCCGAGCGCGGCGACGCAGACGCGAGCGATTCGATGCTGACGCTTGGACATACTCTCCGCCGTTGCCCGGAGGTACTTCGACCACGCGACTATACCGCCGGCTTCGATGCCGTGCTTGCGGAGAAGCCGCACGTCTTCGGCCCTGGCGGGTCTTGGCCGCGACCTGGTGATACCGTTGCCACATGGCCACAGCAGTGAAAGAAACCGCGTCGCTCGCGCGGATCGAGTCGATCCTGGCCGACCATGCCGAGCCGATGCTCACGCATACCTGCACGACCGTGCCGAAGGAGCGGCTGCACCTGCCCGGGCCGGATTACGTCGACCGGGTCGTCCGCGACTCCGACCGCCCGACGCCGGTGCTGCGCAGCCTGCAGACACTGTTCGACCACGGACGCCTGGCCGGCACCGGCTACCTGTCGATCCTTCCCGTCGACCAGGGCATCGAGCACTCGGCGGGTGCGTCGTTCGCGAAGAACCCCGACTACTTCGACCCGGCCAACATCGTCGAACTCGCCATCGAGGGCGGCTGCAACGCCGTCGCCACGACGCTCGGCGTGCTCGGCGCGGTCTCGCGCCGGTACGCGCACCGGATCCCGTTCATCCTGAAGCTCAACCACAACGAGTTCCTCAGCTATCCGAACGCCTACGACCAGATCATGTTCGCCTCGGTCGAGCAGGCCCGCGAGCAGGGCTGCGTCGCCGTCGGCGCGACCATCTACTTCGGGTCGGAGGAGTCGCGCCGCCAGATCCAGGAGGTCACCGAGGCCTTCGCGATCGCCCACGACTTCGGCATGGCGACGGTGCTGTGGTGCTACCTGCGCAACGCCGCCTTCAACAAGACCAAGGACGGCGGCCCCGACTACCACGCCGCCGCCGACCTGACCGGTCAGGCCAACCACCTCGGTGTGACCGTCGAGGCCGACATCATCAAGCAGAAGGCGCCGGAGACGCCGGCTCCCGGGTACCTCGACCTCGCCTTCGGCAAGACCGACAAGCGCGTCTACAGCGAGCTCATGAGCCCGCATCCGATCGACATGACCCGCTACCAGGTCGCCAATTGCTACATGGGCCGGGCGGGCCTGATCAACTCGGGCGGGGCATCCGGCGACAACGACCTGCAGGATGCCGTGATGACGGCGGTCGTCAACAAGCGGGCCGGCGGCATGGGCATGATCTCCGGCCGCAAGGCGTTCCAGCGGCCGCGCCAGGAGGGTATCGAGCTCCTGAACGCGATCCAGGACGTCTACCTCTGCGAGCCCATCACGGTCGCCTGACGCTCCGGCCGCCCACCGTGTCTGCGGATTTCCCGCACGAAAGCGGCGGGGCATTCCGCTTTCCGCCTCCCGCCGCGCGGTACCTTCGGTTGCACCACAACCTGACCGCGACGGAGGAGGAACCGAAGTGTCTGTGTTGTCGAAAACGCCGGCCGTGCTTGCATTGACGGCCCTGATCGCCGCGACGGCCGCTGCCTGTGGCTCGTCGAGTTCGTCCAGTTCTTCCAGTTCCAGCTCCAGTGCGGCGGCGCCGTCGAGTTCCGCCGCGGCCGTGCCGGCGGTCGACGCCACGGCGTTCACCGCGGACTTCTCGCTCATGAAGCAGCTCACCGGGCTCGCCGCCCAGGGCAAGGGCATGATCGGGGTGCTGCTGCCGGACACGACGACGTCCGCGCGGTACGTGACGTATGACGCCCCGTACCTGACGCAGGCCTTCCAGGCCGCCGGGCTGACGTCGTCGCAGTTCAAGATCGACAACGCCCACGGCAGCGCGAGCACGATGCAGCAGCAGGCCGAGGCCGACATCACCGCCGGCGCGACCGTGCTGCTGGTCGATCCGCTCGATCCCGGCTCGGGCGCCGCGATCGAGTCCAACGCGGTCGCCAAGGGCGTCAAGGTCATCGACTACGACCGCCTGGTCAACGGGCGGTCCAGGCTGACCGCTACTACGTCAGCTTCGACAACGTCAAGGTCGGCCAGCTGATCGGCCAGGGCGAGGTCGACTGCATCACCGCCTGGAACGTCGCCAAGCCGAACATCCTGATCATGGACGGCGCGCCGACCGACAACAACGCAAAGCTGTTCGCCCAGGGCTACAACGGCGTCCTGCAGCCGAAGTTCGACGATGGCTCGTACACCAAGGTGGGCGAGCCGGCCGGTACGTGGGATCCGCCGACGGCGGCGACGACCTTCGAGCAGCAGTTCACCGCCCATCCGGAGATCAACGCGGTCGTGACCCCGAACGACGACAACGCCAACGCCGTCATCTCGGTGCTCCTGAAGAACAAGGTGCCGGCCAAGACCTTCCCGACCACCGGGCAGGACGCGTCGCCGTCGGGCCTGCAGAACATCCTCAAGGGCTACCAGTGCGGCACGGTCTACAAGCCGATCTACCGTCGAGGCCCAGGCTGCAGCGGCGCTCGCGCTGTACCTGCGCGCGGGCGTGACGCCCCCGGCAGTGCTCGTCAACGCGACCACCACGGACTCGACCCTGAAGGCCGAGATCAAGTCGGTCTACACGACGCCGATCTGGGTGACCACGGACAACATGGCCGCGACGGTCGTCAAGGACGGCGCGGTCAAGACCGCCGACCTCTGCGCGGGCGCCCTGGCCAGCGCCTGCACGGCGGCAGGTATCAGCCCCATAGCCGAATCGGCCACCGCCGGGCGCATGCAGCGCCCGGCGGCGAGCCGGTATGGTTGTCCGCGATGAGACTGGCGGCGCGCCGACCATGAGCCCCGACCCGAACACCGAACCCCTCATCAGCCTGCGCGGCGTCTCCAAGCACTTCGGGCCCGTGCAGGCGCTGACCGGCGTCGACCTCGACCTTCACCCCGGTGAGGTGACGGCCCTGGTGGGCGACAACGGCGCCGGCAAGTCGGTGCTGATCAAGTGCATCTCGGGCATCTACACGCCCGACGCCGGCCAGGTCTACTGGGAGGGCAAGCCGGTCACGATCCACACGCCGCGCGATGCCGCGGCGCTCGGCATCGAGACGGTGTACCAGGACCTCGCGCTCTGCAACAACCTCGACATCGTGCAGAACCTGTTCCTGGGACGCGAGATCGTGAACGGGATCGTGCTGGACGAGGAGCAGATGGAGACCTCGGCGCAGGAGACGCTCAGCAGCCTCGCCGTGACCACGGTGCGCTCGATCCGGCAGCCGGTGGGATCGCTCTCGGGCGGCCAGCGGCAGTCGGTCGCGATCGCCCGGGCCGTGCTCTGGAACACCAAGCTCGTCATCATGGACGAGCCGACCGCGGCCCTCGGCGTGGCCCAGACGGCGATGGTGCTCGCCCTCGTCCGGCGGCTGGCCGACCGTGGCCACGCGGTGCTGTTCGTCTCGCACAACATGATCGACGTCTTCGAGGTCGCCGCACCGGATCGCGGTGCTGCAGCTCGGCCGCGTCGTGGCCGTTCGCCCCGTCGCGGAGCTCGACCGTCAGATCGTCGTCGACCTGATGACGACCGGCGCCTCGACGCGGATCGCGCCGTCGGCGGCGCCTGCGAGCGGGGAGGGCTGAGGCGTGTCGCCGACCGACGAGCCCGATCCGCCGCCGCCCGCGAGCTGCCGCCCGAGGACCTCTCGGAGGCCGCGGCCCGCAAGGCCGACCTGGCGGTGCCGGCCGAGATCGTCGCCAACTCGGCGGGCGAGTACCTGCGTCAGTCCGTCAGCCGGGTCAAGTCCGGCCAGAGCGGCGTGCTGCCGGTGCTGGGCGGGATGATCCTGATCTCGATCCTGTTCCAGTCGCTGGACGACAAGTTCCTGACGGCGGGCAACCTCGTCAACCTGCTCGTGCAGGCAGCGGTGTTCAGCCTGCTGGCGATGGGCGAGGTGTTCGTCCTGGTCCTCGGCGAGATCGACCTGTCGGTCGGCTTCGTGGGCGCGCTGGGCGGCGTCATCATGGCCGACCTGCTCGGCCCCGACTACGGCTGGCCGTGGTGGGCCGGCGGTCGCCGCCGCGCTGCTGGCCTGCGCGGCGATCGGCACGCTGCACGGACTGATCATCACGCGCATCGGCCTGCCGTCGTTCGTGGTGACCCTCGCCGGCCTGCTGTTCTGGCAGGGCGTCATGCTGCGGATCCTCGGCGTCGGGCGGCACGATCCCGATCAACGACTCCGACCATCAACAACATCGCCAGCGCGAACCTCAGCAACGCTGGCCGGGTGGATCGTGATGCTCGTCATCGTCGGCCTGTTCGCTGGCGTCGACGTGGCGTCGCGACGCGCGCCGCCGTCGCGCCGGCCTGGTCGCGCCGCCGACGAGCGTGACCATGATCAAGCTCTCGGGCGTGCTGGTCGGCGGGATCGCACTGGTGCTGCTGTGCAACCAGGACCGCGGCGTGATCGTGCCGATCTCGGGCGTGCCGTGGGTGGTGCTGCTGGTGCTCGCCGTGCTGGCGGTCTGGACGTTCCTGCTGGGCCGCACGAAGCTCGGGCGCTACCTGTACGCGGTCGGCGGCAACGCCGAGGCCGCCCGCCGCGCAGGCGTGGATCTCGCCCGGCTGCGAACGACGGCATTCATGCTCACGTCACTTACCGCGTGCATCGCGGGCATCGTCTACGCGTCGCGCCTGCGGTCGATCTCGACCGCGGTCGACGGCGGCACCCTCGTGCTGTACGCGGTGGCGGCCGCGGTGATCGGCGGCACGAGCCTGTTCGGCGGTCGCGGCAAGGCCATCCACGGCGTGCTCGGAGGCCTCGTCATCGCCGGGATCGACAACGGCATGGGGTTGCTCGGCTTCACGGCCGCCTCGAAGTACATGGTGACGGCGGTCGTCCTGCTCGCCGCGGTGACGATCGACGCTCTCGCGCGCCGCGGGCAGGTCGCGAACTGATGCAACGGCGTGCCCGCATCTTCACCAGATCTCGCCGCGTTGGTCATTGACACGACGACCAGGGCGAACGACATTCCATGGACACTCGGTCTGGAGGCGCGAGATGGCGGTGACGCAGCATCGTTCCGGTGACCCGGCCCTGTCGCCGGCGGACACGCCGCTGGTGGCGAACCCGTCCATCTACGAGGTCAACAGCTGGGTGTGGCTCGACGACCTGAGCCGCCGCCACGGGCGCCCCGTCGACCTCGCGAGCGTCCCGGCGGCCGAGTGGGACGCGATCCGCGAGCTCGGGTTCGATGCCGTCTGGTTGATGGGCGTCTGGGAACGCAGCCCGGCGGGCATCGCGATCGCGCTCGCAAGCGACGACCTGATGGCGTCGTTCCGGCGCGCGCTGCCCGACCTGAGCGCGGACGATGTGGTCGGATCGCCGTACTGCATCCGCGACTACGTCGTCGACCAGCACCTCGGCGGGCCCGCCGGGCTGGCGGCCGCCCGCCAGGCGCTGGCCGAGCGCGGCCTGTCGCTGATCCTCGACTTCGTCCCCAACCACGTCGCGCCCGACCATCCGTGGACGCAGGCGCACCCCGAGTACTTCGTGCCGGCCACGCCCGACGACCTCGAGCGCGACCCGCTCTCGTTCGTGGACGTCGGCGGCCAGGTCTTCGCCAACGGCCGCGACCCCTACTTCCCGGCCTGGCCCGACGTCGTGCAGCTGAACGCCTTCTCGCCCGCCCTGCGTGCGGCCGTCGTCGATACCCTGGCGGCGATCGCCGACCAGTGCGACGGCGTCCGCTGCGACATGGCGATGCTGCTGACGAACGTCATCTTCGAGCGCACCTGGGGCGAGCGCGCGGGCGTGCGGCCGGAGACCGACTACTGGCCGACGGTGATCGCATCGGTGAAGCTCGCGCGAGCCGGACTTCGTGTTCATCGCCGAGGCCTACTGGGACCTCGAGTGGGCGCTCCAGCAGCAGGGCTTCGACTACTGCTACGACAAGCGCCTCTACGACCGCCTCGTCCACGAGGACGCCGAGCAGGTGCGGGGCCACCTGAAGGCCGACCTCGCCTACCAGCAGCGGCTCGTGCGGTTCATCGAGAACCACGACGAACCGCGGGCGGCGGCGACCTTCCCCGCCGGCAAGGCCCGGGCGGTTGCCGTCGCCGCGCTGACGCAGACCGGCGCCCGGCTCGTGCACGAGGGGCAACTCGACGGCCGCACGGTGCAGCTGCCGGTGTTCCTCGGACGCCGGCCGCAGGAGCCCGTCGACCTCGAGTTGCGGGCCTTCTACGAGCGGCTCCTCGCCGCCACCAGCGGTGGCCTGTTCCGCGACCAGGACTGGCAGCTCGCCGACCGCAGCGGCTGGGACGGCGACGATTCATGGCGCAACCTCGTCGCCTGGGGATGGCGCGGCGAGCACTCGCGGCTGGTGATCGTCAACCTCGGTGACGTGCCGGCCCGTGGGAGTGTCTCGTTGTCCTGGGGCGAGCTGCGGGGCCAGTCCTGGGAGCTCCACGACGCCGCCACCGGCGCGAGCTTCGAGCGCAACGGCGACGACCTCTGCGACGGGCTCTACATCGCCCTCGACTCGTGGTGCTGGCACCTCTTCACGCTCGTGCCGCTCATGCCATCGGAGGCGGGTTGAACCGCCGCTCCCAGCGTGCGCCCCGGCCGCGTCCCGTGGACACGATGTGACCGGCGTCCCTGAGCTCGCCGAGGACCAGGCGGATGGTCTCGTCGCTGATCCCGGGAAGCGCGCGCCGGACCTCGGCTATGGCGAAGGTGCCGCGCGGCTGGGCGAGCACGTAGCGACGCACCCGCTCCTGCTTGGAGACGCCCGTTCCGCCGCGCTCGGCGACGAGACGCTCGAAGCGGTCATAGGAGTCGGCCAGCACCCCGGCGAGGTAGGCGACCCAGGGCCAGATTTCGTGGACACCATCATGCCAACCGCGCTGCGATACCTCGAGGACGTCGTAGTACGTGCTCTTGGTCTCCAGCATCCGTTGTTCGATGCTCACGTACCGGGGCACGCCATAGCTGGCCTGCAGCAGGAGATACGCGGTGACGAGTCGCGCCACCCGGCCGTTACCGTCCGCGAACGGATGGATGGCGAGCAGGTCGAGCACGAAGGCGGCGATCAGAACCACGGGGTGAGCGGACCGTGCGGCCCGCGCGTCCTCGTAGCGAGTGCACAGCTCGGCGAGCAGGAATGGCGTCTCTGCGGGTGGCGGCGGCTCGAACACGACCTCGCGATGACCGTGCTCGAAACTGACGATGAGATTCGGATCGGTCTTCAGTCGCCCGCCGCCGCCGTCCACGTGGCCGAACAGGTGACGGTGGACGTGAGTGAGCCAAGGGACCGACACTGGTTCGTCGAGTCGTTCGAGGCGCATCAACTCGTCGAAGGCATCTCGGTAGCCGGCCAGCTCCCGTTCGCTGCGGTTGCGGAGGCGCCGGGCAGTCCCGTCCCGCGCCGACATGATTCGTTCGGCGCGGGCGGCATCCACCACAACGCCCTCGATGGCGCTGGATGCGGTGATCGACGCGATGCGCGTCTCCTCCCCCAATCCCGCCAGGAGCTCCGGAAGCGGTGCGACCCAGAGCTGCTCGCGCCCGCGCGCGGTGTCGACCCAGGCGAGCACTGCGCCGAGCGAAGCTGGCTGACCGGAGAGGGTTCGGTCGAGATCGACGAAGCTCCGCATTGTGGGAAGCATACCGTAATCATGGTAATGGAGCATCTCAATTACCATGATTAACGCATACCAAGATGTCGCGCTTCGCAGATGCGCCCGACTCGGCATCGCCCGATGACCGCGACCTCCACCGCCGAGCACGCGCGCCTCGCCGAGGCCACTGGCCGCGCCGAGGACTCGCTCTTCTCGGCCAACCCGTGGTACGAGTGGGGCCCCTACCTGAGCGAGCGAGGCTGGGGGACGGTGCGCGAGGACTACTCGGCCAGCGGCGATGCCTGGAACTCGTTCCCGCACGACCACGCGCGATCCCGCGCGTATCGCTGGAACGAGGACGGCATGGCGGGGATCTCGGACATCCGCCATGAGCTGTGCCTCGCGCTCGCGCTCTGGAACGGCCGCGACCCGATCCTGAAGGAGCGGATGTTCGGGCTGACAGGGCCCCAGGGCAACCATGGCGAGGACGCCAAGGAGTACTGGTGGTACCTCGAGGGCCTGCCGAGCCACGCGCTGCTGCGGTGGCGCTACCACTACCCGCAGGCAGCCTTCCCGTACGACCGGCTGGTGAACCACGGCCGCGGCCTGGGCGACCCCGAACTCGAGTTGCTCGACACCGGCGTGTTCGACGACGACCGCTACTGGTCGATCGACGTCACCTACGCCAAGGCCTCGCCGACGGACGTCCTCGTCCGCATCCGGCTTCGGAATCACGGCCCCGACGAGGCGACGCTGCACGTGCTGCCGACCCTGTGGTTCCGCAACACGTGGTCATGGGATCCCGACGGCGTCCGGCCCCGGATCGAGCGCGACGGCACGTCGCTGCGGGTGGCCGATCACCGGCTCGCCGGGTACCGGCTCGACGGCGGCACCGGCACCGGACGGGGCCGTCCCCGAGTCGCTGTTCTGCGAGAACGAGACCAACGCGCCGCTGATCAACCGCTCGGCGCCGACGACGCAGTACCCGAAGGACGGGATCAACGATCACGTCGTGTCGGACGCGGCCACCGTCAACCCCGACGGGCACGGGACGAAGGCGGCCCTCCGCTACCGGGTGACCGTGGCGGCCGGCGGCACGGCCGAGCTGCGGCTCCGGCTGCACCGCCCGCTGGGCGGCGCGGCGTCCGGCCAGTGGGGCGAGGCGTTCGACGCCGTCGTCCGCGCGCGCGAGGCGGACGCGGACGAGTTCTTCGCCGCGCTGGCGCCTGCGGGCACCGACCCGGAGACGATGCGGGTGCTGCGCCAGGCCTGCGCGGGGCTGGTCTGGAGCAAGCAGATGTACCCGTACGACGTGCGCCGCTGGCTCGACGGCGACCCCGGCCAGCCGCCGCCGCCCGACGCGCACCGGCACGGCCGCAACAGCGGCTGGCGCCACCTCGCGGCGTTCGACGTGCTGGCCATGCCCGACCCGTGGGAGTACCCGTGGTTCGCCGCCTGGGACTCCGGGTTCCACGCCGTCGCGTGGGCCCACTTCGACCCTGCGTTCGCCAAGTACCAGCTGATCGTGCTGCTGCGCGAGTGGTTCCTGCATCCGAACGGCGCGCTGCCCGCGTACGAGTGGAACTTCGACGACGTCAACCCGCCGGTGCACGTCATGGCGGCGCTGCGGGTGTTCCACATCGACGGCGGCCGCGACCGCGAGTTCCTCGAGCGGATCTTCCAGAAGCTGCTGATCAACTTCACCTGGTGGGTCAACCGCGAGGATCCGGATGGCAACAACCTGTTCGGCGGCGGCTTTCTCGGGCTCGACAACATCAGCCCGGTCGACCGCTCCAACCTGCCCCCGGGCGTCACGCTGCAGCAGGCGGACGGCACGGCCTGGATGGCCTACTACGCCCTCTCGATGCTCGTCATCTCGGTCGAGCTGGCGAAGGAGAACGACGTCTACCTGGACATGGTGATCAAGTTCCTGGAGCAGTTCGTGATGATCGCCCGGGCGCTGGAGACGCAGGAGCTGCTCGACCCGGAGGACCGGTTCTTCTACGACCACGTGGTCTTCCCATCCGGCGAGGAGCTCCGGGTGAGGGTGCAGACGATCGCCGGCCTGATCCCGTTGCTGCCCGCCGTCGGCGTGCCGCTGCACAGCGTCGAGCAGGCCGATCGCCTGGGGAAGCGGTTCGCCCGCGCCCGGCAGAGCTGGGAGGAGACCGGCGGCAGCATGGTCGGCCGGGTGCGCGAGATCGGCGAGGGGCGGATGCTGCTCGTCTCGGTCGCCGACCCCGACGAGCTCCGCCAGACGCTGCGCGAGTTCTTCGACGAGTCGGCCTTCCTCTCGCCGCACGGCCTGCGCTCGGTGTCGAAGCGCTACGCAGGGAACCCGTACACGCTCGAGGGCCTGCCGGGGGCGACCATCGACTACCAGCCGGCCGAGTCGGTGACGAGCATGTTCGGCGGCAACTCGAACTGGCGGGGGCCGATCTGGATGCCGCTCAACTTCCTCGCGATCCGCTCCTTCGTGAACTTCCATCGCTTCCTCGGGGACGACTTCACCGTCGAGTATCCGACCGGCTCCGGCAACGAGTCGACCCTGGCGGTGGTGGCTCAGGACCTCGCCGACCGGATCCTCTCGATGTGGCTCCCCGGCCCGGACGGGCGGCGGCCCGTCTACGGCGGCACCGAGAAGCTCCAGACCGATCCGGCCTGGAAGGACAACCTCCTCTTCTTCGAGTACTTCCACGGCGACAACGGCGCCGGTCTCGGCGCGATGCACCAGACCGGGTGGTCGGCTCTCGTCGCCGATCTGATCCTGGATCCCCCGGCGGGACGCCGTGGGCCTGCGCACCACCGCGGCGCGGCCGGTCAGTCGTCGCCGGCGGGCTCGACCAGCCCGTAGTGCTCCATCTCGTCGATGGCGTCGATGAACGGCCCGACGAGTGCGAGGAATCCGGCGAAGTGCGGGCCCGTCCGGAAGCCCCGCTCGTGCCCCTCGAGCGAGTCCCAGGCGATCCGCACGACGACGCGGTCAGGATGCTCGACACCTCGGGCCACGTCGTAGGAGAGGCAATGCTCGTCTGCCTCGAGCAGGTCGCCGGCCTGGCGGTAGGCCTCGACCAGAGCGTCGGCACGATCGCCGGCTGCCGTGTAGCGGATGTACTCGACGATCATCGAACGCCCTCCTGGTCGTCTCGACGTGTGGATCGTACCGGGCGGTGAGCGGCCGCCGGGCTGCGGGTTCCTACCGCTCCAGGTTGGGCGTGTTCCCCGACGGCGCGGCACCGTCCCGGCGTGATGCTGCAGGGATGCCCGCTCGGGCCCCGACTGCCTGGGCGGTCTCGCCGAACTGCTCGGAAGGGAGCTTTCACGATGGCAACCATCGGCACCGAAACCACCACCTACGCGCCCCCGGGACACGAGGGCAGCCCGGTCAAACTGGCGCCGCGCTACGACAACTTCATCGGCGGCGAGTTCGTCGCACCCGCGAACGGCAAGTACTCGGAGAACATCACGCCGGCGACCGGTGAGCCCTTCACCGAGGTTCCGTGCTCGACGCCCGAGGATGTCGAGCGCGCGCTCGATGCCGCGCACGCGGCCAAGGATGCCTGGGGTGAGGCGTCGCTGACCGAGCGCTCGCGAGTCCTGAACCGGGTCGCCGACGCCATCGAGGACCACCTCGAGGAGCTTGCGGTGGCCGAGAGCTGGGAGAACGGCAAGCCCGTGCGCGAAACGCTGGCGGCCGACATCCCGCTCGCAGTCGACCACTTCCGCTACTTCGCCTCGGTGATCCGCGGCGAGGAGGGCGCGATCTCGGAGATCGACCGCAACACCTACGCGTACCACTTCCGTGAGCCGCTGGGCGTGGTCGGCCAGATCATCCCGTTCAACTTCCCGCTCCTGATGGCGGCCTGGAAGCTGGCCCCGGCGCTCGCCGCGGGCAACTGCTCGGTCCTGAAGCCGGCCAGCCCGACCCCGTGGTCGATCCTGAAGCTGGCCGAGGTGATCGCCGACATCCTCCCGCCCGGCGTGCTGAACGTCGTCAACGGCCCCGGCGCCGAGATTGGCAAGGCGCTCGCCACCAGCAAGCGGATCGCCAAGATCGCCTTCACCGGCGAGACCGTCACGGGCCGTCTGATCATGCAGTACGCGGCCCAGAACATCATCCCGTCCACGACCGAGCTCGGCGGCAAGTCGCCGAACGTGTTCTTCGCCGACGTGATGGCGGCCGACGACGAGTTCCTCGACAAGGCCATCGAGGGCCTCGTGCTGTACGCCTTCAACAAGGGCGAGGTCTGCACGTGTCCGTCCCGGGCGCTGATCGAGGAGTCGATCTACGACGAGTTCATGGCGCGCTGCATCGAGCGGATCGCAAGCATCCGCCAGGGGCACCCGCTCAACATCACGACCCAGGTGGGCGCGCAGGTGTCCGCCGCGCAGCTCGAGAAGATCACGAACTACGTCGAGATCGGGCTGCACGAGGGCGCCGAGCTGCTGATCGGCGGGCATCGCGCCCACCTCGGTGGCGAGCTCGAGGGCGGCTACTACTTCGAGCCCACGGTCCTCAAGGGCCACAACGCCATGCGGATCTTCCAGGAGGAGATCTTCGGGCCGGTCCTGGCCGTGACCACGTTCAAGAACGAGGCCGAGGCGCTCGAGATCGCGAACGACACGCTCTACGGACTCGGCGCGGGCGTCTGGACGCGCGACACCAGCCGGGCATTCCGCATGGGCCGCGCCATCAAGGCCGGCCGCGTGTGGACGAACTGCTACCACCTGTATCCGGCACACGCCGCATTCGGCGGCTACAAGGTGTCGGGCGTCGGGCGCGAGAACCACAAGATGATGCTCGACCACTACACGCAGACCAAGTGCATGCTCGTCAGCTACGACCCCAAGCCGCTCGGACTGTTCTGAGCGGGAGATGACCGAGACCGCAGCACCCAGGATCGTCGCAACCGACGCCGCGCGCGCCGAGTTGCGGCGCCTGGTTGCTGCGCACGGCCCGGTCATGCTGTTCCAGTCGGGAGGCTGCTGTGATGGCAGCCTCCCGCTCTGCCTGCCGGACGGCGAGTTGCTGATCGGCCCCAACGACCTGCTGCTGGGCGCGATCGACGGCTGCCCCGTCTACATCTCGGCCGAGCAGGACGCCCGCTGGAACGAGCCGGCGTTCCTGCTCGACATCGCCGACGGCGCGCCCGAGGGATTCTCGCTGGGCGGCGCCGACTGCCACTTCGTCACGCGGACGTCGGCGCCGGCGCGTTAGCCCGGATTCGTCAGGAATCGTGGGCGCCGCACCCTGACCGGGCGCTCGTGGGCACGCCGCGGGCACGCTTCCTGACGAAGTCGCGCTAGGCTCTCCACCTTCTTTCGAAGTGGCCGTCGCGCATGGTGTCGGCGAGGAGGCTTGCGTGTCTGCATCGGGTGCCCCGGGTCAGCGTCGTTTCGAGGGCAAGGTGGGGCTCGTCACCGGTGGTGCGAGCGGGATCGGGCGCGCCGTTGCGCACCGGCTGGCGGCCGAGGGTGCTCGGGTGGTGATCGCGGACATCGACGTCGAGGGTGGCGAACGCGTTGCGGTCGCGAACGATTCGATCACGTTCATGCGCGCAGACGTCTCGCAGGGTGCTGAGGTGGAGGCGCTCGTCGCGGCCATCGTGGGCCGATTCGGTCACCTGGACGTCGTGCACGCCAACGCCGGCATCGAGACGCCGCCGTTGCTGTTGGCGGACACGCCGGACGAGTGGTTCGACCGGGCCATGGCGGTCAACGCGAAGGGGATCTTCCTGACGTGCAAGCACGCCATCAACCACATGATGGCGCGCGGCGAGGGCGGCGCGATCGTCTGCACGAGTTCCATCCTCGACCCGGGCGCGTTCGCGAAGATCGCCGTGTATTCGATGTCCAAGGCGGCCGTCGGCGCGATCGTGCGCGCGATCGCCGTCGAGTACGCGACGCACGGGATCCGTGCCAACGCGGTCCAGCCGGGCGCGACGCTGACACCGCTGGTGGAACGGGAGATCGCCGACTCCCAGGATCCGGTCGTGCAGCGCAAGATGATCGAGGGTCTCCAGATGATGAAGCGGCTCGGCCAGCCGGCGGAGATCGCCGCAGCCGTCGCCTTCCTCCTGTCGGACGACGCTTCGTTCATGACCGGCGCGTCGGTACCGGTCGACGGCGGTTGCCTTGCTGCGCTGCCTGGCCCGGACGTGCTCTCGGAAGCCGAGCTCGGTACCTACTGGCAGACGCGGGCGGCCGCTGCCCCGAGCATCTAGACCTCGCGATCCTGGAGCCGGTAGACGAACCGCAGTCCGGACCAGGTGTCGTCGACCGCGCAGACCTTGTTGTCGACGAGTCCCGCGGCGAGCCCTATCTCGCGGACGACATGCTCCGTGAGGTCGGTGACGACCCCCGACGTCCGCTTCGGCCAGCAGACCCACAGCCCGCCGTTTCGCTCGAGGAGGCGTGCCACCCTGTCGAACCGCCGCGCGAGCCCGGCCCGGCGGGTCGCGAACAGGATCGCCACGTCGAGCGGGCCCACGGCACGTCGCAGCAGCACGACGCTCGCGGGCAGCGGCGCGAGCAGCGAGTCGAGACCGGCGGGCGGATCGGCCAGGGCGACCCGGTCACCCTCGCGAATGCCGAGCTTCTTCGCCAGGGGCGTACCGGACCCCGCCGTCAACTGCTGATGCGGCCGGGGCGGAGAGGTCGGACGTGCTCGCGCACCGGCTCGAGCGCGCGGCCGAGGCCGGCCAGCCGGCGCACGTCGAGGTGCTGCATGAAGTGCTCCTGGACGCCGCGCCGGTGGACGGTGCGGGCGGCCCGGAGTGTCTCGAGGCCGATCGGCGTGATCGATACCAGGACGACTCGCCGATCCTCGGGCGGCCGCTCGCGCTGGACGAGGGCGGCCTGCTCCATGCGGTCGATGACGCGGGTCAGACCGCTCTTGCTGAACAGGATCCGGCCCGCGAGCTCGTTCATCGGCACCCCGCCGTCTGCCTCCTCGAGCTGCACGAGCACGTCGTACCACCGCAGGCTGATGCCGCTCTGGGCCTGCAATTCATCGTCGAGGATATCGATCAGCGCGTAGGACGTCTCGAGGAAGACGCGCCATGCGGCGAGTTGCTCGGGGGTGGGGCTTGACGGAGTTGCATCGCTGTGCAATTTATTGCTCCTGCAATTGTTTGTTGAGCGACTGATGCATAGCGTATCAGTTCCAGAGGAGGACCGATGGTACGGATGTTCGTGCGTCACCACGTGACCGACTACGCGACCTGGCGACCCGTGTACGACAGCATCGATCAGGAGCGCCAGGGCATGGGCGTCACCGCGGCCGCGGTGTATCGCTCGGTCGCCGATCCCAACGACATCACGATCTCGCACGACTTCGCGTCCGAGGACGCGGCGCAGTCGTTCGTCTCCTCGCCCTTGCTGCGTGAGGCGATGCAGCGGGCGGGCGTGCAGGGCGCACCCGACATCTGGTTCACGACCCCGGTCTGACGAGGGCGGCGGCGACCGCGGCGAGGTCCGCGGTCGCCGAGCCCGCCGCTTCGCCTGCCCGGTAGACCGCCTACGGCGGCGCGTGCTCGCGGCTCGCCGTCCGGTGCAGCCGCCGCGGGTTGATGTGCCCGAAGAGCAGCAGCATCGCGCCAAGGCCGAGCAGGATCTTGACGGTGGTCGTCGCCACCTGGGCGCCGACCGAGTAGGCGAGGAGCTGGCTGTTGCTGGCTGCGCCGGCGAGCACGATCGCGAGCATTGCCTGCTGCGCTCCGGCGCCGCCGGGCGTCAGCGGCAGCGCCGTGGACACCGAGCCGATGACGATCGCCAGCAGCGCGTTGCGAATCGACGCATGCACGTTGAAGGCGACGAGCAGCTCGTATGCCGTGGCGACCCGGCAGACCCAGGCCAGAGCCTGATACAGGACGACCCCGCGCAGCAGTGCCCTCGGCGACCGGAAGATGGCGAGGCCCTGGGCGACGCGCGCCCAGAACCGGCTGATGTGTCGACCGAGCCAGAGCACGAGGATCAGCGCCACGCCGGCGATCGCCAGGGTGATCTGCGGATGGTCGCTGAGCCAACCCCACTCGAACGCGGGCAGGCGCGGCGTTCGCGGCCGGAGCGGCAGGTTGCCCGAGAAGTAGGCCCAGCTCAGGAGCACGGCGCCGACCACGGCGTCGAAGGCCGTCTCGGCGATGGTCGAGGCGGCGACGGTCGAGATCGCCGCTCCCCTGATCCGCTGCTGCACCGTGTAGATGCGCACCAGGTCGCCGCCGCGGAAGGGGAGGAGGGCGTTGATGCCGGCTCCCGCGAAGTACGCGCCGAGCACGTCGCGCCAGCGAATCGGCACGCCCGGGTACGCAGCCTTGAGGATGTTCAGCCAGGCCCTGCTGCGGAGCACCAGGTTCGCGACCTCGAGCAACGCCGCGAGGAGCAGCGCCCTGAAGGCGATGTCGGTCAGCTGATCCATGAACGCGCTGACCGCGTCGGCGAACGATCGGAGCGAGTCCACAGCCTGATTGTGACGGCCTCCTCATCGAGGACGGCCAGATGGAAGATGTGGGCACCGCAGCCCGTCTGGTGGAGACCAGGGGCCGGCGTCGCCGGCCCGGAAGGAGGCAGCAATGGCGAGCGACGAGACCGGCCGCGACGAGATCGCGGCCGCCGATGACCAGGCCGAGGTCGAGCTGCACGGGGCGCCGGCGAGTGAGGACGCCGCGGCGGAGTCCGAGTCCGAGCAGGGCGAGTTGCAGCGGCGCGACAAGATCTGAGGTCTGCACCCAGAGACGGGCAGGACGCGCCGGCGCGGTGGCGAGCGCCGGCGCGCGGCCCGCGGTTGGCGGGAGGTACACACGATGACCGAGCGGACCTGCCCCGGAGGGTGTTGCGCCGTGTTCGGTCTCAGGTCGGATCTGGACGAGGTACGGCGTGAGGCGTCCCAGACGGTCGACGGCGCGACGCTGGCTGACATGCTCGTCCCGCTGACCCGCGAGGAGGGGCGCGCGCGGCACGAGCGCTTCATCGGTGGCGTGTGGCGCCACGAGCACCTGCCGGACATCCACCTCTTCACCTGCCGGCACTGGGACTCGGACACGCGCCTCTGCACGATCTACGAGCGGCGCCCGCAGATGTGCCGCGATTTCCCGTACGAAGGGGAGTGTCCGAACTGCGACTACCGGGCGCCCGCCGACGTCGGCGACGACTGGCGCGCGTACCGCGTCCGGCGCGATCACGGCTGACGCTCGCGAAGCAAGGCCTGGCCCATCAGGCGCCGCAGCGTCCGCGGGCATGCACGAGGGGCGGAAGTGCGGTAGCGTTGCGCGGCCGACGAGCGAAGGAGAGTCCTATGGCCGGCGAGATCGTCCACATCGAGTTCCCGTCCGAGAACGCCGACCGCTCCCAGCAGTTCTGGGAGGGGCTGTTCGGCTGGCAGTTCGGCGCCGCGATGCCGGGCATGGACTACCGCATGGCGCGGACGAGCGAGTCGTCGGGTGCTGCCGTCTACGCGACGGATGATCGCCCTGGCCATCCGAAGTACTACTTCGCGACCGATGACATCGACGGCTCGACCGCGCGGGTGCGCGAGCTCGGCGGCACCGCAGCCGCAAAGACGGCGGTGCCATCGCACGGCTGGTTCGCCGCGTGCACCGACAGCGAGGGCAACGCGTTCCACCTCTGGGAGGCCGACACCGCCGCCGGCGCGTAGGTGTCAGGCGACGCCGGCGCTTGGGCCAGGCGATCTACGCTGGCTCCGTGCACGTAACCGGCGGTGGAGGTACGACATGAAGCGACTGGCGATGGTGACCGGAGCCTCGTCCGGCATCGGAGAGGCCTACGCGGAGCTTCTGGCCGAGGACGGGTGGGATCTCGTGCTCGTCGCCCGGCGCCGTGACCGGCTCGCGGCGGTGGCGGCACGGCTTGCCGCGGCACACGGCGTCTCCACTCGGATCATCGTTGCCGACCTCGCAGACGCGGGGCAGGTTGCGGCGCTGTGCGAGGAGGCGTCGCAGCTGCCGCTGGCCCTCCTCGTCAACAACGCGGGCCTGGCCCATTACATGCCGTTCACCTCGCTGTCGTCGCCGCTGGCGACCGAACTCGTCGACGTCAATGTCCTGGCTCCGGTACTCCTGACCCGGGCGGCGCTCGGTGGCATGGTCGAGCGCGCTGTCGGCGCGGTGGTCAACGTGGCGTCGCTGCTCGCGTTCAGCGGGACGTGGGAGGCTCCGCACCTGCCGCAGCGAGCGGTGTACGCAGCGAGCAAGTCGTTCCTGGTCACGTTCACGCAGGTCCTCGCGGAGGAGCTGCGCGACAGCGGCGTGCGGGTCCAGGTGGTGTGCCCGGGGCTGGTGCGCTCCGAGTTCCACTCGCGTCAGGGCCTCGACGTGAGCGCTGTGCCCAGGATGGAGCCACGTGCTGTCGCGAAGGCCAGCCTGACCGACCTCGAACGCGGCGTCGTCGTCTCCGTACCCGGGGCTGCTGACGGCACCGCCCTGCAGCATGTCGGAGCCGCGCAGCGGGAGCTGATGGGAGCCACCCGAACCGTGGAGCTTCCCACCCGCTACGGCGACGGCGGGTCGTTGTGACTCGATAGTCCGAGTGCGGAATACCCGCAGATGCGTTCGCGGGAACGCCGATGCAACGAATGCGCGGTCGCGGGACCATATTCGGGCGGCTCACAGCCGAGCCGCCTGAGACATTGGAGGGCTCCATGGCTACGGTTTCCGTGGGCAATGTGCGTTCCGAGGTCGCGACCCGGCACCTCGCAGGCTGGGAGGTGTTCTCCGCACTCGTGCTGGTGATGGCCGGCGTCTTCAACGTCGTGAACGGCTTCACGGCGCTCCAGCACAGCAGCTACTTCACCGGCCAGTTCGTCTACTCCAACCTCACGTTCTGGGGTTGGATGTTCCTCATCTGGGGTGCGCTCCAGGTGCTGGCCGGCGGCCTGGTGTTCGGCCACAGCCTCTCCGGCAATCGCCTGGGAGTCGGCCTGGCGACCGTGGGCGCGATGATCTGGTTCTTCGCCATCTTCGCCGCACCCTGGGCCGCCGTGGTCGGCGTGCTCGTCAACTGCCTGGTGCTCTACGGCCTCACCGTCGGCCTGACCGACGAGGCGTCGTAGTCGACCAGCTCGCGTCGCCGCCCCCGCCTCGTCGCCTCGCGACGGCGGGGGCCGGCTAGGCCTGGCGACTGACGATTAGGGTGAGGCCGACGCGATCGGTGACGACCACGGTATCGCCGTCGCTTGCGCCCTCGTCGCAGCGCGCCTCCCAGATCTCGCCGCCGAGGCGCACCTGGCCGAACGGACGGCACTCGGCCATCGCGGTCGCGGTCCGGCCGATGAGCTGCTCGGGCCCCGAGGCGTTGCGGCGGCGGCGCACGCTGCGGTACCAGAAGTAGACCTCGATGCCGAACCCGGCGAGGCATACCGCCAGCGCGATGTCGTTCCACGGACTCGGCAGGACCAGGAACAGCACGAGTCCGATGAAGAAGAGCACGCAGGGAGTCTACGGCCGTTCCCGGGCTCGGCTAGGCTGACCGGGATACCGGACCAAGGGAGGACGGCATGGCCGAATACGCTCGTGTGGTCACGTTCGACGCCGACGACGCAGCGATCGATGCGCTGGTCGCCGAGATCAGGGGCGCAGACGGCCCGCCCGCCGGTGTCCCTGCGACGCGCATCACCGTCCTCGCCAACCGCGACGCCGGTCAGGTCAGGATCGCTACCCGCTTCGCCTCCGAGGAGGACCTGCGCATCGGCTCCGCGGCGTTCGAGGCAATGAGCCCGCCTCCCGACCGTGGCATGCGCCGCGTCTCGGTCGACGTGTTCGAGGTGGTACTGGAGCGGTAACCGCTGCACCCGCCTCCCTACGGCGAGGCGACCTCGGCGAGCTGGTCGAGGGCCTGGTTCCAGCCGCGGCGTGCCAGCTCGGGCATCTCCTCCGAGCACACCAGCGTGTGCTCGACGGTCAGGCGGGTACGGCCGTCGCCCAGGTCTGCGAGCGTCACGTCCGTCGACGCCCGCGTGAGACCCGGGTGGTTCTCGACCGTGCCGGCGAAGGCCAGATGCGAGGGTGGATCGAAGGCGCTGAAGGTGCCGTTGTTCGGGAACTCGGTGCCGTCGGGCATGACCATGATCAAGGAGAACTCGCCGCCCGGTCGCGGATCGACGACGACCGATCCCGGCCTGATCACGACGGGGCGCGGCGCGAACCACTGCTCGACCTGCGCGGGCGTCGTCCATGCGGCCCAGACGAGGTCGCGCGGGGCATTGAAGACGCGCGTGATCTGCAGCTGGTGCGTCGTGAGGGTGGGTGCTTCGGACACGGATCGGCTCTCCTTGGCGCGGGTGGTTCAGGGCGCTTGGGCGGGTGGTCGGGGAATCGTGTGCAGGTGCTCCTCGAGCTGGTCGAGGCTGGTCTCCCAGGCCTGGCGGTAGTGCTCGAGCCAGACCGTCGCCTCGTGGAGCGGTTCGCCGCGCAGGCGCGAAGGGCGGCGTTGCCGGTCGCGGCCGCGCGTGATGAGACCGGCCCGCTCGAGGGTCTTGAGGTGTTTGGAGACCGACTGCAGGCTCGTCGGGAACAGCTCCGCGAGCTCGTTGACGCTCGCCTCGCCGATGCGCAGACGAGCCAGGATGGCCCGGCGGGTCGGGTCGGCGAGGGCGGCGAAGGTGCGATCGAGCTGCTGGGCGGTCATCGGTATTCCACCAGGCGATTGATCAACTGATTGGTTGAATAATGGCAGTCCGCGAACACCGCGTCAAGTGAGAGGCGGCAGACGCCGTGCCGTATCGTTCCTGCGTGCAGGCAGGAGCGACGCCGAGGTGGCGGCGTTGGATCGTCATCGCCGCGCTCGGGGTCTTCGCCGGGCTCGTGGAGTTCTGGCGACTCGGCACCGCCGAGTGGCTGCAGGACGAGTACGTCTACGCGACCGCCGGCTACAGGTACGCGGCCGGGAAAGCGGGCGCGAACATGGAGCACCCGCCGCTCGCGAAGCTCCTGATCGGCATCCCCGAGCACCTCTTCGGCTTCAGCCCGACCAGCGCGCGCCTGGCGGCGGTCGGGGCGGCGATCGTGACGGGCATCGTCCTGGCCCTGCTGGCACGGCGGCTCGCCGGCGAGGTGATCGCCTACCTCGTGTTCGGGCTGTGGATCGCCCTCCCGCATCCCACGCCGGGCTGGCGGCTCGACCGCACCGCCATGCTCGATGTCTTCGCCGCGTGCTTCGCGGTCCTCGCCCTGCTGAGCGCGCTGCGCTGGGTTGAGCGACCCGGGTGGCGAAGAGCCGCGATCACCGGCGCTCTCGTGGGTGCGGCGGCGGCGAGCAAGCTGAGCGGCGCGCCCGTGGCGGTCGCCATCGCCGCCTTCGTCGCGGTCTCCGTGTCACCCGCCGGGCGGGCGGCGCGCCAACTCGGGGTCGCCGCCGTCGCGGCCGTTGCAACGTTTCTCATCACCTACGCGCCGATCGGTGCCAACCCGTGGCGCGCCATCCCGGCGATGATCCGGTTCCAGGCGCACGAGGCCTCCTCCGGCTACGCGTTGAGCGTGGCCGGGACGGTGTACCGCCACCCGCCGTGGTGGTCGGCGCTCTGGTTCGCCTGGCACCGCGGCCCGCTACTCGTGATCGCCCTCCTGCTGCTGGCGGCGGTCGCCCTGGTGTGGCTGCCGTGGCGGGTGGCGATGCTGCTCGGGCTCGCGGTGCTGGTGCCGCTGGCGGCCGTGAGCTTCGGCCCGGGCCGGTTCTTCGAGTTCTACGCCTACGTGTGGGCGCCGCCGCTGGTGCTGCTGGCGGCGATCGGGCTCGGCGCAGTCTGGGCGCGAGGTACCGGTGGCCGGGTGCTCGCGGTCGTGCTGGTGGTACCGATGGTCATGGCCGGCGCGAGCTCGATCCGCGGCGTGCTGACCCTACGGCCGGCGGGGTATGCGCTCGCCGGCCCGCTCCTGAACGCGAGCGGCGCGCGCACGGTGCTCGTCGTCGGGCCGCACACCCGCCTGCTCGGCTACGTCTGTCCGGGTACCGCCGTGTTCGGCGGGGCGACCCGCCGTAGGGCGGTGCCGTGGGACGCGATCGTCCACGACCGGACTGCCGCCTCGATCCACACCGCCCCCTGGCAGCCCGCCGAGCTGAGCGCACACCCGGAGCGCTTCTCGCTGACGCGCATCGACCAGCTGGACGTTTACATCCGCCGCGGTCTGGTGGGCACCGGCGCGTGCCGGCAGTCGTCCGGCTGACGGACGCCACTGCCCCGACACCGGCGCCCGACCTGCTCGGTCAGCTGCCCGCGGTGGCGGCGAACGCGTGTGCGAGCACGCCGACCCCCTGTTTGAGGCGCTCGTGGGCCGTGACCGCATCCCAGTCCGCCCACGAGGCGCCGCTCGTCACGAGCAGCCGGCCGCCCGCCACAACGCCGATGCCGACCCGTCCGGTCTTGATGGTCGTGAGCGAGCCATCGGGGTGGGGCATGAGCACGAGATGACTCGACGGGTCGGCGTAGCCGAGCAGGAGCCATGGAATGCGAACCTCGATCGTCGTGCCGTGGCCGTCCACGAGGTTGCGGGTGTCACCGCCGGTCGCCGACGGGTCGCCGCTGCCCCACGGCAGATGCGAGATGTCGACGGACTCGGCCGGCAGCAACTGGCCGGTAGCCCGAACCCGGTACGGGTAGTTCAGCATCAGGCGAGGGAACGACCAGGCGCCGCTCCCCATCTGCAGCGCCGCCCGGTCGACGTGCACGTACCCGCGTCCGCCGGCGTCGCCGTACTGCTTCGGGAACGGGTCGAACCAGGCTGCCTTGCTCACCCGCGCACGGGGGCCCGGCCCGAGCTCGAGCGCCACGTCCGCGCTTCGCATCGTCCCCGGAAGACCTGGCAGTCCGCCGTTGGCACCGGGCGTCACGTCGAAGCCAACGGTGATCTGCTGGTGTGCCAACGCGTCCGCACGCGAGGTCTCGATGCGAAGCGTGAGGTACTCCTCGTCGGTGTGCACGTCGACGGTGCGAACGAGCCCGTCGGCGGCTGCGAGGATGCGATTGGCGCCCGTCGTCGCCCACGGGTCGGGCCGGCCGTCGAGGACGACCGCCGGGGCAGCCTCGGCATCCTGTGCGAGCAGGCCGAAGTGCTCCTCGTTGGTGTACGTGTTGCGCCAGAGTGCGCGCCGGTCCTCCGGCTGCTCGTAGGCCATCGTGTTCCAGGTGTGCTTGAACCACTCGTCCGCCCACTCGAAGACCACGCCGCCCGCGAAGCCCTCGGCCTGGATGTCGTGCAGCATCGACGCGTCCATCGCCATCGCCTCGCGCTCGGAGTGCCCTCCCTGGTCGCGTCCGAGGGGGCCGCGATGGGCGATGCCGAGTCCGGTCGGCACACCGAACTCGCTCACCAGCACCGCCTGGCCCCTGTGATGGGCGCGGAGGGCGTGGAGGTAGCCGGCGTAGGGGTCGAGCCGGCCGTCAGGTCCGCGATACGCGGCGTAGGCCCGTGTCAGTCCGAGGAAGTCCGGGTAGTAGGGGTACGCGTGGTAGGAGGCGAAGAAACCACCCGGCCAGCGATCGGTCGCCGCCAGGTGCATGGCGTCGATGCCGACGCGATCCTCGTCGCGGAGCCGTTCCTCGGGGTGGTGCAGTGGGTCGGTCGTGAGCCAGTTCGTGAAGGTGAGCGGCCGTGACCAGCCCCGCGCCACCTCGAGGCTCGCGACGTAGTCGAGCATGGACGCGAGCCACGACTCGGTCGGCGTCGGCCGGCCGCGGGTCGTGATGTAGCGGCCCGTGTAGGCGGGCCGTCCGGCGTTCGACCGATCGGATGCCGCCGTCGCGCGCGGATCCCATTCGATGCCCGGCGACCAGGCGAGCAGCCAGGGTGAGACGTCCGAGCGATAGCGTCCCGACGCGTGGCCGGGAACGGCCGCGATGCTGGCGTCGCCGTGGACGACGGCCACCGCGTCGGCGATCTCGGCCCGGAAGGCCCGGACGAGGCTCGGCCGGTACAGATCGCGGTGCGCGAGGAAGTCCTCGTCCGGGATCCAGATGCCGTGAATGAGGTAGATCGGGGCAGCCGCATGCGCGAGGTCGTACGCGCGCAGCGCGTCGTAGAAGGAGGGCGGCAGGATCGTGTAGACGCGGAGTACGCGGACGCGGAGCCGGCCCATCTCGGCCAGCCAGCGGTCGGCCTCGGCGCGCCCGATCGCCAGTTCTCCCGGGGCATGGCCGGGCGTCGTCGAGCCGAGATTGACGCCGGGCCAGAAGCGGGCCGCGAATCCGTGCGGCGTCGCAAGCTCGAGGCTCGTCGACGTCGCGCGCGCCGGCAGGCGGAGGCCGGCGACGTCCGCGAGGTCGAGGCGGTAGCTCCCGTCGATGGCGCCCGCGCCGGACGGTGCCGGCGACGCTGAGGCCGCGGCGGGGTGCTCGTGCGCCGATCGCCCGGCCTGCCACATGGCACCGGCAGCGACCAGCGCGACGCCCGTGGCGACCAGCGCGAGCCGCGGCCGGACGGTGCGCCACCGCCGCGGCGGTGGCGAGGCGTCGCCCACCGCGCCGTCGAACCTGCGCCGCGTCATGTCGCCCCAGCCCGCGCCGCGGGCGAGGGTGACGAAGGCGCGCGCGCGGATCAGCGAGTGCCACTGGCGGTAGCCGAAGTTCTCCGCGAAGGCCGCCGCCACCATCCGGGCCATGCACGTGCGCGAGCGGTAGCGCCGGAACGCGCGTTCCTCGATGACGAGCGCACCGAAGCTGAGAACGAGCCCGTAGGTGAGGGATAGGATCAGCAGCGCCAGCGCGAACGAGGTATCGATGACCCCGAGCAGGAGGGCGGCGACGGTGGCGGCGTACCCGGCGACCTCGATCACCGGACCCGCTGCCTCGAAGACCAGGAAGTACGGCAGCGCCACGAGTCCGACCACCCCGTAGCGACGCCGTCCGATCATGCTCCGGTGCCGCCACAGCACCTCGATCAGCCCGCGGTGCCAGCGGTCGCGCTGGCGGGCCAGGACCCGCAGCGTCGACGGCGCCTGGGTCCAGCAAACGGGATCCTGGAGGGTCGCGATGCGGTAGGGGATGCCGCGATCGCGGCAGTGACGGTGCAGGCGCACGACGAGCTCGGCGTCCTCGCCGACGGTGGTGCGGTCGTACCCGCCGGCGTCGATCACGATCTCGCGCCGGAACACGCCGAACGCCCCGCTGATCACCAGCATCCCGCCGATCCGGGCCCAGCCGGTGCGGCCGGCGAGGAACCCCCGGAAGTACTCGACGATCTGGATGTTCTCGAGCAATCCTCGCGGCGTCCGGACATCGACCACCAGGCCGTCGTGCACGGTGCTGCCGTTGACGATGCGCACCACCCCGCCGCACGCGACCGTCTTCGGCTCGTCCTGGAAGGGACGCACGAGCCGAAGCAGCGCGGCGTCGTCGATGATCGTGTCCGAGTCGACGGTGCAGAACAGCGGGTAACGGGCGTAGTTGAGCGCTGCGTTGACGGCGTCGGCCTTGCCGCCGTTCGCCTTGTCGATGACGACCAGGCGGTCGTCCGTCGGGCACGCGTACACCGCGAGCACCGGGTTGGTCGCCAGTGTGGCCCGCGGCACGCGCGTGACCTCGACGAGCGAGAAGCAACGGATCAGCTCGGCAAGCGTCCCGTCGCGCGAGCCGTCGTTGACGACGATCACCTCGTGCAGCGGATAGGCGGCGTCCAGCAGGGCCCGCACGGAGTCGGCGATGACCGGCTCCTCGTCGTAGGCCGGGACGAGGATGCTGATCGGCGTTGTCAGCGAGGAGCGCCGCATGTCGGCGAGGTCGGCGAGCCGGCGCCGGCGGACGTACCGCTCGTTCTCCGTCCAGCCGAGCACGAGGAGGATCGTGTAGACGATGTTCAGCGTCACGAGATAGACGAGCAACGTGACGTTCAGGATCACCAGGGCGTACTGGACGAAACCCGTCATACGGCCCTGCGCCGTCCGACGGCTGCGTGATGCAGGGCCAGGGCCTCCGCCGCGCGATCCCGCGCACGCGGGTCGTCGTGGGCGAGTGCCGAGGTGAGCGCCGCGACCCCGGCCGCCCCGCTGTGCCGCAGCGACTCGGCCGCGTTGGCGCGGACCCACCACGAGGCGTCGCCGAGGCGCTCGGCGAGTGCGCCGACCGCGCGTCCGTCGCCGATCTCGCCGAGCGACCGTGCGGCGACCGCGCGGACGACCTTGCTCGGGTCGGCAAGGGCGTCGACCAGCATCGGCACGACCTCGTGGCGACCGATCCGGCCCAGCGCACGGCACGCCTTGACGCGCTCGCGTTCGTCGCCATCGCGAAGCAGCCGGGCGACCGCGAAGACGGCGCGTTGATCGCGGGCCAGCCCGATCGCGTCGGCGAGGTCAGCGTGCACCGGCCGCAACTGCTCGAGGTGGAGGGCGTCCACGAGCGTCGCGGTCGCGTACGGGTGCCCCAGCTGCTCGAGGATCCGGTCGAACGGCAAGACCTCTTCGACGAGCGCGTCGATCAGCAGCCAGGCGGCGGTCTCGTCGCCTCGCCGCGCCAGCCCGCGCGCTGCCACCCGGCGGATCTCGGGATCACTGTCGTGCCGGAGCACGCGGTTCACCTCGGCGAGATCCGCTTCGGCCCCGATCTGTGCCAGCAACTCGGCCGCGAGCCCGCGTGCAGTGGCGTCCCCGCGACGGATGTCCTCGACGCATGCCGCCGCCAGGTCGCGTCCGTCGACTTCCCACAGACCCGGCAACGAGGACGGCGTGATCCGCAGCGCCTCGACGAGCTCTTCTCGCACCCGTGCGCTGCCCGCGGCGCGTTGCACCACGTCGGCCACGCGGGCGAGGTCGCCCGACTTGAGGGCGGCGATCAGGCGGATGCGATCGGCGTGCTGGCGCGTTTCCCGCCGGTTGCGACGCTGGCGGGCGACGACGAGCAGGGTGCTGAGGCCGGCGACCAGGACGATCGAGGCCACGGTCAGCGGTGCCGCCACGTCGGCGAGAAAGCCGTTCACAAGGCGCGCTCGATGCTCCCGGCCGGGCAATCCATGCCCGAACATCGGCATTCACGCTTCGGCGACTGAGCGCGCCTCGCTCAGGCGAGCGACGACCAGAACCCGGCCAGCAGTGCGTTGTAGGCCTGCGGGCCCTCCTGGAACGGCTGATGGCCCTGGTCGGCGATCACCCTCAGGGTGGCGCCGGGGATCCGCGCGACCAGCTCGTCGGCAAAGCGCTGGGGCAGGCAGAGGTCGAGCTCGCCGACGGTGACGAGCGTCGGCACGCCGATCGCGCCGATGCGGTCGGCGGTGTCGTGCTCGATCAGGGCGTCAGCAGAGCGGCAGAAGGCATCGACGGACTGCGCGTGGGGGCTGGCTGCGGCAGCCGTCAGCCACTCCTCCATGGTGCCCTCGTTGTAGATGCGCGGCGCGAAGCACCAGAGGTTGACGACGTTCAGGAACTCGCGCAGGTTGTCGGACTTGCGGGCGCTCCACTGCCACGAGCGGATCACCTCGCGGAAGAAGTGGTCGCCACGACAGTAGGTGCCGTTCAGGACCAGGCTCCGTACCCGGTCGGGGTGGGCGAGGGCGAGCTCCTGGGCGATGGCGCCGCCCATCGATGACCCGACCACGTGGGCGCGCACGATGCCGAGGCTGTCCATCAGCGCGGCCGTGTCGGCGGCGAAGTCGGCGATCCGGTAGTCGCCCGCCGGCGTGTCGGAGCGGCCCACGCCGCGGTTGTCGAACGTCGTCAGGCGCCAGCGGTCGCGGAGGCCGGCCACCTGGTCGACCCAGCACGCGCCCTCGTCCGCGAGGCCCGAGATGAAGAGGACATCGTCGCCGACGCCATCCTGCTCGGCGTACAGACGCACCCGGCTCGTATCGATCATTCCCATGGCGGTGATCGTACAGCCGCCGTCTACGAGGACGCGCTCGGATGAGCGTTCGTCCTACGGCGTGACGTGCGAACGCCCCACTTGGCGAGCATTCCGTTCAGCAGCAGCAGCAGGGTCTTGTTGGCCGGCGCCCGGAAGCCGTGCTCGGTGTGCGGCGCATAGCGGGCGCCGCTGTCACCCACCTCGAGCCAGCCCGTGAATTGCCGTACCTCGAGGCCGATCAACTGCGCCCGGAAGGAATGCCCGACCAGCCCGGCCCGGCGCCCGCCGGCGGGCAGGTGGGCGGCGGTCGTGATCGCCAGCCCCGCGGCATCGGCGTGCCCGACGCCGACCGGCACGACGCACGGATACCCGTCGGCGCCGACGTATCCCAGCAGGAGGTGGTCGGTCCGGCCCAGGCGCTTGCCCGCCCGTTCGGCGTCGACCCGGGGGCCGGTGCCCTTCTGCGGCGGTCGCTGGGGCGCCGGAGGGTCGCCCGGCGGCGGTGCGCCAAGGACCGTCGGCGGCCCGGCGCAGCGGAGATCGGGCCAGGTCGTGATGATGTCGGCCTCGACGTGGACGTGCACGCGGACGTCGTAGTACTCGCGCAGCCAGCGATCCCAGAACCACCCTCGCCGGCGACCGCCGAGCAGCGGCGTGGCGAGCTCCGCCAGGCGCGCGCGCTCCTCCGGCGACGGTTCGAGCACCACCCGCGCCCTGCCCTGCACGAGCACGAACCGCGGACTCGTCGCAAGCCCGTGCTCGCGGGCGTGGAAGGCCAGCGCGACGCGCGGGTCGCGCTGGATGCGTTCGAGCTTCCGGCCGAACCCGAGCGAGGTGGTGAAGCCGACCGTGCCGGCGGCGCGATCGCGGAGGCCGACGGGCGCCACCGGCGTGACGACCGCCCCGCCCGCGGGGGTCGGGTAGCCGAGCACGGCAGTGAGATCCCCCGCCAGGATGGTGTCGATCTCGTCGTTCCAGGAGACGCCCACAGGTGGGTTCGCCGCCGCTACAGCGGACTCGCGGTGGCGACCTCGACCGGCGTCGCCGGGTCGGGCATGCGTCGGGCGAGCCGGTGCATGTAGAGGTAGAGCGCGGCGGCTCCCACGAGTTGCAGGGCGAGTCCGCCGAGGAAGAGGTAGGTGACGACGTTGCCGGTGTCGAAGTCGTTCCAGCCGCGCGGCGCGGCGAGCAGCATGAGCGAGATTCCGATCAGCTGACTCTGGAGCGGGATGCGGATGGCGCTCCAGCGACCATCGATACCCATCAGCAGCGCAACCAGGCCCGGCAGGGCGAACCAGCCGCCGAGCACCTGGGCCGTCAGCGCCGTCAGCTTCCACGGCCAGATGTCGATCATCGTCGACGGCGACACCAGCAGCGCCGCGGCCAGCACGAGTTCGCCGACGCCGACGATCTTCAGGGTCGTGCGCACCGCAGCGGGCACGAACACGTCACCGCGGTCGAGCACGCCGGGATCCTCGCGGCGGTTGAGCGCCCACACGATGGGAACGACGAACGGCATCGTGGCGTAGAGGAAGATCCACAACCAGTACGCCCCGTGGCTGTCGTCGAAGCGGTCGAGGTGCGTGAAGGTCGCGATTCCCATGAAGGTCGCGAACACGCCGATGGGCAGGAAGCCGAGCCCCACGTGGTGCCACTGGCGCGCGAAGACGACGCGCGCGAAGAAGTACGCGCCGCACAGGTACCCGGCTCCCATGATGAGCGGCGTCATCGACGGGTGGATCGTCCACGCGAACCAGTGGCTGGTGTCGTTGGGGCGCACCCACAGGAGGACCGTGGGGACGAGGGCGAGGAAGATGACCGCGCCGAGAACCCTCGTCGCAGGGAACACGCGATCCATCGGCTGGCGCTGCATGACGACGCCAGAAGTATCACGACTGCTTTGCCGGTGCAACCGCCGGTCCCGTACCATCGGCGGGAAGAAGCTGTCCAGGGAGAGCGCCTCGTGTCCGAGACCCGACCGCCGCTGCCGCCGTTCGACGAGGCAGCCGCCCGCAAGAAGGTGCTGGCTGCCGAGGCCGCCTGGAACACGCGCGACCCCGACCGCGTCGCGCTGGCGTACACCGAGGATTCCGAGTGGCGCAACCGCAGCGAGTTCCTGCTGGGCCGCGACGAGATCGTCGCGTTCCTGACCCGCAAGTGGGAGCGCGAACTCGAGTACGTGCTGCGCAAGGACCTCTGGGCGTACGGCGACGACCGGATCGCCGTGCGGTTCCAGTACGAGTGGCACGACGCGGGCGGCCAGTGGTGGCGCTCGTACGGCAACGAGCTGTGGGAGTTCGCGCCGTCGGGCCTGATGCGCCGCCGCGAGGCGAGCATCAACGACGTCGCGATCGCGGCGACCGAGCGACGGATCTTCGGGCCGCGCGACGCCGGCGATCAGAGCTCGCCGCCCGTCCGATGACGCTCAGGGTCGATCAGCTCTGGCGCTTCCCCGTCAAGACCCTGGGCGGCGAACCGCTGGACATGGCCGACCTCACCTCCGAAGGCGTCGCGGGTGATCGCACCGTCCACGTCCGCGGCCCGGAAGGCGTCCGCACATCGCGTCGTCACCACAGGCTGCTCGGTCTCGGCGGCAGCCTCGGCGCGGACGGCGTGCCGCGGGTCGACGGCCATCGATGGGATTCGGCCGAGGCCCTTGCGCTGGTTCGCGACGCCGCCGGCGGCGATGCATGGCTCGCCACCGACGGTGGCCGTCCACTGTTCGATGTCCTCCCGCTGCTGGTGGCCACCGATGGTGCCATCGCCGCCTTTGGCCGCGATGGCCGGCGCCTGCGACCGAACATCGTGATCAGCGGAGTCGACGGACTCGACGAGCGGACATGGCCGGGCGCCGAACTGCACCTCGGCGAGGCCGTGATCCGGCTCGACTCGCTGCGGCCTCGCTGCCCGATGACGACCATCGATCCGGACACCCTCGAGCGCGACCCGGCCGTGCTGAAGGACATCGGCCGTCGCTTCGGCGGCCGACTCGCCCTCAACGCCGAGGTCGTGCGTCCGGGCATCGTCCGCGTCGGCGATCCAGGCACGCTCGTACGGCCGGGCGACTGACCGGGTCGCCGTTGCAACTTCGTAACGCGCGGCCGCCTACCGTAAGACGCGCGTAGCGGCCCCGTCCGTAGGCTCGGGAGGCCGCCTCCCGTTGACGCGTACCGAAGCGCACACCCTCCCTGGTCTCCGGCCACGACGTGTCACGGTTTCCCCAGGCGGCGTCGCGGGCGGCTGTGGTGCTCGGGCCGGAGCATCCGGTCGCCCGCGCATCTCGCCGGCAGGCTGACGTCCTCGCCGGATCCGGCCCGCCTGCTCCGGACTACGTCGACCGGCCGTCGCTTGCCGGGTGGCGGCTGCGCGGGTCGGCGACCACGTGCACGTCGACCCCGCTTGACCGGCGCAGGACGGTCTCGATGAGGCTCGGCCCGGTGATCCGGCGCAGACGCGACCTGCGACTCTCGCCGACGACGACCTGGGTGATGGCCTGGGCGTCGAGCTCGCGGATCAGCTGCTCCGCTGCGTCGTCCGCGCGGCGCCGCAGGAACGTCCCGCCGAGGCTCGTCGTCAGCCGTTCGGCCTCGTCCAGGACGGCGGCCGTCTCGGCGTCGACGCGTCCGTCCTGCGGTTCGACGACGAGCGCGTAGAGCGTTGCGTCGCTGCGCTCGGCAAGACGCTCGCCGGCGCGGATCAGGCGGAACGCGGACTCGCGCCGGCCGCCGACGGCGACCAGCACCGCCTCCGTGGTGATGGCGTCGCGGCCGACGACGCGCCGTGCCTCGGCGGCCGCGATCTCGGCAAGCTCGTGGAGCACGAGCGCACGCAGGGCCGTGAGGTTCTCGACCGTGAAGAAGCCGGTCAGGGAACGGTCGATGCTCTCGGTGGCATAGACGAGCCCCTGCGCGATCCGCTCCCGCAGTGCGGACGGGCTCAGGTCGACGAGGCGGATCTCGTCGGCGTCGCGGATCAGCCGGTCGGGGAACGTCTCCCGCACCTCGACGCCCGTGAGGCTCGCGATCCGCTCGTTGAGGCTCTCGAGGTGCTGGATGTTGACGGTCGTCCAGACGTCGACGCCGGCGTCGAGGAGCCGCTCCACATCCTCGTAGCGTTTCCGGCGCGGCGAACCGGCCGCGTTCGTATGCGCCAGTTCGTCCACGATCACGACCGTCGGGTGGCGCGTCAGCAGCCAGTCGACGTCGAGCTCCGTCTTGGCCCGGCCACCGTCCCCGTAGCTGAGCGTCGGGGCGCGTTCCAGCGTTCGAGCCCGGTCCTCCGTCCGCGCCCGTCCGTGCGGTTCGAGGTACCCGAGGACCACGTCGACGCCCTCGTCGCGGGCGAGCAGCCCATCGCCGATGCAGAGGTAGGTCTTGCCGACGCCGGCGGCGGCACCCAGGTAGATCCGGAGCCGGCCACGGTCGGGTCGCAGTGCGGACACGAGCCCAGTCTACGGATCGTGCACGACTGCTGACCAGTCATGTATAGGCCTGCTTACGTGGACGCGGGGCGCCTTTACGGTCGCTTTCGGCCTCCGTCGTAGCGTGGAGCTGTCCGGTGAAACGACGTCGAGGAGCATTCTCGTGAAGGACTTGCTGATGGTGGCCCTCTCGCTCGGCCTGGTCGCCGTGATGTTCGGCTTCGTCTGGGCGATGGACCGGCTCTGATGTCCATCTCCCAGATCTGCGGCCTCGTCGTCGCGGTCGTGCTGCTCGTCTACTTCATCGCCGCGATGGTTCGCCCGGAGCGGTTCTGATGCGCACCGCCATCGAGCTCATCCTGTTCTTCGGAACGCTCATCCTCGGTGCGTGGTTCCTGGCCGCCTGGATGCATCGGGTCTACGAGGGGCGCACGGGCGTCCTCGGAAAGGCGCTCGGGCCGCTCGAGCGGCTCACCTACCGCACGCTGCGGGTCGACCCGGCCGCGGAGCAGGACTGGAAGCAGTACGCCCGCAGCCTGATCGTCTTCTCCGCCGTCAGCGTGTTCGTCGTGTACGCGTTCGAGCGCCTGCAGGGCAGCCTCCCGCTGAACCCGGACGGCATGTCGGCCGTGCGGCCCGACACGGCGCTGAACACCGCCTGGAGCTTCGTGACGAACACGAACTGGCAGAACTACGGCGGCGAGTCGACCATGAGCTACCTGACGCAGATGGTCGGCCTCGCGTTCCAGAACTTCGCGTCCGCCGCGGTCGGGTATCGCCGTCGCGGTCGTTCTCGTCCGCGGCTTCGCGCGATCGGAGTCGCGGTTGATCGGCAACTTCTGGGCCGACATCGTCCGCGGCTGCTACTACCTGCTGCTGCCGCTCTCGCTGATCATCGCGGTCGTGCTCGTCTCCCGCGGGGTCGTGATGACCTTCGACGGGTCGGTCACGGCCCACACGCTCGAAGGCGGCCAGCAGGTGATCGCGCGCGGGCCGGCGGCGAGCCAGATCGCCATCAAGCAGCTCGGCACGAACGGCGGCGGGTTCTTCAACGCCAACTCGGCCCACCCGTTCGAGAGCTCGACGCCCTTCACGAACACCCTCGAGTTGTGGTGCGAGCTCGTGATCGCCTTCGCGCTGCCATTCCTCTTCGGCCGCATGGTAGGCAAGCCGCGCCAGGGCATCGCGATCTTCGCGGCGATGGCCGTGCTGTTCTTCGGTGCTCTCGGCGTCGGCGTGGCGGCCGAGTCGCACTCGACGCCGGCCCTGCGTGCGGCGGGGCTCCCCAGCTCGGTCGCGAACATGGAGGGCAAGGAGCAGCGTCTCACGGTACCGGAGGCGGCGACGTGGGCGGTGGGCACCACGATGACGTCCACGGGCGCCGTCAACTCGATGCATGACTCGTACACGGCGCTCGGCGGCGGGGTCGCGCTCACGGACATCGTGCTCGGCGAGGTGTCGCCGGGCGGCGTCGGCTCGGGTCTGTACACCATGTTGCTGTTCGCGGTCATCACGGTGTTCATCGCCGGGCTGATGATCGGCCGCACGCCGGAGTACCTCGGCAAGCAGATCCGGGCGCGGGAGGTCAAGCTCTCGATGGTCGCCGTGCTCGTCATGCCGGCCGGGCTGCTGGTGACGCTCGGGCTCTCGTCGGTGCTCCCCGCGGGACTCGCCGGGCCGCTCAACGCCGGCCCGCACGGCTTCTCGGAGATCTTCTACGCGCTGGCATCGCAGTGGAACAACAACGGCTCGGCGTTCGGCGGCCTAACGGGCGCCACCGACTACTACAACCTGGTCGGCGCCACCGGGATGGCGTTCGGCCGCTTCCTCATCATCATCCCCGTGCTCGCGCTGGCCGGCGCGCTCGCCGCGCAGCGGACGCGACCCGTCGGGCAGGGAACGATGCCGACCGCCTCACCGATCTTCGTGGGGCTGCTCGTCGGCACCGTCCTGCTGGTCGGGGCACTGAACTTCTTCCCCGCCCTGGCGCTCGGACCGATCGCCGAGGCTCTGACTGGAAGGCTCTTCTGATGGCCGACACCACCACCGGCATGTTCAGCGGACCGATCGCGCGCGAGGCCGTGCGTGGTTCGTTCCGCAAGCTCGACCCGCGGGAGCTGCTGCGCAACCCCGTGATCCTCTCCGTCGAGGTCGTCAGCGTCCTCGTCACGGCTCAGCTCATCGTCGACCTCGTCCAGGGCACCGGCAGCCAGGCCTTCGAGGCCCAGATCACGATCTGGCTGTGGCTGACCGTCCTCTTCGCGAACTTCGCCGAGGCGCTGGCCGAAGGTCGTGGCCGCGCCCAGGCCGACGCCCTGCGCAAGACCCGCACGGCGACGATGGCCCGCAAGCTCGTCGACGGAAGCGAGACAAGCGTCCCGGCCCCGGACCTGCGGCGGGGCGACGTCGTCGTCTGCGAGGCCGGCGACACGATCCCGGCCGACGGCGACATCATCGAGGGGATCGCAAGCGTCGACGAGTCGGCCATCACCGGCGAGTCCGCACCGGTGATCCGCGAGTCGGGCGGCGATCGCTCGAGCGTCACGGGCGGCACCCGGGTGCTGTCCGACCGGATCGTCGTCAAGGTCAGTGCCAACCCCGGCGAGACCTTCCTCGACCGCATGATCGGCCTCGTCGAAGGCGCGATCCGCCAGCGCACGCCGAACGAGATCGCGCTCTCGATCCTGCTCGCGGGCCTGTCCGTGATCTTCGTGCTCGTGACCGCCTCGCTCGTCCCGATGGCGCACTACGCCGGTGCCGCGCTCACGCTCGCCGTGCTCGCGTCCCTGTTCGTCGCGCTGATCCCGACCACGATCGGTGCGCTGCTCTCGGCCATCGGCATCGCGGGCATGAACCGGCTCGTCCGCAAGAACGTGCTCGCCACCAGCGGCCGTGCGGTCGAGGCCGCGGGCGACGTCAGCGTGCTGCTGCTCGACAAGACCGGCACGATCACGCTCGGCAACCGGCAGGCATCGCGGTTCGTCCCGGTCGACGGGGTCGAGCCCCGCGAGCTCGCCGAGGCCGCACAGCTGTCCTCGCTCGCCGACGAGACGCCGGAGGGCCGGTCGATCGTCGTACTGGCGAAGGAGCAGTTCGGCATCCGGGAACACGAGCTGGCCGGCACCAACGCGCGGTTCATCGCCTTCAGCGCCGAGACCCGCATGAGCGGCGTCGACATCGACGGTCGCCACCTGCGGAAGGGGGCCGGCGACGCCGTCCAGCGATACGTCGCGGAGCACGGCGGCACCTGGCCGGAGGCGATCGACCCGATCATCGGTGACATCGCCCGCGCGGGTGCGACGCCGCTCGTCGTCTGCGACGGCGCCCGGCTGCTCGGCGTCATCGAGCTCAAGGACGTGGTCAAGGACGGCATTCGCGAGCGGTTCGCCGAGCTCCGGGCAGCCGGGATCCGCACCGTCATGATCACGGGCGACAACCCGCTCACCGCTGCCGCGATCGCGGCCGAGGCCGGCGTCGACGACTTCCTCGCCGAGGCCACGCCCGAGGCGAAGCTGGCGCTGATCAAGCAGGAGCAGGAGGGCGGTGTGCTGGTCGCGATGACCGGCGACGGCACCAACGACGCGCCCGCCCTCGCGCAGGCCGACGTGGGCGTCGCCATGAATGCCGGCACCAGCGCCGCCAAGGAGGCCGGCAACATGGTCGACCTCGACTCGAACCCGACGAAGCTGCTCGACGTCGTCGAGGTCGGCAAGCAGATGCTGATCACCCGCGGCGCGCTGACCACCTTCTCGATCGCCAACGACCTCGCCAAGTTCTTCGCGATCGTGCCCGCCATGTTCGTCGCCGCCTACCCTCAGCTCGACTCGATCAACGTGATCGGGCTGCGCACGCCGGAGAGCGCGATCCTCTCGGCCGTGATCTTCAACGCGATCATCATCGTGCTGCTGATCCCCGTCGCGCTCCGGGGCGTCAAGTACCGGCCGACCAGCGCGACGGCCCTGCTGCGCCGCAACGTCCTGATCTACGGCGTCGGCGGCCTGATCGCCCCATTCATCGGCATCAAGCTGATCGACATCCTCCTCTCCGTCGTGGGGTATTAGCCATGCTCAAGGATCTACAGCGCTCGATCGTCGCCATCATCGTGCTCACCATCGTGCTCTGCGGCGCCTACCCGGCCGTCGTCTGGGCGATCGGGCAGGTCGCGTTTCGCGACCAGGCCCAGGGGTCGCTCGTGACCCGCGGCGGCACCGTGGTCGGGTCACACGAGATCGCGCAGGCATTCACGGGGAACCGCTACTTCCACCCGCGGCCGTCCGCGGTCGACTACGCCGGCAACGGCTCCGGCGCGACGAATCTCGGTCCGAACAGTTCCGACCTCGCCCAGACCGTCGCGAAGCGCCTCGCCGCCGTCGCTACGCTTGAGGGCGTGAGCCCGGCCGCCGTCCCCGTCGACCTCGTCACGGCGTCGGCATCGGGCGTCGACCCCGACATCTCGAAGGCCGCGGCGCTGATCCAGGTCGCCCGCGTCGCCCGAGCACGTGGCCTCGACCCGGCTCGCGTCAGGGCGCTCGTGCTCTCCCACGTCGATACGCCGACCCTCGGCCTGCTCGGCGCCACCCGCGTCAACGTCCTCGACCTCAATCTCGCCCTGGACGCGCTGCACTAGTGGCCGCATCCGCTCGCCGGGCGCGCGGGTTCGACCGGTGGCTCCCCCGAGGCACCGCCCCCACACTGATCGCGTGGGGCGTGCTGCTGGTCATCGCGATCCTCGTGCTGCATCCCTTCCGGTCGCCCGCCAACGAGGGCGCGATCGCGCTGGTGCTGCTCCTGCCGCCACTGGTCGCCACAGGCGCAGGGCCGCTCGTCGCCGGCGGCGCAGCGCTCGTCACCGGCATGGCGTTCAACTTCTTCTTCACGCAGCCCTACGACTCGCCGCGGATCGAGTCGCCATCGAGCATCGCGGCATTCTTCGTCTACCTGGTCGTGGCGGTGATCGTCGCAGCGGCGGTGGCGCGCATGCGCGATGCCCGCGTGCTGGCCGACCGGCGTGCCCGCGATGCGACCCTCCTGCAGTCGCTCACGGTCGAGCTGATCCGCAACGCGCAGCTCGTGCCCACGTTGCGCAGCGCGCTCGCCGGTCTGGTCGACGCACTGGTCCTGGACGGCGTCTGCCTCCATGCGACCCTCGACGGGGAGGACCTCGCGGCCGCCGCCGGCGACGCCACGCGCTGTGAGGAGGTCGCCCGGCGATTGCTCGCGTCAGGCCCGGCGACGCAGTCGGTAGTGGGCCTGCGCCCGCCCGGAGAGGCGGCTGCATTCCCGCTCATCTCCGGGGCCGGCCCGCTCGGCGTCCTCGTCGCCGATGCCGGGGGCGGTGCGCTGGGTGCCGACCGCGAGCGCCTGCTGGAGGCCTTCGCCGGGGTCGTCGCCCTCGCCGTGGAGCGCGCCCGGCTGGCATCGGAGGGCCTTCGCCGGCGAGCGCTCGAGGAGACCGACCGTCTCCGCACGACACTCGTGCAGTCGGTCTCGCACGACCTCCGCACTCCGCTGACGGCGATCCGCTTGACGGCGTCGGCGCTCCGCGATGGCGCCGCCGATACGCCGGCCCGGGACGAGATGCTCGGCGACATCGAGGAACAGGCCGAGCGCCTGGGGCAGCTGGTGACGAACCTGCTCGACCTCTCCCGGATCGAGACCGGCACGTTGAAATTGCACCGCGAGCACGTCCCTGTCGACGAGCTCCTCTACGGCGCCGTCGCGGCCGCGTCGCTAGGCCCCGACGAGGCCCGGGTCGTCGTCGACGTGGCCGACGACTCGCCGCTGCTCGACGTCGATGAGACGCTGATGCGCCAGGTCATCGTCAATCTCCTTCGCAATGCCGTGCGGTTCGACCGCGCCGGCCCGATCGAGCTCACCGCCGGTAGCGCCGGCGGCACCGTGGACGTCCGCGTCGTCGATCACGGCACCGGCATCCCGGAGGCGGAACGGCACCGCCTGTTCGAGCCGTACCATCGCCGCCGCCCGGGTGTGCGGCTCGAGGGCACCGGACTCGGGCTCGTCATCAGCCGCGGATTCGTCGAGGCCAACGGCGGCACGATCAGGGTGGAACCCACGCTCGGAGGCGGCGCGACCTTCATCGTCGCGCTGCCGGTGGCACGGTGAGCGCCGCCCGCCAGATCCTGCTGGTCGACGACGAGCCCGCGATCCTCCGCGCGCTCCGACACGCACTCGAGGTGCATGGCTACACGATCCACGCCGCGATGACCGGGGAGCAAGCGGTGGCGCGCGTGGCCGATCTCGATCCGGACCTCGTCATCCTCGACCTCGGACTCCCCGGCATCGACGGGCTGGAGGTCATCCGCCGCGTCCGCGCCTTCGCGCCCCACGTGCCGATCCTGGTGCTGTCGGCGCACGGCGACGACGATTCGAAGGTCCGTGCCCTCGACCTCGGCGCCGACGACTACGTCGCCAAGCCGTTCTCGATGCGGGAACTGCTGGCCCGCGTGCGGACCGCCCTGCGCCATGGCGACCGGACGGCGCCGCTCGAGGCGTCGGTCATCGAACGGGGCGACCTCACCGTCGATCTCGTCCGGCGCTCGGTCACGGTCGGCGGCCGGCCGGTTTCCCTCACGAAGACACAGTTCGACCTCCTCGTCTGCTTCGCCCGGCATCCGAACCGCGTGCTCACCCATCGGATGCTGGCGACCGAGGTCTGGGGCGACACGGATGGAGCGGAGACCACCAACATCCGCGTGTTCGTCTCCCAGCTGCGCCAGCGCCTCGAGAGCGGCCGGCCGACTCGCATCGTGACGGAGCCCGGCGTCGGCTACCGGTTCGTTCCGCACTCCTGATCAGGCGGGATGGTCAGGATCCGGCCGGGGCCAAGCGTTGGGCGAGTGCGACGATGGCGTCCGAGAACCGCTCGACGCCACGCCGGTCGAGGGGCCCGGGAGGAAGCTCGACGACGAACGCGGTGGTGCCGGGAAACACGTGGTTCTGCCAGGTAGCGGCGCTGCCGGGGTACCTCGGCAGGCGCACGAGTGGTAGGCCCACCCGGCGGCTGTAGCCGCGTTCGATCGAGAGCGCGCCGCCGGATGCGTCCACGACCCCGAGCGCCTGGTGGAACCAGATCGTGACGGCGGGCCGGATCGTCTTGATGAGCTTCGTCGCGAAGCGCGATTCGGGCTCGGAGAGTGCCCGCCGCCCCGCGTACTCGGCAGAGCCCGGCGGCCCCAGCCGACGCCACCGGTACGGCCAGTTCCGGTTCAGGTCGACGCCGTGCGCGTTCGCGCGGGTGCCCGCGTGCACGCCGTCCGGATTCAGACTCAACACGACCCAGATCGCGGTGCCGGCCGCGGGCGGGTCGGTGGCGATGTCGCGCGCGATCGCGATGCCCGCCGTTTCGTTGCCGTGCATCGACCCGATCACCAGCACGGGCCGGGCGGCAGCATCGCGCCCCTTGCGGAAGGCCGTGATGCGGCGGCCCTCGACCGAGCGGCCGAGCAGCCGCACGCGCTGCGGACCGCGCGCACCGCTGGCCGGCGCCGCGCCGGCGACAACCAGGACCGCCGCGATCGCGAGCAGGCACGAGAGCCGGCGTTGGCGGCGCATACCGGCATCATCGCAGCCAGCGGTCTACGGGCGCCGTCTCCGCGGCCGCCGGAATTCAGGCGTGTTGCTCGACTGCGAAGGGAAGGGCGCTGCGGTCCTCGACGGCGACCACCACCTCGAGCATGGCACCGTCGGGATCGGTTGCGAGCAGGCTGACGTGCGCGCCGACGCGGAAGTCGATGACCTGCCCGTCGCAGGCCCCGCGGGCGACGAGGCGGGTGCGGATGGCGGCGAACTCCGCCACATCCGAAGCCTCCAGCGCCACGTGGTGCACGTGCGCCGGCGCCCACCCGGCGGCGATCGACGGTTCTTCGAAGACGTGTAGCGTGACGCCGCCGATCCGGACGACCGATGGCTGGCCGCACCGGTCGGGGATGTCGGCGTCGAAGACGTCGCGGTAGAAGGCGACGGTGTCGTCGTAGCGGGCCGTAAAGATCGCGACGTGGTGGATCCGGTCCATCCCCGGCTACCCGCCTTCGAGGAGCGCTGAGGTCTCCGCCCAGAGCCGGCGCGTGCGCTCGGCCGCCGGCTCCGCGGCGGCGAACGCGGCTGCCTGGCCGGCCCAGGCCTGCATGCGCTGCACGTCGCCGGACCGGTCGCCATCCCGTCGCATGCCGGCCGTGAGGCCGCGCTGCACCGGGTAGGGCGCCGGCCGCGGCGCATCAGCGGCCGCCGATGCGCGCACGTAGTCGGTCGCGATGGCGCGGCCCCAGCGTCCCGAGAACGCGCGCGTGAGCTGCGTGTCCTCGGGTGCGAGCCCGACCAGAGCGTCCGACCAGGCGGGGTTGATCGTGGCCTCGGGACAGCGCAGGAAGCCCGTGCCGATCGCCACCGCGCTGGCGCCGAGCGTGAGGGCCGCCGCGATGCCGCGGGCGTCGCCGATGCCGCCGGCGGCGATCACCGGGACGTCCACGGCGTCGACGACCTGCGGCAGCAGGGCGAACAGGCCGACCGATTGGTCGCGGCCTCGCTCCGCGTCGAAGCAGCCCCGGTGGCCACCTGCCTCCGACCCCTGCGCGACGATCAGATCGGCGCCCGCAGCGGCCGCGGCCCGCGCTTCGGCCAGCGTGCTGACGTTGGCGCACCAGGCGATGCCGGCAGCCTGGATCGCGCCGTGCGTAGCCGGCCCAGGTACAGGCCCATCACGGATGAGATCACGGCGGGCTCCGCCGCCAGCACCGCGTCGCACTGGGCGTCGAAGTCGTGCAACGGCATCGCGGCGTCCGCCGCGACCGGTGGCCCCCACTGGCCCAGGAACTCGCGCACGCGCAACTCGTGCTGCGGGTCGCGCCGAGGCGGCGGGTCAGGTACCCACAGGTTGATCTGCAGAGGTGCCGCGACCGCGGCCCGGTACTCCGCCACCCAGTCGGCGATCTGGCCGGGGCTCAGGAGCAGCGCTCCGAGTGCGCCCATGCCGCCGCCCTGCGCGACCGCGATGGACAGCGACGGCGGGCAGGCCCCGGCCATCGGCGCCAGCAGCACCGGCGAGGGGAGGTCGAAGCGCCGGGCGAATGCGCGAGCCCGGACGAGCGGCTTGGTGGCGTCCACGCTGGCGGCCAATCTACCAGCCACCAGCGGTGGCGTTCAGCGCACGGTGGGTCGCCGGGTGCCGCGGGCGGCGCGGTAGACGATGGGGCGGCGAGTCAGGTAGCGCCAGGGGACGCTCCAGACGTGGACGAGGCGGGTGAACGGCCAGAGCGCGTAGAGCGCGAAGGCGCCGAGTACGTGGAGCTGGTAGAGCAGCGGCGCGCTCTCGATCGCGCCGGCGGTCGGGTCGAGCGTGACCATGCCGCGGAAGTACGGCGAGACGGTGGTGCGGTAGTCGTAGCCGTCGGTGAGGAGCTGGTAGCCGCTCGTCGCGAGGACGCCCGTGATGATCACCAGCGTCAGCGCGGCGTACGCGACGAGGTCGGGGGTCGTGGTGGTGGCCGCGACGCGAGGGACGGTCAGGCGCCGCTCGATCAGGATGACCAATCCGGCGAGGCAGAGCAGGCCGGCGAGCGACCCCATCGCGACGCTCGCAGTGTGATAGCCGTGTTCGGAGACCCCGAGGCGCTCGGTCACCGAGGCCGGCACCAGGATGCCGAGGACGTGGCCGCCGATCGCCATCAGCATGCCGGCGTGGAACAGGTTCGAGCCCCAGGCGAGGCGGCGGCGCTCGAGCAGCTGGGTCGAGCGTGTCGTCCAGCCGAACTGGTCGGTGCGCCAGCGCCACACGTGCCCGACCGCAAACACCGTCAGCGCGGCATACGGGAGCACGACCCAGATGACGAGGTCGGCCCGGCTCATCGCGGCATGACCTCCGCGGGCGCGAACGGCTCGAGGCCGACCAGTTCGCCGGGTGGGCCATCGGAGGCGAGCTGCTGAGCGGCGGCACGGTCGGCCCGCGTCAGCCGCGGCAGGGTCGCGCAGACGGCGTCGAGGACGTGGGCGTACGGGCTCCGCTTCTCGTGGAGACGGGTGCGGACGAGCTCGATGGCCGGGCGGACATCCGCTAGTGCGGCCTCGCCCTCCTCCGGTTCCAGGGCGCGCAGCTCGAGCAGCACGGCGAGATGATCGGGCAGCTCACCGTCGGTCAGGTCGAGGCCGACGGCTCGCAGCCGCTGCTTCAGGCCGATCAGCCGGCCGCCGCGCTGCCGGCGATCGCCGTGGGTGTGGGCGGTGAGGTGCAGGCTCGCGCGACGGTCGAAGTCGAAGGCGTCGACGTAGAGCCGCTGGCGCTCGAGCGGCGGACGTCCGGCGACGTCGGTGAAGAACCGGACCAGCGGGTCGGCGACGGCTGGCGGGGCGCTCGTGGCGGCCGCTTCGACGAGCGGCTCCTCCGCGAGCAGGCCGGCGTCCGGGAACGTCAGGAGCCGGGCGATGGCGAGGTCGACGCTCATGCGACGCTCCCCGGCCCGGGGATGCAACGGCCCGGGCCGCCCGCACGGTCGAGGCCGCACGAACCCTGCATCGCGTACAGGCTGGCGGCCTCCTCCCGGTGCGCCTTCGGGATCACGAAGCGCTCGTCATACCGTGCCAGGGCGAGCAGCCGGAAGAGAGCCTCGAGCTCGCGCTCGGCGTCGCTCGGGGTCGTCGCGTTCCCCTGGGTGATGGCGATGCCCCGCGCGCGCATGTGCCGGCGCATCGCCGCGAGCACGGTCAGCACGCGCCGGACGTGCCCCTCGTCACCTGCGGTGAGGAACGACGCCAGGTAGGCGATCGGGATCCGCAGGTCGTCGATCAGATGGAAGACGTCGTCGGGGTCGGCCTCCGCGCCGTTCCCCTCGATGGCGCTGGTGACCGGCGACAGCGGTGGCACGTACCACACCATCGGCATCGTCCGGTATTCCGGGTGCAGCGGCAGCGCCACGCGGTGGCGGACGGCGAGCTGGTAGACCGGCGAGCGTCTCGCAGCCTCGATCCAGTCCTCGGGGATGCCGTCGACGCGAGCCTGCGCGGCGACGGCGGGGTCGCTCGCGTCGCAGAACAGGTCGAGCTGGGCCTCGTAGAGGTCCTTCGGGTCGGGGACGGAGGCGGCCTCCTCGACTCGATCGGCGTCGTACAGGATCACGCCGAGGTACCGGATCTTGCCGACGCAGGTCTCGGAGCAGATGGTCGGCATCCCCGCCTCCATGCGCGGGTAGCACAGCGTGCACTTTTCGGCCTTGCCGGTCTGCCAGTTGAAGTAGACCTTCTTGTACGGGCAGCCGGAGACGCACATCCGCCAGCCGCGGCACTTGTCCTGATCGACGAGGACGATGCCGTCCTCCTCGCGCTTGTACATTGCGCCGGAGGGGCATGAGGCGACGCAGGACGGGTTCAGGCAGTGCTCGCAGATGCGCGGCAGGTAGAGCATGAATGCCTGCTCGAAGGCGAGCTTGACCTGGTCTTCGATGCCGCGCAGGTTCGGGTCGCGGCGGGCGGTGTCGGGGCCGCCGGCGAGGTCGTCCTCCCAGTTCGGCCCCCAGGCGATGTCGAGCGGCCTGCCTGTGATCTGCGATTCGGGCCGGGCAGTCGGCTGGTGTTCGGAGTCGGCCGCGCGGGTGAGCGTCTGGTAGTCGTAGGTCCACGGCTCGTAGTAGTCGTCGAGCTCGGGCAGGTCGGGGTTCGCGAAGATGCGGGTGAGCTTCGAGAGTCGGCCGCCGGCTCTCAACCGCAGCCGGCCGTTGCGATCGAGCTGCCAGCCGCCGCGCCACCGCTCCTGGTCCTCCCACCGCTTCGGGTAGCCGCCGCCGGGCTTCGTCTCGACGTCGTTGAACCACATGTACTCGGCACCGGCCCGATTCGTCCAGACGGTCTTGCACGTGACCGAGCACGTGTGACAGCCAATGCACTTGTCGAGGTTCATGACCATGCCGAGTTGGGCCCGGATGCGCATCAGTACTCGACCTCGGTCTGGCGCTTCCGGATCACCGTCAGCTCGTCACGCTGCGACCCGGTCGGCCCGTAGTAGTTGAAGCCGTAGGAGAGCTGCGCGTAGCCACCGACGAGGTGCGTCGGCTTGATCGAGATCCTGGTGACCGAGTTGTCGGTGCCGCCGCGGGTCTTGGAGATGTCCGACTTGGGAACGTTCAGGTGCCGGTCTTGCGAGTGGTACATCATGGCCACACCGGCCGGGACGCGGTGGCTGACGACGGCGCGGCAGGCGATCACGCCGTGGTGGTTGTAGACGTCGACCCAGTCGTTGTCGGCGACGCCGATGCCGGCCGCATCGAGGTCGGACATCCAGACCGTCGGCCCGCCGCGGAAGAGCGTCAGCATGTGCAGGTTGTCCTGATACTCCGAGTGGATCGACCACTTCGAGTGCGGCGAGAGCCAGCGCACCACGACTTCGGCCACACCGGGCTCGTCCAGCGTCAGCTTGCCGGCGTAGCGCATCGAGTTGACCGGCGGCCGGTACACGGCGAGCGCCTCGCCGAGATCGACCAGCCAGGCGTGGTCGACGTACAGGTGCTGGCGGCCGGTGAGCGTGCGCCAGGGCACGAGCCGCTCGACGTTCATCGTGAACGGGCTGTACCGGCGCTCGCGTGATTCGATGCCCGACCACTCGGGCGAGGTCATCACCTTCCTGGGCTGGACACGGGCCTCGCCGAACGTGATCTTCTCGTCGGCCCGATCCGCGACCAGGTCGACGAGATCGACGCCCGAACGCCGCTCCATGGCCCTGAACCCCTCGGTTGCGAGCCGGCCGTTGGTGGTGCCCGACAGGGCGAAGATCGCGTCCGCCCAGTGCACATCGCGCTCGAGCGCCGGGCGGCCGTCGCCGGCACCGCCGCGGATCGTGCCGTTCAGCGCCCTGAGCTCGGCCACCTCCACGCTCGGCTTGACCGACCAGCCCTTGACGCCGATGCCGAGCTGCTCCACCAGTGGCCCGAGGGCCTTCCACTTGGCCGCGATCGCGCGGTAGTCGCGCTCGACGACGATCAGCTTCGGCATGGTCTTGCCGGGCACCGGGTCGCACTCGCCTGCCTTCCAGTCGCGCACCTCGCCGAGCGGCTGAGCCAGCTCGTCGGGCTGGTCGTGCGCCAGCGGCGCGGCCACCAGGTCGCGGCGGACGCCGAGGTGCGTGGCAGCGAGCTCGGTGAACCGCTCGGTGATCAGCCGGAACGCGTCGAAGTCGGTGCGGGCCTCCCACGGCGGCGGCACCGCCTCGCCGAAGGTGTGCACGAACGGGTGCAGATCGGTGGAGGAGATGTCGTTCTTCTCGTACCAGGTCGCCGCCGGTAGCACGACGTCGGAGTACAGGCACGACCCGTTCATCCTGAAGTCGATGGTCGTGAACAGGTCGAGCTTGCCGACGGGCGCGTCCTCATGCCACGCAAGCTCCCGCGGGCGGACGTCCTCGGGCGACTCGGTGTTGCGGATGGCGGCGTCGGGCACGCCCAGCAGGTGCCGCAGGAAGTACTCCTGTCCCTTCGCGGAGGAGCCGATGATGTTCGCCCGCCACTGCGTCAGCACCCGCGGGAAGTTGGCCGGATCGTCGGGATCCTCGGCCGCGAACCGCAGCCGGCCGGCCCGCAGCTCGTCGACGACGTGGTTTGCCGGTTCCTTGCCGGCGGCGGCGGCCTCGTCGCAGAGGTCGAGCGGGTTGCGGTCGAAGGTCGGGTACGACGGCATCCAGCCGGCACGCGCCGCCAGCGCTATGCAGTCCGCTACGGCGCGGCTACCGAGCCGTCCCCCGCCTCCGACCCACGACACCTCGTCGGTGCCGAAACGCTCGTAGCGCCACTGGTCGGTGGCCAGGTACCAGAACGGGGTGGTGGCCTGCTGCCGCGGCGGCCGAGACCAGTCGAGCGCGAACGCGACCTGCCCGAAGCCCGTGATCGGCCGCACCTTCTCCTGGCCGACATAGTGGGCCCAGCCGCCGCCGTTCACTCCCTGGCAGCCGCACAGCAGCACGAGGTTCAGCATTGCTCGGTAGATCTGGTCGGAGTGGTACCAGTGGTTCGTGCCGGCGCCCATCATGATCATCGAGCGGCCCCGGGTCTGCTCGGCGTTGCGGGCGAACTCCCGCGCGATGCGGCTCACCAGTTCCGGCGCCACGCCGGTGATCGACGCCTGCCAGCCAGGAGTGCCGGGCGACGAGGCGTCGTCCTCGCCGGCCGGCCAGTCGCCGGGCAGGCCGTCGCGGGCGACGCCGAGTTGCGCGCACAGCAGGTCGAACACCGTCGTCACCCGGCAGCCGCCGGCCATGATGGACGGCACCCCGCGCCGGAGAGTCGCGCCGCTCGCCGCGGCGGTCGTGTCGAACCGCGGAAGCGTCACTTCCACGGCCTCGGCGTCCTCACGGCCGAGCAGCGTCAGTACCGGTTCGATCTCGCCCAGCGCGAGGTTCCACCTGCCTTCGCCGGCCTCGCCCCAGCGGTCGGCGATGGTGCCGTTCGGGAAGGCCGGTGCGCCGGTGCGCCCGTCGAGGACCGCCGTTCGCCACTCGGCGTTGGCGCCCTGGTCGCCGAAGTCGGAGGCGCGCAGGAAGCGCCCGCCGGCGACGGTGCCGTCGGTGCGCGCGTCCAGGCGCACCAGGAACGGCAGGTCGGTGAAGCGCCGCACGTAGTCGTCGAAGTACGGCGTCGTGCGCTCGACGTGGAACTCCTTCAGGATCACGTGCGCCATCGCGAGTGCAAGTGCCGCATCGGTGCCCGGCTCGGCGGCGAGCCAGTCGTCGGCGAACTTCGTGTGCCCGGCATAGTCCGGCGAAACGACCACCACCTTCTGGCCCTTGTATCGCGCCTCGGTCATGAAGTGCGCGTCCGGCGTGCGGGTCTGGGGGATGTTCGAGCCCCAGAGGATGACGTAGCCGGCGCTCCACCAGTCGGCCGACTCGGGGACGTCGGTCTGGTCGCCCCAGATCTGCGGCGATGCCGCCGGCAGGTCGGCGTACCAGTCGTAGAAGCTGAGGCAGATCCCGCCGATGAGACTGAGGAAGCGCGTGCCGGCCGCGTAGGACACGGCCGACATGGCCGGGATCGGTGAGAACCCCGCCACGCGGTCGGGGCCATAGCGGCGGATCGTGTACACGTGGGCAGCGGCGATCAGCTCGGACACCTCGTCCCAGCTCGACCGCACGAAACCCCCCTTGCCGCGCCGGCTCTTGTAGGCCGCCGCCTTGTCCGGGTCCTCGACGATCGCCGCCCACGCCTCGACCGGGTCGCCGGTACGCGCCAGTTCGCCGCGGTACAGCTCGAGGAGCACGCCGCGGACGTACGGATAGCGCACCCGGATCGGCGAGTACACGTACCACGAGAACGAGGCGCCGCGAGGGCAGCCGCGCGGCTCGTACTCCGGGGTGTCGGGCCCGTTGGTCGGGTAGTCGGTGGCCTGCGTCTCCCAGGCGACGATGCCATCCTTGACGTGCACGAGCCATGAGCACGACCCGGTGCAGTTGACTCCGTGCGTCGAGCGCACGATCCGGTCGGCCTGCCACCGCTCGCGGTAGAGGCGCTCCCAGCTCCGATCCTTCTGCTCGAGCGCCGACCACGACTCGGTCGAGGGTGCGCGGCGGAGATGCCGCGGTTCGAGGCCCGTCGTCACGGGGCCAGCGCCCCCGTCGAGCCGCCCGAAGCGGACACGGCCTCCTCGCGCTGCATCTGCAGCGTCACGAGGAGGCAGACCGCGGCGAAGGCGACCAACCCCAGGAAGCCGATCGCGTAGCTGTCGAAGCGGTCCTTGACGATGCCCATCACGAGCGGAGGGAAGAACCCGCCAAGGCCGCCGAACATGCCCACGATGCCCGTCGCCGCGCCGGTCGCGGTCGGAAACTCCTGGGGCACGAGCTTGAAGACGGCCCCGTTGCCGAACCCCAGGAACACGGCCATCGTCAGGCACGCGATCCGTACCTCGGCGATGTGCGGATCGCGAGCGATCGCCGCGAGCACGGCCGCGTCGACGGCAATGCCGGCGAGGGCCACCACGAGCACCGACGCGCCGCTGAACCGGTCGGCCAGCCAGCCGCCGGCTGGGCGCGCCGCGACCGCGACCGCAGCGAAGCCGGCCGCGCGCTCGCCCGCGTCGAGCGTGTTGAATCCGAACCAGTTGGTGAGCAGCGTCGGCAGGTACACCGTCATGGCGACGAATCCGCCGAACGTGACGAAGTAGAGGAGGGAGAGCCGGTGCAACCGCCATCCGCTGCGCCAGACCTCGGCGTACCGGCTCGGTGCCGTCCGCTCTTTCGCGTCGCGCGCGAACAACCAGAAGGTGAGAGCGACAGCGGCCAGCAGAACGGCCATGCCCCAGCCGATGTAGACCTTGCCCCAGTTCTTGTACACGCGAGGGACGAAGTACGCGGCGAGCGCCGTGCCGATCGTCCCGATGCCGTAGATGCCGATCGCGAAGCCGAGTCGCGGTCCACGCCACCACCCTGCCACGAAGGGCACGCCGACGGCGAACGCGGCGCCGGCACCGCCGAGCAGGAAGGCGACGATCGCCAGCGACCAGAACGAGTTGGCATATCCCAGGGCGACTGCCGGCAGGGTCGAGACCAGCATGGTGATGGTGAACATCCTGCGCCCGCCGAAGCGGTCGGCGAGGACGCCGAACGGCAGCCGCAGCAGCGAGCCGCACAGCACCGGTACGGCGATCAGCACCGCGGTGCGCGTATCCGTCAGATGGAGCTGCGTCTGCAGCTTCTTGGCGATCGGCGACACCAGGCCCCAGCTCGTGAAACAGACCAGGAACGCGAGCGTGCCGAGGAGGAGGTTCCGGGTGGCGCCCGCCGGAGCTTTCCACTTTGCGGTATCCATGTCTGACAAGATATGTAGTCTGCGACTAAACTATTACCGCGTGATCGCCTAATGCGCCTTCGGTTTTCCCGTACCGCCGACTACGCCCTTCGTGCCGCCCTCGAGGTCGCGCGCGCACCGGCGGGCCGGCTTGTCTCGCGCCAGTCCATCGCTGACGGGACCGACGCGCGCCTGTCCGTGGTGACCCAGTCGCTGGCTGCGCTGGTGCGGGCGGGTGTGTTGGTCGGGCAGGCGGGGCCGGGCGGCGGCTACCGGCTAGCGAGGGCCGCGAGTCTGATCTCGGTCTTCGAGGTGGTGATGGCGGTGGACGGCGAGCCGCGCGAGGAGCGCTGCGTCCTACACGAGAAGGCCTGTTCCTGGACGGGCGCATGCCCGTTCCACGCGGTGCTCGCGGCTGCGCAGGATCGGTTCTACGAGACGCTGCGATCGACGAGTCTCGCAGATGTCGCCTCCGGGGCGACGACCGTCAGCGGCCGCGCCCCGGACGCGATCAACCTTTAGTGGTGTAGTCGATGAATCGGCGAGTCCATCAGGCCGTGAAGCCGATCGGCTGCCGCGTCTCCACGACCTCGCCGCGCACGCGCGCATAGAGGTCGGCCAGCGTGGCAGCCTGGCCCGCACCCTCGGCACCGCGTGCCGCGAGCCAGGCGTCGGCCTCGCCGGCCGGGAACGGCCCGAACTCGATCCGCGACGCGCAACGACCAGGCCGGGACACGGCCGGGTGGAGCCGCTGGAGCGGCTCGTTGGTCGTCACCAGCACGAGCACGCGCAGCCCCTGCCCGACGAGTCCGTCCACCAGATTGAGCAGTCGCGACAGCCCCTGACCGGTGCGCTGTTTGGCGTCGACGGCGAGGAGCTCACCCGTGTCCTCGAGCACCAGCAGGTTCCAGCGCTCGTCGCTGTCCTCGTCCAGCACGACCTCGAGCAGGTAGTCGGCGCGCTCGGCGAACAGCACCTCCGGGTCGACGACGTAGCGCACGTCGCACCATGCCCGCCACTCCCATGCCAGAGCGCGGAGGGCATGGGTCTTGCCCGTGCCCGGGGGGCCGTACCAGAGCAGGAGCTGGCCGCCAGTACTCGGGCGGAAGTCGTCGGCCAGGAGGGTGGCGAGCTGATCGCGCACGGCGGCCGGATAGTTGTCGATGATCTCCTGCCAGGGCGGGACGGCGATCGAGCGGTGCGTCGAGCACGCTCCGTGCGCGCCGTACGCCCAGAACCCGATGGGCACCTCGGTGACCGTGCTGGCGACGGCCTGTGGGAAGCACCCCTGCAGCCAGGCCCGGATCTCGGGCAGCAGCACCCGCTCGGACGCCGCGGCGGTGACGCGCAGGCTCCCCTGGGAGAGCCGGAGTTCGGCGAAGCACTCGCTGCCGAACAGTGCCTGGAGATCGAGCAGCGCGACCTCGGCGTGCTGGTCGCTCGCCGTGACGAGGGCGTAGGGCAGCACCGGGTCGATCTCGGTGGCGGTGGTCGGCCAGTTGAACGAGGCAAGGTGACCGATGCCGCGGTCGAGGACCAGCGTCCCGAACCGAGCCGATGGCACGGCGTGCGCCGACCCGTCGATGACGACCTGCAGACGCTCGGAGGTCGTCATCGGGGCCTTGCGGTGGTCGGATTCGGTTGTCGGTACTGGCTTCATGGCGCTACTCCGTTCGATCACAGGACGACAAAGGGCGGCCCAACCGGACCGCCCCTCGCGGAACTCGGCATGCGGCCAGCCACTACCGGCAGGCGCACCTCCGCGCGAGGGTCATCGAGTGGATCGTCGAGGCGGTGGATTGCATCGGCATCGAGCATAACATCTATCCATCTGGTTGTCACGACCAGTGGTACGGTCGGGCCGGTGTGTGGTACTCATGCGCCGTCCTCGAAGGGAGACGACGTGCCACGAATCACGCAGATAGGCCGGGTGATGGTGCCCGTGTCGGATCAGGACGCGGCGATCGCGTTCTACACGGACGTGCTGGGGTTCTCGCTCGCCGCCGACGTGCCCTTCGGGGACGGTGACCGGTGGGTGGAGGTGGCGCCGCCCGGCGGCGGGGCCGCGATCGCCCTGGTGCCGTCGCGCGGCGAGTACCAGACGGGGCGGATGACTGGCATCGCGCTCGAGTCGCCTGACCCCCGGGCCGACCACGCCGAGTTGCAGGCGAAGGGCGTCGACGTCGACGCCGAATTGATGGGTGGCGACGGCACCGTGCCGCTGCTGTTCATGTTCCGCGACCACGACGCGAACCACCTGATGGTCGTCGCCGGCTCCTGACGGCGGCGGCACGCCCGCCGCCCGCGCGTAGCTCTCACAGCGCCGAGCTGTCGGCGCGCGGGTGATTCACGATCGCGACACCTGTGATCACCAGGGCGATCCCGGCCACGGCGAGGCCGCCCGGGAGGTTGCCGCGAGCGGCCTCGTACACGACGGCGACCGCTGGGACGAGAAACGTCCAGGCGTAGACGCGCGTCGCCGGCCAACTGCCCAGCGCGGCGTTGAAGCCGACGTAGACGATCACCTGCCCGCCGATGACGAGAAACGCAAGCGCTGCCGCCAGGGAGCCGTCCCGCCACTCGGTCGTCCCGCCCTCGAAGGGCAGCAGCGCCAGCAGCGCGACCCCGCCGCAGAGGAACTGGGCGGCGGTCAGGCCGGCAATGTCGAGATGGGCATCGCGGAGCGCGAGCGCCCGCATGCCGAGGCCGCCGCACGCCCAGCCGAGCGCGCCCAGGAGGGCGAGCACGAATCCGATTGCGAGGTCCGATCCGGTGGCGACGTCACCCGGGTCGGACAGCACCACCGCCAGCACGCCCGTGAAGCCGACCACGAGCCCGACGGCGCGCAGCGCGTTGATCCGCTCCGCCAGCAGCATCCGGCCGAGCAGCGCGACGAAGAAGGGGGCGGTGTTCAGCAGTACGGCGGCGACGGCGGCGCCGGCGCGGCTGGTCGCCTCGCTGATTCCGACGAGGGTTAGGGTCGTGTTGCCGAAGCCGATCAGCGCCGCCAGCAGCCAGAGCCGCCGGGTGCGCGGGAGCCGGCTCCCGAGCAGGGGCAGGGCAAGCGTGAGGAGGATCCCGCCGCCGAGCGCCCGCACGGCGGCGACCGTGATCGGCGTCGTCTCCCGAAGGGCGGAGGCGGTCACCGGATACCCGAGCCCGGCGATCAGCATGACGATGCCGAGGGTCACCGAGACGGGCAGCTGGGTGCGTCGCATCGACATCTGCGGCTGCGCATCATCACCGACGCCGGTTCGGCGAGGAGCGCCGCCGCGCCGTGGGCTCAGGGCACCGGGGTATGCGCGGGACCGTGGAGACGGTTCCACGCGTTCATGATCGCGATCGTGAAGATCAACGACGCCACCTCGGCCTCGTCGAAGAGCTCGCACGCTGCCTCGATCGCCGCATCGGCCTCGCCCGAGTCGTGCATCCGCGTCACCTCGTCCGCCAGCCGCAGCGCCGCGCGCTCGCGGTCGTCGAACACGTCGGCTTCGCGCCATGCGCCGAGCACGTCGAGCTTGACCTCGGCAATGCCCTGGCCGCGGGCGGCCAGCATGTGCGTGCGCAGGCAGTAGGCGCAGCCGTTGAGCTGAGACGCGCGGAGCTTGACGAGCTCGCGCAGACCGGGCTCGAGAGCCGATTGGCCGAGGGCGCGCTCGACGCCGGCGAGCGCACGATAGGGCTCGGGAGCGAGGGCCCGGAGGTTGAGGCGATGGTGGTGTGTGGCGTCCATGGTGGTCGCTCCGGGTCGCTGGGAGGTCAGGAGTGGCCGTGGCCGAATGACACGGCGGGGAGGAGCCGGCCGAGCGGCTTGGGCAACCACCACGCGGCCGGGCCGAGCAGCCGCAGCAGCACGGGCAGCAGCAGGAGTCGTACGAGGAACGCGTCCAGGGCGACGGCTACGCCGAGGATGATGCCCATCTCCTTCGGCGGTAGCGGCCCGGACAGCGCGAACGTGAAGAAGACGGCGACCATGACGGCGGCCGCGGCCAGGATGACGCGGCCGGAGTGGGCGACGCCGCCGATCATGGCCTCGCGTGGGTCGCCGCCGGAGTGCTCGAGGTGCTCCTTGGCGGAGGCGAGCAGGAACACGGTGTAGTCCATGGCGATCGCGAAGATCATCGCGAAGAAGAACACCGGCCCCCAGGCGTCGAGGAAGCCCTGCGATTCGAAGCCGAGGACCGACGCCAGGTGACCGTCCTGGAACACGAGCCGGGCGACGCCGAAGGCGGCGGCAGTGGCGAGCAGGTTCGTGAGGACACCGACGAGCGCGATCACGGGTGCCTGCAGAGCTACGAGCAGGAGCAGGAAGCCGAGTGCCAGCACGACCCCGATCACGAGTGGCGTGGCATTGGCCAGGGCCGTCTCGAGGTCGTGGTTCTCGGCAGCCGCACCGCCCACCAGCGCGTCGGCGGGGAGCGCGGTACGAAGCCGGTCGATGGTGTGGCCGACGGCCGGGTCGGACGGGTTCTGCCGGGGGATGGCCTGCACGAGCACGTGCGAGCCGTCGGCCGAGGGCTGCGCCGAAGTCACCGCGACGATGCCCGGGTCGTTCTTCGCCACGGCCGTGACGGTGGCGGCGTCGGCAGCGGGTGCGACCAACTGGAGTGCGCCGGGCGCGCCCGCGCCGAACGCCGCCTGCACCTGCGTGTAGCCGATCCGGGAGGGGTCGTTCGCAGGTACGACCTTGATCGACGGCATGCCCGTCCTGAGACCCAGCACCGGCACTGCGAGGGCCAGCAGCACGAGCAGCGCCGGGATGCCGTAGATCAGCGGCCGGGCCCAGATGCGTTCGGCCCAGCGCGCGAAGAAGGGCGAGCGGTGCTCGCCCGAGTGCACCCACTTGAGGGCGAGGTTGTCGACCTTCGGACCCGAGCGCGCCGAGTACGGCGGGCAGCAGGGTGAGGGTGGCGGCCAGGATGAAGACGACGGCGACCATGATCCCGAGTGCCATCGAGCGGAATGCGGGGCTCGGGACGAGCATCACCGCCGACAGCGAGATCAGCACCGTGACGCCGCTGAACAGGACGGCCTTGCCGGCGGTGTCCATCGCGACGCCGGCGGCATCGGCGGGCGACATGCCGTGGCCGAAGTGGGCGGCGCGGTAGCGCACGACGATGAACAGGGCGTAGTCGATGCCGAGCGCGAGCGCGAACATGAGCGCGAAGTTCATCGACCAGATCGAGATGTCCGCGAACAGGGTGCCGAGGTAGAGCACGCCGGCGGAGGCGATCAGCCCGATGATCGTCAGCATCAGCGGCAGGCTGGCGGCGACGATCGAGCCGAAGGCCAGTGCGAGGATCGCGATCGTGACGGGCCAGGAGAACAGCTCGGACCTCATCATCGCGGAGCGGTTGGCGGCGTTGAAGTCCGACCACATGCCTGAGGCGCCGGTGAGCGACACCGTGAGGTCGCCGGTGCCCAGCTTCTGCAGCGGGCCCTTGAGACGGTCGGCGGCCAGCACCATGTCCTTCGGCGAGCGCCCGGCGCCGGCCAGCACGATGGCGGTGTGGCCGTCGCGCGAGATCGACGCGCCCGGCGATGGCGGCGTCACGCCGGCGACCGCCGCATCGACCCCGGCCATGGCGGTGACCCTGGCGGTGGTGGCGCTGAAGGCCGGGTCGGCGGCCGTGAGCGTGGGCGAGTGCACGACGATCATCAGGCCGCTGGATGCGTTGCCCGCGAACTGCCGCTGGATCAACGAGCGGGCGGCGACGGAGTCCGAGCCGGTCGCCTCCCAGCCGGCACCTGACAGCGCGGTCTCGACGCGCGGGGCCAGGAAACCGAGACCGACTGCGATCAGGACCCACCCGATCGCGACGATGCGGACGTGGGTCGCGGCGTACCGGCCAAGGCGGCCGATCGGGCCGAGCTGGATCGGAGGCATGCTCATCGCACGCCCAGAACTCGCTCGAGCGGCCTGGCACTCGAGCGTGCGAGGCGAGCCAGTGGTACGACGGTGTGCATCAGGCCTCTCGGGCGGCCAGGGCGCGACGGTCGAGGTGGCTCGCGAGCGCCGCTTCGAGCCGGCGTCTCTCGACCCTGGCGGCTCGTTCGCGATGGGCAACTGCGCCGGCGGGTTCCGTGAGGTGGCCGTCGAGCCAGTGCGAGATCGCGGTCTCGTCTTCCAGCACGGTGCCGTCATCGAGGACCACGGCCGGAACCGAGTCGCCGCCGGTGGCGTCGACCAGGGCCCGCCGCTCGGTCTTGTCGACCGGCACCTGGTGGATCAGGTAGTCGACGCCGAGCTCGGTGAGGCGCTGGCGAACGCGATGCGACGCCGGGCACCACTCGGTCTGGTAGAGCTCGATCATCGGGCGGCGCTCCCGGTCGGGGCCGCGCCGTCGAGCAGCTGCGCGAGCTCGGCGACCTGCTGTTGCAGCCCGCCGCAGACCATCTCGCAGAGTGCGAAGACGGAGGGGTCGGCGATCTCGTAGACGACCCGGTTGCCGTCCTTGCGACGGCTGACGATGCCTGCCTGGTGCAGGACGCCGAGGTGCTTGGAGGCGTTCTGCTGGCTGCAGCCGCACGTCTCGACAAGTTCGCCCACGCTGCGGGCTCCGTCGCGAAGGCGGTCGAGAAGGCGGATCCGCATCGGCTCGCCGATCACCCGGAAGCGCTGGGCGACCAGTTCGACGAGTGGCTCGGGAAGCGGGTGGGCGATCGTCATCGGGCAACCTCCATGGAGTACACTATACACATACGTAGTTGTATAGTCCAGATAGTCCCTGACCGGAGGCACGACATGGAAACCACCGCCTACGCCATCACCCGGACGATCGACGCCCCGTACGCCGAGGCCATCGAGCTGGTCACGGACGCGCTCGCGGCCGAGGGCTTCGGCGTTCCTGACGACCATCGACGTCGCCGCGACGCTGAAGCGGAAGCTCGACCTCGACCTCGAGCCCTACGTGATCCTCGGCGCCTGCAACCCGCAGCTCGCGAGCCGCGGCCTGGCGATCGAGCCCGACCTCGGTGTGCTGCTGCCCTGCAACGTCGTCGTCCGCCGCTCCGGCGGCCAGACGCTCGTCGCCGCCATGGAGCCGCTGGCTGCGATGCGCCTCGCCGGCAACCCCGACCTCGAGCCGCTCGCGGCCGAAGCCCGTGACCGGATCGAGCGCGCCGTGGCGAGTCTCTGATGCGGTTCTTCTCGACCCTGTTCTCGGGCGGCGATGGCTCGTCCATCGACGCCACCGAGGCTTCCCGGCGCCTGGACGCCGGCGAGATCGTCCTCGTCGATGTCCGCGAGGCGTCCGAGTGGCGCCATGGCCATGCGCCCCGCGCGCGGCACGTGCCGCTCGCGACGGTGACGCGCCAGCTCGACGCGCTCGCGCGGCACGGCAAGCCCGTCGCCTTCGTGTGCCGCTCGGGCCACCGCTCGGGCGCCGCCTGCCGCGCGGCCCGGTCGCACGGCATCGAGGCGTTCAACGTCCGCGGCGGCATGCCGGCCTGGGAGCGCGCAGGCCTCCCGGTCGCCCGACGATAGTACGGTCATTCCGCCCATGGGGCGGGGAGCCCACCCTGGTCATCTTCGCCGCCATCGCTCTCGCTCTCGCCTATCACCTGGCGCTGCGGAGGCGGTTCGGGCCAGCGCTCGCGATGGCGTCGCTCTGGGTACGGATTCGGCCGCCGATGGTCGCCTACGTACGCGCGGCGCCGGCCACGTTCATGTACCTCGCGATCGTGACCGTCACGACGTGGGTGCTCGTCGGCGTGACGCCGGCCGTCGCCCAGGCGATCCTCCACCAGCACTCTTCGAACCTGCACGAGCTCGCGGCGAACCCGATCAGGGCCCTCGTGCGGTCGGCGTTCTTCCTCGACCACTATGGGCTGCTCGTCGTGACCGCCGCCCTCGCCATCTGCCTCGCACCGGTCGAGCGTCTGCTCGGGACGGCTCGCTGGATCGTCGTCTTCGCCGCCGGGCACGTCGGCGCCACGATCGTGACCGCCCTCGCGGTGTGGCTCGCGATCCGTACCGGGCGTGCCTCGACCGACCTCGAGACGACGGTCGACGTCGGCGTGTCGTACGGCTTCGCGGCGGTGGCCGGGGTCGCGACCTGGCTGCTGCCGGGACGCCGGGCCGTCGCGTGGGCGGCCGGGATCGGCGGCCTTCTCGTGGCGGCGCTCGTGCTCTCGCGGACATTCACCGACCTCGGGCACCTGAGCGCATTCGCGATCGGCCTCGGGCTCCGGCCGGTGGCGCGCCGCTCCGGAATGCCGGTGGCGCCCGGCGCGTTGCCCCGAACATGCCACTCGAAGGAACCTACGAACTGAGCCCGATCGAATGGGTGCGGACGCAGACCGAGACGATCCTCGAGACGGGGACGACCGCATCGGTCGACATCAAGGGCCGCGATGTCGTGCTCCTCACGATCCGCGGCCGGAACACCGGCAAGCTCCGCTGGGTGCCGCTGATGCGCGTCGAGCACGACGGTGTCTACGCCATCGTGGCCTCGCTGGGCGGGGCCCCGAAGCACCCGGTCTGGTACCACAACGTCAAGGCAGATCCGCACGTCGCGCTGCAGGACGGCACCGAGTCGGCCGAATTCACGGCCCGGGAGGTGACCGGCGATGAGAAGGCGATCTGGTGGGAGCGTGCCGTCGCCGCGTATCCCGACTACGCCGACTACCAGCGCAAGACGGAGCGCGAGATCCCGGTGCTGGTGCTGGAACCGCTCGCGTGAGATCATCTCACCGGCAGGTCGTGCAACCGGTCAGGGCTGGCCGATGCCGCCTGCGCGGTCGCGCCCGTCCAGCACGCCGAGCGGTGTCGTCGCGTCGACCGCGAGGGCGTGGCAGGGACGCTAGTTGCGCAGCCGCAGGACGATGATCGCCACCAGGTAGGCGACGCCGCCGAGGGCGCCGAGCCAGACGAAGGGCATGCCGTCGTGACCGCGGGCGATCTCGACCACGAACGCCACGATGACCGCGCTGATGACCACCAGGCCGGCGATGGCGGTGGCAATCAGGTCGATCTGCCGGAACCGCTCGTCGCGGCCGTCGCCGCGCAGGCCGCGGATGGTCTCGCTGCGCCCGCCGAACAGCACCAGTGCGCCGAACGCGGTCATGATCGCCAGCGATCCGAGCCCGGCCTGCGGATGCCCGCCGTACCACTGCGCCGCGAACATCACCAGCCCGAGCGCGACCGCGAACAGCGGCAGGTACCACTTCGACTTAGTGATCTGCATCGAACACCTCCTCCACCGTGCGCCCGAAGTACCGCGCCAGTCCCATCGCCAGTGGCAGCGACGGCGTGTAGCGCTCCTGCTCGATCGAGTTGATCGTCTGGCGCGACACGTTCATGGCCGCCGCCAGTTGCCCCTGCGACAACCCCCGCGCGGCGCGGAGCTCCCGCACGAGGTTCTTCACCGGGAGCCCCTTCGTGTCGATGTAAAGTCCACTTGATATGGAAAGGTAGCTTGACATCGGTGAGATGTCAAGCAGACTTCACAGGCGGGGAAGTGCCGTAAGCGGCGCGCACCCGCCGGGTAGGATGCACCGATGGTTCGATTCGGGCGGTCGCTGCGGAGCGAGTGGCTCCTCGACCGGGATGTCACCTACCTCAACCACGCCACGGTCGGGGCGCCGCCCCGGCGCGTGCTCGAGCGGCAGCGGCAGATCGTGGACGAGATCGAGCGCCAGCCGGCGCGGTTCATGCTGCGCGAGCTGGCCGACCCGACCGGTACGGCGACGGGGCCGCTGCGCCTGCGCGAGGCCGCGACGGCGGTCGGCGCCTTCGTCGGCGTGCCGGGCGACGAGATGGTGTTCGTCGACAACATCACGACCGGGGCCAACGCGGTCCTGCGCTCGTTCCCGTTCGCCGCGGGCGATGAGATCTGTCGTCACGAGCCTCGGCTACGGCGGTGTCGTCAACGCGGCCGCCTACGCGGCGCGGATCGACGGCGCGACCCTGCGGACGATCGCGCTGCCGCCGCCCGGTGCGCCCGCCGCCACCTACACGGAGGCGATCGTCAGCGGGCTCGGCCCGCGGACGCGCCTGATCGTGGTCGACCACGTCAGCGCCGCGACGGCGCTGGTGCTGCCGATCGCCGAGATCGCGGCCCGGTGTCACGAGCGGGGCGTGCTGGTGCTGGCCGACGGCGCCCACGTGCCCGGCAACATCGCGCTGGACATCGCCGCCCTCGGCGTCGACTGGTACACCGCGAACCTCCACAAGTGGGCGTGGGCCCCGCGCAGCGCCGGTCTTCTCTGGGTCGCCGAGCAGCACCGCGCCGTGCTGAGGCCGACCGTCACGTTCCTGGGGCTTCGACCACGGCTTCGCGGCCGAGTTCGACGTGCCGGGCACGCGTGATCCTTCGCCATTCCTGACCGCACCGTTCGCGATCGACTTGATGCGCGAGTTCGGCGGCGAGGAGGGCATCGCGGGCGTGTACCGCCACAATCACGAGCTCGCGCGCTGGGCTGGCGCGTTCCTGGCCGACCGCTGGGGCACCCCGTTCACGACGCCGGCGGAGATGCTGAGCTCGATGGTCACGGTCCGTCTGCCGGACCGGCTCGGCCATACGGTCGATGACGCCCGGCGCGTGCAGGCCGCGCTCGACGCAGCCACCATCGAGGTGCCGGTCTACGGCGGCCCCGAGGGCCTCTCGATGCGCGTCTGCGCACAGGTGTATTGCGAGCGCGCCGACATCGAGCAGCTGGCCGAGGCCGTCGCCGACCTGGCTGGTTGACGCCCGGCGTCAGCGGGTCGGCGGGTAGCGCCGTGCCAGCCGGGCCGGGGAGACGCCAACGCGGTAGAGGCACTGGATCGCCCACATCCGGGCCAGGGTCCTCGACGGTGCCGTGGTGGCGGTGGCGCCGCGCGGCCGTCTCGACGCTGAGCGGGAGGAGCGAGAAGCGATGGCTTTGGCGCAGGCGGCGGACGAGGTCGTAGTCCTCCATGATCGGCAGGGGCCGGTATCCGCCCACGCGTTCGAAGGCGGCTCGCGTGACGAAGATCGCCTGGTCGCCATATACGGGGCCGGACAGACGCAGCCGGACATCGTCGAGGGCCCGCATCAGCGGCCGCCCGTCGTCGTAGCCGAGGCGGAACGCACCACCGTCGACGGTGCGCACGGCGTCCCGGATGGCCCCGCCCGCGCCGGGCGGAAGCGTCGTGTCGGCATGGAGGAAGACCAGCACGTCGCCGGTCGAGAGGCCTGCGCCGACGTTCATGGCGTGGGCGCGCGGTCCCGGAGCTACCACAGCCGTCGCGCCGGCGGCGCGAGCGGCATCGGCGGTGCCGTCGGCGCTCCCGGCGTCGACCACGATCACCTCGACCGGGTCGAGGGTCGCTCGGGCCGATGCGATCGCCCGCCCGACCGTCGCCGCCTCGGTGAGGGTCGGCATGACGACCGAGATCCTCACGCCGCGCCGCGGCGATGATCGACGCTCAGGCGCGCGTCGGACGGCGCCACGAGTGGGAGCGTGTTGAGGACGAGGAACATGGCGTAGCCCCAGAACCACTCGGTCGGCGCCTCCATCACCAGCACCATGATCATCGCCGATTGGGCGGTTCCGAGCACCGCGCCCAGGCGTGTCCTGAAGCCGGTGGTGAGAAGGAGCCCGGCGGTCAACTCGACGAGGAAGACGAGGTATCCGAAGAGCGTGAAGTGCGGGATCACGACGTCGTGCATGAGGCTGCGAAGGGGTTCGACGACCGCGTACCGTTGCGCCTCGGTGAACGAGTAGAGGAGGCCGCGCGGCTCGTTGCGACCGAAGTCGGGAGGCAGCTTCCAGGTGAGGTTCGCCAGCCAGATCACGCCGACGAGGATCCTCAGACCGGCGAGCACCAGCAGGGGCCGCTCGGCGTCCTGCTGCAGGTGGCGGCGAGCTCGCATGCGAGCCGTGAGGATACGCCGCCCTCGCGTACGATGCCGCCGTGGCCGGTCCGCGGATCGATCTCGTCGAGCCAGCCGATGCGCCCATCCTCGCGCGCCCGTGGTTCTCGGCAACCGCGGAGACGTCGCCGATCGTCCGCGCGCTGGCACAGGTACCCGAGCTGCTGGCGCCGACGATGCCGTTCCTCGGGGCAGTACTCGGCGCGTCGGCGATCGACCTGAGGACGAAGGAGCTGGTGATCCTGCGCGTCTCGGCAATCCGCGACTGCGCGTATTGCACCGGCGCACACCGCGTTGCCGCTGCTGACGCCGGCGTGAGTCCTCGCGAGTCGGCGGCCCTCGGCGGTCAGGTACCACTGGACGACGCCTTCGATGTGCCGACGTTGGAGTTGCTGCGGCTGGTGGACGCGGTGGCCGGCGAGGGCGACGTACCGGACGCCGTCGTCGGCGCGGTGCGGCGCCGGCTCGGCGACCACGGAGTGGTCGAGATCGTGCTGCTCGCCGCCACCACGCTCATGCTGACCCGGCTCTGCACGACGTTGCGGCTGCCGCTGACGGCAGCAACCGCCGCCCGCCTGGCAGACCTGCCCGCGCTCGGGGCCGAGGCGTGACGGAGTTCGCCGGGTTGGTGGCGGACCGACGGGTGGGCGACCGCCTGTGGTTCTACACCAACTACCACTGCAACCTCACCTGCTCGTATTGCCTGACGGCCTCCTCGCCGCGGGCGCCGCGGCGCGTGCTGGCGCCCGACCGGATCCTCAGGCTCGCCGATCAGGCCGTCGCCGCCGGGTTCACCTGCTTCGGTATCAGCGGTGGCGAGCCGCTCCTCAACCCGTGGTTGCCCGACGTCGCGGTGGCGTTGGCCAAGCGTGCGCCGCTCGTCGTACTGACGAACGGCACCCTCTTCACGCGCCGCATGCTCGACCGCGTGGCGCCATTTGCGGACTACCCGATCGAGGTCCAGATCTCGCTCGACTCCGCCGACCCGGTCGAGAACGACGAGATGCGCGGGCCGGACAACCACCGCAAAGTCGTGGCGGCCATCCCCGCGCTCGTCGCCCGTGGCGTCACGGTGCGCGTGGCCACCTCGCTCGACAGGAACGCGCCGAACGACCTGCCTCGGCTCTGCGAGCTGCACCGCCGCCTCGGGGTCGATGACGCCCACCACATCGTGCGGCCCATCGTCGCGCGTGGGCGCGCCGTGGCGCGGGGTCACGGAATTGCGGCGCATCAGCCGGAGTTGTTCCCGGAGCTCACGCTGACGGCAGACGGCGCCTTCTGGAGCCCCTTCGGCGCCACCAGCCGCGACGGCCGCTCGCTCGATACGGAGATGCTCCTCACACGCCAGATCGAACCGATCGAGCGGCCGGTTGCCGCGCTCGTCGGGGCGGTGCGCGGCGTTCCCCCCGGAGCCGATGCGTACCTCGGGATCCGGTGAGCGTGAGCGACGATCCGCCGGTCGGCGGGTGCAGGGTCCTGATCGTCGCCAAGGCGCCCGTTTCCGGCCGCTCCAAGACGCGACTCGTGCCGCCGCTGGACGGTGCGCAGGCAGCCGCGTTGCACAGGGCCATGCTGCTCGACACGCTCGCGGCATGCCGACGCGAGGTGGGCGACGTCCGGCTGCTCGCGGCGAACGCGGCGGATGTCGCCCCGCTCATGGCGCTCTGTCCCGCGGTGCCAGTCGAGGCGCAGCCGGGCCAGGGACTGGCCGAGGCGCTGCGCCTCGGTCTGGCGTCGTCGATCGCCGCCGCAGGCCCGACGGCCATCGTCTCGTCGGACATCCCCGGCACGCCGCCGGGCGAGCTGGGGCGTGCGTTCGCTCTGCTCGCCGCGGGAGCCGACATCGTGCTCGGCCCGTCGACCGACGGCGGGTACTGGCTGATCGCGGCGCAGGAGGCGCATGACGAGCCGTTTCGTGACATTCCGTGGTCGACCGCCTCGACCTCTCGCGGTGACCCTGGAGCGATGCCGTGGCGCGGGACTCGAGGTGGAGCAGATCCGCCCGTGGCGCGACGTCGATACGCTGGCCGATCTCCTCGCCCTTGCTGCAGATCCGGCGCTCGAACGAGCGCCGCACACCGCCGTGGCGCTGCGGGCGCTGCCGGTCGCGCTGCTCGGTTCATAGTCGGGTCGCGACGGCATCCCAGTCGACGATCCGCTCGGGTTCGACCCGGGACGGCGGGAGTGCGGCCTGGACCAGGCTCCGGCCTTCCTCGACGCCGGCGACGGCGCCGTCGGCGATCGCCTGCACCAGCGCGTTGCCGACCACGGTCGCCTCGGCCGGACCGACCAGCACCGGGCGTTCGCAGGCGCTGGCGCAGAGCCGGGCGAGCAGTTCGTTGAGGGCGCCGCCGCCGACGAGGTGGATGACCTCCGCATCGACGGCCGGCTGACCCGCTCGATCGTGCGCACCGTCCGTCGGAACGACAGCGCCAGCGAGTCGAGGATGACGCGGGTGACCTCGGCCGGCGACTCGGGCACCGGCTGGCCGCTCGCGCGGCACGCCTGCCGCGATTCGCTCGGGCATGTCGGCGGTGCCCGCGAGCGTCGGGTCGTCGGGATCGATCACGGCGCGGCCGCCCGGCTCGTCGCGCGGCCGCGGCGACGAGGCTCGGCCGTCTCCGACGGCGATGCCCCTGCGCCTGCCACGCGCGCCGGCACTCCTCGAGCAGCCACAGCCCGGTCACGTTCTTGAGCAGCCGCGTCGTGCCGCCGACGCCGAGCTCGTTGGTGACGTTCGCGGCCAGCGCGTCGTCGCGTCGTCACCGGCGCCGGCCAGCTCGCAGCCGACCAGCGCCCACGTGCCGCAGGAGATGTAGATGCCCGGCCGCGAGGCCGCCAGCGGCGTGCCGGCGACGGCGCTCGCGGTGTCGTGGCTCGCGACGGCGACGACGCGCGACGCCGGCGCGCGGCGACCGACACGTCGGCGCGCGATCGTGCCGAGCGTGCGTGCCGGGCTCGTGCAGCGGCCGGCAGCAGATCGCGGCGCAGGCCGCAGGTCGGCCACGCAGCTCGGCGCTCCACGCGCGCGGTCGCGCGTCGAGCAGCTGCGTCGTGCTGGCGTTGGTGACGTCGTTCGTCGTGCTGCCGCAGAGTCGGTGGTTGATCAGGTCGGGCACCATCAGCAGCGAGCGCGCGCGTCGGCGTACGTCGGTCCGTCTCGCGGGCGGCGACGAGCTGGTAGATGGTGTTGAACGGCAGGAACTGGATGCCGGTGATGCCGTACAGGTGCCCGCGCCGATCCGGCCGGCCGACGGCGTCCATCACGCCGTCGGTGCGGGGCGACCGGTAGGCGTGCACCGGCCCGACCAGGTCGCCCCGCGCGTCGAGCAGGCCGTAGTCGACGGCCCAGCAGTCGACGCCGACCGAGGCCACCGGCCGGTGCGCTGGCGGCCTCGCCGATGCCTGTCGCGACCTCGCGCGAAGAGCGCCTCGAAGTCCCACGTCCGGGCCCCGTCGGGGCCGTCGACGACCGCTGTTCGGGAACCGGCGCACCGGCGTCGAGCGACGATGCGGTCGCGCGTCGATGAGGACGTTGACGACGCGGCCGCTGGTGGCGCCGAGGTCGACGGCGGTGTAGGTGGGCATGGCCGATCCTCAGCGCAGGAAGGCTGCGGCCACACCGGCGTCGACGGGGATGTGCAGGCCCGGTGGTGAGCGACAGGTCGCCGCCGACCAGCGCGAACACGGCGGCGGCGACGTGCTCGGGCAGCACCTCGCGGCCGAGCAGCGTGCGCCGCGCGTAGAAGGCGCCGAGGTCCTCCTCGGCCACGCCGTACACCGCCGCGCGCTGGGCGCCCCAGCCCTTCGCGAAGATGCCCGAGCCGCGCACGACGCCGTCGGGGTTGACGCCGTTGACGCGGATGCCGAACTCGCCGAGCTCGGCGGCGAGCAGCCGCACCTGGTGGGCCTGGTCGGCCTTGGCCGCGCCGTAGGCGATGTTGGACGGGCCGGCGAACGACGCCGTTCTTGCTGGCGATGTAGACGATGTCGCCGCCCATGCCCTGGTCGATCATCACCCGCGCCGCCTCGCGGGAGACGAGGAACGAGCCCTTGGCCATCACGTCGTGCTGCAGGTCCCAGTCGCGCTCGGTGGTCTCGAGCAGCGGCTTGGAGATCGACAGCCCGGCGTTGTTGACGACGAGGTCGACGCCGCCGAACGCCAGCGACGCCGCCGCGAACGCCGCGGCGACCTGCTCGGCCGACGAGACATCCATCGCCACGGCGATGGCGCGGTCCGGTGCCGCCGATCTCGGCGGCGACCGTCGGCCGCGCTGCCGGCGTCGAGGTCGGCGACGACCACGCACGCACCCTCGGCGGCGAGCCGCAGCGCGATCGCCCGGCCGATGCCCGACCCGGCGCCGGTGACGAGGGCGATCGCGCGTCGCCAGCGGCTTCGGCTTCGGCAGGCGCTGCAGCTTCGCCTCCTCGAGCGCCCAGTACTCGATGCGGAACTTCTCGCGCTCGGAGATCGGCCGGTACACGGACAGCGACTCGGCGCCGCGCATCACGTTGATGGCATTCACGTAGAACTCGCCGGCCACGCGCGCCGTCTGCTTGTCCTTGCCGAACGAGAACATGCCGACGCCGGGCACGAGCACGATCGCCGGGTCGCGCCTCGCATCGCGCGGCGAGTCGGGCTCGGCGTGCCGCTCGTAGTAGGCGGCGTAGTCGTCGCGGTAGGCGCCGTGCAGCTCGCCGAGGCGCTCGACGATGGCCGTCAGCTCGGCGTCGCGCGGGCAGGTCGACGCACCAGCGGCGCGACCTTGGTGCGCAGGAAGTGGTCGGGGCACGACGTGCCGAGTGCCGCGAGCCGCGGCATCTCGGCGCGCGGCGAGGAAGTGCGAGGACGACGTCCTCGTCGTTGTAGTGGCCCGACCATCGGCGCGTCGGTCGACGCGATGCCGCGCAGGATCGGCGCCAGCGCGGCGGCGCGGTCGCTGCGGGCGGGCTGCGGCAGGGGCTCGCCAGCCCGTCGACCTCGGCGCCGAACGGCTCGGGCCGGCCGTGCTCGGCGATGAACGCCTCGGCGCGGCGGATCACGTCGAGGCTGCGCCGCTCGCACTCCTCGCTGGTGTCGCCCCACGTCGGTCAGGCCGTGGCCGCCGAGCACGCAGCCGATCGCCTCCGGGTGCGCGGCCTGCAGCTCCGACATGTCGAGGCCGAGCTGGAAGCCGGGGCGGCGCCAGTCGACCCACAGCACCTCGTCGCCGAAGCATCGCCGCGTCAGCTCGGGCCCGTCGACGGCGGTGGCGAGCGCGATGATCGCGTCGGGGTGCAGGTGGTCGACGTGCTGGCAGCCGACGAGGGCGTGCATGGCCGTGTCGATGCTCGGCGCCGCGCCGCCGCGGCCGAACAGGCAGTGGTCGAACAGCGCCGACCATCTCGTCCTCGTGCTCGACGCCGCGGTAGACGCCGACGAGGCCCGTCGACGCGGCTCAGGTCGAGCGCCGCCAGGCCCGACGTCCGTCAGGGTGCCGAGGTCGCCGCCGGATCCCTTGACGTACATCACGCGGGCCGGTGTCGCCCGTGGCCGGGTCGACGCACGTCGACCTTCGCCGACGCGTTGCCGCCGGCGTAGTTGGTGTTGCGGCGGTCGCTGCCGAGCCGGTGGCAGCGGTCGAGCAGCTCCGCGATCCGCGGCGTCACGCGCCCCATCCCGACGCCCGCCGCCGCTAGGCCGCGCTCGGCGGCGATCCGATCGGCGTAGCCCGAGCGCAGGTAGGCCGCCATCGGGTCGCCGTCGAGGCCCTGCTCCTCGCGCAGCTCGGCGAGCAGCGGGCGCACGTCGGTGGCGAAGGCGTCCATCAGCGCCGCGTGCGCACCCAGGACGTCGCCGCGTCGCTGGGCGTCGCCGAGCGCCGTCGCGGTCGACCAGCAGGGCCTTGGCCGTCGCCTCCTGGACGTTCATCACGGACCGGATCTGGCCGGCCACCTTCGGCTCGATGTTGTGGCACTGGTCGAGCATGAAGGCGACGCCGCCGTCGAGACGCGTCGGCCTGCACGATCTCGCACATGATCCGGAACAGCTGGAACGGATCGGCCGCGCCGACCATCAGGTCGTCGTCGGCGTAGTAGCCGGCTGTTGAAGTGGAAGCCACCGAGCCGGCCCTGCCGGAGCAGCAGCGCGACGATCATCTCGATGTTCGTGCCCGGCGCATGGTGGCCGGTGTCGACCAGCACCTGCGCGCGGTCGCCGAGGCGCAGGCAGTGCAGCAGGCTCGTGCCCCAGTCGGGCAGGTCCGTCGGAGTAGAAGGCGGGCTCGAAGATCTTGTACTCGAGCAGCATCGTGAGGCTCTCGGGCATCGCCGCGTACGTCTCGGCGAGCGCCGCCGCGAGGCGGTCCTGGCGCGCCGCGATCGAGTCCTGGCCCGCGTAGTTGGTGCCGTCGGCGAACCACAGCGTCAGGTGCCGCGAACCGATCCGCTCCGCGATCTCGACGCACTCGAGCAGGTGGTCGGTGGCCTTGCGGCGGATCGCGCGGGTCGGGGTTGCAGACGCTGCCGAGCCGGTAGTCCTCGTCCTGGAACATGTTCGCGTTGATGGAGCCGATGCCGATGCCCTGCGTCGGCGGCGAACTCGCGCGAGGTCCTCGTAGCGGTCGACCCGGTCCCACGGGATGTGGAGCGCCACGGTCGGCACGCAGCCGGTGAAGCGGTTGACGGTCGCGGCGTCGGCGATCTTCTCGAACGGGTCGCGGGCGGCGCCCGGCTGGGCGAAGACCTTGAACCGCGTCCCCGAGTTGCCGTAGGCCCACGACGGCGTCTCGATGCGCAGCGAGCGGAGCGTGTTCTTGACGGCGGTGAGAGTCAGTCATGCGTGGGCGCGGTACTGCCTGTCGGTGCGAGTCGGAAGATCTGGTCGAGCCGGACGAAGCCCTCGTCGGGCGCGCGGCCGTCGAGGTCCTCGAAGAAGCCGGCCATCTCGGCCTGCCAGCGGGCGTTGACGTCTCGTGCGGCCATGCCTGCGAGGGCCGCGGCGAGGTCGGGCGTCTCGAAGTATCCGATCAGCGTGCCGTCGGAGCGGTCGAGGAAGAGCGAGTAGTTGCTCCAGCCGGTCTCGGCGAGCGCGTCGAGCATCTCCGGCCAGACGTCGGCGTGCCGCTCGACGTACTCGTCGAGCCGGTCGAGCTTCAGCTGGAGGCGGAAGCAGACGCGTTGCATGCGGCGGACCTCTCGGTGGCCCGGCCCGAGGAGGAGGGAGCGGGCCGGGCCACCGATCGGGCAGTGGCCTAGAACGTGAACTGGTCGACGTTCTCGGCGGTGAACTCGGCCGGCGGGCCGACGATCACGACGCCGTCTGCTGTCCGGCGTGTAGGTCTGGTGCCGTCGGCGGCGGCGAAGCCGCCGCTCAGGTCGGTGCCGCTGGCGGCGTTGACGGCGGCGTAGATGCCGAGGTAGCCGAGCATGCCCGGATCCCAGAGGCCGACGGTCTTGACGGTGCCGTCCTTGAGGTACGCGCTTCATCTCGCTCGGCAGGCCGAGTCCGGTGACCTGGACCTTGCCCTTGTACTCCGAGCCGGAGATGTACTTCGCGGCGGCGAGCGACGCCGACGGTGGTCGGCGCGATGATGCCCTTGAGGTTCGGGTGCGCCTGCATCAGCGCGGCGGCCTTGTCGGCCGACTTGGCCGCGTCGTCGTCGCCGTAGACGGTGTCGACGAGCTTCAGCTGCGGGTAGTTCGCGGCGAGGTCGGCCTTCATCAGCTCGATCCACGCGTTCTGGTTCTCGGCGGTCGCGGCGGCCGACAGGATCGCGATCTCGCCACCGTCGGGGCCGATCGCGTCCGAGACCCACTTGTCAGCTGCGACGTGGCGATCAGGTCGGGCGTGGTCGGCTTGATCATCGCGAGCGCGGGCCGACGTGTCGTTGACGTCGGCGTCGTAGGTGACGACGGTGATGCCGGCCGACTTGGCCTGCTGCAGCAGCGGCGTGACCGAGTCGGCGTCGGCGGCCGAGATGACGATGGCGTCGACGCCCTTCTGGATCGAGGCGTTGATGAACTCGGCCTGGGCCGCGCCGGTGGCCTCGGTCGGGCCGACCTGCTCGCAGCTCGCGCCGAGCTCGGTGCAGGCCTTCTGGGCGCCGACGAACGCGGCGTCGAAGTACGGGTTGTTGATCGCCTTCGGGATGACGGCGATCTTCAGGCCGGTCTTCAGGGCCGGAGCGCCGGCAGCGGTCGAGGCGGCCGCGTCCGTGCTGGCGGCCGGGGCCGCCGCGGTGTCGGCGGCCGACGTGGCCGACGAGGTCGAGTCGTCGCTCGAGCCGCACGCGCTCACCATCGAGGGCGGCGATGGCGGCCGCGGCGAGGATCTTGAACTTGTTCTGCACTGGTGTTCTCCTGAGTTGCTTGATGAGGAAGCGACGGCTTGAGGTGCCGCAACGACGTGTCTGGGGACGCTCGACGGGTCATCGGTGTTGTGTCGGCTGTCACCCCTGCTCGGCGACGGTTGCGGTCGGGCCCGACAGGCCGGGTGTGGCGGCCGGCGGAGCGTCGGCGGGTCGGATCCCGTCGCGCGCGCGGACGCGCACGATCACGGCCGGGACGACCACCGAGGCGAGCAGCAGCGAGCCGGTGACGATGGTCAGCTGGTTCGCCGTGAAGTCGTTCAGCCGCAGCAGCGAGCGGATCGAGCCGAGGAACAGCACGGCGCTCGCGACGCGCCCACATCGTGCCGACGCCGCCGAAGATCGAGACGCCGGCGAACAGCGCGGCCGCGATCACCTCGAGCTCGAGGCCGACCGCGCCGTCCGGCCGCGCGCTGGCGAAGCGGATCGTGTAGACGACGCCGGCGAGCCCGGCCATCAGACCGTTGACGACGAACAGGCGGAACACGATGCGTCGCACCGGGATGCCGGCGAAGCGCGCGGCCTCCTTGCGTCTGGCCGATCGCGAACACGCGCCGGCCGAACGGCGTCGCGTGCAGCGACGATCCCGAAGACGAGGCCGAACACGACCAGCAGCACCGTCACGTACGGCACCCAGGTGCCGGCGATGCCGCGGTAGTTGAGTGCTCGTGAAGTCCGGTCGGGAACGGCTTCAGCCGGCCGTCGCCGAGCAGCGCGTAGCAGAGGCCGCGGTAGAGGGCGAGCGTGCCGATCGTGACGGCCAGCGACTGCAGCCCGAGCTGCGTCACGAGGAAGCCGTTGAACGCGCCGCAGAGCGACGCCGGTCGAGGATCGCGGCGACCACGGCCAGCGGCAGGCTGCCGGTGTGCTGCCAGGCAGAAGCCGAGCGAGCAGCTCGACAGCGCCGCGGTCGACGAGACCGAGAGGTCGATCTCGCCGGCGATGATCAGCGAGCGTCATCGCGAAGGCGATCAGCATGATCTCGGCGATGCTCTGGATCAGGAACGTCATGTTCCCGGTGGTCAGGAAGTTCTCGTTCTGGAAGCTGCCGACGATCAGCGTCAGGACGACGCAGCACCGGCACGAACCGGTCCCATTGAAGTGCGACGCGAGGCTCATCGGCCGCTCCGCCGGTCGGCGCGCTGGCGGCGCAGGGTGACGAGCCGGTCGGCGCTGATCGCGACGCAGCAGCAGCGCGCCGTTGACGGCCTGCTGCCAGAACTCGGGAATCGACAGCGCGCTCAGCGAGAACCCGATCGAGCGCAGCAGCATGGCGCCGAGCAGCGCACCGACGATCGGTGCCGGAGCCCCCGAAGATGTTGACGCCGCCGACCACGCAGGCCGCGATCACGGGCAGCTCGAAGCCCGTGCCGGCGGTGGCGTCGACGCCGCCGAGGCGGGCCATGAAGAGCACGCCGGCGGCGCCGGCGCAGGCGCCGCAGACCAGGTAGGCCGACGATCATCGCGGCGCACCGACGGGGATGCCGACGAGGATCGCGGCCGGCGGGTTGCTGCCCATGGCGTAGAGGTCGCGGCCGGAGCGCGCGCGGCGCAGGTAGACCGACGCGATCGCGCCGACGACGAGCACCAGCACACATCAGCTTCGGGATTCCGAGCCGAGCGGTCGACGCCGAAGCGGATCACGTCGTCCGGCAGCTGCTCGGGAGTGATGCGGTTGCCGCCGACGATGTCGCCCGGATGCCGGCGACGACGTACAGCGTGCCCGAGCGTGACGACGAGCGCCGGCAGGTCGAGCACGCGCGACCAGCACGCCGTTGACGAGGCCGACGCACGAGCCCGACGGCGATGCCGATCGCGAACGCCTTGACCAGCTGGCCGTCGCCGCCGTCGCGGATCTGAGTCGCCGGCGACGTACGCGGCGAGGCCGAGCGTCGAGCCGACCGACAGGTCGACCTTGCGCATCACCAGCACGAAGGTCTGGCCGATCGCGACCATGCCGGTGATGGCCGCGGCGAGCATCAGGTCGGTGCGGCCCTGGACCGAGAGGAAGCGGCTGTTCGAGAGCGACGTGCCGAGAGCACGACGAGCAGGGCGACGGCGACGGGCATCTCGCGCCGGCGCAGGACGCGCGTCAGCGGGATGCGCCGCTCGTGCGACGACGGGCGGCGGCCTGCGGCGGCGCTCGACGACGCTCACGCCGCCGACTCCTGGCCGGTGGCGGCGAGCATGATCCGCTCCTGCGTGGCGTCGGCGCGCGAGAGCTCCTGCGACGAGGCGGCCCTCGCGCATCACCAGCACGCGGTCGGCGATGCCGAGCACCTCGGGCAGCTCGCTCGAGATCATCAGCACCGCCAGTCCCCTGCGAGCGAGCTCGCCGAGCATGCGGTGCACCTCGGCCTTGGTGCCGACGTCGATGCCGCGCGTCGGCTCGTCGATCACGAGCAGCTTCGGGTTGGTCGCGAGCCACTTGGCGAGCACGACCTTCTGCTGGTTGCCGCCGGAGAGGCGATCGACGGGCTGCGTCGAGGCCGGAGTGCTTCAGCTGCAGGGTCGTCGCCCACGTGCTCGGCGAGCGTGCGCTCGTCGCTCGCAGCGGATCAGGCCGCGGCGGCGCAGGACCGGTCGAGCACCGTGATGGTGATGTTCCGGGCGATGCTGGCGTCCATCAGCAGGCCCTCCTGCCGCCGGTCCTCGGGCACGAGCGCGACACCGCGGCGGATGGCCGCGCGGGGATCGTCCGGCCGGCAGCGGCTCGCCGTGCAGCTGGACGCGGCCGCGCGTCGTAGCGGTCGATGCCGAAGATCGCCCGTACGACCTCGCTGCGACCGGAGCCGACGAGCCCGGCGAACGCCACGATCTCGCCCGCGCGGACGCTGAAGGAGACGTCCTCGAAGCGGCCGGTGCGGGTCAGGTTCGCGACCTCGAGCACGGTCGCGCCGACCTCGGACGGCGAATCTTCGGGAACAGCTCGGCCAGCTCGCGCCCGACCATCAGGCGCACGACCTCGGCTCGGCGACGACTCGGCGACCAGGCGCCTCGGCGACCGTGGCGCCGTCGCGCATCACGGTGAACCGGTCGCAGAGCGCGAACACCTCGTCCAGGCGGTGGCTGACGAACACGACGGCCGCGCCGCGTTCGCGCAGGCGGCGGGCGACGTCCATCAGGCGCCCGGCCTCGACGGCCGAGAGCGCGGCGGTCGGCTCGTCCATCACGATCACTCGAGCGTCGATCGACAGGGCCTTGGCGATCTCGACGATCTGCTGGTCGGCGATCGACAGGCCGGCTGCCGGCCGCAGCGGGTCGAGGTGGACGCCGAGCTCGCCGAACAGCTCGGCGGCGCGCCGGTTCATGGCCGCCCAGTCGACGCTGCCGGCCGTCCGCGGCTGGCGCCCGACGAACACGTTCTCCGCCAGCGACAGGTCGGGGAAGAGGCTCGGCTCCTGGTAGATGACGGCGACGCCCTGGTCGCGGGCCCGGCGGGTCGAGCCCTTCCTCGAACGGGCGGTCGCCGAGCGGATCTCGCCGGCGTCGAGGCGGTGCACGCCGGCCAGGGCCTTCAGGAGCGTCGACTTGCCGGCGCCGTTCTCGCCGAGCAGCGCGTGCACCTCGCCGGCACGGAGGCGCAGCGACGCGCCGTCCAGCGCCACCGTCCCGCCGAACCGCTTCACGGCGTCCGCGCACCTCGAGAACCACTTCCTCCACGAATCCTCCCGAACGCATCGCGGCGCCATCCGCCCGATTGATACGTTTCAATTTCGGGTATTCAAGCATGACGCTCGATGTCGTGTCAAGAAACGACGAACGGCGGCCGCTGCAGTTCAGCAGTTCAGAACGACGGTTGGCAGTCGCGTGTCTACACTTGGGCCGTAGAGACGTGACCTACCGAATTGCCTGCGACGAGATCGAAACCCCCTTGATTCGTTTCAACACCTCCCACTCCACCCGCAACGCTGAGGGTCGAGCGCCGTGGCGGCTGTAGGCATCAAGGAGGTCGCCGTTCGCGCCGGCGTTGCGATCGGCACCGTCAGCAACGTGCTCAACAACCGCGACGTCGTGGCCCCCGAGACGCGTCAGCGCGTGCTCGACGCGATCGCGGAGCTGGGCTACGTCCGCAACGAAAGTGCGCGCACACTCCGCGCCGGCAAGAGCCGCACCATCGCTCTCGTCGTGCTCGACTCGGCGAACCCCTTCTTCGCCGACGTCTCGACGGGCGTCGAGCCGGTCGTGGCCGAGATAGGGTCGATCCTCGTGGTCTGCGACTCGGCCGGCGACCTTCGCCGCGAACGTCGCTACCTGGCCCAACTCGAGGAGCAGCGCGTCCAGGGCATCCTGATCACCCCGGTGGGCGGCGACAACGACGTGCTGCGGCGGCTCTCCCGCCGGGGCACGCCCGTGGTGCTCGTCGACAGCCGCGCTCCGCATCACGAGAGCTGCTCCGCCGCGGTCGACGACATCGTTGGCGGCCGGCTCGCCGTCGACCATCTGATCGCCACCGGGCGGCGCCGGATCGCGCTGATCGGCGGCCATGAGGGGATCCGGCAGGTCGAGGAGCGCCGGCGGGGCGCGCGCGACGCAGTCGCCGCCGCCGGCGGCGAGGACATCGAGCTGACGGTCTTCGATACCGCCGCCCTCAGCATCGCGGCCGGCCGCGAGGTGGCCGACCGGATCGCCGCCCAGCCGCCGGAGATCCGTCCCACCGGCGCCTTCTGCGCCAACGACCTGCTGGCGCTGGGCCTGATGGCGCAGCTGCGCCAGATCGGCGTGCGGATCCCGGCCGAGATCGGCGTAGTCGGCTACGACGACATCGAAGTCGCGGACATCGCGCTGCCGCGGCTCACGTCGGTGCGTCAGCCTCGGGCCGAGCTGGGGCGGACCGCGGCGCAGCTGCTGGCGGCCGAGATCGAGGAGGGCGAGGCGCACCTCCACCGCCACGTCACGTTCACGCCGGAGCTGGTGGTGCGCGACTCGAGCGCGCCGGTCAGGCCCCCCGCGCGAGTCCGGCGTCGCGACGACGGGTGACGATGTGCTCGGCGGCGCGGAGCGCGAATGCCGCGATCGTCGGTGTCGGGTTCATCGAGGAGCCGGTCACGAACACGCTGCCGTCGACGACGAACAGGTTCGGGACGTCGTGCGAGCGGCCGAACGCGTCGACGACGCTCGTGGCCGGGTCGTTGCCGCAGCGTGCGGTGCCGAGGGTGTGCCAGCCGACGTCGGGCATCCAGTGCCAGACGTGCGTCTCGATGGCGCCGCCGGCCATGTGCGCCTCGCGCATCCGCTCGAGTTGGAAGGCCATGTTCCGGTGCGACTGCTCGTGGATGCGGTAGTGCACGCGCGGGGCGGGGAGCCCGTCGCCGTCGACGAGCGCGTCGTCGAGCTCGACGCGATTGGTCTCGACCGGCAGGTCGTCGGTCTGCGCCGTCCACAGCAGCGACCGGCCGAACAGTCGCCGCATGTTCTCGTGGATCCGCGGCCCGAACCGCTCGCCCAGCGGCGTGCCGTGCAGGACCTGGAGGTGGGGAAGGGCGCCGGCGATCGGGTAGACGTCCCACTTGGCGCCTCGCACGAACCCGCGGTCGGGGTCGGTCTCGTAGAACTGGTACGACACGATCGGGCTCCCGGCCGGCCCGCGCCAGCCCTCGAGCTCCTCGTCGTAGACCCCTGCGACGGCGGCGGTCGGGTGCATCATCAGCCGCCGCCCGACGAGGCCGCTGGAGTTGGCGAGCCCGTCCGACAGCAGCAGTAGGCGCGGCGTGCCGATGCCGTTACACGCCAGGACCACGAGGCGCGCGCCGACGTGGTGCTCCACTCCGTCGCGGTCGCGGTAGATCGCACCCGAGGCGCGGCCGCGGGCGTCGGTCGTGATCTCGCGCACCCGTGCTCCCGTCACCAGTCTGGCTCCCGCGGCCAGCGCATCGGGCCAGTGAGTGATGTCGGTGCTCGCCTTCGCGCCCGAGATGCAGCCGGTCATGCAGACCCCGCGGCGCTCGCAGGCGGCGAGCCGCCCGTACGGCCGCGAGGCGATCGCGTTCGGGTGCGGCCACCAGTGCCAGCCGAGACGATCCATGCCGGTCGCGGCGCGGCGGCCGATGAGGCCGATCGGCAGCGCCGGTAGCGGGTACTCGATGCCCGGCGGGAAGGCCGGGTCGCCGCCCAGGCCCGACACGCCCCAGTCGCGCTCCGCCTGGGCGTAGTAGGGCGCGAGGTCGTCGTAGCCGATCGGCCAGTCGTCCGCGACTCCGTCCAGCGTCCGCAGCCGGAAGTCCGACGGCATGAACCGCGGCCAGGCCGCCGCGTAGTGGACGGTGCCGCCGCCGACGCCGCAGAACATCAACGGGTTGATCTCGGCGTCGTCGGTGTTGATCGGGTAGTCGGCCGGGAGCCGGCGGGTATTCGGGTTCATCGCCCAGCGGGACTGGTGCAGGATGTCCCACGCCGGCGAGTCGCCCGGGAACTCGTGCGATTGAACCCAGCCACCCTGCTCCAGGCAGGTCACCGCAAGCCCGGCTTGCGCCAGGTGGCGAGTGACGACCGAGCCCGATGCTCCGGCGCCGATGACGAGGACGTCAGCCGGCATCCGGCACCGGGCGGTGGATGGGGCCGCGCGCGCTGACCCGGTCGAGGAGGTCGAGCGGCAGGTAGTACTCGGCCTCGTCGGGCGCGGCCGGTGCCGGCTTCTGCCCGGGGTAACCGATCAGCCGCCGGACGCGCGGGTGCATGTAGTACGCGGCGATCAGCGCGTCAGCCGCGGCCTCGAAGGTGCCCGGTTCGGTCGCGAACAGATCCTCGGGTCCAACGTCGACCAGGGCCCTCAGCGCGATCACGCGCGCGGGGTCGGCGACCAGCACGCGGTCGAGCCACTTGCCGGTGGCGTCCACCTCGCTCGCTGCGGGCATGTTCGCGGCCGCCGGGATGAGCTGATCGGCGATCGCAGCGAGCGTCGTGCGCTCGTCGGCCGACAGCGGTTCCGGCACATCGGCATCGTCGCAGACCTGCCGATGATGTGCCCGGGGGGCGACGCGAAGTCGCCCCCCGGGCGGGTGGTGCCTAGTGCGCGACGAACTCGCCGGCCATGCGGGTCGGCTTCGTCATCTCGGGCAGGTTCTTGTGCACCCAGTCCTCGGTGATCTTCATCGAGGCCTCGGCGTCGGCTCGCGTGCGGAACACGCTGATCGACGTGACGGCCTTGTTGTTGCCGTCGGGCTTGAGCAGCTCGTACGAGACGAACCCCTGCGACTTGGCGAGCAGCTGGCGCAGCTCCTCGTTGGCCTTCTTGGTTGCGATGTCGCGCTTGCCGGCATCGAGACCGTCGTACTGGCGGATCAAGGCATACATGGACTGTGGTCCCTTCCTAGGGAATGTGTCCAGGGCATCAGGCGCCGTACGATCGCTTCAGGTGGCTGCCCTGGGCAGCCGGGAGAACGGCGACCTTGCGCACCCCATCGATCGCGTCGCCCTATTCGGCGAAGACCAAAAGGATGTGCGACAAGGACTATTACACGAAAGAGCCAGTAGCGCAAATGAGAACCGGCGCAAACGGCGGCCCTGCCGACTGTTCGCTAACCTCGGACACGTGTTCTCGACCGTGATGCCATGAGCGACGTCGTCCGCTGGGGTGTGCTGGGCGTCGCGACGATCGCGGTCGACGACATGATCCCGGCGCTCCAGGCGGCCGAGAACTGCGAGGTCGTGGCGATCGCCTCGCGTGACCACGGGCGGGCCGGGGCTGCCGCCGACCGGTTCGGCATCGCTCGGGCGTACGGCGCCTATGCCGAACTGCTCGCCGACCCCGAGGTGGACGCGGTCTACAACCCGTTGCCGAACCACCTCCACGTCGAGTGGTCGATCCGCGCAGCCGACGCCGGTAAGCACGTGCTGTGCGAGAAGCCGGTGGGGCTCGACGCCGACCAGGCCCGTGCGCTGCTGGCCGCGCGCGACCGTTCGGGCGTTCTGATCGGCGAGGCGTTCATGGCCCGATCGAGCCCGCAGTGGACGCGGGTGGGCGACCTCCTCCGGGCAGGTGCGATCGGCCAGCTGGGGCTCGTGATGGGCTCGTTCACCTACTTCGACGACGATGCCGCGAGCAGCGCCAACCGGCTCGACTGCGGCGGCGGCAGCGTCATGGACATCGGCTGCTACCCGATCACGCTCGCCCGGATGCTGTTCGAAGCCGAGCCGCGCCGGGTGGTCGCGGCCATGGACCGCGATCCCGCGATGGGGATCGACCGGCTGGCGTCGGCGATCCTCGAGTTCCCGCGCGGGCACGCCACCTTCTCGAGCGCGACCCAGCTGGCCGACTACCAGCGCATGCAGCTGATCGGCACCACGGGCACGATCGAGGTCGAGGTGCCCTGGAACCCGGCCGCCGATCTGCCGACCCGCCTGCGCGTCAACGGTGCTCTCGAGGAGATTGCGGCGGCCGATCAGTACCGCCACCAGGCCGAGCTGTTCGCGCGGGCGATCCTGGACGGTGGCCCGGCGCCGACGACCCTGGAGGATGCCGTCGCGAACATGACGGTGATCGACGCGGTGTACGCGAGCGCCGAGCGCGGCACGTGGATCGATCTGGTGGACGCGCGGCGGTAAGCGGTGCGTCACTGTCCCGTGGCGAGGGTTGCCTCGAGCCGGTCGAGGAACGGCACCTGTGCCGCTTTCAGCCGCTGTCGTGCCTCCGCGAGGTCGAACCACTCGACCCGGTCGATCTCGGCGAACGCCTGGATGCGACCCGAATGGGGCGGCCACTCCATCTCGTAGGTGTTGCTGACGGCGGTGGCCGGGTCGAGGTCGCCGGGGACGCCCCAGCCGTGCACGATCTTGCCCGACTTCTGCCGGATCTGCCCCAGCTCGATGAAGGGCGCCCCGGGCACCTCGTGCCCGGTCTCCTCGGCGAACTCGCGACGGGCCACCTCGACCAGCGCTTCACCCGACTCGGCCTCGCCCTTGGGAATCGTCCAGTGGCCGAGGTCCTTCCTGGCCCAGAGCGGCCCGCCCTGATGCGCCAGGAGCACCTCCAACGAGCCCTCGCGTCGTCGCCAGAGCAGGATCCCCGCGCTCGTGCGTCCCGACTTGTCCCTCGTCATACGGTCTCCTGATCGGGCCGTGACTCTACCAGTACGATCCCCGCATGGCGGGCGCGCATCCGGAGCTCTCCGACCGGTCGCTGGGCTGGCTCCGGTACCTCTTCCGGAAGGCGACGACGCCCGACAGCTGGGATCGCGACGGCCAGCCGCACCCGCACTGGGACAACCGCAGCGACGCCCCGGAGCTCTCCTGGCACCGCTTCGACCTCGTCAACTCCTCGTACGCGGTTGCGTTGATGGCCGACACCACGCCGGCCTGGCGCGAGGTGTACGGTCGGATCCTGGACGAGCTCGCCTTCCGCCACACCGGCTGGTGGGCCGCGGCCGACTGGCTGACGCAGTTCGGGCCCGACCCGGCGCGCGGTTCGTACCCGGCCGCGTACCGGCGGGTGATCCCGGACGAGCTGTGGGGTCGCTACGACGTGCCGGGTTGGACGGCCAACGGCGTCGAGCCGTGGGGCGTGCAGTGGGACCCGATCGGTGCCGACGGCAACCTGTTCTTCCGCGGCTTCTTTCTCGTGCTGCTCGGCCTGCACCTGCGGACGACGGGTGACGGGAAGTGGGATGCGCCGTTCCAGATCGTGCGGGACGGCCCGCACACGTTCACCTGGACGCATTCGGCGATCTCGCAATTCCTGGCCGATCAGTGGCGCCGTGTGCCGAAGGGCCCGCACTGCGAGAACGTGAAGGTCTGGCCGTTGTGACTCGCGGCGGCGGGCCTCGGTCTGAGGCTCAACGACCTGATGCGCGGCACCGGGCATCACGAGGCGTTCGAGCGATGGTGGGCGGACACGGCCCGGAGCGACTACCTCGGGTTTCAGGACGGCCGGCCGGGTGACGAGGTGACGTTCTACTACGACCCGACGATCGACCGCCACCTGCGGTTGCCGGCAGCCTGGGGGGCGCTGTTCCCGTCCTACTTCCTGGCGCCGCAGAAGCCCGACGAGGCCCGTGCGCTGCTGGCCGCGGCGCTGACCCAGTCCGGGCTGGCGGCCACGCCGACGAACCTGCCGGGGCCGCAGCGGACGCCGATGATCATGCACCTCGCCCGGGAGTGGGGCATGACCGAACTGGCCGGCGCCCTGGTCGCGGCCGCCGACGCCCGGTTCGAGCCCACCTGGGATCGCGCGCGAGGCGAGTTCACGTGGGGTTTCGGCCTGGCCGAGGAGCACCCGCGGGGCCAGTTCAACGCCGCCATGGCCGCTGCCGAGGCCATGAGCGAGGGCGCCTGGTGGCGGCTGTTCAACGTCAACCCCGGCGACCGGTTCTCGGAGCCGACCGTCTGCGGCGTCGACTTCCCCGATCTCGCGTTGCGCCAGGCCTGGTGGGATCGCGAAGCGCAGCGTTTGACGATCGCGACCGAGCCGCGCAACGCCGCCGTGGCCGGTCAGCCGACGCGGTTCACGATCACGAACCTCGGCGATGCCTCGCGGTTCACACTCGACGATCCCGTGTCAGCCGCCCACCTCCGGGTCAGCGGACCGGGTCAGATCGAGCTGACCACCACCATCGGGGCGCACCGGTTCGCGCTCAGCCGACGATGATGTTCTACAGCTCCGCCAGCGTCCGCTCGAGGCGCCGGCGCTCCCCGTCGGTTGGAGCGAGCGCAATCGCCCGGCCGTAGGCAGTGCGCGCCTCGGCGTCGCGGCCGAGACGGTGCAGGAACGCCCCGCGCGCGGCATGCAGGTACGGGTAGTCGTCCAGGCCGAGCCCGTCGGCGATCGCGAGCGCGGCATCGGGTCCTTCGGTCTCGGCGATCGCCACGGCGCGGCTCAGCTCGACGACGGGTGAGTTCGTCAGCAGCGAGAGCTCGTGGTAGAGCGCGGCGATCTGCGCCCAGTCGCGCGGCTCCTCGGTGTGGAGGCCGGCGATGGCGGCCTGCAGGGCGTAGGGTCCGCGCCCCGGCAGGGCCAGGGCCCGCTCGAGTGCCGCCCGCCCCGCGGCGATGGCGTCCGGGTTCCACATGGCACGGTCCTGCTCGGTCAGTTCGACCACCTCGCCTTCGCGGACCCGCGCCGCGCGTCGCGCGTCGAGCAGCAGCATCATCGCCAGCAGGCCGTGCACCTCGGCCTCGTCCGGCATCAACTGGGCCAGCTGGCGCCCGAGCCAGAGCGCCTCGACGGTCAGTTCGTCGCGGCCGCCGTAGCCCTCGTTGAAGATCAGGTACACGACCGCAAGCACTGCCGCGAGGCGGTCGGGGAGCAGGTCGGGGCCCGGCACCTGGAACGGGATGCCGGCGTCGCGGACCTTGTGCTTCGCCCGCACGAGGCGCTGGGCCATGGTCGCCTCCGGCACCAGGAACGCACGCGCGATCTCGGCGGTCGACAGGCCACCCAGCGTTCGGAGTGTCAGCGCCACCTGCGCCTCGATCGCGAGGGCAGGATGGCAGCAGGTGAAGATCAGCTCCAGCCGCTCGTCGGCGAACGACGTGTCGTTCACGGCAGCCTCCGTTGACTCGGGTACGACGAGCAGGTGACGCTTGCGGGTCAGCGTGCGATCGCGCTGGATGCGGTTGATCGCGCGGTTGCGCGCGGTGGTGATCAGCCACGCGCCGGGGTTGACCGGCACGCCGTCCGTCTCCCACCGCGCCGCGGCGATCGCGAATGCCTCCTGGGTGGCTTCCTCCGCGAGGTCGAAGTCGCGGAGGAAGCCGACGAGGGAGGCCAGGACCCGCCCCCATTGCTCGCGGAAGACCTCGTCGAGCACGGCGCGGGCGGTCACGGTGTCAAGCCTAGTACTGGACGAGCGGCCGGATCTCGATGGCGCCGCCGAGCCGGGCTGCGGGCACCTGGGCGGCGAGGGCGATCGCGGCGTCGAGGTCGTCGGCCTCGAACAGGAGGTACCCTCCGATCGCTTCCTTGAGCTCGACGAACGGGCCATCGGTCGTCAGCGTCCGGCCCTCCTGGACGCGAACGGTGGTGGCCGTCTCGGGCGACTGCATGTGCACCCCGGGGGTGACGCCCGGGGTCTCGTTGATCGCCTTGTAGGCGCCGTAGATGGCGCCCTTCTCCTGATCGGAGAGGCGCTCCCACGCCTCGGACGGCGGGGTCGGCGTGGTGCCCTGGTGGATGAACAGGATGTACTTCATCGTCTCCTCCTTGCGGATCGTCGCTGGGAAGACAAGCGGCGTGGGGCGAAATCGACAGGCCTCTCACCCGGTCTTCGCGACGGGCCCGGCGACGGTCCACCCGGGTGCGACGTACCGGGCCGTCACGTCCTGGCCGGTCAGCTCCTGGCCGCAGGCCCGGCAGGTGAACGCGAGGTCGAGATCGTGGCCGCAGCTGTGCTCGAACGTCACCGGCGCCGACTCCCGGAGCCAGCGGTTGCCCCATGCGCCGAGCGCGAGCAGGATCGGCCGCAGCTCGTGACCGGCCTGCGTCAGGTGGTACTCCGAGCGGGGCGGGTGCTCCTGGTACTGACGCTTGCGCACCACCCCGGCCGCCTCGAGGCTGCGCAGCCGGGTGGTGAGGATGTCGCGCGGCGCGCCGGTGTTGCGGGCGATCTGGTCGAAGCGCATGACGCCGAACGCGATCTCGCGGACGACGAGCAGCGACCACTTCTCGCCGACCACGGTCAGGGCGTCGGCGACGGCACAGGGGCGGGCGTTCAGCACGGGCATGGGCACAGTGTCGCACAGTAGGTTGACATTTCCAACTGACCTCTCTATTCTCCTATTAGTTTGATTATCCAACTGAGTTGAGGTGTCATGCGCCCGGCCCCGTATCTCCTTCCGCTCCTCGTTCGCGATCGCCGCTCCCTCCGGCGCGCCGTGCCCGATCGCCGGCCGGTGGCCGGGGCCGGCGCGGCCCTGGTCGTGACGTCGCTCGCGTCGTTCATGGCCCTGCTGGACGCGACCATCGTCAACGTCTCGTTCCCCGCCATCCGGGCCTCGTTCCCTACGGCGACGCTGGGAGACCTCTCCTGGATCCTGAACGCCTACGCCATCGTGTTCGCGGCGCTGCTGGTGCCGAGCGGCCGGCTTGCCGACCGCTACGGGCGGCGTCGGGTGTTCACCGGAGGGCTCGCCGTGTTCGGCCTGGCCTCGCTGCTGTGCGCCGTCGCGCCGTCCGTCGGGCTCCTGGTCGTCGCGCGGGGCGCGCAGGCCGCCGGGGCGGCGATGATGCTGCCGACGTCGCTCGCGATCCTGCTCGCCGCCACCCCGGCCGAGGCGCGCGCACGTGCGCTCGGTGTGTGGAGTGCCGTCGGCGCGATCGCCGCCGCCGTCGGGCCGCCGCTGGGCGGTCTGATCGTGGCCGCCGGCGACTGGCGCCTGGTGTTCCTCGCCAACGTCCCCGTAGCGGCGGCCGCGTGGTTCGCCGCCCGTCGGACGCTCGCCGAGAGCCGCGACCCGTCCGCGACGGGTGTCCCGGATCTCCTCGGCGCCGCGCTCGTGGCGGCGGCGATCGCGGTCCTGTCGCTCGCGCTCGTCGAGGGCAACGCGTGGGGCTGGCGCTCACAGCGCGAGATCGCTGCCGTGGCCCTGGCCGTCGTGCTCGCCCCGCTGATCGCACGGCGGTCCTCGCGCCACGCAGTGCCGGTACTCGATCCCGCGCTGCTGCGCGACCGGCGGTTCGTCATCGCGGGGCTGGGCGCCCTCCTCTTCTCGCTGGGCTTCTTCGCCGTGCTGCTCGGCAACGTGCTGTTCCTCTCCGGCGTCTGGCACTACTCGGTGTTGCGCTCGGGACTCGCGATCCTGCCGAGTCCGCTGGCGGCGGCCTCCGCGGCCATGATCGGATCCCGGCTCGTGGGGCGACTCGGCGAGCGGGCCCTGATATCGGTGGGCGGCACGGTCTTCGCCGCGGGCGCGACGTGGCTCGCGCTCCGGGCCGGCCAGCATCCCGCCTTCCTCCGGACGTGGATCCCCGGCTCGGTCAGCATCGGGGTCGGTATCGGACTGACCCTGCCGACGCTCGGGATCGCCGCGGCCCGGGCCGTGGCACCGGCCCAGTTCGCTGTCTCGAGTGCCGTGACCGCCATGGCACGGCAGATCGGCGGCGTCCTCGGCGTCGCCGCCGTGGTGGCCCTCGCCGCGGGGCGCACCGACAGCATCGCGGTGTTCGATCGCAACTGGGCGCTTGCCGCAGGCGCCGGACTCGCGACCGCCGTCGCGGCGCGTGGCCTGGGTGGACGACTCCGGACGCCCGAGGAGGCGTGATGGCAACCGTGACGCCGGTGATCGATGCGCGTGGACTCACCGCTCGCTATGGCGATGTCGAGGCCCTTCGCGGCATCGAGTTGACGGTGGCGCGGGGCGAGGTCTTCGCGATCCTCGGGCCGAACGGCGCGGGCAAGACCACCACCGTCGAGCTGCTCGCCGGGTTCCGGCACCGCTCCGGAGGCGAGGTGCGCGTTCTCGGCGTCGATCCGGGCTCGGCCGGGGCGGCCTGGCGCGCGCGCATCGGCGTCGTCCTGCAGGAGTCCGAGCCCGATCCGGGACTGACGGTGCGCGAGGCGGTCGCGCTGTACGCCGGCTACCACGCCGAGCCGCGCGAGGTGGTGGAGACGCTCAACCTGGTCGGCCTGGATGGATACGAGCGTGTCACCGCGACCACGCTCTCCGGCGGCCAGCGCCGCCGGCTCGACGTCGCACTGGCGCTGGTCGGACGCCCCGAGCTGCTGTTCCTCGACGAGCCGACGACCGGGTTCGACCCGGCCGCGCGCCGGGCGTCCTGGCACATGATCGAGGCGCTGCGAAGGGACGGAACGACGATCGTCCTGACGACACACGCGATGGACGAGGCGGCGAGGCTCGCCGACCGGATCGCGATCGTCGCCGGCGGCCTCGTCATCGCCTCCGGAACGCCGGCGGCCGTCGGCGAGCGCGCCGGCGCGCCGGGCAGCATCTCGTTCGGGCTCGCCGGTGGTGCGGTGGACCGCCTCCCGCCCGCCCTGGGCGACCGCATCGAGGTCTCGTCGGGCGGCCGGTTCTCGCTGGCGACCGACGCTCCGCTGGACGATGTCGAGGCGATCGCACGGTGGGCACGGACGACCGGCGCCGTCCCCGTCGAACTGGAGGTCCGGCGCCCGTCGCTCGAGGATGCCTACCTGTCGCTGATCGCCGCGACAGAGGTGGCGCGATGACCCGCTCGCCGCTCAGGCTGGCCGCGCACCAGTTCCTCTACGACCTCCGCGCCTTCCGTCGCAACCGCCAGGCCAGCCTGAGCACGGTCGCGCTGCCCGTGCTGCTGCTGGTCGTGCTCGTGAGCGCGGGCAAGGGCGCGACCGCCCACGTCGGCGACCGGGTGGTGCCCCTGGCCCAGTTCCTCGTTCCCGGCCTGATGGCGTTCGGCATCGTCGCGGCGGCCTTCCTCAGCCTGGTCGTCGACGTCGTCGCCCAGCGCGAGGCCGGCGTCCTCAAGCGCCGCCGCGCGACACCCGCGCCGGCCTGGGTGCTGCTCGCCGGCCGCACGCTTGCCGCCGCCGCCGCCTCGCTGGTATCCGCCTTCCTGCTCCTGACGATCGCGGGCAACCGCTACGACGTGACGGTCCCCACCGGAGCCCTGCCGGCCACCGTCATCACCATCCTGATCGGGGCACTCGCCCTGGCCAGCGTCGGCTACGCGCTCTCGACCACGATCCGGACCGCCGCCGCCGCCCAACCGGTCGCGTCGCTGGTGCTGCTCCCGCTGCTGCTGGTGTCCGACGTGCTGGTGCCGGCCGGACCGCTCCCGGAATCCCTGCGCACGGTGGCGGCCGTGTTCCCACTCGAGCATCTCGCGCATGCCCTCCGGCTCGCGCTCGACCCCACCGCGTCGGGGGCGCACCTGGCGATGCGCGACCTGCTGGTGCTGGCGGCATGGGCCGTCGGCGGGTTCGTCGTCGCCCAGCGGCGGTTCTCCTGGCTCCCCGTCCGCCGCGTCTAGGGCGAGCCACGCTTGTGAATCGATAAAGTCGCAAGCTGAATCGGTTCACTCGGGAAAACTTCGCTGCCGCGGCCGGACGTCTCTGACTAGGATGCAGCATGGCCACTCTCCGGAACCCCGCGGTCGTGACCCGCGGGACCGTCGCCGACCGGCTTGCGGACGCCCGGCGCTTCACCGATCGCCTGCTCGGGCCGCTCGCCGATGCAGACCTCGAGCGTCAGTTCTCACCGCTCCAGTCTCCCCTCGTCTGGGATCTCGCGCACATCGCGCACTACGAGGAGCTGTGGCTGCTGCGGACGCTCGGCAACGGTGCGGCTATCGATCCGGAGCTCGATGACATCTACGACGCCTTCCGGCACGGGCGCTCCGAACGCGCGGGCCTCGACCTCCTCGCACCGGACGCGGCCCGCCGGTACGCGGCCGACGTCCGCCGGCGGACACTCTCGGCGCTGTCGGCAGTCGAGTCGGAGTCGCACGCGCTCATGGCGGACTGGTTCGTCTACGGTCTCGTCGTCCAGCACGAGCTGCAGCACAACGAGACGATGTGCCAGACGCTCCAGGCGGCCGACCTCGCCTACCCCCTGCCTGGCGAGAGCGCGTCGCCGGTGCCGGCGCCGCCCACCGGCGACGTGGTCGTGCCCGGTGGGCGCTATGCGATCGGCACGACCACCACACCGTGGGCATACGACAACGAACGTGACGAGCACGACGTCGACCTCGCCCCGTTCGCGATCGACGTCGCACCGGTGACGAACGACCGGTTCATGGCGTTCATCGAGGACGGCGGCTACCGCTGCCGTGCCCTGTGGAGCGAGCGCGGCTGGGAGTGGCGCCGGGAGTGCAGCGCCGAGGCGCCCCTGTACTGGTCGCGAGATCCCGGTGGCGGCTCGCTGCGGCGCCGGTTCGGCAGGACCGAGTCCCTCCCCGCGGCCGAGCCCGTCCAGCACGTGTCGTGGTTCGAGGCGGACGCCTTCGCGCGCTGGCAGGGCCGCCGGCTCCCCACCGAGCAGGAGTGGGAGGTGTCGGCGGCCGGCTCCGGGGTCGATGGGAACACGGGCCGGAAGCGGTTCGGGCCGGCGGCGGTCGGCTCGTACCCCGGCGACGTCTCGCCCTGCGGCTGTCATCAGATGCTCGGGGATGTGTGGGAGTGGACGTCGTCCGAGTTCGCCCCGTACCCCGGGTTTCGATCGTTCCCGTACCGCGAGTACTCCGAGGTCTTCTTCGACGGTGGCTACAAGGTGCTGCGGGGCGGCTCGTGGGCCACCCATCCGCTCGTCGCCCGGTCGACGTTCCGCAACTGGGATCACCCCGAACGCCGGCAGATCTTCGCCGGCCTGCGCACGGCTCGGGACGCCTGAGGCCGTCACCGGAACGGTAAGCTCTCGCGCGATGGCGGCGCCGCGATGATCCTGATCACGGGAGCGACGGGCCAGGTCGGTGGGGCGGCCGTGCGGGCGCTGCTCGATCGCAGGTTGGCCGTCCGGGCGCTCGTGCGCGACCCGGCGGCGGCGGATGGTCTGCAGGGCGTCGAGATCGTGCTGGGCACGTTCCAGGACGAGCGCTCGCTTGCGGCCGCTGTCGACGGCGTGGAGGTGCTGCTGCTCGCGGGTCGCGACAACCCCGACCACGTGGCGGAGGGTCAGAACGTGATGCGGGCGGCCGAGGCGGGCGGCGTCCGCCAGGTCGTCATGCTGTCCGCGATCGGGGCACGGCCCGATTCGCCGATCGAGTTGATGCGCCACCACGGCGTGATCGAGCAGGCTCTCCGCGAGCGATCGATCGCCCGGACGATCGTGCGCCCTCACCTCTACCTGCAGAACCTGCTGCGCCAGGCTGCGGCGATTCGCGACGAGGGCCGGGTACGGGCACCGATGGGCGATCGCCGCTTTCCCATGGTGGACACGCGCGACGTCGGCGAGGCGCTCGCCGTCATCCTCGCCTCCGCCGCGAGCCACGCCGGCGCCACCTACGCGCTGACAGGCCCGGCCGCCATCGGCTACGGCGAGATCGCCGAGGCCCTGACCGCCGTCGCCGGGCGGCGGGTCGACTACGAGGCGGTCCCGCCTGAGCAGCTCGAGGGCGAACTGCTGGCGGCGGGTGTGCCCGCCTGGCGGGCCGGCGACCTGGCGCGGATCGCGGATGCGTACGCGCCGGCCGACGCAGTCGCGACCACCGACCTCGCGCTGCTCCTCGGCCGCCCCGCCCGCTCGCTCGACCGGTTTCTCGCCGACCACTCGGAAGCTTTCATCAGGTCGTGATGATTTACTTGCGCTAGCACATAGTTGGTGATATGGTTGCTCTAGCAAGTGAATCAGGGGCGGCGTCAGAGCGCCCCCCACGACACGAGGAGAAGCAGTGTCCGCCACCGTTATCACCACGCTCGTCCCGGCCGGAACCTGGGCGATCGACCCGGCCCATTCGCGCGTCGGCTTCGCCGTGAAGCACCTCGGCATCGCCAACGTCCGCGGGACGTTCGACACCTTCTCGGGCACGCTCACCGTCGGCGACGACCTCGCTGCGGCGACCGATCTCCGCCACGATCGACGCCGCGTCGGTGAACACCGCCGAGGAGCAGCGCGACGCGCACCTGCGCTCGCCCGACTTCTTCGACGCCGAGACCTTCCCGCAGATCACGTTCGCGGCCACCGCGCTCACCCCGGTCGACAGCGAGACGTTCGCGATCGCCGGCGACCTGACCATGCACGGCGTCACCCGCCCGGTCACCCTCAACGCGGTCGTCCAGGGCCTCGAGACCGATCCCTGGGGCAACGAGCGCGTCGGCCTCGAGATCACCGGCAAGCTCAGCCGGGGCGAGTACGGCATGAAGTTCAACCAGGCGCTCGGCAGTGGCAACATGCTGGTGTCCGACCTGGTCAAGCTGAGCCTCGACATCTCCGCCGTCAGGCAGGCCGCCTGATCCACCCGAACCTGACGGGGCGGTGTGGGCCCGGCGCCCGCACCGCCCGTCACGTCCTCGAAGGCCCCCCCAATGACAACTTCTCGAAACACGACCGCGACCACGCCCGCCAGGGCTGGTGGCGTCGATCGCATCGGCTACGGCGCAGTCCATCTCGACGTCATCGACCTCGGGCGCTCGCTGCCGTTCTGGCGCGACATCATCGGCCTGCAGGAGCTCGCCTCGCCCGCCGGTGAGGCGCGTCTCGGCGTCGACGACCGCGCACTGATCGTGCTCCATCCGGGTGCCGTTCGCCCGGTCGGGCGCGGGCATGCGGGGCTCTACCACGTCGCCATCCACCTGCCGAACGCCGTCGAGTTCGCGCGAGTCCTGGCCCGGCTCATGCTCGCCCGGGTGCCACAGTCGCCGACCGACCACGTCTTCTCGAAGGCGACGTACGTGCGGGATCCCGACGGGATCATGCTCGAGCTCACCCTCGAGACGCCGGAGCGCTACGGCTCGATCGAGATCGGCCCCAACAGCGTCGAGTTCCGCGACAGCGACGGGCGCCTGCACGAGGGCACCGAGCCGCTTGACGTCGATGCCGCGCTTGCGCCGTTGGCCGGGGGCGACATCGCCGGCCCGCTGCCGTCCGGCACCGTCGTCGGCCACGTGCACCTGCACGTCGACGACCTCGCCGCCGGCTACGCGTTCTACCGCGACGTGATCGGCTTCGACGAGCACGCCTTCATGACGCCGATCGGCATGGCCGACCTCGGCGCCGGCGGGCCGTTCCCCCACCGTCTCGCCCTCAACGACTGGCACGGCCCAGGTGCGCGCCAGCCGGCCCCCGGGACGGCGGGCATGCGCCGCTTCGAGCTCGTCGTCAACGACGCGTCGCGGTTCGGCGACGGCGCCGTCACGCTCCACGACCCGGCCGGGAACGAGGTCGTGGTGTCGGCGGCGCTACCGTTCGCGACGTGACGAACTCGGCCGATCCCGCCGAAGAGGAACTGCAGCGGATTGCGGCACGCGCGTTCCACATGATGGGAACGCGCGCGGAGGCGGCCTGGAGCGGGGCCGACACGATGGCATGGGAGGGGCTGGTCGAGCTGAACCGTCGTCTGCGACGGCGCGGTGAGGAACTCCTGGCGGAGGGCGACGACCTGAGTATCAGCATGCTCGGGTTGATGGGCCGCCTCACCCGCGCCGACGACCTGACGCTCCGCCAGACGGCGCTGGCCGAGGCGATGGGTCTCAGTCTCAGCCGCGTCTCGCGCGTGGTCGACCTCCTGGAGCAGCGCGGTCTCGTCGAGCGCCGGTCATGCCCGGCAGATGCCCGCGCCACCAACATCACGCTCACGCCGCGCGGCGGCGAGGTCACCCGGCGCGCTCAGGACAAGCTGTTCACGTTCGTCAAGGCCTCCTACTTCGACCGGCTGGCACCGGACGAGGTCGCGACGCTCGCGACCATCTTCGCCCGCCTGCTCGGTGACACGCAGGCCGAGCCGGGCGCGACCTGCTGATCATCTGCGGAGGCGGATGGCGTTGAGGTCGTCGCGGTCGACCTCGGCGGCGCGGGCGGCGAGCGCGTCGATGTCGGCGTCGTGCTCGGCGTGGAGGTAGCGACCGGCCAGCGCGTCGGCCCGGCCTTCGGCGATGGCGCGGATGAGCCGTGGCGCGGCATCGGGCGGCGTCCAGTGCGTCGCGGACGACAGCCCGGCCGTCATGCCGGTCTGGACGAGGCCCGGCGCGACGGCGAAGACGCGCACGCCGGATGCCCGCACCTGGTCGGCGAGCACCTCCGTGAACCGCATCAGCGCAGCCTTGCTCGGCGGGTAGCTGGTGTCGCTCACGTTCGCGGGCAACGAGGGGAGGTAGGCCGCGCCGCTGACGAGATTGACGATCCGCCCGCGGCCGCGCGCGACCATCTCGGACAGCACCGCCCGGCAGCACAGCTGGGGTCCGCGGACGTTGATCTCGAACACGCGCCACCAGTCGTCGGCGTCGCTCTCCCAGAACGGCTCCGCGGCGCCGGTGACGGCCGCGTTGTTGACGAGCAGGTCGATCGGGCCGAGCTCGCGCCGGGTGGTGGCGATCCACCGCTCGACGTCAGCCGGACGAGCTGACATCGCCGACCAGGGCGATGCCGCCGACGGCGGCCGCGACGCGCTCGACCTGCTCGCGGGTGCGGCCGGTGACGGCGACCCGCATTCCGGCGCCGGCGAGCTCAGCGGCCACGGTCGCGCCGATCCCACGGCCGCCGCCGGTGACGATCCCGACCTGACCTTCGAGTGCCGCCATCCCGGTCACGCTCCGTGACACCGCTTGAACTTCTTGCCCGACCCGCACGGGCAGGGGTCGTTGCGTCCCGTGCCCGCGCCGAACGTGCGGTCGAGCGACGGCAGTCCGTGGGGGGTTGCCGCACCCGCACCCGAGACGTCGCGGGCGGCGCGCAGCCGTTCCAGCTCCACCAGCTCCTCGTGGTCGAGGGTCAGCACGAGCTCCACGGGCTCGGGCGTGGTCCGGCGAGGCGGGTCACCCGCGGCCAGGCCCAGCTCGCGCAGCAGGTCGTGGCAGCCTGCGGCTGTCAGCCCGTCCGAGGTCATCGGGACGTCGATCCGCGAGGGCGCCACGAGCCGGAACCGCTCCCAGCGGTCCGCGGCCAGGGCGTCCGGGCCCCGCTCCAGCCGCAGTCGGAACGCGCGCCTGGCCTCACTGCCGCCGTCGAGCGCCGCCATCGCGTCGAGCAGCTCGAGCGGTAGCCAGGCCTCCCAGCCGGCATCGATCAGCCCCGTCATGTCGTGAACGGTACCGGAGGTTGACGAGTCCGCCGCACGCCAAACCTGGTCTCGATCCACCGCCCCCGCGGTGGATCGAGACTCAGTCGAGGCCGACCACGGCCGGCACGAAGACCCGGCCGGCGAGCTCGACCAGCCGCGTCGAGTAGCCCCACTCGTTGTCGTACCAGGCGATGACCTTCACCTGCGTGCCGTCGACGACCTTCGTGAGGGGGGCGTCGAAGATCGACGAGTACGGCGACCGGACGATGTCGGACGAGACCAGGGGTGCCTCGCTGTAGGCGAGGATCCCGTGGAGATCGCCCGAGTCGGCGCGTCCGGCGAACAGCGCGTTGACCTCCTCGGCGGTGGTCGGCCGGGCGGTCTCGACGGTCAGGTCGACGAGCGACCCGGTCGCCAGCGGGACGCGCACGGCGTAGCCGTGGAGCTTCCCGGCGAGTGCCGGGATGACGAGACCGAGCGCCTTGGCGGCGCCCGTCGAGGTCGGGATCAGGTTCAGCGCGGCCGCGCGGGCTCGGCGGAGGTCCTTGTGCGGGAGGTCGAGCAGGCGCTGATCGGCGGTGTAGGCGTGGATCGTCGTCATCAGCCCGTGCCGGATGCCGATCGACTCGTGCAGGACGCGGGCGACCGGTGCCACGCAGTTGGTCGTGCAGGACGCGTTCGAGATGACGTGGTGGCGGTCGGGGTCGTAGTCGCCGCCGTTGACGCCGAGGACCAGCGTCACGTCCGCGTCCGGAACCGGCGCGGAGACGATCACCTTGCGTGCCCCGGCCCTCAGATGCGCCGCGGCCTGTTCGCAGGTGCGGAACCGGCCGGTCGCCTCGATCACGACATCGACGTCCAGCTCGCGCCAGGGCAGGCGCTCCGGATCGGGCTCGGCGAGCACTGCCAGCTCGCGATCGGCGACGCTCAGGCCGCCGGCGATGGCGGTGACGGGAGCGTCGAGGTGCCCGTAGACCGAGTCGTACTCGAGCAGGTGGGCCAGTGCCGCCGGGTCGGCGACGTCGTTGACGGCGACGATCTCGAGGTCGCTGTCGTTCGCGAGCGCGGCGCGGACGACGGTGCGGCCGATGCGGCCGAAGCCGTTGATGGCAACGCGGACAGTCATGTCACCCTCCATCCAGAACTGGTCATCGCTCCTCCGGCACCATGTCGATGGCGCCGCAGGGGCATTCGGCGGCGCAGATGCCGCACCCCTTGCAGTAGTCGAGGTCGATCGTGTAGCGGGCACCCGGCCCGAGCTTGATGACGGCGTTGTCGGGGCAGACGCCGTAGCAGTTGTCGCACTCGAAGCAGTTGCCGCACGACAGGCAGCGGCGCGCCTCGAACAGCGCACTCGACTCGTCGAGGCCTCCCACGACCTCGTCGAAGGTCGTTCGCCGGCGGGCGGCATCGAGCACGGGCCGCAGCGTCTTCGGGGCGTCGGAGTAGTACGCGACGTTGATCCGGTCGAAGCCGGCCAGCGCACGGTCCGCCGCGAGCGGCGGCCGTTCGTCGCGCAGCCAGGCGTCGATGCTGCGGGCCGCCCGCTTGCCGTGGCCGACTGCGGTGGTGACCGTGCGTTCAGCCGGCACGGCATCGCCGCCTGCGAACACGCCGGGCCGTCCGGTCATCATGTCCCCGTCCACCACGACCACGCCGTCGGCGATCTGCACCCCGTCGACGTCGGCGAGCAGCTCGAGGTCGGCGTCCTGACCCAGCGCGAGCACCAGCGCGTCGGCCGCCAGCTCCTCCAGCTCGCCGGTCGGCTGCGGGAAGCCGTTCTCGTCGAGGGCCATTCGCTCGAGCACCATCCGGCCGCCGTCGACGTGCCGGATGGTGGAGAGCCACTTCATCAGCACGCCCTCCTCGACCGCCTCCTCGACCTCCAGGTCGTGCGCGGGCATGCGCTCGCGGGTGCGCCGGTAGACGACCACGGCGTCGGTGGCGCCGAGCCGCCGCGCGGTGCGGGCGGCGTCGATGGCCGTGTCACCGCCGCCGTAGACCGCCACGCGGCGACCCAGCAGCGGGGGCTCCGCGCCCTCCATGCTGCGCAGTAGGGACACGGCGTCGAGCATCCGCGCCGAGTCGCCGGCAGGGATCTCCGCGCGGCGCCCGAGCTGGGCGCCGACGGCGACGAACGCGGCGTCGAAGCCCTCCGCTGCGAGCGCCTCGCCGAGGTGGGGGACACGGCAGCCGAGCTCGATCCGCACGCCCAGCGCGGCGATGCGCGCGACCTCCGCGTCGAGCACCTCGCGCGGCAGACGGTACCGGGGGATCCCGTAGCGCATCATGCCGCCCGCCCGGTCGCCGGCGTCGCGGACGGTGACGTCGTGCCCGAGACGCGCCAGGTGATAGGCGGCGGCGAGCCCGGAGGGTCCGGCGCCGACGACCAGTACGCGCTTGCCGGTGGTCGTCGCCGGCGGCTCGAGCGACCATCCGCGGCGGATCGCCTCGTCGCCGAGGAACCGCTCGACGGCGTTGATGCCGACGGCCTCGTCGACCTGCACCCGGTTGCAGGCGCGTTCGCACGGCGCGAAGCAGACGCGGCCCATGACCGCCGGGAAGGGGTTGTCCGCGACGATCGTCCGCCACGCCGACTCGTAGTCGCCGGATTCGGCGTGGTAGAGCCAGCCCTGCACGTCCTCGCCGGCCGGGCAGGCGTTGCCGCAGGGCGCCATCCGATCCACGTAGACCGGCCGCTCGCTGCGCCACGAGCCCGTGTGGTTGGCGCGGCTCGAGCCGGGATCGAGCGTGATCGCAAACGGGCGCTCGGTCATGACGTCTCCTCCGCGGCAATGCCGAACCGGGCGATGTTGTGGTCGGCGATGGCCTGCAGGCGGTTGATGACCGCGGCGCCGTCGGCGTTGGCGAACAGGTGGGCGTAGCGCCGCTGCAGCCGCAGGTAGTCCGTCACGGGGACGCGCCGGCGCGTCGGCGAGACCGCGATGATGTCGCCGTGCTCGGCCTCGAAGACCGGGAACAGGCCGCACTCCGTGGCCAGGCGGGCGATCCGGATGGTGTCGGCGGACTCCGAGCCCCAGCCGAGCGGGCACGGCACCAGCACGTGCAGGTAGCGGGAGCCGTGCACCGCCATCGCGCGCTCGACCTTGGCCTCGAGGTCGCGCAGGTCGGCCACGGTCGCGGTGGCGACGTACGGGATCTCGTGCGCCATCGCGATCAGCGGCACGTTCTTCCCCTGCCCGAAGCGGTTGCCCGGCTCCGGCCCGACCGCCGGCGTGGTCGCGGTGCGTGCTGCCGGCGGCGTGGCGCCGGACCGCTGCACCCCGGTGTTCATGTAGGCCTCGTTGTCGTAGCACACGAACAGCACGTCGTCGTTGCGTTCGAACATCCCCGAGAGGCAGCCGAAGCCGATGTCGACCGTGCCGCCATCGCCGGCCTGGGCGACGACGCGCACGTCGGCGAGGCCGCGCTGGCGCAGCGCCGCGGCGATCCCCGTGGCGACCGAGGCGACGTTGCCGAACAGCGAGTGGATCCAGGGCAGCTGCCAGGAGGTCTCGGGATACGGCGTCGAGAACACCTCGAGGCAGCCGGTGGCGTTGGCCGCGATCAGGCGATTGCCCGTCGCCCGCAGCGCCGTGTCGAGCACGTAGCGGGCCGCCAGCGCCTCGCCGCAGCCGCGGCAGGCCCGATGCCCGCAGGTGAGTGCGTTGGCCCGGTGCTCGTCGGCCTGCACCGCGCGCTGCCCGGGCTCGAGCAGCCGGTTGCCGACGGCGTGGCTGCCGACCTGGTAGTAGCGGATGCGCTGAGCGGGCATCAGACCGGTCCGCCTCCGACGACGCCGACGTGGCGGAGCACGTTCTCTGCGATCGGCCCGGACCGCCGCTCGGTGCGCATGCGGTCGAGCTCGCGCTCGACGACCGTCGTGTCCAGATCGAGGAAGTGGAGCGGCTCGAGCTCGCCCGCCTCTGCCGCGAGGAACACCCGCCGCAGCGAGTCGGCCGTGATCGGCCGGCCCCCGAGCCCGGCGACAACCGTCGTGGGCTGCGCGCGCGCTGCGTCGAGCGCCATCCGGACATCGGCGGTGACGATGCCGCCGACGCCGGCCGTGAAGGCCTTCTCGAGCACGACGACGCGGCTGGCGCGCGACAGCGCGGCGTTGACGGCGTCCATCGGGAACGGGCGGAAGGTCGTGATGCCCAGTGCACCGACGGCATGCCCGTCGTCGCGCAACTCGTCGACCACGTCGGCGATCGTGCCGAGCACCGAGCCGAGCGCGACCACGACGGTGTCGGCGTCGTCGCTCCGGTAGGGGGCGACGAGGCCGCCGGAGCGCCGGCCGAAGGCGGTGGCGAAGCGGTCGGCGATGGCCGGGATCTGCTCGAGCGCCTGGAGCTGGCGGGCGTGTGCGAGATAGCGCACCTCGGTGAAGGCCTCCGGCCCGACCATGGCGCCAATCGAGACCGGCTCGTCGGGGTCGAGCACCTGGCGCGGTTCGAAGGGCGGCAGGAAGGCATCGACCTGAGCCTGCTCGGGCACGTCGATCCGCTCGACGGCGTGCGTGAGGATGAAGCCGTCCATGCAGACCATCACGGGCAGCGACAGCTCCTCGGCGAGGGCGAACGCCTGGACGTGAAGGTCGGTCGCCTCCTGGTTCGACGCTGCGTAGAGCTGGATCCAGCCGGAGTCGCGCTGCGACATGGAGTCGGAGTGGTCGTTCCAGATGTTGATCGGCGCGCCGATCGCCCGGTTGGCGACGGTCATGACGATGGGCAGGCCGAGCCCGGCCGCGTTGTAGAGCGCCTCGACCATGTACAGCAGCCCCTGGCTCGCGGTCGCCGTGTAGGCCCGCACACCCGTGGCGGAGGCGCCGATCGCCACGCTCATGGCCGCGAACTCCGACTCCACGTTGATGAACTCGCAGGCGGTCAGGCGGCCGGTGCGGACGTGCTCGGAGAGCGCCTCGACGATGTGCGTCTGGGGCGAGATCGGATAGGCGCAGACGACCTGCGGCCGGCAGCTCGCAACCACGTCGGCCACCGCTCGCGAGCCCTCGATCTGCCTCAGCATGCGAGTGCCTCCAGCTCGGCGCGGACGACGGCGAAGGCCGCCGTGGCGCCGGCGATGTTGGCGGCGGCCGGCGCCTCGCGGAACGTCTCGCGGAGGGCGGTCGCCAGGGCATCGAGCGAGACCACACCGCTGATTGCCGCCAGGCCGCCGAGCATCACCGCGTTCGGCAACGGGCGGCCGATGTGCTCGAGTGCGAGGTCGCTGGCCGGGACCGTCAGCAGGCGCTCCGGGCGGAAGCGGCCCTCGAGCTCGGCCAGGCCGAGTTCGGCAAACCCGCGGCGGCTGTTGATCAGCAAGTAGCCGTCCGGGACGAGGCCATCGAAGAGGTCGACCTGATGGAGCAGCGTCGGGTCCTGCACGATCAGGGCATCGGGTGCGACCACGGGCTCGTGCGTCCGGATCGGCCCGTCCGCGATCCGGCAGAACGACACCACGGGCGCACCGGTGCGCTCCGAGCCGAAGCTCGGGAACGCCTGGGCGTGGCGGCCCTCGGCGAAGGCGGCGCGCGCCAGCAACTCGGCTGCCGTGACGACACCCTGGCCGCCGCGGCCGTGGAAGCGAACCTGAAACACCTCATGGAGCGTCGCCCGGACGCCCCCGTCGTGCATCGGTACCGGCACGGGTCCGGCTTGCGGCGAACCCGCAATGCCCCGTGGCGGAGTGGGAACCGGCTGCGGTTCGTGGGCATCGCGCCCACCATGTGTCGATATGCCGACCACTCAGCCCATCTCGCCGGCGTCGCACCGGCCGGCGGCGACCGCGGCCCTGGAATGGATCGTGCGCTCGTTCCGGCCGGGGCGCGGTGGCTCTGCGGCCTACGCCACCCACCTCTTCTGGGCGCGACCCTACCCCGAGACCACCGGCTACATCATCCCGACCCTGCTCGCGGAGGCCGAGCGCCATCCCGCCATGCCGCTCGCCGACCGGGCGGTCGCGGCCGGCTACTGGCTGCGATCCATCCAGGATCCGGTCGGGTTCTGGCGAGGCGGCCTGCATCCGCCTCGCCGTGGCGGCAGGGCGAGCGTGTTCAATACGGCGCAGATCCTCTACGGCATGGTCGCGCTCCACCGGCACACCGGCGAGGATCACTGGCTGGACGCCGCGGTCCGGGCCGGGCGCTGGCTGGCGTCCGAGGTGGGCGACGATGGCGAATGGAGCGGCGGCGATTACCGGGCCAAACGGATGCCGTCGTACTACACCCACGCCGCGCAACCGCTGCTCGACGTCGCGATCGCCGCCGACGACACCGCCCTGCGGTCGGCGGCCGAGCGCGTCCTGGACGTCGTCGTCGCGCGCCGGATGCCCGACGGGTGGTTCAGCGCCTCGGGCTTCTCGGAGCGCCAGCCCTCGTTCACCCACACCATCGCCTACACCCTGCGCGGCCTGCAATCGGCTGCGCTCGCCACGGATCAGTGGGACCGATTCGGTGCGGCCACGGTGGCGGGCCTCGAGCGGCTCGCCACGCTGGCACGCGCCTCGAACGGCGAGCTGGCCGGCGGGTTCTCGGAGGGCTGGGAGCCGGCCGGCCGCTACGTCTGCCTGACCGGGAACGCCCAGCTCGCGATCTGCCTCGCCGAGGAGGCCCGCCGCGTCGGGCCCGGGTCGGCCGGGCCGCTGCTCGAAGCCGCCGTCGTCCTCGTCGACGAGGTGATCCGCCATCAGCGCATCGGGTCCAAGAACCCGCTCCTGCGCGGGGGGATCGCCGGCTCGGCGCCGCTGCTCGGGCCGTACATGAAGGGGCGCTACCCGAACTGGGCACCGAAGTTCCTGTGCGACGCCATCGCGCTGATCGAGGAGGTCGGGCGTGCCTGAAGCCGGCGCCGAGCCCCGGCCACCGTACGCCGATCGTCTCGCCGTCTTCATGGACGTGCCGTTCTCCGTGGCGCCGGATGGCGCGTTGTCGACGCCGATCTCGTTCCCGACCTACGCCTGGGACGTCGCCCGGCAGTTCCGGTTCGCGACCTTCGTGGCCCGCGGTCAGGACGCCGATCAACCTGCCAGCTTCGTGCTGCCGGCCGGCGCGCGGCTCGTCCGGCTGCCGTTCTACCGCTCGCTGCGCGAGCCGGCAGCGGTCCTCCGTGTCCTCGGTCGCACGGTGCCCGCACTCTGGCGGGCGCTGGACGGCATCGACACCGTCTGGGTGCTCGGCCCGAACCCGTTCGGCGTGGTGCTCGTCGCGATCGCGCGCCTGCGCGGACGCCGGGTCGTGCTCGGGACGCGCGAGAACACCCTCGAGTACGTGCGCCATCGGTTGCGCCCGGGGCTCAAGGGCAGGGTCGGGCTCGCGCCGGGCTGGTTGCTGGCCGCGGCCTGGCACGGACTCGCACGGCGACGGCCGGTGGTGGTGGTCGGCGACGACCTGGCGCGCGTCTACCGCGAGGCCGGTGCGCGGCGCGTCCACGTCATGCGCGTCCTGCTCGCACGCAGCGATCAGATCGCCGCGGAGCCGATCGAGCGCGACTACGGTGGCGAGATCCGTCTCCTCAACGTCGGCCGCATCGAACCCGAGAAGAACCCGATGCTGCTGGTGGAGGCCTTCGCCGAACTGGAGCGGCGCCGGCCCGGTCGCTACCGCCTGACGTGGGTCGGCACCGGCCGCATGCATGACGAGGTCGCCGAACGGGTCGGCGCGCTGGGCCTCGCCGATCGTGTGGACATGAGGGGCTACGTCGCGTTCGGCGAACCCCTGCTCGACCTCTACCGCGCCTCGCATGTGCTCGTGCACGTCTCCCTCACGGAGGGGCTCCCGCAGGTCCTGCTCGAGGCCATGGCAACCTCGACGCCGATCGTCGCGACGGACGTCGGCGGCGTCGCAGCCGCACTCGCCGGCGGGTCGCGGGGGGCGCTGGTGCCGGCACGCGACCACCGCGCCCTGGTGGCGGCGGTCGAGCGCGTCGTCGACGATGCCGACGAGCGCCGGGCTCGGGTCGAGGCGGGACTTGCCTTCGCCCGCTCCGTCGCCCGCGAGCTGGAGACGGCGCGCATCGCAGATTTCATCGCCGGCGAGCGGTCGTAGGCGTGCGGGTGCTCGTCGTCAGTCAGTACTTCCGGCCCGAGAACGCGGCCGCCGCGCACCGGATGGGCGCGTTCGCCGACGGCCTGGCTGCGCGGGGGCACGACGTCTCGGTCGTCTGCGAACAGCCGAACTACCCGGCTGGCCGCTTCGAGCCCGGCTACGGGCGCCGGCCCGTGTACCGCAGCCGCACGGGCGAGCTTGCCATCGACCGGGTCTGGGTGCGCCCGTCGCCGGAGCGCTCGCGGGGTGGCCGCCTGGTCTGGTACGGGAGCTTCGCGGCGGCGAGCGGCGTGGCCGTGGCCCTCAAGGCCCGGCACGACGTCGTGTTCGCGACGTCGCCGCCGCTGACGGCGCCGGCCGGGGCCGCGGTCGCGGCGCTCCTGCGCCGCACGCCGTTCGTGCTCGACGTCCGCGACATCTGGCCCGAGGCCGTGGTGGCGGTGGGTGAGATCACGCAGCCGCGGGTCATCGACGCGCTCGAGCGGCTGGAGCGATTCCTCTACCGGCGTGCCGCCGCGGTCACGACGACGACCGCGTCGTTCGCGGCGCACATCGACCGGATCGCCGGGCGCCCGATCGCGACGGTGCTTCCCAACGGCGCCCTCGACGCTCTGGCCGAGACCGCATGGCCTCCCGTGCCGGACGGCGAGGGGCCGTTCGTGGTCGGCTTCACCGGCAACCTCGGCCTCGCTCAGGGCCTCGACGCCCTGGTCGGCGCCGCCGAGGCGCTGCGCGACGAGGACGTGCTGTTCCGGATCGTGGGCGACGGGCCGCGTGCGCCCGAGCTGCGCGAGCGCTGCGCGCAGCTCGGACTCTCGAGCGTGCGCTTCGAGCCGCCCGTGCCGGTCTCGCAGGTGGGGTCGGTGATCGCCTCCTGCCACGCCCTGTGGGTGCCGCTCGGCGCGCACCCGACGCTCGAGTCCTTCGTCCCCTCCAAGCTGTACGACGCCATGGCCGTCGGCCGCCCCGTGATCGTCGCAGCCCGCGGGGAGGCCGCCGAGATCGCCCGCCGGACGGGTGCGGGCATCGTCGTCGAGCCCGAGAACGGCCCGGCCCTCGCCGACGGCATCCGCGCGCTCGCCGGCGACCGGGCGCGGCTCGCCACCATGGCGGCTGCGGCGAGGACGGCCGGCCGGCTGTCCGTTCGCTCCCTCCAGGTCGAGCGCCTCGAGGCCGTGCTGGTGGCAGCCGCAGCCCGGCGGAGGCCCCGATGAGCGGACCCGGCGACCTGCCCGCGGTGGACGGCTGGGTCGAGATCCCGGCCGCGGCCGCCCAGGGATGGAACGGGCCGCTGCTCGAGACGGCCGGCTCGCTGCATCAGTTCCCGTACTGGCTGGAGCCGCTCCGGCCCTTCCGCTTCGGGCCCCGCTACTTCGTCTACGGTGAGGGCGGCCGCGCGCTGGCGTTCATCGGCGCGCTCGAGGTCGGCGTCCCCGGCATGCGCGGCGCGCTCCTGCGGCGGGCGCCGGTGCTCCTTCCAGGGTGCGACGTGCTGCCGTCGGCGGCGCTCCAGGACTTCGTCAGGCTCGGACGGCGGCTCGGCTGGGTCTTCCTGCGCTGCACCCACCACGACCGCGTCATCGTCGATGCCTGGGCGGCGCTGGGCGAGGGTCGCCGGGTCGATGCCTTCCCGTTCTACTCCGATCCGCACGAGGAACTGCTCGTCCCGCAGGCGGGTGAAGACGGCGACGTCCTGAAGTCGTTCCAGGGCGTGGCGCGGCGCAACATCCGCGCAGCCGAGAAGGTCGGCTTCCGCATCGAAGCGAGCGACGGCACGCAGCTGCTCGCCGACGCATGGCCGCTGTTCGAGACGGTGACGGAGCGCAAGGGCTTCTCGCTGCGGCCGCTCGAGAGCTTCCAGTCGACCATCAGGCTCGGCAGTGCAGTCCATGGCACCCGGACGTACGTGGCCTTCCTGGGTGATCGGCCCGTGCAGGCGATCCTGATCGCGCGGGACGGAGCGGTCGCCCACTACCTCATCGGCGCGCTCGATGTCGAGGCCCTCGAGGGCAGACCCAGTCCGTCCGCGCTGCTGCACTGGACGGCGATGCGCGAGTTCGCGCGCGACCACGGCTCGTCCCACTACAACCTCGGCACGCGATCCGGGGTGGTCTGGAGCTTCAAGCAGAAGTTCCGGCCCCACGTGCGCTCGTGCCCCGCCCCCGTCACGGTCGTCTTGCGACCCGCCCGGTTCAGGATCTGGATGACGTTCGGGCTCGGTCTCGCAACGCGCGCCTGGCCGAAGGCGCGCGCCCTCGTCCTGCGCCGGTCGCGATAGCCGGCACCGGCTCCCCCCCGAGGACTGCGCATCGACGGGGCCCACCAAGCACGAGCTTTCAGCGGAATACGCGCAAAATGTGGCCGCGCTGTCACCGGGACGCGGCTAGGCTCGGAACCGTGCTCGCCGCGACAACCCCCGTTTCCGCCCATGCCCCGACCACGTCTCCCGCGTGCGTTCGCTACGCGTCGCCGGGAGGATCCGATGCGAATCCCGGCTCGCGGGCGCGGCCGCTCCGCACGGTGCGGCGGCTCGTCGCACGACTGACCCCGGGGCAGGCCGGGTGCCTGCTCTCGGGCACGTTCCGCGAGAACGTCGACATCCGCCGGGGCGGAACCAAGGGTCATGGCGTGGTGCTTCGCGGTGCGCCCGGTGCGCGGGCGACGCTCGCGGGGCGGCTCGTCGTGCACGACGGCGTGAAGTACCTCACGATCGGGAACCTCAAGCTCGTCGGGCCCGGTGGCCGCGGCGGTCCCAGCCCCACCATCGACGGCGACCACATCCTGTTCACGCACAACGACATCACGAACCCCGGCGGCAACTGCGTCTTCGTGGGGTCGACCCAGGGATGGGGCATCGCCGAGGGCGTCCGGGTCTACGCGAACCGCATCCACAACTGCGGGACGATGCCTCCGACCAACCAGGAGCACGGCATGTACGTGCAGGCGAGTCGCGACCTCGTGATCGAAGGCAACCTGATCTACGCGAATGCCGACCGCGGCATCCAGCTCTACCCCGACGCGCAGCGCACGATCATCCGCCACAACGTCATCTGGGGCAACGGCGAGGGCGTGATCATCTCCGGTGACGGCCCCTACGCATCCTCCGGGACGCGCATCGTCGGCAACATCATCGCGAGCTCCCGCGTGCGTCACAACATCGAGTCGTACTGGCCCGGGCGGACCGGCACCGACAACGTCGTCGGCCGAAACTGCATGTGGGGAGGGGCGCAGGGCAACATCGGCGACATCGTCGGCTTCGCCGTCGCCACGCGTCAGCTCGTGACGAACCCGGGCTTCATCGCGCCTGCGAAGGGCGATTTCCGGATGCGGCGGACCAGCGCCTGCGCGTCGTTCGGGCCGCGAGCAGTTCGTCGTAAAGCGTCTGCCAGCGCGCGATGACGGCGTCGAAGCGATAGCAGGCGTCGGCGCGGTCACGGGCGGCCTCGCCGAGGCGGGCCCGCTCCGCCGGCGACTCGAGCAGGGCGATGATCGCGTCGGCCAGCGCCCGTGGATCATGGGGCGGTACGAGGCGCGCGACGGCGCCGTCCGCGGTCATCTCGGGGATACCGCCGACGGCCGTCGCGACGATCGGCCGGCGGGCCATCATCGCCTCGATCAGCGCGAGCGGCGCGCCTTCGAATGCGGACGACATCGCGTACACGTCCATGTCGCGCATGGCAACGGAGACGTCGTGGCGGCGGCCGGGGAGCTTCACGTTGCCGGTGAGGCCGAGCTCCGCCACGAGTGCCTCCACCATCGGCACCTCCTCGCCGTCCCCGATCAGGACGAGCATCGCGGCCGGGAACCGGTCGACCACCAGGCGGTGCGCCCGCATCATCGTGCCGAGGTCCTTCTGGGGCCGGAAGTGGCATGCGGAACCGATCACCGGGACGTCCGGCGGGATCCCGAGGTCGCTGCGCAGCTGCGGCTCGGCGTCCGCGGCGGCATGGGGCACGTACCCGGTCGGGATCATGTCGACCTTGGACGCCGGCATCCCCACGATCTCGATCATCCGGTCGCGGTCGAGCCCGGAGACCGCGACCACCTTGGCGGAGACCCGCGATACCAGGTGCCGGTCGAGGAGCAGCCGCACGCGGTCGTCGGCGAACGACCAGGTGTGCTCGGTGCCGATCACCACCGGCACGCCGGCCAGCGGTCCCAGGATCGACGCCCAGACGTTCGACGAGTGCCGGTGGGCGTGGAGGATCGCGGTTCCGCGACGGCGTAGGTGCCGGACGACGCCGCCCCACGGGCGCAGGTCGTAGCGCCCGGCGCGAGCGAGCTGGAGGCACGGGACGCCGGCGTCGCGCAGCAATTCGATGCGCGCCGGCTTGGTCAACGTGCGGGTGAGGACGAACTCCGGCGCGAAGCGGTCGCGATCGAGGCCGAGCGCGAGCTCCAGGGCGAACCGCTCGGCTCCGCCGTCACCGAGGGCGTCGAGGAGGTACGTGACGCGCACCGGGCGCTCGGCGCTGACCATGATCTGATCCTACTGGCGCGGGGGAGTGCGAGCTCCAGTCACTCGCGGTGGCGCAGGGCCGCGCGCAGGGTGCCGTCGGCCTGGCGCAGCACCGCCAGGCATCCGAGGCCGGCGATCGCCGCCGCGGAGGTGCCCAGAGCGAGGGTCGCGAGGTCGGAGAGCCCGAGACTGTCGACGCCGGCTCCCGCCAGCAGGGCCACGCCACCCGCGGCCAGGCCCGCGCCCGCCGATCGGGCCACCGCGGACATGTCGATGCCGATGATGCGCCGGCAGAGGTAGAGATGGCCCGCGAAGTAGAACGCGAACGCGATGTCGGTGGAGATCGCCGGCCCGATCACCCCGATGCGCGGGATCAGGATCACGTCGAGGAGGGCGTCGATCCCGAGCGCGACGAACCCGATCACCACCTGGGGCGTGGTGGTGCCGATGTAGTTCAGCGAGAGGGACATCAGCGGCGTGGCTCCCATCATGCAGATGTACGGCAGCAGGACCAGCAGGATGTCGGCCGACTTCGCGAAGCTGTCGCCCAGGGTGACCGCGACGATCTCGTCGGCGAGCGGGATCAGGGCCAGCACCATGGTGATGTACAGCGCGATCAGCGCGCGGAACGTGCGCGTGAAGAGCGCCGATCGCCCGCTCGGATCGCCACCGCCGACCATCCGCGGCGCCAGCACCGTCGCCACCGACAGGCCGATGAACTGGAAGATCGTGTTGATCCGGAACGGCGCGTCGTAGAGACCCACGGCCTCCGGGCCGAGGTAGATGCCGAGCAGCAGCAGGTCGATGGTGACGAAGCCGATCCACGCGACGCTCGTGAACCAGATGAGACGTGCACTGCGGAGCAGCTCCCCGATCCGCAGCGTCGACGTCCCACCGCGGGCGGCCGACAGCGATCGGCCGAGCACGAGCAGGCCGATCGCAGCGCCGACGCCGTAGCCCAGCGCGTTCGCGATCATCGCGCCGAGGGGTCCGCGGGCGAGGACGACGACGAGGATGACCACGAGCACCAGCTCGACCAGCGACTTGGCGCCGTTCAGCAGGATGTTGGCGCGAGCCGTGCGGAAGGCGACGAACAGCAGGCCGAGCGAGGCGAACAGATCGGAGAAGAGCACCGCGAGGGCGGCCGCGCGGATGACGTCGGCCTGCCCGGGATAGCCGCCGAAGAGCTCGGCGATCGGCTCGGCTGCGGCGACCATGATCAGTGCGACGATGAGTGCCGCCGCTGCCTTGACGCGAAGGCCCAGCGCGACGATCGCGCGCTGAGCCGGACGCTCGGGATGGGCATCGGCGACGAACCGCGCGATCGCCGAGGCGATGCCGAGCTCGGCGAAGGTCGCAGCCATCGTGGCCACCGTCATCCCGACCGCGTACACGCCGTACTGCTGGGATCCGAGCTGGCTCGCGAGGACGATCGTGATGATGCTCGTCGACGCCGCCGCGAGGACGCGGGCCGCGAAGATCAGGAACGCCTCGCCGCCGAGCGATGCCCCCTTCTGCGCGGTCGTGGCACCGGCATTCTCCGAGCTCACGCCAATGGCCCCCGCGTCACGCTCAACGCGCCCGTTTGCCGAGCCCGCGCGCGTGCGCCCGGACTGCGCGCACCCGGCGCGGTATGGTCGACTCCCGCACGGCCCCGCGAACCCGGTAGATCGCCGTCATCCCCGTCGCCATCGGACGGCCCGCCCGACGCAGCGCCAGGATCCCGCGGGCGACCCCGACTTCGTGGTCGACGAGGCTGCGCTTGTAGTCGTCCGTGCCGTGCCCGAGGTTCGCGAGCCTGACGCCCTCGCCGATCGCCGCCTCGAAGGAGCGGACGAGGACGAGCAGGCCGGGCGAGAAGCGATGGTAATCCGGATGGAAGCCGACCCGCTGGCCGTAGAGCGTGTCACCAACCACGGCGTACTGCCGGAAGGCCACCGGCCGGCCGTCGAGCTCGAGGAGGAGCAGCCGTTCCACTCCATCCGCCGCGAGCTCGGAGAGCCCGTCGCGGAGAAACGCCATGCCCGACGGGGAGGCGAACAGCGAGCGGTCGTGGATCCCGCGCTCCCGTGCGAGCGTGTCCCACCGCGCGTGATGGATGCTCGCGATGTCGCCGAGTGCCGCGAGCAGCTCGGCCGGCTCCCGCAGCACCCGGGTCGACACGTCGCCGAGGCGTTCGAACGCGCGCCACTTGGAGACGAGCTTGTCGCGGGTGCGCTTGCTCATGAGGCGCGCGAAGGTCGTCTCCCACGCATCGTCGAGCGTCAGCAGTGGGGCGGCGGCTCGCTGGACGAGACCGATGTGCCGCGGCACCCCCTCGAGGACCGCGGCGTCGGCGCGCAGCCCGTGCCAGATCATCGCGCGGGCACCGGTCGCCGGCAGAACGTCGATCGCGGCCCGCACCGCGGCCTGGTCGCCGCGCTCGACCAGCACGCCGTCGAACGTCGCCCAGTCGACGCCCGCGACGCGGGCGATGCCCGCCCGCTCGATCGCGAGCGGCAGCAGCGCCCGCAGCTGGCCGTGCCGCCGCACGACGATCGTCATCCGCCGGGCCGTCTCGCCCCGGTGGCGCCACCACGCCTCCTGCCAGCCCGGGAACAGCTCGTAGGGCGTCCGACCGGCTCGGAGCGCGAGCGCGAGCCACTCCTCGTGCACGACCGGGGCCGGGCCACGGACGACGCTCGCCTCGAGGTCAGCGTCGCCCGGCGAGCTCACGGCCACATCCTCCGCTTCACCCGGCGGAACCGGGCGAGGCCCGTGACGCCCGCCCGTGCCGCGCTGCCGCCGGCGAGCGCGACGAAGCCCATGGCGAGCCGGTCGGGGTAGATCTGGTTGAGCATCTCGTTGCCCGGATGCGCGCACGAGTCGAGCAGGACGTGGCCCGACGCGTGAAAGCTCTCGAGGGCGAGGTAGTCGAGCAATGCGCCGGGCCCGTAGCGGCGGTGGTGCCGGTCGTAGGCGACCTTCGAGGTGAAGACCGTGCAGCCCGCAACCAGGTTCCACTGCATCGCGAACAGTTCGCCGCCCGCCTCGAGTGCGAGCACCTCGAGCTGCCCGGCGGCACGCATGCGCGCGGAGACCTCGCGGAAGGCGGCGGCGTGCGAGGGATCGGAGAGGAACGCCGTGCTCGCGTCGCCCTTCCAGCCGGACGCCTCGAGCGTCAGGAAGTCTTCGACGGCCGCCGGGTCGCCGGCCCGGTCGCGCACCACCGGCGGGCCGAAGTCGCGCGTGAGCGCCCGCAGCCGGCGCCTGGCATCGGCGGCTCGTTTCCCCGCGCGGTGTTCGAGGCGGTAGCGGCCCTCCGGATCCCGCTGCACAGCTGCGCGCTCGTAGCGCGAGAGGAACTCGACGCTCACGCCCGCCCGGCCCGCGGCTTCCAGCAGTGCTGGCGCGAACGCCCCGTCGAGGGCGAGTTGACGGAATACGACGAGCCGGTGCCTGGCCCAGCCTGCGAGCGCGTCGGCGGCCACGCGTTCGTATCCCGCCCGCACGAGCGGCGTCGTCGACGACGACCACGGGTAGCGCCAGGCGACGGCGGCCCGCGAGGCGAGGAGCGCGGCGGGCCGGGGCGAGCCGATCGGGAACGCCAGCAGCCAGCGATCATCGCCTTCGAGCACCAGCATCCGTGGCCGGTGCGCGGCGAAGACGCGCGCTGCCGGCATGGCGAAGTCCGGTCCGTACCAGGGATTCGGCTCACCGGCCGACGCGGCGAGGTCGTGCCAGAGCTCGAGGTCGCGCTCGCCCAGCAGGTGGAGCGGCGCGAGTCGTAGGCCCGGCGGGCCCGCGGCGGGGGCAGGCCCACGCTGCGCGCGAGCGGCACGGCCGCGGTCGGCGGGTCGGGTGAGGACCTGCGCCTCGTGCGGGTTCACGCGCTGCTGCGTTCGCACCTGCTACCGGCGGACGGGTGGCGGCGCCGCAGCGCTGCGCATCGCATCCTCGACGGGCGCGACCGCGCGTCGCGACGCGCCGATCAGGACGAAGCCGCGCGGGTTGACGCCGAGCCGTGCCAGGGTCGCGGTCAGGTTCCGCAGGGCGGCGATCGCCGTTCGGCCGCGCATCACCGTGATGAAGACGTCGTCCACGACGGCGGCGATCGACAGCGCGTCGGCGATCAGGCCGAGCGGGGGAGCGTCGAACACGATGAAGTCGATCTCGCGGTCGCCGGCGGTCTCGATCAGCTGCCGCACCGGTTCGCGGGAGAACGCGCCCTCCTCGGCTCCCGGGACGCTCGGGTTGAAGACCAGGACCTCGAGCCGCCCCCCGGAGCCGCCGGGCGTGACGACGGCCTGGCCGAGCGTCGCCTCGTTGCGCAGCACCTCGACGACGCCAAACTGGGACGCGACCGACAGTGCCTGCCCGATGTTGGGATGCCGGAAGTCGGCGTCCACCAGCAGCACCCGGTAGCCGGAGTCGACCAGCGCGAGCGCCGTGTTGATGGAGCAGGTCGTCTTGCCTTCCGCGGGTGCCGCGCTGGTGAACAGCAGCGACCGCGGGAGGTCGGGATCGCGCCGGAGGACGATGACGTTCTGGCGGAGCGTACGGAAGGCCTCGGCCGCGGCGAGCTCCCGGTCGCGGTCGACGATCAGGTCGTGATGGCGGTTCGACTCGAGCGGGATCCTGGCGAGGATCGGCAGGGTGAACGACTCCGCGAGCTGGGTCTCGTTGCGGAGCCGCTGGTCGAGGAGGTCGCCCAGCGCAAGCACCGCGAAGGCCAGCACGAGGCCGATCACCAGCGCAACGGCGGTGATGATCACGATGCCGGGCGTGGTCGGCCGCGTCGGCACGACCGCCGCCGCCAGGAAGGTCACGGTCGGATCGGGCGCCCCCTGCAGCGCCGACACCTGGGCGATGCGGGCCTCCAGAGCCTGCCGGTCGGCCACCGCCGCGGTCGAGGGCAGGGCCGCGAGCTGGGCCTGCAGCCGCTGCAGCACCCCGCTGGCCTCGCTCGCGAAGCGCCGGTTCATGACGGTGATGGTTGCGTGGGCGACGGCGTCCGCGGTCTTCGCCGCGCCGAGCGCGGTCGAGGCCTGGGCCGTGACCGAGACGAGGTAGCTCTGGCCATTCGGGGTGGCGGCGACGACCTTCAGGACCGCAGGTCCCGTCCCGGGCCGCCCGAGCTCCTTGGCGGCCTCGTCGGCGACCTCCGGCGTCATCACGATCCTCGCGACGGTCTCGACGTCGCGGGTCAGCCCGCCGCCGCCGCCGATCAGCGAGGGGAATTCGTTGTAGATCGGATCGCCCTGCGAGACGCCCGTGACGAGGATCAGGGCCTCCGCGCTGTACTGCTTGCCGGAGAACGTCCACCAGCCGTAGGCCGCCCCGAACGTGACCACCAGGATCGCGACCACGATGTACCAGCGCTCGATGGCGAGCGTGAGGTACCGGTGGACGAGCCCGAACGAGGTGGTACGCCCCTGCGTGGCGCTGTCCCTCTGTCCGGGATCGAGGTTCGTGGAACTCATCGGCCCGAGCCTACACCAAAGAGCCCGACTCGTCCGGAGCGCCATGCCCGCGGACCCCGCGCTCGAGGCGGCGGACCATGGTCATGCGGCGCGCGCGCAGGGAGAGCGGCGAGAGCTTGACCGCGAACCGCAGGCCCGAGTCGCGCCGGTAGATGCCGACCCGCGGCCGGCGGAACGGCTCGTCGACCGGGTGCGAGCCCGCCAGCGTGCAGGCGGCCGTGAAGCCCGCACGCCGGACGGCCGCGACGACGCGATCATCGTGGTGCCCGTAGGGGTACGCGAACGTCGCACAGCTGCCGAGCCGCTCGGCGATGATGGAGCGCGAGGCCTCGACCTCGAAGGCGAGGTCCTCGTCGGAGAGCGTCGGGAGCGACGCGTGGGTCATGGAGTGGGCGCCGATCTCCCACCCTGCCCGCTGCAGGTCGCGAAGCTCGTCCCACGTGAGCGACGCCAGCTCGGCGTGGTGCGGCGAGTCGGTCCAGCGGGCGATCTCCGGCCACCGCAGGGCCTGTCCGTCGCCGTTGGCGCCGATGGCGAAGACCGTCGCCGGGAACGAGTGACGGTCGAGGATCGGGCGGGCGAGCAAGACCGACTGGAAGGCGTCGTCGAAGGTCAGGACGACGGTGCGATGGGGAAGCGTTCCGGCATGGCGGCGACGCTCCGCCTCGGCGAATGTCAGACCCGTGTAGCCGCGCCGGGCCAGCGTCGCGACCTGGTCCTCGAGTTGCCCGACCGGCGTGGCCAGCGTCGACGGCCAGCCATCGGCCACGGCGTGATAGCACACGACAACGGGGGGGCGCACGCCCTCATAGTACGTGCCGGTTGCGGGAATGCCCGCGATCCGGGCCCGTCCGGGACGCTACCGGACGACCATGCCGGTCGAGCGCCAGCCGAGGCCCGCCAGGCGAGTGGAGACCATCACGCGGATCGGCCCGGTCCGGCGCCCGACCCAGATCGTCGTCCGCGAGCGGTTTCCCGCGACGTGCACCGTGCGGCCGCCGACGCGCACCAGGCGGCCGAGGACCGTGGCCGCCCCGACACCGCGCCAGGTGATCTGGATGCGGTGTGCGCCGAACCGGCGGGCGGTGGCGAGTACGGATGGCGCGTGCCCCGGCCCGGATGACCTTGAGCCGGTCGGCGTCGTGCCCGACCCGCCGGCAGGATCGCCGCCGCCGGAGGTAGCGCCGCCGCCGGAGGTCGTGCCGCCGGGCGGCGGCGGCGGCGATCCCGGCTGAATCGACGCGGGCCCGTAGCCGAGGCAGGGGCTGGAGGCCGCGAGACGGTAGTCGCCGTGGCCGGCGTCGGCGTACTGCGGATCGGCCCGGACGGCCGACTCGACGCTGAAGCCCCGGCCGCCGGAGATGGTGCCCTGCGCACCGCCCGAGACGCAGACGGACCGGACGAGGTTGTCGGTGCCGACCGGGTTGCCCGCCGGATACCACGACTCGATGTCGTAGCGGATCCGAGCGTTCGTGACGATCGTCGCCGTCACCCTGGTGCCGCTCGAGGCCTCACCGCCCTCGCCCGAGAAGATGATCCCCTCGCCGTTCGCGTCGAGGATGTCGTGATCGATGACGGTGTCCATCGCGCTCGGGAAGAGCTGGATGCCGCGGTCGGCGTTGTGGTCGATCACCGAGTCGACGATCCGTGTCCGCAGCGCCCTCGTCACGTAGATGCCGTGCTCGGTGTTGTTCGCCGGGAGCGTGCCGCAGTCGTGGACGCGCGTGGTGTCGATCACATCGTCGACGGCGACCCCGTACACGAGGTTGCCCAGGTCGAAGCAGATGGCCGTGTGCTCGTTGGTGACGTCGTCGTTGTAGAAGACGATCCGGTCCCCGTTCACGGTCGGGCTCGGAAGGCGGTCGGCATTGATACCGTCGAGCGCGAGATCGCGAATGACGACGTCGTTCGCGCTGTCGGCCACCCAGAGCCGGCCGACGATCGTCGCGGTGGTGCCGGGAACGCTCTCGAGCACCAGCGGTGCCGCCGCCGTGCCACCGTCGCGGATGGTGACCGTCTCCCTGAAGGTCGCGCCGCCGGCGAGGCAGGCCACCGCGCCGGGGTGCGCGATGGCGAGGAGTCGCGTCACTGTCCGGACCGGCGCCGTCTCGGTGCCGGGGTTGGCGTCGTCGCCGCCGGGCCCCGCGTACAGCGTGCACGCCGGGGCCTGGCCGACCGCCGCCGAGGCGTACGCGGGCAGGACCGCGAGCGAGATCGCGAGCAGGGCGACGAGTCGGGCGATCCTCATGCCCTAGTCGCATCGACGCCCGTGGAGGGCCCGGAGTCCCCTGCCGGGGTGACCGGGCTGCGAGTTCACCCCGGAGGGTGTCCTCCCGTCGGGTGAGGCGCTCGAAGTGCCGGTGCACCGCTTGAAAAGCGTGTCCGCCAGCGCGTGGGCGAATGCGGAGTACCATCAGGTCGTGGCGTTCTGGAGCCCGGCGGTGGCCTCGCGGCCGGCTGGCGGCCGCCTTGCCGGAAGGCAGTGGGCGGTCTTCGCCGGCGGCGCCGTTGCGGCCGTCGCGATCGGCGTGGCCGTCGGGGCATCGCCGAAGCTCGCCCTGGCCTGCGTTCTGGGTGTGCTGGTGATGGCCGCGCTGGTCGCGGACTTCACGTGGGGCGTCGCCATGTTCATCGTCCTCCAGTTCCTGATACCCGCGTTCGGTATCGCGGAGGGGACGCTGGTGAAGCTTCTCGGCGCCGTGCTGGTGACGAGCTGGCTGCTCGCTCGCCTGTCGGAGAGCACGACGATCTCGTTCGCCCGCTCGAACCCGGTCGTGTGCGGTGCCCTGTCGGCGTTCCTCATCTGGGGCGCGATCTCGATCGCCTGGGCGCCGTCGCACGGCGCCGCGCTGACTGCCCTCATGCGGATCGGTCTGAACATCCTGCTGCTCGCGATGGTCGTCGCCGGGACCCGCACGGGGCGGGACGCGAAGCTGCTCGCGATCGCGTTGGCGGCGGGATCGGTCCTGTCCGCCGTCGTCGCCCTGGCCCTCGGCACGGCACCGAGCGCCGCTGCGACCGACGCCGGGCGGCTGACTGGCGCGGGGGTCGACCCGAACGAGTTCGCGGTCGTGCTCGCGCAGGGGATCGTGCTCTGCATCGGCCTCGCCAGCGGGGTCGTGAAGCGGCCCGCTCATCGCCTCGTCTTCGCCGCCGGCGCTCTGGTGGCCGGCCTCGCCCTGCTGGCCACGCTCTCGCGCGGCGGCCTCCTCGCGCTCGGGGCCGCATTGATCACCTGGATCGCGTTCAGCGGTCACTGGCGCGGCCGGGCGGTGCTGATGACGGTGGCACTGATCGCTGCGGGCGCGGCCTGGTTCACGGTGGTGGCGACACCCGCCGCGCAGGAGCGCGTCGCGTCGATCGCCGGCCAGTCCGGCGCCTCGGCCGACGGCGGCACCGGGCGCACCGACATCTGGCGGGTCGGCTGGCGCGCCGCCCAGGCCCACCCGATCCGGGGCTCGGGGCTCGGCAACTACACCGAGGTCACTCCCCGCTACCTCCTGGCGGCGCCCGGGTTGGTGCGCCGCACCGACCTGATCATCGTCGAGCCGAAGGTCGCCCACAACATGTACCTGCACCTGCTCGTCGAGACGGGGGTGATCGGGCTGGGCCTGTTCCTGGTGGCCCTGATCGGCTCGGTGGCCACGGCCGTCACGGCCGCTCCACGGTTCCGGCGCCTCGGTGACGCGCCCCTCGAGCTGCTGACGAGGACGATGGTCGCGGCCACGGTCGGCGTCCTGACGGCCGATTTCTTCCTCTCGGGGCAGTACGGGCGGACGCTGTGGATCAACCTCGGGCTGTGCTGCGCGCTGGGGGCACTCGGCCGGCGCATGGAAGCTACATCCAGCCGCGGCCGAGCCGCTCTACCGGCATGAGCGGCCCTAGCGGCGAAGCTGGCGGACCAGGCGGCGGACCGCCGGCTGCGGGTCGTCCCAGGCGAACGTCGGTAGCGTCTGGCGACGCAGGACGCTGCGGACGTAGGTGCCGAGATCGATCTCGCCGCGCCCGCGGAGCTCGCGGAACGACTTCAGGTCGCGCACGGGATCCCAGAGCGTGACCCCGGTGCGATACCGGTCCATCGGCGGCAGCGGCCGGCCGGTGATGCGCGCATAGACGAACCAGGACAGGTCGAGCCCGGCGTCGGCGAGCAGGCAGTTCGCCGCCGTGAAGCGGGCGTTCACCTCCATCAGGCGCTGTACGCCGTCGCGCGGATCGAGCTTGAACTCGACGTTGGCGACGCCCCGGACACCGGCGCGCGCGAACAGTGCGAGCGCCGGCTCGCGAAGCTCGTCGACGTGATCCGTCACGTGGTACGTGGCCAGTCCCATGCCCGGAGGCGACCGCCGGATGATGCGCTTCGTGAAATCGAACAGCGGCACGCCGGACTCGTCGAGGTAGGTGTAGTAGCTGGCGAGGTTCGAGTCCGGGCCAGGGACGTGCTCGACGGCGAACCAGGGGATGCCGGCAGCCTCCAGCCGGCGGACGGCGGGCAGAAGGTCGTCGTAGCGATCGACGACGAGGAACTTCGCCCCGAGGCTTCCGGCCAGGTGCGTGTGCAGCGGCTTCACGATCAGCGGGTAGACCAGCTCGTGGCGGCACTCGACGACCTCCTCGACCGTCCCCAGGGGCCAGAAGCGCGGCGTCGCGACGCCTGCATCGCGGGCGATCTCGTACGTCTCCCGCTTGTCGAGCATGGCGAGCGCCGAAACCGGCTCTGACAGATCGAGCAGGTAACGCTCCGCGAGCGCTGCCCGATAGGTGGCGATCACCCTGATCCCCTCGTCGCTCGCTGCGAGCAGCACCGACCCGCGCAGCGAGGCGGCGTCCGCGCCGAGCAGGAACTCCGCGAACGCGGCCTCGACGTCCTCGCTGTCGACCGGGAGGAAGCCCGCGTAGCGGCTGTAGCGCGACTCGTTGCGTGGGTCGTTCAGGATCTGCACGGGGACGCCGCGGCGACCCAGGCTGCGCGCGATCTCGATCGCGTTCGCGGTCCCGCCGAGCACGATCGCGGGAGGGGACGCCAGGGCGGTCACGCGCCGGCTCCGAGCAATGCGCGGAGGATCGGCTCGGCAACCGGCGAGGCGGTCGCGGGGTCGGCGACGCGGTAGTGATAGAGCAGGCCGGGCGTGCCGTTGACCTCGATGACGCCGCCCCCGGTCTCGGCCAGCGGCCGGCCGGCGTCCGAGGTGATGACGTCCACGCCGGCGAGGCGGAGGCCGAGCGCGGCGGCGCTCCCGCGAGCGGCGGCGCTCACCGACGGGTGGAGATCGGCCGGCGCCAGCGCGATCGTCTCGCGGGCGGCGCCCTGGCTGGCGACCCGCTTGACGACGACGACCTCGCCCGCGGCCGGCACGGCCCGCAGCGTGCGCCCGGATGCCTCGAGCGTGAAGACGCAGTCGAGGTCGACGCGTAGCAGCGACGCTCCCGGCCGGTCGGTCTCCGCTCCGCTGAGGCGGTTCTGGGCGGCGATGAGGTCGGCGATGGACGACGTGCCGTCGCCGGTGACGCTCGGCGGCAGGCGGTGGGAGGCGCCGATCACCGCGCCGTCGAGCACGAGCAGGCGGTGGACGTCGCCTCCCAGCTGACGCTCCAGCAGGAGGCGCGACTGCAGGCGCGCCGCGCGCAGCGTGGCGCGCGCCAGCTGTCCGCGCGTGCGGACGCCGCTCGTCACGCCGGAGCCGGCGTCGGTGCCTGCGGCGGGCTTGACGACGCACGGTCCGCCCACCAGCTCGAGGAAGGCCCGAGCTGCGTCGACCTCGGTCACGGCGTACTCGACGGCGTCCGGCACCGGGACGCCTGCAGCCGCGAGCAGGCCGCGGGTCACCGACTTATCGAGCGCCCTCGCGAGCGCGCCCGGGTCGTCGAGCGCCACATCGCGGCCGCGGACCGTCGTGTGCCTTCCCCCGAGTTCCACCTCCACCGCTCCGTCCGGCAGCACGCGCGCCATCGCGCCGATCGCCCGGGCGGCGTCGAGCCAGAGCGCCTGGTAGGGATCGCTCCCCGGCGACCGGCCGGGGGCCCGCGCCCGCTGCTCCTCCCGTCGGCGCACGAGCGCGCCGCGCAGGCCGGTCGAGCGGGCGAGGTCGAGGCGTACGCCGACCTCACTCGCGGAGCCGCCAGCCCGGGCCGCGGCCAGGACCAGGGGCTCCAGAAGGTCACGCGCCATCGGCGAGCACCGGCACTCCCTCGTCGATCGGGCAGCCGAAGTTCGCGAGCGCGTCGTCCACCCAGGCGTTGGAGAACGTGCCGCGCTGCACGGCCGCGAGGTACTCCGCGCTGCGCTCGCGGCCGGCCTCGAGGCGTACGAGCAGGTCGCGTGCGACCTCGCGAGGAATCGTCACGATGCCCGAAAGGTCGGCGACGATGAGGTCGCCCGCCTCGATCACCGTACCGCCGCAGGCGATCGGGTAGTTGATCTCGCCCGGGCCGCGGTGCAGCGGCCCGACCGCGGTCGTGCCGCGGGCGAAGACGGGGAAGTCGAGTTCCATGATGCCGGGCAGATCGCGGATGAGGCCGTCGACGATGAACGCCGCGATGCCCCGATGCACCGCCTTCGTCGAGATCAGGTCGCCGAGCGCCGCGTTGGGACTCGCGCTGACCGACCCGTGGGCGTTGATCACGACCACGTCGCCCGGCCGCGCGACATCGAGCACCTTGTGCACCATCAGGTTGTCGCCCGGGAAGACGTGGACCGTGCACGCCACGCCGGAGACGCGGTGCGCGGGGTTGGTGAGCAGGCGGATCTGCGAGTCGACGGCGTAGAGCCGGTTGAGCGCATCCGAGATCGTCGGCACCTCGAAGCGCAGGAACTCGGGGGCGAGGTCGGCCAGATCTCGCGGATACCGGGTGCGGATCCGGAATCCGGGTCCGGGGTTCAGCTCGGCGGACTGGGGGCGGGCGGCGGTCATGACGATCTCCCTTCGGCAGCGGCGGTCACGAGAAGGCCCTCGCCGAGACCCGAGAACGCCAGGATCAGCTCGCGTGCGTCAGCGGGGCCGGGAAGCGCCGCCGTCCCCACTCGTTCGAGGTGCGCCGCGACGGCCCGGGCGATGGTGGCGTCGGCGCCGAGCCAATCCGCATGGGCGACGGCCTCCCGGAGCTCGACCGAGCGCCGGGCTGCAGCATCAGGATACCCGGGCGCAACGCGCTCGAGGGCAGCGAGCGCCCCGGGGTAGAAGCGTTCGGCGTCTGCGAGGAACGGGTCGAGCAGCCCGTCCCGGTTCGCGACCGCCGCCGACTCGAGGACGAGTGCGGCGATGCCCTTCGCCAGTCCGGCTAGCGCCATCTTCAACGCCGAGGCCCGCCCGGCCTCGGCGCCGAGTTGCTCCACCGGGAGGACGAGGCCGAGCACCGCGGCGGCCACGCCGGCGGCCGGGCCGGACGCGTAGGCCCGTGCGAGTGTCTCGAGCCGGTCGGCGCCGCCGCGGATGGCGACGTCCGCGAACGGCAGGCCCGCGTCGGCCATCGTCGCCACGATCGCAGCGATGGTCACCGGCGCCACCGAGTTGCAGTCGACCACCACCGGACGGGTTCCGGCCGACCCGGCGGCGGCGGCGATGGCCGCCGCGACCGTCCGGGCCTCATCCGGCGGCACCACCGACAGCACGACGTCGGCCCGGGCCATCACCTCCTCGAGGCTCGCGAGCGCCTCGACGCCGGCCGCCGCTGCGGCGGCGGCCGTACGCTGGCTGCGGCCGGCAAGACAGGTCACCACCGGCACGCCGCGATGTCGCAGCCCGCCGGCGAGCGCGGCGCCCATGGCGCCCGTCGATACGACGGCGATGGTCTGGCGAGAGGCTGGCACGACGTCTGGGTGACCACCCGCGCGACGGGAGGTGAGCGTAAGTTCCACTCTCGCCCCCCGGGTGACGGGGTGTCAAGGAGAGACCTGCACTCTACGGGAATCTCGATGAGATTCTGCGGGGCACCCGTAGCCCGCTGCCTTCGCGGTCGATGCAGCGGTGCGGGGCGGCGGTCGACGCCTATCCTTCACCGATGCCAGCCGGCTCCGGATCGGCACTCCAGGCGGTGATGCCCGGCCTCCGGGTGATCGCGACCTACCGGCGCTCGTGGTTCAGGTCGGATGTGATCGCCGGAGCCGTCCTGACGACGCTGCTGATCCCCCAGGGCATGGCCTACGCGAGCCTCGCCGGTCTCCCGCCGATCACCGGGCTCTACACCTCGATCCTCTGCCTCGTCGCGTACGCCGTGTTCGGGCCTTCGAGGATCCTCGTACTCGGCCCCGACTCGTCGCTCGGGCCCATGATCGCGGCGACGCTCCTCCCGCTGCTCGCGGCCGGCGGCGACCCCGAGCGCGCCGTCGCGCTGGCCTCGATGCTCGCGTTGCTGGTCGGAGCGATCATGGTGCTGGCGGCCGTCGTGCGGCTCGGGTTCGTCGCCGATCTGCTCTCGAGGCCGACGCAGATCGGCTACATGAACGGCCTGGCCCTGACGATCCTCGTCAGCCAGTTGCCGAAGCTGTTCGGGTTCTCGGCCGACGGCAACGGCTTCCTCGAGGACGTGCGCCTGTTCGTGGAGGGGGTCGCGAACGGCGACACGGTCGGAGCGGCGCTGGCGGTGGGCGTGTGCTCGCTCGCAGTGATCACCCTGCTGCGCTTTGTGAGCCCGAAGGTGCCGGGCGTCCTGGTGGCGGTGGTGCTCTCGATCGTGGCCGCCAGCGTGTTCTCGCTCGCCGACCACGGCGTCGCCTTGGTCGGCGGGCTGCCGGCGGGCTTCCCGCCGCTCACGCTCCCCGACATCCAGCTGGGCGACCTGCGGCTGCTGTTCGCGGGCGCGCTGGGGATCGCCATCGTCTCGCTGACGGACACCATCTCGACGGCATCCTCCTTCGCGGCCCGCGCCGGCGATGAGGTGGACGGCAATCGCGAGATGATCGGGATCGGCACCGCGAACCTCGCGGCCGGCCTCTTCCAGGGCTTCCCGGTCTCGACGAGCGGGTCGCGGACGGCGGTGGCCGAACAGGCCGGGGCGAAGTCCCAGGTGACGGGTCTGGTCGGCGCCGCCGCCATCGTGTTGATGCTGGTGTTCTTCCCGTCGCTGCTCCAGAACCTGCCGCAGCCGACCCTCGCCGCCGTGGTGATCGTCGCATCGCTCTCGCTTGCCGACGTTCCGGCGGTCGTCCGGCTGTACCGCCAGCGCCCCGGCGAGTGCCTGCTCTCGCTGGTGGCCTTCCTCGGCGTCACCTTGCTCGGGGTCCTGCCCGGAATCGGCGTGGCCGTGGTGCTCTCGATCGGCAACGTCTTCCGGCGGGCCTGGTGGCCCTACCGCGCGGTGCTCGGACATGTGCCCGACCTTCCCGGCTTCCACGACCTCCGCGAGCATCCCCATGCCGAGCAGCTCGAGGGATGCGTCCTGTTCCGGTTCGACGCTCCGATCTTCTTCGCCAACACGCGCACCTTCCGCGAGGAGATCCGGCACCTGGCCGCGGCCGACCCGCCGCCGCGCTGGATCATCGTCGCGGCGGAGCCGATCACGGACATCGACACGACTGCCGCAGACATGCTCGAGGATCTCGACGAGGCGCTGAACGCCCGCGGCATCAGCCTGGTGTTCGCCGAGATGAAGCTGCCGGTGCGCGAGAAGATCCGGCGCTACGGACTCGATCGCACGATCGAGCCGGCCCACTTCTTCCCGACGGTACGGGCGGCGGTGAACGCGTTCCGGAAGGAGACCGGCCGCGAGTGGCACGGGCCGGACATACCATGACGCCGGTGGACGACACCACGCGTAGACGGAGCGCCGCCGACCGGCTCGCCGACCGGCTCGAGGCCGCCACCCGGCCGGGGTTGCGCCGCGCGGCGCGCCAGCTGCACGATCTCGGCGCGCTGGATGAGGCCGTCTACCGGGCGGTTGCCCAGACGGCCGCGCCGACGCTCGACCCGTCGCTGCGGCGCCTGTCCCGCGCGGCCGACAAGTCCGTGATCTGGATCGGCATCGCGGGTGGCATCGCGCTGGTCGGCGGTGATCGCGGCCGCAGGGCGGCTCGCGGCGGCCTGGTCTCGATCGCCGTGACGTCGGCGGTCGTCAACCTCGGCATCAAGGCCGCATCCGGGCGTCAGCGGCCCGATCGGTCGGGGGCCGGCGTTCCGGACCAGCGGCACGTGAGGATGCCGACGACGACGTCCTTCCCTTCGGGTCACTCCGCGGCCGCCTTCGCGTTCGCCACGGCCGTCGGCAGTGAGGTGCCGGCGCTGGCGCTGCCACTCCGGCTCCTGGCCACCGCCGTGGCCTACTCGCGCGTCCACACCGGCGTCCACTACCCGGGCGACGCGATCGCCGGGTCGGCGGTCGGCGCCACGGCCGCGCTGGTCGTCACCCGGGCGCTCCGGCGGCGCGGGTAAGGACGAGCTGCGTCACCGCGAAGACCGCGATCGCCGTGGCCGCACCGAGACACGCGCCCGCGAGGACGTCCGAGAGCCAGTGCACCTGGAGGTAGGTGCGGCTCCAGGCCATCCCCGCCGCGGCCAGGCAGCCGAGCACGATCCAGAGCCGCCGGTGCCGCCGCGAGCCGTTGTAGAGCAGGATCACGGCGACGATCGTGGCGGCTGCGTAGGCGGCATGGCCAGAGGGGAACGACGAGCCGGTGGCCGTGAGGGCCGCATCGGGCGGCCTCGGCCGGTCGACGATCGCCTTCAGCAGGTTGCCGACGAGCGGCGTGAGAGCCTCGGTGCACGCGAACGCGAGCAGCCCGGCCCATCGCCGCATCGCCACCAGGCCGAGTCCGATGGCGCCGATCGTCAGCGCGCGCAGTACGCCACGGCCGAGATCGTTGAAGGCCATCGCGAGCCGGTCGAGCCGCGCGCTCTGGCCGTCGGCCACCAGCTCCGACCACCACGTGTCGACCGCGAGCGGCCCGGTCGGGATGGCGACTGCGAGCATCGCCACCAGCACGAGCATCGTCCCCGCGATCAGGAGCGCGCGAGCGGGATGCGCGAAGAACGCCGGGTTCAGAGCCGCTGCTCCGCCGCCGCGGCGAGCACCTGATCCGGGTCGCCGCCGGCCGCGATCCGCCACGTGGCCCGCAGGTGGCCGAGGAAGTCCGGCGGCTGAGCCGCCGAGGGCGACGCGCCGGGATGTTGCGGGGCGAGCCGCACCCGCAACACCCCAGGGTGGGTCGTGAACCGAAGTGGCGGGTCGAGGAGCAGTGCCTCGCCGTCGACACCGGCCGGCACCGAGCCGGTGGAGTCGACCTGGAACGCCGGCGTCGACCAGGTGCTCCACGCGCTGCGCCGGCCGCCGCCGCGCTGCGCCCCCATGACGGCGACGCCCAGGATGCCGGCCGACAGCGTGGGGCGGGTTCCCGACCCGACCAGCCGCCCGAGGCGGTAGACGTTGTTCGAGACCAGGATCACGGCCGCCGAGTCGCGTGCCACGTCGTCGCCGTCGGTGAACCGCAAGCTGCTCGTGGCGCCCGCCCCGACGCCGACGGCATCGGGGACGGTATCGAGGATCGTGCGCAGCTTCGCGTCCCGGTAGCCCTTCTGCTGAACGGCCTCCGCGTACAGCCCGAGCGAGACGTTGTTGACGAAGGTGCGGCCGTTCACCTCCGCCAGGTCGACCCTTACCTCGCCGCCGTTCACGAACGCGTCGAGGGCGCCGACGACGTCGTCCCGGTCGACGCCGAGATCGAGCGCGAAGTGATTGCGCGTACCGGCCGGAATACACGCGAACGGCAGGTCGTGCTCGGCGGCGAATGACGCGATCAGCGCCTGCGTGCCATCGCCGCCCGCGGCCGCGAGCCCGTCCGCGCCGGCTGCGATGGCGTCGCGGACGAGCTGGACGAGGTCGTCGCCGGGCTTGAGCTCGATCGGTTCGATCCCGCGCGCCCTCGCCTCCTCGGCCAGGTTGTTGCTGAGCGCCTTGCCGCCCCCCGAGCGCGGGTTCCAGATCACCACGGCCCGCTGCGGCGGGTCGGCGGGCGCCGGCGCACCGGCGGCGCGGAAGACGCGCCTTGCCAGGACCGGGATGGCTGCCAGGCAGGCGAGCGCGAGCAGGGTCTCGAGCAGGATGTGGTGGGCCAGCACGATCAGCACGGCACCGCCCACCGCCGCTCCGGCCAGCGCGAGGGAAGCGGTCCGCTCGGCGCCGCGACGGACGAGTCCCGCCCATGCGCAGGCGGCTGCGACGATCACCAGGCCGCCGGCCACCAGACCCCACGGGAACGCGTCGAGCGACGCGACGAGGAGGAGTAGCGGGATCGCCACGAGCAGGAGGATCTCGCCGATCGCAGCCAGACGTCTGCTGTCCATCGTGTTGAACCGTACTACCACGCTCTCCCGCGCCACGCGGGTACCGCCGTCGATCATCATGATTCGCCGGGGCGCGGCGCCGCGGTAGGATGAAGGCCGTGCCGGAGTCGCCGTCGATCGCGACCGCCAGCCGCGGGCTGGGGGATGACCTCGAACAGCATCGGCGGGAGATGACCGCCTACTGCTACCGCATGCTCGGGTCGCCGTTCGAGGCCGAGGACGCGGTGCAGGAGACCTTGCTGCGGGCGTGGCGCGGCCAGGGCCGCTTCGAGGGACGTTCGGCGCTGCGCTCGTGGCTCTACCGGATCGCCACCAACGTCTGCCTCGACATGCTCGACGGTCGCGCGCGCCGGGCCCGCCCGATGGACATGGGCCCCGCGTGCACGCCGGATCCCGTCAACCTGCGGGCGCTGCCGGAGGCGACGTGGCTCCAGCCGATCCCCGACAGCGCAGTGGCCGGCGAGCGCGACCCGGCAGACGTGGCCGTGGCGCGCGAGACCATCCGGCTGGCGTTCGTGGCGGCGCTGCAGCACCTCCCGCCGCGCCAGCGGGCGGCGCTGATCCTCTGCGAGGTGCTGCACTGGAAGGCGACCGAGGTCGCCGACCTGCTCGCGACCACCGTCCCGTCCGTGAACAGCGCGCTCCAGCGGGCCCGGGCCACGCTCGCCGCCGCGCGGGTGAGCCCATCAGATGCCGCGCCCGAGCTGCCGACCGCCGATCGCGCGATGCTCGCGGCGTATGTCGAGGCATTCGAGCGCTACGACCTGGATGCGCTCACGGCTCTGATCCATGCCGACGTGATCCAGTCGATGCCACCCTACGACATGTGGCTGCAGGGTCGCGACGACGTCCTCGCCTGGTGGTTCGGACCGGGCGTGGGGTGCCGGGGCTCGCGGGTCATCCCCGCACCGTCGGCCAACGGCTTGCCCACCTTCGGCCAGTACAGGGCCAGCGCGGCCGGCGACGGGTTCGAGGCCTGGGCCCTGCAGGTGCTCGACGTGTCGGCGGGCCGGGTGGGCGAGTTCACCTTCTTCCTCGACACGGGTGCGATCTTCCCGCTCTTCGGCCTCCCGGATCGCCTCTCGGCCTGACCACCGATGAGTTCGACGGCCCAGGTCGGTCCAACCTCTCGAACCGCTGCCTGCGCGTCGAGAGGAGCCGCCCGATGACGATGAACACTCGCAACCGCTGGCTCGCGCTGATGGTCCTGTGCCTTGGGAGCCTGATGATCGTGCTGGACGTGACGATCGTGAACGTCGCCCTGCCGTCGATTCGCGAGGACCTCGGCTTCTCCGAGGCTTCGCTCGCCTGGGTCGTGAACGCCTACGTGCTCACCTTCGGCGGGTTCCTGCTCCTCGGTGGCCGGCTGGGCGATCTCTACGGCCACCGCCCGCTGTTCCTGGCGGGCATCACCCTGTTCACGCTGGCCTCGCTCGTGTGCGGACTGTCCGACACCCAGGCCCTGCTCGTCGCCGCGCGCGCCGTCCAGGGTGTGGGCGGGGCGGTCGCCTCGGCCGTTTCCCTGTCACTGATGATGATGCTCTTCACCGAGCCGGCCGAGCGGGCCAAGGCGATGGGCGTCTTCGGTTTCGTCGCTGCCGGCGGCGGCAGCATCGGCGTCCTGCTCGGCGGGATCCTCACCGACAGCCTCGACTGGCACTGGATCTTCCTCGTCAACGTGCCGATCGGTGTGCTCGTGGTCGGGTTGTCGCTGGCCCTGCTGCCCGTGTCGAACCCTTCCACGGGCGGCCGGCTCGACCTGGCCGGCGCCTTCACCGTGACGGCTGCGCTGATGCTCGCGGTCTACGCCATCGTCAACGGCAACGCCGAGGGCTGGACGTCGTTGCAGACGCTGGGCCTCCTCGCGATCGCCGCCGCGCTGCTGGTGGCCTTCCTCATCATCGAGTCCCGTGTGCCGTCACCGCTGATGCCGCTCGGGCTCTTCCGGCTGCGCAACGTGGCCACCGCGAACGGCGTCGGAGTGCTCTGGGCGGCGGCGATGTTCGCCTGGTTCTTCCTCGCCGCCCTGTACCTGCAGCTCGTGCTCGGCTACAGCCCGCTCGAGGTGGGCCTCGCCTTCCTGCCGTCGAATCTGATCATGGCCGCCTTCTCGATCGGCCTCTCGGCGAAGCTGGTGCTGCGCTTCGGCATCCGGCTGCCGCTCGCCTGCGGTCTGGGCCTCGCCTCCGTCGGATTGCTCCTGTTCGCCCGCGCGCCGGTGAACGGAAGCTTCGCCGTCGACGTCCTGCCCAGCATGGTCCTGCTCGGCTTCGGCGCAGGCATGGCGCTCAATCCGTTGCTGCTCGCCGCCATGAACGACGTCGAGCCGAACCTGGCAGGACTCGCTTCCGGCGTCGTCAACACCGCGTTCATGATGGGCGGGGCGCTCGGCCTGGCCGTGCTCGCGAGCCTCGCCGCCTCGCGCACGGGAACCCTGATCGCCGATGGCGAGAGCCATCTCGATGCGCTGGTCGCCGGCTACCACGTCGCTTTCCTGGTCGGCGCCGTGTTCGCCGGGACCGGGGCCACGCTCAGCGCGGCGCTGCTGCGCGTCCGGCTGCAGACGACCGGCGAGCACGGCGAAGCGCACGCGACGGCGACCGCCGCCGAAGCGACCAGCTGACGCGGCGGGGTTTCCCGTACTCCGGTTCGGCGTGCCCGCCGATTGCGAGCGGCCGCATCGGCGCGAACCTGTGTGGGCCTCACCCGAATCGGAGGAACCGCCATGCATGCCCTGATCCTCTACGAATCCATGTTCGGCAACACCCGCGCCATCGCGGACGCCATCGCCGACGGGTTGCGCGACGCCGGGTCGGCCGAGGTCGTCGTGCTCGCGGCCCCCGAGGTGTCTCCGGATGAGGTCGAGGGCGCTGCGCTGCTCGTCGTCGGAGGCCCGACGCACGTGCACGGCATGGCCTCGGCCCGGTCGCTCAAGGCCGCGCAGGCCGACGCCGTCAAGCACGACCGGCCGGAGCCCGCACGTACCGAGCCGGTGATGCGCGACTGGTTCGAGACCATCGTTCCCGGCGGCGGCCGCCGCGCGGCCGCGTTCGACACCCGCATCGGCAAGCCGAAGCTCATCACCGGGTCGGCTGCGCACGGTGTCGCCGATCGGCTGCGGCGCCATGGCTACGACGTCGTGGCGGAGGACAGCTTCATCGTCGACGGCACGGCCGGCCCGCTCCACGAGGGCGAGCTCGAGCGCGCCCGGGCGTGGGGCAGCTCCCTGGCGAGACAGGTCGAGGTCGCGGCGGCCCTGCCGGAATAGTCCCGCCCTACGGGCGCGGCAGAGGCCCGCCCGCGAGCGCGATCACCACGCCGATCGCGCCCGCCAGCAGGAGCGTCGGCACGACGCCGCGGCGCGCGACGAGGAGCAGCGCTGCGGCACCGGCGAGGACCCCGAACTGCCACCGCTCCGCGAGCGCCGCCGCGAGCGGGATCATCGACCCGAAGATGGCTCCGATCGCTGCGGGCCCGGCGCCGTCCAGGAACGCGCGGGCCCGCCGGTCGCCCCGGATGGCGTCGAACCGCCCGCCACCGACCAGCACGAACGCGAACGAGGGCGCGAAGGCCACGGCGCTCGCCAGGACACCGCCGCCGACGCCCGCGGCCGCGAAGCCCACCGCGGCGACCGTCTGCGTGACCGGGCCGGGCGTCACCTGACCCAGCGCGACGGCGTTGAGGAACTGGCCGTCGGTCATCCAGTGGTAGCGGTGCACCGCGTCGGCCTGCATCATCGGGACGATGACGAACCCGCCGCCATAGGACAGCGCGCCGACCTTGACTGCGACCCACGTCAGCGAGGCGAGACCGCCCGTCGAGAGAGCAGCGGCAGTGAACGGCAGCCCGATGACGCCGGCTCCGCCCGGCGTGCGGGCGACCAGGCGCCGCGCCGTCAACTCGATGCCGCCGCAGGCCACCAGCACCACCACGAGCCACGGCCCCACCGTGGCGGCCGCGAGGCCACCGGCAAGGACGTAGCCGACCCAGCGCGTGGGGCTCGCACCCCGTGCGCGCCGCCAGCTGGGCCCGACGAGCGACCAGCCAGCGTGCACGGCCACTGCCGCGACGGCCGCGCCGGCCCCCGCTCCGGCACCCTCGACCCAGAGGGGTGGCGAGGCGGTCAGGAACAGCTGCGCGAGCGCGAGCATCGCGATCAGTCCCGGGACGATGAATGCGAGTCCGCCGGCCAGGGCCCCGAGCCGGCCACCGACCCGCCACGCGCAGTAGATCGCGAGCTGCGTCGATGCCGGCCCCGGGAGGAGGTTGCAGGCCGCGATCGCGTCCTCGAACTCGGCCGGCGCCATCCAGCCGCGCCGCACCACGCAGAGCCGGCGGAGGAGCTCGATGTGTGCCGGCGGGCCGCCGAAACCGGTGCATCCGATCCTGCCCCACTCGCCCGCGATCGCGCGCAGGCCCGGCGGCTGCCGGTCGTCCACGTCAGCTGCCGCGGATGGCGTCCGCGCGCGCCCGGACGATCGCCTCTCCGGTGGCGTCGATGTCGGCGTCGCCGGTCGACCAGTTCGAGATGGCGACGCGCAGCAGCCGCTCGCCATGCCAGGTGGTAGCGCCGAGCCAGCAGGTGCCGTCGCGCTGGACGCGGCGCTCGACCTCGGCGGTCAGATCGCCGTCGCCGACGCGGACGAGCACCTGGTTGAGGACGACGTCGTTGGCGATCGTGATGCCGTCGTGCGAGGCGAGTGCGCCGGCCAGCCGGCGTGCGTGCCCGCAGCACTGGTCGACGAGCCGGGCGGTGCCCGCTCTGCCGAGTGCGCGGAGCGCCGCCCAGGTCGCGAACCCGCGGGCACGGCGCGACGACTCGGCCGCGAAGTCACCGCCGCCGAACTCCCGGCCGGCGACCTGGCCCGTGAGGTAGTCCGCCGTGTAGGCCATGGCGGTGGCGTGCACGTCGGGGCTGCGGCAGAACGCGTAGCCCGAGTCGTACGGGACGTTCAGCCACTTGTGCCCGTCGCAGGCCCAGGAGTCGGCCAGCTCGACGCCGTCGGTGAGGTGGCGCGTGCCGGGACTCGCGCCGGCCCACAACCCGAACGCGCCGTCGACGTGGAGCCACGCTCCGGCTGCCCGGGCCGCCGCGGCGATCGCCCGCAGATCGTCGAACGCGCCCGTGTTGACGTTCCCGGCCTGGGCGCAGACGATCGCCGGTCCGGCCGGTGCCGACGCCAGGACACCTGCCAGCGCACCCGCGTCCATGGCCCCATTGGCGGTCGCGGGGACGACCTCGATGGCGCGTTCGCCGAGACCGAGCAGGCGTGCGGCCCGGTCGATCGTCCCGTGACGCTCGGCGCCGACGACGAGCCTGACCGGCGGCGCCTCGCGCAGGCCGTCGCGGCCGACGTCCCAGCCGTGGTCCGACAGCACCTGCCAGCGGGCGGTAGTCAGCCCGACCGTGTTCGCCGCCTGGCCGCCCGTCGTGAAGCCGACGGATGCCGTCGCCGGAATGCCGAGCAGCTGCTTCAACCACGCCCCGGCGACGTCCTCGAAGGCCATCGCCGCCGGCGACAGCGCCTCGTTGAACGCGTTCTGATCCCATCCCACCGCGAGCACGTCCGCCACCACCGACGCATCCACCGAACCGCCGACCACGAAGCCGAAGTAGCGTGGGCCGGCAGATGCGATGAGCCCGGGCGTCGCCGCCGCGACGAGTTCGGCGATCACCGTGTCGAGTCCGGCACCCTCCATCGAGAGCTCCTGATCCAGGGCCGCACGGACCTCCGCGCGGGTCTCCGCGGCACCGACGCGCGCGGTCGCAAGGCCCTGTCGGTAGTCGGCGACGAGGTCGGCGGCGCCGTGAAGCGCCTGGCGGAGATCCGTCACGTTCGCCGCTCGGTGTCGCGCGCTCGTTCCATGTCGCGAACCTATCACAGAGCGGGACGAGGCTCGCGGTTAGGCCGTCTCGCGCGCTCGGGTCATGTCCGCGGCGATGCCGATGATGGCGTCCTCCTGGCCGACGACGACCTTCCGCCGGCCCAGCTCGACGATGATCTCGCGCGGGTCGAGGCCGAAGCGCTCGCCGGCCCGCACGGCGTGCAGCAGGTAGCTGGCCGGGACGGCCGCGAAGCCCATCGTCGCGGTCAGGCGGTCGATAGCCAGCGGTCGTTGCATGACCTCGCCCCGCACCACGGCGTCGGCGACGTCCTGGAGCGCCCAGAGGTCGAGTCCCGTTGCGATGCCCATCCGCTCGAGGACGGCGACGAGGGCCTCGGTCTGGCAGTTGCCGGCACCGGCGCCGAGCCCCGCCAGGGACGTGTCGACGAAGGTCGCGCCCTCCTCGATGGCCGCTGCCGAGTTCGCCACGGCGAGCGACAGGTTGTTGTGCTCGTGCATCCCCACCGCGACGTCCGGCGGCAGCGCCTCGCGCAGCGCGGCGACCCGGCGCCGGACGTCGTCGGTCAGGAATGCGCCGGCCGAGTCGACGATGAAGACCGCCTGGCTGCCGGCATCGGCGACGATCTTCGCCTGCTCCACGAGGCCGGTCGGATCGAGCAGGTGGGCGGTGTTGAGATGGCTGTGGGCGAGCATGCCGAGATCGCGCGCCAGCCCGAGGTGCTGGATGCCGATGTCGGCCTCGGTGCAGACGGTCGAGACGCGCGCCACCGACGCGCCCGCGTCTCGTGCCTCCTCGAGATCGCGCCGGGTGCCGATGCCCGGCAGGATGGCGACGGCGATCCGCGCCTGCCGGACGACGCCCGCAGCGGCGGCCAGCAGCTCGGCGTCGGAGTGCGCCGGGTGCCCGTACTGGATGGAGGTCGCTCCGAGGCCGTCGCCGTGCCCGACGGCGACCGCCCACACCCCGGCGCGGTCGAGCGCGCTCGCGATCGTCGTCACCTGATCGACCCGGAACTGGTGCGCGATCGCGTGGGAGCCGTCACGCAGCGTCGTGTCGACGATCCTCACCGTGCTCACGCCGCCGCCTCCGCGTACAGCTCGGCGACCCGCACCGCGGCCGCGGTCATGATGTCGAGGTTGCCCGAGAAGGCCGGCAGATGATCGCCGGCGCCCTCGACCTCGACGATCACGGTCACCATGCCGGGCGAGAAGATCGGGTCGGTCGCGAGACGGTAGCCGGGCACGTAGGCGGCGACCGCCGCCGCCGCCGCCGCTATCGCCGCGACGATCGCGTCGCCGTCGCCGTCGGAGAACCGGGCGTAGACCGTGTTGCGCATCACGACCGGCGGGTCGGCGGGGTTGAGGATGATGATCGCCTTGGCCACGCCCGCGCCTCCGATCGACTCGACGGCCCGCGCGGTCGCGGTCGTGAACTCGTCGATGTTCTGGCGGGTGCCCGGCCCGGCCGACCGTGAGGCGATCGTCGAGATGGTCTCGGCGTACGTCACGGTCGCCACCCCGGCGATGGCGGCGACGATCGGGACGGTCGCCTGGGCGCCGCAGGTGACGAGGCTCACCTCGGTGGCATCGCCGTGGCCGGCCAGGTTGACCGGCGGCACGATCGCGACGCCCAGCGAGGCGGGCGTCAGGTCGACGCTCCGGATGCCGCGTGCGGCGAGCACCTGCGCGTGCCCTGCGTGTGCGGCGGCGGAGGTGGCGTCGAACACGAGATCGATCGGGCCGGCGCGGGCGAGCAGGTCGGCCAGCCCCTGGTCGGTGACTGCGTGGCCGCGGGCCCTCGCCGCCCGGAGGCCGTCCGAGCCGGCGTCGATGCCGGCCATGCCGGCAAGCTCCAGCAGCGGGCTGCGCTCGACCTTCATCATCAGGTCGGTGCCGATGTTGCCGGTGCCGACGATGGCGACGCGCAGTGCGCTCATGCGCTCGTGGTCGGCCGCCGGCTGCGGGGGTTCGGCAGTCGCGGGAAACGGTCGAGCCGGAACGGCTCGAGCACCTCGGGCCGGCGGCCGGTGGTGATCAGCTCGGCCATGGCGCGGCCCGCGGTAGGAGCGAGCGTCACGCCCTGCATCGAGTAGCCGGTGGCGATGTAGACGTTCTCGAGCGCGCCTGCGCGGTCGAGAACGGGCAGCCCGTCCGCCGTGATCGGCCGCATGCCGGCCCACCGCGACTCGATGTCGGGCGATGCCCACGGCGCGAACGAGCGCTTCGCGCCGGCCACGATGCCGTCGATCCGGGCCTGGTCGAGGCGGTTGTTGATGCCGCTGAACTCCATCGTGCCGCCGATCCGCATGCGGTCGCCGAGCGGGGTGCAGCCGACGTGCACGTCGCCGAGCAGGATCGCGTGGGACGGCATCACCCCGGGCTGGACGAAGAAGCTGTAGCCCTTCCCGGGCTCCATCGGCAGCGAGATCCCGATCGAGCGGGCGAGCGGGGTCGTCCAGGCTCCCGCTGCCAGGACGACCGCGCCGGGCTCCAGATCACCCGCGGCGGTGCGGACACCGGTCAGCCGCGGACCCTCCTTGACGAGCTCGACGACCTCGGCGCCCTCCATGATCTCGACGCCATCGCGGCGGAGGGCGGCGGCGAGCCCCGCCGTGAACGAGTCGGGCCGAACGTGCCAGTGCTGCTCGACGAGGAAGCCGGCGACCACGGCCTCCGACAGGGCCGGCTCCAGTTCGTGCAACTCGTCCCCCTCGACGATGCCGTCGGGCAGATCGAAGCCGAACTCGCGCATGGGCGCGAGTTTCGTCAGCTCGGCGCGGGCGGTCCCGGCACTGCCGGAGGCGAACAGCATGCCCTGCTGGTACAGCTCGAACTCGACCCCGTCGGCGCGCATCTGCTCGACCAACTCGAACACGTCGTGGCCGAGCCGGGCGATGGCGGCGGTACCGTGCGCGTGGTCGTGCTCGTTGCAGTAGCTGCGGAACCGCACCAGCCACGGCGACAGCCGGTGCAGCTCGCCGGGTTTGAAGTAGAGGGCCGACCGGCGGTCGAGGAGCGCGCGCATACCGTAGAGCGTCAGGCCCGGCTCCGGCAACGGGCCGGCCTGTGCGGGGCACAGCCAGCCGCCGTTGGCGAACGACGCGCCGGAGCCGACACGGTTGCTCTCGACGACGGTCACCTCGTGACCCTGCTTGCGCAGGTAGTAGGCGCAGCAGAGACCGGCCACGCCGCCGCCGACGACGACGGTGGCGCCCGTCATCCCGACCCCCTTCCGAAAGCCGGCCCGACGCCGGCGGTGGCGCTGCCGTAGCGGCCGAGGATCGGCCAGATGTCGACCACGGTGTCGCCCTCGACCACGTGGTACACGTCGTAGAAGTTGACGGTCGTGGGTGCGTAGCCTGGCATCAGCTCGACCCGGTCGCCCACCGCCAGCGTGGACCCCGGCGCCAGCTTCACCCCGGTGTGCTCCTCGTGGATGAAGTGCTCGCCATGCTCGAAGCGGATCTCGGCCGCCCCGCCGACGACCTCCGGCAGCGTGCGGTCGATGCCGATCGACTTGCGGCCGCAGTCCAGCACGGCCGTGTCCCCTGACCGCGAGATGACCGTGGCAAGCACCGTCAGCGCCACGTCGAAGCCGGCGACGAGGTTCCGGTGGAACGCGTCGGTGAAGATGTACGAGCCGGCGTGGATCTCGGTGATGCGCGGGTTCGCACCGGTGATGTCCCAGGTGCCGAGGCCGCCGGCAGCCACGATTCCGGTGGTGAGGCCCCGCCGCGCGAACTCGTCGGCGTAGCCGAGCAGGACCTCGTTGGCGGCCTGCGCCTTGGTGACGCGGAGGCTTCGATCCGGCTCCAGCATGCAGTGCCCCTCGTAGCCGAGCAGCCCCTCGAGGCGCAGCCCCGGGCTTCGCTCGACGAGGTCGGCCAGTTCGAGGGCATCGGGGACCGAGCGGACGCCCGAGCGGTGCAGGCCGACGTCGACCTCGATCACGACGCCGATCTCGCTGCCGGCGGCGCCGGCCGCCTGCGACAACGCGGTCGCGCTCGTGGGGGCCTCGACGGCGACCATGACCCGCCCGATGCCGGCCAGGCGGGCCATCTCGGCGGCCTTGGCCTGGCCGACGGCCTGGTTCGCGACCAGGATGTCGGACAGGCCGGCGTCGATCATCGCGCTGGCCTCCCAGACCGTGGCGGTCGTGAGGCCGATCGCGCCCGCATCGAGCTGCATCCTGCCGAGGATCGGGCTCTTGTGGATCTTCGCGTGGGGGCGCAGGGCGGCAGGCAGCTGCGACATGCGCCGGGCCATCTCGTCGAGGTTGCCGCGGACACGGGCCAGGTCGAGGATCAGGGCCGGCGTCGACGGGGCATCGCGCGGCGACCCGATCAGCCGGCGGGGAATCTCCAGCATCCGGTCCATGTCGCTCAACGCATCACTCCGTCCGTGTCTTCGCTCGTGCCGGCGCCACTATTGCCGGGGCTTGAAGGCACCGGGCTGGCAGCCAACGCCCACCCAGGCCAGGCCCTCGTTCCCCGCCACCATCTGGCGGCGGGCGTCGGGTGAGCAGAACACGTACATGCCGGGGTGCAGGGCGACCTCGGCGCCATCGACCTTGATGGTCCCGCTGCCGCGGATGACGATGTACACCTCTTCCTGCCCGTCCGCGACGTGATCGTGCTCCGGGCCCGACGCATCGGGCGGCATCTCGAGCTCGTTGATCCCGAACGCCGACACTCCCAGCGGCTCGCGCAGTGGCTTGAAGACGCCGTGACGCGCCTCGATCGTTGCTGCATCGACGACCTCGTATGCCATGTCGGACCCCTTTCGGGAGCGGATTGCGCGGTGCCCGGGCGAGCGTAGCGCGATATCCGCTCAGGCGCCCGCTCCGGTGAACGCCGCGAGTTCCGCAGCGATGCCGGCCGCGTCGAGCCGGTGCGCGCGCCGGTGCTCGGAGCCGTTGCCGTACCGGTGCAACTCGGGGTCGGCGACGCCCAGGCAGCGCAGGCGGCGCGGGCGTTCGAAGGGGATCTGCGACCCGCTGGTGCCGCGGGCGTACGGCTCCACCAGCAGGATGTCGCCCGCGCCGACCGCGGCAACCTCGTCGATGGGGAACGGGCGCACGGTCGCGACGTAGGCCACGGCGACGTCGTGGTCGGCGGCCGCGGCCAGCACGGCTGCGAGCGTCGGCCCGATGGCGATCACGAGGGGGCGGCCGGGGGCTGCCGTGCGGACCAGCTGAAACGGCGTGCGGGCCTCGCCGTTCACCTCGTCGGAGAGCCGGATGTAGACGGTGCCGGCGGCCGCGATCGCCGCCCGCAGCAGCCGTTCCACCTCGTCCGCATGACCCGGCACGTGGATCGTGACGCCGGGTAGCGTTGCCAGCAGCGCGACGTCGCCGGGCGCCTGGTGGGTACGCCCCTCCTCGGCCGCGTCGTACGAGGCCCCGGTCGAGACGACCACCGCGCCGCCGGCCGACTGGTGCACGAGGTCGAGCTTGATCTGCTCGAAGGCCCGCTCGACGAGGAACGGCGCGTACGAGTGCACCACCGGTCGCAGGCCCTCGAGCGCCATGCCTCCGGCAACGCCGACCATGAGCGCCTCGCGGATGCCGACGTTCACGACCCGCGCTGGGTGGCGGGCAGCGGCTTCGTCGAGCCGGGTCGCGCCGATATCGGCCAGCACGAGCGCGAGCCTCGGGTCAGCGTCGAGCATCTCGGACAGAACGTCCGAGAAGCGCTCGCGCATCGAGTCGCTCATCGCACCACCGCCACGACGGCCGACGGCCGCGCCGGGTCGGTCACGCTCAGCGCTGCGGCCAACTCGTCGGCGTCCCGGCCATCGACGGTGGCGACCCGCCAGCCCTCCACCGCGAATCGCGCGGCGATCCCGCCCGGCCAGCCGTGGGTGGCAGAGTCGTTGTCGACCACCACGGCGGTGAGCGCGCAGAGCCCAGCCCGCGCGGCGAAGGCGATCGCCTCGTGGTTGGAGCCCTCGTCCAGCTCGCCGTCGCCGAGCAGGCAGACCACCCGCGGCCCGCTCGCGCCCTGCGCCCGCAGACCGAGCGCCATGCCGACCGCGAGCGGCAGGCCGTGGCCGAGCGAGCCGGACGAGATCTCGACGCCCGGCACGAGGGTGCGATCCGGGTGGAACCCGAGCGGCGAGTCGAACGCGCCGAAGCGATCGAGCCACGCCATCGGAAAGAAGCCGCGGGCCGCGAGCACGGCGTAGTACGCCTGGGGCCCGTGTCCCTTGGAGAGAAGGAAGCGGTCGCGTCCGGGGCCGTCGGGCGCACCCGGATCGACCCGCAGGATCCGTTCGTAGAGCACGCGGATGACCGGCAGCGTCGAGAACGCGCTCGGCTCGTGCTTGGAGTCGCCGTCGATCCGCGCGAGGGCCAGCAGCACCGGGTCGTCGCTCGCATCGATCATGGGGTCAGCCTACAAGTTGAAGTACACTTCAAGTCAAGTGGACGAGCTGACCATCGGCGAACTGTCGGTCAGAAGCGGCGTTGCCACCTCTGCGCTCCGGTTCTACGAGCGCGAGGGCCTGATCGCCTCGCGGCGGACCGACGGCAACCAGCGCCGCTACGCCCGGCCCGTGCTCCGGCGCGTGGCCCTGATCCAGGCAGGAAGCGCTGCCGGCATTCCCCTCGCCCGGATCGCCGCGGCCCTCGCGACCCTGCCGCACGACCGCACGCCCACCCGCCGCGACTGGCAGCGCCTCTCGCGCGTGTGGCGGGCAGACCTCGAGGCGCGGATCGGCGAGCTCGAGCGCCTGCGCGACGATCTGGACGGGTGCATCGGGTGCGGCTGCCTGTCGCTGCGATCGTGCCGCCTCTTCAATCCCGGCGATCGGCTGGCGCTGGAGGGCGCCGGGCCACGGATCCTCACGTCGCGCACCCGCGGAAGTCGATCATGATGCCGGCATGCGCCAGAACGAGCTGAAACGGAGCCTCGCCGCGGGTGGGCGCGGCATCAACGGGTGGGTCGCGATCCCGAACGCCTACGCGGTCGAGCAGTACGCTGCTCAGGGGTTCGACAGCGTAACCGTCGACCTGCAGCACGGCGCTGCCGATGTCGGCGGCCTCGTCCCGCTCCTGCAGGCGATCGCCCTGAGCGGCGCCACGGCGATGGTGCGAGTGCCGTGGAACAACCCCGCCGACATCATGCGCGTGCTCGACGCCGGCGCCTACGGCGTCATCTGCCCCATGGTCAACACGCCCGAGCAGGCGCGAGAGTTCGTCGCCGCCGGGCGCTACCCCCCGCTGGGGAGCCGGAGCGCCGGCCCGTTCCGCGCGGCGCACGCCGCCGGCTCCGACTACGTATCGTGCGCCAACGACGAGATCCTGCTGCTGGCGATGATCGAGACGCGCGAGGCCGTGACGAACCTGGACGCGATTCTCGCCGTCGAGGGCCTGGACGGCGTCTACGTCGGGCCGAACGATCTCTCGCTCAGCCTGGGCAAGCCGGGGTCGCTCGCACCGGAGGATGCCGAGGTGCTCGCGGCCATGGCCGCGATCGCGGCCGGCGCGCGGGGGAGAGGGTTGATCGCGGGCGTGCACACCGACGGGCCGGCCACGGCCATGCGCCGGTATGCGGAGGGCTTCCACTTCTGCTCGCTCCTGAACGACGTCCGGCTGCTGGTCGACGGCGCCCGGCGGATGGTCGCCGAGCTGCGCGGCGCCGGGCCCGTCGAGACCTCGAAGACCTACTAGTGGCCCGAGTCGTAAGTTCGCCGGCATTCCCGGTGCTGCGGAGCGGCGCCTGGAACCCCCCGGCGGAGCCGGTGGGCTTCGTCGCGGGCCCTCGGACAGGCCACCAGCCTGCCTCTCGGGCCTGCTTCTTGCCAGGCTTGCTCCTCGCGCCGACCTGCCGACGAACTCCGGACTCGGGACACTAGGCTCATGGCGGAGGTGCCGATCGTCGTGACCTGGCCGGGGTTCCCGGGCAGCGCCGGCAGTGCCCTGCTGGACGCGGCCGGGGTCGGGTACCGGATGGAGCCGAAGCTCGGCGAGCGGACGACGGCCGAGATGGTGCGGGTAGTGGGAGGCGCCACGGCGGTGATCGCGAGCACCGATCCGTTCGACGCCGCGGTGTTCGCCGCCTGCCCGCGGCTGCGGCTGGTGGCGCGGGTCGGCGTGGGCTTCGACGCCATCGACGTCGAGGCCGCCACCGCCGCGGGTGTTGCCGTGACGACCACGCCCGGCGCGAACTCGAGCAGCGTTGCCGACCACACCCTCGGTCTGATGCTGGCGGTGATCCGCCGGATCGCTGCTCACGATGCCGCCATCCGGCGCGGCGCATGGCCTCGCGACGCCGCGGACGTTCCCGGCGAGCTGACGGGGCGCACGGTCGGCCTCGTCGGGTACGGCGCGATCGGGCGCCTCGTCGGCCGGCGCCTGGCAGCGTTCGACGTGGAACTGCTCGCGCACGATCCGGCGTATACCGGCGGCGACCTGGCCGCGCCGACGGGTTTCGCGGATCTGCTGGAGCGCTCCACCGTGGTGTCGCTGCACGCGCCGCTGGTGGCAGCGACGCGCCATCTGATCGGCGCCGCCGAGCTGCGCCGCATGCGCGGCGATGCGATTCTCATCAACGCCGCTCGCGGTGGGCTCGTCGACGAGGTCGCACTCGTGGATGCGCTCGTTGCCGGCCGGATCGCGGGCGCCGGGCTCGACGTGTTCGCGGAGGAGCCGCCGCCCGCGACCCGCTTCCGCGATCTGCACAACGTCGTGCTGACACCGCACCTGGCCGGCCTCAGCGACCGCTCGCGGGCGGCCATGACCAGCATGGCGAGCGAGTCGGTGCTCGACCTGCTGGGCGGCCGGCCGCCCCGCGGGCTGCTGAACCCGGCCGCGCTCTGACGTTCTTCGGGTGCGGCGGCTTCGAACCTGCCACGACTTGACACGTGACCATATGGTCACCTATCATGCGTCACGTGACCGACGACGACCTCGTCTTCCGCGCCCTCGCCGATCCCACCCGGCGACTGCTCCTCGACCGCCTCAACGTGGACGACGGGCAGTCGCTCACCGAGCTGCAGGCCGAGCTGGAGATGACGCGCTTCGGGGTGATGAAGCACCTGCGGCTGCTCGAGGAGGCCGGGCTCGTCGTCACGCGCAGGTCGGGCCGGGAGAAGCTCCACTTCCTGAATCCGGTGCCGATCCGCCTGATCCACGACCGGTGGATCGACAAGTTCACCGAGCGCCGCGTCTCGGCGCTCGCAGACCTCAAGACACGACTGGAGGACACCGCATGACGACGACCGCCACCACGACTCAGGTCTTCAGGGTGCACATCAGGGCGACCCCGGAGGCGATCTGGGAAGCCATCACCAGCTCCGAATGGGCGGCCCGCTACGGCTACCGCACACCGGTCGAGTTCGACCTCCGGCCGGGCGGCGCGCACCGCGCGCTCGCCAACGAGGGGATGAAGGTCCTATGGCTCGCCCGACGTCGTCGTCGAGGGCGAGGTCATCGAGAGCGACCCGCCCAACCGGCTGACGCTGACCTGGCGCATGCTGTTCGAGGAGGCGATGGCCGCCGAGCCGTACACCCGTCTCACCTACGAGATCGAGCCCGGCGAGATGCCGGGCGTGACGCGGCTGACCGTGGTTCACGACGTCACCGACGCCCCGATCCACGCGTCGCTGATCGGCGGCGACATCGTGCAGGCCGGCGGCGGGTGGCCGTTCATCCTCAGCGACCTCAAGTCGCTGCTCGAGACGGGCACCGCGCTCTCCGGCGGAGCCTGATTCAGGACGCGAGGCCGCGCACGACGGCGATGAGATCCTCGGGCGGGACGCGGTCGGCCGCGTCTCGCCCGAGGTGCAGGAGGACGATCCGGCCCTGGCGGTCGATGACGAGGTCCGCGCCGAGCTGCAGCGCGTCGTCGCCGGGCGCGAGCGCCAGTGCCTCGCGGGCGCGGACGGCTCTGAGGCCGGCCGAGAGGACGCGCGGACGCACCACCCAGAACGGCACCGGCCGCCGAGCACCGAGCGCCCGGTACAGCGTGCGATCGGGGTCGGCGAGGACCAGCGCGGCCCTCAGGCCGAGCTCGTCGCGCCACGCTCCGGCGCGGGCGCTGGACTGCGGGGTGACGACGACCACGCCGGCGCCGGCCGCGGTGATCTCCGGGATGGCCCCCGCGACACGGCGGAGGTAGGAGCGGCACACGCTTCAGCCGGGGTGGCGCGCGAGGTACAGGACCGCCGGGTGCCCGTGCAGGTCGCGGTCGCTGACGGTACGCCCGTCCGCGTCCTGGAGCTCGAACGCGGGGAAGGGCTGCACGGCGGGCAGTCTACCGGGCTAGACTCACCGGCCGGGAGCCGAGTGGAGGGCAGCTGGGTGAGTGAAGGCACGATGCAGTGGCGGGGCCTCGAGACGTGGTACCGGATCGTCGGCGACATCACGCCCGGCAGCGGCAAGACCCCGGTCGTGATCCTCCACGGAGGCCCGGGCGCCGCCCACGACTACTGCGAGCCGATCGCCGATCTCAGCCGCTCGGGCCGCGCATGCGTGCTGTACGACCAGGTCGGGTGCGGGCGCAGCATGCACCGGCCCGATGCTCCGGCGGAGTTCTGGACGGTGCAGCTCTTCAAGGACGAGCTGAGCGAGCTGACGCGCCACCTCGGCATCGCGGAGCGCTTCTTCGTGGTGGGCCAGTCCTGGGGCGGCATGCTCGCCATGGACTACGCGCTCGATCACCCCGCCGGCCTCGTCGCGATGGTGGTGGCGGATTCACCGTCGTCCATGGAGCTCTGGGTGGCCGAGGCCAATCGCCTGCGCGACGACCTGCCGCCCGATGTCCAGGCCACGCTCCTTCGCCACGAGGCAGCCGGGACGACCGACGACCCCGAGTACGCGGCCGCCACCGAGGTGTTCAACGACCGGCACGTCTGCCGGATACCGCAGCCGGACTGCGTACGCAGGAGCTTCGCGAGCATCGCCGCCGACCCGACCGTCTACCACACCATGAACGGCCCGAGCGAGTTCCACTGCATCGGCTCGCTGCGGACGTGGGACATCACCCCGCGCCTCCACGAGATCACCACGCCCACGCTGCTCGTGTCCGGTCGCCACGACGAGGCCACGCCGCTGATCGTGGGCACGATCCACGAGCGCATCCCGGAATCGCGCTGGGTCGTGTTCGAGGAGTCGAGCCACATGCCGCACGTCGAGGAGCCCGCGGCGTTCCTCGAGACGGTCGAGGCCTTCCTCGCCGAGCACGACGGCGTCTGAGGTTCAGCGCAGGGTGGTGGGTCTGGCGCGCGGCGTGAGCTCGACGCGGGCGACCCGGCTGGCTGCGACGTCGAGCGTGATGGCCAGATCGAACGGGCCCGAGGGGGAGTCGACGAGGAAGGTCGCCTTGCTCGCGCCGTCGCCGCGCAGCGCATGTCGCAGTTCGCACGGGGCCAGGTGCCCGGCGGCGTCGCCGACCACGAGGGCGGCGCCACGGCGCGCCGCGTCATCCGTGAAGAGGAGCTCGGCCGGCAGGTCGCCACCGGCGTTCACGGCCGCCACGCAGGCAGCTGCGGCGGCGGTCGCAGCCGGTGGGGGATCGGGCACCGATTCGAGCTCCAGCCACTGGATCCGCGGCGGCACCTCCCCGGTCAGCCACACGGCGGCCTCGACGCGGCCACCACGCTCACCCGCCAGCCACCAGCGGCCCCTGAGTGGCGTCTCGCAGTCGAGCTCGCCATCGCGCTGGAGACGGCCGTGCGTCGCGCGTAGCTGCTCCACGGCCGCACGCCGTCGTTCCAGCGGATCGTCGAGGTCGACGTTGTGGGCGAACCGGGCCGCGATCCCGTCGGCCCAGCCTTCAAGCAGCCGCTCGACGTCGTCACGGGCCGACTCGAGCGCCGGAGCGGGATCGATCCGGCGCCGCCGTCCGGCGCCACCCGCCACGAGGAGCTCGATCGCATCGGTAGCCGGCTCCCACGTCGGCACGTAGCGGCCGTTCGCGAGTGCCACGACGCCGATGCCGGTGGCCGGGTGCCAGCGCATGTGGGAGCCGAACCCCGGATACCCGCCGGAGTGGCTGATGGCACGCCCGGTGACGACGTCCTCCTCCGACACCAGCCCGAGGCAGTAGCCACCCGCGATCACCTGCAGCCGCCCGGCATGGTCGCGGCGCAGCGCGGGCGGGATGGTGGTCGCGATCTGCTGCATCTCGCGGCGTGTGGCGCGCGACAACGGGTGGTCGATGCCCGGCCCGTCACGCGGCGGCCAGGCGTCGCAGAAGCCGGCGATCCAGGTCGCGATGTCGCGAACCGAGCTGTATAGCCCGCCGATGGGCGAGAAGGCGCCCGGCGGCTGCTCGGGCTGGACCTGCCAGCTGCCATCCACCCGATGGTGGCCGGCCGCGACCGCCCCGGCCGCGAGGCCGGCGGCGCTGAACGCCGTCGATGTCAGGCCGAGCGGACGTAGCAGCCGTTCGGCGACGAAGTCGTGGTAGCCGACGCCACTGACGTTCGCCACGAGGCGGCCGAGGATGGCGTAGCCGAGGTTCGAGTACTCGTAGGCGACGCCCGATGCCCAGGCGGCGGTCTTCGGCCCGCGGAGAAGGGCGGAGAAGGCATCCTCCGGGAGGTCCTCGAGCCGGTCGGCCAGGGGATCGTCGGTCGGGAGGCCCGAGCCCATGGCGAGCAGGGCGCGGACGGTGATCGGCGGGGCGTCCTCGACCGGGCGGGCCAGTCCCGCCAGCTCCGGAACGTGGCCGGCCACCGCGTCGTCCAGCACCAGCCGGCCCTCGTCGCGGAGCAGGAGCACGGCGGCGCTCGTGAAGCTCTTGGTCATCGATGCGATCCGGAACGCGGAGTCCGGCGTCGGCGGGGCAGGCTCGCCGTCGCGCAGCGTTCCGACGGACCCGGTGTGGACGAGGCGGCCGCCGATCGACACGCCCCACGCGATGCCGGGCGCGCGCGGTCCATCGTCATCCGTCGCGAAGGCTGCGAACCGCGCGTCGACCTGCTCGGCCAGGTGCGTCGGGAGCTCGTTCACCGTGGCTCGACGATCGAACGGGTGAGCGCGATCACCGTGACGAACGAGCGGTAGAGGCGAAGCGGCTCGTCGTCGGTGATGCGGACCGACCGGACGCCGGTCCAGTTCGACGCCGCGGATCCACGTCGCCATCTCGGCGAGATCGGCCGTGAGCAGGGTCAGATCGAGGCGGGCCGGAAGCTCGATCGCGGGCGGCGCGGCCGTCGCCGCGCCAGCGACGGCGCGCTGCGCGCCCGCCCGGATCCGCTCCCGCGCGAGCTCGGGGTGGATGCTCTCGGCCGCGAACCGGGAGATCGATCGCTTCACGACGACCGCCTCGATACCGGGCGCGAAGCGCGCCGCCTCCGCGGCCGTCACGTCGTCGCCGGTGATCAGCACGACCGGTACCCGGTGGTGAGCGGCGACGAGCATGTTGATCGCCGACTCGCCGACGATCTGCCCGTTCAGCTCGGCCTGCCAGATCGCCTGGGGGTTGTAGGTGTGTGCGAGCACCGCATGCTCGGCACCGATCGACCCGTGGTAGGAGACGAGCAGGGCGCAGCCGAACGTCTCGTCGAGCCCCTCCATCATGTAGAGGGGCTTGTGGAACCCGGACACGAGCGAGGCGTGGCCGGCGAGGTTCTGCGGTCGCAGGTTCTGCATCGTGTGGTGGGCGTCGTTGACGACGAACGCACCTGCGCCCGCCTCGATCGCGCCTTCGATGGCGGCGTTGACCTCGCCCTCGAGCAAGGTGCGACCGAGCTCGTACTCGTGCGAGCCCATCAGCACCTGGCCCCAGTCGGCGATGCCGGCGGTGCCTTCGATGTCGGACGAGATGAACACCTTCATGCGGTCGCTCCAGGGTCGTCGGCGGTGATCTCGATGGCGGCCGCGTGTGCCGCCGGCGGGGCGGTGAACGCGAAGTGGCAGGCGGCGGCATGGCGGCCGGCGGGGCCCGTGACGAGGGCCGGTTCGTCGGCCGTGCACACGGCCTGGGCGAGTCGGCAACGCGGCTCGAACCGGCAGCCCGGCGGCAGGTCGATCGGAGACGGCGGGTCGCCCGCGATCGCCGGCGCCTCGGACTCGCGGCCGGGAACCAGGCGCGGGACGGCCTTGAGCAGGGCCTGGGTGTAGGGGTGCCGGGGCGTACCGAAGAGCTCAGGGGCCGGGCCGGTCTCGACGATGCGGCCGAGGTACATGACGGCGACGCGGTCGCAGACGTGGCGCACGACGGCCATGTTGTGGGCGATGAACAGGAGCGTGAGCCCGAGGCGTGCGCGCAGCTCTTCCAGGAGGTTCAGGACCGTCGACTGCACCGAGACGTCGAGCGCCGAGACGGGCTCGTCTGCGATCAGGAACGTCGGGTTCGAGCGCGAGCGCGCGCGCGATCGAGATCCGCTGTCGCTGGCCGCCCGAGAACTGGCGCGGGTAGGCATCCAGCGACGTCGCCGGCAGGCCGACGATGTCCACCAGCTCACGGCAGCGTGCGTCGAGTTGCGACCGCGGCACCATCTCGTGGACCCGCAGCAGTTCCGCCAGAGCCTGACGAACGGTCATGCGCGGGTTCAGGGACGAGTACGGGTCCTGGAAGATCATCTGCACCCGGCGGCGGTCGGTCGCCGAGCGGCGCATGCCGAGCGGCCTGCCGTCCAGCAGGACCTCGCCCGCGGTCGGCGTGTACAGTCCGACGATCAGCCGGCCCAGCGTCGACTTGCCGCAGCCGGACTCGCCGACCAGGCCCAGCGCCTCGCCACGTGCGATCTGCAGGTCGACGCCATCGACGGCCCGGAGGATCTCGACGTGGCCGCCCATCATGCGGCTCGCCAGGCCGCCTCCCAGCGGGAAGTACATCCGCAGGCCGCGCGTCTCGAGTACGGGAGTGCCGTCGTTCATGCCACGACCGCCGGGTCGCGGCGGGCTTCCGCCGCGCAGGCGTCGGCATGGAGGCAGGCGACAGCGCGTCCGGCACCGTCCGGTACGAGGCCGATCGCGTCCCGACGGCACTCGTCCCCGGCGAATGTGCAGCGAGGGGCGAACCGGCAACCCGCCGGAAGGGCTGTCAGTTCGGGCGGCCTGCCCGGGATGGCGTCGAGCCGGTCGCGGACGCGCTCGACGTCCGGCACGGATCGCAGCAGGGCGAGCGTGTAGGGGTGGCGCGGCTCGCGGAAGACGTCCATCACCGGCCCGGTCTCGACGATCTGGCCGGCGTACATGACGGCGACGTGCTCGCAGGTCTGGGCGATCACGGCGAGATCGTGCGTGACGAAGACGATGCTCGTATCGCGGCTCCTCGACAGCTGGCGGAGGAGCTTCAGGATCTGGTCCTGGATCGTGACGTCGAGCGCCGTCGTCGGTTCGTCGCAGAGGATCACGCGCGGATCGCTCGACAGCGCGATGGCGATCATCACTCGCTGGCGCATGCCGCCGGACAGCTCGTGTGGGTAGGCGCGGTAGCGACGCGCGCGGTCGGCGATGCCGACGTCGCCCATCAGGTCGAGCGCGCGCCGGCGGGCCGCGGCGCGACTCTGGCCGAGGTGCATCTGCGGCCCTTCGGCGATCTGGTCGCCGACCCGCATGACGGGGTTCAGGGCCGTCATGGGCTCCTGGAAGATCATGGCGATGCCGCTGCCGCGAACCCGCTGCAGGTCGGTTCCCGACATGCTCGTCAGCTCCCGGCCGTCGAACTGCACGCTGCCCGAGGTGATCCGGCCGGGTCGTGGGAGGAGCCCCAGGATCGCGCGCAGCGTCATCGACTTGCCGCAACCGGACTCGCCGACGAGGCCCAGGCTGGCGCCCAGGCGCAGGTCGAACGAGACGCCGTCGACCGCGTGCACGATGCCGCCCGCCGTCGGGATCTCGACGCGCAGGTCGCGGACGCTGAGGATCGGGCCCGCGTCGCTCATTCGGGCCTGAGCAGGTCGGCGAGGCCGTCGCCGAGCAGCGACAGTCCGAGCCCGAGGAACACGACGACGAGGCCCGGGAAGGTGGCGATCTGCCACTGGGTCGTGAGGAGCGACTCGCCGTCGGCGATCATCGAGCCCCAGTCGGCGGTGGGCGGCGTCACGCCCAGTCCGAGGTAGCCCAGCGTGATGATGAGAAGGATCGAGAGCACGATGTCGCTCATCGCGAACACGATGCCCTGCGTGACGACGTTCGGGAAGAGGTGCCTGAGCATGATCCGGCGGCCGCTGAGGCCGGCGGCCTGGGCGGCGAGGACGTACTCCTGGCGCTTCTGCACCAGCACCTCCCCGCGCGAGATCCTGGCGTAGCTGACCCAGCCGACCACGGTGATCGCGATCACGATCGAGCGCGCACCCGGGCCGAGCACGAACACCAGCGCGATCACGATCACCAGGAACGGGAACGCCACCACGACGTCGACGGTGCGCATGACGGTCGTGTCGGCGGCCCCGCCGTAGTAGCCGGCCAGCGAGCCGACGACGAAGCCGAGGCAGAACGAGAAGAAGACCGCGAAGAAGCCGATCAGCAGGTCGACTCGGCCGGCGTAGACGAGGCGCGTGTACACGTCGCGGCCGAGCTGGTCGGTGCCGAGCCAGTGGTCGCCCGAAGGGTGGGCGTAGGCGTTCAGGAGGTCCTGGGCGTTGGGGTCGTAGCGGGTGATCAGGGGAGCGCCAGCCGCTGCCAGCACCATGATGGACACGATCGTGAGGCCGGCGACGAACGCCGGTGTCCGATACCAGCGCTGGCGGAACGTCCGGCGGCGTGCGACGACGTCCGCCGTCTCGATGGCCTCGATCGCGGCCATCAGTCGAACCGCACCCGGGGGTCGAGCAGCGAGTAGACGATGTCCCCGATCAGGTTGACGAGCACGACCATGATCGCGAACACGAGGGTCACGCCCTGGACGACCGGGAAGTCGCGGCTGGCGATCCCGTCGAACATCAGGAGCCCCAGGCCCGGCAGCGCGAAGATCTTCTCGATCACCACCGTCCCGCCCACGAGGAAGCCGAGGTTCACGACGAGGACCGTGAGCATCGGCATGACGGCGTTGCGCAACGCGTGGCTCAGCATCACCCGCCGCCCCGCCAGACCCTTCGCCCGGGCCGTCGTGACGAAGTCCGCCTCCAGCACGGCGAGCAGGCTCGAGCGCAGGCTGCGGATCAGGATCGGCGAGAGCCCGATCGCGATCGTGAGCGCGGGCAGGAACAGGCTCTCGATGTGCCCGATGAAGCCCGTGCCGTAGCCGCCCACCGGGAAGATGTGCAACACGCCGACCGAGAACAGCATGATCAGCATGATCCCGACCCAGAACGGCGGCATCCCGAGCCCGACGAGGGGGACTGCGCGGACGACGTGATCGCGAACCGCGTCCTTGCGGGTCGCGGCGAGCAGCGCCAGCGGCACCGCGATCAGCAGCGAGAGCACGGTCGCGTACACCAGGAGGAAGATCGTCACGGGTGCCTTCTCGACGATCAGCGAGCTGACCGAGGAGTCGTAGAACAGGGACGTGCCGAGGTCACCCTGCAGGATGTGCTCCATGAAGAGCAGGTACTGCTGGGGGAGGGAATGATCGAGGCCCCACTGGCGGTGCAGCTCGGCCACGAGATCCGGCGTGGCGTGGACACCGAGGATCGTCACCGCCGGATCGCCGGGGACGAGGTGCACCAGCAGGAACACGAGGATCGTCACGCCCAGCACGACAGGCACCATCTGCGCGAGACGGCGCAGCGTGTACGCGAGACGATCCATCGTGATCCGTACGCCGGCTTACGGCTGCAGCCAGGCGTCCTCGAGGTGGTAGTTGCCGGTCGGGTAGACCAGGAAGCCCTGGAGCTTCGATGAGTACGCGTACCGGTACGGCGAGTAGTAGAGGAAGCCCATGAAGGCGTCGTCTGCCGCGGTCTTCTGGACCAGGCTGTAGAGCTCCTGGCGCTTGGCCGGGTCGAACTCCTTGGCCGCATCCTGAGCCGCCTTCGCGGCCACCGGATTGTTGTACCAGGTCTGGAACGAGTGGGAGCCCTGGGTCGGGTCGACCGAGAACGAGACCAGCTCGTCCGGGTCGGCGATGTCCATCGTCCAGTACGACGTCGTCATGCCCGGATACGACGCCGCCGACCAGTCGGCCTGGGCCGCGTTGGCGTCCTTCTTGATGATCTCCACGTCGAGACCGAGCGGCTTGACAGCCGCCTGCACGACCTGGGCGATCGTCTCCGAGTCGAGCTGCCCGCCGATCGCCTCGAACTTCAGCTTGGCGCCGTTCGGGACCGTCGACTGGGCGATCTCGGCCTTGGCCTGGGCCATGTCGTACTGGATGCCGGGCGAGTTGACGTCGTAGTACGGCACCTGGGGCGGCATGAAGGAGTTGGCCGGCACGCCCTTGCCGAACAGGATGGCCTTGACGAGGGCCTTGCGGTCGATGGCGAACGAGATCGCACGCCTGACGTGGACGTCGTCGAACGGCTTGACCTTCTCGTTGAACAGGAGGTAGTCGGTGCGCGTCGACGGGAACAGGGTCATCGTGACGCCATCGGTCGACTTCAGCGAGTCGACCGACGACCACGGCGGGAACTCGTCGACCTGCGCCTGGCCGCCCTTCAGCTGGAGGATGCGGGTGTTGTCATCGCCGACGTCGGTCCACGTGACGCTGTTGAGGTAGGGCTTGCCCGCCTGCCAGTAGTCGGGGTTCTTGACGAGCTTCAGGTTCCTGCTTCTTCGTCCAGTGGTCCCACTTGAACGGGCCCGTGCCCACCGGGTTCGCGTAGAACTGGTCCTTGGTGACCCCGCCGAAGTCCTTGGGCACGATGCCGTTCGAGAACAGTGCGAGGTCGGCGACCAGCGGTGCCCACGGGTACTTCGTCTTGACGACGACCGTGTAGGGGTCGGGCGCGGTGACCGTGTCGATGGCTGCGTTGAGGTAGCCCCAGCCGTCCTTGGCGGCCGTGGCGTCGTCGATCGAGAACTTGACGTCGGCCGAGGTCATCTCGTTGCCGTTGTGGAACTTGACGCCGTGACGCAGGTGGAACGTGTAGCTGAGCTTGTCGGCGGAGAGGTCGAAGCTCTCGGCGAGCCACGGCTTGACGCCCTTGCCGTCCGGTGTCACGACGTAGAGCGTCTCGAACATCTGCTGGAAGACCCAGATCGCCTCGTTGTCGAACGCCAGGGTCTTGTCCATGGTCGTCGAGTCGGCCGTGCGGGCGATGACGAGGTCGCCACCCGCGACGGGCGTGCCCGCCGCGGCGGCGGTGGAGCTGCCGCCGCCGGTCGCTGCCGTCGACGTCGTCGTCGACGACGATCCGCCTCCGCAGGCGGCGGCCAGCAGCGCGGCCAGGGCCGCGAGACCGACCAGGCCCACGCGGCGCGGTCCGCGCCCGGGGCCGCTTTCCTGGCGTTCAGCGCCGAGCCTTCCGACTGCGGCATGGCGGGCATGACGGGGCGTCGGACGCCCCCACTCGTTGTCCTCCACTCGGCCTCCCGACCTCGAGGTGAGCATCTTCGCAGCGCCCGGCCGCGGTGTCTACCCCGCCGGGCGGCGAGGCGCCTCGCAGGGGGCGGCCGGCTTCAGGGGCCGGTCGTACCGCTCTGGGCTTTGACCTGTGCCTGGCTCAGGGCCTCCTGGAACCGCTGCAGCGCAACTGCCGCCGCGGCATCGTCGCCGGCGCCGAAGGCCTTGCGGTAGGCGTCCCACTCCTCGGCAGCGGTACGTACGAGGTCCGCGAGCGTCGCATCCGTGGCCGGCGTGCCGGTCTTGCCGCTGGCCGCGTCGAGTGCCTCCTGCAGGGCCTGCGAGAACGTGCTGGCGGTGTGGACGTTGCCATCGCCGAACGACACCACGACCTGCCAGAGCGTGGGCAGGGAGTCGCCGGCCCCGGCGGCGGTGTCGAGGTAGAGCGGTTGCGTGTACAGGAGGCCCTGCCCGATCGGCACCACGATCGTGTTGCCGCGCACGACGGCATCGCGGCGGGTGGTGATGTTCCTGCGACAGCGCCGGGTCTCGGCCGACGTTGGCCGTGAACACGTCCAGCGAATCGAGCGGTTTGGCGGCGTTGCTCGGGAACCGCAGGATCGTCGCCTTGCCGTAGGCGTCGGGCTCGTTGTCGACGGCGAACCAGCCCGAGAAGCCGATCCCCCGGCTCCGTGCGGCCGGTTTGTAGGACCGCATCACGACGAACCGCTCGCTCGTCTGGCCGGGGAGGACGGCGTAGGTGTACCGGGCCGGCGAGTCGCTCGACGTGCCGTTGGCGCCCGCGCCGGTGAGCTCGCGCGTCGGAGCCCAGGCCTCGTTGTTGTTGTAGAAGACGTCCACGCTCGAGACGTGGAACCGCTCGGCGGCGAGCGACTGGTAGTCGAAGAGGCGCTCGCCGTAGCGCAGGTGCGCCCGCAGCGCGGTCGGCATCTGCCCGAGCGGCGTGAACAGCTCGGGATACACCCGGCGCCAGGTGGCCGTGACCGGCTCCGACGGGTCGACGACGTACAGGTGCGTCTCGCCGGAGTAGGCGTCGACCGTCACCACGGCGGCGTTGCGCATGTAGTTGGCGCCGTCGAAGCTGGCCGCGTACGGGTAGCGACTGGTCGCCGCGTAGGCATTGAGGATCACGTACAGGTGGCCCCCGGCGGCGGCGAAGTACGGGTCGGGATCGAGCCGTAGGAACGGTGCGAGCTCTGACGCCCGCGCCAGGATGTCGCGGTACAGGAGCACCTGCGAGCCGGGGCCGGCCGGCCGGCCGCCGGTCGCGTTCCAGATCTGCCGTCCCCCGCCGATGTACGGCAGGCCGCCCAGGAACTGGGTGAGCGCCAGCCGGTGCATGCCCGAGCCGACGGCGATCCCCGTCCGGCCCGTCCAGTTGACGACCTCGTTCTTGTCGGGGCCGTTGAAGACCGGCTGGGTGGTGTTGACGAACGCCCACGGGACGTCGGCCTGCGCGCCGAAGTAGATGTCGGGCCTGGCGATGGGATCCTCGGGCCCGCGCTGCGGGATGTCGCCCGTGATCCACGTCGGCCGGCCGTTGGTCGGGTCGATCTCGTTGACCGGCGCGAGGATCAGCCCGTACCCGTGGGTGTACGTGAAATGCCGGCGCTGGAAGTCGGGCGCCTTCGTGTAGTCGATCTCCCGCCCGATTGCGAACACGGTGCGCCGCTGGCCCTGGAAGGTGTAGCGGTCGACGTCGACCTCGTCGCACGTGTAGAACTGGTCGAAGGTCTGGAGCCGAAGGCACGCCTGCTGGGTCGGGCCGGCGTCGAGGAAGCGGAGCGAACCGACGGAGGCCGGCGCGGCGTCGATCGCCTCCTGCGTGACCCCGTTCTGCTGGTAGTTGGCGTCGACGATCCGCGCCTGGTCGAGACCGGATGCCTTCCGGGTCGCGGCGAGCGTGTAGCCGATGTAGGAGCGCTCCACCTGCAGCTTCGATCCCCGCAGCAGCACCGCGTCGTAGAACCGTGCGCCGGCCGGCCCGAGGAGCACGAGCGTGATCGCCGTGACGGCGGCGTAGCCCGCCCACGCGAGAACGGGCACCGGCAGTGCCGCAAGCGCCGGGTCCTGCTCCGCAGCCCGGACGATGAAGTACGGGATCAGCAGTGCCGGGATCAGCAGGAGGATCCACCAGGGCGTCGCGATGACCGCGAGGGTGAGCGTCGCAGCCACCCAGATGCCCACCCCGACGTACACGGCCGGCCGCAGGTGGAGGCTGAACCGCGCCCGCACGGCCGGCACGACCAGCGCTACGAGGGCGATGCCGAGCAGGGCGACGAAGACCGCGGCGACCGTCCGGGTCGGGATGTCGACCGTCCGCACGGCCCGGCCCGCGCCGGCGATCGTGTCGTCGCCGCCGGACACCAGGCCGTACCGCGACAACCATTCGAAGACCCCGACCAGGACCAGCATCAGCCCGCCGTAGACGAGGCCGATGATCCTGGTGCGGCGCGCGATGACTGCGCCGCGGAGGGGGTGGTTGCGTACCACCGCGGCTCGCGACAGACCGATCCCCGTCGCGACGATCACCGCCAGGGCGAACGCGATACCGGCGAGCAGCGCACCCGCCACCGCCTGCCAGGCCGGCACGGTGAACACGAAGAACGAGATGTCGCGGCCGAAGATCGGATCCGAGACGCCGAATGCGACGGCATTCCGCGATGCGAGGAGGAGGTCGCGGTCGCCGGCGAGGCGTCCCCCGATCATGAGCATGAGCACGAGCGACAGGCCGAGCCAGGCGGCGACGATGGCGAGCCGGGGCAACGCTCCAGCCCGGCGATGCTGGCGGCGAGACGAGGCGAGCTCCCACTCCATCACGGCGGCCCGGCGGGCCGTCCAGCGTTCGACCGCGCTCTCCGAGGCATCTTCGCCGGGATGCGGCCCGGGCGTCGGCGGCCGTGGCCCGCGGGCGACGCCGGCGGCGCCGGCAGCGCCCAGCAGCAGCAGCGGCGAGGCCAGCAGCAGCGCCACCACGCCGCCGATCGCCCAGAGCAGGAGGGTGGCGTGCCAGCGGGTTCGGTAGGCCCCGCCCATGCCGAGCGCGTCGTAGAAGTCGCCCTTGATGGTGAGCGTCGACCACACCGACAGCGCGACGTACGCGGCGACCAGCAGCACACCGGCAATCGCCGCGGCGGTCAGGCCCCACCTGGCGTGTCGGGTCACGGCCGGGAATGGTACCCGGAGCCGGCCTTCTCCCCCAGCGGCGGTACGCGAACCGCGGGCCGTTCGCCGATAGTCCGACTCATGCCCGAGATCTACGAGTTCGAGTACTGCCCGCTGCGTGAGATGGTCCACGCCGTGGCCGACCGCAGCGATGCCGTGCGAGGCATGGCTCGGGCCGTGTGGCCGGCCGCGCGTCGCGCCGAGCGGGTCGTACTGTCGGAGGACGGCATCGAGGCCTGGAGTCTCACGGGGCGCACCAGGCTGGCGTGGACCGACGTGACGGCGGTGCGTTCCGCCAGGCCCCTGCTGGGCCGGCGCACGCTCCGGATCCGCGGCGCATCCGGCACCATCGTGATCGCCCCGATCCTGCCCGGCTACACCGACCTCGAGCTGCGCGTCCGTTCCGCCTGCGCGGCGCGGTAACCGCCCACCAGCGCGCCCTCGCTACGCTGGGCCGCATGAGCAGGATCCTCGTTCTCGGCGGTGCCGGTGAGATGGGCTCGGTCGCCGTCGCCGATCTGATCACGCGCGGGGGTCACGAGGTGACGGTGGGCGACGTGCGGCCCGATGCGGCCACCGAGGTGCTGGGGCGCCTCGGCGTCACCGCGCAGGTGGTGCGCGTCGACGTGGACGACCCCGCCTCGCTGGTGGCAGCCATGGCCGGCTTCGACGCCGTCCTCAACGCGACGTACATGCGCCACAACGTGCCCGTCACGCACGCGGCGATCGCGGCCGGCACGAACCTGGTCGACCTCGGCTCGTACTACCCGGAGACACTGCAGCAGCTCGAGCGCCATGCCGATGCCGTCCGCGCCGGCGTCCGGATCGTCCCCGGCTGTGGCGTCGCTCCAGGTCTCACCAACATCCTGGCCCGGCTCGGCGCGGATCAGCTCGACGAGGTCGGCAGCGTGCGGATGTACTCGTTCATCACCCATCCGCTCTGGACATCGCCGGGCATCGTGATCACGCGCTTCGACGCCAGCACCGGAACCTCCGTCGTCTACGAGCGCGGTCGCCTCGTCGAGCATCCTTCGCTCTCGGGCGAGGAGGCCATCCGGTTCCCGGAGCCGTACGGCGAGCAGGAGGTCCACCTCGTCCCGCACCCCGAGCCGGTCACCATCCCGCGGTCGATTCCCTGTCGCGAGGTGGTGTTCAAGGTCGGCTACCCGGCGGATGAGCTTCGCCGGATCGAGGCACTGCTGGAGCTCGGCTTCGACGCGGACGAGCCCTTCGAGGTCGACGGCGCCGTCGTCTCGCCGCGGCGGTTCGCGTCCGCCTTCATCGGCCGGCGCGGGATTGCCGCCGAGGATCGCAGCGCCAACGTGAAGCAGGTCCGGGTGAGCGGCTCGCGCGACGGTGCCGACGCCACGGTCGTGTACGACTTCGCGGTCGAGGCGCGGGGGCGATCGGCGTCGTCGACGATCACGGGCACGGTTGCCGCGATCGCGGCCGACCACGTCGCGGCCGGTGGGCCGGCCGGCGTGTATCCGCCCGAGGAGGCGTTCGCCGCCCGGCCCTTCGTCGCGGCGCTCGCCGCCCGGGACATGACGGTCGTCGAATCCGGCTGGTAGGCTCGGCGGGACATGGATCTCGAACTTCGGGGCAAGGCCGCGATCGTGACCGGCGCCAGCCGCGGCATCGGTCTGGCGATCGCCTGTGGGCTGGCCGCCGAGGGGTGCGACGTTGCGCTCGTTGCGCGTCCGTCCGCCGCGCTCGACGATGCCGCGGCGCAGGTGCGCCGGCTCGGCGTGGCGGCGGTTGCGATCGGCGCCGACCTCTCGCAGGCCGCGGGCGCGGAGCAGGCGCTGGACGGGGCGGTGGCGGCTTTCGGGCGGGTCGACGTGCTCGTCAACAACGCCTCGGCGCTCGCGGAGCACGACGTCGACGCTGCGTACGAGGTCAGCTTCGCGCTCGACCTGATGCACGCCGTGCGGTTGAGCCGCCTGGTCGTGCCGGTGATGGAGAGCGCGGGCGCGGGCGCGATCATCCACATCTCGTCCGTCTCGGCGCTCCGCCCGGATGTCGACCCCGCCTACGCCGCCATGAAGGCGGCGTTGATGAGCCACGCCCGCTCGCTGGCGGAGCGCGTCGCCGGCCGGGGCATCCGCGTGAACGTCGTCGCGCCGGGATCGATCCTCGTCCCGGGTGGCTACTGGGATCGCTGCCGCGACGAGCAGCCCGAGGTATACGAGCGCCTGCTCGCGGGTGTGCCGCGCGGCCGGCTCGGCGCCGCCGAGGAGGTCGCCAACGCCGTCACCTTCCTCGCCTCGCCGCGGGCCGCACTGATTACGGGCGCCATCCTCCGGGCAGACGGCGGGCAGTGGAAGGGCGTGTTCTGACCGACGGATACCGGCGCCAGCTGGAGCGTCCGGCCGGCGGGTAGTATCGTCACCGGAACATGTCCGTCGACCTCGTCGTCGCCACTCCGACCTATCTCGACCTCACCTTCGTCGGCCTCGAGGCGCTGCCGCAGCTCGGCGAGGAGCGCTTCGCCGGCGACCTCGTGCGGAGCCCCGGCGGGGGTGGCATCATCGCCGTCGGCGCGGCCCGGCTCGGGCTGTCGGTGACGCTCGCCGCGCCGCTCGGCGCCGACCCCGCCGGCGACCTGATCCGCGAGGCGCTCGCGGCGGACGGGATCGCCACGGTCGACCGCCGCTGCCGCCGCACGCCCATCACCGTCGTGATGCCGGTCGCGGGCGACCGGGCCATGGTCACCGTGGATGAGGGCGTGCGGGCAAGCTCGGCGGACGTGGCCGCCCTCGCTCCCCGGGCCGTGGCGGTGAGCCTCGATCTGCTGTTCTGCGTCCCCTCCGGATGCGCGGCCTACGTCACCTGCGGCGAGGACGACGCCCGCGCCTACGCCGCCCGCCCGCCCGCGGCCCTCGAGGGCGCGAGGGCGCTGTTCGTCAACTCCGAGGAGGCGCTCGCGCTGACCGGGCTCGGCGACGTCGAGAGCGCGGGCCGGAAGCTGGCGGGAGTGACCCACACCGTCGTCCTGACGCGTGGCGCCGCCGGCGCGCTCGGCTACACGGGCGGCCGGCGCTACGAGATCGCGGGCGTCGACGTCGGGCCGGTGAGGGACCCGACCGGGGCCGGCGATCTGCTCGCCGCAGCCTACGTATGGGCGGATCTATCGGGCGCTGAACCCGAGGAGTGCCTGCGGTGGGCCGTTCTCTACGCGAGCCTCTCGGTGGCGGCATCGACCGGCGTCGGCGGCGCCGCCACCTCCGATCGGCTGCTGACCGAGGGCGCCCGCCTCGGCTACCCACCCATCGCCTAGCGCGGATACCGTGGCCGCACGACCCGTGTCGCGCGCGTTTTCGCGCGTCGCAGGCGACGGGGACGGTCCCCGCACCGGCGCCCGGCGGGGACAGCCCCCGTCACGTGATCGCAGCGTTTCGCGCCGATCGCACGCGGGTGCATGAGAGGCCCGCGTGGCCGCACCGATCTGCGTCACGCCCTGGGTCGGCGGCCGCGCGGCGGGATGCGGACGCCGTGCGCCTCCGGTCGTCGCGCCGCCGGCCCGCCGGTCGTCATCGCCGGCACCCTCGGCGCGGCCATGCCGCTGGCCGAGCGGCGTTACGCGCTCCGCGTGCGTTCGCGTGCGTGGCGCGCGATGGGGACTGTCCCCCGGCGGCGCGCGTGCGGGGGCTGTCCCCGTCACGTCGGTCTCCCGGGTTCGTGCGCGATGCCGGTAGGATGGCCGCAATGGCAGACGACATCTCCACACGGTCGGTCTGGGCCGGCGAGGCGGAGGCGCTTGCGCACGGCGGCACCCAGGTGCCGATCCAGCAGTCGATCGCGTTCGGGTACGACGACGTGGACTCCTGGCTGGCAGTCGCCCTGGGCCGGGCCGAGGGCCACATCTACTCGCGCAACACGAACCCGACCGTGCGTGCGCTGGAGGAGAAGGTCCGCGACCTCGAGGGGGCGGGAGCGGCGACGGCATTCGCGTCGGGCATGGCCGCCATCTCCAACACCCTGTTCGAGCTGCTCGTGCCGGGTGCTCGCGTGGTCAGCGTCAAGGACACCTACGGCGGGACGAACCAGATGTTCATCGACTTCCTGCCGCGGCGCGGGGTGGAGGTGGATCTCTGCGACACGACCGACCACGAGGCGATCGAGCGGGCCCTCGTCCGGGGTTGCAGCGTCCTCTACCTCGAGACGCCGACGAATCCGACGCTGAAGGTCGTCGACATCGCGCACCTGGCCGCGGCCGGCCGCGAGGCGGGCGCGATCGTGGTGGTCGACAACACGTTCGCCACGCCGATCAACCAGCGGCCGATCGAGCTCGGCGCCGACCTCGTCGTGCACAGCGCATCCAAGTTCCTCGGCGGTCATGCCGATGCACTCGGCGGGCTCGTGTGCGGCCGGCCCGACCTGGTCGAACGGATCTTTCACTTCCGCGAGATCACCGGAGCCGTGCTCGGCCCGATCGACGCCTACCTGCTCCTGCGGGGCATGAAGACGCTCGCGCTGCGGATCACGCGGCAGAACGCGAGCGCCCTGCAGGTGGCCCGGTTCCTCGAGTCACATGCAGCGGTGGCCCGGGTGCACTACCCGGGGCTCGAATCGCACGAGGGTCACGAGATCGCGTGCCGCCAGATGACGGGGTTCGGCGGCATGCTGGCGTTCGAGCTGCGCGGCGGCTATGACGCGGTTCGCGCCGTGCTGCCGCGTCTCCGCCTCGCCCATCGCGCGGCGAACCTCGGCGCGGTCGAGACCATCGTCGGCGTGCCGGCGACCACGAGCCACGTCGAGTGCACGGCCGAGGAGCGCGCCGCCATGGGCATTCCCGAGGGCCTCGTCCGGCTCTCGGTCGGCATCGAGGACCCCGCCGACCTGTGCGCGGATCTCGATCAGGCTCTGGCCTGATGCCAGCCGCCCAGGTGCTGTTCCCGAACGTCCGGCGCAGCCCGTACTTCGGTCGCACCGAGGCTGCGGGAGCGGTGTCCTACATGGTCTACAACCACATGTACATGCCGATGGACTACGGGCGGCCGGCGGCCGTCGACTACGTCGCGCTGACGACGGGTGCGACCCTCTGGGACGTCGGCGCCGAGCGTCAGGTGGAGTTGCGCGGCCCCGACGCGCTGCGGCTGGCAGATCAACTGGTGGCGCGCGACCTGCGTTCGCTCGCGCCGGGGATGTGCCGGTACGGACTGGTGTGCGACGAGGAAGGCATCGTGATCTGCGATCCGGTCGTGCTCTGCGTCGCCGCCGAGCGGATCTGGCTGTCGCACGGCAACGTCGATCTCCTGCTGTGGGCGAAGGGAGTCGCGCGAGGTTCCGCGCTCGACGTGGCCGTCGTCGAGGCGGACGTGGCGCCGATGCAGGTGCAGGGGCCAAGGTCGGCCGAGGTGCTCGGCGCCGCCGGCGTCGACGTCGCCGGACTCGCCCACTACCGGCTCGTCGAGCGGCGGATCGCCGGGGTCGACTGCGTCGTCTCCCGCACCGGCTGGAGCGGCGAGCTGGGTTTCGAGGTCTTTCCGCTCGGTTCGGCCGGTGCGCTCGCAGTGTGGGACGCCATCGCCACAGCGGGCGACGCGATCGGGCTCCTGGTCACCGCGCCGAACGTGCCGCGGGCTCTGGAGCGCGGCATCACCGATACGGCCTGGTTCCACAACCTCGGCGCCAACGCCCTCGAGGTAGCTCCGAGGTTGGTCGAGCTCGACGCCGGCGACTTCGTCGGCCGCCAGGCGCTTCGCGCCATCCGCGACGCCGGACCGGGCCGCGCCACGGTCGGGCTCATCGGCGGGCGCTCCCCGCTCGGCCGCGTCGAGGGAGCCTGGCCCATCGAGTCACCGGACGGGCCGGTCGGGGCGACGCGCTGGGTCGCCTGGTCACCGGCGCTCGAGCGCACGATCGCGATCGGCCTCGTCCGCTGCGATCTCAGCGCGTCCGGTACGGACCTGGCCATCCGTCATCCCGATGGGCTGGAGCCGGTGACGGTCGCGGCCCTGCCGTTCATCCCGCCGCCAGCGGGCGCCCGCTGATGGGCGAGTTCCGCGTCCTGTCGGCGCTGGCGCAGGTGGCGGCCCCGCACTACCAGGCGGTGGCCGTGCTCGTGGCCGAACGGCTCGGCGTCGGGGCCCCCACGCTCGTCCAGACGCCGATCGACGCCCTGCGGGCGGCGATGGAGGCAGATGATCCGGCCATCGTGTTCATCTGCGGCCTTCCCTTCGTACGCCTCGAGCGGGCGGGCGTGGGCATCGTGCCCCTTGTCGCACCGGTACCGGCGGACGAGCCGGCCGGTTTGCCCATCTACTACGCCGACCTCGTCACGGCGCGGTCGTCCGGCGATCTCTCGACGGCATGGACGCTCGCCTACAACTCGCACGACTCGCTGTCGGGCTGGCTGCTGCCCCGTCACGGCCTGCGAGAGGCGGGGTTCGACCCGGACGCGTTCGAGTGGCGCGAGTCGGGCTCCCACGCCCGCTCGATCGAGCTCGTCGCGACCGGGGCGGTCGACGCGGCCGCGATCGACTCGACCGTGCTCGCCCTGGCCTCCCGGGCATCGGCATCCGTCGGGCGGCTGCGGAGGCTGGCGCGCTTCGGCCCGATGCCTGCGCCGCCGGTGGCGATCGCCGGCGGGCCGCCCGGGTTGGCCGCGGCCGTCCGGGCCGCGCTCGTCGCCCTGCCGGAGACCGAGGAGGGCCGCGCGGCGCTCGCGCTCGGCGGAGTGGCACGCTACGAGCCCGTCTCGAGCGCTGATTACGCGGCTGTGCGCGCCCTCGACTCCTAAGCTAGGCCCAGCGGTCGTGCTCCTGCGCCGCGCACGCGGCGAGCGCCTCGTCCCTGGAGAGGTAGTCCTGGATGTGGACGATCACGCTCTCGCGGATCGTGAAGACGATCGTCGCCCGTCCGCGGCGCGGGTCGCCCGCCACGGCGGGCTCGCCGAAATGCGGAGCCCGCACGCTGAGGATGACGTGGTCGCCGACACCGATCAGCTCGACGGCGTCGACCGCGGGAAGCGCAGCCGCTGCCCGCGCGGCGTTCGCAACGACGGCGTCGCGGTCGGGACAGACCAGCTCCGGACGCACGCCCTGATGGACGACGCCAGGCCCCAGCCGCCGCGCCAGCCGGTCGAGGTCGCCACGCCGGATCGCGTCGAGCCAGTCGACGAAGACGATCTCGACGTTCGTCGCGGGACCCCGCTCGTCATCCACCACGGGCGCCAGCCTACCGTGGGCGGAGCCTGTCCGGATGCCCTTCTGCGAAATTCGCGGCACGGCACGCCACTTCGCAGGTCGGTGTCCGCGCGCCTTTCGTGACGGTCCTGGGGCGAACCTGCCGCTGCTGGGGCCGCGATCTGGCACGGAACACGCGACGTCCGTGCCACCATGCGCGCGCCGTGGCGCATGCGAAGTGGCGTGCCGTGCCGCGAATTCCGCAGACGAGAACGGGAGAAGGCGTGGAGCGACCGGAGATCGACAGGCCCGAGGGGGACATTCCGTTCGAGCTCGGGATCGAGGACCTCGTGGTGGGTGAGGGCGACGAGGCCCTGGTCGGCAGCAAGGTGTCCGTGCACTACGCCGGGGTGGCCTTCCGGACGGGCGAGGAGTTCGACGCCTCGTGGAATCGCGGTCAGCCGTTCGTGTTCAAGCTCGGCAAGGGCCAGGTGATCGCCGGGTGGGATGCCGGCGTCCAGGGGATGCGGGTCGGCGGTCGGCGGAAGCTGACGATCCCGTCGGCCATGGCCTACGGCGCGCGCGGGGCGGGCGGCGTGATCGCACCGCACGAGCCGCTCGTGTTCGTGGTCGACCTGCTGGCCGTCGACTAGGGCTGACCGACGGCGTAGGCGTCGGCGACGATGCGCTGGGCGACCAGGCCCGTCTCCGGCGTCGGCGCGCCGGCGGGCGGGACGTGGCGGGGGTCGATGCAGCGGGCGGCGAAGTCCGCCATCTGCGCCGCGTACATCGGCAGGTCGCAGTGCTCGTACGCCCCAGGCGGCTCGGCGTTCGGCCAGACCCGGGCGTAGCCGGTCGCGCCGAACACCTCGGTGTCGGCCTCGAGCCCGCCGAGGTGCGGTGCCCACCACCCGAACTCGATGCTCGAGCGGGCGCCGCCGGTCCAGTCGACGAGCACCAGGCCGTCGTCGTCGACGGCGGCATCGGAGTAGCCGGTGCCGATCGACGCCTGCACGCGCCGCGGCTGCGGGTCGCCGAGCAGGAACCGCGCCGTGTCGATGGCGTGGATGCCCATGTCGATCAGGGCGCCGCCGCCGGCGAGTACCGGGTCGCGGAACCAGCCGGACGGCCCCCACCTGGCGTGCACGCCGTAGCCGTGCGTGCGGACGATCCGGCCCAGCTCGCCGGCCGCGATCCGGTCGCGGAGGGCGCGCACCTCGGTGCGGTACCGCCACATGTGGCCGACGAGCAGGACCCGTCCCGCCGCCTCGGCCGCGGCGGCCATCGCCTCGGCGTCGACGAGCGTCGTCGCCATCGGCTTCTCGACCAGCACGTGCTTGCCGGCCTCCAGGCCTGCCAGCGTCTGCGGTGCGTGGAGCACGTTCGGCGTGCAGACGCAGACGGCATCGACGGCGGCATCGTCCACGAGCGTCGCCCAGTCGGTCGTCACCTGCTCGATCTGGTGGCGGGCGGCGAACACCGCAGCGGTCTCGAGACGGTGGTTCGCGACGCCGACCACCTCGACGCCGGCGGCGGCGGCAGCGCGGGTATGGAGGTCCGCGATGAACCCGCAGCCGAGCATGGCCAGGCGGAGTGCCGTCACGCGGACGTCCGGCCGGCGACGATCTGCCGCGCGTGCTGCTGGATCCGCCGCGCGGCCCGCGCGACGTCGAGCACCTCGTCACGGCTGGCCAGGAGCAGGCGGTGCTGGAGCCACACGGTCGATTCCGCGAGCCGCTCGGCGACCGGCAGCGACAGCGCCCGCCAGTCGATCGTCCGGGAGGGTCGCCGGATGCGCGGCCCCAGCGCGCCCTCCCGGAACAGCTGCAACGTGTTGAGCGCCGGGTACGAGACCCCCATCGGGATGCCCTCGGCCTCGAGCGACGCCTCGAACGTCGCCAGCGGCATGTCGGCGAACTCGGCGCGGTCGTAGTGGAACACGAAGCAGTAGTTGCCCTGCATGTCCATGCGCGGGTCGCGGCGCTGCGGCACGAGGCCCGGAATCTCGAGCAGGGCCTCGCCGAGCTCGACTGCGTTCGCGTTGCGGATCCGGTTCTGCTCGGGGAATCGCTCCAGCTGGCCGAGCAGCACGGCCCCCTGCCACTCCGTCATGCGCAGGTTCGACCCGGCGACGGCATGGTGGTAGAACCACTTCCCGGGCTCGCGGCCGCAGTTCCAGTACTCCCAGGCCGAGCGGTGCAGGTCGTCGTCGTTCGTGATCAGCGCGCCGCCCTCGCCGGCGGTCATGAGCTTCGAGTGCTGCATCGAGAACGCGCCGAAGGAGCCCCACGACCCGACGCCCCGTCCCCGCCAGGTCGTGCCGTGGGCATGGGCGCAGTCCTCGATCAGGTGCACGTCGTGCCGACGGCAGATGTCGGTCAGCGCGTCCAGGTCGGCCGCGGCACCGGCGACGTGGACGGCGATGATCGCCCGCGTCTTGTCTCCGATCGCCGCCTCCGCGGCCGCCGGGTCGATGTTGAGCGTCTCCGGGTCGACGTCGACCAGAATGGGCGTCGCGCCGACCGAGATGACCGCCGTCGCCGACGCCACGAAGGTCATGCCGGGCACGATCACCTCGTCGCCCTCCCCGACGCCGCAGGCCCACAGTGCCGCCTCGAGCGCGTGCGTGCCGTTCGTCATCGGCAGCCCGTGGCGGGCTCCCTGCAGCTCGGCGAAGCGGGTTGCGAACGTCCGGGCGAGGTCGCCGTCGCCGTCCCACCACGCGCCGGTCTCGAGCACGCCGACCAGCCGGTCGCGGTCGGCGGCGTCCCACACGGGCCAGGTCGGATAGTCGCGGCGCCGGATGGGCTCGCCGCCGAGGATCGCCGGTGTCGCCATCACGCTCCTACTGCGACCTGGCGTACGCGATGTAGCCGCGGACGTCGGCGGCGGGCTCGGAGTAGGCGGCTCCGAGGGCCGACTCCATGGCCGCCATGTAGTCCTTCGTCCAGCCGGGGAAGTCGTAGTCGATCGCGTTCAGGAACTCGAGCGTCGCCGCGAGCCGGATGTCGGCGATCGACGGCGTGTCGCCGCCGATGAACCGCTTGCCGTCCAGGAAGAACGAGCGGTACACGTCGAGCGGTTCGGCGAGCGCGGCGACCGCCGCCTGCTGGGCTGCGCCCTTGGCAGCATCGTCGGCGTCGCTGGTGCTGACCTCTCCGGGGTAGCCGGGGAACCCGAGGGCCGGATAGGTGGCGCGCGCGACGAGTGGGTAGAGCGTGCCGATCAGGTAGAACATGGCGCTGTCGACCATCGCCCGCTGCGCCGGATCGGTAGGGTAGAACCGCGTCAGACCGTGCTTGTTGCAGAGGTACTGCATGATCGCGCAGCTCTCCCAGAGCGCGCCCCTCGGCAGGCCGGACTCCTCGATCGTGGGCGTCAGGTGGGCCGGGTTCATGGCCAGGAATTCCGGCGAGCCCGTCTTGCCCCAGACGTCGATCTCCTCGCAGTCGAGCCCGGCGGCGCGCACGAAGATCCGCACCGTGAGGTTGTTGACGCTCGGCTTGAGGACGTGCAGCGTGTTCGCAGCCATGGGTGCCTCCTGCGGGTTCAGTACGGGTTCTTCGGCGACCGGTCGGGCGACAGCGAGTCGCGAGACCGGGCTACGAGCAGCTCGATCGCATCGGCCAGGTGGATCGTGGCGATGTGGTGGTCGCCGCGCGCGACACGGAGCCTGTGCGCCTCGAGCAGCACGTCGGCATGAGCGTAGCCGAACGGCGGCTCGAACCTGTACGAGGCGAGCTCGATCAGCAGGCCGAGCGGGTCGGTGAAGTAGATCGAGTCCATGAAGCCGCGATCCATCACCTCGCTGTGACGGATGCCGCGCTCGTCGAGCCGCTCGACTGCCTGGGCGAACGTGGCCTGGGAGAGCGAGAAGGCGACGTGGTGGACGCAGCCGGGGTCGGTGGGCGTTCGCCGCGGGTCGGCCTTGCGCTCCTCGTTCGTGAAGATGGTGATCAGCCGCCCGTCGCCCGGGTCGAAGTAGAGGTGGCTCTCGGCCGGGTTGTCGAGGTTCGGCTGCTCGAACACGAAGGGCATGCCCAGGACGCCCTCCCAGAAGTCGATCGAGGTCTGCCGGTCGGCGCCGCAGATCGTGATGTGGTGGACACCCTGGCTCTGGAGCTTGCGCATGGGCGTCAGTGTCGCACGAGCCGGGACTTGTACTCGCTGCGCTGCAACGTCCCGAACGGCACCAGCTCGATACGGGTGCCGACGACCAGTGCCGCGCGCAGGCGATCGCGGATCGTGTCGGCGAGAGCCGGATCGGCGGGAGCATCGCGGGCGAGCTCGACCGTCACCGGCAGCGGGGGCTCCTGCTTGACCCCCGGCTGCTGCGGGGTGACCAGGATGTAGCCGCTGACCCGCGGCGCGAAACCGCTGACGACCTCGCGGATGGCCGACGGGAAGACGTTCACCCCGCGCACGATCAGCATGTCGTCGGTGCGGCCGATGCAGCGCACGCGCGGGCCTGTCCGGCCGCAGCGGCACGGGCTCGTCCGCACCTCGACGTGGTCGCGGGTGCGGAAGCGCAGCAGCGGCGCCGCGCGGTGGCGCAGGTGCGTCAGCACGAGCTCGCCCGTGGCCCCGTCCTCGAGCGGGATCGCGCTGCCGGACTCCGGCTCGATCAGCTCGGCGTGCACGAACCCGCGCGCGCCGAGGTGCATCCCGGCCTGCGCCTCGCACTCGCCCCACAGCGACGGGCCGATGTCGCCGATCCCCATCGCCTCGGTCACGCGGGCGCCCCACCCGCGCTCGAGCATCGCCCGGAAGACGGGCTCGCCGCCCCCGGGCTCGCCCGCCACCATCACCCGCGTGACACTCGATCCGGCCAGGTCGACGCCGCGGTCTGCGGCCCACTCGATGAGGTGCGCCGCGTAGGACGGCGTCACGACCGCCGCCTCCGGCCGGAGCAGGGAGATCGCCAGCATCAGGCGCTCGGTGTTGCCGGTACCGACCGGGACGTGGCAGACGCCGAGCCGGTCGAAGGCCGCGAGCGCGGCGCCTGCCACGAACGGGCCGGCGGTGTAGGTCGACACCAGTCGCTGGCCCGGCGCCGATACCGGATGCGCCGTAGCTTCGGGCGGAGCCGGTGACCCAGTTCTCGAGGTCGCCGGCGGTGAGCGGGATGTAGCTCGGCGTGCCGGTCGTGCCGCTCGTCGAGTAGATGCGGACGATCTCGTCCGGCGCCACGCAGAGGTGGGTGCCGATCGGGTTGCCCGGCGTGCGTCGTCGCCTTCAGCTCCGGCTTCTCGGTCAGCGGCAGGTGCGCGATGTCGGCCAGCCCGCCCGCCGCCTCGGCGGTGACGACGCCCGTCGCCGCGAGCTTCGCGCGGTAGAACGCGCGACCGTTCGAAGAGGTAGGCGAGCTGCGTCCGGTACGAGGCGTCGTCGACGGCGAGCTGCTCCGCCCAGGGCCGGGTCTCGACCTCCGGGGCGACCATCAGGCGGAGCCCGGCCCGGGCTCGTAGACGATCGCCTCCTCGGCCCTGCCGGCCATCAGGAACCCCACCGGGTGCTCCTGCTCCTCGGCCAGATGGGCGAGGAGGCTCGCCGTGCGCGCCAGCAGCGGCACCGCCTTGACCGTCGCGGGCGGGAACCCGAGGTCGAGCATCACCGCGGCGATCGGCATCGAGACGTTCATGACCAGCGGCTTGCCCCATGCGGCCGCCACCGCGTCGCGAAACGCCCGTGCGAGCGCGACGTGCGGCCCGCTGACGCCCCGCTCGTCCGCCAGTTCGAGAATCCGCTCCGCGCGCGGGTCGACAGGTCGGTGGATCGGATGGCCGAAGCCGGGGGCCCTGCCGCCCGCGGCCCGGATCGCCCGTGCCATGTCGCCCGCGGTGGCCGCCGGGTCGCCGCCGCGGCGTCTGCGCGTCGGCCAGCAGGAGCGCGCACGATTCGGCCGTGCCGAGGATCACGGGACCGCAGCCCAGGATGCCGGCCGCGACGGCACCCTGGAGCGAGCCGGGATCGGCCGCGAGCGTCATCCGCGCGGCCACGTTGGTCGGCATCATCCCGTGCTCGGCGATGGCCACCAGGAGCAGGTCGAGGAAGTAGCGCTGTTCCTCGGTCGCCTCCTGACCGGTGAGCAGCAGGTGGAAGTACTCGGTGAAGCTCAGGCGGCCCATCAGGTCGCCGGCACAGGTCGCGGCCCCGCACCTCGACCCGGTCCGGGTAGGCCTGGCAGATGTGGCTGACGGGCTCGCCGGCCTTGCCGATCTGCATGCGACTCCCTCTCGAGCGAACGCCGGGCGACAGCGTAGCGTCGCCCGGCGTTCACATCGGGCCGCTACCCGACGCCGGGGCCGGCGGAGGCCTGGCCGAGCAGGTCGGGGCCGATGATCTGCTGGTCGACGGCGGCCGTGCCGATGTAGCACTCCCACTCGGTGCCGGCCGACACGAGCGAGCGGCAGCCGCCGTTGACGTGCTGGGTGCGGTCGACGGTCGGCTCGACGGTGCCCTTCCAGTCGGACACCTCAGGTGCCGGCGGCCTGGCGAGCATGCAGTGGTACTCGACGCCCTCCTTCACCACCGTGCAGGTCGGCTCGGTGCCGGCGAGGCTGAGCGTGCCGGCCGGCATGCTGGCGGCGACGTCGCCGGTCGAGAGCAGACGGGTTGCGGCCACGGCGGTGGCGGGGACGAGGATCGCGGCCGCGATCGCCGCGACGAGCAGGCGGCGACGACGTCGATGGGGTGCGAGGTCGCGCGCTGCGGCCCGCTGGAGCGCATCCCCGAGATCGGCGAGCGGTGGGGTGGCGTCGGTCATCGGGCCTCCTGGTCAGGCGTCTGCAGCTGGGAGCGGAGCGTGGAGAGACCGCGCGAGACCCGTGCCCGTGCCGCCTCGGGGGTGGTGTCGAGCCGGTCGGCGATGTCCTCGTAGCCGAGGTCGCCGACCACGCGCAGGAAGACCGCATCGCGCTGGGTCTCCGGGAGATCGGCGAGCGCCTCGTCGAGGCCGTCCAGCCAGGCGGGGTCGGGCTCGGCCGCGGCCGACGGCCGGCCGCGCCACTCGAGCACGCCCAGGCGCCGGCACGCCTCCCGCTCGATTCGTCCGCGGCGCACCGACGCGAGCAGCAGCAGCCGGGCAATGCCGTAGAGCCACGGCCCGGCCGAGCCGCCGGCCTCGTCGCGGAACCGGCTCCGGGCCAGCCAGGCCTGCGCGAACGTCTCCGCCGTCAGGTCGAGCGCGGCGTCGGCATCGCCGACACGCCGCAGGTGGTAGCGATGGACGGCCTCGGCGTGCCGGTCGTACACCTGCCGGAACGCCGCCGGGTCGGACCGTGCCCGCCTCAGCAGTTCTGCGTCGGTCATGTCCATCTCATGTCGCGCGGCCGTCGTTCTGTGACGCACGCCGGCGCCGGCAGGATCAGGCCGGGTCGCGCCGCAGCTCGTGGCACGAGCAGTGGACGCCGCCACCGCAGAGAGCCATCTGGTCGTACGCGACCTCGAACACCTCGAGACCCTCGGCGCGGAGGCGCTCGTTGACGGCGGTGTTGGCGGCCATCGAGAGCACGCGGCCCCCGCCCAGCGACACGAGGTTGCCGCCGAGGTTGACGCACTCGCGGTAGGTGACCGGGATCCGGCGGATGCCGTTCGCGTCGAACCAGTCCAGCGCGTACCGCTCGAGTGCGTCCTCGCACACCAGGGCGAGCTTGGAGGCGAGCATCACGACCACGGCGTCGAGGTGCACGAACTGCGGCGCCAGCGGCACGGTCATGGCCTCCCAGCCCGCCGCCTCCATCCAGCCTTTCACCTGCTCCGCGCCCTCCTCCGTGGAGCGGTCGCCGGCGTAGCCGAGCAGGACCTTGCCGGGCTCGATGATGCCGAAGTCGCCGCCCTCGAAGTAGCCGGCCGTGACCCAGTTCCAGATCGGGATCCCGAGCCGCTCGTAGGTGCGCGCGATGACCGCGTAGTCGCGTCGCCGCGCCTCGGTCTGGATGGCGGCGACCACGGGCCCGAACGGGGTCATGAACGTCGAGTCCCGGGTGTAGACGGAGTGCGTCAGCCCGGGGTCGGCGTCGACCAGGTGGACGCGCACGCCGGCGCCGGCGTAGACGTCGGCCATGGCCTGCCACTGCGCGAGCGCGCGCTCCTTCGACCAGGTGGTGCCGAGCTTGGCGCGGTTGCGAAGCGCCATCCGCGCGATCGAGTTGATCGGCAGCCACTCGAGGTTGTCGGGGCGGCCGAGCAGCACGTCGGTCAGGATCCCGGTCTGGTTGTCGAGACCCCAGCCCTGCGGCAGTGCCGTGGCGGTGGTCTCCGAGGGTGGTGCGGTGGTCGCCAGAATGGAGCCTCCTTGGTGGAGGGAGCGTAGGCGACGTTACAGCGCCGGCGCCGCGGTGTCGTAGGCGTTCTCGCCGTGCATGGCCTCGTCGAGCCCGCGCTCGGCCTCCTCGCCGACGCGGACGGGGGTGATGACGTCGATCAGCTTGAGCATGCCGTACGTGAAGGCGAACGCGTAGGCCGAGCATGCGATCGCGGCGACGATCTGCTTGGCGAAGAACGACGCGTCGCCGTACACGAGTCCGACCCCGCCGGAGGCGTTCACGCCGATGCTGGCGAAGACGCCGAGCAGGACGATGCCGAGGGTGCCGCCGACACCGTGGACGCCCCAGACGTCGAGCGCGTCGTCCCAGTGCAACCGGTTCTTCATCTGCACGGCGAAGTAGCAGACGCCGCCCGCGGCCATTCCGATCACCACCGCGGCGTAGATCGGCACGTAGCCGGCAGCCGGGGTGATCGTCGCAAGCCCGGCGACGGCTCCCGTCAGCAGGCCGACGAAGTGGGGCTTCTTGCCGTGCCACCACTCGATGAAGAGCCAGGTCGTCGCGGCGAACGACGCCGCGATGTCGGTGTTCAGGAACGCCGTCGACGTGATGTCGTCGACCTGCAACTCGCTCCCGGCGTTGAAGCCGTACCAGCCGAACCACAGCAGGCCCGTGCCGAGCGCGATGAACGGGATGTTGTGCGGTGCATCGACGAACTTCCGCTTGCCGACGTAGAGGACCGATGCCAGCGCCGCCCAGCCGGCGGATGCGTGGACGACGATGCCTCCGGCGAAGTCGCGAGCGCCCCACTGCACCAGCAGCCCGCCGCCCCAGAACATGTGCACGAACGGGTAGTAGACGAAGAGCTGCCAGACCACGAGGAAGATCAGGTAGGACTTGAACGTCACGCGGTTGGTGAAGGCGCCCGTGATCAGCGCCGGCGTGATGATCGCGAACATCATCTGGTAGGCGATCAGCACCGTGGTCGGGATGCCCATCGGCTGGACGATCGAGTGCGTCGAGACGTCGTTGAGGAAGACGCTGTCGAAGTTGCCGTAGATGCCGTCGTGGCCTCCGCTGAAGCACAGCGAGTACCCCACCGCCCACCACATGACGGTCGTGATCCCCATCGAGGCGAAGCTCTGGATCATGATCGTGAGCGTGTTCGAGCGGCCGACGAGGCCGCCGTAGAAGAACGCGAGCCCGGGAGTCATGACCATCACCAGTGCGGCCGCCAGGAGCATGAACCCGGTGTTGGCCTCGTTGATCATCGATCGGACCTCCCCGAACGGTCGTTGAACCCCGGGCGCGCTATCCGCGCTGCCGAGAGTCAATCACACGGGGTCACCGGTGCGAGGCGGCCCGGGCCGAGACGACCTGCGCTCCTAGAGCTCCTTGGCGCGGCGCCGACCGCGCTCGTAGACGGGGTGCTCCACGAGCGTGCCGGGGATCTCCTCGCCGCCGACCCGGGCCGTGACTGCCGTGCCGGGGGCGATCAGGTCGCGTCGCACCTTGCAGAGACCCAGCGTGCGCCCGCCGAGGTACGGCGACTCGACGGCCTGCGTGACGAATCCCGCCTCGGCTCCGTCGATCAGGAGAGCGGCTCCGCTGGCCGCGTCCCCGCCCGCGTCGAGGCTGACGCTCGTGAGCCGCAGCGTGGTGGCGTCGCGGTCGCGCAGGCAGCCCTCGCGGCCCTGGAACGGTCCCTTCTCGAGATCCACCGACCACCCCAGGCCGCACTCGTACGGCGAGACGGTCGGGTCGTACTCCACGCCGCCGATGATGAAGCCGCCTTCGATGCGGAACAGGTCGAGGGCGACCATGCCGATGACCGCCATGCCGTGCTGGGCGCCGGCTGCGACGAGGGCGTCCCACAACGCGAGCGCGTGGCGCTCCTCGGCCCAGAGCTCGAAGCCGAGCTCGGCGGTGTAGCCGAGCCGGGTCATGAACACCGGGATGCCGGCGATCTCGACGTCCTCGCGGAACGTGTAGTACGGGAACCGTTCGTTGGAGAGGTCGGCGTTCGCGAGGCCCTGCAGGATCGTGCGCGACGCCGGCCCCTGCAGGCAGAGGTGGGGGAGGGCGTCCGTCACCTCCCGCACCACGACGTCGGCCGGCGCGCGCTCGGCGAAGAGGGCGTGGTCGCGGTCGTTCGCGCCGCAGAAGCGGATGCGGTCGTCGCCGCGGTTGAGCACCGTGCAGTCGTCGATCATCTTGCCGTCTTCGTCGCACAACGCCCCGTAGGCGATCTGACCCGGCGCGAGGCGCGACACGTCCCGGGTCACGAGTCCGTTCACGAAGGCAAGCGAGCCGGGACCTTCGAGCTCGACCTTGCGCAGCATCGAGAAGTCCATCAGCGCCGCCGCCTCGCGACACGCCCGCCACTCGGCGGGCGTGTCGGTCACGACGGAAGGCGCCAGGTACCCGAACAGGTCCATCCACTGGTCGGTCATTGCGGCCAGGCGGGGATGGAAGATCGTTGCTTTGCTCATCGTTCGATCAGGATCATACGCCGGTCAACTCGCGCTGGTACACGCGGCGTTCGCGGAGGTACGGCAGCGGGATCGACGGGTCGGGCGAATCGATCTCGCGGGCCAGGCGGTGACCGGAGAAGACGGCATCGGCGAGCAGCCGCGGCGCCTCGCAGTCGCCGATCCGGTAGAGGCCCTTGACGCCCTCCGCGTGCAGGCGCTCGAGTCCGATCACGTCCTTGCACTGGCGGAACAGCGCCTCGTCGGAGTGGCGCCCGGTCACCAGCACGACGCCGTCGACCTCCCAGGTGTGCTCGTGGCCGTCCGTGTCGAAGACGTGCGTCGAGGTGACGCGTCCCGCCTCGATCAGGGTGGGCAGGTGGTAGGGAACGATCTCGACGCCCAGCTTGTGCAGCCGGCGGTGCATGTTCGGCGCCTCGAGCGTGAAGTGCATGTAGGGGCAGATCGTGCCGAGGTGCGTCATGAGCGTGACCTGCTTGCCCTCGCCGGCGAGCTTGTCGGCCAGCGACACGCCCATGAAGTAACCGTCGTTGTCCACGATCAGGACGCGGTTGCCGGGCAGCTCCTTGCCCTCGGCCATCAGCTGCTCGGGGGTTGCGACGTGCGGCAGGCCGGCGTCGGCACCGGCGATGACGTCGTGGCTGCAGCCGTTGAGGCCATCGGCGTTCCAGGCCGAGCCGGTCGCGATCACGACGTACTCGGCGCCGTACTCGGCGACGTCCTGTGCCGTGAGGGCGACGTTCCGCACCACCTCGACGTTCTTCAGCTTGTCGAGCTGGATCCTGCGGTAGTCGACCAGGCGACCCCACTCGCCGAGCCCTGGCAGGCGCGGGATCCAGCGCATGGCGCCGCCGATGTCGTCCTGCGCCTCGACCAGCTGGACGCGACGCATGCCCCGCTTGCCGAGCACCATCGCGCACTCCATGCCGGCCGGGCCCGCGCCGACGACGAGCACGTCGTTGTCGGCATTGGCGGCCCGCTCGAACCGCTCGGGGTGCCAGCCGCGGCGATACTCCTCGCCCGCGGTGGCGTTCTGCGTGCAGATCAGCGGCGGGCCTCCGATCTCCCAGCGCGAGATGCAGACGTTGCAGCCGATGCACTCGCGGATGTCCTCGGTCCGGCCCTCGCGGATCTTGCTGGGCAGGTAGGGATCGGCGGTGGACGGCCGGCAGGTGGCGATGATGTCGATGGAGCCGCCCTTGATCGCGTCGACCATCGCGTCAGGGCTCGTCCAGCGACCCACCCCGAGCACGGGCTTGGTGGTCACCTCGCGGATGCGCCGCTGCCACGGCAGGGCGCGGCCCTGCGGGTAGAAGCGGGAGGGCGTCGCGTCCTCGCCCCACTCGGCGATGCCGGAGAGGTTGATGTCCCACACGTCCACGAGGTGGTCGACCATCTGGACGAAGGGGACGCAGTCTCGTTCCAGTTGCGTACCGGCCTCGCCGATGAGCATGTCCGTCGACATGCGCACCGCGATCGCCGTGTCGTGACCGACGGCGTCGCGCACCTGTTCGATGGTCTCGCGCCAGAAGCGGGCGCGGTTCTCGAGCGAGCCGCCGTACTCGTCCGTCCGCTTGTTGTAGAACGGCGTCAGGAACTGCTGCGGCAGGTAGGAGTGCGAGCCGTACACGTACACGATGTCGAACCCGGCCTGGCGGGCGCGCTTCGCAGCCTCGACGTAGAGCCCCTGGACGTAGTGGATGTCGTCGCGATCCATCTCGAGGCAGTACGACAGGTACTCGAAATCGGAGGCGATCTGCGAGGGGCCCTTCGGCACGCAGCGGGTCTCCATGCAGGGAGCGTGCGGCCCCCCGTACCAGAGCTCGCAGGCGGCGAGGGCATCGTGCTCGTGCAGCATCTCGCACATCAGCGACAGGTTCGCGACGTCGTCGTCATCCCAGAGCCTCGCCGAGACCCGGTGGGTGTCGTCGGACTCGGGCGAGATCGAGCAGTACTCCGTGCAGACCGCGCCGAACCCGCCCTCCGCCTTGACGGCGCGGAAGACCGCCTGGCTGTAGGGCTTCTCCGAGCCGAACCCGTTGCAGTGCGGGATCTGGTAGAAGCGGTTCTTCATGACCTTCGGGCCGATCGCGATCGGCTCGAAGAGCAGCTCGTAGCGCGGATCCATGGCCATGGCTCGGCTCCTCTCGTTGAGCACGGCCGGAGTCCGCGGGCGCCTGGCCCGCAGCCGGCTCGACGGATGAGACAGCATGCGTGGACCGCAGTCAACGGCGCCGGCCATCGTCTGCGGCAAACCCGACGCAACCTCTACGGGCTTGTACGATGCCGGGATCGAGCGCTGGCATCTTCCGTCGGTCGACGCAACCGGGCAACGCGATCCGCGGGTGCTCTTCTCGACCCGCGAATGCCGGGCGGTCGTGATCGACCTTCGCGAGGGCGACGCGCTCGGCGAGCACTCCGTGCGCGAACGGGCGACGATCCAGGTCGTCGCGGGCTCCGTCTCGATCAGCGCCGGCGACCAGACGGTCGAGGCCGGGTCGGGCACGCTCGTGACGTTCGCGCCCGGCGAGCGACACAGCCTGCGCGCGCTGCAGGACGCGCGGGTCCTGCTGCTGCTGGCACCGTGGCCGGCCGAATCGCACTACTCGCCAGGCGAGGCGCACGACCCCCTCCGGATGCCGGCGAACGCTCGCACGCCGTCGCTCGGGTAGCGAAGGTCTCCGAGGTGATCCGGGCCGTCTGCATGGCGCCGCTGGTGGACGCGGCGCGGGCGTTCCTGGCCGACGAGCTCGGCTGGGACGTGGTCGAGAGTGCGCAGGCCGGGCCGGACCCGCATGCGGCCGTGGTGATCGTCGAGGGCCAGCCGCTGGGAGCGCCCCAGCTCGACGGGCTGCCGCAGCTGCGCCTGGTCGTCTCGGTGCGGGGCGAGCCGGCGAACGTCGACCTGGAGGAGGCCACACGGCGGGGCATTCCCGTCCTTCACGCGCCGGGCCGCAACGCCGAGTCCGTCGCGGAGTTCACGATCGGCGTGATGATCGCCCTGCTCCGGCACGTCGTCACAACGCACCAGCTCGTCCGGTCGCGCGCGCTGACCGAGGTGCGGCCGGAACGTCACCGCACCCGCCGCGACGTCACGTGGCGTCCCACCGATCCGGCGGCGGTCGTCCCGTACGAGGCGTTCAAGGGCCGGGCGCTGGGATCGACGGTCCTGGGCCTGCTCGGCCTGGGGGCGGTCGGCCGGCGGGTGGCGGGACTGGCCGGAGCCCTGGGCATGCCGGTGATCGGCCACGACCCGTACGTCGGCGGAGCGGTCGAGGGCGTCGAGCTCGTCTCCTTCGGCGAGCTCCTGCGGCGCTGCGACGTGCTGTCGCTGCACGCCCGGGGGTCGGGGCCGCCGCTCATCGGTGCCGGTGAGCTCGGGCGGCTGAAGCCCGGCGCCGTGCTGATCAACACCGCCCGCGCCGCGATCCTCGACTACCCGGCCCTCACCGCGGCGCTGGCAGACGGGAGCCTGGCCGGCGCGGCCCTCGACGTGTACCCCGACGAGCCGCTGACGCCGGACGACCCACTGCTCGAGCTCGGCAACGTGATCCTGACCCCGCACATCGCCGGCGCCTCAACCGACGTCGTACGGCAGCAGTGGGAGATCCTGATTCCGGGCCTCCGGTCGCTGCTCGTCGCCGGTCGTCCCGAGGACGCGCCGATCCGCAACCCGGCCGCACTGCCGGCGTACCTCGCCCGCGGCGGCCTGGCGTAGATCCGCGGCTCCGACCACTGCGGCCTCCGACGCCGAGCAGCCCGCAGCGGATCGCGGTAGGCGCGGCGTCGGTGTCCCGTCTGCCGTCACGCGTTCGCCAGGAGGACCGCCTCCCCCAGGAATCGCACGCTCGCCTGCGGCTCGCATGCATTTCCCATGGGAGGACCGTCCCCCCGCTGCAACACAGCGCAAGATTGGGCCTCTATCCACCGCTGTGCGGTGGATAAAGGCCTAGAACCCCAGCTGCCGCTGGGCGGCCGCCACGATCGTCTCGGCCGACGGCATCAGCGCCTGCTGGAGATGGTGGGCGGCGGGGACGCGGGTGTCGGGCAGCGCGACCCGCTCGATCGGTGCGTCGAGGTTGTCGAAGCACTCGTCGGCGGTGCGCGCGGCGATCTCGGCCCCGAAGCCGCCGGTGCGATTGGCCTCGTGGACGACGATCAGTCGCCCCGTGCGCGCCACCGAGGCGGCGACGCTCGCGAAGTCGAGCGGCGCGAGCCAGCGCAGGTCGATCACCTCGGCCGACACGCCGTGCGCCGAGAGCTGGTCGGCGGCCGCCATCGCCGCGTGCACCATGCGGCTCCAGGACACCAGCGTGACATCGGTGCCGGGCCGGACGGTGCGCGCCCCGCCGATCGGCGGCGGCGGCCCGTCCAGGCTGACGGGGCCGGCGTCGGCGTAGAGGGCCCGGCTCTCGATGACGATCGCGGGGTCGTTCGCGGTGATGGCCGTTCGCAGTAGGTCGTAGGCGTCCTGCGGCGTGGACGGAAGGCACACGAGCAGGCCGGGCGTGTGCGCGAACAGGGCCTCGAGGCTCTGCGAGTGCTGAGCGCAGGAGCCCGGCGTGATCGCCTGCTGCGTCCGGATCGTCAGCGGTGCGGTGAACCGGCCGCAGGACACGTACCGCACGTTCGCGGCCTGGTTGACGATCTGGTCGAGGGCCACGAGCGTGAAGTCCATGAACATGATCTCGACGATCGGGCGGTAGCCGCGCATGCCGGCCCCGACGGCGGCGCCGAGGATCGCCGCCTCGGAGATCGGCGTGTCGAACACCCGCTGTCCCCCGAAGTCGCGATGCAGACCACGCGTCGCACCGAACGGTCCGCCGGGCTTGGCGACGTCCTCGCCGAAGACGAGCGTGTCGGCATGCTCGGCCAGGGCCCAGCGCAGGGCCGCGTTGACCGCCTGGATGTAGGTGAGTTCCTGCGCGGCTTCACGAGGCATGGAGATGCTCCCTGGCGGTCGCCGGGTCGGCCGGCGCGACCAGCTCGGCGAGCTGGATGGCGGCCGTGAGCGCCTCCTCGACCTCGGTCTCGATCCGGTCGAACTCGGCCACCAGGTGCAGATGCTCGCTCCGCAGCCGGGCGAGCGGCTCGTGCGCGGCGATCTCCTCGAACTCGCCGCGTGGGCGGTAGTGCTGGACGTCGCCGGTGTAGTGGCCCACCAGGCGGTCGCACAGGGCCTCGATCATGGACGGCCCGCCGCCGGCCCGCGCGCGGGCGGCGGCCTCGGCCACGGCGGCCTGCACCGGCGCCGTTGCCCGCCCGTCCACCGTGACGCCGGGCATGCCGTAACCGGACGCGCGGTCGGAGAGGCGCTCGACGCGGACCATGTCGCGGATCGGCGTCATCTCCGAGTAGACGTTGTTCTCGACCACGACCACGAGCGGCAGGTCCATGACCGCCGCGAAGTTCAGTGCCTCGTGCACGGAGCCCTGGTTGAGGGCGCCGTCGCCGATCGCGACCAGGCTGATCGGCGCCCGCCCCGTCGAGGGAGGCGGCCAGCGCCGCGCCGAGCGCGATGGGCACGCCGGCCCCGACGATCGAGTTCTCGCCCAGCAGCCCGTGCGCCGCCGAGGACAGGTAGGCCGACCCGCCCCGGCCGCCGCACAGCGGCGAATCACGCCCCATCAGCTCGGCGAACAGGTCGGGCAGTGGCACCCCGCGGGCGACCGCCCAGCCGTGGCCGCGGTACGTGACGGTCAGGGCATCGCGCGGCTCGAGCACCGCGACACGCCCCCACGCAGATCGCCTCCTGGCCGGAGCAAAGGTGCATCGACCCGCGGATCCGCTCGGCCCGCCACAGCTCGAGGCTGCGCTCCTCGAACCGCCGGATGGTGCGGATCTCGCGGTAGTCGGCGAGCGGGTCGGAGGGGGCCGTCACGCGGGATCCTCGATTCGGACGTCGTTGTAGAACGGGTACAGGTTCGCCGGGTAGGGCGTCCAGCCGCGGACGCGGCGGTGGTGGACGTACACGTCGGTCGGTGTCACCAGCGGAAGGTACGGGAGCTCCGTGGCGGCGACCCGCTGCACCCTCGCCGCGGCGGCCGTCAGCTCCGCCCGGCTACCGGCGTGCAACCACTCCCCGAAGGCCGTATCGAGGGCCGGAACCGCGGCGTGCTGCCAGTTGGGCATCGGGTCGCCCCAGCTGGCCGTGAAGCCGATGATGGCGTCCATCGGGTCCTGCCAGAGCCACTTGCCGATGAAGGCCGGCGGCCCGTCGTCGAGCGCGCCGTAGAAGTCGTCGAAGGGAACGACGTGCCGGAGCCTGAGCCGTACGCCGATGCGGTGAAGCTGCGCCGCGACCTCGTCCGCGACGCGCCGCAGCACGGTGTCGTCCTGCGACACGCACTCGACTTCGAAGCGCACGCCGTCGGCCCCCCGGGGATGCCCGGCGGCGTCGAGCATGCGTTCGGCCTCGGCCGGATCGCACGCCGGTGAGGCGTCGACGGACGGGTCGTAGTACTCGTCGCCGGGCGGGAGCGGGCCGTACGTGGCCGTGCCGAGCCCGGCCAGCGGCCCCCGCACGATGGCCTCCCGGTCGAGCGCCAGCGACAACGCCCGCCGGACGCGGACGTCGTCGAAGCCGAGGTCCGCGCGCCGGAAGTCGAGCGCGAGGTAGACGTTCGACTGCTGCGGGTAGCTGATGACCTGGAACCGCGGGTCGGCCCGCAGGCGATCGACCTCGGCGAGGGGCGGGCCGTGCATGCAGTCGACCTCGCCGGCCTCGAGCGAGGCCAGCCGCTCGCCCTCGTCGGCGATCGCGACCCACTCGATCTCGTCCAGCGCCGGACGTGCGCCGTGGTAGCCGTCGAAGCGCTCCGCCACCACGCGCTCGGGCGACCACGACCTCAGCCGGAACGGACCGGTGCCGTCGGCCCGGTCGTAGCCGTGGCGGTCGGGGCCCGACCTGCGGGTCACTTCGCCGTGGATGGCCGTGTGCGTCCCCCACAGCAGCGAGGGCAGCCGGGCGTACGGGTAGTGGAGCCGGAACGCCAGGGTCTGCGGGTCGGGTGCGGTGACGGTGTCGACGGGATCCCAGTACCACAGCTGGTCGGTGCCGCCGCCGAACCGCAGGTGGTCGAGCGCGGCCGCCAGCGCCGGGGCGTCGCAGGGCTGACCGGAGTGGAAGGCGACGCCCGGCCGGACGCGGAAGCGCCATTCCATGCCGTCGTCGGCGATGTCCCAGCCCTCGACGAGGGTGGGCGCCGCCCACCAGTCGGGCGCCTTGGTGACGATGGTCTCGTAGATCGCCACGCTGGGCGGATCGATGTGCGCGCCGTCGCGCGGGTCGATGCGCGAGAACGGATAGTCGAAGGCCTCGCGGAGCCGCGTCATGACGCTCGCAGGAACTCGAGGATGACCGCCTCCGACTCGCGGGCGCGTTCCACCAGATTGCCGTGCCCGCAGCCCTCGAAGACGTGGAGCCGCGCGCCGGCGATGCCGGCGGCGATGGCGCGCACCCCGGCGCCGTCCGGACCGGTGTCGAGCGGGGTGAGGATGTCCTCCGATCCGACCAGCACCAGCGTGGGCGCCGAGATCCGCGCCAGGACGTCGGTCACGTCGGCCTCGATCATCGCGTCGCAGGCCGCGACGAAGACCTCGGTCGTGACGTTGCGCGCGGTCACGGCGCGGATCTCCTCCAGGGCGTCGTCGCCGACGGTGTCGAGGTAGCCGCGCGAGAACGCCTTCGTGCAGAGCTCGATCGCCAGTTCCGTACTGTCGACGCCATAGGCGCGCGCCACCATCTTCCACACCTCGAGCTGGAAGCGGGCCATGCGGTCGCACTTCGCGACCGCGCCGGAGATCACGAGCCGGTCGACCCGCTCGGGGTGGTCGGCAGCGAAGCGCGACGCGATGAACCCGCCCATCGAACCGCCGTGCACGTGGCAGCGCTCGACCCCGAGCGCCGTCAGCAGGGCGGCCAGATCATCCGACCAGACCTTCATGGTGTAGGCCTGGCCCTCCGGCCGGTCGCTGGAGCCGTACCCGCGGTGGTCGTACTCGATGACGGAGAAGTGCTGCGCCATCGCCTCGGTGATCGTCTCGTACCCCTCGTGAGCGCTGATCGCCCCGCCGATCTGCACCAGCGGCGGGCCGTCGCCCACGATCCGGTACCAGAGTTCGCATCCGCCGACGTCAACCTTCGCCATCGAGGAACCTCCTTGCCGCGTCGGCATAGATGCAGGCGGCATCGACGATGCCCTGCACGGGGACGTACTCGTTCGGCCGGTGGGCCGTCGTGAGGAGGCCGGGACCGAACGCCGGCACCGTCGGGATCCCGGCGTCGAGTTGGAGGAACGGCGCGTCCGTCCCGCCCGGAAACGCGCCCAGCGGCGGCGCCTCGCCGAGCACATCAGCCGACGCGGCCTGCAGCGCGACCACGATCGGATGGTCGGGCGCGATCTCGCACGGTCGCAACCAGAACTCGACCTCGAAGTCGGCGTCGAGGCGGTCGTCCGCAGCCCGGGCCCGGGCCAGGAACGCCGCCAGGTCGGCTGCGACGCCCTCGCGGGTCATGCCCGGAAGGCAGCGGACGTCGCAGAGGATCTCGGCCTGGTCGGCGATGACGCCGTAGCCCGCGCCGCCCTGCATCCAGAGCGCCGGGTTGAGGGTGGGGCCGCGCGGCACCAGCGGGTGGGGCTCGTACGTGAACACCGCCGGGCCCTCGGCCTCCAGCTGCGCGATCAGGCGAGCCGCCATCAGGTTCGCGCTCACGGCGGGCACCTGGTCGGACAGGCTCGAGTGAAAGGGCGTGCCACGCACGCGGATCCGGAAGAGCGCGTTCCCGCGCGACACGAGCCTGATGGCCTCCCAGTCGCGGGTGACGCCGGCCGGCTCGGCGACGATCGCCGCGTCTGCCGCGATCAGCCCCTCCTCCGCCAGGAATCGCGCACCGAAGCCGGCGCCGGCCTCCTCGTCGGCGGTGAGGGCGAGCACGAGATCGCCGGCGGCACCATGCGCCGCGATCGCGGCTCCGGCGTAGACCATGGCCGCGACCGCGCCCTTCATGTCGACTGCCCCTAGGCCGATCAGATCGTCGCCGGCGATCGTCGGCGCGTACGGGTCGTGCGACCACGCCGCGAGCTCCCCGGGTGGACGGGTGTCGAGGTGCCCGTTCAGCAGGAGAGTCGGCCCGCCGCCGCGGCCCGGGATCCGCGCCAGCACGTTGGCGCGCGCGGGCTCGCGACCGACCGTGCGGACGTCGCCGAGCCCGAGGCGCCGGAGGCGGTCGACGACCAGGGCCGCCACCGCCTGTTCGTTGCCCGGCGGGTTCGGACTGGGCGTCGCCACGAGCTCGCAGGCGAAGGCGATCAACTCGTCCCGGCGTGCCTCGATGAACGCCTTCGTCATCGGAAGACGTGCAGGATCCCGGCCTCGAGGGCTCGGTGCCGCAGCGGGGCGGTGGCCAGGAACGCCGGATCCCGGACGAGCGCCGCCACCGCGGCGCGCGTCGGGTACCGGACGACGGCTGCGACATCCCAGCCCTCGGCGCCGATCAGCGGTCCCGCCGGTTCCCCCGACGCCCAGATCAGCTCGGCGCCGACGCCGGCCAGCAAGGGCGCGACGGCTTCCATGTACGCCGCGTAGGCCTGCTCGCCATCGGGGCGACGCCGAACGAGGTTGACCAGGACGATCGGCCGGCCATCGTCGTCTGCCAGCAGGCGCTCCAGGGCTTCGTCCCCGATATCGAGATGCGAGGTGTCGGGTGTGTCGGTCACGAGGCTTGATTGAATCAGGAAACCGATTTCCCGGCAAGCCGGGAACCGGCTGGAAAACCGATTGCTCCTCCGCTAACGTCGCGGGACCATGAGCACGCAACCGAGCACGACGTCCACCCCTCGCTTCGCCGGGCAGACGTTTCTGATCACCGGGGCCGGGGCCGGCTTCGGACGAGCCACCGCTCGCGGTGCCGCCCGCGACGGCGCGGCCTGCATCTGCCTGGCCGAGTTCCGGCCCGACCGCCTGGCCGCGATCGTCGAGGAGGTCGAGGCGCTGGGCGCGCGGGCCGTGCCCATCGCCGGTGAGCTGCGGGGGGCCGACACGTGCACGGCCGCCGTCGCCGCCGCGCTGGAGGCGACCGGCCGGCTCGACGTGCTGGTCTCGAACCACGCGATGATGACCTACCCGGTGCCGTTCCTCGAGGACACGTTCGAGACCTGGGACGCGGAGATCGAGATCGGCTTCACGAGTCATGCCCGGCTTGCGCAGGCGGCCGGGCGGGCGATGGCCGCGGCCGGTCGTGGCTCGATCCTGTTCACCGCCTCCGTCAACGCGCTGGGCGCCGGGAAGGAGTGCGCCGCCTACTGCGCGGTGAAGGCGGGGCTGGTTTCGCTGACCCAGGTGCTGGCGGCCGAGCTCGCGCCGGCCGGGGTGCGGGTGAACTGCGTCAGCCCGGGGCCGGCGGACACCCAGCGGTCGGTCGATCTGGTCGGTGACGAGAAGATGGACCGCTTCCGGCGGTCGTTCCCCGGCGTGCCGCTGAACCGGCTGGCCGCTGCGGACGACGTTGCCGAGGCATTCCTCTACCTCGCCTCCGACGCGGCCGCCTACGTCACCGGCCACAACCTGGTCGTCGACGGCGGTCTCACCGCCCAGCTCTACGACGTGCCGGAATGAGGCTGACACCGGACGTGCTGCTGGTCGGCGGCGGATCGCTCACGGGCTTCGGCCTCTCGGCCGACTTCGACGCCCACGTGTACCTGCTCGACGGCGGCGATGAGCTGGCGCTGGTCGACTGCGGGATGGGCACCCCCGCGGGCATGGAACGCGTGCTCGCGAACATCGCCGGCGACGGCCTCGACCCGGGCCGGGTCGGCCGGCTGCTGCTGACCCACTACCACACCGACCATGCGGGCGGCAGCGCGCGCTACCGCGAGCGGCTCGGATGCGCGGTGTCCATCGGCGCCGATGCCCAACCCGCGCTCGAAGGCCCCGACCACGGCATGACGAGCTTCGCGGCAGCCCGGGCAGCCGGGATCTTCCCGGAGCAGTACGACTACCCGGGCTGCCCGGTCGATGCGCCCCTGCACGACGGCGACACGCTCACGGTCGGGCGGCTGACCGTGCGGTACCTCTCGACGCCCGGGCACTGCTTCGGCCACGGCTCCTACCTCGTCACCGGCGGCGAGCGCACGCTGCTGCTGGCCGGCGATGCCGTGTTCCACTTCGGCCGGCTGTTCCTCCAGGGGATCCCGGACTGCGACCTGGCGGCGTCGCTCGCCTCGGTACGGCGCCTCGGCGAGCTCCAGTTCGACGCCCTGCTCCCGGGCCACGGCGCGATCGCCCTCAGCGACGGCGCGAGCCACGTCGCGCTCGCCACGAGCACCATCGACCGTCTCTCCGTCCCCCCGAACATCGTCTGACATGGACCTCGGACTCGCAGGCAGGAAGGCGTTCGTGACCGGAGGCAGCCGCGGGATCGGGCGCGAGATCGCCTGCCGGCTGGCGGAGGAGGGGTGCGACGTCGCGATCTGCGCGCGGGGCCAGGCGGACCTCGCCGAGGCCGAGCGGGAGGTGACGGCGCTCGGGGCGCGCTGCCTCGCGATCCCGGCCGACGTCTCCGACCCCGGTGCGGCTGCGGCGGCCGTGGATCACGCCGCCGCCGGTCTCGGCGGTCTCGATCTGGTCGTCGCCAACGTCGGTGCCGCGATCGGCCCGCCGCGCTTCCTCGAGACCACCCCCGAGCAATGGCTCGCGACCTACCGGCTGGACGTCGTCCACGTCGTCGCGGTGCTGCGGGCCGCCGTGCCGCACCTGCGGGAGCGGGGTGGCGCGGCGGTCGCCATCTCCTCGGTGTCCGCGGCCCGGCCGGGGCCCTGGCCGCAGTACGGCGCGGCCAAGGCCGCCCTGGCCCAGATCGCCGCCCTGCAGCCCGAGCTGGCGCCGCTCGGCGTCAGGCTGAACGTGGTCAGCCCCGGTTCGATCATGTTCGAGGGCGGGGGATGGGATCGGTACCGCGCCGCGGAACCCGGCCCGTTCGCGGAGTTCGTCGGCCGCGAGCTGCCGTGGGGCCGCCTCGGAACGCCCGCGGAGGTCGCGGACGTGGTTGCGTTCCTGCTGTCCGATCGGGCCTCGTGGGTGTCGGGCGCGATCGTTCCCGTCGACGGCGCGCAGGGCCGTCCCTCTCCGTATCCCGAGCACGACGACCACTGAGGAGGCAGCGATGATCAAGCTCATCGGAACCGCCTACCGGCGCGACGACTTCACGCCTGAGGAGTTCTTCCGGTACTGGCGTGAGGTGCACGCGCCGTTCTCGGCCAGCGCGCCCGGCCTGTGCGGCTACGTGGTGTCGGAGGTCGTGCGCAAGCTGCAGGGCGAGCTCGAGGCGGACGCGTTCGTGGAGCAGTGGTGGGAGGACGAGGCGGCCTTCGAGACCTGGTCGGCCACGCCCGGCGCCGCCGCCGCCTGGGCCGACGTCGCCAACTACGCCCGCACCGACGGCACGTTCTGGTGGACGCGCGAACACGTCCAGATCGTTCCGAACGTCCCGGCCGACGGCCGCCTGAAGGCGATCGGCACCGCCTACCGCCGCGACGACTTCACCATGGACGCGTTCATCCGCTACTGGAACGACGTGCACGCCCCGATCTCGGCCCGCGCCCCGGGGTTGCGCGGCTACGTCGTGTCCGAGGTCGTCTCCAAGCTGGCCGGCGACCTCGAGTCCGACGCCTTCGTCGAGCAGTGGTGGGAGAGCGAGGACACCCTCGCGGTCGCCTCCGCGAGCCCCGAGGTCGCCGCCGCCTGGGCGGACGTCGCACACTACGCCCGCCTCGACGGAACCTTCTGGCTGACTCGCGAGCACGTCATCAAGCCGCCCCCCTACGTCGGGCCGGGGTTGCTGGAACGCTGATCGCGGCCCTCGCTCCTGCACCGGCGCTTCCCGTTCGGTGTCAGGCCTGGAACTCGCCCCCCGTGAGTTCGTCTGTGTGGTTCGTTCACTTGGAGATGTCGCGTCGTGCAAGTGGACGAACCGGGCGTTCTCACGAGTGGCGCGAGGACGGGTCGCGGTCCAGCAGCGACGATCGGGACGTTCACCGGGTCGTCGGAGGGTTCCTGGCGACGCCGAGCGCTCCGAAGGAAAGCTTGGCGAGGCGTCGCCAGCCGGCTCGATAGAGCCGGTCACAGTCGGCTCGAGGGAGCCGACGAGACCCTCGTGCTAACACGCTGGCATGACGCGCGATCAGGCAGCGAGGGAGGTCTGGGCTCAGCGGGTGGCGGCGCGCTGCGCGCCCAGGCCCGTGAGCGTTCGCTGCTCGTTGAGGAAGCCGCCGATCTTGTCGATGACGGCTGCCGCCGTGTCGCCGGATGCCAGCGCCGCGCCCCGCTCGGCCGTGCCGACGGTGACGCCGATGGTCCAGCCGATCGAGGCCTCCCGGAGCCTCGTGACGTCGTCGGCGGCCTCGTCGCGCCCGCCCACCACGAAGAGCTTCGCGATGCCCTCCCCGCGCAGGGTGCGGGGGTCGGCACCATCGAGCGGGCCGGGCGAGAGCAGGACGAGCGAGTCGGGCAGGTCGAAGGCCGGTTCCGGCAGCGCGCGCTCGACCGCGCAGAGGGCGGTGAGGGCGCTGCGGCCCGCCGCCACGACGGCGACGTGGGTCGCACCGTTGCGGCGAGCCAGCACGATGCCGAGGTCGACGTCCAGCTCGGCCCGGTCGGGCTGCCACTCGCCCTCGGAGCCGCCGTGACCGCGCAGGTCGAGGGCGAGGATGGTCCAGCCGCGAGGGGCGAGGCCGGCGCGCAGGGTGTGCCAGACGTCGATGTCCTCGCCGACGTCGTGCACCAGGACCAGCCACGTCGCGTCTCCCGGCACCACCTCGCCGCGGAGCGTGACGCCGTCAGCCGTCGTGGCGTGGGTCGCTCGAGCGTCCGTCATTGGTGGTGGTCTCCTCGGGGGCGTAGTTGATGCAGGCGACCAGATGGTCGGGCGTCGCGGCGATGGGCTCGAGCACGGGATCGGTGGTGCGGCAGGCGTCCAGCGTCCGGAAGCAGCGGCCGGCGAAGCGGCAGGCCACGGGCGGATCGACGGCACTCGGCACGTCGCCCTGCAGCATGATGCGTTTCCGCCGCCGGGCCGACAGCGACGGTACCGAGGACAGCAGCGCCTGCGAGTACGGGTGCAGCGGGTTCTCGAAGAAGTGCTCAGCGGGCGCGGTCTCCACGACGCGGCCCAGGTACATCACGGCGACGCGGTTGGCGACGTGACGCACGACGGACATGTCGTGGCTGATGAACAGGTACGTCAGGTCGAGCTGCTCCTGCAGGCCCAGCAGGAGGTTGAGGATCTTCGACTGGACCGAGACGTCGAGCGCGCTGACCGGCTCGTCGGCGATGACGAAGCGCGGGTTCACCGCCAGCGCCCGCGCGATCGACACCCGCTGGCGCTGGCCGCCCGAGAACTCGTGCGGATACCGGTCGGCCGCCCGCTTCTCGAGCTCCACGAGGTCGAGCAGTTCGAGCACACGCGCCCGGCGCGCGGCCTTGTCGAGGCCCTGTCCCGCCATCCCCTCGGCGACGATCGCGGTGACCTTCATGCGCGGGTCGAGCGAGCCGAAGGGGTCCTGGAACACGATCTGCGCACGCTGGCGGAACTCGCGGAGTGTCCCGGCCGCTGGCGGTGAGCACGTTCCGGCCCTCGAACTCGACCGTGCCGGCCGTGGCCGGAATGAGTCGCAGGATCAGCCGCGCCAGGGTGCTCTTCCCGCAGCCCGACTCGCCGACCAGGGCGACCGTCTCACCCGGGTAGACGTCGAGGTCGACGGCATCGACCGCCGACAGCCAGCTGGTCGGTCGCCCGCGGAGGTCGCGCGCGACCGCGAAGCGCTTCGAGAGGCCCCGGACGGAGACGATCGGCGCGGCGTCAGGCATGGAACCGGGTCGGGTTGAAGCATCGCAGCAGGTGGTCGGGTGCGACCACGGCGAGCGACGGGTGCTCGGCGTCGCAGCGGGCGATGCGGTTGGGGCACCGCGCCTGGAAGCGGCAGCCGGGCGGAAGCTCGGCCAGATCCGGCACGCGGCCCTCGATGACGGGCAGCACGGTGCGGCTCGGGGCGAGGTCGGGGATGCTGCGCAGGAGACCCTGGGTGTACGGGTGGCGCGGGTCGGACAGGATCGTCTTGACCGGGCCCTGTTCGACGATCTCTCCGGCATACATCACGGCCGCGCGGTCGGCGATCTCGTTGACGACGGCGAGGTCGTGCGTGATCAGCACCACGCTCATGCCAAGCTCCGCGCGCAGGCTGAGGATCAGGTCGAGGATCTGGGCCTGGATCGTCACGTCCAGCGCGGTCGTCGGCTCGTCGGCGAGGAGGAGCTTGGGCTCCATCAGGAGCGCTATGGCGAGCATCACGCGCTGGCGCATGCCTCCCGAGAACTGGTGGGGATAGTCGTCGAGCCGGCGCTCGGCGTTGGGGATGCCGACGCGGTCGAGCATCTCGGCGCAGCGTTTGCGGGCGGCGGCCTTCGGCTCCTTCGCGTGCGCCCGGATCGTCTCGATCATCTGCGAGCCGATCGTGAACGACGGGTCGAGACTGGTCATCGGCTCCTGGAACACCATGGACATCTCGCGGCCACGGACGGTGCGCATCTTGCGCTCGTCGAGCGACATCAGGTCCCGGCCTCCGAGCAGCACCCGTCCCTGCGCGATGCGCGCGGCCTCGGGCAGCAGGCGCATGATCGACAGCGCCGTCAGCGTCTTGCCGCAGCCGGACTCGCCGACGAGGCACAGGATCTCGCCGCGGCCGACGGTGAACGACACGTCGTCGACCGGCACGGCAACGCCCCGCTTCCGCGCGATCTCGGTCCGCAGTCCTTCGATAACCAGCACCGGCTCGCTCATCACGCCTCGTGCTAGTAGCGCCGCAGGCGGGGGTCGAAGATGTCCCGGAGGCCGTCGCCCAGCGAGTTCAGCGCGAGCACGACGAGTGCGATCGTCACGCCCGGCACGGCCGCGGGCCAGACGCTGAGCGCGAAGTAGTCCCGACCCTCCGACACCATCCTCCCGAGACTGGGCGTCGGCTGCTGCACGCCGAGGCCGATGAAGCTGAAGCCGGCCTCGACGATGACTGTGATGGCGATGTAGTAGGACGCCATCACGAGCACGGTGCCCATGACGTTCGGGACGAGGTGGCGGAGCATGATCCGCGGCGTCGAGGTGCCGAGCGCCCGCGCCGCCTCGATGAACTCGCGCTCCCGCAGCGTGATCACCTGGGCCCGGATCACGCGCGCGAAGCCCGCCCAGATGATCGTGCCGACGGCCAGGATCACCGGCCAGACGCCCGGTTCGAGCGCGCCGGCGTAGACGACGGCGACCAGCAGCAGCGGGAACCCCCAGGCGAGGTCGATGAGCGCGCTGATCACGATGTCGAGCTTGCCGCCGACGTAGCCCGAGATCATGCCGAGCGTGAGGCCGATCACGAGCGTCGCACTGGTAGCGACGATCGCAACGGCGAGCGAGACGCCGACCCCGGCGACAGTGCGCCAGAAGATGTCGCGGCCGTAGTTGTCGGTGCCCAGCAGGTGCTGCCGGCTTGGCCCCGTGAGCGCGTTGGAGAGCTTCTGGTCGAGGTAGAGGTGCTGGAAGCGCGGCATCAGCACGATCATCGCGCCGATCAGGCCGATGATCGTGAACGTGAGCACGAGCAGGCCCCCGAAGAACGCGACCTTGTTCGCCCGCAACAGCGAGAAGGCGTCGCGGAGCGGCCCCTCTGCCGGTGCCGCTCCCTGGCCCGGGTCCTGCGATGCAGCGGTCTCGGCTACCGCCATCAGCCGCCCCGCACCTGGTCGCGGATGCGCGGGTCGAGCAGCATGTGGCCGATGTCCGCGAGGAAGTTGCAGAGGATCACGATCGCCGTCATCAGCAGCGCGAGCGTCTGAGCGAGCGCGTAGTCGCGGTGCAGCACGGCCTGCACGAGCTGGTAGCCGAGGCCCTCGTAGCGGAAGATCACCTCGACGATCAGCGTGTAGCCGAGGAGGGTCGGCAGGATCACCCCCGCCAGCGCGACGACCGGCACGAGCGCGTTGCGCATCGCGTGCACCCACAGGATCCGCCGGCTCGAGATGCCCTTCGCCCGTAGCGTCCGGATGTAGTCGCTGGAGAGCTGCTCCAGGGTCGACGAGCGCATCAGCCGCACGTTCAGCGCCATCGATTCGATGGCCAGGACGATCGCCGGCAGCACCAGGTGGTCGACCCCTTTCGGGCCGGCCACCGGCAGCCAGCGGAGGTTCACGGCGAACACCTGGATCAGCACCACGGCCAGGAAGAAGTTCGGGATGCCCATGCCGAGCACGGACAGGAACCGGATGCCCTGGTCGCCGGGCGAGTTCCGGCGGGCGGCGGCGAGGACGCCGAGCGGGATCGCGAACACGTACGACAGGATCGCGGCGGACAGGCCGAGCCGCAGCGTGTTGGGCCCGGAGTCGCGGATGATGCTGGTGATCTGCTGGCCGTTGACGACCGAGACGCCCGGGTCGCCGGTCAGGACGTGCTTGAGGAACACGAAGTACTGCAGGTAGAGCGGCTGGTCCAGCCCGAGCCGCTCGGTCAGGTTGGTGCGGATGACCTTGGCCTGGAGTGGCGAGGCGATCGCCGTCACGACGTCGCCCGGCGCCACTCGCAGGCCATAGAAGATCAGCACCGATGCGATCAGCAGCAGCAGGAGGGAGTACAGGAAGCGGCGGAGGATGAACGCTGCCACTTCACGTGCGGCCCGGGGCCGTTAGACGTTGAGCCAGACGTCGTTGTACATCGGGTACAGCATCGACTGCAGCGGTGTGTAGTTCATGACCGTCTTCTGGGCGACCCACACGTTGTTGGTCGTCAGCAACGAGATCTTGGGCAGCTTCTCCGCCCAGGCCAGCTGGAAGTCGCGGGCCGCGGCCTCGAGGGTCGCGTTGTCGGGCGCTGACTGCCACTTGTCGACGGCCGCCTTGATCTCGGGGATCGAGCCATTGTAGGCATCGGTCGGGAAGGCGTGGAAGAAGATCAGCAGGTCGACCGGCGACGACCAGAGCCACTCGAAGCCCCACGAGGCGGGCGGGTTCTTGTCGCTCAGCGCCGGGAAGAACGCCGCGGCGTCGGGGGTCTTGATCTGCATATCGACGCCGACGTCCTTCAGCATCGCCTGGACGGCCTCGTCGATCTGCTTGGTCGTCGGCTGGCCGGCGTTGTTGTAGTGCACCCAGGAGAGCTTCTGCGAGCCCTTCGCGCGGGTTCCGTCCGACCCTGCCGTCCAGCCGGCCGCGTCGAGCATCGACTTGGCCTTCTCGGGGTCGAACTGGTTGAACGCCTCGACGCCCTTCTCGTACCACTTGTAGTTCGAGGCGATGGGGCCGTAGGTGGCGACGGCGTGGCCGAAGTAGAGCGACTTGGCGAGCCCTTCGCGATCGATGGCGTGGGAGATGGCCTGGCGCACCTCGAGCACGTCGAAGCCGAGGTCCTTGCGCGCGCAGTCGAGGCTGAGCCAGTAGTTCGCGAGCGCCGGGAACTCGGTGGTGACCAGATCCGCGTTCGACTTCAGCCGGTCGACGTCCTGGCCGGCCGGGTTCTTGACGACGTTCACGCCGCCGGTCTCGATCTCGTTGGCCCGGTTGCCGACCTCGAGGATCGGCACGTACTTGACCGAATCGAGGTAGGCCGGGCCCTTGTTGGTCACGTAGGGGATGAAGCTGCCCTTGTAGCCGTCCCAGCGGGTCATGACGACCTCGGTGCCCGGCTTGTAGCTCGTCTGCGTGAAGGGGCCGGTGCCGTCGGTGCCGGTGACGCCGTAGTTGTCGCCGAGTTCCGCCCGCTTCGCGAGGTTCACGATCATCGAGTTCTCGGTCGCCAGCGTCTCGGGGAACGCCGTGAACGGCGTCTTCATGGTGACGACGACCGTGTCGGGCGTCGCGCCGGGAGCGGCGTTCTCGACGCTGGGCCAGAAGATCGCGTTCTGCCCCTTGTTCGGGTCGCGGAAGATGTTGAAGTTGTCCGCGATCACCTGGTTGGTGACGGGCGCGCCGCTCTGGAACGTGAGCGTCGTCGGCATCTTGAACGTCCAGGTCTTGAGGTCGGGGGAGACCTCCCACGACTCGAACAGGGCCGGGACGTACTTGCCGTCGGCGTCGCGGATGAGCGGGAACTCGTAGAGCCCCACCCAGGCCGGGTCGTCCCAGGTCGTCAGCACCGGGTCGTTCTTGGAGAAGTCGCGGTCGTAGCCCTCGATCAGCTGGCCGCCCTTCTTCGGGGTCGCAGCAGCGGCCGAGGTGGGTGCCGCGGCCGACGACGACGAGGACGAGCTGCCACCGCCGCATGCCGCCAGGATCGCCGCGGCCGAGGACGCACCGATGCCGAGCACCGCTGCGCGCCGGAAGAACGAGCGGCGATCGATCCGTTGCTCGAGGTACTCACCGACGAGGCGGTCGACCGGGTGCTCCTTGGACATCGTGCCTCCCTCTCCAGCCCGGCGGTGCCCGCCGGGGCTCCCTCGTTCCCCTCAGGAAAACCGTTTCTCCAAACGGCTGTTGGCGAGTTTTGCGCCTCCCGGTCCCGGTGTCAAGGAAGACGTGCCGTCGAGGCACGTTCGACCAGCATCGGCGGGGTGGGGATGACGACGTCGGCGATCGCCTCGCCGGACAGCACGCGGATGAGGCATTCGACCGCCGTCTCGGCCATTTCCCGGAGCGGCATCCGCACCGTGCTGAGCGGCGGGTTGAGGTACTGCGCCAGGGGCGCGTCGTGGAACCCGACGATCGAGACGTCGTCGGGGACGCGCCGCCCGCCGGCGTGGATCGCGGCCATCGCACCGACCGCCCCGCCGAGGCTCGAGGCCGCAACCGCCGTCACCGGATCGGTCAGCTGGAAGAGCCGGTGCATCGCGCTCCAGCCACCCTCCTCGCTGTACGGGCCCTCCGCGATCAGTTCCGGATCGAGGGCCAGTCCGGCTTCCGTCATGGCCCGGACGTAGCCACCGCGCCGCCGCATCGCCGTATCCACGTCCGCCGGCCCGGCGATGTGTGCGATGCGCCGGTGGCCCAGCATCGCCAGGTGCTCGACGGCGCGCGCCATGCCGCCCTCGTCGTCGTTCGAGACGGTGGTGCCGCGACCGCCCGTCGGGCGACGGTTGACGACGACGTACGGCAGGGCGTGCCGGTCGAGTTCGCGCGCCACGGTCTCCGTCAGGGTGGACGCGAACAGCAGGCCGTCGACGCGATGCTCGAGCAGCAGACGCCGGTGCACGTCTCCGGTGGCCTCGAACTCGTCCGCGTCCGCGATCAGGACGACGTACCCGGCGGCGGCGGCGCGCCGCTCCGCGCCCAGGATCAGATCGTTGTTCACGGCCGAGACCAGGTTCGGCAGGACCAGGCCGAGCGTCATCGTGCGGCGCATCTTCAGGCCGCGCGCGAACGCGTTGGGCGTGTAACCCAGTTCCAGCGCCGCGGCGTGGATGCGGCTGCGGGTCTCCGGCCGGGTCGACACGGTCGGATCGCCGTTGAGGACGCGGGATGCGATCGACGGGTTCACGCCCGCCGCCTCTGCGACGTCCTTCAGGCGGACCCGGCCCCGTCCCGCGGCGACCTCAGGGCCGGGCGCTACCTCCTCCACGTTCGTCAGAACGGGAGCGGGTCGGGCGAGTCGGCGTGGAACCCCTTGCGCAGCGTCTCGTGCACCGTCCACGTCGACTCGTGGCCGCGGCCGAAGAACGCCATCACGCCGGGCGCGAGCTCGACGACCTCGCCGGTGTCCAGCTCGACCGTCGCGCGGCCCGAGAGGACGACGAGCGTCTCGTCGTACGAGAACACCCAGTGGAAGCGCCCGGGCGTGCACTGCCAGATGCCCCGGATGATGCGCGAGTCGGGCGACCGCGAGAGCACTGCTCCCGCGGCGTCGGGCGATCCATCGTGCACCCAGTCGGCGGGGAGCGGCCAGGAGGCCAGCTCGGCCTCGGCGATCGCGGTCGCGGCCGTCGGGTCGGTGTACGTGCTCATGAGGTCTCCTCTGGTCGTTTTATCGCAGCAGGTCGCGCGGCAGGCCGATGCGGTTGAAGTCGTTCGCGGCAGCCTGGACGTGGCGTCGCCCGTTTCGGAGCGAGATCAGGTGGTGCCCCGGCAGGAGCGCATCGAACTCGAGCGCGGCGACCCTGTTCATCGACGCCGCGTACAGCTGCAGGTTCGAGTCCGGGACGTTCTGGAGGATGATCGCGCCGCCCCAGAAGACGAGGTCGGAGGCGAACAGGTAGCTGCGGGACCGGCCTTCGAGTCGCAGCACGTAGTGCCCGTTGCAGTGGCCGGGGGTGGCGATGGCCTCCAGCTGCAGGGCGCCGCACGGAATGCGCTGGCCGTCGCCGAACTCGGCCGCCACGGCGGCGGCCTCCCACACGTAGTCGGCCGGGTAGAAGCCGAAGGACTGCGCCCAGGTGAGCCCGATCTGATCGGCATCGGCGGTGCGGATCGTGTCGGCCGCCTCCGACGGCGCCCAGACCTCGGCGCCGGTCGCGCGGGCCATGCCCGCGGCCCCGCCCACGTGGTCGGCGTGGTAGTGGGTGATCACGATCCGCGCGACGCGTCCCGGATCGAGCCCGTCGCCGCGCATCAGGTCGAGGATCTCCTCCTGCCCGGGGCCGAAGCCGGCGTCGACCATCACGAGCTCGTCGCCGGCGTCGATCACGAACACGTGGCAGTCGAGGCGGTGCGTGAGGTTGAAGCCGTAGTCCCCGCCGCCGACCAGATAGACGTCCTCGGTGAGCCGCATCGCTACGCTGGCGGGACGCTGTAGGTATGCGCCGTGAGGCCGCCGTCCACGACCAGGTTGACTCCGGTGACGTAGGCGGCGTCGTCGGAGGCGAGGTACGAGAACGCGGCGGCGATGTCGTCGGCCGCGGCCAGTCGCTTCATCGGCACGACCGGGAATCCCTCCGTCCGCCACTTGTCCATCAGTTCCTGGCCGACCAGGTCGACGGACTGCTGGGTATCGGCCGGGCCGGGGCTGACGCAGTTGACGCGGATGCCGAAGTCGACCAGCTCGATGGCCATCGTCTTGACGAGGTTCGCGATCGCGGCCTTGGTCGCGCAGTAGTGCGCGAAGCCGACCCCGGCGCCGAGGGACGAGACCGACGCCGTGTAGAGGATCACGCCGCCCCCGCCGTCGCGCATGACCCGAGCGGCGCGCTGCCCCATGCCGAACGATGCCGTCAGGTTGACGGCGATCACCCGGTGCCATGACTCGTCGCGCATGTCGATGAACGGCTCGTCGGTCCACGCCGCCGCGTTCGAGACGCAGACGTCGAGGCCGCCCATCGCCGCCGAGCCCTCGCGCACTGCCTGCTCGCAGCCGGCGAGCGTGGACAGGTCGGCGTTCACGCCGGTGGCGCGCGCCCCCGCCGCCTCGATCTGCGGCAGGGTCGAGTCGAGGCGATCCTGCTGGTAGTCGACGATGGCGATGTGCGCCGCACCCTCTCGCGCGAAGCGCAGCGCCGTGGCGCGCCCGAAGCCGCTACCGCCGCCGGTGATGAGGATCCGCTTGCCCGCGTGTCGCGTCGCGTCCAACCCGACCTCCCAGGTCGAGAATCGATTTCCCAAGGCGGAGGGGAATCGTCACAAGCGTTGGGAGCCGTGTCAAGATCAGCCGTGCGCGGGCGCCGGGCTACGCACCGGCTGCGGGGCCTTCCGTGGCAGCAGCAGGGCCGGGATGACGCTGGCCGCCACCAGGGCCGTCGCCCACCAGAACGTCGTGCCGAAGGCCCCGGCCATGCCCTCCGGGGTGTGGGGAGCGGCTGTCAGGTTCTGCTGAAGCATCACCGACAGCAGCGCCACGCCGACCGAGCCGCCGACCCGGTTGAGGATGTTGAGGGTCGTCGTCGCGCGGGGGACGGCGGAGCGCTCGAGCGTCTGGTAGGCAGCGCTCATGGCGGGCATCATCGTGAAGCCCAGGCCGACCCCCCGCAGGAAGAGGGCCACGGCGAGGAACGTGTAGGACGACGTGGCCGAGAGCGTGACGTAGGCCACCGTCCCGGCGAACACGAAGCCGAGGCCGACCAGCACGATGCGGCCCGGTCCCTGGCGGTCGGTTATGCGGCCCGAGATGGGCATGCGCGATGGCGGCGCCGATGCCCTGGGGCGCCATCAGCAGGCCGGTGGTGAGGGCGCCCTCGCCGCGGACGACCTGGTAGTAGAGCGGCACCAGGATCATCGCGCCGAACAGCGCGCCGCCGAGGATGAAGGTCGTCGCGGCGCCGGCGGAGAAGGCCCGGACCCGGAACAGGTTGAGGTCGAGGAGCGGATGGTCGGTGTGCAGGGCGTGCCAGCAGAAGGCCGTGATGAGGCCGATGCCCGCGCCCAGCGCGCCACCCACGCCCGGGCTGAGGAACGGCGCGCCGGATGCGGTCTCGGCCAGGCCGTACACGAGCAGGGTCAGCCCGGGCGACAGCAGCAGGAGCCCGACCCAGTCGAGCCTCACGTGGTGGGCGGTCGTGTCGCGGTCGAGCACCCGGAGTGCGACCACGAAGGCGACGATGCCGACCGGCACGTTGACCGTGAAGATCCAGCGCCAGGAGACGTCCTGCACCAGGTACCCGCCGAGGATCGGGCCGGCGACCGGCGCCAGCAGCATCGGCACGCCGATGATGCCCAGGACCCGCCCGACCCGCTGCGGCCCGGCGGCCTGGGTCAGGATCGTCATGCCGGCGGGCATCAGCATGCCGCCGCCGAGGCCCTGGACGACGCGGAACGCGATCAGGCTCTGGGCCGACCACGCCAGCCCGCACAGGGTCGAGCCGAGCACGAACAGGGCCACCGACGTCAGGAACAGCCGCTTCGTCCCGAACCGCTCGGCGGCCCATCCGGTCAGCGGGATGACGGTCGCGAGCGCCAGCAGGTAGCCGGTGGCGACCCACTGGATGGTCGAGATCGGCGCGTGGAAGTCCTTCGCGAGATCCGCGATCGCGACGTTCACGATCGTGGTGTCGAGGATCGACATGAACGCACCCAGGATCACGACGGCCGAGATCGTCCAGAGGCGGCGGTCCATGACGGCGCCCCCGGCCGGCATCCTCTCGGCGGCGGAGGGCTCCATGACGCGGATGGTATTCGGTATGCTCGCCGCCCAGTGATGCCGCGCCTCGGTCTGGGAGTGGAGTCGACCCCGCACTCCGGGATCCGAACGATGGCGGCGCTGGCGCGCGACGTGCCCGGCGCGCTGATGCTCGTCAACGGCGATCCGAACTTCACGACCCCGGCCCACGTCATCGACGCCGCCGCCGCCGCGGCCCATGCCGGCCGCACCGGGTATCCGCCTTCGGCCGGGTACGACTCGCTACGGGAGGCGATCGCCGAGAAGGTCCGGGTGCGCAACGGGCTCGACGCCGTCCGCGACCAGGTGGTGGTCACCACGGGCGGGTGCGGTGGGCTGTTCACGTCGCTGTCGATCCTGCTCGACCCGGGCGACGAGCTGCTGATGCCCGATCCGGGCTGGTCCAACTACCCGCCGATGGCCCACGTGCTGCATGCCGTGCCGGTGTACTACCCGCTCGCCCGCGAGCGCGGCTTCGCCGTCGCCGCGGCGGCGATCGAGGAGCGGATCACGCCGAAAACCCGCGCCGTGATCGTCAACTCGCCCGGGAATCCCAGCGGCGCCGTCGATTCGGCCGCCGACCTCGCCGCGGTCGTCGAGATCGCCGAACGTCACGACCTGTGGGTGATCTCCGACGAGTGCTACGACGAGATCGTCTACGACGGCGTGCACACCAGCACTGCCGCCGCTGCGGCCGGCACGGACCGCGTCGTCAGCGTGTTCACGTTCTCCAAGACGTACGCCATGACCGGCTGGCGGATCGGGTACGTCGTGGCGCCGCGGGCCTTCGCCCACGAGCTGGGCCTTGCGCAGGAGCCGGTGGTGGCGAGCGCCTCGGGCATCTCCCAGTTCGCCGCCGAGGCTGCGCTGAAGGGCCCCCAGGAACGTGGTGGCGATGATGGTGTCCGCGTACCGCGACCGCCTCGCTGGGGTCACGACGGCGCTGGACGCGGCCGGCGTCGGCTACGTCCGTCCCCGTGGCTCGTTCTTCTGCATGGTCGACATCACGCCGTCCGGCCTCGACTCGTGGGCCTTCGCCCGCCACCTCCTGGCCGAGCACGGCGTCGCCGTCGTCCCGGGTGCCGCCTTCGGGCCGAGTGCCGACGGCATGGCGAGGGTGTCGCTGGCCGTCGATCCCGACGTGCTCGAAGCGGGCCTCGCCCGCCTCATCCGGGCCCTTCGCCACAACTGATGCCGCCCGTGGCGCGTTCGCGGCCCGGCCCGCGATGTGACAGGCTCCGGGGATGCCGAAGCCCGAGCTCGAGTTCTTCGATCCGGAGGCGACGATCCCGTGGACGCCCGTGCCCGGCGTCGCCGGGCTCGAGCGGCTGACGCTGTCGCAGGATCCGGACACCGGCGATTACACCGGTCTGCAGCGCTTCGCGCCGGGCACGGACACGAGTCCGTTAAGGATCGGAGCCAGGTGAGCCCCGGAAGGCGGGGCGTCAGTGTCCCGTCTGCCGTCGGGCGTTTGCCAGGACGACCGCCTCCCACAGGAATCGCACGCTCGCCTGCGGCTCGCATGTATTTCCCATGGGAGGACCGTCCCCCCGCTGCACCTCGCGAACCGGCGCGCCCTCAGCGGCCGGCGTCTCTCGCCCACCACGGTCACTGAGACGGTCCCCCCGCTTCGATTCGCGAGCGGGCGCGCCCTTCGGGCGCACTAGACTGCCGGCATGTTCAGCTTGGAGGGACGGTCCGCCTTCATCACGGGCGGCGCATCGGGCATCGGCGCGGCGACGGCAGTGGCGCTGGCGCGGGCCGGCGCGGACGTCGCGGTCGCGTACTTCGCGGGCGACCCCTACGACGTCGAGCCGGTCGTGCAGGCGGTACGTGGCGAGGGCCGGCGGGCGCTGGCGATCGAGTGCGACGTGTCGAGCCGCGCGGCCGTCGACGGCGCCGTGGCCCGCGTCGTCGCCGAGCTCGGCGCGATCGACGTGGTCGTCGCGAACGCGGGCATCGCCCGGCTGGTGCCATCCGTCGACCTGGACGACGAGCAGTTCGCAGCGCTGCTCGACGTCGACCTGGCCGGGGTGTTCCGGTGCTTCCGGGCCGCGCTGCCGCACATGATCGAGCGCCGCCACGGGCGATTGCTCGCGACCAGCTCGATCACGGGACCGTTCATGGGGTGGCCCGAGCACGTCCACTACACGTCGGCCAAGGCGGGTGTCGCCGGCCTCGTGCGGGGACTCGCGCTCGAGGTCGGCCGGCATGGCATCACGGTCAACGCCATCGCGCCGGGCGTCATCGAGACCCCGCAGTCCAGCGACCCGGTCAACTCGCTGGGCCCGGACGGCCTCCGCACGTTCGCGCCACGCGTCCCGGTCGGGCGGGTCGGGCGGCCCGATGACATCGCTGCGCTCTTCGTGTACCTCGCGAGCGACGAGGCCTCGTACCTCACGGGGCAGACGATCCTGATCGACGGCGGCGTGAGCCTCTCGCTCGGCTACTGAAGGTCAGGTGCGGCCACGCTCCGCTTCTAGCCGGCGAGGGCGGGTTCGGGCGCTGGCGATCGTTCCGGCCGCGCCCGCAGGTCGTAGTAGAGGTAGGTGGTGACGATCGCGGCCAGCGGCAGGGCGGCCGTGTAGACGATCGTGGCGATCACGTTGACGAGCCCGAAGCCGGCGCCGGTGGTGACGAGCAGCAGCACGCCGAGCAGTGGCCCGACGACCAGCGCCAAGCCCGTGACGCCGACGATGATGCTCGCGGTGCGCCACCAGGCGCGTCGGGTCAGGGCCGCGCTGCGGCGCAGCACGCCAGGCGCCGGGTCGGGCTCGATGGCGATCACCACGCCGAGCAGCGACCAACGCACGAGTACGAAGACCGCCACCGGGATCAGCACGATCGTCAGGTCGAGGACGGCCTGCACGGCGACCGTGGTGGCGAGAGCCACCACGAGCGGGCGCCAGCGGTGCAGCACGGAGCGGTAGGCGGACAGTGCGGTGACGCGGCGCCCGGCGTCGAGTTCGGTCACGGCGTGGGCGGTCGCCGCCTGCACCAGCATGAACCCGAGCAGGGTCACGCCCAGCCCGATGGCGATCGCGATGCCGGCGAGGAACGCGTTGCGCGACCCGGCCTCGCGCACGAGCGACGCGAGCGGGGCGTGGAACAGCAGCCACTGCAGCAGGGCGGCCAGCAGGCCGAGCGGGACGAACAGCAGCCCGATCGACAGGAACAGGCCCGGGCGGCGGCCGAACTGCCGCGCCGCGGCGGACAGCAGTTGACCCCAGGCGCGGCGTCGGTCGAGGCCGTCCGGCACGGAGGGCGTCCAGGTCGTGCGCGAGCAGCCCCACAGGACGAGCAGGACGAGCGCGATCACGACCAGCGCGGTGGCGCCGGTGTTCACCTTGGCCCGGCGCAGCACCTCCGAGCCCCGGGCGGCGACGCCGCAGAACACGTCCGTGGCAGCCGTGCCGACGGCGCCGCCTGCCGGCACGGTGAAACTGGCGTCCCGCCAGGTGTCCGTCGACCACGCGAAGGGCTTCGTCCACTGCGTCTTCAGGTTCGGTCCGGTGGGGCCGTTGAAGAACGCCGCCTGCTTCTCGCCCCAGCGTCCCTCGAAGCCGAGCCACGGGAATGCGCGCACGGCGGCCGCGGGGTCGGTCGGCACGACTTCGACGGCCGGCCGGACGGTGCGCGACGGCCCTCTCGTGTCGTCGCAGCCGACGCCCTCGGCCGGGCTCCGCATGAGGTAGAGATCGGAGGTGAAGAAGTTGGCCTGCGAGCCGGCTGCCGGGTACACGATGGGATGCGTGCCGTCCTCGATCTGGAGCTTGGCGTCGCCCCACGCCGCCCGCTCGGCGCTCGAGTGCTGGCTGTAGCCCACCGCGACGGGCTGCACGTTCAGCGCCTCCGCAGCCGTCCCGACGTCGAAGTTGAGCTGGATCATCTCCCAGTCGCCCTCGTGCTTGTTCAGCCAGTCGTTGTAGATGTAGTAGAACCAGTACTGCAGCGCGATCTTTCCGGGAACGCCCGCCTCGCTCACGACCCGCGCGTAGGTGACGGGGGGTCGTGCCGCTGCCAGCCGCTGCTCGAACTCCTCGAAGGTGCATCCCGGGCTGAGGGCGTCGCCGGGGAAGTCGAGGTGGTAGCCGACCAGGCCCCGGGCGAGGTCGGCGGCCACCGGTGCCACCTTCACCACGTTCGTGGTGTCCCACGGCCCGCGCAGCGCGACCTCCTGGCTGCCCATCAGACCGGCGATGTCCAGTGGCTGGTAGGGCTCGCCGATGCCGCAGGAGCCCGGCTGCTCCTTCAGGCGGACCACCGGGGCCCACTTGCGGGCAAGCGTCGCATCGGCAGCGGAATCCTCGGCGGCGTGGGCGCTCGCCGCGGGCATGGCGAGGAGGACCAGCACGGCCAGCAGCGCCGGCCGGACGACGATCATACGCCCGTTCGCGCCTGCACCCGGCCGCTTGCGACGGCAGCGATCAGCGCCGCGTGGTCGCGGTCGTTCTGCGCGGCGTAGGCCTCGCTGAACCCGAGCAGCGCCTGGTCGAAGGTGTTGCGGACGCCGAGGTATGCTGCGATCGCGATCCGGTCGCCGGAGCGGGCGTGGGCCCGCGCGAGGGTCTCGGCGCAGACCTGGCCGTAGACCGTCATCCCTCTCGGGCGCATGGCATCGACCTCGACGGAGCCCTTCCAGTCGCGCAACTGGCGGACGTAGTAGTCCCGCGGCCTGCCGCTCAAGGTGCGTTTGACCGTCATCCAGCCGAGGAAGATGTCGGGTGTCGTCTGGATCGTGCGCTGGCCGGCGACGACCCGCTCGCCCGCGCTGCGGTAGGGACTGGCGCCGGCGAACTCCTCGAAGACGGACGGCTGCGCCTCCTTGATCTGCAGGAGCAGCGGATCGTCCTGATCGCGTCCGGTGAACAGGGCGATCCACGCGTCCGTACCGACGCTGCCGACGCCGACGACCTTGCGTGCGGTGTCGGCCAGGTCGAACTGGTCGAGGAGGACGCGGCGGTCGTGCTGGAGGGAGCTGCGGTAGCTCCGCAGCACCAGGTGGAGCCGCGCGGAGAGGTCGTCGTGCCCCGGCGCCTCCAAGTCACGCAGCGGCACGATCAGGGGTGGGTTGGACACCAACTGGCGTCGGCCGTCGACCATGCGAGTGAGCTTCGAGAACGCCTGAAGATGGTCGCGGCTGCGGGCCCGGGCGACGTTCCGGTTCACGTTGCGCCTGCCCGTTCGCCCGATCTCGGCGCTGATCCGCGCGATCAGGGGCTCGATCTCGGTCCGCGTGTACCAGACGTCGAGGTTCCGCTGGCCGGCGAACCGGGCCATCGCGGTGCGGTATGCCCTGGCCGTGGAAAGCACGATGCGCTTCTGGTCGGCCGGGCCGAATCCGTTCTCACGAGCCGCGATCAGCATGCTCGCGACCAGACGCTTCACGTCCCACTCCCACGGGCCCGGCAGGGTCTCGTCGAAGTCGTTGATGTTGAAGACCAGGCGGCGGTCGCGGGAGGCGAACGCCCCGAAGTTGCTCAGGTGGGCGTCCCCGCAGCACTGCACGACGAATCCCGTGCGCGGCGTGGCGGCGAGATCCGACGCCATGATCAGCGCGGCACCGCGGAAGAACGCGAGCGGCGATTCCAGCATGCGCCCGTAGCGGATCGGCACGAGCTCCGGCACGCGTGTCTCGGCCTGCTGCTCGAGCAGCGCGACTGGATCAGGCCGGTGCGGGGTCGGCTCGAACGCGGCGTGGCTTCGCCGCGGCACCTCGGCCCGAGCGGCCCTCCCACGAGCGGCGCGCTCGGCGGGCGTCAGGTGGGGGCTAGATCGCCTCGGCACCGGTGAGGTAGCGCGGCTCGGCGAACACCCGCCGCACCATCGGCTCGAAGAACTCGATGGGCAGCGAGTCGAAGGCGGGATCGAAGCAGTTCTGGTCGTACTTCTCGCAGAACTCGGCGCAGGCGTCGAACCACGGCGAGTCGCGGAAGCGGTCGCGCGCGCCGGGATCGTCGCCGGTGTGATGCCCGTAGTACACCAGCTGGAAGACGCCGTGGTGCTTGACGATCCACATCAGCTCGGGCCGCACGAAGGGCCGGAGGATCGCGCCGACCATCTCCCCGTGGGTGTGGGGCGCCAGCTCGTCGCCGAGGTCGTGGAGCAGCGCCGCGACGACGTATTCCTCGTCGCGGCCGTCGCGGAACGCGTGCGTCGCGGACTGGAGCGAGTGCTCGTACCGGCTCACCTTGTACCCGGGAAACGACGACCTGAGCCCTTCCAGGGCCGCGAGCAACCGATCGGGCAGCCCTTCCAGGTACGCCTCGTGAAAGCGGCCGAGCAGGTCGTAGTCCGCCTTCGTGCCATCTGCCATGTTGACGAACGAGACCGTCTCCAACGTACCCCTCCTCGCGTACGATCAGCCCCCATCATCGCGGACCGGGCTCAGCGAGCGCTACGCCACATGGTGGTGATGCGCTGGTCGTTGGCGAGCACGTCGCCGGGGCCTGCGACTCGCGCGTTCACGGCGCTCATCGTAACCAGAGCGTGGCCGTGTGCGGCTGGACGGTCCGGTTGACGACGTCGAGCACCTCGCCGCGCAGCGTCTCCAGGTCGATCTCCTGTCGGAGCCTGCCGCCGAAGGTGTCGAGCGCACGCACGGCGTCGTAGCGGGCGCGGTAGAAGCGGTGATCGACGGCGCGCTGGATCCGCCTGCGCAACGGCTGGAAGGCGGCGGCCACGGCGAGCGTTGAAACGGTGACGGCGAGCGCGCCCGACTGACCGGTGGCCAGGCGGAAGAGGGCACCGAGCCCGATGACGCCGGGTATCGCGCGCCGGCCGTTCCGGGACCGTCACGGGGTATCGGCTGGAACCATCCGGGCCTCGTCCGTATCGTTCCGCCATGGACCACGCCGACCTGATCGCCGCCCTCCACCGGACGGGGCCGGCCGGCCCGCATGCCGATCGGCTGATGCTGTTCGGACAGTTCGTCGGTTCCTGGGACATCGCGTGGTCGGGCCTCGACGCCGACGGCGGGATGGGCCAGATGCAGGGCGAGCTCCACGTCGGCTGGGTGCTGGGCGGCCGCGCCGTGCAGGACATCTGGATCGTGTCCGGCGACGGCCCTGGCCTGCGCGGCTTCCACGGCACGACCGTCCGGCTCTACGATCCTTCCATCGACGCCTGGCGTTCGACGTGGATCGATCCGCTCAACAACCGCGTCCGGCGGTTCATCGGTCGGCCGCTGGACGGGGACATCGTCCTGATCAGCGATGAGGAGGAGCCGCGGCTGCGCTGGAGCTTCACCGGCATCACGCGGCGATCGTTCACGTGGCGGGGCGAGATCTCCCGCGGCGGCGAGCCGTGGATGCTCGAGGAGGAGATGGCCGTCACGCGCGTCGGGCCGTGAGCGCGCGATCACACGTCGATGGTTCCTGCATCCGTCTGCGCCGGCGAGAACCAGCGCTGGGCGATCACGGTCGGAACGATCGCCGACAGCACGACGACGGTCACCAGCAGGCTGAACTGCGTGCGGTTGATGATGCCCGCGTTCAGGCCGTAGAGCGAGCTGATGGTGCCGAACGTGAGACCCGTCGACATCAGGAGCGTCACGAAGGCCGCGTCGCCGGGCGCCCAGCGCCGGGCGAGCGGGAAGACCAGGCCCAGCTTCGGCACCATCTTCGCCGCCAGCAGGACCGCCAGCACGCCGAGGTTCGCCGCCACCGCGCCGAGCGACACGTTCATGCCGCCCCGCAGGAAGAAGAACGGTGTCAGGAACGCGAACGCGACCACGCGCAGGCGTTCCCGCTCGAGCCGGTGCTGCAGGTAGTGGCGGGCCATCACGAGGCCGAGCACGAAGGCCGGCAGCACCGCGTGGCCCTTGGCGCGGTCGGCCAGCACCATCAGCCCGAACAGGCAGGCGAAGACCAGCTTGATCTCGGGCTCGATCACGCGGTCGCCGTAGCGCGAGAAGAACCACGGCGCGATCCGCGGCAGCCCGACGATGAGGGCGATCGAGCCGGCCAGGAACAGCGGGAACCAGACGTTCGGCGTGATGAAGATCGCCGACAGGGCGATCGCGGTGCCCATGTCGGTGACGAAGCAGGCGGCCATCAGCAGCTTGCCGACCCGCGTCGCGTTGAGGCCGGTCTCTATGAGAACGGCGTAGATCACCGCCAGGCTCGTCGTCGAGAGCGCGGTGCCGGCGATCAGCGACGCCCGTCGGCGTCCAGTCGAGCGCCCAGTACGCCGTCGCGGCCGCGACCAGGAAGGGGCCGGCGAACGAGACCAGTCCGATGGCCATGGTCGCGCCGAAGCGCTCCCGGAAGTCGTCCGGATCGACCTCGGTGCCGGCCAGGAAGGTCAGCAGGATGCTCGCGAACGACGCGATGAAGACGAGCCACGGCGTGTTCGGGTCGAGCGTGAAGACGTTGCCGACGACAACGCCGAGCCCGAGCTCGAGCAGGGCGACCGCGATCGCGAGCTCGACCGACAGCATGCTCGCAACCAGGATCGTCACGGCCAGGATGGCCGCCAGCTCGATCGGTGTCATGCGGGGTTCGGCCGCACCGCCACCGCGTCCGTCAGGGGCGGCGGGACGCCATCGGGCGCACCGAGACCGTGCCGGCAGCCGTGCATCCCCGCGTAGCCCGCTCGGCGTGCCGGCCGCCAGGCTGCCAGCAGGGCGGGATCGGGTTCGAACACCTCGACCTGGATCGGGTGGCAGCGCGGCTCGCCGCCCGCCTCCGGGCCCCAGAGCGGCACCGAGAGGTCGCCGCCTGGACAGGTGGACGCCGCCAGCAGCAGGTCGATCTCGCAGAACAGCTCGAAGTGGTCGCCGGGCGTCGCCGGGCAGGTCTTCATGAAGTAGCGCTCGTCGTCGGGCATCAGCCCGGTCACCTGGAAGACGTTGATGACGTCGTGCACGTCGAACTCGGTGAGCCCGAACGGCAGCACGGCCCGGACGAGGTTCGAATGGCAGTGGTAGTCGTAGGCCGTGCCCGACAGCAGCTGGTTGACGTACGGATCGCAGCGCGTGCCGAGCAGGTCGTGACAGCCGGCGCCGTCGCCGTCGCGGCCATAGCCGATCGTGTCGGCGACGATCGTGACGAGCGGTCGCAGGAAGGGCAGGTTCGACCACAGCCGGTGGCCGGTCGTCACGTGGGCGCCGTAGAACTGCCGGGTGCGGGCGGCCCAGAAGCGCTCCCTCGGGTCCTCGCGGCTCCAGAGGTTCAGGTCGAGCACCTGCGGGCCCTCGACGGTGGTGAAGCGCACGACGCTGCCTGCCGGCGCCGTCCAGGCGTAGCCCTGGCGGACGTCGATCAGGTGGGAGTGGACGAGCGTTCGCCGGTCCGTGTCACGGCCGATCGGACCGTAGATCGCCGGGTCGGCCTGCAGCGGACTGCCGACACCGGCGATGTAGCTGGGTTGCGGCCTCATGGCCGGAAGCTTGGCACCTCGGGCGCCCGGCCGGCGCTCGTCGTCGGTGATACTCATGCTCGACGGAGCCGACGTGAGGAGCAGGTCGTGACGAGGGTGCTGGTGGTGGGCGAGACCTGGGTGAGCGCCGCGAACCACTACAAGGGCTGGGATCAGTTCGCCAGCGTGACGTTCCACTCCGGACTGGGCTTCCTGCGCGAGGCGCTCGCGGGCAGCGGCATCGAACTCGAGCACCTGCCGGCGCACGAGGCTGCGGAGGGCTTTCCGTTCGAGGTCGGCGGCCTGGCCGGCTACGACGTCGTGATCCTCTCGGACGTCGGTGCCAACACGCTGCTCCTGCACCCGGACACGTGGCTCCACGGCCGCCGCACACCGAACCGGCTCTCGATGATCCGCGAGTGGGTCGAGGCGGGCGGCGGCCTCGCGATGGCCGGCGGCTACTTCAGCTTCCAGGGCATCGACGGTCGCGCCCGGTATCGCGGCACGGCCGTGGAGGCGGTCCTCCCGGCCGAGATCGACCCGTGGGACGATCGGGCCGAGGTGCCCGAGGGCTTCACCCCGCAGGTGGTCGCACCCGATCACCCGATCCTACACGGCATCGCCGGTGAGTGGCCGCCGTTGCTCGGCTACAACCGGTTCCGGCTGAAGCCCGATGCCGAGTTGCTGGTCGCCAACGGCGACGATCCGATTCTGGCCGTCCGCCGAGCCGGGGCCGGTCGCGCCCTGGCATGGGCCAGCGACATCGGCCCGCACTGGTGCCCGGAGGAGTTCGCCCGCTGGGACGGCTACCGGCGGTTATGGGTGCAGATCATCGGCTGGCTCGCCGCCGCCTGACGGCAGCGCGCCCGCGACGGGTGGCGGCTCGTGCTCCCCGGTGTCGATCCGGAACGGCGGGTAGTCCGGGGTCATCAGCGCCGCGTACGCGGTGACCCTGATCACCCAGCGGTTGAGGCCCATCACGAGGTCGAAGATGTCCCGCCTGTATGCGCCTCCGCGGACCAGAAGGAGGATGACGGCGACGCACACGAGCACGCTGACGAGGCCGCCACTCTGCCCACCGGACATGCTCCCTGCGATCACGTACTGCGGGATCCCGATCAGCCACCACCCGATCAGGGGGAACCCCCGGCGCTGATGCTCGGGGTAGTCGATCGATATCCGCGCCGGGTAGTCGGGCACCTCGGCCAGCGTGAACGGCGGGTAGCGATCGGTGGCGAATGCGCTGAAGGAGTAGAACGCGACGCGCCACGTCCAGCGCAGGACACCGACGTTGAAGTCGAAGATGCCGCGCGGGTAGCGGCCGGTGAACAGCAGCGCTACGAACGCGACCAGCGTCAGGAAGAAGAACGCGATCCAGAGGAACGCGAGCAGGATCGCGTGCGGGATGATGAGGAACACCTTGACGAGCCAGAGCCACCGGCTCAGGTCGGGCGACAACTCCCCATCGACGTGCACGGCAGGGGTTTCCATGGATGAGCCTCCCTTCACGCCTCCACCATGGCATGCCTGGTGCGGTCGCGCATCGGTGAAAGGCCGTAGGTCGGCTTCTCGCAACAGGCGTGCGGTCGTGGTAGGTTGGCGCTCCCCAATGTCAGGAGGCATCGCCATGCGTACCATGGTTGCCACCAAGCGCCGGCCGTCGCTCCGGCTATTGACGGCTCTGGCCGTCGTCACGATGGGAGCGGCTGCCGCAGCGCCGGGCGCGACCGGCGCGGGCAGCCCGTACACCGGGACGCTCACCGTCTCCGCGACCTCGGTCAAGGTCGGCGGGACGATCACGGTGACCGAGACCGCGAAGAACCTGACTGCGTCGCAGGTGTCCTTCATCACCGTCGGCATCCGCCGACTCGGATTCAACGTCGTCGGTGTCGTCAAGCCGCGAACCGGCATCTGCCGGATCGCCGGATCGGCGACCTGCAGCTTCCTGAGTCTGAACCCGAACGAGACCCAGAGCTACACGCTCACGCTCCAGGCAACGGCCGTCGGGTCGTACCAGATCCAGGGCTGGACGACCCAGCCGACCGCCGGCGGCGCGCCCGGCGTGCTCTACACCGTGCCCGTCACGGTCAGCTGATGTCGAACCGGGTCGGCGGCGCTGCCGCCGACCCGGTTCGGTGCGTCTCTAGCGGCGCCGGGCGACGCGCCGGGAGGTGCGCCGAGCGACTCTACGGGATCCCATCATGTCGATCTCCTCAGGTTGATGGTCGGGTGGTCGGGGAACTGTGGTGCGCTAGGCGACCTGCGGGCCCTTCTCCAGGGCGTGCAGCTCGTCGGCCTCCTCGGCGCTGGCGAGTCCGATCGCGATCAGGTCGAGCGGGCTGATGAAGCCATCTGCGAGGCGGAACCCGCCGGCGCGGGCGATCGCATCGCGGAGCGGCACGGCCCAGTGATGCTCGATCAGCAGCAGAGCGGCGGCCGAGTCGTTGGGGATGTCGCCGATGACGTCCCACGCATCCTCGTCGGAGAACATGTGGACGCCCTCTTCTGCGGCTACCTCGGCTCCGGCCTCGCCCATGACCTCGGCGCCCTCCTCGCCGGCGATGCCCAGTCCGATCAGGGCGGCGACCTTGCTGCCCAGCTCGATCGCCTCGTCCCGGCTGAGATTGCTGAGATGCATGACCTCGACGTCGCCCTCGGCGTCCTTGTAGACCGCCAGCGAGTCGATCACGCGCACGGCGTTGCTCTCGCGGAGCCGGTCGAGCTCCGCGATCACCTCACCGTGGAAGTCGGGATGATTGAACCCCAGAACGAGTAGCTGTACGGGTCCGATTGCCATGGGTACCTCCTGCTTTCGACGTTTGCGTCTGGGCCACGGGCGCGTGTCATCACGGCGCCGGCATCTCGTGGCTCCCGCGATTGCTCGGCAGGATCGGCCCAGGCGCTGCCAGGCCATCCTAGCACCGTGACGGGAGTCGCCTTCGCTCCGCCGGCGAACCCCGCGGAGCATGACGGAAGCGTTCAGGAAGTCGCCGAGGCCGATCAGGCCCCCGAGGACCAGCCACGCGCGGCGCGGCTCGCAATCGACCCGTGCGCGCATGATGAGGCGCGTGCCGCCGACGCCGTCTTCGCGAAGGATGAAGGCCCAGCTGAAAGCGACCTCGCGCATGGGTTTCAGCAGGTGACGCGTCGACCGCAGCACCAGCGCGTGCCCTGGATCGGCCTGCTCGACGGTGAAGAACACCGACCAGTCGGGGCTGTCCGGCACCCGGTCGCCGATCCGGAGGTCCTGGAGGTCCGGCCGGATGCTGTCGGAGCTGCGTTCGCGGATCCCCCACTGCAGGCGATCGAGCCAGTACGGGGTGTACCAGCCCGCCCGGAACACCGGGTAGCCCATCTGCACGATCCACGGCCACACCTCGCCGGGCGGCGCGGCGATCGTGATGGCGCGGGTCGAGACCCACACCGGCCGCGGCACGAGCGCGTCGCCGGCGAGCGGGGAACGTGCCTCCGTCCGCGTCGCGCCGGAGCGCCGGCCGAGCCTTCGGAGGGCCATGGCGAGTGCGGTGGCGCCAGCCAGCGCGGCCACGTGCCTTTGGTGGCGCAAGGGCGACATGGGACCTGCAGCGTCCACCGAACCGCCCGCTCCGGCATCGGCGAAGGTGCCGAGCCGCCGCTGCGGATTCCCCGCAGCGCGACGGATACGTCAGGCCGTGTCGAGCGCCGCGCGCGCGAGGGTCGCCTCGCGGGCGAGCCGGTCGTGAAGAACCGGGACGACTGGGCCGAGCTGCTCGAGCGCCAGCAGGGCTGCTCCGATGGCGGGGGGCGCCGTCAGCGACACGATCACGGCGCCCCGTAGCGCAGCGCCGACCACTGCCGCGAAGCGCCGGTCGAGGGCGTCGCAGCCCGCGAGGTGGATGCTCCCCGAGCGTACGAGCTCGAAGTCGTCGTCCACCATGCCCAGCCGGCGGGCCACGCCGATGACCGCGTCGGCGAGCTCCACGCCCGAGGTCTCGGCGATGCCGGTGGCGATCCGGTCGCCGCGATCGGCGGTCTCGAGCACGAGCCTGGGGAGGGGCCGCGGCAGTTGCAGCCGGTGCCGCGAGAGCGCCTCGAAGAGCTCGGGCACGGTGCCCAGGCCGACCAGCTCGAGGATCGCCGGCGTCAGGGCGGTCGGCTCGCCCGAGCCGTGGTATTCGAGGGCGATCGCATGCAGCGCGGCGTCGACCAGGTCGCCGCCGCTGCCGCGCTCGCCGTACCCGATCGCCATGGTCCGGAAGGTGTCGGCGTCGCGATTCCGGCCCGCCGTCACCGACCCGGTGCCCGCCGACGAAACGATGCCGGACGGGCCCCGGCACCCCGCGCGCAGGGCGATGGTCGCGTCGTTCACGACCGCCCGTGGGCCGGCCAGGGCGAGCGTGTCGATCACGCGCGCCAGCACCGGCTCGTCGCCGGGCCAGTCCAGGCCCGCGATCCCGTATCCGGCCGCGGCGACGTCCGAGCGGCCGGCGCCCGCCGCTGCCAGCGCGCGGTCGACGGCGTCGTGGAGGACGCGCCGGGTGCCGACGAGTCCGGCCATCTCCCAGTTACCGCCGCCGGCGGCGCCGAAGCCGCGGACGTGCCCGACGCGGTCGCAGACGAGGGCATGCGTCTTGGTGCCGCCGACATCCACGCCGACGACGAGGTGGTCAGCGGTCGAGGACGCCAAGGAGGCCTTCGTTGTCGCGCCGGATGCGCTCCCAGACGGCGCGCGCACCCTTCAGGCCCGGACCGAGCGGGTTCGTCGCCAGTGCCAGCAGGGCCAGGTCCTCGTCGCCGGTCAGCGCCGCGTCGATGGTCAGCAGCTCGTAGTCCTTCACGGTACGCACCAGCGCGTCGATGTCGGGCCGCAGCTCCCGCGTCGGCAGAGCCCGGGCCCCGGCTCGGGTGATGATCGCCGGGGTCTCGACCACGACGTCGTCGGGGAGGCCCGGCAGCGCGCCGTCGTTGCGCGTGTTCACGATCTGCACCGAGCCCGCATCGGAGTACATGGCCGCCATCAGCGCCGCTGCCGATTCCGAGTAGTAGGCGCCGCCGCGCTCCATCAGCTCGGGCGGCTTGGTCTTCAGCGCCGGGTCCTCGTAGCGCGCGAGCAGGCGGCGCTCGATGTCCATCACCTGGGAGGCGCGTGTCGGGTGCGTCTCCTGATAGCGGAGCATCGCCGCCGTCTCGTAGAAGTAGAGGAGGTAGTAGTTCGGCAGGGCGCCCAGCAGGCCGACCATGGCCGGATCGAAGTCTGGCTCGTCGGCCGCCGCCGCCTGCTGGCCGAGCCTCGTGCGGACCCGCGCCAGGACTTCGGCCGTGCGGTCCTCTCCCCGCACCCGGAATCCACGCACCCACGACAGGTGGTTCAGTCCGACGTAGTCGAGCTCGAGCTCATCGAACCCGACGCCCAGCTCGCCGGCCACCTCGATCGCCATGTTCCACGGCACGTTGCAGAGCCCGACCGCCCTCAGGGCGGTCTCGCGACGGAGGAACTCGGTGATCATGCCGGCCGGGTTCGTGAAGTTGACGATGGCCGCACCGGGCGCGTGGAGCGCGACCAGGCGCGCGATCTCGCGCATCACGGGGATCGTGCGCAGGCCCTTGGCGAACCCGCCGATACCGGTCGTCTCCTGGCCGATCAGCCCGAAGTCGCGGCCCATCTGCTCGTCGCGCTCGCGCGCGGCCTGCCCGCCGACGCGAAGCTGCGTCACGACGAAGTCGGCGCCGGCGATGGCCGCCTGCGGGTCGGCGCCCCAGCGCACGGCCATCTCGGAGCCGGCCGCCTCGGCCATCCGGTCGGCGAAGCGCGCGACGATGCCGAGCCGCCCCTCGTCGGGATCGAGCAGGTGCAGCTCGGTGACGGGCAGCGCCGCCGCCCGCCGCAGCAGGCCGTCGACGAGCTCGGGCGTGTAGGTCGAGCCGCCGCCGATCACGCAGATCTTCATCGCGCCTCCCCCAGCTGGGCCCGTTCGCGCACGACGCGGTGCGCGAAGACGTGGTCGAGGGCGATCCGGCGTCCCATTGCGAGGGCCCCCGCGAGGATGGCGCCGTCGCCGATCGCGGAGGTGGCGACGCGGGGCGCGCGTGGCACCAGCCCGGCCAGCTCGGCTCGGATGCCGTCGAGCAGCAGCGAACCGTTCGACCCGATGCCGCCACCGAGCACGATCAGCTCGGGATCGGCGACCGCGACGATCGCCGCGGCGTACCACGCGACCCAGATGGCGACCCGGGCGACCGCGGCCCGCGCCGCCCGATCGCCCTCGGCGGCCGCCGCGAAGACCGCAGGCGCCGCCTGCCCGGTCAGCGCCTCGACGCCGGCCGCCGACGGGTCGATGGCGAGGAGATCGGCCGCACCCGCCGCCCGTCGGAGCGGCACGAGGTCGATCTCGCCGGCTGCACCGCCATGTCCGCGGTGCAGCTCGCCGCCGAGAATCAGCCCGACGCCCATGCCCGTACCGATCGAGATGAACGCGAAGTCGGCCACGCCCTGCCCCAGTCCGCGGGCCTGTTCGCCGAGGGCCGCCAGGTTGACGTCGTTCTCGGCGGTCACGGGGATGCCCAGGCGGGACTCGAGGCGCTCGGCGATCGGGACGTCCTCCAGGCCAGCGATGGCGCCGGCCATCCACGTCCGGCCGCTGACCGGCTCGATCACCGCCGGGGCGCCGCAGACCGCGGCGACGATCGGGCGGGTGAGCGACGATGCGAGGCTGTCGTGGAGCGCAGCCGCGGCGTCGAGCACGGCCCCGAGCGTCGGCCGCCGCAACCGGCGATCCTCCCGCGCAAGCACCGTTCCCGCGAGATCGGCGATGGCACCCCGGACGAACCGTCCGCCGATGTCCAGGCCCAGCACGAGCCCGGCATCGGCGATCGGAGCGAACAGCTCGGCGCCGCGCCCGGGCCGACCGCTCGTCACGCCCACCACCTCGACCAGGCCCGCGTCGAGGAGCGACTGCAGCGCCAGCGACACGGTGGGCTTCGAGAGCCCCGCCCGGCGGGCGACCTCGGGGCGCGAGATGGGATGGCCGGCACGGATGGCCTCGAGCACGGCTCGCTCGTTCAGCTCGCGGAGCAGGGCGGGTGTGCCGGGAACGTGCATCGTCTAGCCCTTGACGCCCGTCAGGGCGATGCCCTCGATGAACACCCGCTGGGCGAAGAAGAAGATGGCCACCACGGGCAGCATGAAGATGAGTGCCGCCGCCATGGTCAGGTTCCACGCGACGTGGTGGACGCCCCGGAAGGCCGAGAGGGCGATCGACAGCGTCTGCGAGTCGGGCGACTGGGCGAGGTAGACCAGCGGTCCGTAGAAGTCGTTCCAGGCCCACACGAAGTTGAACAGGGCCACGGCCGCCAGGGCCGGCTTGGCGAGCGGGACGACGACCCGCAGCAGGATCTGCAGGTCGCCGCCACCGTCGATCCGCATGGCATCGGTGAGCTCGCGCGGGATCGTCAGGAAGAACTGCCGCAACAGGAAGATCGAGAACGCGTCGCCGAAGAAGCTCGGGATGATCAGGGGCCGCAGCGTCCCGATGAACTGGATCCCGGTCCAGTCGTGGAACTGCTTGGCCCACAGGATGTAGAGCGACACGGAGGTGACCTGGACGGGCAGCATCAGCGTCGACAGCACCAGCAGGAACACGACGTTGCGCCCGCGCCATTCGATGTGCGAGAACGCGTAGGCGACCGGCACGCACGACACGAGGACGCCGACGGTGCTCAGCCCGGCGTAGAGGAAGGTGTTCCACGCGTAGCGGGCGACATCGATGCTGTCGAACACGCTCTTGAAGTTCGACCACACGAACGGATCGGGCCACAGCTTCGACGTCATCGCCTGGCTGTCCGACATCAGCGCCGTGAGGAGCATGAAGAGGACGGGGAGGGCGAACGCCAGCGAGATCGCGATCAACCCGGCGTGGTTGGCCACTGCCATCAGACGCCGGCGACGCCGGACGGCGCGCGGAACACGGCGCTGGGTGGCGACGGCGGCTATGACCGGCCTCCCCCGTAATGGACCCACCGCCGCGAGCTCCCGAGGAGGATCGCCGTGCAGACCATCGTGGCGAGGAACATCACCCAGGCCATCGCGGAGGCGTAGCCCATGTGGGCGTAGGTGAACGCCTGCTCGTACAGCCAGACGCCGTAGAACATCAGCGACCCCTGCGGCGAGCCGACCGAGCCGCTGGCGCTGTTGGCGGAGACGTAGGCCTGGTCGAAGTACTGGAAGCCGTCGATGACGCCCAGGACCAGCGTGAAGAAGATCACCGGGGTGATCATCGGCAGCGTCACGTGGCGGAAGCGGCCCCACGCGCCGGCCCCCTCCACCGAGACTGCCTCGTACAGGTCGCGGGGGACGCTGAGGAGCCCGGCCAGGTACAGCACGATCGCGTCGCCGATGCCCCACAGCCCGAGCACGAGCAGCGCGGGCTTGGCCCACGCCGGGTCGTAGAACCACAGCGGCGGATCGATGCCGGGCAGGTTCTCGAGGAACCGGTTGATCGGCCCGGTGGTCGGGTTGAACAGGTAGACGAACATCAGCGCGGCACCGACCGTCGGCGCCATGGACGGCATGAAGAACAGCGTCCGGTAGGCGTTGACGCCCCGCTTCGGGCGGGTCAGGAGCATGGCCGTCGCGATGCCGAAGATGATCCGCAGCGGCACGCCGAAGGCGATGATCCAGGCGGTGTTGCGCACCGACTGCCAGAACATCGGGTCGCCCTGGCCGCCGACGCCGTTGACCGTCGCCACGCCGAACATGAACCGGTAGTTGTCGAGCCCGACCCAGCGCGGGGCGGTGATCAGGTCGTAATGGGTCAGCGAGTAGTAGGCCGACAGCGCCATCGGCCCGGCCGTGAAGAGCGTGAAGCCGATCAGCCACGGCGACAGGAACAGCATCGCCACGCCGTAGCGGCGAAGCCGCGCCCGCCGGCGCGCCCGCCGGCGGTGCGCCGGCGGGCGTCGTGGCATGGCTCGGGCCGGCTGCGGCAAGGCGCCTACGGGACCTGTCCCTGCGCGAGCTGGTTGGCGATGTCCTGATCGACCTGCACGAGCGCGGCGTGCAGGTCGCTGATCTTGCCGGCCTGCCACTTGTCCTCGAAGGGGTCGAGCAGGTTCGAGTAGCCGCTGCCGGACGGCGTCAGCGGCGGCGACCAGGCCGACGCCGGGTTGTTCCAGACGTCGACGAAGGTCTGGAACTGGGCCGGGCTGATCAGGTACGGCGAGGCGGCGGAGTCCTTCGTGGTCGGCACGTTGCCGAGCTCGTTGGCCATGTCCACGAGGTAGGTCGTGTCCGACGCGAGGTACTTGGCGAGCAGCCAGGCCTCATCGGGGTGCTTGGTGTCCTTCGGGATGCCGACGATGGTGCCGCCGACCCTGGCCGAGCCGTACAGGTCGGTGTGGTCGTCGAAGGTCGGGAAGGGCGCGGTGTCGTAGTTGACGCCGGTGCCGTCGCGCTTGATGAACGCGGTCCGCCACTCGCCGTCGAACATCATGGCGACCTTGCCGGTCTCGAACGCGTTCTCCGGGCCCCACTCGGCGTCGTGGTACTGCGCGTAGAACTTCGTGATGGGGTCGTAGCCGTAGAAGTCGATCATGTCCTTCTGCCACCGGAACGCTGTCTCCCAGGCGGGATCCTTCGACAGCTGGGGCTGGCCGGATGCGTCGAACCACTTCCCACCGGCCGCGTTCGCGAGGTCGGTCGGGCCGAGCTGCTCCCACTGATTCAGCGGCACGAAACCGGCCACCTTGATCGAGCCGTCGGCATTCTTGACCGTCAGCTTCTTGGCGTCAGCCATGAGCTCGCTCATCGTCTTGGGCGGCGCCGCGATGCCGGCCTTGGCGAGCAGGTCCTTGTTGTAGTAGAGGCCGTACGCGTCGGTGAGGGACGGCAGCGCGCACTGGTGACCGCTGTAGCTGGTGTAGGTGATGGCGCCCGGCGCGAAGTCGCTGATCGACATCTTGTCGCGCTGCATGTACGGGGCGAGATCGAGCCAGAGCGGTGCCGAGCAGTACTGGCCGACGTACTCCGGGGTGAACGGCATCGCCACATCGGGGGCGTTGCCGCCCTTGATCGCGTTCACGAGGTTCGGGTCGAAGGTGTCGTTGTCGGTGTTCGGCTGCACGACCTGCTTGACCGTGATCCACGGATACTGCTTCGAGAAGCCCTCGAGCGCCTTGTTGAAGGGCGCCGCCTCCTCACCGCCGAACATGTGCCAGAGCACGATCGTGACGGGCTGGTGGGTGGCCGACGTCGTGCCGCTGGCAGCGGTGCTCGACGAGCTACCGGAGCCGCCGCCACCGCAGGCTGCCAGCACCGCAGCCGAGAGCGCAACGGCCGGGATCCATCGTCTCATCGTTCGACCTCGCCTTCCCTCGAGTCGTGGAAGTAAGGAAGCCTTACTTCCATATGTTGGGCATGCTAGTCCCGTGCGCGTGCCGAAGTCAAGCCGGCCGGGCCGTCTAGCGAGGCCCGCCAGGGTGCGGTACGGTACTCGTGGAGGTCAGAAGTCATGGATGAGCAGCACAACGGTTCGACGACACTTACCGATTCCCCGCCCGTCGCGGCCGGCGACGAGGCCGCCCCGGCAGCCGATGACGTTGCGGCCGCGGTCGACGAGGCGCCCACGGGTCACTCGCTGGTCGCGAAGGCCGGCGCCGCCACGGTGCTCGGCGCGATCGCTGTGGCGGGCACTGCCGGCCTCCTCATCGCCGTCGCCGGCCGGGCCGGGGGCTCGCTCGCGCTTGCACCGGGCGAGTCGGTCCTCATGAGCGCGCGGCCACGCAAGGTCGTGTGGCGCTATCTCGCCACGCTCGGCCTGTGGGAGGTCTCCCGCCGCTCGACGCGCTTCACGGTCACCGACCAGCGCGTGGTCGTCGAGGAGGGCCTCCTGGACCGCGCGGCCCACTCGGTGCCGCTGTCGCGCATCTCGGACGTCCGTGTGCACTCGGGCGTCTGGCAGGGGTTCGTCGACATCGCGAGCCCGCTGCGCTCGGGGTCGCGACGGGACAGCATGGGCCCGCTGCGCACGCCCGTCGCGCGTGCGATGGCCGCCGCGATCGCCCGCGGCATGACCTCTCGTCCGTAACGCCACTGGCGTCACCAGCGGTTGCGATGCACGACCTGGTCGAGGCCCCGTCGGCGGGTCGCCGGCCGGAATCCGGTTCCCAGCGTGTGGGCGACCGGGATCAACGCGACCTGGCACACCTGCTCGTAGGGGATGCCGAGGATGTCCGCCGCCTCGCGCTCGTAGTCGAGATGGTACGTCGTGAAGACGCTGCCGAGTCCGCGCGCACGGGCTGCGAGCTGCAGGCTCCAGGCCGCCTGGATCACTGACCCGTACAGCTCCGCGAGGCTGCCGCTGGACGCGCCCTCCGGCCGGCCCTCGACGCAGGGCACGACGTGCACCGGTACCTCGTGGAGGTGCGCCGCCAGGTAGCGCGACGAGCGCTGGCCCGGCGTCTCGGCGGGCCGCTCGGTGTCGGGCGAGGCGCCGTCCGCGTAGTCCGACCAGGCCCGGCGGTACAGCTGCGCGAGACCACGGCGCACCGCTGCATCGTCGACGACGACGAAGTGCCAGTGCTCGCGGCCGACGGAGGTCGGCGCCTGCAGCGCCAGCTCGACGCACTCGTCGACCAGCGCCCGTTCGACGGGCCGGGTCAGGTCGAGCCTGCGCCGCACCGACCGCGTGGTCGAGAGCAGCTCGTCGGGGGTCAGGTCGTCCGGCATGCCGCGAAGGTGTCGTAGATCTCCACGACCGACGAAGGCTACCGCCAGTGGCGCCGCTACCGTTGCAGCCTTGGCTGACGACCGGCCACCTCCGCTCTTCGTGACGAACCCGCGGCGGTCGCTCGTGGTCGGCGGCGGCCTGCTCGCGCTCGTCGTCGTCGCAGCGCTCCTCATCCCGGCAGGCCCGCTGCAGATCGACACGCGCTGGGCCGGCTGGGTGGGCGGCGTCCAGCGGGCGTGGCTCCAGCACCTGGCGACGGCCTACCGCGATGCCGGTCGAGGGGCGCTCAGCGTCGGCATCCCCGTCGCCATCGGCGTCGTGCTGGCGGTGCTGCGGCGATTCGCCGCCCTCCTCGCGTTCGCCGTCACGGAGATCCTCACGCCCCTCCTCGACAGCCTGATCAAGCAGATCGTCGATCGCCCGCGACCGCCGGGGGCCGCTCTGCTCGAGTCCTCGTCCTCCTTTCCGTCCGGCCACGCCGCGTACGCGACCGGGATCGTCGTCTCGCTGGTCCTGATCGCACCGCGACGCCATCGTCCGGCCTGGATCGCCATCGCCACGCTGGTGGCGGCGGGGATGGCCTGGAGCCGGACGTACCTGCACGTGCACTGGCTCTCCGACGTGATCGCAGGCACGGCGCTCGGCGCCGGCGTCGCGCTGGCGGTCTTCGCCGTCACGCAGCTCGCCGTCGAGCGCCGGCGAAACCCCAACGCCGGCGAAACCCCTAGTCCGTGAAGAGGATCGTGTCCAGGCCCCTGATGAGGCCTGGCGCGTCCTGGATCCGCCGGGCCGCGATCAGCGAGCCGGTGACGAAGATGCGGCCGCCGGGCTGCTGGTCGTGGCGGATCACGAGCCGCTCGCCCTCCATGCCGAAGACGATCTCGACCCAGGGGCTGCACCCGGGGAGCCGTACCGAGTGCACGCGGGCGCCGCCGAACGTCGCGCCCCGCGCCGCCGGCGGGCCGATCAGCTGGTCGTCGGACAGCGCGACGACCGGCTGTCGGATCGCGCCCAGCACCTCGGCGAGCTCGCGGGCGGTGCCGCTGGGGACGTCCGGCTTGGTGGCGGGGTTGAGCTCGATCACCTCCCAGTGCGGCACGAACCGGGCCGCGACCTTCGCGAGGTGCTGGAGCAGGGCGGCGGTGATGGCGAAGTTGCCGGTGGCCGCACCGACGCCGGCGCGCCGTGCCTCGGCGTCGATCTCGGCGAAGTCCTCGTCGGTGAGGCCCGTCGTCCCGATCACCACCGGCACCCGGCGCGCGAAGGCGATCGCAAGATGCTCGCGTATGACCCCGGGATGGGTGTAGTCGATCAGCGCGTCGACCCCGTCGGCGAGGGCTCGGTCGAGGTCGTCGGTGATCGCGACGCCGACCGGCGCGATGCCGATCGCCTCGCCGGCGTCGCGGCCGACCTCGCGGCGGGCGACGGCGCCAGCGAGGACGTAGCCGGGATCGGACGCGATCGCCTCGACCAGGCATCGGCCGACGCTGCCGAGAGCACCGGCGACGCAGATCCGAAGCGGTGCGGTGCCGTCGTCCATCACACCCCGAAGCTGACGGGGAACGTTGCCAGCCAGATCGTCGTGATCGCGAATACCGCGATGCCGATCGCGACGATGACCTCTTGATGCCGCTCGGCCCGGAGCCGCGAGCTGACGCCGGCGAAGAACAGCGAGACCGCGAACAGGACGACCGCCAGCACGTAATTGTCGCCTCGCTGGTTGTGTTCCGCGGCCTGCACCGCGGCTGCGACGGCCGCCTTCTCGAGGCGATCGGCCTCGGCGGTCGCGGCCAGCCGGTACTGGGGCATGGCAAACGGCGTCAGGGGTGCGGCGGTGTTCTTCAGGGGGTTCGTGGCGATCCAGGCGTCGACCGCCGGCCGGAACTCGGCGCGGAACCGGTGCAGGTAGAAGTCGGCCAGGCGGGTGTTACCGACGGCGTACGCGTTCACCCACTGGGTGAACGTCGAGACGTCGATCACCGTCTGGGTGTTGGCCTTGTTCGCCGCCTTCGTCGATTCGACTCGGAGTGCGCTCGCCTGGCTGTAGGCCTGCGCCTGCTCGCCGCTCCAGCGCGTCGACTGGTACCCGGCCCACGCCGTCGCGATCGCCGCGGCGGCGAGCAGGAGCGTCGAGACCGCCTCGATCCGCGAGCGTCGAGGGGTGAAGGTGTCTTCCCCGCTCGACATCGGGTGAAGAATAGGTCAGTGGGCCCGCGCCGGATATAGTCCGCGCGCCAACCTCCAGAGGAGTACACCGTGGCCGATCCCGGCGATTACACCCTCGTCGTCGCAGCCTTCGACGACCCGCAAGCCGCAGACCAGGCGCTCGACGCGATGATCGAGTTCGACAAGGCGGGTACGATCGCCGTGATCGCCGCCACGGTCGCAAGCCGCGACGCCGACGGGACGGTCACGCTCCGCGAGGTCGGCGAGCATTCCACCGGCGTGGGCGCCACCGGCGGCGTCATCGTCGGTGCGCTGCTCGGCCTCATCTTCCCGCCGACCATCCTCGGCGCCGCGATCGTCGGCGGCGCGGCCGGCGGCATCTTCGGCAAGCTCAAGCATCGCCACGACCGCAGCGAGATGAAGAAGGAGATCGAGGAGACGCTGCCGCCGGGAACCTCCGGCGTCGTCGCCATCGTCGAGAACAAGTGGCTCGAGCAGCTCGACCGCACCCTCGCCGCCGCCGAGCGGGTCTCGAAGCAGTCCGTCGACGCCGGAACCGTCGACGCCATCAAGGCCGAGACGACCGGCACCGCGACCGCATAGGGGCTCGAGTCTCGAGCTACCAGAGCCGGTCGATCGCGCCGGAGTAGAGCGCTATCCGGGCACCGACGAAGCTCGCGGCCGCTCGGGCGGCGCGCTCGGAGAAGAACGCGGCCAGCGTCACCTTGTCGAACCGATCGCTCGGGAAGGGGTCGTCTGGCGTGCCGCCGATCAGCACGGTGCCCTTCAGCACGCGCCAGCCGCAGCGTTCGTAGAACTCCCGCAGGGGCGGGTCGCACGTGAAGATGCCGAGGTCGGCGCCGGATCGTGCGACCGCCTCGCGGGCCGCTCGGACGAGGGTCGACCCGTGCCCCTGGCCGCGCCGGTCGGTGGCGGTGACCACCGTGCTGAGCCCGCTGGCCGCATACCGCTCGCCGCCGTGCTCGATCTCCTTCGAGAGGATGTCGAGCGCTGCGAGAACCACGCCGTCATCGACCAGTACCATCTCGACCGGGCGCAGCGCCTGGTCGTGCCACGGCGCTGGCCCACTCGCCTCGGCGGCGGGCCAGGCCTGATCCTGCAGCGCCACGACCTGCACCCGGAGCTCGAGGGGCACCTCCGCCTCGGGCCAGCTGAGGACCTCCATGGGAGTACGGTGACGCACCACCTCCGGATGGTGCACCATCGCGGGCTCGGCCGTCCGCTGCGGGAACCCGGCGTCTACCTTCTCGGACGTTGGTCCGGCATGGTTCGCCGATGTCCATCGGAGACTGGCTCGAGGAGCGCGGGATCGCGCATGTCCACGCCGGCGCGGCCGACCATCTCGGGATCTGGCGCGGCAAGCGGGTGTCGGCGAGCGTGGCGGCCGGCGGCGACGTCGGCTTCTCGGACGGCGTGTTCGGGCTCGACATCGCCGGTGCGTGGGTCGCGCCGCCCGCGGGCCACGCGGGGTGGTATCCGAGCGCCGACGCCGGCTACCCCGATATGCGGCTCGTGCTCGACCCGGCCACCGCGTTGATCGCGGGCTGGCTCGACGGCGAGGCCGTGGTGCTCGGCGAGTGGTTCCTGACCGGCGACGTGCCGGTCCCGATCTGCCCCCGTGGACGGTTGCGCGCCGTTCTCGCCGACCTCGCCGGACGCGGGCTCGGACTCCGGGCCGCGTTCGAGCTCGAGTTCTACCTGGTGCCCCTGCACGAACGGGCCTACCCGTACCACGGCCTTCGTACCGCCCTCGACCGCCGGATCGTGTCCGCGTTGGTCGGGTCGCTCGAGGCTGCCGGCGTCCAGGTCGAGGCGGCCAACTTCGAGAACGGCGTCGGGCAGCTCGAACTGAACGTGGCGCACCGCGACGCTCTCGCGGCAGCCGACGAGGCCTTCCTCGTCAAGCAGGCGGTTCGCGTCGTCGCGGCGGACCTGGGACTGCAGGCGACCTTCATGGCGAGGCCGTTCGACGGGGAGCCAGGCAGCTCCGCGCACGTGCACCTGTCGCTCGAGCGTGACGGTAGCCGGGCGCCGTTCGGCGACCACCGCATGGCGCTCGGGGGTCTGCTCGCCACGCTTCCGGCAGCCACGGCCCTGTGCCTGCCGTTCGCCAACAGCTACGCGCGCCTCCAGCGTCACTCGCTGGCCGCCACGACGCGGACGTGGGCGCCCGACAACCGGACGGTCGCGCTCCGCACGATCGAGGAGGAGGGGCGGATCCTCCGCATCGAGCACCGCCTGCCGGGCGCCGATTGCAACCCGTACCACGCGCTTGCCGCGATGGCGGCGGGCATCGTGGCCGGCCTCGACGCAGGGCTCGAGCCTCCCCCGCCGACGATCGGCAACTGCGACGATCTGGACGGGCTCGAGCTGCTGCCGACGACACCGGCCGAGGCGATCGCCGCCTTCCGCGCCAACCGGTCATTCGGCGACATCCTCGGCGCCGACCTCGTCGCGCACCAGTGCGTGATGCTCGCCGCCGAGGCGGAAGCAGCGCGGGTCCGCGTCTCCGAGGCGGACCGGGCCCGGTACCTGGAACTCTCGTGACGGGCCTCAGGCATTCGCCTCCGAGAGGAGCCACAGGGCGAGGCTCGTGAAGGCGACCATCACCCCCAGCATCGCGAACTGCGAGCGCACCGCCGCCTTCTTGTCGGGATACAGCACCAGGGCGCGGTCGTGCGCGAGCGCGAGCGCGGCGACGTGGCCGATGACGACGATCGCGACCTGGGTGTACCAGACGGTACGGGCGCCCATCAACGTGAAGTCGATCTGGTATGAGGCCGTGCCGAAGTAGTCCGCGCCCCTCCCGAGCGGATCGCTCATCAGAGGCCAGATCGCCTGACCGGTGAAGATCGCGAACGTGAGGTAGTGAGCGCCGACGTAGGCGAAGGCGATCGGGATCAGCGTGTGGGCGAACCGGCGTGCCACGGCCGGCGCGGTATCCCCGGCGAGACCGCCGCGGGCACCCAGGCTGCCGAGGAGGAGCAGCCCGCCGATGGCCGCGATCGACAGCAGCAGGCCGACGAGGGCCGTGAGCTCGCTCTGGGTGACGAGGCTCGCTCCGGCGCTCGAGAGTCCGTCCCGGATGTGGGCGCCGACCTTCAGCCACCACGGGTTCTCCGCCAGCCCGTCGTAGGTGATCGACCCGATCATGAGCACCACCACCGCCGCGGTGCCGGCGAGCTCCTTGATCTGCGGAAGCCCGCTGAGCGGCAACCGGACGCCGACCGTGCGGCCGCGCCGCGTGAACGGCGACATGGCGCCGAAGAACGCGAAGTAGATCGCGAACGCCTCGCCCTGGTCGCACCACGTCTCGACGCCGTACATGTACATGCAGACGAACGTGACGAAGGTGTAGATGAGCGTCGCGACGGCGAGGTTGCGCGGCGAGGCGAGGTTGTGGAACACGAGCTCGAAGAGCGCGAACGCGAACAGCCCCGTCACCGCCGGCCAGCGCCCGAGCCGGGCCGGATAGGGGCGGCCGGTCGCCGGGAGCAGCAGCCGGCCGATCGTGCGCCAGGGGTTGAGCGCGGCGAACACGTTCCCGAAGACCACGCTCACCGGCACCAGCCACACCCAGAACTGGAGGAATACGATCTGCGGCGTGATGCTCCGCGCGGCCACCGACGTCCCGAAGAGGCCGGCCACGATCACGACGGCGAAGACCGCGACGCCGATCACGCCGAGGACGGCCTCGGCGATGACCGAGCCGAGGACACGGCCGCCGGGGAGGTTCCGGAATCGCTCCTCCTGGAGCTGCGGCGTTCGCCACAGCGCGGCCAGCGCGACGAACGACACGATCAGTACGACCGCCGCCGCCCAGGCGAAGAGCCAGGCGGGGATCGGCAGGTCGGGCCTGGCCGTGAGGCCGTGGGCGGAAGCAGCTGCCGGGAGGAGCACGAGGATGGCCGCCGCCAGGGCCCCGGCGCGACGCATCACTCGACCGCGATCTTGAACGTCGCGGATGCGCCGTTCAGGGTCACGACCACCTCGGCCTGGTGCCCTGGCGGGAAGGCGACGTTGTTGCCGTAATGGACGTTCGCCGGATCCTCGCCCTTGGCGTAGGACTCGGCGACCGGCACCGGCTGGGCGTCGCCGCCGTCGGTGAGGTCCTTGATCGTGATGGCGGGCGCGAGGTGCGGCGCCGGCGCGCCGCTGGCCGTGTCGCAGATGTGGACCTCGACGTGCTTGTCCGCCGTCGGGTCGTTGTTGCCGGGCGCGCCGGCGACGGCGATGTGGGTGTCGGGGGTCGTCGTGGTGGCCGCGGCCTGCGGCGAGACGATGGGGGCGGAGTCCTCGACGGCCGCGACGACCTGGTAGTTGCCGAGTGTCTGCGCCCCGTACCCGGCGCACGGGTGATCGGCCGCCGTGGCGGACGATCCGGAGCCGGTGACGGACGAGTTGGACGAGCTGCCGCCGCAGCCGGCGGCCAGGAGACCGCACGCGGCGGCCAGGACGACGAGGGTGGACTTCGGACGCATGGGAGCGCTCCTTCACTGGTGGACCGGGTCGGGGACCGCGGTGCCGCCGGCGATTCAGCGCGCCGGCACTAGGGGCAACCGCGTACCGCGAGCGGTGGGCCGCGGAAGGAGAGCGCGTCGCCGCCGCGCACGAGCCGGGGGAGCGAGACGATGGAGCGCGGCCCGTCGGGCCTTGGCGACGACCCGGCGATCCGGACCGGTCGCCGGTGCCGGCGCGCGATGACGCGGTGGACGACCCGCGCCGCGCCCAGCATGATCGAGGCCAGGAGGAAGGCGAGCAGCCCGAACGGCACCTGGAGGAGGAGTCCTCGCCAGAACGTGGGCTCCTGCCACACGTGCCACGGTGCCGCGCCGATCGACAGGCGCTCCAGGTGCTCCTGCACCACGAAGCCTGCCGCCGGCAGGGCGACGAAGGCCGAAGGTCCGATGGGCCGCCGGGTCGCGAGCGCCGCGAGCAGCACCGCAACCATGCCGCCGAGTGCGCCGAGGCCGACGGGCAGGATCGTCTGCGAGGCGTGCCCGGTCGTCATCAGCAGTGTCTCGCGGGTGCTCGCGCTCGGGACGGCGAGCACGTACCCGAGCCAGTGCGCGGCCTGTCCGCCGGCGAGCACCAACGGCAGCGTCAGGATCAGCGTGGCAAGCCGGCGCATCACTCTGGTTCTACTCCACGTCCGTCGCGTCCGTCAAGGCGCATGGCACGCACCCGGCGGTGACGGTGCGACGTCGAGCGCTGGATTGCGGTCGAAGAAGCCGAACGGCTTGAGCCAGAAGGAGACCGTGTCGGCGGGCATCACGGGCCAGTCCTCCACCCGCGTGATGTGGTGGATGCCGAACACGTACCACAGCACGACATCCGCATCCTCGAGCGGGCGGTCGGCCTCGATCCAGCGCGGCAGGCCCTCGTCGACCAGGCTCTGGGTGGGGAACTCGCCGGCCGGCCATCGCTCCGTGTCGGCGTGGCGGGTGACCCAGAGCTGGTGCTCGATCGCGCCCGCGCGCCGGACGACCGGCGTCCCGGGCGCGAACATGGCCGGGATGCACCCGGTCGGGACGAGCTTGTAGGCGACAGGCTCGCCGTGGGCGTTGAGCCGCGCGGGGTTGATGACCTTCCAGGTTCGCTGCGTCGCCCAGTCGTAGTCGCGTGCTGCCTCGCGTTCCGAGGTGATCGCGGACGACCGCGACACCACCGCCAGGCCGTGCGGGTTGTCGGCCGAGACCGGCAGAGCCTCCGACCAGGTCTCGAGCACGGTGTTGCCGGCGCCATCGACGTCCATGTCGAGCCGGACGACGATGAAGTGCTGGTGGTAGGGGGCGTACGTGCGCTCGTCGACGACCGTGCCCGAGCGCGGTCGTCCCTCTGCGAACGCCGTGGTCACCATGATCCCGGTCGCGCGCACCTCGCACTCGATCGAGCCGTCCTGGTAGAACCGCCAGTAGACGAGGTACTCGTAGTTCGCGACCGTGGCGTGGAAGGACACGACCAGGCGGCGCATCCGCCGCACCTCCGCGCCGGCGTCGTGGTCGACGTGCTTCCACAGCACGGCGTTGTCCTCCTCGTGGAGGCAGATCGCGTTGCGGATCGTGAACGGCTGGCCGTGGGAATCGGCCAGCACCGCGTCGAGGTACCGGATCTCGCCGAGGCAATCGCAGCCGAGCTCGAGCGACTGGGTCATGGAGCCGAGGCCCCATTCGCCGATGTCGAAGGCCGTCCGGGGCGCGTGGTCGAAGCTCGCGTCGCGGTACGGCACGACCATCTCCGCGAACGACATGCGATGGGCCACGGAGCGAAGCCGGCCGGCGTCCTCGTAGCCGACCTGGTGCAGGACGAGCCCCTCCCGGTGGTTGAAGCCGAGCCGCATGCGCCATCGCTGCCAGCGGAGCTCGTGGCCCTCGACGCTGAACGAGACGCCGTCCGGCTGGCGGATCTCGAGCGGCTCGAGGTCGTCGCGCAAGCTCATGCCGGGGACGCGGCCGGGCGCGTACTCGCCCATCACCGCGGGCCGGTCGATCGCGTAGGCGTCCTGAAGCTCGAGCAGCTCCATGGTGTTCATGTCCACGATGGGCCGCAGGCCACCGACGAAGTGGGCGTAGGGGTTCGACCCGGCGGCGCCCCGCACCCAGACATCGCACCAGCCGACCCGGCGGTCGCGGAAGGCCGGCGGGACGAGTGCCTCGCCATAGGCCCAGACGTCGATCAGCACCAGGTCGACGTCGGTGATGTCGCGGCGTGCGAGGGCGGCCAGGAGCTCCGGATGCTGCCGCATGGCCCGATCGCACTCGTGGTACTCGTCGACGGTGAAGTTCGCCTGCACGCCGGGCCGCTCGTTCCACGCGACGACGCGGTCGGCGACGAGGTCGACCAACGCCTCGCGCACGATCCCGTCATCGCGGCGCCAGACGATGGCCCGGGCCGTCCGGTTGCCCGCCGCCCCTGCCAGCAGGGCCGCCTTCGGAGGCTCTTCGAGCGAGATCGACGCGAACCGCCAGTGCTCGTCGACGCCCTTCTCCTGTCGCAGCCGCGCCACCGCCGCCTCGATCTCCGCGGCCGAAAGCGGATCCAGCGGGTGCACCTCGTTCACCACGTCGCGGACTATGCCAGGGATCCTCGTCGCCGGCCGCCCGGGAGCGGATAGGCTGCCCCCAACCGACGCGGAGGGCACCGATGCTCGCGATCCGACCGAACTGCGAATGCTGCGACCGTGACCTCCCGAACGGTGCCCCGGAGGCCAGGATCTGCACCTTCGAGTGCACGTTCTGCGCCGACTGCGCCGAGTCGCGGTTCGGCGGCGTCTGCCCGAACTGCGGCGGCGACCTCGTGCTGCGGCCGACCCGGCCGGCCTCGCGGCTGGACCGCTATCCGGCCTCGACCGAGCGCGTCACCAAGCAGCACGCCGCCTGTGCAGGCGCCGTCGTGGTCGCCTGAGGATCGCGGCTATCCTCGGTGACGCCATGTCGAGCAACCGCCTCATCACGATCCTCATCGTCGTCGCCGGCATCGCCCTGATCGGGCTGGCGATCGTCTACTGGGCCGAGCCGGCGAAGTCGCTGCCGAGCTTCCTCCCGGGCCACCAGGCGGGCTCGGATCACGTTCACGTGAAGCACGGCCTGGCGGCGTTCCTGCTCGGCATCGGCGCGCTGGTTCTGGCGTGGTTCCGCTCCGGGCCGCGGGGCCGGGCCGCCGACGCGTGATCAGCTACGGCCAGGCGATCATCCTCGGGCTGCTCCAGGGGGTCTCGGAGCTGTTCCCGATCTCGAGCCTCGGCCACAGCGTGATCCTCCCGGAGCTGCTCGGCTGGAACATCCACCAGAACGATCCGTACTTCATCACCTTCCTCGTCGCCACGCACCTGGCCACCGCGATCGTGCTGCTGTTCTTCTTCCTCGACGACTGGGTGCGGATCGTGCGCGGACTCGGCCGGTCGCTGGCCCGACGCGAGATCGGCGACGACACGGATGCCCGCCTCGGCTGGCTGCTCGTCGTCGGCACGATCCCGGCCGGGTTGCTCGGCCTGCTGCTCGAGCACGCCCTTCGCAACCTGTTCGCGTCGGCGCAGTCAGCGGCGTTCTTCCTGATCGTCAACGGATTCATGCTCTACGGCGCGGAGCGGCTCCGCCGCCGCGCGCCGGAGGCCGACGTGGGCGTGCCCAGCGAGGTCGAGGATGCGCGGATCACCCGGCGCATGTCATGGACCGGGGCGCTCGGGGTCGGCGCCGCCCAGGCGCTGGCACTGGTGCCGGGCCTGTCCCGGTCGGGCGCCACGATGGGAGGCGGCCTGCTCGTTGGGCTGTCGAACGAGCAGGCCGCCCGCTTCGCGTTCCTCCTGGCCACGCCGATCATCGGCGCGGCCGCGGCGCTCAAGCTGCCCGAGCTGTTCGGGTCGGCCGGCGACGGCGTCCGCGGTCCCGCGCTGGTCGGCGCCCTCTGCTCTGCAGGCACCGCGTACCTCTCGGTGCGCTATCTGATGAAGTACTTCGAGACGAAGACGCTGACCCCGTTCGCGGTCTACTGCGTCGTCGCCGGCGTCGCGGCGTCGATCGCGCTCGCCGCGTGAGCCGGGAGCCGGACACCAACATCGTCGGCGGCAGGCTCGTTCCCTGCTCCGTGGAGCCGGTCACGGGGTTCTTCCGCGACGGCTGCTGCGCCACCGGCCCGGCCGACCTCGGCAGCCATACGGTGTGCGCGATCCTCACGGCCGAGTTCCTCGAGTTCAGCCGCCAGGCAGGCAACGACCTCTCGACGCCGCGACCGGAGTGGGGCTTCGCCGGCCTGCGGCCCGGCGACCGCTGGTGCGTGTGCGCCGCCCGCTGGCTGGAGGCCCACGACGCCGGCTGTGCTCCCTCCATCGTGCTCGGCGCCACGCACGCCCTGGCCACGGAGATCATTCCGGTCGAGACCCTGATCGCCTACGCGGCACCGCCCGACGACGCGTAACGCGCACGGCACCTGATCAGCCGAACGCCGCCACCCGATCCGCCTGGCCGAGCCCGCCGAGCGAGTAGGTCGACGTGCCGTCCCCGAGCAGCTCGCGCGCTCCCGCCATGAGCGCCCCGTAGGCCGCACTGGCCAGCGCACCACCGGTCGAGACTCGGCGGACGCCGAGCGCGCCGAGCTCGGCGACGGTCGGCCCGCCGGGAAGAGCCAGGACGTTGACGGGCGCGCCGACCGCCTCGACGACTGCCCGGATCTGGGCCGGATCGCGGAGTCCGGGGGCGTACACGACATCCGCGCCGGCTGCGCGGTAGGCGACCAGGCGCGCGATCGTGTCGTCGAGGTCGGTGCCGCCGTAGAGGTGGTTCTCGGCGCGCGCGGTGAGCACCATCGGGTCGCCGTCGTGGGCGGCGGCGGCTGCGGCCGCGACCCGCTCGGCGGCGACGCTGGCGTCGTCGATGGCGCCCGTGGCCGGATCGTAGTCCTCGATCGAGCAGCCCGCCGCGCCGGCGGCCGCGAGCAGCCGGACGGTCTCGGCGACCCCGGCCGGCGTGCCGGCGTAGCAGCGCTCGCTGTCGACGGACAGGGGCAGGTCGGTGGCCGCCGCGAGGGTTGCGACGTGGGCGACCAGTTCGTCGCGGGTCACGGTCTGATCGTCACGGCCCAGGGCCCAGGCGAACCCCGAACTGGTCGTGGCCAGTGCCGGAAACCCGCAGCTTGCGAGCAGGCGCGCCGATCCCGCATCCCAGGCGTTCGGCATGACGAAGACGGCAGGTCGGGCATGGAGTGCCCGGAACGCGGCTCGCCGGTCGGCGACGGACATGGAGGCCTCCTCGTGGATCGCGGCGACATCAGGCATGATCGCTGTTCAGCGTACCGAGGGGGAGGTTCCGAGCGTGGCGAAGAAGAGCGGATCGGGCCGCAAGGCCGGCTTCATCGAACGGCACGGGCTGTGGAGCGACGAGCAGCGGGCCGCCGCCGAGCACGTGCGCGCCAGGTGCCACGAGGAGGGGCTCCGCCAGGTCCGGGTCAGCTGGGGCGACCAGCACGGCATCCTGCGCGGCAAGACGCTGACGATCGCCGAGTTCGAGGCGAGTCTCGAGAACGGCAAGGACTTCCAGTTCGTCACGTCGATCTTCGACACCACGAACCACCCCATCGTGCCGCCGTTCGGCGCCGGCAACTTCGAGGGCGTACCCGAGCTGACGGGTCTCCCCGACGGCATCCTGGTGCCCGACCCGACGACGTTCCGGACCCTGCCCTGGGTGGAGAAGACCGGCTGGGTCCTCTCCGATGCCCACTTCCAGAACGGCCGCGAGCACCCGTTCTCGACCCGCGGCGTGCTGCGCCGCCAGATGGACCAGGTCGCCGCCCTGGGCTACGACTTCGTGGCCGGGCTCGAGATCGAGTTCTACGTCTTCCGCATGGTCGACCCGAACCTCGCCGTCGAGCAGTGCGGGTATCCGCCCGAGCCGCCGTCGGTGATCGGCCTGTCGCACGGGTTCCAGTACCTGACCGAGAACCGCAACGACGAGATCCACGAGCTGCTCTGGGAGCTCCAGGACCACACCGAGCGGCTCGGCCTGCCGCTGCTGACGATCGAGGACGAGTGGGGCGCAGGCCAGATCGAGTTCACGTTCGCGCCCCAGAGCGGCATGCTGGCCGCCGACCACGCCCTGCTGTTCCGGAGCGCGATCAAGCAGATCTGCCGCCGTCTGGGCTACCACGCCACGTTCATGGCGCGTCCCGCGTTCCCCGACTTCTTCGCCAGCGGCTGGCACGTCCACCAGTCGCTCGGCCGGCTGCGGGACGGCAAGAACGCCTTCAGCGACCCCTCCGGCAAGCGCCGCCTGACGGAGCTCGGCATGCAGTGGACGGCCGGCATCCTCGAGCATGCGGTCGAGGCATCGGTGTTCACGACGCCGACGATCAACGGCTACAAGCGCTACCGCCCCGACTCGTTCGCCCCCGACCGGGTCGCCTGGGCGGTCGAGAACCGCGGCGCCCTGCTACGCGTGATCGGCGAGCCCGGCTCGGCCGCCTGCCATGTCGAGAACCGCGTCGGCGACCCGGCCGCCAACCCGTACCTCTACCTCGCATCGCAGATCGCGTCGGGCCTCGACGGCGTTCGCCGCGGGCTCGATCCCGGCGATCCGGTGGAGGAGCCCTACCTCGCGCTGACCAAGACCAGGCTGCCGGCGAGCCTGATGGACGCCGTCGCGGCGCTGCGGGCCGACGACTTCTTCACCGAGGCGTTCGGCGCGCCCTTCGTCGACTACTTCACGCGGCTCAAGGAGTTCGAGATCGCCCGGTTCCTCCAGCACGTGACCGACTGGGAGCACCGCGAGTACTTCGAGATGTACTGAGATTTCCCGTCGCGGACGGGAGATCCCATTAGTGGAGGGCTCTGAGTCGGGACGCCGAGGAGGAGGAGGCCCTCGGTGGCCGGTCTCGATGATGCGTTCGTACCCCGTGCGCTGCCGCTGGAGGGCGGTCGCGGACGGGGAATCTCAACGTGGAGGGCTTTGCGTCGGTACGCCGAGGAGGAAGCCCTCGTAGCCGGCTTCGACGATGCGTTCGCACTCCTTGCGGTAGGCGCCCGCGCCGCCGACGTAGGGCAGCAGCACGCGCGGCTTGCCGGGCACGTTCGATCCCATGTACCACGACTGGGCCCGCGGGTAGAGCGTCGCATCGCCGAGCTCGCGGACGTGGTCGACCCACCGGTCCTCGGCCTCGGCGGTAGGCTCGACCGTCGCGATGCCGCGCTCGCGCAGGTAGGCGATGCAGTCGGTCACGAGCTCGACGTGCTGCTCGATCGACACCATCACGTTGCTCAGCACGGACGGGCTGCCGGGGCCCGTGATGGTGAACAGGTTTGGGAAGCCGGCCAGGGCGACGCCGAGATAGGATCGCGGCCCGTCCGCCCACTTCTCCTGCACGGTCAGCCCCGACCGGCCCTGGATGTCGACGTTCAGCACCGCCCCGGTGAGAGCGTCGAAGCCCGTCGCGTAGACCAGGACGTCGAAGGCGAGGTCTTCGCCGCCCGCGCGCAGCCCCGTCTCGGTGATCTCCTCGATGGGCGTCTCGCGGGCGTTCACGAACCGCACGTTGTCTCGCCGGTAGGCCTCGTAGTAGCCGGTGTCGATGCACATCCGCTTGGTGCCGATCGGGTAGTCGCGCGGGCATAGCTGCTCGGCCAGGTCGGGGACGCCGACGCGGGCGCGGATCTTGTCGCGGATGAAGTCGGCGACCACCTCGTTGGCCTCGGCGACGTCGAAGATGTCGTTGTAGGCCGAGTGGAGGTAGAACCCGCCCAGGCGGTACCGCGCCTCGAGTTCGGCGCGACGCTGCTCCGGCGTCTCGTCGAAGACGCTCACCTCGCGCCCGTGCCACGGGTTGGCGCCGGCCGACTCGCGCGCGAGCTGCCGGAACTCCGGGTAGTGCGCCTTGCGCTCGCGCACCTCGTCCTCGCCGAGCGGGTGGTTCCAGGCCGGGATGGAGTAGGGCGGCGTGCGCTGGAAGATCGTGACCTGCGCCGCTTCGCGGGCGATCACCGGCAGCGCCTGGACGGCCGAGGAGCCGGTGCCGATCAAGCCCACCCGCTTGCCGGCGAAGTCGACCGCGTGGTGGGGCCAGAGCCCGGTGTGGTAGGCCTCGCCGCGGAACCGGTCGACGCCCGGGATGTCGGGCATCCGCGGCACCGAGAGGCAGCCGGTCGCCATGATCACGAACGCCGAGGAGACGCCCTCGCCGTGATCGGTCGTGACGGTCCAGCGGTCGGCGTCCTCGTCGAAGACCGCCGACACGACCCTGGTCGAGAACCGGATGTCGCGGCGCAGGTCGAAGCGGTCGGCGACGTGATCGAGGTAGGCCAGGATCTCGGGCTGGGCGGCGTAGCGCTCGCTCCATGTCCACTCCTGCTCGAGCTCCTCGGAGAACGAGTACGAGTAGACCATGCTCTCGATGTCGCAGCGCGCGCCGGGGTAGCGGTTCCAGTACCAGGTGCCGCCGACGTCGTCGCCCGCCTCGAACGCGACGGCGGTGAAGCCCAGCTCGCGCAGGCGATACAGCAGGTACATCCCGGAGATGCCGGCGCCGACGACGACCACGTCGACCTCGGGGCCGTGAGCCGACCGTTCCATCGATTGGATCTTACCGTGGACCAATGACTACACGGCGACGATCTGCCCGGCCTCGCAGTCGGCGTTGACGTACCCGGAACGGAACGGGTGGGCCTCGCCGGTCGTGTCGTCGTAGGTATGGCGCAGGACGCACCCGGTGTCGTTCGCCAGCAGGTGGATCGACACCGACGTCTCGTCGGAGGTGGTACGGACGCGATGCACATCGTTGTCGGGCGGCAACAGCCGGTAGTAGTCGCCGACGTCGACCGGGCGGCGGCGGATCACCTCGATCGAGCCGGCTCCGGGCCGGTAGATCTCCTCGTCCTGCCGGCCGCGGTAGAGCCCGATCAACCCCCACGCCAGGTGGTCGTGGATCGGCGTCATCGATCCGGGTGGCACGACGAGGCTGAAGAGGCAGAGGCCGCGATCGGCCGAGCGGAAGAGCAGCCACTGGCCGATCCCGCCGCCCATCCCGCTGGAGGCGTGCCGCTCCTGGTACTCCGCGGGGAGCCACGTCCGATCGGCGAGGAGCTCTTCGAAGAGGGGCTCGACCGCCGCGCACGCCTCCTCGCGCGTGGCGGCGTGGGCGATGCGGTGCCGGACCTCGTCCACGAATGCCCGGATCGGAGGCGTGTCGAGCACCCACTCGTCGTCGGCGAGGGGCTCGAGATCGCCGTGGTCATGGAAATCGCACATGCCGGGATCATGGCCGACTGCGGCGCTCGCTGTCATCCTGCATCGCGTGTCCGATGGCCGGACCACGATCGACGACCTGCTCGCCCGGGCCCGCCGTCGCCTCACGAGGCTGACGGCGTCTCAGGCCGAGGCTGCCATGGCCGAGGGCGCCGTGCTGATCGACATCCGCTCGCAGGAGCAGCGTCGCGCGGGCGGCGTCGTGCCGGGCTCGTACTGGTTCCCGCGCAACGTGCTCGAGTGGCGGGTCGATCCGGTCAGCTCCGCCGCGCATCCGGAGGTGGCCGACCCCGGCGCCCGGATCATCCTGCTGTGCGCCCAGGGCTACCAGACCAGCCTGGCGGCAGTCACGCTCCAGGACCTCGGTTTCGACCGCGCCACCGACGTCATCGACGGGTTCGAGGGGTGGGTCGCCGCGGGACTCCCGGTCGAGCCGTTCGACCCGGCGCGGCACGATCGCGAAGGGCGCGAAGGCGTGATCGAGGGCGTACGCCTCACCGGCGCGGATGCCCGGCTTGCGATCAGGGACGGCCTCCTGACGGGCTCGACGTCGGGTATCGCTCCCGGCTACGTGCAGGTGAACCTCGTGATCCTGCCGGCCGGCCTGGCGGCGGACTTCCGCCGGTACTGCGAGCTGAACCCGAAGCCCTGCCCGCTGCTGGCCGTCTCGCAACCGGGTGCCGTCACGCTGTCGTCCCTCGGCCGGGATCTCGACATCCGCACCGATGCCCCGGCTTATCGCGTCTACCGTGACGGGCGGCTCGACGCCGAGGTGTCCGATCTCACCGGCGTCTGGCGCGACGACCTCGTCACGTTCGCGCTCGGCTGCTCGTTCTCGTTCGAGTGGGCGTTGCTCGAGGCCGGCCTCTCCCTCCGCCATCAGGAGCAGGGGCTCACCGTCCCGATGTACCGCACCGCCATCGCGACCACGCCAGCCGGACCGTTCCGCGGCCCGCTGGTGGTGACGATGCGGCCCTTCCAGCCCGCCGACGCCGAGCGCGCGGCCGGCATCTCCGCACGGTATCCGTCGGTGCACGGCGGCCCCGTGCACGTCGGTGATCCCGCGGCGATCGGCATCGCCGACCTCGCCCGGCCCGACTGGGGCGATGCGGTCGAGATCCGGCCCGGCGAGGTGCCCGTGTTCTGGGCCTGCGGGGTGACCCCGCAGGCCGCGGTCATGGAGGCGCGCCTGCCGTTCTGCCTCACGCACGCGCCCGGCTCGCTGCTGATCACCGATCTCCTCAACCGGGATCTGGCCGACGCCTGACGTCGCCCGGTCGCCTGTGGGCCTGCGCCCTGCAGCGGCGCATGAGCCTCGCGGCCGGGCCGGACGTGCGGGCCCTGCTCCGTTGACGCCGCGCCCCTGCCGTACGCGGGCCGGGTATGGGACACTCCTGCCCGTGCCGGTGAGCCGCTACGGCAAGGTCATCGATCACGGCCGCTGCATCGGCTGCCATGCCTGTACGACGGCCTGCCGGTCGGAGAACGACGTGCCGCTCGGAGTGACCCGGACCTACGTCAAGTCCGTCGACGTCGGCACCTACCCGGAGGCACGCCGATCGTTCCAGGTGACGCGCTGCAACCAGTGCGAGAACCCGCCGTGCGTCGCGGCGTGCCCGACCCACGCCATCCACCAGCGCGCGGATGGGATCGTCGACATCGACCATCGCGCGTGCATCGGCTGCAAGGCCTGCATGGCCGCCTGCCCGTACGACGCCATCTTCATCAACCCGGAGACGCACACGGCCGAGAAGTGCAACCTCTGCGCCCACCGTCTCGAGGTCGGCCTGGAACCCGCGTGCGTCGTCGTGTGCCCGGTCGAGGCGATCATCGTCGGCGACCTCGACGATCCGTCGTCGCGAGTCTCGCAGGCGGTCGCACGCGTGCCGGTGACGGTGCGCCGGCCCGAGAAGGGAACGGTGCCGAAGCTGTTCTACATCGGGGCCACCGAGGCCACACTCGATCCGCTCGCCGCCCGTACGCCCGACGGCGGCATCTTCATGTGGAGCGAGCAGGGTGACGTCGCCCACGGGGTGCCGTCCGGGTCGGCCGAGCCCCGGCAGGCCGCCACGGCCGTGCTGAGCTACGACATCCCCCACCGGGCGCCGTGGGACTGGCGCGTCTCGCTGTACACCTTCACGAAATCGATCGCCGCCGGCGCGTATCTCGTCGCATCGCTGCTCGTGCTGTTCGGCGACCTGGGGCGCGCGAGCGCGCTCTGGACGGGCATCGCGCCGGTCGTCGGGCTGGCCGGGCTGGTCGCCACCGCGACCGTCCTGGTCGCCGACCTCGAGCGGCCCGAGCGTTTCTGGTACCTCCTCGCCCGGCCGCACTGGACGAGCTGGCTGGTGCGCGGCGCGGTGATCCTGATCGTCTACGGCGGCGTGCTGACGATCCACCTCGCGCTTGCCGCTTCCGGCAGGTACGACGCCGTCGTCGCGCTCTCGATCGCCGGCATCCCGGCCGCGGCGCTCACGGCCGCGTACACGGCGTTCCTGCTGGCGGATTCGCTCGGCCGCGACCTCTGGCAGAGCCCGCTGCTGGCCCCGCACCTGGTGGTGCAGGCCGGCGTTGCCGGCGCCGCCGTGCTGGCGCTGGCCGCGCCCGCGGTGGACGGCGCCCCGACCCTGGCGATCGGTCACTGGCTGCTCGGTGCCGTGGCCCTGCACGTGCTCCTGTCGTTCGGGGAGGTCGCGACCGCCCATCCCACGGCCCACGCGAAGGCGGCGCACGCTCTGCTCGTGCGCGGCCGGCAGGCGCGCTGGTTCTGGGCCGGACTGCTCCTGACCGCGCTGGCGGCCGCGCTCGCGCCGGTCGCCCTGCCGGCCGCCGGCGCCGTCGCGCTGGCGGGCCTGCTCGCGTCGGAACATGCCTTCCTCCAGGCCGGGCAGGGGGTACCGCTCGCGTGAGCGATGAGACGTTCTACCCGGGTGCCAGCGGGGGGCCGCTCGCCTCCTTCCCGCCGAAGGAACGCTGGGACGACTGCGCGAGCTCGACCCGCGGGCCTGGCCCGAGCGCGTCGAGCGGCGGTACGATGCTGGTGCCCACCACGTGCTTCAACTGCGAGTCGGCCTGCGGGTTGCTGGCCTACGTCGATCCCGAGACGCTCGAGGTGCGCAAGTTCGAGGGCAATCCCGAGCACCCGGCCTCGCGCGGTCGCAACTGCGCGAAGGGCCCGGCGACGATCAACCAGGTCAACGACCCCGATCGCATCCTGCATCCGCTGAAGCGGGCGGGCGAGCGCGGCGAGGGGCGCTGGCAGCAGGTGAGCTGGGACGAGGCGCTCGACGACATCGCAGTGCGCATCCGGGACGCGATCGTCGACGGTCGCCCGAACGAGGTCATGTACCACGTCGGCCGGCCCGGCGAGGACGGTTTCACCGAGCGCGTGCTCGCCGCGTGGGGCGTCGACGGCCACAACTCGCACACCAACATCTGCTCGAGCTCCGGCGCGCGCCGGCTACCAGTACTGGATGGGCCTCGACCGGCCGAGCCCCGACCACGCGAACGCGCGACGTGATCCTGCTGATCCGCGCTCACCTCGAATCGGGCCACTACTTCAACCCGCACGCGCAGCGCATCGTCGAGGCGCAGCGAGCGGGGCGCGAAGTTGATCGTGGTCGACACCCGCCTGTCGAACACGGCGACCCACGCCGACCACTGGATTTCGCCCCGGCCCGGCTCGGAGGCGGCGATGCTCCTGGCGATCGCGCGGCACCTGATCGAGACCGGGGCATACGACCGCGAGTTCGTGCGCAGGTGGTGGAACTGGCAGGAGTACCTGCTGTGCGAGCACGCCGACGGCCCGCAGGACTTCGCCGCGTTCGAGGCGGCGCTCGCGGGAGATGTACCGGGAGTACACGTTCGCGTTCGCCGCGCAGGAGACCGGCGTCGAAGCCGGGACGATCGAGACCATCGCCGATCTGGTCGCGCAGGCCGGCACCGCGCTCTCCACGCACACCTGGCGCTCCGCGACGGCCGGCAACCTCGGCGGCTGGCAGGTCGCGCGCTGCCTGTTCCTGCTGAACGCCCTGCTCGGCGCCGTGGCGACGCCGGGCGGCACCTTCCCCAACGCCTGGACGAAGTTCGTGCCGCGTCCGATCCACATGCCGCCGCACCCGCCCCAGTGGAACGACCTCACCTGGCCCGACGAGTACCCGCTGGCGATGAACGAGCTGTCGTTCCTGCTGCCGCACTTGCTCGAGGAGGGGCGCGGTTCGCTCGACGGTCTACTTCACGCCGCGTCTACAACCCGGTCTGGACGAACCCGGACGGGTTCACCTGGATCGAGACGTCTTACGCGACCCGGCGCTGGTCGGCCTGCACGTCGCGCTGACGCCGACGTGGAGCGAGACCGCCTTCTTCGCCGACTACGTGCTGCCGATGGGCCACGGCCCCGAGCGTCACGACATCGCACTCCTACGAGCAGTACGACGGGCAGTGGATCGGCTTCCGTCAGCCGGTCGTGCGCGCGGCGATGGAGCGTCTGGGTCGTCCGGTGACCGACACGCGCGAGGCGAACCCGGGCGAGGTGTGGGAGGAGAACGAGTTCTGGATCGAGCTGTCGTGGCGCATCGATCCGGACGGGTCGCTCGGCATCCGGCGCTTCTTCGAGTCGCGGGAGCGGCCGGGCGAACGGCTGTCGGTCGACGAGTACTACGGCTTCATGTTCGAGAACTCCGTTCCGGGCCTGCCCGAGCGCGCCGCGCAGGAGGGCCTCGATCCGCTCGCCTACATGCGGCGCTACGGAGCGTTCGAGATCGCCCGGGGCGTCGGGCAGCGGCACGAGGCGCCGGTGCCCGACGAGGAGCTCGACGACGTCGCCCGCGACGCCCGCGGCCGCGTCTACAGCCGGACGCCGGCTCCCGCGGGCCCGAACATCGTGCCCCAGCCGACACCCGACCCGGACGGCGACGGCCGCCGTGCGATCGGCGTCGACGTCGACGGGGCCGTGTTGCGCGGCTTCCCGACGCCCAGCGGCAGGCTCGAGTTCTACTCGCGGACACTGGCGGAGTGGGGCTGGCCCGAACAGGCCCTCCCCGGCTACATCCGGAGCCACGTCCACCCGGACGTCATGGCGCCCGACCAGATGGTGCTGATCCCGACGTTCCGGCTGCCGGTGCAGATCCATACCCGCAGCGCCAACGCCAAGTGGCTCGACGAGATCGCGCACACGAACCCGCTGTGGATCCACCCGGGCGACGCGAAGCGGCTCGGTATCGCCCGCACCGGCGACCTCGTGCGCGTCGAGACCGACATCGGGCACTTCGTGGTGAAGGCCTGGGTGACGGAGGGCATCCGCCCCGGCGTCGTCGCCTGCAGCCACCACATGGGCCGCTGGAAGCCGGCAGCCGAGCAGGGGCAGCGCATCAGCATGACGACCGTGGACGTCACGTCGACGGGCGACGCCCGCGGTCTCACCCGGCTCGCCGGCGTCGGGCCGTTCGCCTCCTCCGACCCGGACACGAAGCGGATCTGGTGGACGGACGCCGGCGTCCACCAGAACCTGACCTTCGGTGTGCAGCCGGATCCGATCTCGGGCATGCACTGCTGGCATCAGGCAGTTCGCGTCGCCCCGGCCCACGGGGACGACCGCTACGGCGACGTCGTCGTCGATCGCGCCCGCAGCCGCGAGTCCTACCGCCGCTGGCTCGAGCTGACCCGGCCCGCATCCCGCGTGTCGCCCGACGGCACCCGCCGCCCGTACTGGCTCATGCGGCCGCTCAAGCCGTCGCGTGAGGTCTACCGGCTAGGGACCTGAGCGGGCCCCCCGGGGCCTTCGTGTCCGAGGGGCCCGCCCGTCAGCCGGTGGCGTCGAGGGCCGGGACGCGCTGCAGATTGGCGTTGGCGATCACGTGCCGGGCGCTGCGATGGGCGATGGCGCAGATCGTCGCCGTCGGGTTGACGGCGCCCGAGGTGACGAACACGCTCCCGTCGATCACGAACAGGTTCGGCACGTCGTGCGAGCGGCCGTAGCTGTCGACGACGCTGGTCGACGGGTCGTCGCCCATCCGGGCCGTGCCGAGCAGGTGCCATCCGCAGTCCGGGTACCACTCGGCGGTGCTCGTGCTGATCGCGCCGGCGGCGACGTGCGACTCGCGGGCGCGCTCGATGTTGAACGCCAGGTTCGCGCGCGTCATGTCGGAGATGCGGTAGCGCAGCCGCGGCGCCGGGATGCCATCGCCGTCCGTCAGTTCCGGATCGAGCGTGACGTGGTTGTCCTCCTCGGGCAGGTCCTCGGCGGTGAACCCCCAGGAGAACGAGTGGCCGAACACCTCGTCCATGATCCGATGCAGGTTCTCGCCCCAGCCGTCCGCGAGGGACATGGCGGGGTGGCCTGCCTGGGCCAGCGACAGCAGCGGCGGCCCGCCCGGCAGGAGCTCCCAGTGCGATCCCCGCAGGAAGCCGCGCGACTCCACCGTCTCGGCGAACTCGCTCGACACGATCGGCGAGCCGAACGGCCCCCGCCAGCTGTCGAGTTGATCCTCGTAGGTGCCGAGCACGGTGACGTACGGGTGCAGCATCAGCCGCTTGCCGACGAGCCCCGACGAGTTCGCGAGGCCGTCGGGGAACCGGTTCGAGCGCGAGAGCAGCATCAGGCGCGGCGTGCCGATGCCGTTGGCGGCGAGGACCACGATCGACGCCGTGACGTGGTGCTCGGCGCCGTCCTGGTCGATGTAGATCGCGCCCGAGGCGAGGCCCCGTTCGTCGATGGTGATCTCGCGGACGCGGGCCCGGGTGATCAGCTTTGCGCCGTGACGCAGGGCGATCGGCCAGTGGGTGATGTCGGTCGAGGCCTTCGCACCCTCGACGCAGCCCCACAGGCACGCCCCGCGCCGCTGGCACGCGGGTCGCGACTCGTGCGGCTGGGAGGGCATCGCCAGGGTTGCCGGCCACCAGTGCCAGCCAAGCTCGTTCATGCCCAGCGCCATCTTCCGCCCGGTCGGGCCCAGCGGGAACGCCGGCAGCGGCGGCGCCGCGCCGGCAGGGTAGGCGGGGTCGCCGCCGAGCCCCGAGGTCGCCAGCTCCTGGTCGACCGCCTCGAAGTGCGGCAGGAGCTCCTCGTAGGAGACGGGCCAGTCGTCGGCCACGCCGTCGAGCGTGCGGACCTTGAAGTCGGACGGGTGCATGCGCGTCCAGATCGCGCCGTAGTGGATCGTGCTGCCGCCGACGGCGTTGCACATCAGCGGATGGATGTCCGACTCCGACACCTCGCACGGGTAGTCCTCGGGCAGCTCGCGGACGTTCGGGTTGTTGTGCCACCGCTTCGTCGCCTCGAGTTCCAGCTCGCGCCGGTCGGCCGGGAAGTCGGAGGTGTTCAGCCAGCCGCCCTGCTCGAGGCAGATCACGGACATGCCGGCCTGCGCGTACTGCACGGCCGCCACGGCGCCGGACGCACCGGCACCGACGATCAGCACGTCTGCATGGGCGGTCACGACGCCTCCTGCGGGTTCGATGGAGTAGGGCGATAGATCGTGCCGCGTGCAAGCACGGGCGCGAGCAGGTCTCCCTCGAGGTAGTACTCCGCCTCGTCGGGCAGGATCGGATGCTGCGTCTGACCCGGGTAGCCAAGCAGCTTGCGCACGCGCGGGCTCATGTAGTACGCACCGGAGACGAGCAGCTTGACGCTGTCGAGCGTCTCGGCATCGTCGCGTTCGAGGCGGGCCAGCTCCCGTGCCGGGTCGTCCGTGCCGGCACGATCGAGCACCCCGGTCAGCGAGTCCGTCAGGTCGCCGCGGACCGCGAGGGCCCGGTCGATCCACTTCGTCTCGACGTCGACCTCTGAAGCCGAGGGCATCGCGTCGGTACGGGGGATCAGCAGATCTGCGAGCGCGCCGAGCGCCCGTCGCTGATCTGCGTTGAGCGTCTCCGTGCTCATCTGCCGCCTTTCGGCTCGGGTCGTCGGCCGATCGTAGGTCGGCGGGCGGCAGGCGTCAAATCAACAGCTCGGTGCCCGACTGCTACGAGCGGTATGGCGCGACGAGGCCGGCGACGTCGTCCAGGGCCCGTTCCACCGCCGCGGGGCCTTCCGACGGCAGGTAGAACAGGACCCGGTCGACGCCGGCGGCGGCGAGTCGCTCGAGCGCCTCGGGCGTCCGGTCGGCGCCGAAGTAGGTGACGGGTATGCGGTCGCGGCCGGCCGCGGCGGCGCGCTCGTGCAGCTCCGCGATCCGCTCGGCGAGGCGGTCCTCCGCGTTCGGCATCCAGCCGTCGGCGTACGACAGCACGCGGTCGAGCACGCGCTCGCCGTTGCCGCCGACCAGGATCGGGGGATGGGGCTGCTGGACGGGCTTCGGCCACGATGCGATCTCGTCGAAGTCGACGAACTCGCCGTGGTAGCTGGCGGCGTCGGCGGACCAGATCGCCTTCATCGCCTCCACGCGCTCGCGGAGGATCCGGAACCGGCGCGAGAAATCGGTGCCGTGGTTCTCGATCTCCTCGCGGTTCCAGCCGGCGCCGACGCCGAGCTCGAGACGGCCGCCGGACAGGTAGTCCAGCGATGCCACCTCCTTGGCGGTGGTGATCGGGTCGCGCTGGATCACGAGCAGCACGCCCGCGCCGACCCGCAGGGTGGTCGTCGCGGCGGCGGCCGCCGTCAGCGCGACGAAGGGGTCGAGCGACCGCCAGTAGTGGCGCGGCAGGTCTTCGCCGACGCGCCAGGGTGTGGCGCGCGACCACGGGATGTGGGTGTGCTCGGGGAAGAAGAGCGACCCGAAGCCGCGTTCCTCGGTCAGCCGCGCGATCGCGTCCGGCCGGATCGTCTCGTCGGTGACGAAGATTGCGATGCCGAATTCCATCACCGCAGCCTACTCGGGACACTGATGTCCGATCGCGAGGAGGGCGCCGACGGTGTTCCAGTTGCGAGCCGTGGCGCGCAGGCCGAGGCGGCGCTCGAACCAGTCGACCGTCAGTTTCGAACGGCCGATGCCATCCGGCGTGTGGAGGTAGATCTCGCGGCCGTCGACCTGGAACCGGTCGGGCGGCGAGCGACCGGGGTCGAGCGTGCCGACGGCCTCTGGCGCCGGCTCAGCAGCGAGGAAGACGACGTGCAGGCGGGCCGGATTCCCCTCGTCGGCCAGGAACGGGTTCGCGGCCATCACCCGCTCGAGATCCGCCGGCGTGCGCAGGATCACCGGAATCGCGTACCCGAACCGTTCGGCGATGCCTCGCTCGATCGCGGCCGCGTCGGCCTCGCCGCTGAAGACCACGTTGCCGCTCTGGAGGTAGGTCGTCACGCCCTGCAGCCCGAGGTCGGCGAACAGGGCGGCCAGCTCGGGCATGCGGATCCGCACGCCACCGACGTTGACCCCGCGCAGCAGCGCGATGGACGTCAACCTTTGCCGACGGGCACGACCAGGACCGGCACCGGCGAGATCTGGATCAGCTTGTGGGGAACCGACCCCAGCAGGGCGCCGGTGATCGGGCCCTCGCCGCGCGATCCGACGACGATCATGCGGGCGCCGCAATCCTCGGCGACCCGCACCAGCGTCACCGCCGGCCGGTCGCCGACGACCGTCACGCTCGCGGCGACGCCGGCGGCCGTGGCTACGGCAAGCGCCTCGCCGGTCACCTTCTCGCCGATCTGCTCGACGAGCTTGGCCTGGTCGGCCACCTCGCCACCGAGCGGGGTTGATGCCGTATCCAAATGCGATCACGAGCGCCGCGCCGGTGTCCCTTGCGAGCGCGACTGCCGCATCGAGCGCGGCGCGACCTCCCTCCGAACCGTCGTAGCCAACGACCAGTTCGCCGGCCATCACCGCACCTCCGTCGTCTCGGGCGTCGTGTCCGGCTCGAAGACCTCGAGCGGCCGCTTGAAGAACGGCGCGCCGCCGGAGCCCCGCCAGATCCAGCATCATGACGAAACCGATCAGCAGGGCACCGATGCCGAGCACGAAGGGCGCGCCCATGCCGAGCCAGGACGTGCCGTTGGTCGAGTTGGCGGGATCGAGGTAGGTCCTTCGACGACTGGTAGAAGGCCCACGTCAGCACCAGACCGCCGATCATCGGTGCAACGCCGATGAGGATGCAAGTTCCTGGCGCTCTTGGTCAGCTCGCGGCGGTAGAAGACGACGCAGGCGAAGCCGGTGATGCCGTAGTAGAAGCAGATCATCAGGCCGAGCGCGATGATCGAGTCGCCGAGCACGTTGGACGACAGGTAGGTCAGGCCGACGTACCAGACGATCGAGATCACGCCGAACCAGATCGTCGAGGTGGACGGCGTCAGGTATCGCGGGTGCACCCGGGCGAAGTACGAGGGCGCCGCGCCCTTGGCCGCCATCGAAAGGGACGTACGCGTGGTGGGTAGGATCGTGGTCTGCGTCGACGCCGCCGCCGACGTCAGCACCGCGATGATCAGCAGCTTGTCGAGCGGCGAGCCCATCACGTCCTGTGCCGAGCGCGCTCGAGCACGTCATCGGAGTTGTTCGTGAGGAAGTCGGCCCCGTGGTACATCTGGGCGGCAACGGAGACGATCACGTAGATCGCCAGCAGCACCAGCGTCGAGACGATCGCGGCCTTGCCGGGACCCTCGGTCGCGTCCTGGGACTCCTCGTTGACGGTCACGGTCGAGTCCCAGCCCCAGTAGATGAAGATCGCGGTGACGACGCCGGCCGACAGCGCCGACATCGAGGGGATCTGGAACGGGTTCAGCCACTGGAACGAGAATGACACCGAGCTGGGCACGTTCTGGGTCGAGACCTTGTAGATGGCGACGATCGGAGAAGATCACGAGCGTCGCGAGCTCGGCGCCGAGCAGGAAGTACTGCAACCTGGCCGACGCCTCGATGCCGATGTAGCAGACAGCGTCATCACGACGATGAAGGTCGACGCCGACGGCCAGCACGGTTCGCGCGCTCGGGTTGTCGTTGCCGAACAGCGCGAACCAGTAGTTGCCGGTGATGTCGGAGAGGCTCGGCATCACGAGACGTCCGCCGCCAGGATGCCCCACCCGCCCATCCAGCCGGCGTACGGGCCGAGTCGCCTTGGTGACCCACGAGAAGGTCGTGCCGCAGTCCGGGTCGGCCCGGTTCATGTAGTAGTAGGCCGCGGCGATGAAGAGCATCGGCAGGAACGCCAGGATGCAGGATCGCCGGCGCCTGGAAGCCGACGGCAGACGTCACGAAGCCGAGGCTCGCCGCCAGGCTGTAGGCCGGAGCCGGTCGACGCGACGCCGATGACGACGCCGGACAGGAAGCCGAGTGCGCCGCCCTGCAGGCCCTTCTCGCCCGGCTCTCCCGTCGTCGCGGCGGCCGGCCCGCCCTGCGTGATGCTCGCCATCCCACTCCCACTTCCGCCCTCGACGCCCGGCGGGCGCCGCGGCATTCTGCGCGTCGCCGCATGGCGAAGTCAACCCCGCCGCGGTACCCTTCCGGCTCGTGGTGGGTGTCCCGTGACGAGCGAGCGGCAGGTAGCGACCATGCGCCCTGGCGCGGAACTGCTCGCGGAGGGGCGCGCGGCTGCGCCGGCGACGATCCACCGCACCGCCTACCTGCGCCGCCACGACGCCGCCAGCGAGGCCGAGGTCAAGGTCCGGGCCCGCGCCGAGGGCCGCATCACCTACCACGTCCAGACCGGCTCCACCGACTGGGCCGCGACGGCCCAGGTGCTGCGCGACATCGAGGCCGGCCTGGCGGAGCACGGCCACGCCTGCGACCGCTTCGGCCTGACGCTGTCGCGGGCCATGAGCGTGGCCGCGGACGACCGCGCCGCCGTGCACAAGGAGACCGGGCCGCAGCTGTCCGACGCCGACTGGATCGAGCTCGGCGAGGCGGCGGCGATCCAGCCGCATCTGGGCGATTTCATGATCGGCACGCCGGCGGGCTTCGAGCACGCGCTGGCGGCGCTGCGGGCCGGCGTCACGACGATCGGGAACCTCGGCCAGTACAACGCTTACGAGCTGCCCGGCGGCCAGGACGACGTGCAGGTGACGGAGGCCGCGATCCGGTCGATCGGGATGCTCGCCGCCTTCCGCGATCGCGGCGGGCTCGTCCACAGCTACCTCGAGGACGGGGTCGCGATGCAGGCCTCCCACTACGGCAGCTACGCCGGCTGGGCGGCGCTCGAGATCCGGATCGTCGAGGAGCTGTGCGGTGCCCGGCTCGCGCACTCCTACGGCGGGCTCATCGACGTGCCCTGGCACCGCGCGGTCGTCCACTTCGCGCTCGACGACCTGCACGACCGCGACCTGCTCGGCTCGATGGTGTACGGCAACACGGTCGACATGCGGCCGCGCGACCGCAGCCACAACCTGTCGGTGCTGTCGACCTACCTGCTGGTCGACATCGGCTGCCAGCTGCACCGGCCGACCGGGCACGCCGTCCATGCCGTCCCGCTCACCGAGGCCGAGCGCGTGCCGAGCGCCGCCGAGAACGTCGAGGTCCAGCTGCTCGCGCGCGAGCTCGAGCGCGAGGCCCGTCGCTCGGGCTCGCTGTTCGACTGGCCACGGCTCGAGCGGCTGGCCGCGGAGCTCGCCGACTATGCCCGGCGCTTCCGCGAGCGTGCGCTCGAACGCCTCGCCGGCGACGGGACCGACGTGTCGGACCCGGCGCAGCTCCTGCTGGCCATGCGGCGCCTGGGCATGGACGGCCTCGAGCGTCTCGTCGACCTCGCGCCTCCGCCGGCGATCGGCCGGCTCGAGCCGTGGAAGGCCGGCAAGGTCTCCGGTGTCGTCGACCGGCTCGGCCGCGCCCTGCCGCGGCTCGACGGCAAGCGGGTGGTGCTCGCCGTGCTCGACGTCCATGACGTCGTCCGCGACGCGCTCGCGAAGGCCCTGCCGCGTGCCGGGTGCGAGGTGATCCTGCTGCCGACCGACGTCTCGCCGGCGGCCATCGCCGAGACCGCCGTGGCCGAGGACGCGGAGACGATCGTGCTCGGCACGTACAACGGCGCCGCGCTCTCGATCGGGCGCGAGCTCCGCGACGCGATCGACCGGGCCGGGTTCGACGGCGACGTGATCGTCGGCGGCCGCCTGAACGAGGACACCGGCGGCGAGCTGCCGATCGACGTCTCCGGCGACCTCCGTGCCCTCGGATTCGAGCCGGCGGCCGAGATCGAGGATGCCGCGCGCCTGCTGGGTCAGCGCGGGCGCCTGTGAGCGGTACGCTCGACCTGCGCCCCTCGCTGGCGGGCCCGTGGTACACCGACGAGGCGATCTTCACGGCCGAGCAGCACGCCGTCTACGGCCGCCGCTGGGTCTGCGTCGCGCGCGCCGACGAGATCGGCGCAGCCGGGTCGTTCGTGACCCGCGAGGTCGACCGCGAGAGCCTCATCCTGATGCGCGCGGCAGGCGGCACGGCCTCGGCGTTCTACAACGTGTGCCGTCACCGCGGCTCGCGGCTCCTGACGGCCGATTCCGGCCGCTGCGACAACGGCCTCATCCGCTGCCCGTACCACGCCTGGGCGTACGACCTGGACGGCTCGCTGCGGGCCGCCCCCAACATGCGCGACTGGCGCCCGAGCGGCGACCGCAGCCTGTCGCTCGTGCCGGTCGCCGTGGAGGAACGCTACGGCTGCGTGTTCGTGAACCTGGCGGACGAGCCGGCGTCGTTCGATGACGACATCGGCCGTCAGCTGCTGGAGCGGATGGGGTCGGAGGATCACCTCGCCTCCTGGGGCCTCGAGACGCTCGAGACGGGGCGTCGCGTCGTGTACGACGTCGCCGCCAACTGGAAGCTGATCGTCGAGAACTTCAGCGAGTGCTACCACTGCCCGACCGTCCACCCCGAGCTGACGACGGTGCTGCCCGAGTTCCGGCAGGGCCGCGGGACGCTGCACGCCGCCGGGTACGGCGCCGCCTACGCCGACAGTGCGGGCGGCTTCACCTTCGACGGGCGCCCGGGGTTGCCGACGCTGCCGGGCCTCGATCCCGACGACGCCCGCCGCTACTACGGCATCGTCGTGACGCCCAACTGGTTCCTCAACCTGGTCGGCGACCACGTCATCATGCACCGCCTCGAGCCGCTCTCGCCGGCGCGGACGCGCGTCACGTGCGACTGGCTGTTCGCCCCTGAGGTGCTCGCCGACGGGCTCGACATCGACCCCTCGGTCGAGCTGTTCGGCCGGGTCAACCTCCAGGACTTCGCCGTCTGCGAGCAGTGCCAGCTCGGGATGTCGAGCCGCAGCTTCGCGCGGGGCGGGGTGCTGGTACCCGTCGAGGACCAGCTGATGGCGTTTCACGACGAGATCCGTGCCGCCGTCGGCGCCGCCGCCGACGGACTCGTCTGATCCGTGCGGCTCGGCCTGATCGTGAACCCGCTCGCGGGCGTCGGGGGGCGCCTGGCGCTGAAGGGCTCGGACGACCGCGGCCTGGTCGCAGACGCGCTGCGCCGCGGCGCCGAGCGCCCGGCCCCGGAGCGGGCGCGGGTTGCGCTCGCCGCCCTGCCGGATGACGTCGACCTGCTCGCTGCCGGGGGCGCCATGGGCGCCGACCTGGCCGGTACCGCGATCACGCCGGGGATCCCGGATTCGACCGGCGCCGACACGCGCGCCGCGGCCCGGGAGCTGGCCGAAGCCGGCATCGACCTGCTGCTGTTCGCGGGTGGCGACGGCACCGCGGTGGACGTGCTGGCCGCCATCGGCGACCGCCTGCCCGTGATCGGCATCCCGGCCGGCGTGAAGATGCATTCGGCGGTGTTCGCGGTCACCCCGCGGCGGGCCGGCGAGCTCGCGGCCGCGTTCGCGGCGGGGCGGGTGCAGGGCGACGCGCCTGCGGAGGTGATGGATGTCGACGAGGCCGACCTCCGCGCGGGCGTCATCTCCCCCCGTCTGCACGGGTTCCTGCGGGTGCCGGTGGCGCCGGGCCTGATGCAGAGCGGCAAGGCGCGCAGCGCGCCCGCCGAGGCGGCTGCCCAGGCCGCCGCCGCAGCCTACGTGGTCGAGCGCCTGCCGGCCGACGGGCCGGTCCTGATCGGCCCGGGGACGACCACGCGGGCGGTGATGGCCGCGCTCGGACTGCCGAAGTCGCTCCTGGGTGTGGACGTCGTGGAGTCGGGCCGCCTCCTCGTCGCCGACGCCGACGAGGAGGCCCTCGCAGGGCTGGCCGGGACGAATGCGACGCTGGTCGTGACGCCGGTCGGCGGTCAGGGCTTCCTGCTCGGCCGCGGCAACCAGCAGCTCTCGCCTCGGGTGCTGTGGGCGATCGGACCCGACCGCGTGCTGATCGTCGCCACCGAGGCGAAGCTCGCGGCGCTGGAGGGACGCCCGCTGCTCGTCGACACGGGCGACCCGGCGCTCGATCATGCCCTCGCCGGTTACCGTCGCGTCGTCACGGGCTACCGGCACGAAACGGTCTACCGGGTGGCGAGCTGACGCCGCCGCCCCGCATCGAGGAGCAGCGAATGGGTCTCGCGCACGCGCACCCGTACATCCCGAACTCCGCGCCGCGGATCCGCCGCGAGATGCTCGAGGTGGTCGGCGTGGCCGACGCCGACGACCTCTACGCGGCGATCCCTGCGCGGCTGCGGTACAGCGGCCTGCTCGACCTGGAGCCGGCGGTGGGCTCCGAGGTGGAGCTGCGCCGCCGGATCGAGGGCATGCTCGACCGCAACGTCTCGGCCCGCGACCGCATCTCGTTCCTCGGTGGCGGCTGCTGGCCCCACCACGTGCCGGCGGTGGTCGACGAGATCATCTCCCGCGGCGAGTTCCTGACTGCCTACTACGGCGAGACGTACACCGACCACGGCAAGCTGCAGGCGTTCTTCGAGTTCGCGAGCCTCGTCGGCGACCTCGTGGAGTGCGACGTCGTCTCCCAGCCGACCTACGACTGGGGATCGGCCGCTGCCAGCGCGATCCTGATGGCGGGCGAGCTGACGGGGCGCCGGCGCGCGCTCGTCCCGGAGCTGCTCTCGCCCGAGCGCCGCTCGATCATCACCGGCACCTGCGGCAGCCGGATGGACGTGGCGGACATCGCGTGCGATGCCGCCACGGGTGCGCTCGACCTGACCGCGCTCGACCGCGCGCTCGCCGATGACGTGGCGTGCGTCTACCTCGAGCAGCCCGGCTTCCTGGGCACGCTCGAGCCGGACGCGCCAGCGATCATCGAGCGCGCCCACGCACGGGGCGCGCTCGGGGTGGTCGGCGTCGACGCCACCTCGCTGGGCGTGCTCGAGGCCCCACCCCGCTACGGCGCCGATCTCGTCTGCGGCGAGCTCCAGGGCCTCGGCATCCACATGCACTACGGCGGCGGCACGATCGGGTTCATCGCCAGCGCCGACGACGAGCGCCTGGTTGCGGCCTACCCGACGTTCCTGATCGGCGCGGGCCGCACGGTGGCCGACGAGTGGGGCTTCGGCGAGGTGCGCTGGGACCGGATGGCCTACGTCCAGCGCGGCGACGCGCGCGACTTCACCGGCACGACGCAGTGCCTCTGGGCGATCGGCGTCGCCGTCCACCTCGCGCTGCTGGGCCCCGAGGGGATCCGCGAGCTCGGCACGACGATCATGCAGCGCAGCCAGTACGCGGCACGGCGGCTCGGGGCCATACCCGGCGTCCGGGCGCCGGCGCTCGCGGCGCCGTTCTTCAAGGAGTTCGTGGTCGACCTGACCGGCACCGGACGCACGGTCGCCGACGTCAACCGCGTGCTCGCCGCGGCGGACATCCACGGCCCGCTCGACCTGTCGCGGCACTTCCCGGCGCTCGGCCAGTCGGCGCTCGTCTGCGTCACCGAGGTCCACACGCAGGCCGACATCGACCGACTGGCCGACGCCGTCGCGGAGGCCGTGCGATGAGCACCACCACGCGTCTCCGCCCGTTCCACCAGGCCGCCTGGAACGAGCCGCTGCTGCACGAGCAGTCGAGTCCGGGCGAGCGGGGCCTCCAGGTGCCCGGGACCGAGCCGGGCATCGCCGCCGCCGTCGGCGACGGCGTCTCGGTGATCCCGCCCGCCCTGCGCCGGTCGGAGCCGCCGGCGCTGCCCGAGCTGTCGCAGCCCGCGGTGCTGCGCCACTTCCTCCGTCTCTCGCAGGAGACCCTCGGCGCAGACATCGACATCCACCTCGGCCTCGGCACCTGCACCATGAAGTACAGCCCGAAGGTCAACGAGGCGCTCGTGCGGTCGCACAAGGTGACCCACCTGCACCCGTGGCAGTCCGACGACACCGCCCAGGGCATCCTCGAGGCGATGTACCGCCTCGAGCGCATGATCTGCGAGATCTCGGGCATGGACAGGGCCTCGTTCCAGCCGGGCGGCGGCTCGCAGGCGGTGTTCGCCAACGCGCGCATGATCGCTGCCTGCCAGGCGGCGCGCGGCCAGGGACACCGGGACGAGATCATCACCACGGTCTTCTCGCACCCCTGCGACGGCGCCGGCCCGGCGACCGCCGGCTACAAGCTGATCACGCTCTACCCCGGCCCTGACGGCCTGCCGGCGCCGGACGCGCTGAAGGCGGCGCTGTCCGAGCGGACCGCCGGGCTGATGATCACCAACCCCGAGGACACCGGCATCTTCAACCCCGAGATCGACCGGATGGTGGCGCTCGTGCAGGAGGCGGGCGGCATCTGCCACTACGACCAGGCCAACGCCAACGGCATCCTCGGCATCACCCGCGCCCGCGACGCCGGGTTCGACCTCTGCCAGTTCAACCTCCACAAGACCTTCTCGTCGCCGCACTGCTCGATGGGCATGCCCGTCGGGGTCTCCGCCGTGTCGGCCGAGCTCGCCCCGTACCTGCCCAGGCCCGTGGTGGAGTTCGACGGCGAGCGCTACCACCTGGACGACGACCGGCCGCAGTCGATCGGCAAGGTGCGGGCGTTCCACGGCGTGCCCGCCACGGTCGTGCGCTCGTACGCGTGGGTGCTGGCGCTGGGAGCCGAGGGTCTGCGGGAGGTCGCCGAGATCGCGGTGCTCAACAACAACTACCTCGCCAGGAAGCTGGAGGGGATTCCGGGCCTCGACGTCTCCTACGCCGAGGGCAACGGCGCCCACCGGCTCGAGCAGATCCGATACTCCTGGCAGCGGTTGCACGAGGAGACCGGCATCACCACGATGGAGCTGGCCCGCCGGACGAACGACTTCGGCGTCGCCCAGTACTTCCCGAGCCACGAGCCGTGGGTGATCGCCGAGCCGATGACCCTCGAGCCCGCCGAGACCGTCTCCCGCGCCGACCTCGACACGTACGCGGCGGTGATCGCCCAGGTCGCCCGCGAGGCCTACGAGGACCCGGAACTCGTGCGCTCGGCACCGCATTCGGCTGCCGTGCACTACATCGATCCGGCGCCGATGGACGACCCGGCCCGCTGGGCGCTCACCTGGCGCGCGTGGCGGCGCAAGCACGGCGGGCGCTGACGCTGAGGAGAACCCGCGGATTTGACACCAGCCCGGTCGGCTCGCTAGGTTCCCTACCGAACGATCGATAGGTTTCGCCTGAACCCTCCCGCCCGCATCCACGATCCGCGCTACGAGCTGGCCGACCCCGGCACGATCTCGGCCGTGCAGCTGCGGCGGCTGCGGGAGTTGCTGCGGTTCGTCCACGCCACCAACGAGTTCTATCGCTCGCGGTGGGACGCCGTGGGCCTGGACGTTGAACGGGTCGACTCGCTGGAGGCGCTGGCCGCGCTCGTGCCGACCGTCGAGAAGCGCGATTTCGTCGACGACCAGCTCGCGCACCCGCCGTACGGCACCCGCCTGGCACGGCCGGTGGCCCTGCGGGAGCGGCTCGAGATCTACACGACCAGCGGCACCAGCGGCCAGGGGGTCGAGATCCACGCCCAGACCGGCCGCGAGCTCGACCAGATGGTCGAGATGTACGGGTTCATGTTCCGCTGGGCCGGTCTCGCTCCCGGCGACGTCGCGCTCATGACGCTGCCCATCAGCATGCTCGGCGGCGGCCGGATCGAGTGGCAGGGCGCGGTCGGCTACGGCCTCACGGTGCTGCCCGGCGGCAACGTCGACGCCCAGGCCAAGCTCGCCCTGCTGGAGCGCTTCAAGCCGAAGGCGCTCTACGGCTCGACGTCGTACTTCGGGCACCTGCTCGCGGTGTCCGGGAGGCGGCCGCCGGCGCCGTCGCTGGAGGTGCTGCTGACGGGCCTCGAGGGCGTCGGCTACTCGTACCTCGAACAGCTGGCGGCCGGCTACGACGCCACCGTCGCCGACCGGTTCGGCTGCACGCAGGTGCGGGCCGACTTCATGTTCACGTGCGAGCACGGCATCGGCTCGGCGGCAAGGCCCGGCCTACTGCATAACCTCGACCCGTTCCTGATCACCGAGGTGATCGACCCGGCGACCGGCCGCCACGTCGCCGACGGCGAGTTCGGCGAGCTGGTCGTGACGAGCCTCTACCACCTCGACAACCCCGTGGTCCGGTGCCGGCTCCGGGATGGCGGCGTCTGGCATCCCGGCGCCTACTGCCCGTGCGGCCGGCCGTTCGGCGGGGTCGAGGTGGCGTCGGTCACGCGCACCGACGACGTCAAGAAGGTGAAGGGCATCAACGTCTTCCCGCAGGCGGTCGACGACCTCGTCTTCTCGTTCCCGGGCGTGGAGGAGTACCGCGTCGTGCTGACATCCGACGACCGGCTCGCCGACGTCGCCACGGTGCGGCTGATGGTCAGCGGATCGGCCGACGGCCTGGCTGGCGAGGTGGCGTCGGCACTCCACCGCAGGATCGGGATCCACTTCACCGTCGAGCTCGTCGACGGGCTCGAGCGCAGCGAGTACAAGGCCCGGCGCTGGCACGACGAGCGGGTGCGATGATCGGCCGGCGGGGCACGTACGAGCGCATCGTCACGGCGGAGGCGATCGCGGCCTACTGCTCGGTCACCGGCGATGCCGACCCGCTGCACGTGGACGCGGCGTTCGCCGCCCGCTCGCCCTACGGCGAGCCGATCGCGCCCGGCGGGCTCGTGATCGGCTTCATGATGGCCGCCGCCGTCGCTGCCACTGGCGACCTCGGCGTCGCGGTGCCGTCGGTCGGGTTCGATCGTCTACGGCACACGGCGCCGGCGCGCATCGGCGATGCGCTCCGCGTCGACTACCGCGTGGTCTCCTTCGACGGCGACCGCGGGCATGCCGACATCACCGTGGTCAACCAGCGGGACGAGACCGTGGCCGTCGCCGACCACGTCTTCGTGCGGATGACGGCATGACGGACGAGGCGGCGATGGTGCTCGAGAGCGTCGATGGCCTCGTCCGCGATCTGATCGCGCCGCGGGCCGCCGCCATCGACGCGACCGGCGAGTTCCCGCGCGACGTGTACGAGGGGCTCGCGGCGCTGGGCCTCTTCGCCGCCTGCGTACCGCCGGAGCACGGCGGGATCGAGATCGGGCTCGAGACCATGATGCTGGCCGTCGAGCGGCTCGCCGGCTCCAGCGCGGCCTGCGCGCTGCTGGTCGGCAACTGCGGCGACGGCGTGGCCGCGATCGTCCACGGCGGGTCGCGGGAGCAGCAGGCCCGCGTCCTGCCGGGCGTGGCCGACGGCTCGCTCGTACCGTGCTTCTGCCTCACCGAGCCGGGCGCGGGCTCCGACGCCGCGGCGCTGCAGGCCACCGCGCGACCCGACGGCCGGCACCACCGCATCACCGGCACGAAGCTCTACATCACCAACGGCTCCGTCGGCGGCGTCTTCACGGTCTGGGCGCGCACGGGGGCCGGCATCTCGGCGTTCCTGGTCGAGGCCGGCGCCGAGGGCCTGATCGCGGTGCGGGACGAGGAGCTGCTCGGACTGCGCGGCGTCCCGGCGACCGAGCTGCGGTTCGAGGAGACGCCGGCCGAGCTGCTGGGCACGGACGGCGACGGGTTCCGGCTCGCGATGGCGACGCTCGACGAGGCGCGCCTGAACATCTCGGCCTGCGCCCTCGGCACGGCCCGCGGGGCGCTCGAGGTCGCCCTGGAGTTCGCCCGCTCGCGCGAGGCGTTCGGCCAGCCGGTGATCCGCCACCAGGGCCTCTCCTTCCTGCTGGCCGACGTCGTGACGGAGCTGGCCGCCGCCCGCGCGCTGTGGCGCGAGGCCATCGCAGCCGTGGAGGCGGGTGCGGGCCGGGAGGCGTCCACGCGCTGCGCCATGGCCAAGAACGCCTGCTGCTCGGCCGCCATGCGCGCGACCACCGAGGCGGTGCAGGTGCTGGGCGGGGCCGGCCTCACCCGGGACGTACCGGTCGAACGCATGTTCCGCGACGCCAAGACCTTCCAGATCCTCGACGGCACCACCCAGATCCAGCAGCTGATCATCGCCCGCCACCTCGAACGCCACGGGCTTCCCCTCTGACGGAGTGACACCATGCACGAGCTCGCCATCGACTACCTCTGCGGCCACTTCACCGAGGACAACATCCGGCGCAACTTCTTCGAGTCGTCCGAGAGCGAGATCTTCGAAGCGGTCGGCCGGCTCAAGGACCTGCGGGGCTACACCGCGCCGGAGTTCCTCGCCCACCTCGAGACGCTCGGCATCGGCCGGATCGTGATCCCCACGCTGCTGACCTGGGACTACTGGCATCAGCGCCCGATCGAGGAGACGTTCGTGGAGGAGGTGGCGGCGGCGCACGCCGAGTTCCCCGACCGCATCTTCGGGCTGTACGGCGTGAACCCCCGAAAGCGCATGGACGGTGTCCGGGAGATGGAGGACGCCATCCGCCACAAGGGCTTCCTCGGCCTGCATCTCCACCCGCACGGGTTCGGGCTGCCGCCCAACCACGCCTGGTACATGCCCTACTACGCCAAGTGCGAGGAGCTGGGTGCCGTGGTGGCCGTCTCGATGGGGCACACGCTCGACTTCATGCCGGGCGAGGTCGGGCGGCCGATGTACCTCGACGACGTCGCCCTGTACTTCCCGAACCTGACCATCGTGTGCGGGCACACCGGCTGGCCGTGGGTGGAGGAGGCCATCGCGCTGGCGTCCAAGCACCCGAACGTCTACCTCGGGACGTCCGGCTACGCGCCGAAGTACTGGCGGCCCGAGATGCTCCAGTTCATGGACTCCCGCCGCGGCCGGTCGAAGACGTTGTGGGGCACCGACTACCCGCTGGTGCGCCACGCCGAGTCCATGCGCCAGATCGACGAGCTGGGGCTGAAGCCCGAGACCCGGCGCGCGATCCTGAACGAGAACGCGCGGAAGGTCTACGGGTTGTCGTGATCGTCGAGATCGTCATCGACCGCCCCGCGCGGCGCAACGCGCTCGACATGGCTACCACCGACCGGCTGCGGCGCGACCTTTCGGCAGCTGCCGCGGATCCCGCCGTCCGCGCGATCGTCCTGGAAGGCGGGGGCACCGCGGCCTTCAGCGCCGGCCAGGACATCAAGGAGCTGGCCGCGCTCGACCGCGCCGGCAAGCTCGCCGCGCACGCGGCGGGCCAGGCGCTGATGGACGAGATCGAGGCCCACCCGTGCCTCGTGGTCGCCGCCATCGAGGGCTACTGCCTCGGCGGCGGTCTCGAGCTCGCGCTGGCCTGCGACCTGCGCATCTGCGGCGCCTCGGCCGCCTTCGGATTGCCCGAGGTCGGGCGCGACCTGCTGCCCACCTGGGGCGGCCACTTCCGGCTGTCGCGGGTCATCGGCCTCGGGCGCGCCAAGGAGGTCGTCCTGGCCGGGCGGCGGCTGGATGCGACGGGGGCGCGAGACTGGGGGCTCGTGGCGGAGGTCGTCCCCGACGGCACCGCCCGCGACCGCGCGATCGAGGTCGCGGGCGACGCGATCGCGGGCTCGAGCCGGGCCACGGTGGCCCGCGCCAAGGCGCTGGTGACGGCCGGGTTCGCCGCCGACCCTCGGCTCGCGCGGCAGCTCGACCTGCTGGCAGAGGAGGCCCAGACGTGATCGTCGACTTCCACACCCACCTGCTGAAGTGGGACGACTACGTCCCCGACATGCGCGACTCCATCGCGCGGATCAACCCGGCGTACCTCGAGGTCTACGGAGACAGGCACCCCACCGCGGCGGAGTTCGCCGCGGCGTTCCGCGCTGACGGCGTCGACTGGGTCGTGGTGCTCGCCGAGCACGCCCCCGCCTCGACCGGCAACCTGCGCAGCGAGTACGTGGCCGAGTTCTGCGCGGGCGATCCGGCGCTGATCCCGGCCTGCTGCATCAACCCGAATGTCGACTGGCAGCCGCGTCAGGCCTTCCAACGCTACGTCGACGAGCTGGGCATGCGCCTGCTCAAGCTGATGCCCAGCTACGGCTACTTCCGGCTGGGCGATCCTCGCATGTGGCGGATCTACGAGATCGCCGAGGCGCGCGGCGTCCCGATCCTGATCCACGTGGGCTCGTCGGTGTTCCCGGGCACCCGGCAGCGCTTCTGCGATCCCGACGACCTGCAGGACGTCGCCCGCGAGTTCCCGGACCTGCCCTTCGTGCTCGCCCATGCCGGCCGCGGCTACTGGTACGAGCAGTGCCAGTTCCTCGCCGAACACGAGCCGAACGTCTACCTCGACCTCACCGGACTGCCGCCCGCCCGCCTGCTCGACCTGCTGCCGCGGCTCGAGCGACTGGCGACCAAGACCGTCTTCGGCAGCGACTGGCCCGCCGTGCCGAAACCCGTCTCGGACAACCTGGCCGCCGTTCGTGCGCTCCCGCTCTCCGACGCCGCCAGGGCCGCCATCCTCGGCGGTACCGCCGCCCACCTCCTCCGACTGGACCGATCCAATGGATGACAGCTTCTCGCTCACCGGCCGCCGCATTCTGATCACCGGCGCCGCCTCCGGCATGGGCCGCTCGTTCGCCCAGCTGGCCGCCGCCGACGGCGCCCACGTCGGCCTGCTCGATATGAACGGCGCCGGGCTCGACGAGACGGTGGGCCTGCTCGGCGGCGACGGTCGCCGCGTCGCGGTCGCGGTCGACCTCAGCGACTGGCCGCATACCGAGGCGGCGGTGGCCGAGGTGCGCGCCGTGCTCGGAGGCTTCGACGCGATCTGCAACGTCGCCGGCTGGGACGCGCCGGGCCGGTTCTGGGATCAGCCGTACGAGATGTGGGAGCGCCTGCTCGCCGTCAACCTCTGGTCGACGCTGCACGTGTGCCGCGCAACCGTCCCGGATCTGGTCGCCCAGGAGTCGGGGACGATCGTCAACGTCGCCTCCGACGCCGGCCGGGTCGGCTCGAAGGGCGAGACCATCTACGCCGCCGCGAAGGGCGGCGTGATGGCGTTCACCAAGTCGGCCGCGCGCGAGCTGGCGCCGCACAAGGTGACGGTCAACTGCATCTGCCCGGGCCCGACGCTGACGCCCTTGCTGGAGCAGGAGATGATCGACAACCCGAAGCTGATCGAGAAGCTGGTACGGGCGATCCCGCTGCGGAGAGCGGCCGACGCGGTCGATCAGGCCAGGGTGATCGCCTTCTTCGCCTCGCAGGCGGCCTCCTACTGCACCGGCCAGGTGCTGTCGGTCAGCGGTGGCCTGACGATGGTCGGGTGACCGCCGGTACCGACACCGCGATCCTGCGGGCCGCCGCGGTGCTGATCGCCGAACGGGGCTATCACGGCGCCTCGATGCGCGACCTCGGCCGGGCCGTAGGACTGCAGATGGCCTCGCTGTACCACCACTTCGGGTCGAAGCAGGAGCTGCTGGTGGCGATCATGCGCGAGGCGATGGCGGATCTCACCGCCGTCGTCCGCGAGGCGGTCGACGCGGCCGGTACCGACCCGCACGACCGGCTTGCGGCCGCCATCCGGGCCCACGTCCGGTTCCACACCGAGCGCCGGCCCGAGGTGATCGTCGCCGACGCCGAGCTGCGGGCGCTCGAGGAGCCCGGGCGCAGCGAGATCATCGCCCTGCGCGACCGGCACCAGGCGATCTTCCGGGCGCCGGTCGAGGAGCTCGGCATCGCGTGTGCGGGTATCGTCACGAGCGCCATCATCACCATGTGCACCGACGTCGCCACCTGGTTCCGGCCCGCCGGCCCACTGGACGCGGACGAGGTCGCGGAGGTCTTCGTCCGCCTCGCCTTCGAGGGCATCGGCCGGTGATCGTCCGCGTCGAGCACCCGCGCCCCGGAGTCGCGCTCGTCACGCTCGACCGGCCGGCGAAGCGCAACGCGCTCTCGGAGGAGCTGATGGGGCGCCTGGCCGAGGCCTTCGACGACCTCGCCGCGGACGGTTCGACCCGCTGCGCCGTCCTGACCGGCGCGCCACCGGCGTTCTGCGCCGGCGGCGACCTCTCGGAGCTGCGCCACATCGACATCGACGGCTACCTCGCCTACTGCTTCCGCTACCGCGACCTCGCGGTGCAGATCGGCGGGCTGCCGTTCCCGGTGGTGGCGGCCGTCAACGGCGCGGCGATCGCGGGTGGCTTCGAGCTGATGTGCCTGTGCGATGTCCGGGTGGCGGCCGAGCACGCGATCATGGCCGTCGGCGACGTCGATATCGGCCTCCCGCCGACGAGCGGCCTGTCGTGGCTGCTGCCACACCTGGTCGGCCCAGGCCGCGCCCGCTGGCTGGCGCTCGCGAGTCCGCGCCTGACGGCGTCCGAAGCACGTGCGATCGGGCTCGTCGAGGAGGTCGTCCCGGACGCGCTGGCGCGATCGCTCGATCTGGCCGACGAGATCGCGCGCAAGCCGGGCGACGGGGTGCGCCTCACCCGCCGGCTCCTCGCGGACGCGCTCGAGCAGGGCCACGAGGCGACCATGTCCGCGGAGTTGTCCGCCCAGGCCGAGGCCTTCGCCAACCCGGCGGTGCGGGCGGCCATCGACGCCTTCTTCGCGCGGCGTGGCGTATAGGCGTCGCCGGTGAGGATCGTCTTCGTCCAGATGCTGTCGAGTGCGACCCCGATCCGGCGCTCGTCGACCGTGTCGGGGAACGATCTCTAGTTGTAGAGCCTCGGTTCCTGTGAGACGCGGCTGATGGGTGGTTGGCCTGCGAGGGAGCCGTGGGGTCGGTGGGTGTTGTACCAGCGGATGTAGCCGGGGAGGGCTCTGGCGCGGTGGGCGGAGGAGTGGTAGGCGTAGGCGTAGGCCCATTCGCGTTGCAGGATCCGGTTGAAGGCTTCGGCTTTGCCGTTGGTGCGGGGTGTGTAGGGCTTGGTGCGGAGGTGGCGGATGCCGTGGCGGCGTAGGGTGTCGCGGAACGCGTGGGAGCGGTAGCCAGCGCCGTTGTCGGTCATCACTCGCGTGATCGTGATGCCGCGCTGGGCGAAGAACGCAACGACGAGATCCAGGAATCTGGAGCAGGAGGTGGCGTCTTCGGCTGGGTAGAGCTCGCAGACCGCGATCCGCGAGTGATCGTCGACGGCGACGTGGGCGTGCTGCCAGCCGGCCCGTGAGTTGCGACGCACGCCGTCGTTGAGGATCCGCTTGCCGACGCGCCAGAACCGGCCCAGCTTCTTGGCGTCCAGATGTACCAGCGCGCCCGCCTGGTCGTACTCGTACCGGTTGGCGGGCGGGCGCGGCGCCCGTTCGTGGCGGCTGACACCGTGGCGGCGCAGCACCCGGTGCACGGTCGCGTGGGGGCGGCCCAGTGCCGCGGCGATCGTTCGCGGGCCCCAGCCGGTCTGGCGGCGCAGCTCGAGGATCTGCTGCTCCGCTGCCGGCTCGAGCCTTCTGGGATGCGACCTTGGGATCGGCGGCAGGTCACGGAGCGCCCCGAAGCCACCCCGCTCGTAGCGGCGGATGAGCCGGTAGGCGGAAGCCCGGCTGATCCCGCAGTCGGCCGCTGCTCGCGGGATCGGGACACCGCTGAGGGACGCGTTGCACGAGCCGGCAGCGAGCCTCGTATGAGTGCCGCATCCGACGCGGCGGGCTAGAGTCGATCATCCGGGCCTCCGAGAGCTTCGGCGTTAGCACCCAAAGCCTCCTCGGAGGCCCGGACAACAATCAGCCGTCTCGAAGGCTCGTAGGCTCTACATCTAGTGGTCCCCGAAGCCGAGCGATCGCCCGATGCCACCGGCGGGAGTCTAGCCCCGAGCCTGGTCCCGCAGAAGCAGCCAGCGCGGGGTGCCAAAGGCACGGTGCCCGAACGCCATCAGCGCCACGGCCACGGCGACCGAGGCGATGCTCGAGCCGATCGCAGCGCCGATGGCCCCGAATGGCGGCACGAGTGCGAAGGCCAGCCCGATGTTCACCACGGCGCCGACGGCGACGATCGCGGAGAACGCGCGCCGGCGGTCGTGGCGGATGAACACCACCACGAGCGGGCGCGCGTACGCGGTCGCGACCGCTCCCACACCGAGCGCGACGGCCAGCGGGTACGAGCCGGCGAACGACTCGCCGAAGATGAGCGAGATCAGCGGGCGGCCGAAGACGGCGAGGCCGACCAGCTCGACGACGCCGATGATCGCGCAGAGCGTCGCCACTTGGGCCGAGCGCCGGGAGGTCGACTCGCGGTCGCCCACGGCCTGGCTCCGCGTAGCCGCCGCTGCTATCGACTCCGTTGACAGCAGCATCGCCTCCGCGAGCGTGACGCCGAGCGTGTAGAGGCCGAGGTCAGTGGCCGAGACGAGGATGCTCACGATCAGGACGTCGGCCCGCTGGGTAAGCCACCACGCAAAGCGGCTCGGCTGCACCTCCAGTCCGATGCGAACGACGGTGCGGGGCGATACATCGGGCGGGTCCCGTTCGGGTGACAGCCGGCGTAGCGCCCAGACCATTGGCGCGGCGCCGACGAGTTGGCTCGCCGACGAGACGGCGAGCACGATCCAGGGCGAGAGGCCCACCGTCGCACGCAGGCCCAGGACCAGCGCCAACTGCGCGACGCCGGACGCAACCAGACCGGCGGTGGGGCTGCGGACGTCGCCGGCGGTGAGACAGGTCGAGGTGAGGGTGCTGACGAGGACCATCGCCGGTACGAGCGTCGCGCCGGCGACGATCACGGATGTGGAATCGCCACGCAGCAACGCGAACGCCCCGATGGCGTACGCCACCAGGCTTCCCGCCACGGCGATCAGCGCCGGTACGCGCACCGCCCGCAGCACGGCTCGAGGGCCGGCCTTGAGCTCGGAGACCATCCAGACGATGCCGGCGTCGAGACTGAGGCCGGCGAGGGCGAAGGCACCGCTCGCGACGGTCACGGCCAGGGCGTAGACCGCGCGACTCTCCGGCTGAAGCGCGCGTGCGATGACGGCGCCGATCACGACCGCCAGCGCGGCGTTCGAGAAACGCCCGCTCATAGTCACTGCGACCCGCTTCAGCCGGCGGCGGCGAGCACTCGGTTGCGTCCCTGGAGTGGCCATTCTGCCGGCGGATCATGGCACTCGTGGACGTCGGCGCAGCCTCGGCACGGAGCTGTCCCGTGGCTGCCGCGCCGGGCGAGTGGATCGTCGCGCTCGCCGTGGATGCCCCGTCGCCAACTCCGAGGCCGGGCGAGCCGCCGCGATCGGGCGGGTGCCCCGGCGGCGGCGAGCATGCGGGTGAGCGGGCGCGGGATCGCCGACCGCACGTCCCTGGAGCGAGTGGTGGAGTGGGACTGCGTGATGGTCGGGCGGCTCGCGCCGGGCGAAGGACCACGCAACGGCGCTGGCGGCCTTTGCGGCGCTGGCGCGCGAGGGCGTCCTGGGCCGTCACGTCGATGTCCGGCCGCTGTTGGCGTCGAGCCCGGCGCGCGCGCTGGGTGTCGTGTAGCCAACTCGACCCGTCGCGAAGCGCCCCGATCCGGACCATCTTCGCCGGCCCGATCGAACCGGACCACGGGGGGGGTTTCGCCTCGGGAAGTGGCTAGGATTCCGGACGGCAACGGTCAGGAAGGCGTTACATGCGCGCGCTCGTCACCGGCGGAGGGGGCTTCATCGGGCACCACCTGGTGCGGCGTCTGCTGGCGGACGACCACGAGGTGCGGGTGCTGGACAACTTCGCGACCGGGAGCCGCACGCGGCTCGCCGGTGCCGACATCCACCTCGTCGAGGGCGACCTGCGCTCGTACGAGCGCGTCCATACCGCCGTCCGCAGCTGCGACGCCGTCTTCCATCTCGGCGCGCTCCCGTCGGTGCCGCGCTCCGTCCAGGACCCTCTGACGACCAACGCGGTCTGCGTTGACGGCACCCTCAATGTGCTCCTGGCGGCGCGCGATGAGGACGTCTCGCGCGTCGTGTTCGCGTCGTCGTCTTCCGTGTACGGCGCGAACCCCGCGATCCCGAAGTCCGAGGCCGACCTCACCCAGCCATTGTCGCCGTACGCCGTCGCGAAGCTGGCCGGCGAGCAGTACTGCCGGGCATTCCACGCCGTCTACGGACTCGAAGCGGTCGCGCTCCGCCTCTTCAACGTGTTCGGTCCGGGTCAGGACCCGCACTCGCAGTACGCGGCCGTCGTGCCGCGGTTCATCACGGCGCTGATGGCAGGGGGGCAACCCGAGATCTTCGGCGACGGCGAGCAGACGCGGGACTTCACCTATGTCGCCGACGTCGTCGACGCATTCGTCCGCGCTGCCACGGCGGACGATGTCGGGGGCGCGACGATGAACCTGGCCGCGGGCCGCGAGACGTCGATCATCGAGCTCGCGCGGATCATCGCCGACCGCATCGGGGTGATGCTGCAACCGGTGATGCGCCCGGCTCGCGCCGGGGAGGTGCGCCGCAGCGCCGGCGACGCCGCGCTCGCCCGCACCCTGCTCGGCTGGGAGCCGGCCTGGTCGGTCGAGGCCGCGCTCGCCGAGTGCATCGCGGCGGCGACCGCGGCCGTCGGCTGACCGTGCCTGCCGCCGGCCCGCCGGTCCGGGTCCTGCGCGTGATCGCCCGTCTCAACGTCGGCGGCCCGGCCATCCAGGCGATCACCCTGACCTCGCGGATGCGCGAACGCGGCTACGCGACGACCCTCGTCCGCGGTGTTGAAGGGCCTGACGAGGGGTCGATGGACGGGCTCGCCGCCGCGGAACGCGTCAGCCCCGTCCTGGTCCCGTCGCTCCGGCGCGCCCTCGGTCCGCGTGACGTCCTGGCGACGCTCGCGCTCGTGCGGATCATCCGCCGCGAGCGTCCCGCCATCCTGCACACCCACACGGCCAAGGCGGGCACCGTCGGGCGCGTCGCAGCCGTGCTGAGCCTCCGGCGGCGGCCGCGCATCGTCGTGCACACGTTCCACGGTCACGTCCTGAGCGGCTACTTCTCGCCGCGCGCGACCCGCGTCTTCACGGGCATCGAGCGGGCGCTCGCGAGGGTCAGCACGTGTCTCGTCGCCGTGTCGGACGAGGTCCGCGAGGACCTGATCCGGCTTCGCGTCGCGGCTCCCGACCGGATCGTGGTCGTCCCGCTCGGCTTCGACCTCGCGCCGTTCGTCGCCGCCGGCCGGCGCCGCGGCCCGGCGCGCGCCGCTCTGGGCCTCGACGACGGCCCGGTGGTGCTGCTGGTCGCGCGACTCGTGCCGATCAAGCGCGTCGACCGGTTCCTCCGGATCGCCGAGCTGGTCACGACGCCGGGGACGACGTTCCTGATCGCCGGCGACGGCGAGCTCCGCGAGGAGCTGCACGCGTCGGAGGCGGCGCGGCGCCTTCGTGGCCGCGTGCGCTGGCTTGGCATGCGCACTGACATCGACGAGCTGCTCGCCGCCACCGACATCACCGTGCTCTGTTCCGACAACGAGGGCACCCCGGTGAGCCTGATCGAAGCGCAGGCGGCCGCGGTACCCGTCGTCTCCACCGCGGTCGGCGGTGTCCCGGCGGTCGTCGCCGACGGTGGCCTGCTCGTCGCGGCGGACGACGAAGCGGGCTTCGCCGCGGCCATCGATCTGCTGCTCGCCGACGCCCCCCGGCGCGCGGCGATGGGAACCGCGGGCCAGCAGTTCGTCGTCACGCGGTTCGGTCTCGACCGGCTCGTCGCGGACATGGACGAGCTGTACCGCCGGCTCGACCGGTAGCACGGACCTGTTGAGTAGGCCACAATGCCCGCCGTGCGGCGAACACTCATCACCGGCGGGGCGGGCTTCATCGGGTCGCATCTGGCCGATGCGCTGCTGGACGCCGATCACGAGGTCTGGGTGCTGGACGACCTCTCCACGGGCCGCATCGAGAACCTCGAGGGGATCCGCGACAACACGCGCCTGCATATCGTGGTCGACTCGGTGCTCCACCGCGCGGTGGTCAACGAGCTGGTGTACAAGTGCGACGAGGTCTACCACCTGGCCGCCGCGGTGGGCGTCCAGCTGATCGTCGAGCGGCCGGTCCACACGATCACCACGAACGTCAACGGCACCGAGATCGTGCTCGACCGCTGCGGCGCCTTCGGTAAGCGCGTCCTGGTGGCATCCACCTCCGAGGTCTACGGCGACCGCCGCGAGCGGGTCGCGCTCGCCGAGGACGACCTTCGCATCTACGGATCGACCTCGATCGCCCGCTGGGCCTACGCGGCGTCGAAGGAGATCGACGAGTTTCTGGCCCTGGCACAGCACCGCGAGCACGGGCTCGACGCGGTCATCGCCCGGCTCTTCAACACGGTCGGCCCACGGCAGCGCGGCGACTACGGCATGGTCGTGCCCCGGTTCGTCGCCAGCGCGCTCGCCAACGAGGACATCCAGATCTACGGCTCCGGCGAGCAGTCGCGGTGCTTCTGCGACGTCGCAGACACGGTGCGCGCAATCCGCCTCCTGATGGACACGCCGGCGACGGCCGGCACCGTGTTCAACGTGGGTTCCCCCCGCTCGGTGACCATGAACGAGCTCGGGAGCCTCATCCGCGAGCGCTGTGCTTCGTCGTCGGAGATCGTCCACATTCCCTACGACGTCGCGTATGGTCCGGGTTTCGAGGACATGCTCCACCGTCAGCCCGACACGACCCGCATCCGCAACGCCACCGGCTGGGAGCCGGAGGTGGAGCTGGAGAACACCATCGACCGGGTAGCGGCCGACCTCCGCGGCGATGCCGTGACGAGCGGAGCCGCGTGACCTCGTCCCTGACAGCGGTGTTCGCGATGCTGTGCGCGTTCGCCATCACCGTGGCGCTCGTGAGACGACCGACGCTCGCGGCGGTGCCCGTGCCTGACCGCTGGCACGCCCAGGCGACGCCCGTCACGGGCGGCATCGCAATCTTCCTCGGCTTCCTGATTGCCGTCCAGCCGGCGCTCTTCACCGACGCGATCGCGAAGCCCTACCTCCCGGTGATCCTGGGCGTTGCATTCGCCTGGGTGCTCGGGTTCGCCGACGATCTCTACCGGCTGACCCCGCGGGTCAAGCTCGGCGGTCAGTTCCTGATCGCCGTCGCCGCGGTCGCCGCGGGTCTGCATCCCTCCTGGCTCGGGATCTGGATCGGCGCCCCGTTGTCGGTGCTGGTCCTGGTCGCGGCGATGAACAGCCTGAACCTGCTCGACCACATCGACGGGCTCGCCGCCGGCACGGCGATGATCGCCGCCGGCTGCCTGGCGCTGATCGCCGGCGGCGTGGGCGGCTCCGGCTCGTCGGTGGTGCCGGCCGCCATCGCCGGTGCCTGCGCCGGCTACCTGCCGCTCAACTATCGCTGGCACAAACCGGCCGCGATCTTCATGGGCGACTCCGGCTCGCACGTCCTCGGCTTCGGCCTGGGCGGCGTCGCGTTGCTCGCAAGCCGGCCGGGCGCCGGCAGCGTCGCGTCCGCAGTGGCCGTGCCCGTGCTGGTGCTTGCGGTCCCGCTCCTGGACACGTTGCTGGTGACGATCGTCCGCTGGGTCGAGCGCCGGCCCATCTCGCAGGGCGGACGGGACCACTCGTCGCACCGGCTCGTCTACGGCGGCCTCTCCCAGAAGTGGGCGGTCGCCACGCTGCTGACGGTCTCGGCCGTCTGCGGCGCCGCCGCGGTGGTGCTCGCGGCCCGGCACGACCCGCGACCGCTGGAGGTCGCCGCCGTTGCAGCCGTGATCCTCGGCGTCGCGTTCGGCGCCCGCCTCGCCCGCATGGAGGACGGCGGTGACGTCAAGGTGGTGCCGCTCCGCCGTCGCGATCCGGGCGGCGAGGCCATGAGTGATAGCGATGCCGCTGCTCGGTAGGCGCGTTGTAGGCCTGCTCGCAGCTCCTCGTCCTCATCGCGTCCGCCTCGCCGGCGCGAGCCGACCCGGCGGACGTGTACCGCGAGTTCCGGAACGACGGGGGCGCTGACCTGCACGCACACGCGTGCCGACCTCCAGGACCTGGTCGGCAACGCCACCCTCTACCAGTACGCGGACCAGGCGGTGCTCGCCCGGCTCACGCCGGCCGCGCGCCGCGCGCTCGCGGATGGCTGCTACGTCGGTGGGAAGCGGGCCGGCGCGGCGACCGCGGCGAATACCGGGTTGTCGCCGAAGCGCATCGCCGCGATCGTCGTGTCGCTGGGTGTGCTGTTCGGCATCGGCGGGCTGGTGCTCCGTCGGCGTCGCGACGATCGCGGCGGCATGGCGCTGGTCGCGGTGCCGCCGGTGGCGCTCGTCGTCGCGGCGGCGTGGCTCGCGCGGGGCGGGGGCGGGGTGGCCGCCATCACGTGGCTCCCGTTCACGATCGCCCTCGCTGCGCTGCGTGGTTGCGCTGGCCGCGGTCGGCGCCGTCCCCGCCGTGCGCCGCCCCACGGCCCTGGCCATCGGCGCGGCGCTGCTCCTGGCGCTCTGGTCGGCGCGTGTCACTGGTGTGGACGGCCGCGCCCGGAGCGGGGGAGCTCGCGACCGTTCGCGCCGGGCTGTGGGCGCTCGCGTTCGTCGTCGGAGCGACGTTCGCGGCGCGCGCGGCCGGCGCGTGGAGCGCCCTGGCGGCGGTCGTGGCGACCGCGGGCGTCGTCGCGGTGACGGTCGTCGTCCGGCTGCTGGGCGGTGGCGGCGCCATGTTCCGGTTCGGGCGCCTGGCCTGGCCGATCGACTACACCAACGCAACCGCCGCGCTCGTGTGCCTCGGCGTGCCGGCGGTGGTCGTCGTCGCCGCGCGGCCGGGACTGGCGCGGAGATGGCAGGCCGCCGCCGGAGGCCTCGCGTCGCTGCTGATCGCGACGGTGCTCCTCAGCCAGTCGCGCGGCGCCGCGGCGGCGCTCGCCGTCGCGATCGTCGTGGTCGTCGCGTTCCGCGGCTGGCGGGCCGTCGGGGCCGTCCTCGCTGCCGTGGCACCGATCGCCGTCCAGCTGCCCGCGATCGCCCACGCGCCGGTCGCGACCGCCGGAGCACGCCACGAGCTCGGCGTGCGGGTCATCATCGTCACCGTCGCGGCGGCGCTCCTCGCGCCGCCGCTGGTCGCCCTTGGTGCGCGCGCAGGCGCCGTCGTCACCGGGGCGCGGCCACGCGTTCCCCGGCGCTTTCTCATCGGCCTCACGGTCCTCCTCGTCCTGATCGTCGCCGTCGCGGGGGCCGGATCGGTGCAGGCGCGGTGGGCCGAGTTCTCCGCACCGGCTCACGTCGGGCACTCCAGCGCCAGCTCGAGGTTCGGATCGGTATCGACCAACCGCTACGAGTACTGGGCGATCGCCACCCGAGCGGCGCTCGCGCACCCCGTCGAGGGCATCGGCGCCGGCGCCTACTCGGTGGCGTGGTTCGCGCACCGGTCCTACGCCGAGAGCGTGAACGATGCCCACTCGTTCCTGTTCGGCACCGCGGCCGAACTCGGGCTCATCGGGCTCGTGCTGGTGCTCGCCGTGATCGCCCTGCCGGCCCGGGCGCGAGCCCGGTCGGAGCTCTCGACGGCCCTGTTGGCCACGTCGGCGTTCGCCAGTCGTTCACGCCGCGACGGACTGGAACCTCACCATCCCCGCGCTCGCGATCCCGGCCTTCGTCATCCTGGGGGCGGGAACGGCCTCGCCGGGCGGCGGCGGCACCCGGCTGGAGTTCGCGTCGCGTCTCCATGCGGATCGCGCTGGTGCTGTTCGGGCTCGCCGTCATGGCCTTCGCCGCGCCGGTCGCAGTCGGGGCCTGGCGGACCGTCACGGGCGACGCGGTGACCGCGACCGACCCGCAGCAGGCGCTCGCCTACTACGCGCGAGCGGCGTGGTGGGATCGGCTCTCCGCCTCCCCGCTGATCGCCGCCAGCACCCTCGCCGTCAACGGCACCGACTGGCGCCGCACGTACAAGCTCGCACAGCAGGCCGTCGATCGTGAGCCGCAGAGCTGGGTGGCGTGGGACACGCTGCGGAACGCCGCCCTCCGCACCGGCGACACGGCCACCGTGGCCCAGGCCCAGCGTCGCGAGCTGGCCCTCAACCCGCTCGCCGACCTCGGCAACCTCGACGCGCCGCTCGGTTTCCCGGCGCACCAGCCCTCCAAGTGCCTGACGACGAGCAACCTCGCCGGCCCGGGAGGCGCCACGACCTTCGCCGAGCTCGCGAGCCTCGGCGTGCGGACCTGGGTGCGGCCGCTGTCGTGGTACGAGACGGCCCGCACCCGTCCCGTCCGGCCGCGCGACCCCTCGGATCCGGCCTACCGCTGGTCGCCCGAGATCGACGCGGAGGTCGCAACCGCGGTGCGCAACGGCATCGAGCCGGTGCTCTACCTCACGGCGACGCCCCACTGGGCCAGCGGGAAGACCAGCCCCACCTGGGCGCCGACGTCGCCCGCCGACTTCGCGGACTTCGCGGTTGCGGCGATGAAGCACTACCCGGCCGTCCGTCGGTGGATGATCTGGAGCGAGCCGAACCGCAACCGGACGTTCCGTCCGCAGGGCGACAACGGGCGGGCCGCGCCCAGGCTCTACGCCCGCATCCTCGACGCAGCCTACGGAGCCATGCACGCGGCCCGCTCCGACGTGGTGGTGATCGGTGCGAACCTCGCGCCCCGCGGGTATGACGACTCCGGCACGACGACGCCGGACACGTTCCTCGCGAACATGCGCCTGCCCGACGGCCGGCCGCCCCGCCTCGACCTGCTCGGCATCAACCCCTACTCGGAGCGGCGCCCCGACATCGCGCTCCCGCACTTCCCGGCCAGCGTCGACATCAACGACCTCGACTGGCTGGTGCGCCGCGCCGACGAGATCTGGCCCGGCCAGCGCGTGAACCTCTTCATCTCCGAGTTCGGCTGGCTCACCGAGCCGGGGAACACCGGGTGGCTGTTCCGCGTGAGCCGTGCCCAGCAGGCCGCCGACCTGCCGGCCGCCTACCGGCTCGCGGCGAACCTCGGCCGCGTCGACACGATGTGCTGGTTCCTCCTGCGCGACGCGCACTGCCCCGTCAAGCACCCTGCGCCCGGTCACGCGCCCTTCTACATCTGGACGTCGGGGCTGGAACTCGCCGACGGCACGCACAAGCCGTCTTACGACGTGTTCAGGTCGGTGCCGTCCGGCCCTGTGCAGCTGCGCTGACCAGCGTCAGGGGTGCGGTGGGATGGGTGATGCGGCGTCGATCGCGGCACCGAGGAGCGGCCACAGCACCCGGCTGTACGAGGCAGTGAAGTGGTTCCCGTCCTTGAACATGATGGTGCCGTTCCGGGTCACGACCGGACAGGTCGTGGTCGGGCAGAGCAGCGGCGCGAGGTCCGCGTAGCGGACGCCGAACGGCGCCAGACCGGGCGCGGCCGCGGCGAGCAGATCGGCGTCGAGATAGGCGCGCTTGGCGTGGGAGTACTGACACGCGCCAATGTCGGTCGGATGGGCGGAGAGGCACGTCGGCACGTCGAACCCGGGGAGCGGTGGATCGTCGAGCACGACGATCCGCTTCGCGACCTTCGGGGCCATATCGCCACCGTGCGCCGGCGCCAGTCGCCCACCAACGTGGGCAGCTCGGCGGGTGGCGGATGGCTCCCGTCGTCGCGCAGCACGCCGGGGCGCTCGCTCTCGGCCACCGCGATCAGCACGAGGTCGAAGGGCCTGCTGGCGGCGATCCGCGCCAGCGCACGGCGACGCCACTTCTCGCAGCCGACGTTCTCTCCCATCCCGCCGACGTGCCACACCCGGAAGTTCCAGATCGGGCAGGCGCCCGTCTCGATCACCTCGAGCCGCCAGTGCCGGCGAGCCGCCAGCCAGGCCATGCCGGGGACGTAGGCGGCCGCGTGGGAGTCGCCGGTGAGCAGCACCCGGGTCGTGCTCTTCAGATCGCCGAATACGCAGACAACCCGTGCGTCCACCCCTTCGTGGCTCAGGCAGCTGTTGCGGCCCACGCTCCAGTCGGCTCGCGCGGCGGCCGGGTCCTCGCTGAGTCGCGTTGCCGCCGTCGCCAGCTCTGCCCGGTCAGCCGAAACCACGGCGGCCGTCTCCGACGGCGGTGCCGCCGAGGCGGCGTCGATAGCAGTGCCGAGGGTGGCCCAGATCGTGCGACTGTAGGTGGCGGTGAAGTGACTCGAATCCTTGAACATGATCCTGCCGTCACCTGTCACGACCGGGCACACCGCCGCTGGACAGAGCAGTGGTGCGAGATCGGCGTACTTGACGCCGAACGGAGCGAGGCCGGGCGCGGCCGCGGCGAGCAGGTCGGCGTCGAGGTAGGCGCGCTGGGTGCGGAGATACTGGCACGCTCGAATGTCCGTCGGGTGGGCGGAGAGGCACGTCGGCACGTCGAAGCCGGGGAGCGGCGGATCGTCGATGACGACGATCCGCCTGGCCACGGGAGCCATCACCGCCACGGTGCGCTTTGCGCCAGTGGCCCACCAACGGGGCAGCTCGGCGAGTGGCGGATGGCTCCCGTCGTCCCGAAGGACGAGCGGGCGATCGTTGTTCGCGACGGCGATGAGGACGAGGTCGTACGGCCCGCCGCTCGCGATCCGCGCCAGTGCGTTGCGACGCCACCGCTCGCACTGGACGTTCTCGCCCGCAACCGGGTTACCCACGCGGACGCTCCAGACCGGGCACGAGTTCTTCTCGATCGCCTCGAGCCGCCAGTGTCGGCGGGTCGCCAGCTCGTCCATCCCCGGAACGTAGGCGGCGGCGTGCGAGTCGCCGATCAGCAAGACCCGTGTCTGGCCCTCAGGGTCGCCGAACAAGCAGACGACTCGGGGGTCGTGCTCCGCTCGACGAAGGCAGCTGTCGGGGCCGACGATCCAGTCGGCTCGTGCGGCGGCCGGGTCCTCGCTGAGCCGCGTTGCCGCGGTCGCCAGTTGCGCCTGGTCGGCCACGACGGCGGCGGCCGCCCCTGGCGGCGCCGGCGCGACGACCCCGCGATGCAGCGTGACCGCGAGGGCTGCGGTGGCGACCGTCAGGCTGGCGCCGAAGGCGAGCGTCAACCGGGGGGCACGGGACAGCCGCACCGAGCGCCTGACTGGCATCTCGACGGCGTAGTTCGACACCACCGCTAGTCCCAGCGACAGGACGACGGCGAGCAACACGACGAGCTGGTACCGCGTGTCGTTCGCCGCCGAGACCACGCCGTAGCGGTTCGTGAACGCCGCCTCGGCCAGCACCAGGCACGGCCAGTGCCAGAGGTACCAGCCGTAGGAGACGCGGCCGATGTACCGCGGCACCGACAACCCGAGCAAGCGGCCGGTGACGGTCCTGCGCCGCCCGGTGCCCGCGGCGACCACGGCCGCGGTACCGAGCACCGGCAACAGCGCGGCGCTGCCGGGGAACGGCGTCGACTCGGTGAACGCGACCGCTGCCATCAGGATGGCGAGCAGTCCGGCACCCGCGGCCGCCTCGCGGAGCCGGCGACCGGCCGGTGCGAGCGAGGAGCGGTGCCGCCACTGCGACCAGGGCGCCGATCGCGAGCTCCCACGCACGCGTCCGCAGGGCGTAGTACGCCACCGCGGGGTCGCTCGTCGTCATCCTCATGGACAACGCCAGCGACACGGCGGCGATCACTCCCAGCAGCACGGCCGCCGTCGCGCGGGGTCGTCGCCGAATCGGTCCGATCCGCATCGCGACGAACGCCAGCAGCGGTCAGGATCAGCGGCCACACCACGTAGTACTGCTCCTCGAGGCTGAGCGACCAGTAGTGCAGCACCGGGTCGGTCTCCACGGAGGCCGGCGAAGTAGTCGTTGGCCTGACTCGCGAAGTGCCAGTTCGCCTGGTAGAGCGCCGCAGCCCGCGCCGACGCCGCGACCACTCCCCGATTGATCGGGGCGATGATCAACCACGTCCCCGCCAGCGTGCAGATCAGCACCAGCGAGGACAACGGCAGGAGGCGCCGGATCCGCCGGGCCCAGAACCGACTCAGGCTGACGCGGCCGTGCTGCTCGAACTCGCGCAGCAGGAGCCCCGTGATCAGGAAGCCCGACAGCACGAAGAAGACGTCGACGCCGATGTAGCCGCCGGGCACCAGCGAGTGGCGTGCGTGGAACGCGACGACGAGCGTCACGGCCACGGCCCGGAGACCCTCGACGTCGGCGCGGAACCCCTCGGTCGCCTCCCGCGTCCGCCCAGCACTGCTTCGGGCCACCGCCGACACGACGGCAGCTTATCGAGCGGATCTCAGCCGATCGCCGCCTTAGCGGACCTTGAAGCGGTGCCAGGTGGAGCTGGTGGCGCCGCGATCGCCGATGGCGGCGACGCGCCAGTAGTAGGTCGTTCCCCTGGCCAGGGCCCTCGTCCTGAACGCGGAGGAGTGCAGGCCGGCCTTCTTCTGCACCGTGCGACCACGCGACGAGCCGAGCTTCAGGAGCACCGAGTAGCCCTCGACACAGGGCACGTCCTTCCAGTCGAGCGTCACGCGCGGGCCTCTGATCCTCGCCTTCGGGCCGACGGCGGCAGGCGCCTTCGGCCGGGCCTGGCACACCTCGACCGCGCCGACGTCGTCCATGCTCCCCTGCGGACGCGTGATGCCGCGCTGGTCGGTGGCGGGAACGCCCACGCCGGCGCCGCCGTCGACCGCGGGGCTGCCGGCCATGGGCAGGATCGTCGGCGTCGCACCGCCATGGTCGGCGAGCGGGCTCAGCCTGAGGTTGGCGATGCCGTCACCCGCGCCGAAGCCGCAGGAGGCGTCGTCGGAGAGGTTGTTGGCCCCGCCGACCGCGTCGCTGCAGTTGGCGCCCGGCGCGCCCCTCGCGAACAGCGAGTTCGTGATCGTCATGGCCGGCGGCCCGGCCGGGTCGCGGTAGACGCCGCCGCCCGCCGTTCCGGCGGTGTTGCGGCTGAAGGTATCGTCGGTGAGGGTCACCACGGCCAAGTTGTGGATGAAGACCTCCTCGTAGACGCCGCCGCCGTACGTCTGGGCGGTGTTGCCGCTGACGGTGACGTTGAGCAGGCTCGCGTTACCGCCCTCGTAGTCGTAGAGGGCGCCGCCCTTCACGGCCGAGTTCCCCGCCACGGTCGAGTTGGACACCTGGAGCACGCCGTAGTTCCCGATCGCGCCCCCGTAGGCGGTGGCGACGTTCCCGAGCACCTCGTCGTTCTGCATCACGAGTGGGATGTTGGAGTGGTACTCGACGCCCGCCGAGAGGCTGGCGTGATTGCCGGCGATGACCGTGCCGTCGATGCCCACCGACGCGCCGGGAAAGCTCGACGAGCCGTCCATGTACACGCCGCCGCCCTCGTAGGCGGTGTTCGCCGAGACGTTGCTGCGGTGCATCGCGAAGGAGGTGAAGTCGCCGAGATGCACTCCCAGCCCGCCGCTCGCAGCGGTCGCGGTGTTCTTGCGGATCGCGACCCTGTCGAGGACCACCGTGTCGCTGCCGTTGGAGTTCAGGTAGGCGCCTCCGCCGTAGTAGCCCCGGTTGCCCTCGAGGATCACGTCCTGGAGGGAGAGACGGCTGCCGCCGCCATCCCAGTACAGGCCGCCGCCCTCGTCGAACGTCGCCGTCCTGCGACCGTTCCGGATCGTCAGGCCCTGGAACGTGGTGAGCTTCGCCGTCGCGAGCACCTGGAAGACGCGATCGAGCGTCACGGCGCCGTTGCCGTCGACGATCGTCGCGGCGCTGCCGCGCCCGCGGAGGGTCACGTCGTCCGTGATGTCGAGGTCGCCCAGCACCGCGGCGTCGTCGGCGCCCGGCCGGGTGAGCCTGAACGTCCCGGCGGGCAGGCGGATCGTATCGGCCCCGGGGTGGAAGTTCGCCTGCATGATCGCTGCGCGCAGCGTGCACTTGCCGTGCGCGTCCCGGCAGGCCGCCGTCCCGACGTCGGCGTCCGGCGTATCGGCCGTGCCGTTCACGACGTACGTCACGCCGGCCGCGAGGGCGGGCGGGGCGAGGACCAGGAACGCGGCGCTCGCCGTCGCCGCCAGAGCTACGCATCGGAGTGGCATGCGATTCCTCCTCCTCCTACGACTTCGATCGCCCGGATCAGCGGCCCTTCCAGATCGGTTCTCGTTTCTCGGTGAAGGCTCGGGCGCCCTCGCGGAGGTCCTCCGAGCGCAGCACGGCCTGGACCGCCTGGAGGGCATCGTGGGTGAGGAACGCCTGGTGCTCGGACACCATCTCGGTGTGGACGAGTACCTGCTTGATGGCAGGGTAGAGCAGCGGCGGGCCGGCCGCGAGCATGGCGGCGATCTCGTGCGCCTTGGGCAGCACCTCCGCCGGCGGGACGACGTAGTTCACGAGCCCCCAGTGCTTCGCCTCGTCGACGTCCATCCATCGTCCGGTCATCAGGAACTCGACGGCGACGTGGTAGGGGATGCGCCGGCGCAGCTTGACCGAGGCCGCGTCGGGCAGGACGCCGACCTTGATCTCCGGCAGGGCGAATCGGGCCTCGGTGGAGGCGACGATGATGTCGCAGCCCAGCATCAGCTCGAGCCCGCCGCCGCAGGCGATGCCGTTGACGGCGGCGATGATCGGCTTCCACAGGTTCCGGGGATGATTGAGGCCGCCGAAGCCGCCCGGCCCCCAGTCGGAGTCGGAGTCCTCGCCCGCGGCGGCTGCCTTGAGATCCCAGCCGGCGCAGAAGAACCGCTCGCCGGCGCCCGTGAGCACGGCCACGCGCAGGTCGGGGTCGTCGCGGAAACGCTCCCAGAGCGCGTTCAGCTCGTGGCTCGTCGCCAGGTCGATCGCGTTCGCCTTCGGCCGGTCGAGCACGACCTCGAGCACGCCGTCCGCCGCCGATGTCCTGACCGATTCGCTCATCCCATCCCTCGCTCGCGTGCCCGGGATCGTAGTTGGATACCCTGCGCCGCGTGAAGACGCCGGGGGCATCGCAGGGACGCTTGCGCCTGGACATCGCCCATCCCCTCACGGCGGAGCAGGAGACCTTCCGCGGCGAGCTGCGCCGATGGCTCGCCGCCAACGCCCCCCGCGAACCCGAGCCTGCCGACGAGCACGAGCGGTTCGCGTTCCGCCGCGCCTGGCAGGCCGAGCTCCACGCCAACGGCTACGCCGGCATCGCCTGGCCGGTCGAGTACGGCGGCCGTGGAGCGGGGCCCATCGAGCAGTACCTGTACTACGAGGAGCTCGCCTTCGCCGGCGTGCCGGAGTTCCCCGACACCCCCGGCCTGCTGATCGTCGGGCCGACGCTGATGGTCCACGGCTCGGCCGAGCAGAAGGCCCGCTACCTGCCGCCGATCCTCGCGGCGCGAGAGATCTGGTGCCAGGGCTTCTCCGAGCCCGGTGCCGGCTCCGACCTGCTGGCGCTGCGGTGCCGCGCCGATCTCGTCGACGGGCAGTGGATCGTGCGCGGCGAGAAGACCTGGACGACCCTCGGCCCCTACGCGGACTTCAACGTCGTGCTGGCGCGCAGCTCCGAGCCCGAGGACGGCCGTCGCCACGCCGGGCTCTCGACGCTGATCGTGGCCCACGACCAGCCCGGCGTCGTCGTTCACCCGCTCCGCCAGCTGACCGGCGACTCGGAGTTCGCGCAGATCCTCTTCGACGACGCCGTCGCACCCGCCGAGGCGATCATCGGCGCACCGGGCGAAGGCTGGGGCGTCGCGCTCACCATTCTCGACTGCGAGCGCTCGGATCAGGGCTTCACCGACCACGGCCGGCTGTTCTTCATGCTCGGCCAGATTCGCGAGCTGATCGCGGCCGCGGTCGGCGCGGGCGCGCTTCGCGGCGACGAGCACGCTGCCGTCCGGCAGCGCTACGCCGGCTTGTACAGTCGCTGCCAGCTCCTCGGCGAGTGGAACCTCGGCCGCGCGCTGGCGCTGGGGCGCGGCGAGCGGATGGGTTCCTGGGGATCGTTCCTGAAGCTCTACTGGAGCGAGCTGTGGACGGCCGTGGCCGAGTTCGGGCTCGATCTCCAGGGCCGTGCGGACATCGTCAACCGCGACTGGGTGCGGGAGTACCTGCTCAGCCTCGCCGGCCCGATCTACTCCGGCTCCAACGAGGTACAGCGAAACACGATCGGCGAGCGGATCCTGGGACTCCCGCGGTGAGCACGCCGCGACGGCCGAGAACCGCAGGCGACCTGCAGGTCCCCCTCGATCGCGCGCTCGGTGCATTCCGCGCGCAGGTGCGCGAGTTCCTGGAGCGCGAGGTGCCCGCGAAGGTCGTGCGCGACCACGTCGGCGCGCCGTTCGACGCGGCCCTGTGGGCCGCGATGGCGGAGCTCGACCTGATGGCGACCCTCGTGCCCGCCACCCACGGTGGCGCCGGCGGATCCCTCACCGAGGCCGCGGTGCTGATGGAGGAACTCGGCCGGTCGCTCGCGCCGGTGCCCTTCCTGGCCTCCGCCGTCATGGCCGCAGCGACGATCGCAACGGGCGGAGACGAGGCTGCCCGCGCCGAGCTGCTACCGCGGATCGCGGACGGATCGCTGCGGGTGGCCGTCGCCGGGATCTCGCGCGGCGTCATCGACGCACCCTCGGCCGAGCTCCTGATCGTCGTCGGCGGCGACGGCGATCTCGCCGCGGTCGATCTCGGCGACCCGGCCGTCGTCGTCACGACCGAGGCGTCGGTGGACCCGCTCCGTGCGATCGGGTCGGTCGTGATCGATGGCGCGAGCACCCGCCGCATCGGCCATCTGGATGCCGCCGGCCGTGCAGCCGTCGACGCCTCGGTGCTGACGATGGTGGCCGCAGAGATGGCCGGCGGCGCCCGCCGCTGTCTCGAGCTCTCGACCGACTGGGCGAAGCTGCGCGAGCAGTTCGGGCAGCCGATCGGGGTGTTCCAGGCCATCAAGCATCCCTGCGTCGACATGCTGATCGACGTCGAGGCGGCGACCGCCGCCGTGCGGCTCGCGGCCCGGCTGGGCGACGCCGGCAGCGCGGATGCCGAGGCCGCCGCGTGGCTGGCGCTCGGTACCTGCGGACGGGCCTACCGCAATGCCGCGGCAGCCACCATCCAGATCCACGGCGGCATGGGTTATGTCTGGGAGCACGAGGCGCACTTCCACCTCAAGCGGGCCAAGGGGACGACGCACCTCTTCGGCGGTTCGGCGACGGCCGGCGAGCGACTCGCTTCGGCGCTCGGCGTCTGAGCGCGCACCTATGCTTCCGGCCTTGGCTGCCGCCCGCCGCGACCCCCGGCACGACGTGCTCTTCGAACCGATCGCGATCGGGCCGAAGACCCTGCCCAACCGCTTCTTCCAGGTGCCGCACTGCACCGGCTTCGGCACCCGCAAGCCCGGCACCCAGGCCGCGCACCGCGGGGTCAAGGCGGAGGGCGGGTGGGGTGGTGTCTGCACCGAGGATGCCCCGGTCAGCCTCGACTCTGACGAGTACCCCTACAACGCGGCCCACGTCTGGTCGGCTCGCGATGCCGAGGCGCTCGGACTGGTCGCCGATCGTGCCCACGACCACGGGGCGCTGGCCGGGATCGAGCTGACCCACGCGGGCGCCCACGCCACCAACCACGACTCGCGGTGGCCGGCGGTGGGGCCGTCGCAGATCGCCAGCGACTGCGTGCCGTCGATCGTGCCGAAGGAGCTCGACCTCGACGACATCCGGCGGATCCTCGACGACTTCGTCCGGGCGGCCGAGCAGAGCGTTGCCGTGGGCTTCGACATCGTCTACGTCTACGGCGCCCACAGCTACCTGCCCGGCCAGTTCCTGTCGTCCTTCTACAACGAGCGCACCGACGCCTACGGCGGGTCGCTTCCGAACCGGGCCCGGTTCTGGATCGAGGCGCTGCAGCGGGTGCGCGAGGCCGTCGGCGGCCGGGCGGCTATCGCAGCGAGGGTCGCCGTCGGCCTCACGCCGGGTCAGACGACGGACGAGGCACTCGGCTTCATCCGCCTCGCGGACGACCTCGTCGACCTCTGGGACGTGAACGTCGGCACGCTCACCGAGTGGTCGCTCGACTCCGGGACCTCGCGCTATCACGCCGAGGGCTACCAGCTCGCGTGGACCGAGCGCGTGCGCGAGGCGACCGCCAAGCCCATCGTGGGCGTCGGCCGGCTGACGAACCCCGATCGGATGGCGGACATCGTCCGTTCCGGCGCGTACGACATCATCGGGGCGGCCCGGCCCTCGATCGCCGACCCGTTCCTGCCGCGCAAGATCGAGCAGGGTCGATACGACGAGATCCGCGAGTGCACCGGCTCGAACGTGTGCATCGCGAAGACCCTCCTCGGCGGGCATCTCGCGTGCCTTCAGAACCCGACGGCCGGCGAGGAGCATCGGCGCGGCTGGCACCCGGAGCGCGTCCCGCCGCTCGAGAACCCGGCTCGTGACTTCCTCGTCGTCGGCGCAGGCCCGGCCGGGATGGAGTGCGCGCTGATGCTCGGGCGGCGCGGCGCCCGCCGGGTGCACCTCGTCGATGCGGCTCCGGAGCTCGGCGGATCGATGCGGTGGATCCCGCGTCTGCCGGACATCGGCGAGTGGGGTCGCGTCGTGAACTGGCGTCAGATCCAGCTCGATCGGCTGCGCAACGTCGAGGTGATCCTCGGCACCCGCCTCGATGCGGATGCGATCCGCCAGTACGGCGCCGACGTCGTCGTGATGGCGACCGGCTCCGCGTGGGACGGATCCGGCCGCAGCGGCTGGCGCAGGGAGCCGATCGCCGGCGCCGACCCGGCGCTTCCGCACGTGCTGACCCCCGAGCAGGTGATGCTCGAGGGGAAGCGCCCGGCCGGCGAACGGGTGGTGGTGTTCGACGCGGAGGGCTACTTCGTCGCTGCCGGCCTCGCGCAGCTGCTGGCGAGGGAGGGATTCGCGGTCCAGCTGGTGACGCCGTTCCCGGTCGCGTCGCCGTACTCCGACCAGACGCTGGAGGGCCCCGAGCTGCGCCGTTCGATCCATGCCGATGGCGTCGTCGTGCGCCGCGACGCCGAGGTGACGGCGATCGCCCATGGTGGCGTCACGATCGCCGATCCGTTCGGGGGAGAGGAGTCGCTCGAGACCGACGCAGTCGTCCTCTGCACGCAGCGGCTCTCCGACGACTCGCTGTACCGGTCGCTCGCAGCCCAGCGGGACGCGCTACGGCTCGAGGGCGTGACGGCGCTGTACCGGATCGGCGACTGCGTCGCGCCGCGCCTGCTGGCGGACGCGATCTTCGACGGCCACCGGCTGGCACGCGAGATCGAGCGCGACGACCCCGCGGTGCCGGCTCCGCACCTGCTCGAGATCGTCGACCGCGCCGGCGCGTCCGCCTAGCTCCGCTAGGCCCGGCCCTCCATCGGTACGAAGTCGCGCACGTCGTAGCCGATGTAGGTCTGGCGCGGCCGGGAGATCTTCTGTTCGGGATCGATCAGCATCTCGTTCCACTGGGCGATCCATCCCGGCAGCCGGCCGAGTGCGAAGAGCACCGTGAAGTACGAGGTCGGATACCCCATCGCCTGGTAGATCAGGCCCGAGTAGAAGTCGACGTTCGGGTAGAGCTTGCGCGAGACGAAGTACTCGTCCTCGAGTGCGATCCGCTCGAGCTCGAGCGCGATCTCGAGCTTCGGGTTGAGGCCGGTCTGCTCGAACACCTGGTCGGCGACGCGCTTGATCAGCTTCGCCCGCGGGTCGTAGCTCTTGTAGACGCGGTGCCCGAAGCCCATCAGGCGGCCCTTGCCCTCCTTCACCGACTCGATGAAGGCCGGCACGTGGCGGACGTCGCCGATCTCGTCGAGCATCCGCAGCACCGCCTCGTTGGCCCCGCCGTGGAGCGGTCCGTAGAGGGCGGCGATGCCGGCCGACACGGCGGAGAAGGGGTCGACGTGCGACGAGCCGACGCTGCGCACCGCGCTGGTCGAGCAGTTCTGCTCGTGGTCGGCGTGCAGGATCAGCAGGATCTCGAGGGCGCGCTGCAGGACCGGGTTCGGCTGGTGCACGCCGCCGATCTCGAACGTCATGTTGACGAAGTTGCCGACGTACGACAGGTCGTTGCGGGGGTAGACGTAGGGCAGGCCGCGCGAGTGGCGGAACACCCAGGCCGCGATGGTCGGGAACTTCGCGATCAGACGGACCCGCTGCAGGTAGCGGCTCTCGGGACTCGAGATCTGCTTGGCGTCCGGGTAGAACGTCGAGAGCGCGCCCACCGTGCCGAGCAGCATTCCCATGGGGTGCGCGTCGTAGCGGAATCCCTCCAGGAACTTCGTCACGTTGGTGTGGACGTAGGTGTGGATCCGGATGTCGTCCTCCCACTTCGCCAGCTGGGCGGGGTTCGGCAGTTCGCCCTCCAGCAGCAGGTAGGCCGTCTCGAGGAAGCTGGCCTGCTCGGCGACCTGCTCGATCGGGTAGCCGCGGTAGCGCAGGATCCCCACGTCGCCGTCGATGTAGGTGATGGCGCTGCGGCACGACGAGGTATTGAGGAAGGCCGGGTCGTACGACATCAGCCCGCCGTCCCCGTCGGTCACGGAGATCTGACGCAGGTCGGTGGCGTGGATGGTGCCGTCGACGATGGGGAGCGAGTACTCGCGGCCCGTGCGGTTGTCGATGATCGTGAGGTTGTCGGAGGGCACCGTTGTCCCCCTTCGGGGTCTCGTGACTGGGTACCCCGAAAGCTAGACCATCCGGGGCGGCGTAGAGGAGTTCGCGCTGACCACAATCGTGCGTGGAGGTCGCGACGGTCGTCGCGTCGGCACGGTGTGGGTGCCGCTCGTCTCCGTGCCCGCGGGCGGTTCGTAGTTTGCCGAAGCCGTTCGGCGTGCGGCCGCGGATGACGGCGGCCTCCTTGCGGTGCACCGTGGAGGGCGTGGTCAGCCTCACCGGCACCGACGTCAGGGCAGCCGCCGGGCGGTCGTCGCTTACCATCACGTGGGAGACGCCCTCGCGCCGCACGGTCGGCGCACTGGCGGTGATCGAGCTCGTCACGGGCCTTCCGGCGATCCCGTCCGGTATCGCGCTCGTGCGCAACGGCATGGGCATGCCGGCGGACTGGATCGAGCACAGCCTGCTGCCGGACTTCACGATTCCGGGGATCCTGCTGCTGGTCCTGATCGGCGGCGGCATGACCGCGAGCGGCATCCTGTCGCTGCGCCGTCCCGATCTGGCCGGGCCGCTGGCGCTGGCGATGGGCGCACTGCTGCTGGCCTGGCTCGCGATCGAGACCCTGATCGTGGGCTGGCACGGCGGCCCGCAGTGGCCGCTCGACACGCTCTACGGCGCCTTCGGCATCATCCTGGCCGTGGCCGGCTGGCGCACCATCGAGGTCGCCGCCGGCCGGTAACCTGTCGCGGGATGGGAGGTCACGATCCAGTTCCGGGTGATGCGCCGGCACGCGACGCTCGGTCCTTCGACGTGAACCGGGCGAACTGGGACGAGCGGGCGCCGGCTCACGCGGCGTCGCCCGACTACGGCGTCGCGCAGTTCGCCGCCGACCCGGGGTATCTCAGCAGCGTCGTGCGGTTCGACCGCGCCCGGCTCGGCGACATCGCCGGGCTGGAGGTCGTGCATCTCCAGTGCCACATCGGCACCGACACCGTGTCGCTGGAACGGCTCGGCGCCCGCATCACCGGGCTCGACTTCTCGCCCGCCGCGCTGGTCGAGGCTCGCCGGCTCGCGGCGGCCGCCGGCGCCGCGGCGACGTTCGTCGAGGCCCTGGTGTACGACGCGCCCGCGGCGCTCGGCCGCGAGCGATTCGATCTCGTCTACACCGGCGTCGGAGCCCTCTGCTGGCTCCCGGACGTCCGGCGCTGGGGCCGCGTCGTCGCCGATCTGCTGCGGCCGGGCGGGCGCCTGCACATCCGAGAGGGCCACCCCGTGCTGTGGTCCCTGGCCGACGTGCGTCCGGACGGCCTGCTCGCGATCGCGTACCCCTACTTCGAGCACGTCGAGCCGAGCGTGTTCGAGGACGGCGGCACGTACGTGGCGACGGATCGCAGCTTCGCCACGACGACGACGCACGAGTGGAACCACGGCCTCGGCGAGATCGTGATGGCCCTGCTCGACGCCGGCATGGAGCTGACCCTCCTGGCCGAGCACGACAGCGTCCCGTGGAACGCGCTGCCCGGCCAGATGGAGGAGCTTGCCGACGGCGAGTGGCGCCTGATCGACCGGCCGGAGCGCCTGGCGCACTCGTACACGCTCCAGGCCGTCAAGCGCGCGTAGCGCCTCAGCTCTTACGCGAGTTCACCGACGCCCGCCCCGTCGACGTGGGCCAGGATCCGGTGATGGCCCGCCCCGGCGACGAATCCACCACGCCCGATCCGCCGCTCGACCTCGACCTGGTGGCGCGGGAGACGGTCGCCCAGCTCCAGCTTCAGTTCCGCACGGGCCCCGAGGGCCTCGACGAGCGCGAGGTCGCCCGCCGCCTCGTGCACTACGGCTCGAACGAGCTCGTGCGGCGCGAGGTGCGCCACTGGCCGCGCGATTTGCTGGCCCAGATCATCCACCCGCTGGCGCTCCTGCTGTGGGCCGCCGCGGCGCTCGCGGCGCTCGCGGGCACCGGCGCGCTCGCCATCGCCATCGTCGCCGTGATCGTGCTCAACGCCGCGTTCGCGTTCGTCCAGGAACGTCAGGCGGAGCGCGCCGTCGAGGCGCTGCGCGACTACCTGCCGCTCCACGCCACGGTCGTGCGGGGTGGGACTCGCACCGTGATCGAAGCGCGCACGCTGGTGCCCGGCGACGTGCTCGTGCTGGCGGCCGGCGACCGCGTGCCCGCGGACGCCCGCCTGGTCGCCGGCACGCTCGAGATCGACGCGTCGGCGCTCACGGGCGAGTCGGTGCCCGTGCTGCGGACGTCCGTCCCGGGCGAGGACGGCCAGCGTGGGATCGAGGCGCCCGACATCGTCTTCAGCGGGACGACGTGCTCGTCCGGCGACGCCACCGCGGTGGTCGTCGCCACGGGGATGACGACGCAGCTCGGCCGCGTCGCGGCGCTGTCGCAGCGGCTCGAACGGGAACAGAGCCCCCTCGAGCGGCAGGTGACCCGCGTGGCGTGGCTGATCGCGGCCGTCGCCGTCGCCGTCGGGGCCGCCTTCATCCCGCTCGCGATGTTCGGCGCCGGGCTTCCGGCCCGCGACGCCGTGCTGTTCGCCATCGGCCTGCTGGTGGCGAACGTCCCGGAGGGGTTGCTGCCGACCATCAGCCTCTCGCTGGCCGCCGGCGTCCGCGCGCTCGCGCGCCGCAACGCCCTCGTGAAGCGGCTCTCGGCCGTGGAGACGCTCGGCTCGACCACGGTCATCTGCACCGACAAGACGGGCACGCTCACCGTCAACCGAATGCGGCTGGAGGCGGTCTGGACACCGGCCACGGGCATCGTCTCGCGCGCCGATGTCGCGCCCGCGACGCCGGTCGCCGGCCTGGTGGACGCCGCCGCCCGGTGCAGCGACGCGACGATCCGCGCCGGGGGCGCCACCGGCGACCCCACCGAAGTCGCCATCGTCGCGGCGGCGGCCGAGCTCGCACCGGGCACCGACCTCGCGGCCGGCCGTTTGACCGAGTTCGGCTTCGATCCTGGCCTGCGGCGGATGTCGACGATCGTCGCCGTGGACGGCGTGCCGGTCGTGTACACGAAGGGTGCGCCGGAGGCGGTGCTCGCCTGCACGGCCGCTCCCGCCGACGCGGAGGTGCTCGCCGCGGTCGAGGAGCTCGCAGCTCGCGGCCTGCGCGTGCTGGCCGTGGCCCGGCGCCTGCTGGACCACGGCCAAGGGCTGCCCGCGACCCGGGTGGACGCGGAGGCCGACCTGTCACTCCTCGGCCTGATCGCGCTGGCCGATCCACCGCGCGACCACGTGCCGGCTGCGATCGCGAGCTGCCATCGGGCCGGCATCCGCATCCTCGTCGCGACCGGCGACCACGCTGTCACCGGCGCCGCGATCGCGCGGCGGGTCGGCATCGGCGAGGGCGGGCTGCGTGTCGTGGACGGGCCCGCGCTCGACGCCATGCCGGATGCCGCGCTCGACGCGTGCCTCGCAGAGCCGGGCGAGATCGTGTTCGCCCGCTGCGCCCCCGAGGCGAAGCTGCGCATCGCCGACGCTCTGCGCGCCCAGGGCGCGGTGGTCGCCATGACCGGCGATGGGGTGAACGACGCGCCGGCCCTGCGGCGGGCCGACATCGGCGTGGCGATGGGGTTGTCCGGTACCGACGTGGCCCGCGAGGCGTCCACGATGGTGCTCGCCGACGACGATTTCGCGACGCTGGTCGCCGCCGTCGAGGAAGGCCGCCGCGTCTACGACAACGTGCGGAAGTTCATCCTCTACATCTTCGCCCACGCCACGCCGGAGGTCGTCCCGTTCCTGGTCTACGCGTTGTCGGGCGGCGCGATCCCGCTGCCGCTGACGGTGCTGCAGATCCTCGCCATCGACCTCGGCACCGAGACGTTGCCGGCTCTGGCCCTCGGCCGGGAGGCGCCCGAACCCGACGTCATGGACCGTGCGCCGCGCCGCCGCGGCGAGAACGTGATCGGCCGGCGCATGCTGGGCCGGGCGTGGGGGTTGCTCGGCGGCGTCTCGGCCGTGCTCGTGATGGGAGCGTTCGTCGCGCCGCTGCTGGCCGCCGGGTGGCGGCCCGGTGACGACGTGACGGACGGATCCGCACTGCATCACGCCTACCTGGTCGCGACCACGATGACGTTCCTCGGTATCGTTGCGTGCCAGGTCGGCACCGCCATGGCCGCGCGCACCCAGCGCGCCTCGTTGCTGACCATCGGGGTGTTCACGAACCGGCTCCTGCTCGGCGGCATCGCGTTCGAGCTGGTGTTCGCCGCAGCCGTGGCGTACCTGCCTGCGATGCAGGGCGTCTTCGGCACTGCCGATCCCAGCGCGTGGATGATCGCGCTGCTGCTGCCCTTCCCCGTGCTCGTCTGGGGTATCGACGAGATCGCGCGCTGGCGTTGGCGCCGTGCCGATCCGGTGCCGGGACCGGCGTGAGGCGCGCTAGGGTACTGCCCGGGTCCTACCGGGAGGCACCATGGCCGTCAAGCTCTACCGCTGCTCCTTGATGTGGGTGAAGTTCGGAGGGCATCCGTGCTGGCGTGTCCAGAAGGCGCTGGACGAGGCCGGAGTCGCCTACGAGGTCGTCGGGGGCCCGTGGCGCAAGGGCAATCGCACCGCGCTGCAGGAGAAGACCGGCCAGGGTCGGTACCCCGCCATCGTCTTCGAGGATGGCGGCGTCTACCGCGAGCAGTCCGCTGACATGGCAGCGACCATCAGGGCCGGCAACCTCGACTCCAAGCGCGCCCCGTCCGGCAGCTGACGCCGCCGGTCTCTACGGGCCGACGGGCACCGATGCCTCGCCGACCGCGGCGCGGCCCTTGAGGGCGTGACGGGCGAGGTCGACGCACGCGCCGAGATCGTGCTCGCGGTACATCTGGAGCTTCTCGGCCTCGGGCGACCCCGAGCCGTGGATGATCTCGGTGTACCAGTAGCCGCCGTACTCGGAGGCGGCCAGGTCGCGGATGAGCTTCATCACCCGCAGGCGCTCCATCGCGCCCTCCGGGTCGGCGCCGCGGTAGTACTTCTCGATGAACGGCCGCAGCTCGGGCCGCATGATGTCCTCGACGTAGGGTGACGTGATCACGGAGCCGCCCGCGATCTCGAGCAGGTTGCGCGCGGCCATGTAATGGCCCTCCATCGCCATGTGCTTGCCCGCGTTCGTGAGGACGGGATCCGGCACCTGGAACCCCTCGTCGGAGCGGCTCTCGTGAGAGGCCGTCACTCCTAGCGCCCAGATGGCGCGTTCGAGCCGGATCATCTGGGTGATCTTGTCGCGAATGTGCGCCGCGCCGGCGACGCCGTTCAGCTCGGCCGCCAGCTGGGCCGCGCCGATGAAGAGCCGGAGCTTGCCGGAGTCCGCGCCGAGGTAGCCCTGGCGGTTGATGTTCGCGAACGTGTTCGCGACCTCGCCGGCGTACCGGTGCTCGCCGCACAAGAACACCCGCTCCCACGGCACGAAGACGTCGTCGAAGATCGTGAACGACTCCATCAGGTCGTCGTGGCTCGACACCGGGGCCTCGAACTCGTCCGGGTTCTCGCCCGAGAACCCGCGGCAGACGAGCTTGATGCCCGGTGTGTCCACCGGCACGGCGAAGGCCACCGCGTAGTCGGCGTCCTCGGCGCGCATCGCGCGCTGCGGGATCACGACCAGCTCGTTCGCCACCACCGACCCGGACGTGTGCGCCTTGGCCCCGCGCACGACGATGCCGTCGGTCCGCCGCTCCACCACGCGGAGGTACATGTCGGGATCGTCCTGGTCGGCCGGGCGCTTGGCACGATCGCCCTTCACGTCGGTCACGGCGGCCGCCGTCATCAGCTGCTCGCGCTGGAACCGCTTGACGTACGTGCGGACGCGCTCGTGATAGGCGGTGCCCTGCTCGCGGTCGGCGCGGCGCGTCACGATCAGGAGCGCCTGCAGCTCGTCCCGCCCGATCGAGGCGTAACCCGACAGCGGGGATCGCTCCGACAGCATCCGGGCCGCACGGAGGTTCTGCAGCAGGTCGTCGACGCTCGTGGCCATATGCCAGAAGACGTGGCTCTCCTCGCCGTTCAGATCGGGCGAGGCCACCATCGTCGACCGCATCTCGGGGTCCCACGCGGCGCGGCATACCCACGAGCCCCAGCAGGCCATCGTCGACGCGAACAGCGGGTGGTCGGCGACGTTGTGCACGGTCTCGCCGCGGGCGTACACCTCCGGCGACTGGCGGCGCAGGCTCTCGACGTACTCCTCGGGCGTTCGCAGTCCCATCGTGGTCCTCCTCGTCTCGTTACGTCGGCGGGTCCATCAGCGCCGACCGGACGAGAGCCCGGTCGACCTTTCCGTTGGCGTTGCGCGGGATCTCGTCGACGACGAGGATGCGCTCGGGGATGGCGTAGTCGGCGATCCGGCTGGCCAGCACGGTGCGCGCCGCGTCCGCGTCGAACGCGAACCCCGGGCGCGTCACCACGCAGGCCGCGACCCGTTCCTGGAGCACGTCGTCGGGGATGCCCACGACCGCCGCCTCGGAGACCGCCGCGATGGCGGCCAGCTCGCCCTCCACCTGGCTCGCGTGGATCTTCTCGCCGCCCCGCACGATCACCTCGGCAGCGCGGCCGTGGAGCGTTAGGAACCCGTCGCGGTCGATTGCGCCGAGATCGCCGGTGCGCAGCCACTCGCCGCGGAGCGCGTCCGCCGTCGCCTCGGGGTTGTCGAGGTAGCAGACCATCCGGGTCGGTCCCGCCAGCCAGACCTCGCCGGGCTCGCCGGGTGCCGCCTCGCGCCCGTTCTCGGCGACGATGCGCTGCCGGACCCCCTCGACGGGCGTCCCGACCGTGTCGGCGCGGGCCACGGCGTCCGCCGGCAGCAGCGCGTGGCTGAGGGACGTGAACTCGGTAAGGCCGTAGATGTTGAACGGCCGCATCGCCGGCCATCGGGCGTGGAGCTCCTCGATCCAGGCCGGCGGCATCGGCGACCCGCCGTAGGCGAGGATGCGGCAGCGCTCGAAGGCGGTGCCGGCTCGCGCATCGAGCATCATCAGCCGGAAGATACTGGGAACGCCGATCAGGAAGGAGGCCGGGCGCCGGGCGAGGGCGTCGAGCGCCGTCGCGAGCCGGAACTCCGGCAGCAGGTCGACGCTCCCGCCGACGACGAGCATGTGGGCCAACTGGTCGACGAATCCCGTGTTGTGGAACAGCGGCACCATCACGAGCGTGCGGGTCTTGGAGTCCGTCCCCAGCAGGCCGGCGTAGGTGGTGGCGCTGGTCGCGAGCGCCCCGTGGCTGATGACCGCCCCCTTGGGCGATCCGGTCGTGCCGGACGTGAAGCTCACCAGCGCCGGCGCATCGGGGTCGGGTGCGTCGCGTCGGGCGTCGCCCTGCGGCTGCTCCCAGATCGTGCCGCCGGCTCCCTGCTCGATCGGCCGGCAGGGCCGACCCCCGGCCGCGTGCTCGATGGAACCCAGAAACGGTGCGCTGGCGAGGATCAGGCGAGGGTCGGCGACGACCAGCTGGCGCGAGAGCTCCGCCGCCCCGAGCCGATTGTTGAGCGGGACGACGACCGCGCCCGTCGCGAGGCCCGCGAGGAAGGCGACCACCCACTCGGCGCGGTTCTCCGCCATCAGCCCCAGACGGTCGCCCGGCCGCACTCCGGCACCGCGGAGACGCGCTCCGAGGTCGGCGACCATCGTCGCGAGCTGGCCGTAGCTCCACGACTCCTCCCCGTTCCAGAGAGCGATGGCCGCTGGGGTGGCGGTCGCCCACGCCCGGAGGGCGTCGGGGAGGGTACGGAACATCGGCGACGGCATCGACGTGGCCGCCGAACGCTAACCGGTCCCGGCGCACAGCCGGCTCACAGGCAGCGGGTGTAGGGTCGGCGGGATGATCGTCGTCGAGGGGGTCACGAAGCGGTACGGCGCCAAGGTCGCCGTGGACGACGTCAGCTTCGTCGTCCAGCCGGGCGTCGTCACCGGCTTCCTGGGCCCGAACGGGGCGGGGAAGTCGACCATGATGCGCCTCATCCTCGGTCTCGACGCACCGTCGGCCGGGCATGCGACGGTGAACGGCAAGGCCTATCGCGACCACCCGGCGCCGATGCGCGAGGTGGGGGCGATGCTCGAGGCACGCGCCATTCACACGGGCCGCTCCGCGTTCAGCCACCTGCTGGCGATGGCGCAGACCCATGGCATCGGACGGTCACGGGTGGACGAGGTCATCGACCTCGTGGGCCTGCGCGAGGTGGCCCGGAAGCGTGTCGGCGGCTTCTCGCTCGGCATGGGTCAGCGACTCGGGCTCGCGGCAGCCATGCTCGGCGACCCCGCGACGCTGATCCTCGACGAGCCGGCCAACGGGCTCGATCCCGAGGGCATGCGCTGGATCCGCACGCTGATACGGGGTGCGGCAGCCGAGGGGCGGACGGTGTTCGTGTCCTCGCACCTGATGAGCGAGATGTCGGTCACCGCCGACCGCCTGATCGTGATCGGGCGGGGCCGGCTGATGGCCGACACGACCGTCGAGGACTTCGTCCGGCGTGCATCGGGGGACGTCGTCCGCGTCGTCACCCCGGATGCCGCGCGTCTCCGCGAGGTGCTGGCCGCCGCGGGCGCCGTGATCGCGGGCGAGCCGTCCGGCCCGCTCGAGGTCCAGGGGCTGACCGCCGCGCGCATCGGCGAGATCGCCGCCGCCAACGCCGTCGTGCTCCACGAGTTGACGCCCGAGCAGGCGTCGCTGGAGGACGCGTTCATGCGCATGACGCACGATGCGGTCGAGTACCACGCAGTCGGTACCGGCGAGCCTCCGGCGCTCGAGGCGGCCGTATGAGCGCGGTCGCGGCAGCCCGCGTCACGCAGTGGCGGGTCGTGCGCTCGGAGTGGACGAAGCTCTGGTCGCTGCGCTCGACGCGCTGGTCGCTGCTGCTCGCGATCGTCGCCATGTCGGGGCTGGGGATCCTGATCTCGGCCGTGCAGATGGCGCACTGGGGCGAGCGCGTCCGCGAGCACCGCGGGGTCGACCCGATCGACGTGAGCCTCGGCGGCTGGCACATCGCGGAGCTGGCGATCGGCGTGCTCGGCGTGCTCGTCATCAGCGGCGAGTACTCGACGGGCATGATCCGGTCGAGCCTCATCGCCGTGCCCCGCCGGCTGCCGGTCCTGTTCGGCAAGATGGGCGTGTACGGCGCCGTGACGCTGGCCCTGATGCTGCCCAGCTGCTTTCTGGCGTTCTTCGTCTCCCAGTCGATCCTGTCCCAGCACCATGTCGACACCACGATCGGCGCACCGAACGTGCTGCGGGCGGTCGTCGGGGCCGCGCTGTTCCTGACCGTCACGGGCCTCATGGGCCTGGTGCTCGGTGCGCTCCTGCGCAACACCGCCGGCGGCATCGCCACCTTCGCCGGGATCATGTTCGTGCTGCCCGGCATCTCGGCGATCCTCCCGTCGAGCTGGAGCAACGCGATCGACCCCTACCTCCCGCTGAACGCCGGAACGGACATCATCAACCTCCACCAGGACCCGACCGCCCTCGGGCCCTGGCTGGGCTTCGGGGTGTACTGCGGCTACGTCGCAGCCGCCACGGTGCTCGCCGCCATCCTGCTGCTGCGCCGCGACGCCTGACCGCGCCGTACTCACGACACTACCCTGGTGTCATGAGCATCTTCGAGTACGTCCCGCATCCGCAGATCGCGGAGCGGCGCGAGGCCGGGCCGGTGCGGGTGATCGACCAGCACCCCAGCGACAGCCCGCTGCGCCGGTTCAACACCAGGCTGGCGGTGCTCGTGACGGGGGTCGTCGGGACGATGATCTGCGCCTACCTCTTCGCGGGCCTGGCCCTCGTCAGCCTGCCGTCGGCGATCCGCTCGGGCAACACGATCATCATCGTGGCCTGGATCGCCCAGACGTTCCTGCAGCTCGTGCTGTTGCCGATCATCATCGTCGGCCAGAACGTGCAGGCCGCGGCGGCCGACAAGCGATCCGAGCAGACCTACCAGGACGCCGAGGCGGTGCTGCGCGAGGCGCAGCAGATCCAGCAGCACCTCGCCGCCCAGGATGCCGCGCTCGAGGTGCTGGCGGCCAAGCTCGGTGCCGACCTGCGGGCCAGCCCGTAGCGACGCCCGGTCAGGCGCTGCCGGTCAGGACGGCCGCCGCATCCGTCGCCGGAGCGCCGGCGCACGCGGGACACATGCCCATCAGCGGGAAGTGGCTGAAGCGCGCCTCGTAGCCGAAGGCCTCGCGGATCGCGTCGCGGACCGGGCCCATGGCGGCCGGATCGGCCACGGTGTAGCCCCCGCAGTGCTCGCACAGGAGGTACTCGTTCGCACCGCGCCCGGCGAGGGCGTAGAGGCCCGGCCCGTGGCCCATGTGCACGTGGCGGACCACGCCAAGGCGCTCGAGCATCTCCAGGTTCCGGTAGCAGGAGGCGAGGTCGGAGACGGGCAGGAGCCCGTTGAGTCCGTCGGCGACCTCCTCGGCACTCAGCGGCCGATCGGCCGCGAACAGCGTCTCCAGCACCAGGCGCCGAGCGGCCGACAGGCGCAGGCCGCGGTTGCGGAGCGCGGCGATGGCCTCGGCCAGGGTCTTGAACTTGAGGGGCGGGCCGGTCTGCGCGACGGTCATGGTCGGTGGCCTCCTGAGAACTCCTGCGGGCGTATCGCAACAGCGACGATACAGATCGCGGCGGCGGGCGTGTGTCTCCGATAGGGTTCGCGCGTGGCCGAATCGGTCCTGCGACGCGTATCCGAACACGTCTGGTGGTACACGCCGGACGACCGCACCGATCGCGCCGCGCTCGCCGTCGTCGCCGGCTCCGACTGGTCGGCGCTCCTGGAGGTCGGTGCCTCCGTCGCGCATACGGGGGGCTTCCTCGCTGCGATCGACGGGCTCGGCCTGCCGCCGCTGCGCGCCGCGGTGCTGACGCACTGGCACTGGGACCACTCGTTCGGCGGTGCGGCGCTCGACGTGCCGATCATCGGACAACGCGGAACCCACCGCGAGCTGGTCAGGCAGGCCGGCCTCGACTGGAGCGACGATGCGCTCGATGCGCGCGTCGCGGACGGGTCCGAGATCGCGTTCTGCCGAGACATGATCAGGATCGAGATCCCTGATCGCAGCGCGCTTCGGATCGTCCCGCCCCAACTGGTGTTCGACGACCGGCTCGTGCTCGATCTCGGCGGCGTCACGTGCGACGTCCGGCATGTCGGCGGCGACCACGCCTCCGACTCGTCCGTGATCCACGTCGTCGAGGACCGGCTCGTGTTCCTGGGCGACTGCCTGTACCCGCGGCTCTACGCGCCGGTGGAGCACCTGACGCCCGGCCGGTTGCGCGACGTGGTGGGCCAGGTCGCGGCCTACGACGCCGCGATCGGCATCACCGGGCACGATGAGGAACCGTTCGACGCCGCCGCCCTCGGCGACTATCTGGACATGCTGGCCCGCGCGGCCACCGCCGCCGAGACGCTCGGCCCGGCGGCGCTCGGGCACGCCACCGGCGAGGACGAACGCGAGACGTTGCAGCTGCTGCTCGCCGGCATCGGCATGGCGTAGCCTTCGGCCCGTGAGCGTGGCGCCGCCGACCGTGTGGGAACCGACGGCGGAGCGCATCGAGCGGGCGGTCGTAACCCGCTTCCAGCACCACCTGCGCGAGACGCGCGGGCTCGCGTTCGCGTCCTACGCCGAGCTGTGGGCGTGGTCGGTGCAGGAGCTCGAGGAGTTCTGGGCGGCGATCTGGGAGTTCTTCGACATCCAGGCCGACGGCGATCCGGCGGTCGTGCTGCGGTCGCGCTCGATGCCCGGCGCCGAGTGGTTCCCGGATGTTCGCCTGTCGTATGCCGAGCACATCTTCCGCGGGCGTGACGACGCCGACATGGCTCTCCAGCATGCCTCCGAGTCGCGACCGGCGGGATCGTGGAGCTGGGGCGAGCTGCGTGCCTCCACCGCCCGGATCCGGGCCGGCCTGCGGGACCTCGGGGTGGGCCGGGGCGACCGCGTCGCGGCGTACCTGCCGAACATCCCGGAGGCGCTGGCCGCGTTCTATGCGACGGCGTCGCTCGGCGCGGTGTGGTCGTCGTGCTCGCCCGACTTCGGCGTCCGCAGCGTCGTCGATCGGTTCGCCCAGATCGAGCCGAGGGTGCTGCTCGCAGTCGACGGTTACCGGTACGGCGGACGCGCCTTCGACCGGGCCGATGAGGTGGCCGCGATCGCGGCCGCGATGCCGGGCCTGGAACGGACGGTCGTGCTGCCCTACCTCGGCGAGCGGGGCGACTGGCACGAGCGGTTCGGGGAGACCGGCGAGCCGCTCGCCTTCGACCGGGTGCCGTTCGCCCACCCGCTCTACGTGCTCTACTCGAGCGGCACCACCGGCCTTCCGAAGGCCATCGTCCACGGCCACGGCGGCATCCTCCTCGAGCACATCAAGTGGCTCGGGATCCAGGCCGACCTCCAGGCGGATGACCGTCTCTTCTGGTTCACGACCACGGGCTGGATGATGTGGAACGCCCTCGTTTCCGGCCTCCTGACCCCGGCCTCGGTCGTCCTCTACGACGGTAATCCGGCCTACCCGGACCACGGTGCGCTCTGGGACCTGGCGGCCCGTACCGGCATCACCTGCTTCGGTACCGGCGCGGCGTACATCCACGGCTGCATGAAGGCCGGCGTCGAGCCGCGCCGCGGGCGCGACCTGTCGGCGCTGACCGCGATCGGCTCGACCGGCTCGCCGCTCTCGCCGGAGGGGTTCCAGTGGGTGCACGACCAGTTCGGCGCCGACACCTGGCTGTTCTCGACCTCCGGCGGCACGGACGTCTGCTCCGCCTTCGTCGGCGGCGTCCCGGTCGAACCCGTCCGTCGTGGTGAGATCCAGGTGCGGCACCTCGGGAGCGCCATCGAGGCGTACGACGACGCGGGCCGGCCGGTGATCGACGAGGTGGGTGAGCTCGTGATCACCGAGCCGATGCCGTCCATGCCGGTGGGGTTCTGGAACGACCCCGGCGGCGAGCGCTACCGCGACGCGTACTTCGGCATGTACCCGGGCGTGTGGCGCCACGGCGACTGGATCCGGATCACGCCGTACGGCTCGTGCGTGATCTACGGCCGCTCCGACTCGACCATCAACCGGGGTGGGGTGCGGATCGGCACCTCGGAGATCTACCGCGCGGCTCTGAGCGTTCCCGAGGTGCTGGACGCCCTGGTCGTCGACGTGCCGGGCGCGGAGGCGGGTGACGCCGACTGGATGCCGCTGTTCGTCGTCCTCCAGGACGGCCTCGTGCTGGGCGACGACCTGGTCGGCCGCATCCGGCAGCGAATCCGCTCGGACTGCTCGCCCAGGCACGTGCCGGACGAGGTGATCGACGTGGCCTCGGTGCCCCGCACGCTCTCGGGCAAGGTGCTCGAGGTCCCGGTCAAGAAGATCCTGATGGGCGGCGATCCGGCCGCAGCGGCGAGTCGCGACTCGCTCGCGAACCCCGAGGCGCTCGACTGGTTCGTCGCCTACGCGCGCGCCCGCCGCGAACGCCCACGCTAGGGTCGCCGTAGGCCGCCTGCGTTCGCTCGACGGTCGTGGTCGACGAATCGCCGGCTGTTGAGGACGCGCCGGTTCGCGAAGTGCAGCGGGGGGACGGTCCCCCCATGGGAAAGACATGCGAAGCCGTAGGCGGAGCGTGTGTTTCCTGTGGGGGGCGGTCCTCCTGGCGAACGCCGACGGCAGTCGCGACACTGACGCCTCGCCTACCACGGCTCCGCCGACGGAGGCCGTGGTGGGCGCGTACCGCGTCTCGCAGGCCGTGGTGGGTGGTTGGCGTTCGTTCGGGATGCCGTTGTGGCCGGATTGGCGTTCGCTCGACGATCTTACGATCCGGCGTACGATGCCTGCGACGTGAAGGCACTGGTCAAGCGGGAGGCTGGCCCGGGACTCTGGCTCGAGGACGTCCCCGAGCCGACGTTCGGGATCAACGACGTGCTGATCCGGGTGCGCAAGACCGGGATCTGCGGCACCGACCTGCACATCCACCGCTGGGACGCGTGGGCCGCGCGCACCATCCCGGTACCGATGGTCGTGGGCCACGAGTTCGTCGGCGAGATCGTCGCCGTCGGCTCGAACGTCGCCGACTTCGGGCCGGGCAACATGGTCAGCGGCGAGGGCCACGTCGTCTGCGGCCGGTGCCGGAACTGCATGGCCGGCCGGCGGGCGCTCTGCGCGCACACCTCGGGCATCGGCGTCAACCGGCCCGGTGCCTTCGCCGAGCTGATCGCCCTCCCTCAGACGAACATCTGGCACCACTGGCCGGGCATCGGGGAGGACGTCGCGGCGATCTTCGACCCGTACGGCAACGCGGTGCACACCGCGCTCAAGTTCCCCGCGCTGGGTGAGGACGTGCTCGTCACGGGCGCCGGGCCGATCGGCTGCATGGCCGTTGCGGTCGTCCGGCACGCCGGTGCGCGGCACGTCGTCGTCTCCGATCCGAACCCGTACCGGCGTGCGCTGGCCGTGACGATGGGTGCGAGTCTCGCCATCGACCCGCGCGAGCGCGACCTCGCGGGCGTGCAGGCGGAGCTCGGCATGACCGAGGGGTTCGACATCGGGCTGGAGATGAGCGGCGCGCCCGATGCGCTCCATGCCATGCTCGCGAACATGGCCCACGGCGGGCGGATCGCGATGCTCGGCATCCCCACCCAGGACATCGCGATCGACTGGAACCAGGTCGTCTTCAACATGCTCACGATCTCCGGCATCTACGGCCGGGAGATGTACGAGACCTGGTATCAGATGACCGTCATGCTCCAGTCCGGGCTCGACATCGCGCCGGTCATCACGCACCGGTTCGACTACACCGAGTTCGGCGACGCGTTCGCGATCGCCGCCTCGGGCGAGTCCGGCAAGGTCCTCCTCGACTGGACGGAGATCTGATGTACGGGACGCTGGAACGCGATCTCGAGGCCCGGCTGGATGCGATCCGCGCAGACGGGCTGTACAAGACCGAGCACGAGATCGCGACGGCGCAGGGCGCCCACGTCCGGCTCGACGACGGCAGCGAGGTCGTGAACCTCTGCGCCAACAACTACCTCGGTCTCGCCAACCATCCGGAGATCATCCGCGCCGCGCACGAGGCGCTCGACCGCTGGGGCTTCGGGATGGCATCGGTGCGGTTCATCTGCGGCACCCAGTCGCTGCACCGCGACCTGGAACACGCGTTGTCCGCCTTCCTCGGCACCGACGACACGATCCTGTACTCGTCGTGCTTCGACGCCAACGGCGGCATCTTCGAGGCGCTGCTCGGCGAGGAGGACGCCGTCATCTCCGACGCGCTCAACCATGCCTCGATCATCGACGGCATCCGCCTGTGCAAGGCCCGCCGCCTGCGCTACGCCAACCGCGACATGGCCGAGCTCGAGGCGCGCCTGGTCGAGGCGCGGGACGCCCGCGCACCGCCTGGTCGTCACCGACGGCGTGTTCTCGATGGACGGCTACGTCGCCCCGCTCGACCAGATCTGCGCGCTTGCCGAGCGGCACGACGCGCTGGTGATGGTGGACGACTCGCACGCCGTCGGCTTCGTCGGCCCCGGCGGGCGCGGCACGCCCGAGCGGTTCGGCGTCGTCGACCGCGTGGACATCCTCACCGGCACGCTCGGCAAGGCCATGGGCGGCGCCAGCGGGGGTTACGTCTCGGGCCGGCGGGCGATCGTCGAGCTGCTGCGGCAGCGGTCGCGGCCGTACCTCTTCTCGAACAGCGTGCCGCCGCCGGTCGTCGGCGCCAGCATCCGCGCGCTCGAGCTGATCCGCGACTCGGCCGGCCTTCGTGAGCAGCTCGCCGCCAACACGGGGCACTTCCGGCGGCGGATGACCGAGGCCGGCTTCGACGTGCTGCCCGGCGACCACCCCATCGCACCGGTCATGATCGGCGACGCGCCGGCCGCCGCCCGTCTGGCCGCCGCGCTGGTGGCGAGCGGCATCTACGTGGTGGCCTTCTCCTATCCCGTCGTGCCGCAGGGCGCCGCGCGGATCCGCACCCAGATGTCGGCCGCCCACACCATCGCCGACCTCGACCGGGCGGTCGACGCGTTCGTGGCCGCGCGCGGATGACGCCCGACGCCGACTCACTGGCCACGGCGGGCGGGCCGCTGCGCGTCGAGGACGTGCCCGTGGCAGAGCTCGCGGCGCGTTTCGGCACGCCGCTCTACGTCGTCAGCGAGGCCCGGCTGCGCGGCAACGCCCGCCGGATCCGCGGGGCGTTCGAGGCCGCCTGGCCGCACGGCCCGGTGCGTGTCCTGCCCGCCCTGAAGGCGAATCACACCGTCGCAACCCGGCTCGTGCTGAGCGAGGAGGGCATGGGCTGCGACACGTTCGGCGAGACCGAGCTCGAGATCGCACTCCGCGGCGGCGTGCCCGCCGGCCTGATCAGCGTCAACGGCTCCAGCAAGTCGCGGTCGCTGATCGAGCGCGCGGTCACGGCCGGCGCCCGTGTCACGCTCGACAGCGCCCGCGAGCTCGACCACGTGGTCGACGTCGCCCGCGAGACCGGCCTGCCGGCGCGGGTGCGCCTGCGCGTGCGCCCGCGGCTCACCGGCATCGAAGCGCCGAGTGACTTCCTCGCCGACGAGGTGCCGATCCGCCAGATCGGGCAGGCCTACAAGCCGGGCATCCCGCCGGGCGAGCTCGCCGAGGTCGCCCGCCGCGCCCTGGCTGCCCCGGGCGTCGACCTGATCGGACTCCACGTCCACTTCGCCCGGCAGACGACCGACCTCGAGATCTGGCGGTCGCTCGTCGGCAGCTTCGTCGAGCAGATCGCGGAACTGGTTGCCGAGCTGCCCGGGTGGAGGCCCCGGGAGCTCGATCTCGGGGGCGGGTTCGCCACCCCGCGCGACCCGACCGGGCGCGCGTTCAGCCGCGGCCGTGACCGGCCTGCGGCGCCCTCCATCGAGGAGCATGCGCTGGTGGTCGGCTCGGCGCTGGCCGATGGGCTGCGGGAGCACGGCATCGACCCGGCCGGAACGGTGCTGGAGGTGGAGCCGGGACGTGCGCTGTACGCCGATACCGGCATCCACCTGGCGCGCGTGCGCAACGTGAAGCGGCAGACCGACCCGGAGTCCCGTGTCTGGGTCGAGACCGACACGTCGGAGCAGTTCCTGCTCGACACCATCATCGAGGGAGTCCGCTGGACCGTGCTGGTCGACGGGCGCGACGAGCCTGCATCGCTGACGGCCGACATCACGGGCATCTCCTGCGGGTTCGACTGCATCGTGCCGGACGCGCAGCTGCCCGCGACCGCGGTCGGGGACCTGTTGGTCTTCCTCGACACCGGGGCGTACCAGGAGGCCTGCGCGACCAACTTCAACGGCCTGCCTCGGCCGGCGATGGTGCTCGTGCGCGGCGGCGATGCCTTCGTCATCCGGCGGCGCGAGACGATCGACGACGTCCTCGCGCGCGACCTGGTCCCCGCTCACCTGACTCGAGAGGCTTCGTGATGCGCATCCACCACGTCGGTGTCACCGTCGCCGATCTCGAGCGCTCGCTGCGCTTCTACCGCGATCTGCTGGGTCTCCAGGTGCTGCACACGGGCGTCGACGAGGGTGCGTGGATCGACGACGTGCTGGGCATCGATGGCGCGGTGATCGCGACGGCCGACCTCGACGCCGGCGACGGGCGGATCATCGAGTTGGTGGAGTACCGGAGTCCGCGCGAGCCAGCGGCCGTCACGCGCTGCTCGCAGCCTGGCACGCTGCACCTGGCGGTGGTCGTCGATTCCGTCGCCGGGACGCTCGCCAGGATCGCCGCGGCCGGCGGAACGGTCGTCTCGCGGCGGCCCGCGACTGTCGATCTGGCGGAATCGAGCTGGCATGGGGTCACGGTGGCTTACACTCGCGATCCTGATGGCGCCATCGTCGAACTGGTGGAGGTGGCCGGATGACGGCTGAGCGGAACCTCGTCGAGCTGAAGCGCCTCCTGACCGAGGCGTCGGACATGAACTCGGCGTGTGCCGTGCTGTCGTGGGACCAGACCACGTACATGCCGGCGGGTGGCGGGCCGACGCGGGGTCGGCAGCTGGCGTTGCTCAGCAGCACGGCCCACCGGCTGGCCACCGATCCCGAGATCGGCCGGTTGCTCGACGCTCTGGAACCGCATGCCGCCGGGCTCGATCCCGAGTCCGACGACGCGGCCCTACTGCGGCGTGCGCGGCGCGATTTCGAGCACCTGACCCGCGTCCCGGCCGCCTTCGTGGCCGAGTTCACGGAGCACCAGGCGGCGTCCTACGAGGCCTGGATCCGGGCACGTCCCGCCGACGACTTCGCGGCCGTCGAGCCCTTCCTCGAGCGCACGCTCGAGTACAGCCGCAGGCTCGCCGAATACCGGCCGGGGTTCGCCCACGTCGCGGATCCGCTGATCGACGACGCGGATGAGGGAATGACGGCCGCGAGCGTGGCCGCGGTGTTCGCCACCCTGCGCAGCGAGCTGCGGCCCATCGTGCAGGCGATCGCCGCCCAGGCGCCGGCCGACACCGGATTCCTGCAGCAGCACTTCGACGAGGACGCGCAGCTCGCGTTCGGGCTCGAGGTCGCGCGGCGGTTCGGGTTCGACTTCGATCGCGGCCGTCAGGATCAGAGCGCCCACCCCTACATGACGCGCTTCGCATGGGGCGACGTGCGCATCACCACCGCGATCCGGGCCGACCGGTTCGCAGCCGGGTTCTTCGGCACGCTGCACGAGACCGGGCACGGGCTGTACGAGCAGGGCACGCGGCCCGAGCTGGACGGGCTGCCCACGGGGCACGGTGCCTCCGCCGGCGTGCACGAGAGCCAGTCACGGCTCTGGGAGAACGTCGTCGGCCGCAGCCGCGGCTTCTGGGAGTACCACTACCCGCTGCTGCAGGCGGCGTTCCCCGGCCAGCTGGGAGATGTCCCGATGGAGCCGTTCTACCGGGCTGTCAACCGCGTCGAACCGTCCCTGATCCGCATCTACGCCGATGAGGTGACCTACAACCTGCACGTGATCCTGCGGTTCGAGCTCGAGCTGGAGCTCCTCGAGGGCAAACTCGCCGTCCGCGACCTGCCCGAGGCATGGCGCGCCCGGTACGCCGCCGATCTGGTCGCACCGACCGACGATCGCGATGGCGTGTTGCAGGACGTCCACTGGTTCGGCGGCCACGTCGGCGGTGTCTTCCACGGGTATGCGCTCGGCAACATCATCTGCGCCCAGCTGTACGCGGCCGCGATGCGGGCACACCCCGATATCCCGGCGGAGACCGCTGCCGGGCGGTTTGGCACGCTGCATACGTGGCTGCGCGACCACGTCCACGTCCACGGCGCCAAGTTCCCGCCGGCGGAGCTCGTGCAGAAGGCGACCGGCAACCCCCTCGACGTCGCGCCCTACATCGCCTACCTGCGCGCCAAGTACGGCGAGCTCTACGAACTCGGCGCGTGATACGCGGGTTTTCCGCGATGCGCGACCGCCGCTGAGTCGCGGACAATGCCGCCCATGGCCAGCATTCGCGGCCTCGGCGTCGATCCGTTCTCGCTTCCGCGCGAGTGGCTTGCGCCCGAGGCTCCCGACCTGATCGACGTGGTGCGTGGCTGGGCCGAGCGTGACGTCATGCCGGTCCGGCGCGAGCTCGACGAGGACTGGCGCGACCACCGCCTGGCACGGCCCTTGCTGCACCGGCTGTGCGTCGACCTCGGCTACCAGCGGGCCTGCTGGCCGGCCGAGTACGGCGGTCTGGGCATCTCGACCATCACGTCGTGCCTCATGCTCGAGGAGATGGCTCGCGCCGATGCCGGGCTCGCCACCGCCGCGAGCTGCTCGATCTGGGCCATGTCGCCCATCTTCCCGCCCGTGGAGAACACCCCGCTCATGGAGCGGTACACGCCGCGGTTCCTCGACCCCGAACGCTGGTATGTCGGTTGCGTCGCCCTGACTGACGGCCACTCGGGGTCCGACGTCGAGAACATCGACGGCACCCACGGCCGCTACGTCAGCACGCGGGCGCGCCGCGACGGCGACGAGTGGGTGATCACGGGCCACAAGCTCTGGCCGACCAACTCGGGCGGGATGGCCGACGTCTTCGCGGTGTTCTGCACCACCGACGCCGGCGCCGGGGACGACGGCGTCGCGATCATCTACGTCGACGCCGATACGCCGGGCGTCACCCAGGGGCCCCCGTACCGGAAGGCCGGGATGGCAGCGGACGCCAACGGCGATATCTGGTTCGAGGAGGCGAGAGTGCCGCTCGCGAACCGGGCGCACGGGCCGGGCGCGGACGCCGAGCGGGCACGGGCGATGATCACGTCCGGCAACGTCGGCACGGCCGCCACCTGTCTCGGCGTCATGCGCAACCTGTACGAGATCGTCCGCGACTGGTGCGATACGCGGATCGTGGCAGGGCGGCCCCTGAAGGAGCACTCCATCACGGCTGCGGTGCTCTCGGACATCGTGACGTCGATCGAGGTCAGCCGGGCGGAGACCTACCTCAAGGCCCGCATGCTCGAGTGCCCGGACGTCTACGGGCCGCGCCACACGCCCGAGATGCTCGCCCGCACGCGGGTGACGAAGCTGTTCGTCGCCGACCGTCTGACCATGGTGGCCAACCAGGTGCTCGACCTGATGGGCGCGCAGGGGTACGCCCGCGAGGGCGATGCCGAGAAGCACTGGCGCGATGCCAAGATCATGAGCCTGTGGATGGGCAGCCGCGCGTTGCCCCAACTCGACATCGCACGCTGGTTCTTCGACGTCGAGAGCTACTGACGGCCCGCCCGGCGGGCCCCAGGATCCGGGAACGCCGTGGCAACCCGTGGTTCTGACGCTCCTCCCGCGGACGGGACGGTGGCAGCGCCCGGCCCGAACAGGTAGGATCGCGGCGGAAGACCAGGAACGGAGGATCCCTTGGCGCACATCCTAGTCGCGTACGACGGCTCGCAGCCGGCGGACGTCGCGCTCGACCAGGCCGCGATGGCCGCGAAGTCCATGGGCGCATCCCTGTCGGTGCTCAGCGTCGTGCCCGTCACCAGCGGAAAGGGCGGCGCCATCGATCCGACGTCGGATCACGCAGAGCATGACCGGCAGCTCAACGCGGCCGTCGAGCGGCTGCGCGGGCATGGGGTCGAGGCCACCCCGCTGAAGAGCGTGGGCCACCCGGCCGACGCGATCTGCACCGTCGCCGAGGAGAAGAACGTCGACCTGATCGTGATCGGCCATCGCGGGCTGCATGGCATCGAGCGGTTCATGATGGGCTCCGTGTCGACGCGCGTGGCGCAGCACGCGCACTGCAGCGTGCTGATCGCGCGGTAGATCTGCGTGGCATGATCATGCTACATTTGTAGCATGGCTCGGATTCGCGTCAGCACCACGGTGGACGCCGACCTGCTCGACCGCGCGCGCCTCGCCCATGGCGGAACCACGGACGCGGCGTTGTTCGACTCCGCGATGCGCGCGTTCCTCGCCGCCAGGCGAGCCGCCGAGATCGACGCGTCCTACGAGCAGTACGTGTCGATGCCGATCGAGACCACCGACGAGTGGGGCGACCTGGAAGCGTTCCGGCGGTCGCTGGCCGGGCTTCGTGCGGACTCCGGATGACCGCGGCTCGACGCGGGGACGTCTTCTGGTGCGAGACCCCTGCCGGCCGGCGCCCGGTGGCGATCCTGACACGCGACGCGGCCATCCCGCACCTGGGCCGGGTGCTCGTCGCGCTCGCCACGACGAACGTCCGCGGCCTTCCGTCCGAGGTCACGCTCGAGCCCGGCGTCGATCCGGTGCCGCTCCGGTGCGTCCTGAACCTCGACACGCCGGAGGTCGTTCCGGTCGCCCGCCTGACGCAACGACTCGGTGCCCTCGGGTCACGGCGGATGGACGAGGTCTGTGCGGCGCTCGCGGTCGCCGCAGGGTGCGACGGCGCCTGATCCGGCCCGGCCGGTAGGGCTTCCGGCCTACCCCGAAGCGGCACCTAGGGCCCGTCTCAGCAGGTGAACGCGCCACCTGGCATGCCCTGCGACGTCGTGCTGGTGACCGCGACCGCTCGCCAAGACATCCCTTGTCAGGTATTGGCTTCGCGGCCGCGCTTCCCATCACGAGGCCGCAGCGGGCGCCACCTGCCACGTCACCTCCTGAGACGGGCCCTTATACATTCCGCGGTCGCATCCGATAATGGGGTATGGGCCGCCACCCCCTGGCTGCCAGGTGTATTCCTTCCCTGCCGATGCTCGCCCGCCGAGGAGCACGCTGATGGCCGTTCCCGAGCCGTCTGGCGATCTCTTCCACGAGCTGCACGAGGCCGCACTGCGACTGCAGCGCACCGGGGTGGCCCCGATCACCCTCGACGAGTACGTCGAGCTCGTGCGCCAGCGGCCGACGATCGCCGCCGGTGCCCACAGCCGGGTGTTCTCGCTGCTCGCCGCCGGTGGGTTCGAGGCCGAGGGCGCCGAGCACGAGCATCAGGTGCCGCGATTCTTCCGCCACGAGGTGTTCGGCATCGAACGCCCGCTGGCGGATATCGGTCGCTACTTCGAGGCAGCCGGAAGCGGCCACGAGACCCGCCGTCGCATCCTGCTGCTGTGGGGGCCGCCCGGCGGCGCGAAGTCGACGCTCGCGACGCTGGTCAAGCGCGGGCTCGAGCGCTGGTCGCACACCGACGAGGGCGCGGTCTACGCGATCCAGGGATGCCCCATGCACGAGGAGCCTCTGCACCTCGTCCCGTCCTTCGGCGGGCCGGATGCCGTCGACCTGCGATCGAAGGTCGCGGCCTACACGGGCGTCACGGTCGAGGGCGAGCTCTGCCCCCACTGCCGGTGGCGGGTCGACAACGAGTTCGACGGCGACTTCTCGCGCGTGCCGATCGAGCGGATCTTCCTGTCCGAGGCGAAGCGCATCGGCATCGGCACCTTCGCGCCCTCGGATCCCAAGTCGATGTCGATGGAGCAGCTCACCGGCGGCATCAACTTCAAGGCCCTCGAGGCGCATGGCACGGACGACGACCCCCGCGTGCTCGACTGGGCCGGCGAGTTCATGAAGGCCAACCGGGGCATGCTCGAGCTCGTCGAGCTCTTCAAGAACCCGCGCGAGTTCCTCTACGGCCTGCTCTCGCTGGCCCAGGAGCGCCAGTTCAAGGTTGGCAAGTTCGGCTTCATCGACGCCGACATGGTGCTGCTCGCCCACACGAACGAGGCGGAGTTCCGCGCCTTCATGGGCGATCAGCGAAACGAGGCGCTTCGCGACCGGCTGATCACGGTGTCGGTGCCGTACAACCTGCGGGCGTCGGACGAACGGATGATCTACGAGAAGCTGCTGCAGGGCTCGAGCCGCCAGTTCCACGTCGATCCCCATGCCCTCACCGCGGCCGCCACGGTCTCCGTGCTGACGCGCCTGAAGGAGCATCCGAACCTGCCGCTGGTCGAGAAGCTTCGCCTGTACGACGGGCAGGAGACGAGCGGCAACTGGAAGCTCAACCAGGTCGCCGAGGTGCAGCGCGCGGCGGAGCGCGAGGGCATGGACGGCATCGGCCCGCGGCTCGTCATCAACGCGCTCTCCGCGGCCGTGGTAGAGGAACAGCGCGTCCACCCCGAGCGAGAGGCGTGCCTCACCGAGGTGATGGCGCTGCGGGCGCTGCGCACGGCCATCGAACGGCTCGAGCTGCCCGAGGAGACGCGCAAGAACTACCTGGCGCTGCTGACGGACGCGCGCAAGGAGCTCGACGCGACCCTCAAGGACGAGATCCGCAAGGCGTTCATCCCGGCCTTCGCCGACCAGGCCCAGACCCTGCTCGAGAACTACCTCACCAACTGCGAGGCGTACTGCCAGAAGGAACGACTTCGCGATCAGATCACGGGTGAGGAGCTGGAGCCGGACGAGAAGCTGCTTCGGGCGGTCGAGGACAAGATCGGCGTGGCCGAGAACGCCAAGGACAGCTTCCGGCAGGGCGTGCTCATGCGCATCGGCATCTGGCTCCGCAAGGGGCGGCCGCTGACCTACAGGTCGGACGAGCAGCTCGGCCGCGCGATCGAGGCGCACCTCTTCGAGGAGATGCAGGACGTCGTCAGGATCACGGTCTCGAAGAAGAGCCCTGATCCCGAGCAGGCCAAGCGGCTGAACGAGGTCACCCGCGTCCTCTGCGAGGAGCGCGGCTACTGCACGACCTGCGCCAACGCCCTCCTCGACTACGTCGCGGCACTCCTCAACCGGTAGGTTCCCATGACCGTGGTGCAGGACCCGGGCGGCTTCCACGATGACGGGCCGCGCGACGCCCGCCGTCATCACGAGCGCGTCCGGCGCCAGGTCGCCGAGCGCCTGCGGGAGCGCATCGGCGAGGAGAAGCTGATCACCGCCGGGCCCGAGCACAGGATCCGGATCCCGGTCAAGGGCTCGAAGGAGTACCGGTTCATCTTCGACCGTGGCGGGGGCTCCGGTGCCGGTCAGGGCGACGCCGAACCGGGCGACCAGATCGAGCCCGGCCGCGAACCCGGCCGCGGCGAGCCAGGGCAGCCGGGATCCGAGCCCGGGGCGGAGGAGTACGAGGTGTGGCTCGACCGGGACGAGGTCGAGCAGCTGCTGTTCGAGCAGCTCGGCCTGCCGCGGTTGCGGCCGCGCGGCCAGACCCAGGAGACGGTCTCGATCGTCTTCGACGATCTCGCCCGGAAGGGCACGCTGCTCGACAAGAAGCAGACCGTGCGCGCCAACATGCTGCGCAACGCCGCCTCGGGCGAGGTCAGGATGGGCGGCTTCGAGCCGGGGGACCTGCGCTACCTCACCTACCGCGAGCAGACCCGGCCGAAGACCCAGGCTGTCGTGTTCATGCTGATGGACGTCTCGGGATCGATGGGCGACTTCGAGAAGCGCTGCGCGCGGCTGTTCTTCTGGTGGGCGACGCGGTTCCTGCGGACCCGCTACAGCGACGTGCAGCTCGTGTTCATCGCCCATCACACCGAGGCCCGGGAGTGCACCGAGGAGGAGTTCTTCACGCGGGTCGAGTCCGGCGGCACGCGCGTGTCGAGCGCGTACTCGCTCTGCCTCGACCTGGCGCGGCGGCGCTATCCGGCGAGCGACTGGGACTGGATCGTGCTGGCCGCCTCCGACGGCGACAACGACGCCGCCGACAACGGCCGCGTGATCGAGCTGGTGTCCGAGACGGCCTCGGCGGCGGCGCTCGTCGCCTACCTGCAGATCGACCGCCACCAGCGGTTCCACTGGGGTGGCGAGCAGCTCTTCGGCGTGCTGTCGAAGCTCGCCCTCCCCAACCTCGTGATCGCGCGGGTGCGGCGCGACGAGGACATCTGGCAGGCGCTGAAGGAGATCTTCAAGCCGGCCGAGGACGCGATCGAGGGGGCTGCGTGAAGCCGTTCACCTACAGCCTCTCGGACCTCGGGGACATCGACGAGGAATGCCAGGCCCGCGCCCGCGAGCTCGGCCTCGTCGTGCCGGAGATCGTCTACCACTACGCCTCGGCCGAGCGGATCTACGACGTCGCCGCCCGCGGGCTGCCGGGCCGATACCCGCACTGGCGGTTCGGGCGCTCCTACGAGCAGCAGAAGTACAGCTACGACCATGGCCGCGGCCGGATCTACGAGCTGATCCTGAACACCGAGCCCGTGCAGGCCTACCTGCTCGAGGGCAACTCGATCGTCGCCCAGACCCTCGTGATCGCCCACTGCCTGGGCCATGCGCACGTGTTTCGCGCCAACCGGCACTTCGCCAGCACCGACCGGCGGATCCTCGGTCGCGTGCGTGCGGCGGCGGGCCGCTTCGAGCAGTACGCCCGGCTCCACGGCCGTGACGAGGTCGAGGACTTCATGGACGCGTGCCAGGCGCTCGCGTTCCACCAGCCGCTCGACCAGTTCGTCCGCCAGCCGGACTGGCGTGCCCCGCTCGAGCCGCCGACCGACCCGTACCGCGACCTGTTCCCGGTGGAGGCGGCCGCCGCGCGCGACCGGTTCGTCGCCGAGCGCGACGCCGAGCTGGCCCGCTTCCCGCGCCGCCCGGAATGCGACGTCCTGGGGTTCGTCGCCCGGCACGCCCCGCGGCTCGAGCCGTGGCAGCGCGATCTGGCGACCGTCGCCCGCGAGGAGGCGGCGTACTTCGCGCCCAACATCCGCACGAAGGTGCTGAACGAGGGGTTCGCGACGCTGGTCCACAACCGGATCGTCCATGCCATGCAGCTCGACGCCGATCGCTACATCGAGTTCGAGCGACTCAACGCCGGCGTGATCCAGCCTCACGCGGGGCAGATCAATCCGTACAACCTCGGCTACGCGCTCCTGCGCGAGGTGATCCGGGTGCACGACACGCCCACCGACGAGGACCGTGAGCGGTTCGGCACGGTCGGCGTCGTCGAAGGCTGGGAGCGCGTGCTCGAAGTGGTCGAGAGCTACGACGACGCAGCGTTGGTTGCCGAGTTCCTGACCCCGCGCGTGTGCGAGGAGTGCAAGCTGTTCGCCTGGGAACGAGAGCCCGGCCAGCCGGCGAGAGTCACCGGCCGCGAGGCCGACGAGGTGCGGGCGGCATGGCTCGCACAGCACGTCAACCAGGGCTTCCCGCGGCTGGCGATCGTCGATGCCGACGGCTTCCGGCACGGCGCGCTGATCCTCGAGCACCGCGATGACGGCATCGGCCTCGACGCCGAGTACGCCAAGGGGACGCTGCCGTTCCTGGCCGCCATGTGGGGCCGGCGCACCGTCGTGCAGAGCATCGCCCGCGACGCGAACGGCGAGCCGCACCCCGTCTGGTACGACTGCGACCCCGCAGGCGGCCCGGTCGGCGTGCTGGACGAGCGCCCGGCGGCGTAAGGATGGAGTCCTAGCGTTCCAGCAGCACGGCTCCCAGGTCCTCGACGCGGGCGACGCACCGGATGCCGATCGCCTCGAGGCGATCCGTCACGTCGATCGGCAGGTCCTCGCCGACGTCCTGGTTGAGCAGCCCGCCGAGGACGATCGCGCCGTCGAAGGCCTCGGCGTCGGCGGCGGCGACCAGGCGCTCGCCCAGCGCGAGCGCGTTGCCGTTGTAGACGGCGAGGACGATGGCGTGGGCGTCCTCGTCCACGGCTGCGCGGACGACGGTCTCGGCGGTGGCGTCGGCGCCGACGAGGACGACCTCGGCACCGGCCCGCGGCAGCTCGCGGGCGAGCGCGTCGCGCACGACGTCGTGCACCTCGAGCACGCCGAGGACGACCCTGACGCCCGCGAGCGACGGCAGGGTCGCGGCCATGGCCGTCGCGAACGCCCGCATCCTCGTCGCCTTCCACGGCTCGAGCCGGGCGACCGCAGCCGGCGGCATGAGGTCGACCCGGCGCTCGAGCTCGGCCGCACCCGCTCGGCGCAGGGCGAGGAGCAGCGCGCCCGCGTCGCGAACGTCCACGCCGTCGCTCGCCAGCATCGCGAGCGCGCGATCGCGGAAGCTGCGGGCGTAGGCCGCGGTCTCGCCGGCGATGCGCTCGAGCCGAGCCCAGTCGAACAGCGCGCCGCTTGCCCGCGCCTCGCGCTCGATCTCGCGGGCGAGCAGGTGCGCCTCGACGATCTCGCCCGGCGACGGGATCCGGATCGCCTCGGTGAGCGGGATCGGCGTGACGGCGTGGCCGGTCGGGCGGTGGAGCTGGAGCGCGACGTCAGTGAGGATCTGGCTCGCCAGCGCCGCGGTCGAGCGCAGCCGGTCGGTCGAGTACCCGACGGTGTTGCCGTACACCATCGACCCCGTCGAGCGTCGGTCGCGGAGGTCGTCGAGGGCGAAGTGCAGGACGGCACGACAGGTCGGGTCATCGACGAGGTTGCCGTAGCAATGCGCCAGCCGCGCGCCGATCAGATCCTCGACCAGGTACAGCTCGATCGCAGCCCACCCCGCGTAGGCGCCGTAGTGCGACACCTGCATGCCAGGCCCGTCGTCGAGGTTCGAGTGCACCAGGGCACCGGCCTGGCGCAGTGCCGCGAGCACCGCCAGCGCCCGCACCGTCTCGCCGGTGACCTCGGCCTCGTCGCTCCCGCCGACCTGCTCGTAGGCGAAGTAGTGGCCCAGGTTGCCCACCGTCGTGACGCCGGCCGGCACGGCCCGGAGGGTGTTCTCGAGGCTCGCCTCCGAGCCGATCATGTGATCGCCCAGGTGCGGCTGGATCGGCGCCGCCTCGCCGACCCGGTCCCAGTCCGCCGCCTTCAGCAGGACGCCCGTCTCCTTCGCAACGCCTGCCCGGCGGCTCTCCCGGCGGCTCATGGCGCGGTCGAGCGAGAGCCCGAACCGGTCGACGGTGTGGCCGTGCTCGGCAAGCGCCGCATGCACCTCGACGAGCGCTCGCTCGGTCGCCGGCCACGTCGAGAGGCCGATCTGCATGTGGTACATGATCCGCCCGGCGGCAGCCGCCCGCTGCTTGTAGGCGGCTTCCGAGGCGACGCCGTGGAGGCGTAGGAACGCCGACCGCCCGAGCGTCTGCGGCGCGAGCCGCCGGCCCTCCTCGATCAGCTCGGCTGCAGGCGGGAGCTCGGGCACGTCGCGAGCGTACTACGCGCGCCCGTCAACGTGCGAAGGCCCGGCTCGCTGGGCGGGCCGGGCCTTCGCACGAGGTGCGGTGTCGTGCGACGGTCGGGGTGCGTCACGTGGTGGGGACGGAGCGGCGGATCTGGAGCTTGCTGGCGCCGACGGCAACGCCGGCGGTGGTGACGGTCAGCAGGAGCACGATCGCGGCGCCCGAGCCGGACTCGTGGCTGGTGGTGGTCGCCTTGGCATGGTGCGAGCCGTTGATGGGATACCCGGCGTGCGGGCCGGCCAGTGCGGTGGCCGGGACGGCCAGGGCCGAGGCGGCGATGCCGGCGACCATGAGGCGGCGCATGCGGCGGACGTTGGGGTTCTGCTTCTTGGTCATCTCGGTCCTCCTTCGGTGTCTCCGGCCTCGCGACCGTAGACCCATGATGCGCCGCGGCCCGTGCCCATCGCGCCTGGGAAATCCCTGGACCGGCCCCCAGGGCGAATTCCCAGGGCCGCCTATACTTCCGCGGCATGGACGAACGTCTCGACGGCCAGGTTGCGCTCGTGACCGGCGGCTCCCGCGGCATCGGCCGCGCGATCTGCGAGCACCTCGCGGGCCGAGGCGCGATGGTGGCCGCCGGGTACTCGCGTGACGAGGTCTCCGCAGCGAGCCTGCGCGACTCCCTGCCCGGGCGGATCACGATCCACCAGGGCAACATCGGCTCGGTCGCCGACTGCGAGGCGGTCGTCGACGACGTGCTGCGCGCCCACGGGCAGATCGATATCCTCGTCAACAACGCCGGCATCACGGCCGACCGCACCGTGCGACGGATGTCGTCGGAAGACTGGGATCGCGTCGTCCGGGTCAACCTCAGCGGCGCCTTCTACATGACCCGCGCGGCGCTCGACCACATGGTCGCCCGCGAGTACGGCCGGATCGTCAACATCAGCTCGGTGATCGGCGAGACCGGCAACGTCGGTCAGGCCAACTACGCCGCGGCCAAGTCGGGCCTGTTCGGCCTCACCCGCACGCTCGCGCTGGAGACCGCGCGAAAGGGGATCACGGTCAACTGCGTCGCGCCGGGCTTCATCGCCACCGACATGGTCGCCTCGGTGCCCGAAGCCGCGCTCGGGGTCGTGATCGGCCAGATCCCCGTCGGCCGGCTCGGTGAGCCGGAGGAGGTGGCGCGGGTGGTCGACTTCCTGGTCGCTCGCGAATCGGCCTACATCACCGGCACGATCATCCAGATCAACGGCGGGATGCACATGTGAGCGGCAACGGCGGCGCTGCCGGGGGTGGGGCCTACGGCTTCGACTCGGCGCTGAACGAGCTGGCGGCCGCAGTCGCCCGGAAGCCGGAGCAGGCGACCGCCGCGTGGATGCGGTTCGCCACCGACTGCCTCCAGGCGGGCGTGGCGACGATGGCCGCGGGGGAGGTGGCCGGATCCGGGCCGGCGCCGGTCGAGCCCGAGCGCGGCGACCGCCGGTTCCGCGACCCGGCCTGGCAGGAACAGCCGGTGTACTTCGGGCTGATGCAGGGCTACCTGCTGTGGTCGCGTCTCATGCGCGAGCTGCTCGATGTCGGGGTGGGCGACCTCGAGCCCGGCACCGAGCGCAAGGCGCGGTTCGCCGTCGAGTCGATGATCGACGCGCTCGCTCCGACCAACACGCTGATGGGCAATCCGGCGGCCTTGCGCAAGGCGTTCGAGACCGGTGGCGAGAGCGTCTCGCGTGGTGCGCAACGGTTCCTCGAGGACCTCGCCTCCAACGGCGGCCGGCCGCGGCAGGTCGACCGGTCGAAGTTCGTCGTCGGTCGCGACCTCGCGGCGAGCCCCGGCAAGGTCGTGTTCCGCAATCGCCTGATCGAGCTGATCCAGTTCGCCCCCAGTACCAAGACGGTGCACGCGATACCCCTGCTGTGCAGCCCGCCGTGGATCAACAAGTACTACGTGATGGACCTCGCCCCGGGTAAGAGCTTCATCCAGTGGGCGGTCGACCACGGCCACACGGTCTTCGTCATGAGCTACGTCAACCCGGGCTCGGAGCACCGCGACGTCGGGTTCGCCGACTACCTGCGCGAGGGCCCGCTGGCTGCGCTGGACGTCGTCCAGGCCATCACGGGCTCGGCGAGGGTGAACATGGCGTCGCTCTGCCTGGGTGGCACGCTGGCCGGCATCGCCGCCGGCTACCTCGCAGGGGAAGGCGACCCGCGCATCAACGCGCTCACCTTCATGAACACGATGCTCGACTTCGCCGAACCGGGAGCGCTGGGCGCGTTCACGGACGCCGAGACCGTCGACAACCTGGCCGAGCAGATGAAGGAGAAGGGCTACCTCGAGGCCGGCGCCATGGCGGGCACCTTCGACGCCCTCCGCGGCAACGACCTGATCTGGAATTACGTCGTGTCCGGGTGGTTGATGGGCGAGGAGCCGCCGGCGTTCGACCTGCTGGCCTGGAACGCCGACGCCACCCGGATGCCGGCCCGCATGCATACCGAGTACCTGCGCGAGTGCTACGTCGCGAACCGGCTTGCACGCGGAACCATGCAGATGCTCGGCCGGCGGATCCGGCTCGAGGCCGTGACCGCCGACGTGTACTACGTGGCGGCGGAGGAGGATCACATCACGCCGTGGCGCTCGTGCTACGCGTCATCCTCGCTGTTCGGCGGCGACGTCCGCTTCGTGCTGAGCTCCTCCGGTCACATCGCCGGAGTCGTCAACCCGCCGGGAGGCAAGCGCACGCTTCGCACCAACGACGCGCATCCGCCCGATGCGGACGTCTGGTTTGCCGGTTCGGAGCTCACTCCGCAGCGGAGCTGGTGGAGGACTGGGCGCCGTGGGCGAAGGCCCACGGAGGCCGGCGCCAGGCGCCGCCGACGATGGGCAGCGACGACTATCCCGTGCTGGGCGACGCGCCCGGCACCTACGTCTTCTCGTAGTTGAGAGCTCCCACCTCGGTGGTGTAGCGCGGGTCGTCGTGGGCGGCCCAGTAAGCGTCGCGCAGCTGCAGGGTCACCGGCCCGGGCGTGCCATCGCCCACCGGAGAGTTCTCGAACGTCGTCACCGGCATCACGCCGCCGGCGGTGGAGGTCATGAACAGCTCATCGGCATCGGCGAGCGCGCCGACCGCCACGGGCTCGACCCGCACCTCCATGCCGGCCTCGCGTGCGAGTTCGATCACGGTCCGGCGCGTGATTCCCTCCAGCACTCCGGAATCGGGGGTTCGCAGGCCGCCGTCGCGGACGACGAACAGGTTGAACCCGGGGCCTTCCGTGACGTTGCCGTCGGCATCCGGCAGGACGGCGTTCTGGGCGCTGCGATCGAACGCCTCGAACCAGCCGCGGACGAGGTCGCCCCAGTGGAAGTTCTTCACGGTCGGGTCGACCGCTGAAGCCGGGATGCGAAGGGTGTTGCGGGCCACGACCAGGTGGATGCCCTCCTCCTGTTGTTGCGGCGGCGAGATCCAGACGTACGGGATGGCGTACGCATAGAACCGGTTCTCGTACAGGCGCGGGTCGCGGAGCTTGCCACGCGGTAAACCGCGGGTGCAGGTCATGTTGACGTACGCCTCGTCCAGGCCCGTGCGAGCGACGCAGCCGTGCAGCACCTCGCGCATCCCGTCGCGATCGAGGGGCGGGTGCATCTGCAACTGCGTCCAGGAGCGCTCGAACCGGTCGAGGTGATCCTCCAGGCGGAAGAACCGCCGGTGCCATACGCCGACCACGTCGTAGGTCACATCCGAGCGCAGGAAGCCGGCGTCGAGGAGCGGGATCCGCGCCTCGCCGATGGGCACGTAGGCGCCCTCCACCCAGGCGCAGCCAGCCTCGTACGACTCCACTCGCCGAGTATACTCACCCCCCATGCCCAACCCCTTCGCGGGCCCCGCGTGACCCGTCTCGAAGCTCGCCTGGGTGGGCGGCGGTTCCTCATCGCCATGGTCCTGGTCGCCGTCGCCTGCGGGGTGCGACTCGGCTTCCACCTCCTGTACCGCGACTGGTTCGTGGACGAACTGACGTATCGCCAGGCGGCTCTGGCGATGAGGCACGGCGACTACTTCGCGAACCCGGAGCACCCGCCGCTGGCAAAGGAGCTGATGGCGGTGGGCATGGCCGCGCTCGGCAGCTCCCTGCACGTCCTGCGCGCGATGTCGATCGTGCTGGCCGCCGGCACCGCCGTCGCAATCGGACTCCTCGGCCGGGATATCGCCGGCCGGTGGGCGGGGCTCGTCGCGGCCGCCCTGTTCCTCCTCGTGCCGTGGCCCTCCGCGACGTGGGATGTCGGACGGCTGGCGATCCTCGACCCCTACATGGCGTTCTTCACGTCCGTGGCGTTGCTGGCCGGTCTGCGCTGGTCGCGGACCGGGGCCTGGAGCTGGGCGCTCGCGGCCGGCGTCGCGATCGGCGCCGCCACCGCCTGCAAGCTCCCGGGAGTGCTGACGCTCCCCGCCGTGTTCGGCCTCCCGCTGCTGGCGGCGCGGTTCGGCCGGCGTGCGGTGATCCAGGCTTGCGCGGCGTTCGGCGCGGCAGCGGCAGCCTTCGCCGCGCCGTTCCTGCCCGCCGGGACGCGGATCGCGACCCGGATGTGGCACACCGTATCGGCCCAGACCGAGCACTCGGGTCACGGACACCCGGTCGTGATCAACGGGACCATCTACGCGCATCCCCCCTGGTGGGTCGGTCCGTACGACATCGCGCGCGGCAACCCCGCCGTGCTCCTGCTCTTCGTGATCGCGGCGATCGCTGCACCGTTCGTCCTCGATCGGTTGGTCGCAACCTTCCTGCTCGCAGCGGTCCTCGTCCCGCTGGGGTTCTTCGCGTTCGTCGCCGGGGTCCAGCTCCCGTTCTATCCCTACGCCTACGCGCCGGCGATGGCACTGACCATGGGCACGGTCACGGTCACGGTAGTCCTGCACCGGCGGCCCGGCCGTGCGCTGGCGTACGTCGTCACCGCGATCGCGGTCGGCGCGGTGGCGATCGGCGTGTCACGCGCCGTGGCGCGGCCGCGCGGCGACATGCAGCGGGTGGCGGCCCTGCTGGCGCCGCACCTCCGGCCCGGCGACGGCGTCGTCACCGCCAGCACGCGCGACATCCTCCGCAGCTACCTGCCGTCGGGTGTGCGCGAGCTCTTCAACGCGAGCCATGGCTTCCGGGTCGTCGCCGTCGTGGTCGATCCCGCCTGGGTGCGCCTGTCGCCGGACCGGCGGGCCCTGCCGCCGCAGTGGCAGGCGGCGATCGCCGGCCGGACGCCGATCGTGGTGGGGGGCCTCCGGGTCTACCTCCTGACCTGACGTAAAGCGCGGCGCGAGCCGCGGGCGGCCGGATACGCTGTCCGCGCTCATGGCGACCGCACCAGCACCCGCACCGGCCCCGGGGCGGTCGACTCTCTGGACGTTCGCCCGGACCAGCCCGTGGTTCGGGCAGGTCGTCCTCGTCTGGGCCGTGACCCGGGTGCTGCTGCTGCTCGCGGTGATGATCGCCGACTGGCTGGTCGGGCACCACGCACTGCACGCCGAGCTGCCGTCGTTGACACAGGGCGGACCCGTCACCACCACGAGCCTGCTCGGGAGCTGGGACGGCTGGCGGTACCAGCGCATCGCCGCTCACGGCTATCCGGGGTTCATGCCCGCGCGCCACCAGAGCCCGTACGCCTTCTTCCCGCTGCTGCCGATGCTCATCCGGGTTGGGACGTGGGTCGGTCTCTCGCCGCTCGTCAGCGGGATCATCGTCGTGAACCTGCTCGCCCTGGCGGCGCTGATCGCGGTCGCCGCGCTGACCGAGACGATGTTCGGCGCGGCGCTCGCGACCCGCACCGCGATCTACCTCGCGATCGCGCCGATGGGGTTCGTGCTGGGCCTGATCTACACCGACGGGCTGGTGATCGCCTGCGCGTTCGGGGCGGTGGCGCTCGTCCTGCGCAACCGGCCGTGGCTCGCGCTGCCGCTGGCGTTCGCCGCCGGCCTCGCGCGTCCCACGGGCGTGCTGATCGCGATCCCGCTCGCCGTGCTGGCGTTCAGCGGCCGGCGGATAGACGTGCCTCGCGCGCTCGTCGCGGTGGCTGCGTTCGCCGGGCTCGGCGCCTTCGCGATCTACTGCTGGGTGCGGCTCGGGGAGCCGTTCGCGTTCGTCCAGGCCCAGCGGCACTGGGGCCGGCATCCGATCGGCTGGCATGCCCTGCAGCTCACGTACCGCGACATCCGGTGGGGTGTCAGCGGGAGCAAGATCTGGCTGAGCCGCGACATGCTCGTCACGGCGGCGACGGCCGCCCTGCTGATCGTCGCCGCGCGCCGCGGCGTCCCGTGGTACTGGATCGTGTTCGGCGTCGCGACGCTCGTCGTCTCCCCGCCGTCGGGCACGATGGAGGCGATGGCGCGCTACGCGCTCTACTGCCTGCCCGCCTTCTGGGCGCTCGCGATGCTCGGCGAGAACCGGTCGGTCGACCGGACCTACGGCATCCTCGCCCCGGCTCTGTTCGTCCTGGGCGCCGTGCTCTTGCCGATCCACTTCCCGTAGCCCTGCAAAGGCTGGCCCACAGGTGCTGGACGGCGTAGGCCCGGTACGGGCGCCAGCGCTCGGCATGCCGCTCGATCGACCGCGCGTCGTCCGGCAGGCCGAGGTGTCGAACGGCGTGGCGGACGCCGAGGTCGGTGGCGGGGAAGGCATCGCGATCGCCGAGGCGCATGCCGACGTAGGCCACGGTCCACGGCCCGATGCCGCGGAGCGACCCGAGCGCGTCCGGCTCGACCGGCATGCCGTCGGTCACCGCCCGCGCGAGCCCGATCAGGGTCTCCGCCCGCGCACCGGGCATCGGAAGGGATGCGCGTGGAACTCCGGCCAGCGCTTCGGCGGTCGGAAAGCACCGTTCGACGTGGCCGGCGGGAGCGGCCAGCAGTTCGCCGTGCGCGGCCGCCAGCCGGCCGGCGATGGTGCGGGCCGCGGCGACGCTCACCTGCTGGCCGATCACGGCTCGCACCGCGATCTCGAACGCGTCGGCGGCGCCCGGCACGCGGATCCGGGGCCGCGCTGCAACCAGTGGCGCGAGCGCGGGATCGCCGCCCAGGTGCTCGTCGATGGCGGTCGTGTCGGCGCCGGCGTCGGTCATTCGCGCCATGACGGCATCGGCCGCACCGCAGTCGCGCTCGTCGCCTGACCACTGCGCCGCGTCGTCGATCGTCAGGACGCCGGCGCCGTGCGCCAGCCGCAGGGCACGCCGGTAGACGGCGCCTTCGAGCACCTCCACGCCCGGCACGCAACGATCGGCGAGGAACGAGCTGATCCAGGCGTCCATGAGGTGCCAGCGTACCGCCGTGGCATGCTGTGGATGTGGAGGAGGGGTTGACAGGTCCTGTCGTCGTGCTCGAAGGCGCCCCGCGGACCCGGGGCGCATCCACGGTGAGCAGCTTCGCGCTCAGATCCAGGACGACCTTGGCCGCTGGGCGGACGACGCCTCGTTCCGTACCGGTCTGCCGGCGGACGAGTACGTCGCCCGATTCCTCGCCGATACCCGGTTCCTCCCCGCGATCGAGCATCACACGCCGCTCCTGCTCGAGGAGCTGCGCGGCATTGCCGACGGCGCGGCGCAGCCTTTCGAGCTGCTCCTCGCCTACAACCTCATGGACGAGGAGTGGTGGTACGCCGACCCGCTCGAACCCCACGATGCGTGCAGCGTCGTCGCGTTCGCCGGAGATCCGGCCGTCGTCGGGCAGAACATGGACCTGCCGCGCGTGATGGACGGCGGGCAGGTCGTGCTCCACATCGTTGCCGAGGACGGCCACGAACAGGCGGTGCTGACGGCGGCCGGCATGGTCGGTCTGACGGGTGCCAGCTCCGCCGCCGGCGTCTGCGTCAACGCCCTCGGGATGCTGAACCGGTCTCCGCACGGGCTGCCGGTGGCGTTCGTGACCCGGGGTGCGCTGGAATGCCGGAGCCAGGCCGAGGCCGTCGCCTTCGTCCGCTCCGTCCATCACGCGTCCGGCCAGCACTACGCGATCGCCGGCCCCGATGGTGCGATCGGCCTCGAGTGCTCCGCCGGGGGTGTCGTCGATGCCGGCGAAGGCCGGCTCTGGCACACGAACCATCCACTCGTGACGAGCGACGTCGACCCGGCCTACATCGAGCGGCCCGACCACATCGCGTCGACCCATGGCCGGTTCCGGGTACTGACCGAGCGCGCCCCGCACGCCGTCGACGCCGACGACGTCCGCCGGATCCTGCAGGAGCCGACGGCCCACGTCTGCATGGGGCGCCTGCCCGGCTGGCACTGGTTCACGTTCGGCTCGGTCGTCGCGGAGATCGGCGACGACGTCGCCGCATCCTTCGCACTGGGCCCGCCCGATACCGCCGAGTGGGTGTCCGTCAGGCTGCCGGCGGCGACGAGAGCGCAGCGATGAACGGTTCCCGCACCGCCGGATCGCAGTTCGCGTCTTCGAGTGCGCGCTTGTCGGCATCGGCGTCGACGCCGGCCGGGTAGTCGTCTCCCGGGCCGCAGGCCAGGGGCATCGGTGACCGCCCATCCCAGGCAGGGCCCCCCGGGAACGTCGCATCGACCGGGACGTCGCGTCCGTCGATCGTCAGGACGAGGTACCGGTGCACGTCGACCAGGCCGTCTGCCGGGACGGTGCCGGCGACGGCGTCTCCGAACCGGGCGCGGGCGTCGGCAGGCATGAGCCGGTACACGCGGTGCACGATCCGCGGCGCCGTCTCGGGCCAGCGCTCCGCGATCACGGCGCGGAGGAGGGCGTGCTTGGTCGAGCACGTGCCGCGGCACTCGACCGCGACCGCCTGGCCGGTGCGGTCGGCCGTGCGCCCGTAGGGCAGCGCGCGGACGGCCTCGACCACGCCTGCGAGATCGGTGCCCGGATCGAGTTCGAGCGTGTCGCAGAACCAGGCGAAATCCGGAGGCGGCACGGGGTGGCGCTCCAGCACCGAAGCCATCCAGCCGCTCTTGGCGGCCGAGAATGCCCGCGGCTCGCGCACGCCCGATGCGAGGATCTCGTGCTTCAGGGCGACGTACTCCTCGCACAGGCCCGAGCTCGAGCGCAGCAGCCCGCGGAAGTGGCGATGCTGGCGCACCGGTTCGCCGCCCCGCGGGATGACGTGCAGGTGGAGCCGGAACCGCTGGCCGTCGTGCGTGATCGCGCCCCGGTAGAGGTACCAGCCATCCTGCGGCCAGCCGGCGTCATCGGCGAACACGAAGCCCAGCTGTTCGAGCCCGTCGCGGAGCTGCTGCGCCCCGCCCGGCCGGTACTCGATCTCGATGTCGACGATGTTCTTCCCCGTCAGGCCGGGGACGGACGTCGACCCGAAGTGGGTGACCCTCGAGTCGCCCGTGATCGGAGCGATCAGCTGCTGGACGACCTCCGCCACCTCCGGCAGCCGCGGGTCGTACGGCAGCAGCACCACGTCGCCCTTTTCGAATGGTTCTACCTGCACCGGGGTCGAATGTAACCGTTTGCGCATCGCGCGTCGAGTCAGAGTGGCTCGAGGGCGTCGCCGACACGCACCTCGCCGGGCGACACGACCGTGGCGTACACGCCGAGTGGTGGCTCTCCGCCGGGCATCGCCGGCCGGTAGGCGAGGATCGCCCGCAACGTATCGAGGTCGCGAGCGCCGGAGTCGGGGTGCCAGGTCGTGAGCACGCACCGGGGCACGGGCCCGCCAACGGCGAGCACGGCCTCCCCAACCCGCACCCGGCCGCCCGACCACGTGTCCTCGGCGTGCGGCTCGCAGCCGGCGACCTCGATCGACATCTTGAACCGGCGCGGGTCGAGGATGGCCACGCCGAGCTGGTCGGCCAGCCGGGCCAGGGTGGCGTCGCTGATGATCGTGACCGGTCCGGGTGCGCCAACGCCGACCGGCACCAGGGCGAGACGGAGCGACCGGCCCGCTCGCTCCGACAGGGCAGGGGCGAACGGCCCTCCGACGAGCCGGCCGGGTACGGGACGGTTGGCCGAGGCGCGGGCGGCGATCGCCTCGCCCGTCTCCACGGCTGCCGCAATGTGCTCGCCGTCGGCGAAGCTCATCGTCAGAGACGTGCCGTCCCAGTCCGCGCCGGCGCCCATGAATTCGGGCAGATCGGCGCCGTAGAGCACCCGGCCGGTGTCGTCGACGATGACGAAGCGCCGGTCGTCCCGGAGACCCTCCGGGTCGAACCGCAGCGACGCACGTTCGGCCTGCGGGAAGCCCTTCACCGGCGAGCTGCGCAGGGTCGAGATCCTGACGGTCATGGCAGGCCGCCGATGCGGTCGAGGACGAGGCGTGCGAACGCCGGCTGGTCGACGGCGTAGGCGACGTCCGCGTTCTCGGCGCCGGCGCCGGCGACCGTCCGCCCGCGGCCCTCGCCGTGGCCGTCGTCGATGCCGATGTGCCGGGGCTCGCGATCGATCAGGGCCGGTGCGACGATCTCGGCGATGGCGAGCGCGTCGTGCATGATCAGCCGGCGGCCCGCTCGCAGGTCGCGGTAGCGGTCGAGGAGTGCCGCCGCGGTACGGGCGCACGTGCCCGGCGCGTCGCGGAGCTCGTCGACGTCGCCGGGTTCGAGGAACGCCTGGTGGGTCGCGTCGAGCGGCAGCAGCGTCACCGGGAGCCCGCTCGCGAACACGCGTGCCGCGGCCTCCGGATCGACCCAGATGTTGAACTCCGCCAGCTCGGTCACGTTCCCGGCGCCGGTCGATCCGCCCATCACCACCAGCCGCTCGATCCGCCCCATCACCCGCGGATGCACGGCCAGCAGGAGCGCGATGTTCGTCAGCGGGCCGATCGCGACGATGGTCACTGGCGCGGCCTCGGCCAGTGCCGCGATCAGGTCGACCGCGTGGCGCGGGTCGAGCGCGCGCGCTGGCTCGGGCAGGCGGATGCCGCCGACGCCGTCGGCGCCATGCACCTCGCTGGCGCGGCGGGCGTGGTGCACGAGCGGGCGGTCGGCGCCCGCGGCTACCGGGATGTCTCCGCGGCCGGCGAGCTGCACGAGGCGGAGCGCGTTCCGGGCCGTGTCGTCCAGTCCCACGTTGCCGGCCACCGCGGTCACGCCCGCGACGTCGAGCTCGGGCGAGCCGAGCGCCATCAGGAGGGCGACGGCGTCGTCGATGCCGGGATCGGTGTCGATCACGACCCGGGTCACAGCGTCACCCCGGGCGGCTCGACGAGGTCGGGGTGCACGGCGTGGAAGGCCCGCGACCGCTCGACCGTCCGCAGCCACTCGTAGTGCACCTGCTTCGCGCAGAGCATCGTCACGCCGGCCGCACGCATGCGATCGAGCCCGAAGGCGTGCGCGGCTCCCGGTGATGCGACGCAGTCGGCGACGCATGCCACCTCGAAGCCGCGGTCGAGGAGGGAGAGCGCGGAGTGGGCGACGCAGACGTCGGTCTCGAGCCCGACCAGGACCGCCGTCGACCGCCCCGTGGCGGCGATGGCGGGGAAGACCGCAGGGTCGTCGCCGAGACCGAACGTCTCCTTGCGGAGCACGGGCGCGGCACCGAGCGCGGCCGCGATCGTGGGCTCGAGCGGCCCCCAGTCCTCGGGGCGCTCGACCGTCGCGACGACGGGAACGTCTGCAAACGCGGCCGATGCCGCCAGGAACGAGATCCGCTCGGGCAGACCCTCGGCGAGCAGTGGCTCCACCCGCGCGAGGAACCGCGGCTGCACGTCGATCACGACGAGCACGCACTGTCCGGCCTGCAGCAGATGGTTCATGCGGGGTGATGGTAGCCTCACGAGGTCATGTCCGAGCTCGTCGCGCAGCCAGACATCGCGCCGGCCGAGGACGCCGTGCGCCGGGCCAGGTTTCCCGCCGGCGCCGCGATCGTGTTCGACGACCTGGTCGAGCACTCCCGTATCGACGTGCTGCACCGGCTGCGCGCCGCCGAGCCGGTGTCATGGGTGCCCGTGCTCGGCGGATGGTTGGTGACCGCCTACGACCTCGCCCGCGACGTGCTCGGCCGCTCGGACGACTTCACGGTCTGGGCGGAGCCGAACCTGGTGCGGGCGTCGCTCGGGGTGATGATGCTGACGACCGACGGCGACGAGCATCGCCGCCGTCGCGACCCATTCGACCCGCCCTTCCGGATGCGCGAGGTCCGCGCCGCCTTCGAGGAGCCCCTGCGGCGGCGGGTCGATGCGTTGATCGACGAGATCGTGCCGCGGGGCGCCTGCGAGCTGGGAGCGGCGTTCGCGGCCCCCTTCGCGATCGGTGTCGCCGGCGAGATACTCGGCCTCTCGCTCGGTGACGTCCAGCGCGTCCGCGAGTTCTACGACGCGTTCGCCGGTGCCATGGTCTACGACGGCGACGCCGAGCCGCAGCGGCGGGCCGACGCCGCCCGTGACGCGCTGGACCGGATCCTGCTCGCCGACCTTGCCCGCGTCCGCGAGACGCCGGATGGTTCGATCACGTCGCAGGTCGCGCGCCATCCCGCCGGACTCGGCGACGAGGAGGTGATCGCGCAGCTGCGGGTCGTCCTGTTCGGTGCCATCGAGACCGTCGAGGCGATGGTGATGACGGCGACCTCGATGCTGCTGACGCACCCCGATCAGCTCGCGGCCGTACGCGCCGACCCCACGCTCCTGCCGAACGCCATCGAGGAGGCGATGCGCCTCGTCACGCCCGTCGCGTTCGTGGAGCGCTGGGCGGCCCGGCCCACGTCGATCGGCGGCGTGCAGCTCGGGCGGGGCGAGTTCGTCGGCGTCTCGTCGCTCGCCGCCAGTCGCGATCCGGCCGTCTTCCCCGACCCGGACACCTTCGACGTGCGCCGCCCGAACGCTCGCCGCCACCTCTCGTTCAGCTTCGGCGCGCACCACTGCCTCGGCTTCAACATGGCCCGCCTGCAAGGGCCAATCGCCGTCGGCGCGCTGCTCGACCGCCTGCCCGGCCTTGCGCTGGTGTCGGCCGACGAGCCCGCCGGCTTCGCGTTCCGGAAGTCCAGTGCCGTGCATCTCGCCTGGACGGCGTGAGCCGGCCGGGTGCCGCGCCGGCCCTCGCCGCCGCCGCGATCATGATCGCCTGGGGTGCGACGCCGGTTGCGACGCGGCTGGCCATCGAGGATCTCTCGCCGCTCTCGGTCGCCATCATGCGCACCGTCATCGCGGGGGTGGTGGCCGCGCCGATCCTGCTGGTGATGCGCCAGCGGCTGCCGCCCGATCGCCACGGCAGGATGCTGCTGCTGGCTTCCAGTCTCGCGGGGTTCGTCTTCTTCCCGATCCTCTACACGATCGGCCAGCGCCAGACCAGCGCCATGCACGGAGGCATGATCCTGGCCGCGCTTCCGATCATGACCGGGACGTACGCCGCGTTGCTCGACCGCCGCGGCCCGACGCCGCGCTGGCTGCTGGGCTGCGGTATAGCGCTGGTCGGCGAGATCGCGATCGTGGCGCTCCGGGCCGGGAGCGGCGGCAAGCAGCCCACCGTCACCGGCGACCTGCTGATCGCCGGGTCGGCACTGATCGTATCGGCCGGCTACGTGGCGGGCGCGCGGCTCGCGGCACGCGGCTACCGGAGCCTTGCAACGACGTTCTGGGGGGTCGTGATCGGCGCCCTGCTGGTCGTCCCGGTGACCCCCTTCCTGGCCGATGCGTCGTGGCAGGACGCGTCGGCGTCGGCGTGGGGCGCGGTGCTGTACATGGCGGTCGTGACCTCGATCGTCGGCTACGTCGTCTGGTACTGGGCGCTCAACCGCGGCGGCATCGCGCGGATCGCTCCGATCCAGTTCCTGCAGCCGTTCTCCGGGCTCGCGCTGGCGGCGTTGATCCTCGGCGAGCGCCTGACGCTCTCGCTGGGGTTGGCCGCGATCGCGATCCTCGTCGGCGTCGCGGTCGCACAGCGCGGCTGACGGTGCAATCCTTGCCGCCATGAAGTTCTCGCTGTTCGGCCACATGGAGCGCTACGACGCCGCCAAGCCCCATCGGGAGCTGCTCGACGAGCTCGTCGACCTGATCCAGGTCGCGGAGGCCGGCGGCTTCACCACCGCGTGGATCGGCGAGCACTGGGGCATGGAGTTCACGATCGCGCCCAACCCGCTCATCTACATCGGGTACCTCGCCGACAAGACGTCGACGATCCGGCTCGGCACCGGCACCATCATCGCCCCCTTCTGGCAGCCCGTGCGACTGGCCAGCGAGGCCGCCCTCGCCGATCTCATGACCGGCGGGCGGCTCGACCTCGGCATCGCGCGGGGCGCCTACCAGTTCGAGTTCGATCGCGTGGCCGGCGGCATGCCCGCGATGGAGGGCGGCGCGCACCTGCGCGAGATGATCCCCGCCCTGCAGGGCCTGTGGCAGGGGGAGCACGAGCACGCCGGAGAGGTCTACTCGTTCCCGCCCACCGTGTCCGTGCCCCGCCCGATCCAGTCGCCGTACCCGCCGATCTGGGTCGCCGCCCGCGACGCGGGCACGCACGAGTTCGCCGTCGAGCACGGTTGCAACGTCCAGATCACGCCGCTGGCGAAGGGCGACGACGAGGTCGGCGACCTCGTCCGCAAGTTCGACGGCGCGGTCGCCGCCCACCCCGAGCACGACCGGCCGAAGCTGATGCTCCTGCGCCACGCCTACGTCGTCGACACGCCCGCCGGGCGCGAGACGGCCTCGCGGGCGATCCTCACCTGGTACGCCTACTTCGAGTCGTGGGTGCGCAACCGCCACCTCGTCCGCGAGGGGTTCCTGCCTCCCCTCAGCGACGCCGAGATGGCAGCCCTGCAGCCGTTCTACACGATCGAGCAGGGCATCGCCAACCACGTCATCGGCACGCCCGACGAGGTCATCGCCCGCCTCCGCCACTACGAGCAGCTCGGCGTCGACGAGTTCTCGATCTGGATCGACAACACCGAGCCGCACCACAAGAAGCGCGCCATGCTCGAACTCTGGTGCCGCGAGGTCCTCCCGGCCTTCGCCTAGCGCCCACCGGCCATCGAGCGAACGGACGCCCTCAGCGCGGCAGCAGCGCTGCGGCGCCGCGGATGGTGCGGGGCTCGCCGTGGAGGATCCAGTCGGCGGCGATGCGGCCGATGCCGGGCGCCGACTGGAATCCCGATCCGCCCCCGCCGAGGGCGGCGATGACCTGCGGTCGGTCGCGGTACGGGCCGACGGAGGGCTTGCCGTCGGGGCTGATGGGGTAGAGGCCCGCCCAGACGCCGTCGAGGCGCGCCGAGTCGGCCAGGGCGGGGAGGCGGTGCGAGAGCTGGCGGGCGACCTCGACGATGTAGCCGTGGTCGGAGCCCCGCGGCCAGCGGTCGGGGTCGACGACGTCGTGGAGGGGCTCCTCGGTGTGCAGGCCGGCGACGAGGCGCCCGGCGCCGTCGTCGCGGAAGTAGAGCCCGAACCCGCCGGAGGCCGGCACGTAGTCCATCACCGACGGCATGACGTAGCCCAGCGGCCGGTCGAGGTGGGCGAAGAGCGCCTTGTGGCGCTGCGGCACGATCGGCGAGGTCGCGCCGAGCAGGGTCCCGACGCGCTCCGCCCAGGCGCCGGCCGCGTTGACGACGACGTCGCAGTGCAACTCGCCCTGCGTTGATACGAGGCGGATGCCGCCGCCGGCCGTCTCGTCGCAGCCCAGCACCTCGGTGGACGTGCGGATCTCGACCCCCGCCGCGCGGGCCAGATCGGCGACCGCCATGCACGCCATGTGGGGGTCGACGTACCCGTCGTTCGGGCCGTAGAGGCCGCCGGCGATTCCGTCGAGCTGCATGTCCGGGACGAGCTGCCCGATACCGGCCGGGTCGAGCACCTCGGCGTCGAGGATGCCGAGCTCGCGCTGCACGGCGACGCTCGCCGCGAACTGGTCGAGATCGGCCGGGGCGTGCCCGACCCGGAGGTAGCCGTTGCGGACGATGCGCAGACCGCAGTCGCGTTCCAGCCGGGCGAAGAACTCCATGCTCCGAACCCGCACCTCGATCGCCAGCGCGTCGAGGTACTGGGTCTCGATGATGCCGACTGCGAGACCGGACGATCCGCTCGCGACCTGACGCCGCTCGAGCACGACGACGTGGTTGGCCCCGGCCTCGGCCAGCTCGAGCGCGACGCAGAGCCCGATCGCGCCGGCTCCGATCACCACCACAGACGGCGAGCGCCCCATCTCGGTGGGTGAGTGTACACTCGCCCCCGTGCTGCCCGTCCATCAGCCGGAGGCGTCCGATGCGCGGTCGCTCTCCGACCGGGCGTACTACCAGATCCGCGAGCTCATCGTGACGCTCCAGCTGGCCCCGGGGGCGGTGGTCGACGAGCGCGAGCTGATGGCTCGCCTGGGACTCGGGCGGACGCCCGTGCGCGAGGCCCTCCGCACGCTGCACCGCGAGAAGCTGGTCGAGGTCTACCCGCGCCGCGGCATGTTCGTCTCACCGGTCAACGTCCGCGACCTGGCCGGCCTGTCCGAGGTGCGAGGGGTGCTGGAGACGTTCGCGGCCCGCCTTGCTGCCGAACGCCGCACCGCTGACGACCTGGTCGAGACGGAGGCGCTGGTGGCCGAGCTGCGCGATGTCGGCGCCGACGAGCATCACCTGATGGACCTCGACCAGCGCATTCACCGGCACGTGCACCGGGTCGCGCACAACCCGTTCCTGGCCTCGACGCTCGACTCCTACTACGTCCTGACGCTGCGGATCTGGATCCTCGCCCTGCCCCGCGTCCAGCGCCTCGACGCCGCGATCCAGGAGCACCGCGAGCTGCTCGAGGCGATCAGGGATGGCGACGCGCCGCGCGCCGAGGACGCCATGCGCCGGCATGTCGAGGGGTTCGAGCGCGCGATCCGCGCGGTGCTCTGACACTTGTCTCTATGCTCCGTCCCCACGACGGGTGCAGTTCCAGGGAAGGTTCGCCAGATGGATGAACAGGGGTTCGCGCCGTGGGAGCTGGACTGGACGCCCACGCACGTCGAGCGCTTCTGGAGCTGGCTGAGCGCCACCAACAAGGACCAGTACTTCGCAGGCGCCTACGGCGGGGCGGTCCTCGACGAGGTCGGCAAGTTGATGCCTTCCAAGGGCGCGGTCGTCGTCGGGCGGATGCGCTGACATGTTATATATCTCTCCGCAGCACACTCATATATCAGAACTGGAGGAGCACTGATGGCGAGCTTCCCGTCGCGTGCCCGGGCCGTCGTGATCGGCTGCGGGATCGTGGGCAACTGCCTGGCGTACCACCTCACCCGGCTCGGGTGGACCGACGTCGTGCTCATCGACAAGGGCCCGCTGCCGAACCCCGGCGGCTCGACCGGCCACGCCTCCAACTTCATCTTCCCGGTCGACCACAACAAGGAGATGACGGCGCTCACGGCGGAGAGCTCGCGCCAGTACCGGGAGTGGGACGTCTACACCGAGTGCGGCGGTATCGAGGTGGCGCGCACCGAGGAGCGGATGGAGGAGTTCCGGCGCCGGATGGCGTCAGCCAAGTCCTGGGGCATCGAGCCGGCCTCGCTCGTCACGCCTGCCGAGATCAAGGCGCTGGTGCCGTTCATCGACGAGTCGATCCTGCTCGGCGGCTTCCACTGCCCGACCGTCGGCGTCGTCGACTCGCTCCGGTTCGGCACGCTCTGCCGCGAGAAGGGCATCGAGTCCGGGTCGCTGCAGGTGTTCGCCAACACCCAGGTGCTGGGCTTCGACATCGAGCACGGCCGCATCCAGGGCGTCCGGACGTCGCGGGGCGACCTCGCGGCCGAGACCGTCGTGATCGCGTGCGGCGTATGGAGCCCGATGGTCGCCGAGCTGGCGGGCGCCTACATCCCGCTCACCCCTGTCGTGCACCAGATGATCGACGTCGGGCCGGTTCCGCGCTTCGAGCGCTCCACATCGGCCATCGAGTTTCCGATCGTGCGCGACATGGACGTCTTCATGTACGAGCGCCAGGACGGCGTCGGACTCGAGATCGGCTCCTACGCGCACCGGTCGATCCTGCACGACCCGGAGGAGATCCCGTCGATCGAGGAGGCCGCGCTCAGCCCGACGGAGTTCCCCTTCACCCAGTCCGACTTCGACCTCCAGATGGAGCACGCCCTGGAGCTGATGCCGGAGATCGTCGGTGACGAGTCCGTCGGCGTGAAGTACGCCATCAACGGCCTGATCGCGTTGACGCCGGACGGCATGCCGCTGCTGGGCGAGACGCCCGAGGTCAAGGGCCTCTGGTCGGCGGCCGCCGTGTGGGTCAAGGAGGGGCCCGGAGTCGGCACGTCCGTGGCCGAGTGGATGGTGCACGGCGAGTCGCACATCGATCTGCACTCGTCCGACATCTCGCGCTTCCACGCCCATCAGAAGACCCGCCACCACGTGCGGGCGAGGGCTTTCGAGGCGTTCCCGAAGACCTACGGCATCGTGCACCCGTCCGAGCAGTACGCCTCCGACCGCAACCTCCGGATCTCGCCGATGCACGCTCGCCACGAGGCGCTGGGCGCCGTCTTCTACGAGGCCGCGGGCTGGGAGCGGCCGCAGTGGTTCGAGGCGAATGCGCCGCTGGTCGAGCGGTACGGCGTCGAGCAGCGCCAGCACGAGTGGGACGCCCGCTGGTGGTCGCCGATCATCAACGCCGAGCATCTCGCCATGCGGGACGCGGCCGGCATCTTCGACCTGTCGGCGTTCGCGATCTTCGACGTCACGGGGCCTGGCGCGCTGGCCGGACTGCAGGGGATCGCGATGCGCAACGTCGACGTCGCCGTCGGCCGGGTCGTCTACACGCCGCTGCTGTCGCCCGGTGGCGGCTTCAAGTCCGACCTCACCATCATGCGGCTCGCCGACGACCTCTTCCGCGTCGTCACCGGCGGCGCCCACGGCATGGCCGACAAGAAGTGGTTCATCGACCACCTGCCGGACGATGCCTCGCTGGTCGACCTCACGACGGCGTACACCACGATCGGCCTCTGGGGGCCGCGCGCCCGAGATATCCTCGCCGCCGTCACCCGCGCCGACGTGTCGCACGACGCGTTCAAGTTCGGCGCCTGCAGGACGATCGAGATCGGCTCGCAGCTCGTGCTCGCGTCGCGGATCTCCTACGTCGGCGACCTCGGCTGGGAGCTGTACGTGCCGATCGAGCAGGGCGCCCGGCTCTGGGACACGCTCTGGGAAGCCGGTCAGCCGCACGGCCTGGTCGCCTGCGGGATCGGCGTCTACGGCACCACCGGTCGCCTCGAGAAGGGCTACCGGGCCTACGGCGCGGAGCTCGAGACGGAGTACAACGTGGTCGAGGCCGGCATGACGGGCCCCAAGCTGAAGGAGCAGGACTTCATCGGTCGCGAGGCGCATCTGCGACATCTCGCCGAGGAGCCGGCCGCGATCCTGTGCACGCTCACCGTCGACGACCACACGTCGGCCAGCGGGATCAAGCGCTACCCGCTCGGCCGCGAGCCCATCGTGCTCGCCGACGGCACCCCCCTCGCGGATGCCCGGGGCCGGCGCTCGTACGTCACCAGCGCAGGAATGGGGCCCTCCCTCGGCCGCTACATCCTGCTCGCCTACCTGCCGCCCGACCATGCCGTCGAGGGTGCGAGGCTGTTCGTGGAGTACATGAACGAGCGGTACCCGGTGACGGTCGACGTCGCCGGGCCGCGGCCCGTGTTCGATCCCGACAACACCCGCATCCGGAGCTGAGATGAGGATCCTGGTGTGCATCAAGCGGGTGCCGATGACGGGCGGCAAGATCGTCCTGGAGGCCGACGAGCAGGCGATCGAGACCCGCCACCTCGGCTTCGCGATCTCGCCCCACGAGGAGTGCGGGGTGGAGGAGGCCGTGCGCCTCGTCGAGCAGCACGGTGGCGAGTCGGTGGTGCTCACGCTCGGCCCGGCCGACGCGCTCGAGCAGCTCCGCGACGCCATGGCGATCGGCATGTCGCGGGCGATCCACCTCGAGACCGACGGCGGGGAGTGGGATCCCGAGGCGACGGCGGCCGCGGTGCTGGAGGCGATCCATGCCGACGAGGCCGCCTCGGGGCCGTTCGATCTCATCTTCTTCGGCAACGAGGCCGCGGACACCGGCGGCTACCAGACGGGCCTCCGCGTCGCCCGCGCCCTCGGCCGCCCGTGCGCGACCGGGCTGAAGGGCGTCGCGGTCGACGGCGCGGCCGTGCGCTGCGAACAGGAGTCGGGCGGCGGACGCGACGTCTACGTGCTGACGACGCCGGCCGTCGTGACCGTCCTGGAAGGTCTCAACCTGCCGCGCTACCCCTCGGTGCCGGGACGGATGCGGGCCAAGTCGAAGCCCGTCGCCGTGTCCTCGCCCACGCGCCCGGCGGCCCGCCTCGAGCGCGTGCGGCTCGTCGTCCCGGCCGGGAAGGGCAAGCAGGCCGAGATCCTCGGCCGTGGCCCCGAGGCCGCCGCGGCCGTGGTCGACCTGCTGGAGCAGATCGGGGTGGCGGGATGAACCTCGTGCTGATCCAGGCCGGCGATGAGCCGTCGCTCCAGGCCGTCACGCTCGCCCGCGCGCTCGGCGGGCCCGTGCATGCGCTCCTGATCGGTACCGACGAGGGCGCGGCGACGCTCGGCGTCGACGGCGTCCACGTCGCGCGCCACGCCGGCCTGACGGGCTTCGCGCCCGACGCCTGGGCCCGCATCGTCGTCGACACCGCCGACCGGATCGGCGCGAAGGCCGTGCTCGCGGCCGGCAACGAGCGTGGCAACGACGTGCTCGCGCGCGCGGCTGCCCGCGCCGGTGAGCCGATGGCGGCCAACTGCATCTCGGTGACGCCCGGCGATCCGATCGCACTGACCCGCGTGCGCTGGGGTGGCAGCCTGCTCGAGGAGGCGCGGCTGCACGCCTCGCGTGCGTTCCTGACCGTCGCCCCGCACGCCGTCGCAGCCGATCCGCCGGGCACGCCCGGCTCGGTCGCCGAGGAGGCGGCGGAGCTCGACCCGGCCGACCTCGCCGTGATGGTGCGCGACCACGTGGCACCCGCCGCCGGCGGTATCTCGCTCGCCGACGCCAGCGTCGTCGTCACCGGCGGGCGCGGCGTCGGCTCGGCCGAAGGGTTCGCTTCGATCGAGGATCTCGCGGCCCTGCTGGGAGGCGCTGTCGGATGCTCGCGCGCAGTGACGATGGCGGGCTGGCGCTCGCACAACGACCAGGTCGGGCAGACGGGCACGAAGATCGCCCCCGAGATCTACATCCCGTGCGGCGTCTCCGGTGCCACCCAGCACATCGCCGGGTGCAAGGGCGCCAAGCGCATTCTGGCGATCAACAAGGATCCGGAGGCGCCGATCCTGTCGGTCGCCGACTACGCGGTCATCGGCGATCTCCACGAGGTCGTGCCGGCGATCGCCGCCGAGCTGCGCAGGCGCCGGGGATGAGTGCGGTCGCGCTCGCCGTCATCGTCGCCGTGGCGGCGGTGCTCTTCGGCCGGCGCGCGCGCGTGCTGTACCGGCTCGTGCGGCTGGGACGGCCGACGTCGCGCTTCGACGAGGTCGGCGCGCGCGTGCGCAACGAGGCGACGATCGTCATCGGCCAGCGCAAGCTGTTCCGTCGCATCGGCCCGGGGTTGATGCACGCGTTCATCTTCTGGGGCTTCATCGTGCTCCTGCCGACGATCTTCATGGCGCTGATCGCCATCGCCTCGGAGGGCACGACGATCCCGTGGCTCGGCACCCAGGGATGGTTCGCCTTCCTGGTCGACCTGTTCGCGGTGATGGTGCTGGCCGGCGTGATCGCGGCCTTCGGGATCCGCAAGATCCAGAAGCCCCGCCGCTTCGAGGGCAGCCACCGCGGGGAGGCCGACCTGATCCTGCTGCTGATCGCCGGCATCGTCGCGACCCTGCTGCTGTGGCACGCGACCCTCATCGCGCTCGGCGACAACGAGTGGCCCGCGGCGTGGTCGCCCGTCTCGGACGCCCTCTCGAACCTGTTCGGCGACGACTCCACCACCGAGGTGCTCGAGCGCGTGTTCGTCTGGGCCCACGTGCTGATCATCCTCACGTTCCTCGTGTACCTGCCGTACTCGAAGCACCTGCACATCGCAACGGCGGCGGTCAACGTCTACTTCGGACGCACGCGGCGGCGCGGCCGGCTGGAGCCGCTGCGGTTCGACGAGGGCATGCCCGAGGCCGAGATGCGGTTCGGCGCCGGCACGATCGCGGACATGACGTGGAAGCAGATGCTCGACACGATGTCGTGCACGGAGTGCGGGCGCTGCCAGGACGTCTGCCCCGCCTTCAGCACCGGCAAGGCGCTGTCGCCGAAGCTCCTGATCATGGGGTTGCGCGACCAGCTCTTCGCGGAAGGGCCGGACCTGCTCGGAGCGGCCGGATCCGGGCAGACCTTCGAGGGTTCGCCGCTCGTGCCCGGGGCCGTCACCGACGACGTCGTCTGGGACTGCGTCACCTGCGGCGCGTGCGTGCAGGAGTGCCCGGTGTCGATCGAGCACGTCGACCACATCGTCGACCTGCGCCGGCACCTCGTCATGGTCGAGGCCCGCTTCCCGGCCGAGGCCGCCACCATGCTGCGCGACGTCGAGCGCAACGCCAACCCCTGGGGCAAGCCGCAAACCGAACGGGCCGACTGGACGGAGGGCCTCGGCATCCGCGTGCTCGAGCCGGGGGACTCGCCGCCGGACGTGCTGTTCTGGGTGGGGTGCGCACCCGCCTTCGACGAGCGGGCACGCGAGGGCGCCCGCTCGACGGCCCGGCTGATGCAGCTCGCCGGCGTCGACTTCGCGATCCTCGGCCCCCGCGAGTGCTGCACGGGCGACCCGGCGCGGCGGATGGGCGACGAGTACACCTTCCAGTCCTACGCGCAGCAGAACGTCTCCACGCTCGACGAGACCAGGGCGACGCGCATCGTCACGACCTGCCCGCACTGCTTCAACACCCTCTCGAACGAGTACCCGGACTTCGGCGGCACGTACGAGGTGCTGCACCACACCGAGCTCCTGGCCGCGCTCGTCCGCGACGGCAAGCTGAAGCCGACTCCGGGCACGGGCGAGATCACCTACCACGACTCCTGCTACCTCGCCCGCCATAACGACATCCAGGAACGCGCCGCGCGAGTTGATCGCCGCCGTCGGCACCCCGGTGGAGATGGCCAAGCACCGCGACCGCACGTTCTGCTGCGGCGCCGGCGGCGCCCACATGTGGATGGAGGAGCGCGCCGGCGCGATCAACGAGGAGCGCGTCCGTCAGGCCGCCGCCACCGGCGCCCCGACGCTCGCCGTCGCCTGTCCCTACTGCACCGTCATGCTGGACGACGGCGTCCGCTCGACCGCCGCCAACCTCGAGGTCAGGGACGTGGCGACGTTGCTACTGGGCTCCGTGGACCCGGACGGACCGCGTCCGTAACGGTGCGCCTCACTGGCCCGTGCCGTCGAACTGGAACACGCAGGTCGGCGACGTGCCGAAGTCGGTCGCGGCGAGCACGTGGCCCTCGAGCCAGTTGAGGTAGAGCGCTCCGCCCAGCGGCGCCATGTGGGCGGTGAACCCGCGGCCGGCGATCTCGGCCGCGTTGTCCGACGTGGTTGCTGCCAGGGTCTGCGAGGTCGTGCTGAGGCCCGGGCTGCCGTCGAGGGCGATGAGCACGGGTTGACTGGTCGTCAGGGCGACCGATGCGTGGGTGAACCCGGCACCGTCGTCGGCGCAGGCTGCGGTGAGCGTCCAGATCGTGCCGTGCCACAGCGTCGAGGTCTGGCCCGGTGCGAGCATGTCGACCTCGTGCCGCATGCCGAGCGTGTCGGCCACGTCGGCGACGTTCAGATCCGCCCCGGCCAGGGAGCCGTCCTTGACCTTCGAGCCGTTGACGGCGTTCGCGGCCAGGTCGGTCGCGTTCACGGAGCCGGCGATCAGGTTCGCGTGCTTCCCCCGCGGCGGAAGGTGACCGGCGACGGTGTTCTTCTTGATCTGGGCGTTGGAGGAGATCACGGTGGCAGCGATCGCCGTGCCTCCGCCGACGACCATGACCAGTGACGACGTCGCGACGATGTTCGCGTACGTCAACCTCGACCGCAGGCTTCCCATGATGGCCCTCCCCGACATGCGCTTGGCGACGCAAGATCGTACCGGGCGAGGTCCTACGTCCTGAAGAACAGCACCTCTGCGCCGATGGGGCGGAAGCCCGCGGCGAGGAAGGCGTGCAGGGCGGCGGCGTTGCCGGCCGCGACCTGCGCGAAGAGCGGTTCGTCGCGTGGGCCAAGGGTGCGGGCGGCGTGAGCGAGCAGGCGGCCGGTGCCGCGGCCGCGCTCGGCGGGCCCCACCTCGATACTCACCTCGATGCGGCCGGCGAGGCCGCGGCCGATGGCGATGACCCCGGTCTCGTCGCCGTAGACCGACACGTCGGTGCGCACGCGGCGGGCTCGGCGTGCCCGTGGATGGTCGGAGTCCGCGAGCGGCCGCAGCGAGACGAGCCCGGGGACGGGGTCGGCCACGAGCACCACGTCGACGCCGTCCGGGCGGGCCCCGATGTGCTCCGAGAGCCAGGTCAGGAAGGGCACGCCCAGCGGTGCGTCGAGGTCGCCGGCGGGGACGCGGGCCAGCACCTCCTCGCGGGTCACGTCCGCGGCGACGACGTGGTGGGCCGTGAAGGCGACGACCGCGCCCGCCGCGCCGTCGGGCGGCGGCAGGACGTCCATGCGCCCGTCGGGCGCCGGCAACTCGCCACCCGCGGCGGCGTGCAGCATCTCGCGCAGTCCGATGGCGCCCACGGCGGGATCGTACGGGAGAATCCGGGGCACATCGATCGAACGTGAGGAACGTCGTGAACTTCGAGGTCTTCATCACCTGCGCGGTCACGGGTGCCGGCGACACCACGGGTCGCAGCGACCGGGTGCCCGTGACGCCGGTTCAGATCGCGGACGCGGCCATCGAGGCGGCCAACGCGGGGGCGGCGATCGCGCACATCCACGTTCGCGACCCGGAGACGGGCAGGGGCTCGCGCGATGTCTCGCTCTACCGCGAGGTCGTCGAGCGGGTACGCGCGTCGGGCGTCGATGTGGTCATCAACCTGACCGCAGGCATGGGCGGGGACCTCGTGCTCGGCGGGGTCGACGACCCGCTCCCGCCCGGGCCGGGCACCGACATGGCGGGTGCCGAGGAGCGGCTTGCGCACGTGACGGCCCTGCGGCCGGAGCTCTGCACGCTCGACTGCGGCACGATGAACTTCGCGGCCGGTGGCGACTACGTGATGACGAACACGCCGCTGATGCTGAAGGCCATGGCGCGCCGCGTGCAGGAGCTCGGCGTGCGACCCGAGCTCGAGGTGTTCGACACCGGCCACCTCGTCTTCGTCAAGGAGATGATCCGCGACGGCCTGCTCGACGACCCGGTGCTGATCCAGCTCTGCATGGGCATCCCCTACGGCGCGCCGGACGATCCCACGACGCTGCTCGCCCTGGTGCATCAGCTGCCCGCCGGGGCCCTGTTCTCGGCCTTCTCGATCAGTCGCATGCAGCTGCCCTACGTCGCGATGGCGGCGCTCGCCGGCGGCAACGTCCGCGTCGGGCTCGAGGACAACGTGTTCCTGTCGCGCGGCCGGCTGGCGTCGAACGGCGAGCTGGTCGAGCGGGCGGTGCACATCCTCGAGGCCATGAACGTCCGCGTGCTCGGCCCGGGCGAGGTGCGCGAGAAGCTGAAGCTGAAGGCCGCCGGATGAAGACCGTCGGCCTGCTCGGCGGCGGTGTCATCGGCGGCGGCTGGGCGGCGCGCTTCCTCCTCAACGGCATCGACGTCCGGCTCTACGACCCGGACCCCGACGCCGAGCGCAAGATCGGCGAGGTGCTCGCCAACGCGCGGCGCGCAACCCACCGCCTGATGCTCGCGCCGCTCCCCGTGGAGGGCGACCTGACGTTCGTCTCGACGCCGCGAGGAGGCGGCCGACGGGGTCGAGTTCGTGCAGGAGAGCGCACCCGAGCGCGAAGACCTGAAGCGGTCGCTGCTGCGGGCAGCGTCACGCGCAGCCGGGCCGGACGTGGTCTTCGGCAGCTCGACGTCGGGCCTCTTGCCGAGCCTGCTGCAGGCCGACATGGAGCGCCCGGAGCGATTCTGCGTCGGCCATCCGTTCAACCCGGTCTACCTGCTGCCGCTCGTCGAGGTGGTGGGTGGCGGGCAGACGGCGCCCGACACGCTCGCCCGGGCAGCGGACGTCTACCGCCACATCGGCATGCGCCCGCTCGTGCTGCGCAAGGAGATCGACGGGTTCGTCGCCGACCGCCTGCTCGAGGCGCTCTGGCGGGAAGCCCTCTGGCTGGTGGAGGATGGGATCGCGACGGCGGAGGAGATCGACGACGCGATCCGCTTCGGCGCCGGTCTGCGCTGGTCGTTCATGGGCACCTTCCTGACCTACCGGATCGCGGGCGGCGAGGCCGGCATGCGGCACTTCATGGCCCAGTTCGGCCCGGCGCTGCAGTGGCCGTGGAGCCGGCTCACCGACGTGCCCGAGCTCACCGACGAGCTCCTCGACCGGCTCGAGCAGCAGTCCGACGCCCAGGCGGCCGGCCAGTCGATCAGGGAGCTCGAGCGCCGCCGCGACGACTGCCTCGTCGCGGTCCTGCAGGGACTGCGCGCACAGGGCTACGGCGCCGGAGAGGTCGTGGCCGAGTACGAGCGGGCCCTCCTCGACCGCGTGCACTCGACGGCGGAAGCCGAGATCGACGTGACCCGGCCGCTGGAGCTGCACCGCACCGTCGTCCCGCCGGAGTGGACCGACTACAACGGCCATCTCCACGAGAGCCGCTACCTGCAGGTCCTCGGCGACGCCTCCGACGCGCTGTTCCGGTTCGTCGGCATCGACGCCGCCTACCTGGCCGCCGCCGGCAACTACTTCACGGTCGAGACCCACCTGCGGTTCCTCGCCGAGCTGTCGGCCGGCGACGCCGTGCGCGTCGCGATCCAGCTCCTCGCCGCGGACGAGAAGCGCATCCATGCCTACCTCGAGCTTCGGCGCGACGCCGACGATGCCGTTGCCGCGACCGCCGAGCACCTGTACCTGCACGTCGACGCAGCCACGCGGCGGGCCGGCGCCGCGCGCGAGGACGTGCTCGTGAACGTCCGGCGCATCGCGTCCGCGCACGCGGGCCTGCCGCGCCCCGCCGCCGCCGGTCGCAGCGTCGGCATTCCCGGCCCCTAGATCCCCTACGGGCGGCGCGCGCCCTCGAGCGTCGACCAGAAGTCGCGCCCGGTGCGGATGTAGCGTTCCTCGTCGCCGGGCGCGTGGTCCCACGGGCTGATCCGGCCGCGGCCGAGCGCCGCCGAGACGATCCGCCGCCGGTCCTGGCTCGCCCGCACCGCCTCGTCGAGCTTCGCAAGATCGTAGAGCTCGTCGAGCGCAGCGGCGAGCCCGGGCGCCCCGCCGAGGTCGATCCGCTCCGCCGGGTCGGCGTCGGTGTCGTACACGAGGTCGGGCTCGCCGTGGTTGCGGATCAGCTTCAGGTTGCCCCGGATGAGGGTCACCTGCGGCGCCGTCACGCCCTCGGCCAGGTACTCCACGATCACGTCTCGCGGCGCGAGTGGCTCACCGACCAGCGCGGGCGCCAGGCTCCGGCCGTCGATCCCGTCCACCGCTCCGGCGCCGCCGATTGCCGCGAGCGTCGGCGCGAGGTCGAGCAGCGAGACCGGCGTCGCGACGCGCCGGGCGGCGAACCGGCTCGGTGCGTGGACGATCAGCGGCACCCGGATCGAGTCCTCGAACGGCGCCATCTTGTACCAGAGGCCGCGCTCGCCGAGCATGTCGCCGTGGTCGGACGTGACGACGACCACCGTGTCGTCCGTGAGGCCCTGCTCCTCGAGCGTGGCCAGGATCGTGCCGACGAAGTCGTCGACGAGCGAGATCGCGGCGTAGTAGCCGCGGCGGGCCAGCTGCGCCTGCTCCGGTGACACCGGGATCCGTTCGGCGTCGACCATCGCACGCAGCCGCCGGGTGGGAGCATCGTCGGCTGGATCGGGGTTGGCCGGAGGCGGAATCTCCACCCCGTCATACCGCGACCAGACCTCCGGCGGCACTTCGTACGGGTCGTGGGGGTGGGTGAAGGACGCCACCAGGAACAGCGGCCTGCCGTCGCCACGGGCCGTGTCGACGATCGCCCGGCGGGCCCGGTGGGCGACCTCCTGGTCGTAGTCGAGCTGCAGCGTCGCCCGCACGGGGCCTGCACGCAGCACGCTCGAGAGGTCGTGATACCAGGGGAGGCGCTCGTCGTCGCCGAGCCGCCAGTCGGGTACCCAGTCGAGTCCGGCCGGGTAGACGTCGGCCATCGGCCGTTCCTCGAAGCCGTGGAGCTGATCGGGGCCGATGAAGTGCATCTTGCCGGTCAGCACCGTCCGGTACCCGGCCAGCCGCAGGTGGTGTGCCATCGTCGGAATGGCCGCCGGGAGCTCGCCGGCGTTGTCGATCGCGCCGGTCCGCGACGGCAGCAGCCCGGTCATCAGCGAGCCGCGGGAGGGGACGCACAGCGGCGAGGCGCAGTACGCCCTCTCGAAGACGACGCCGCCGGCGCCGAGTCGCTCCAGATGCGGCGCGATCACGGTGCGGTTGCCGTACGCGGGCAGGCCGGCGGCCGCCAGCTGATCGGCGATGACGAGCACGATGTTCACTGCGACACCACCGCCTCGTGGAGCGCGGCCAGCAACGCCCCGGCCCGCGGATCGCGGTCCTCGGTGCGTAACTCGGCCACGACCAGCGAGAACCCGGTACCCAGCGAGGGCCACGCCCCGTGCGTCGAGCCTCCCGCGCCCGTGTGGCCGAACGCGTCCGCGGGTGGCCCGAGCCGTGATGGCGTGCCGGCCAACTCGAAGCCGGCACCGAACCGCAGCAGGCGCCCGGACAGTGGATCGGCGCCGAGCGACCGTTCGGCGACGCCGTGGACGATCGTCTCCGGCTGCAGCAGCCGCACCCCGCCCAGCGTCCCGCCGGTGGCCAGGCAGCCGTAGAGCCGGGCCAGGGCGCCGGCCGATCCAACGCCGTTGCCGCCGGGGATCTCGACGCCGAGCACGCCTGGCCCGTTCCAGTCCTCGGCCAGCACCGGCGGGTTCGCGTACACCATGTCGAGCCGGGGGTCGGGGGCCTCGTTGCCGCTGAATGCCGACAGCTGGTAGTCCGGCGATCGCACCAGATGGGCCACGCGCAGCAGGTCCGCGGCCGCGGTGCCGATCCGGAAGTCGAGCCCGAGCGGCCCCGCGACGTCGTCCGCCACGACCTGCGCGATCCGGCGTCCGTCCGTGCGGCGCACGATCGCGTCGCACAGCCAGCCGTACGTCAGCGCGTGGTAGGAGGGGGCGCCGACCGGCACGATCGGCGCCTGGGCGGCCAGGAGCTCGAAGATGCGCTCGGGCGAACCCAGCTCGTCCAGCGCGACGGGCTCCCGGATGCCGGGCAGGCCTGCCCGGTGGGACAGCACGTCGCCGACCGTGATCGACTCCTTGCCGTTGGCGGCGAACGCGGGCCAGACCGCGGCGACCGGTGCGTCGAGGTCGAACGCGCCTCGTTCGGCGAGCACCAGCATGGCGGTGGCGACGACGCCCTTGGTGCCGGAGAACACGACGCAGATGGTGTGCGGCGCCCATGCCCGCCGGGGGGCGGCGCGTCCCGTGAAGCAGTCGAGCACGACCGTCCCGTCGACGACGGCGGCGAAGGCCGCTCCGGGACCATCCGGCGCCACCGTCGCCGCCAACGCGTCGGCGACCGGCTCGAACCCGGGCGCGACCAGACCCGCGACGGTCACGACCGGACGAGCTCGACGTGCGGCGTATCGGACAGCAGGCGCTGCGTGTACTCGTTGACGGGACTGCCGAGCACCTGGTCGACGTCACCGGACTCGACGATCCGCCCGTACTGCATCACGGCAACCCGCTGCGCGATCGAGCGCACCAGCGGCAGGTTGTGCGTGACGAACAGCATCGACAGGCCGAGGTCCCTCTGGAGCGCCGCCAGGAGGTCGACCACGGCGGCCTGCACCGAGACGTCGAGCGCCGAGGTGACCTCGTCGCAGACGAGGATCTCCGGCCTGCAGACCAGGGCCCGTGCGATCGCCACGCGCTGACGCTCGCCGCCGGAGAGCTGGTCGGGGAAGCGGTCGATGTAGGCCTCGGGCAGCGACACGCGCTCGAGCATCTCGACCACGTTGCGGTCGGCGTCCTTGCCGCCGATGCCGAGCAGCATCAGCGGCCGGCGCACCGACTCGCCGACCGTGCGCCGAGGGTTCAGCGAGCCGTAAGGGTTCTGGAAGACGTACTGGATGCGGCGCCGCACCTCGCGGGTCCGCGCCCGCGCCGTCGGTGCGAGCGGCTCCCCGTCGAGCAGGATCTCGCCCACGCGCTGACTGTGCAGCCCCGAGATGGTCCGGGCCAGCGTCGTCTTGCCGCTACCCGACTCGCCGACGATCGCCAGGCACTCCTGCTTGCCGAGCGAGAGCTCGATGTCGTGCACCACGCGGTTGGAGCCGTACGAGATGGAAACCTTGTTGACCGCCAGCAGCGGCGTCTCGGCGCCCGCTACCTTCGCCGGGATCTCGGCGCCGACGGGGATCGGCTTGCCGCGGACGACGTCGATGTGCAGGCACCGCGCGCGGTGACCGTCGCCCACGGTCACGAAGTCGGGCAGCTTCTCGTTGCACGCCTCGGTCGCGAGCTCGCAGCGCGGCGCGAACGCACAGCCGCTCGGCCGCGAGCCCGGGGAGGGCGCGCGGCCGGGGATGCCCACCAGCGTCCGTGCTCCCTCGATGTGGGGGATCGCCGCCAGCAGCCGGCGGGTGTACGGGTGCGCGGCGTCTTCGAACAGCACCTTCGCAGGCCCTTCCTCGATCAGCCGGCCGGCATACATCACGGCCACGCGGTCGGCCAGGTTCGCGACCACGGCCAGATCGTGCGTGACGTAGACCGCCGCCGCGCCGTGGGCCTTGGTGATCTCGCGGACGGTGTCGAGCACGTGCGCCTGCGTGCTCACGTCGAGGCCCGTGGTCGGCTCGTCCAGCACGATCACGGACGGCCGGCAGGCGAACGCCATCGCGATCCCCACGCGCTGCTGCTGGCCACCGGACAGCTGATGCGGGTAGCGCTTCAGGAACGCCGGGTCGTCCGGGAGGAGGACCTCCCGCATGGTCTCGGCGATCCGCTCGCGTCGCGCAACATCTCCGTCGAGGTACTTGTGGGTCTCGAGTACCTCCATCAGCTGGGTGCCGATCCGGAGCGCCGGGTTCAGCGAGGCGGACGGATCCTGCGGGACGTAGGAGACCTTCACCCCGCGTGCCCGTCGCCGTTGCTCGGCGCTCGCCTCGAGCATGTCGAGGTCGCCGATCATGATCGAGCCACCCGCGATCCGCGCGCCGCGCCGGACGTGGCCGAGGATTGCGAGACCCGCCGTGGTCTTGCCCGAGCCGGACTCGCCGACGATGCCGAGCACCTCGCCCTGCTCGAGCGAGAACGAGATCTGGTCCACGATGTCGTGGCCGCTCGTGGTCACCTCGACGCGGAGGTCGCTAACCTGGAGGGCGATCTGGCCGGCCATCAGCCGTCCCCGCGGCCCCGCTCGATGCCGCTCGATGCCCGCGCCAGCCCATCGCCCACCAGGCCCGTACCGATGGTCAGCAGGGCGATCGCGATCATCGGGAGCAGGCTGCCCCATGGCTGCAGCGCGAGCGCGACCGAGTTCTCCTGCACCATCTTGCCCCAGTCCGCGGCGTTCGGATCGTTGGTGAAGCCGAGGTAGGCGATCGCGGCGATCAGGCTGATCGCGTAGGTCAGGCGGAGCGTGGTCTCGACGACGAGCGTGCCCGTGACGTTCGGCAGGATCTCGCTTCTGAGGATGCGGATCCGGCTCTCGCCGAGTGCCTCGGCGGAGGCGACGAAGTCGCGCTCGACGATCGAGATCGCCGTGCCGCGCATCACCCGAGCCACGCGTGGCATCGTCGTCACTCCGACGGTGACGACGATGATCCACGGCTTCGGGCCGACCGTCGCCATGGCGATCAGCGTCAGCATGATCTGCGGGAACGCCAGCAGGATGTCCATCGTCCGCATCAGGACGTCGTCGAGCTTGTTGCGTGCGTAGGCGGCGGTGAGGCCGACGGCCAGGCCGAGGCCCACGCCGAGGGCGGTCGCGAGCACGGCGATGGTCATGATCGAGCGCCCGCCGTAGAGGAACCGGCTCCAGACGTCCTGGCCGAGGCCGTCCGCGCCGAAGCGGAGATCGCCGCCCCGCGTCTCGAAGGGCTTGCCGGCGAAGTCGTTCGGCCCGAATGGCGCGAGCCGGGGGCCGAAGATCGCGACGCCGACCAGGACACCGACGATGAGCAGGCCGATCCGCGTCCGCCAGAGCGTCAGGGCCGTCCGGAACAGGCTGGACTTGCGCCGCCGCGCGGCCGGAGCAGCCGCGACCGCGGCCGTACTCACTGGATCCTCGTCCGCAGTCGCGGCGTGACGAGGATCGTCGCGATGTCGGCGATCAGGTTCGTGACCACGTAGACGGAGGCGATGATCATGGCGCACGCCTGGGCCGTGGTGAAATCGCGGTTCAGGACCGCATCGCGCATGGCAATGCCGATCCCCGACCACTGGAACACCGACTCGACGACGATGACGCCACCCGCCAGATAGGCGAGGTTGAGTGCGATCACCTGGAACGCGGGGCCGAGCGCGTTCGGCAGCGCGTGGCGCCACACCACCTGACGCTCTGGTACGCCCTTCAGCCTCGCCATCTCGATGTACTCGGACTCGAGCACCTCGACCATCGCGGCGCGCATGATCAGCGAGACGTACGGGACGACCGCGATGACGAGCGTCGCCGCGGGCAGCCACACCTTCGACATGTCCTCGTAGGGGTCGGCGCCGGGCGGGATGATGGAGACCGCCGGGAGCACCGTGAAGACGGTGGTCGCGAACAGCACGACCAGCAGGAGGCCCACCACGAACTCGGGCATCGCCGCCAGGCCGCGCAAGAGGAACGACGAGCTCTCGTCGAAGACGCCGTCCCGTTTCAGCGCCGCCAGCGAGCCGAGCGCGATCCCGAGCGGGATCGAGATCAACGCGGAGACGGCGACCAGGAACGCGGTGTTGCGGACGCGCGTGGAGAGGTCCTTCCAGATCGGCTGCTCGGTCGTCAGGGACTCCCCGAGATCGCCTTGCAGGAGGCCGCCGACCCAGGCGGTGTACTGCTTCCACTTCGGCCGGTCGAGCCCGAGCCGCTTATCGATCGCGGCGACGGCGTCCGGCGTCGCCTCCTTGCCCAGCCGCGCCCGGGCGGGGTCGCCCGGTAGCGCCTGCGTGGCAGCGAAGACGAGCAGCGAGATCACCCACAGCGTCAGGATCCCGAGCGCGATGCGGATGAAGATGAATCCGGCGATGCCTCCAGGAGCCCGGATCCGACGGCGTCCGGGGTCCTGGAGGGCTTCCGCTTCGAGCGTGCTCGCCATTGCTAGACGAACGAGACCTCGGTGTAGTTCCTGCCGAAGGAGTCGAGGTTGAGGGTGCCGTGGTTCTTCTGGAACCCGGTCACCTTGTTCGAGTACGCGTCGATCAGGTTGTTGAAGAACGGGATGATGTAGCCGCCGTCGTCGTACTCCTGCTGCTCCATCTGCTGCACGAGCGTGCCGCGCTTGGCGGCATCGGTCTCGGCCAGCGCCTGCTTGTAGAGATCCATGTAGGTCGACCCGTTGCCCGACTTCGGCGGCCAGTGGGTCTCGTTGTAGACCGCACCCGGAATCGACCCGAGCGCGGCCTGGTTGAGATAGAGGCGCGTGCCCCAGAAGTCCGGCGAGAACGTCCAGTTCAGGTAGCTGTTGGGCTCGCCGGCCTTGCCCGTGAAGGTTGCGCTGTCGAGCACCTTGACGTTGACCGTGACGCCCGCGCCCTTGGCCTGCTGGGCGAAGACCTTGCACATGTCGTTCATGCCGGTCGCCCAGGCGGTCGTCTGGAGGTCGATGCTCATGCCCTCGAGCCCCGCCCCCTTCAGGAGCGACTTGGCCTGCTCGAGGTCCTGGGCTCGCTGGGGCGCGCTGCTCAGGTAGTTCGGGTCGAACGGGGCGTACATGTCGTTGCCGATCCGGCCGTGCCCGGCGAGCACCTGGTCGACCATCTGCTGGCGGTCGACGATCAGGCGGAACGCCTTGCGGACGTTGGGGTCGGTGAACGGCTTCGCCGTGATGTTCATGCACAGCGGCAGCCAGCCGCCGCCCTCGTTCTCGAACAGCACCAGCGAGTCCGCCTTGGCCGTGACGAGGCCCGTCTGCGCGAAGGGGATGTCCGCGATCACGTCGACCTGGCCCGAGATCAGCGCGTTGATGCGCGCCGTGTCGTCGTCGATGTTCGTGATCGTGATCTGGTCGAGGTAGGGCATGCCCGTTCGCCAGTAGTTCGCGAACTTGGTGTGGACGGACTGCGACCCCGGCGTGAACGACTGCAGCACGTACGGACCGGTGCCGACCTGGCCGTTGGCCATCGAGTCGGCCTTGCCCTGCTTCGAGTCGTAACCCACCGGCACGATGCCCGCCGCGTAGGCCGCGAGGGCGTCCGGGATCGTCGAGTCCGGCGTCAGCAGCCCGATGCGGACGGTGTTGGCGTCGACCTTCGTGATGTTCTTCGGGTCGACGTTCTTGAGGCCACCGGATCCGAACAGCCCGAGCGTCGTGTCGGTCAGGCGCTGCAGCGAGAAGACCACGTCGTCGGCGCCCATGGTCTTGCCGTTGTGGAACTCGATGCCCTGCTTGAGCTTGACGATGTAGCCGGTCGTCCCGTCCGGCTCGACCGACTCGGCGAGGCCGTCGGTCGTCAGCTTGTAGTCGCGGTCGTAGACGAGCAGCGTCTCCCAGCCGGCCATCAGGCGGGCCTGATCGGACTTCACGACGATGCTCTGGCCGTCGATGATGTCCTTCGCGCCGTTGCCGGCGACGCCGAGCCGCAGGTTCCCGCCGGTCTTCGGACCTGCCGGTGTGCTGGCTGCGCCGGTCGATGCCGCTGTCGTCGCGCTCGAACTGGATCCGCTCGACCCGCACGCGGCCAGGCCGCCCGCGACGATCGCGGCGCCGGCTCCGAGCAGCGCGTCTCGCCTTGTGAGGTGGAAGTCGCGTTCCCTCCGCTCCCGTTCGTTCAAGGCTCCTCCTCGTCTCCGCCGCATCCACCCGGATGCGGGCCTGTCGGCACTGCGAGACTACGAGGCAAGGCGTGCGCGGTCAAGAAATGCGGCCCGCGTCTCACATGGTGGATCCCCAGGGAGCGTCGACTCGCACATCGTGCGATCGACCTACTCGGCGGCCAGTCCTGCTGCGACCTCGGCGGCCGCCTCCCGGACGAGCTCGCCGAGCACGCCGAACCGCTCGAGCGTGACTCGCTGGGCTCCGCCCCAGATATCGATCGACGCGATCGGCCGTGCGTGCAGGTCGAGCACGGGGGCCGCCACACCCCACCACTGCGGGTCGAGCTCGCCGGCGCAGACGGCATACCCCCTGGCCCGGGTGGCCGCGATCTCGCGGTGGAACGCATCGTGGTCGACGATGGTCGTCGCCGTGAAGGCCGTCAGGTGCGGCGGCAGCAACTCGTCGACCTCGTCGGGGTCGAGGCCCGAGCAGTACGCCTTGCCCGACGACGTGGCGTGGAGCGGGACGTGCCTGCCGAGCCACGGCTCCGGCGGCAGGCCGGCGGCGGAGACCATGTTGACGTAGTAGAGACCGGAGCGACGCGCGACCGCGAGGCTCGCCGTGTCGCCCGAGATCGTCGCCAGGCGCACCAGCACGGGATGCGCGATCCGCAACAGCGTGTCGCGGGCGGCCGTGCTCGACATCTGGGCGAGGACGACTCCGAGCGCGTAGCCCCGCCCGCGGCGCTCGACCATGCCGGTGTCCTCCAGCGTCGCGAGCAGGCGCCATGCCGTCGCCCGGTTGAGGCCGCAGCGGTCGGCCAGTTCGGCTGCGGACAGCTCGCCCGGAGCTGCGTCGGCGACTGCGCGCATCAGCGCCGCCGCCCGCTCCACCGCCTGGATCCGCTGAGCCATCGCCGGCACGAGCATAGGGCATCGCACATCGTGCGATGCCCTATCGGCGGCTCTACCCGGCTGTCAGGGCGAAGTCGACATCGCCGGTCGCGACGGTCCCGGCCGTCCGCCCGGGAGCCGTCTGGTAGGTCCAGTAGAGGTTCGTGTGCGCGATCACCTGGCCCGGCGGCGGCGCGCCCCACGCGCTCTGGTCCTCCGTCGTGTGGGCATCGCTGACGAGGGTCGCGTCGTATCCCCGCACCAGCGCGCCGTGGAGCGTCGAGCGAATGCACGCATCGGTCTGCGCCCCGACGACGACGAGCCGCCCGATCCCGAGGCCCGACAGCACGGTCTCGAGCGTCGTGGCCTCGAAGGCGTCGCCGTAGCTCTTCTCGACCAGCGGCTCGGCCTCGGCCGGCGTCAGTTCGGGGACGATCCGCCAGTCGTCGCTGCCCCTCGCCAGATGCTCGTCGGAGTGCTGGACCCACACCACGGCGACCCGCTCCTGCCTCGCCCTCTCGACGAGGCTGCCGATGTTCGCGACGACTGCGTCGCGCTCGTGGGCTTCCGCGACGACGCCGTTCTGCACGTCGACGACGAGGAGTGCGGTGTTCGGCCGCTGCTGGAGCGTGGTCATCGGCCTAGTCTGACAGGCGCTCGTAGACGAGTCGCTGGAACCGCGCGATCAGGCGCTCGCTCTGGTCCATCAGGCGCCCGTTCGGCACGCATCGCGAGTCGAGGCCGGCCTGGACGGAGGAGATCAGCGAGATGTCCTCGTTGTTGACCTCGTTGTTGAACGCCCGGATCTGGGCGACCGCCTCGTCGCTGACACCTTCGGCGAAGAAGTAGTGCAGGACGCCGACCATCGCGCCGGGGCCGGTGGGAATCCACGCGGCGACCTGGAGATTCGGCGGTCCCGGCGTGACGTCGATGGACGTGTTCGGGAAGACGAGGTGGTACTGGGCCTGCTCGATCGCGCCCCTGGGCAGCTCGTCCGAGTCGTGCCGGGCCGGCCCGTACTGGCTGACGACCTCGCCCTCGACCTCGAGCCGGTAGGCATCGGCCGAGACGTCGATGGCGCGCGAGAACGAGGGGTGCGCGACGGGACAGTGGTAGCACTCGAGGTAGTTCTCGATGGCGTTCTTCCAGTTGCCCTGGATCCGCCAGTCGTCGGCGCTGCGCAGTCGCAGGCCCGCGAGGTCGACGCCGCTGGCGGCGACCGCGTCGAGCACGCCGCCGAGCGTCTCCGCCAGCGGGGCGGCACCGGCGTCCGGGTTCACGAACACGAGCGGTCCGGCGACCTCGCAGGCGACGGGCAGCAGCGAGAGGTCCTCGAAGCGGAACGTGGCCTCGTCCTTCGCCCGGGGCGCCGACTTGAGGCAGCCGTCGAGGCCGTACGTCCACGCGTGGTAGGGGCACTGCAGGGTCTTGCGCGTGCCCCGGCCCTCGGCGACGAGATGGGAGCGGTGCCGGCAGACGTTGACGAAGGCGCGCACGTCCGTGCCGTCCCGGACGACGATCACGGGCACGTGGCCGGCCCGCGTCGCGAAGTAGCTGCCGGACTCGGCGAGCCACTCGGCCGGTCCGGCGTACTGCCAGGATCGCGCGAAGATCCGGTCTCGCTCCAGCTCGTAGACCGCCGGATCCGAGTACCAGCTCGCCGGGAGGGTGTACCCCTGCGCGAGGAGTTCGCCGACCTCGCCGTCCACGTCGATCGCCATGCGTTGCTCCATTTCTGACTGACCGATCAGTCAGGACAAAGTTGAGCAGACGCTCCGGCGCCGGTCAAGTCCGCTGCCGCAACCTGCACTCGAACACCGCTCAGCGCGACTCGATGGCGAGCGCCGAGCGGAACGCCGTCTCGACCTCCGCCCGCGACCACTCGTGGCAGTCGATGTCGAGGAAGAACCGCTGCTCCTCCATCGCCGCCTCGAGCAGGCTGGGAACGTCCGCCTCGGTCACTCCAGCCTCGCGCATCGTCGGGAAGCCGACGTCCCGCAGCACCCGGCGGACGGCACGGACGGCGCGCGACCCGTCGCGCGTGCCGTCGTCGGGCTCGAGCAGCGCATCGGCCACGCGCTCCAGCCGATCGGCGCAATCGGGCCGCGAGATGTCGAGTGTCTCCGCCACCACCAGGCCCACCGTCAGCCCGTGAGGGAGGTGCTTGACGCTGCCGAGCGCCTGGGCCAGGGCGTGATCGGCGGCGCAGTCGCTGAGGTTCATGGCGAGGCCGGCCGTGAGGCTCGCGCAGGCCAGGCGGCGCCGCGCCTCGGCGTTCGATCCGTCCCGGACCGCCGTCGTCAGCGAGTGAGCGACGTGATGGCACGCCTCGAGTCCGAACGCGACCGAGAGCGGGGAGGAGTCGGAGACCGTGCAGGCGGCTATCGCCTGCGCCATGGCATCGACGCCGGCGTGGGCCGTCGGGCCGGCCGGCAGGCCGTGGCTGAGCACGGGGTCGGCGAGCGCGTGCTGGGCTCGCATGTTCGGGTGGCCGAAGCCGATCTTGCGGTCCTCGGACGTGTCGGTCAGCACGCTCGCCCCGGAGACCTCGCTGCCGGTGCCGGATGTCGTCGGGCACAGCACCAGCGGGATCGCGGGAGGCGCCGGGACGCGGGCGCCGTCGGCGTAGTCCCGGCCGCTGCCACCCTGGTCGGCGATGATCCGCGCCGCCTTGGCGACGTCCATGGCGGAGCCGCCGCCGATGCCGACGACTGCCTCGAGGTTGCCGGCCCGCACGCGCCCGGCGAGATCGTCGGCGAGCTGGAAGGTCGGTTCGCCGGGCCCCTTCACCTGGCGGTCGATCGTGACCCCGGCCCGTTCTGCGGCTGCCAGCGCCGCCACCACCGACGGGTGGTCGGCAACGGGCGCCTCGACGACCACGAGAGCGGACCGCGCCGGCATGCCGGTGAGCACCTGTGCGAGCTCGCCGATCGCGCCGTCGCCGAAGGAGATCTTGACCGGGAGCTGCGACTGGAACGGAGTGACGGGGTCTGGCATGGCCGCGAGAGTATCATCGCCGGCGTGGACATCAGGAACTCCGAGTTGCTCTCCCGCGGCATCCAGTCGCTCGTCGGCCTGGCCGTGTTCGACGCGCCCGGCCTGCTGGCGATCCGGCACGTCGCCTACCGTCTGTTCGTCGACATCGGAAACGCCCCGGTGATCTCGCAACACGTCCGGTTCAACAGGCCCCACGGGCTGACCGGCGGCCGGATGCGGATCGGGTCGAACGTCGCCGTCAACGCGTTCGCTGAGATCGACTACTCGGGCGGCGTCACCATCGAGGACGACGTCTGGATCTCGCAGGGTGCGATCATCGAGACGCACGCCCACTCGGTCGCGACCCGGGCCCGCAAGAAGGACCAGCCGATCACGACGTCGCCGCTGATCCTGAAGCGCGACTGCTGGATCGGCGCCAACGTCTTCATCTCGCCGAACGTCGAGATGATCGGCGAAGGCGCCGTCATCGGGGCCGGATCGATCGTGACGAAGGACGTCCCCGACTGGGCCATCGCGGTCGGCGTCCCGGCCCGCGTCATCCGCTACCGGGAGCCGTAGCCTCCGGACGGAGAGCTGAGCCTCACGGGCTCAAAGCACCGAAGCCTGGTCCAGGCCACGGTGAAGGCTCCGGAAGATGTCGTGGCCGGAGGCCTCTCCCTTCGACATGCCCATACGCCTGCATCCGAACTGTTCCCTGCGAACCGCCCGGCCGGTCCGAGGAGACGAGAGGGGCGGCCCGTGAAGGTCCTCCGCGCCGTACCCGGTGGCTCACGGCGGCCGCCCTCGCCGTCGTCTGCATCGCCGGCACCGTCGTGGCCCATGACCTGCCGGCAGCCCGCGCCAGGTCGGAACGCACGTCGCGCGCCGACCAGTGGCGCGGGGCCGCGGTGGCGATGCGCCAGCGCCACGCAGCCATCCTCCGCCAGCAGCACGTGCTGCGGTCGCGCTACAACGCCCTCGTCCGGCGGGCACATCGGCGCGAGGGTCGCCTCGTGCATCGGCTCGTCGTCGCGCGTCGGGCGCAGCTCCGGCGCTGGAGGCGTGTCGGATGATCGGCCGGCATCGTCATCTCGCCGCCGCGACCGGCGGCGTCTTCGCGGCTGCAGCGGTCGTCCTGGCGACCGCCGTGATCGCCAGTCCCTCGCACCTCGCGTCCATCCGCGCTGCCGCGGCACCACCGGTGCCCGCGCAGGCATCCCTGCCACACGTTCGCGCCGGGCACGTCGCCGGTCTGCTCCGGTGGCGGGAGCCGCGCATCCCCCGCGCCCTGCGTCTTCGTCCGCACGTCGTCCATCGGCCCGGTCGTGCCGCCGCGGCGGGGAAACGCCCGACCACGCGTGTCCGCGTCGTGACCCGGCGGCGCACCACCGTCAGATCGTCGGTCAGTCGGACGACGTGGCGCCACCGCAGACGCACCCACACCGGCGGCTTCACCGGTTTCGGCACCCGCACCGGGAGCGGGGAGACGGATCGATGAGCCGCCTGCAGCGCATCATGATCGCCGTCCTGCTCACGGGCGCGCTCGGCGCGTCGGCGCTGGCGATCGAGGTTCACCGGATGGCGGGGGAGAGCGATCGCATGCTCGCCGCCGGCTCGGAGTCGTGGGCGACGTGGGCGGTCGAGCGATCGGCGGCCGCCCGGTCGGCCGCGGAGACGCGACGGCTGCGGCACGACCTCACGAGGCTGCGCGTGCGCGCGCGGCACGCGGAGCGCCGGCTGGCCTCTGCCCTCCGGCGCACCCGCCGCGCCAGGCCCCTGGTGATCGTCGCACGGCGGGCGCCGTGATCACGTGGGAGCTCACCCGTGCGAGCGCCTTCGTCGCGTTCGCCTGCTACACGTTCTCCGTGGTGTGGGGCATCACGCTCGCCTCACGCTCGTTCCCGGCGCCCCTCAAACCCGAGTTCGACTACCACCGGTTCCTCTCGGCGGTCGGGGCGGTGGCGCTCGTCGTCCACATCGCCACGGTGCTCATCCATCACGCGAACGGGGTGCACTGGCCGGCCGTCGTCTACGTGCGGGCCTCACCGGCCGCGGTCGCGGGGGTGACGGCGACCTGGCTCGCCATCCTCCTGCCGCTTTCGTTCCGCCTCAAGCAGCGCCGCCGGCTGTCGACCGGCGCCTGGCGGAGCCTCCACTATCTCGGGTACGTCGTCTGGATCCTGGCGTTGCTGCACGGCCTCGGCGCAGGCACCGACACCTTCACCCGGCCCGCACTGGCCGGCTACGCCGCCAGCGTCGCGCTGGTGGCGGCGGCGACCGTGTGGCGCGTGGGCGGCAGGCTGCAATCGCGAGCAGCCGCACGGGAGGCGGAGTAGGCCGAGCGTGCTCAAAGGATAACGATTGCTTATTTGATACATTAGCCGCAGAGGCACTACGTGAAGGAGCGGACGATGGCCCTGCAGCTTGGCGATGAGGCACCGAACTTCGTGGCGGAGACGACCGAGGGCGTGATCGATTTCCATCAGTGGAAGGGCGACAGCTGGGCCGTGCTCTTCTCGCACCCGAAGGACTTCACGCCGGTCTGCACGACGGAGCTCGGCTACACGGCCCGCCTCAAGGGCGAGTTCGACCGGCGCAACGTGAAGGTGCTCGCGCTGTCCGTCGATTCGGTCGACGACCACCGGCGGTGGTCGCAGGACATCGAGGATACGCAGGGCACGAGGCCGAACTTCCCGATGATCGGCGACTCCGACCGCACGGTCGCGAACCTGTACGGGATGATCCACCCGAAGGCGGAGGACACCGCTACCGTCCGGTCGGTGTTCGTGATCGGGCCCGACAACAAGATCAAGCTCACGCTCACCTACCCCGCCAGCACCGGCCGCGACTTCGACGAGGTCCTGCGGGTCGTCGACTCGCTGCAGCTGACCGCCGCGTTCAAGGTCGCGACGCCGGTGAACTGGCGTCCGGGGGAGGACGTCATCATCGTCCCCGCCGTCTCCGACGAAGAGGCTCGCGAGCGGTTCCCCGATGGCTGGGACGCGCCGAAGCCGTACCTCCGGATCGTCCCGCAGCCCAACGTCTCCAGGCAGGACAGCTAGACCCCGCCGGCGAGCGGGTCGAGCGAATCGCCCCGCTTGCCGACCGCGACGGCTGCGCCGTCGGGTGCGACCGTCCCCGGCGCGAAGCTCCGCGCCCAGAGCGTGCCCGTGTCGGGGAACTCGTTGATCTCCGGCGCGTTCATGGTCGACACCATCAGGACTCGGACGGGCGCGTCCGACCGGTTGTCCAGGCGATGGGCGCCCTCGCTGCCCGCGCGGAACGCGAGCGCATCTCCCGGGGCGAGCTCGCGCTCGCCGGCGGGCGTGCGCACCGTCGGCCGGCCCGTGAGGACGATCAGCAACTCCTCGTTGGCGTGGTGGGCGTGGAACGGAAACGTGGCAGCGCCGGGCGGCACCTCGAACACCGACGCGCCCAGTAGCTCGCTGCCCGCCTGACGTCCGATTATGGCCCGCTTCCAGCGGAAGGGCGCGCGGTCGGTCTCCTGATCCCACTCGGGGTCGTGCACGTTGGCAGTCATGGCAGCAGTATCGCGTTGGGAGAGGACTTGCGTTTTCGCATATCACGATATATCGTAACGGATCGTAATAGAACGAAAGGACGAAAGATGACTGCCTACGCAGCAACCCACCGAGCAGGCCCGACGTGTCTCCGGATGCACGGCGGCCGCGGCCACCGGCGCCACCTCCGCGGCGAGCAGACCGGCATGTCCGGCTTCCTCGGCCGCGGCCCCCGCGCGTCGCGCGGCGACATCCGGGCGGCGATCCTGGCGCTCCTCAGCGAGCAGCCCATGCACGGCTACCAGATCATGCAGGAGCTGGCCGAGCGCTCAGGCGGCGTGTGGCGACCGAGCCCCGGTTCGGTCTACCCGACGCTTCAGCTGCTTCAGGACGAGGCTCTCGTCCACGGCGAGGACGCCGAGGGCGGCCGGCGCCTCTTCCGCCTCACCGACGAGGGCGTGGCCGCAGCGTCGGCCTCCGCTACGGACCGGGCGCCCTGGGACGCCGTCGGCGCGACCCGCGACGAGCCCGCGCTCGAGCTGCGCGACCTCATGATGGGCGTGCTCAACGCCGCCCGCGAGGTCGTCCACTCCGGCCAGCCCGAGCAGGTCGCGCAGGCCAGGGACGTGCTCCGCGACGCGCGCCGGCGCCTCTACCGGATCTTGGCCGAGGACGCCGAAGCCTCCGAGTGAGAGCTGAAAGCCGGCTCTCGCCACGGCCCTCGCGACGCGGCGGTCGCGAGGGCCAGTGCAGCCAGCGACGACATGGTGCCGAGTGCAAACCCGGCCGGCACTCCGAGGGCATCGATCACGACGCCGGCAGCGGCCGCCCCGAGGGCGATCCCGCCGACGATCGCCGTCGACAGCCATGCGAACGCCTCCGTGAGGCGGCCCGGCACGGTGACCGGCACCAGGCCGTACATCACGGCCAGCGCAGGGGCCTGCGTGCAGCCGTGGAGCAGCAGCATGAGGACCAGGAGCGCGGGACGCGCCGCGAGGAAGGGGAGCACGAGCCCGATCCCGACCGAGGCGGCGAGCACCGCCCGCAGCCGTCGCGTGGGCTCGGTGCTCACGCGGGCAGCGGCTATGGCCCCGCCGATCAGGCTTCCCAGCGACCAGATGGCGAGCACCAGTCCGGCGCTGCTGCGGTGCCCGGCCGCGTCCAGCGCCGCCGGGATCGACAGCTCGATGGCGCCGAAGACGCATCCGATCAGGAACGTCACCGCCAGCACGGCCCGCAGGCCGCTCGACGCCAGCGGCGAGCGATGGAGCTCGCCGCCGATGGTCGCCGGCCCCGGCACCCGCGCGGCGACGGCGGCGAACGTCGTCACGCCGGTGGCAAGGAGCACGGCCACGATGGCGAGCGCGCGGTCTGGCGTCGTGACCGTGACGAGGGCTGCGATCACCAGCGGGCCGAGGATGAATGACAGCTCCTGGGCGCTGGCGTCGATCGCGTACAGCCGTCCGAGCGTCGGCGGCGCCACCAGGCGGGGGAACAGCGCGCGCGCCAGCGGGCCGAGTGGCGGCAGCACCGCGCCCGCCAGGCCGGCCAGGGCGACGAACGCGGCCGCGGGCATCGTCTCGCCGCCGGCCGCGAGGGCCAGCAGTGCGGCCGCGCAGAGCGGGCCGCCGACCGCGAGGACGCGCGTCGTCCCGAGCGAGTCGGCCAGCCGGCCGAGGAACGGCGCCGTGGCCGCGAGGCACAGGGTATACGCGCCGGTCGCCAGGCCGGCGAACGCATAGGAGCGGTCGGACGCGCGCGCGAGCAGGATCAGGGCGAGCGGGATCGCCGTGACCGGCACCCGCGCCAGGTACGCCGACCCGAGGAGGATCGCGATGGATCGGCGCCTGACCACGTCGCCCGGGATTGTCGCGGTTCCTGCCACACTTCCCGGTGGCTGACAGGAGGTTCTCATGCCAGAGCTGGTATCGCGCGCTTCGGCGTCGTGGCAGGGTGGGCTCGCGGATGGCGACGGTTCGGTCGCGCTCGCGAGTAACGTGGCAGGGCCACTCGCGGTCTCGTGGCGGGCGCGCACGGGCGAGGAAGGCGGCAGCACCACGCCGGAGGAGCTGATCGCCGCTGCGCATGCCTCCTGCTACTGCATGGCCCTCTCCCACGAGCTCGCCGGCGCCGGGGCCACCGTGAAGCGGCTGTCGGCGACCGCCGCGGTGGCGTTCGTCGTCGACGACGCGGGCGCCCGTATCGCCTCCTCGCACCTCACCGTCCAGGGCTCGGCCGACGGCGTCGACGCGGCCCGCTTCGGCGAGCTCGCCGCCGCGGCAGCGGCCGGGTGCCCGGTCTCGCGAGCCCTCTCGCCCTCCGTGGCCATCACGGTCGAGGCAACACTGGTCTAACCCGCCTCACCCTGCGCGGCGCCGCGCCCAGTCGGGGACGGCGTCGAGTTCGGTCTGGTGATCCCGGAGGAGGCGCTCCTGCCGGGCGAGGACGAGGTCGCCCGCGATCATGTCGTCGATGAGCGCGTCGAGGGAGGTGCGCGGGCTTCCAGCCGAGGCGGGTGCGCGCCTTGGTGGCGTCGCCGCGGAGCGCGTCGACCTCCGCCGCCCGCAGGTAGCGGGAGTCGAAGCGGATGTGCGCGTCGGCATCGAGGCCCAGCCGGCCGAAGGCACGTCGCGCGAACTCGCCGGTCGCGATCATCTCGCCGGTCGCGATCACGTAGTCGTCGGGCTGGTCCTGCTGCAGCATCAGCCACATCGCCTCGACGTAGTCGCGGGCGTGCCCCCAGTCGCGATGCGCCTCGAGGTTGCCGATGTGCACCGTCTCCTGCAGGCCGAGGGAGATGCGGGTCGCGGCCCGGGTGATCTTGCGCGTGAAGAACGTCTCGCCCCGGCGCGGTGACTCGTGGTTGAACAGGATCCCGTTGCAGGCGAACAGACCGTAGGCCTCTCGGTGGTTGATCGTCTGGTAGTGGGCGAACACCTTGGCGACCGCGTACGGGCTTCGGGGATGGAAGGCCGTCGCCTCCGACTGGGGCGGTGGCGAGGCTCCGAACATCTCGGACGAGCCAGCCTGGTAGAAGCGGACGTCGCGGCCGGTCGCCCGGCAGTGGTCGCGGATCGCCTCCAGCAGTCGCAGCGTCCCGACGGCGTCGACGTCGGCGGTGTACTCCGCCTGGTCGAACGACACCCGGACGTGCGACTGGGCGCCGAGGTTGTAGACCTCGTCAGGCTGGGTGCGCTCGAGCAGGGCGCGGAGACCGCCACCGTCGGTGAGGTCGCCGTGGTGCAGGTGCAGGCGCGCCTCGGGATCGTGCGGGTCGCGGAACAGGTGGTCGATGCGGCCGGTGTTGAACGTCGAGGCGCGGCGGATGAGGCCGTGCACCTCGTAGCCCTTCCCGAGCAGCAGCTCGGCGAGGTACGAGCCGTCCTGACCGGTGATCCCGGTGACGAGTGCGCGCTTCATCGCAGAGCCTCCAGGGTCGCCGCCAGATGCTCGAGCTCCGGGCGCAGGTCGCGCTCGGCGTTGCCCACGAACAGGCCGCGGTCGTGCACGGCGTCGGCTCCTGACAGCGTCGCCGGCGATGCTGTGGTCGAGGTGCGCCAGCACCGGCTGGCGGGCGAAGTTGCCGGTGATCACGGGCCGGCACTCGATGCCGGCGTCGACCAGGGCGCCCACGACGTCGGCGCGGGCGACGCCGCTGTCCGCCGCGATCATCAGCGAGAACCCGAACCAGGAGCTCGCGCCGGTCTCGCGCTGCATGCCGACCCAGTCCGCCGATGGCGCGAGCACCAGGCGTGCAGTGTCCGCGTTCGCGCGCCGCACGGCGGTGAAGCGATCGAGCTTGGCGAGCTGCTGGATCCCGACCGCCGCCGACAGCTCGAGCGGCCGGACGTTGTAGCCCGGCAGCAGGAACCGGAAGGACTCCTCGAAGGGATCGGCCGACTTCTCTCCCGCCAGGCGGGTGCGGTCGGCCAGGTCGCGCGTCCAGCCGTGCGCCCGCAGGCAGACGAGGATCTCGGCGAGCTCGTCGTCGTCGGTGGCGACGAGGCCACCCTCCATGGTCGAGATGTGATGACTGAAGAAGAAGCTGAAGGAGCCCATCAGGCCGTGCGTGCCGCACGGCCTGTCGCCGTAGGTCGCGCCGAGCGCCTCGCAGGTGTCCTCGAGCAGGCAGATGTCCTGCCCGCGCGACCGGGCTCGCTCGAGCGCGGCCCTGATCGGCGCCAGATCGCACGGGTTGCCGAGCGCGTGGACGAGGCACACCGCGCGCGTCGCAGGCGTGATGGCCGCTTCGAGCGCGGCCGGATCGAGGTTCAGGGTGGCCGGGTCGACGTCGACGAGCCGGAGGCGGAAGCCCTGCTGGGCGAAGGGGTAGTAGGTGGTCGCCCAGCCGACCGCGGGGACGATGACCTCGTCGCCGGGCCGGAGCCCGCCGCTGCGATACCGGAGGGCGGCGGCCATCAGCAGGTTGGCCGACGAGCCGGAGTTGACCATCACGCAGTGCCGGACGCCGAGCCAGGTTGCGAAACCCTGCTCGAGCGCACGCACCTGGCCGCCCATCGTGAAGCGGCCGCCGTCGATCACCCGCTGCATCGCCGCGGCCTCCTCGGCCCCCCACGAGCTCGTCGCCAGCGGATAGGTGGCCGTCACGCCGCCGCCTCGTGCGCGGTCGCGGCCCGGTACCAGGCGATGGTCTCGCGCAGACCCTCGTCGAGCCCGATCCGCGACTGCCAGCCGACCTGCCGGAGCCGCGACACGTCGAGCAGCTTCCGCGTCATCCCGACCGGCCGCGCGAGATCGTGGTCGAGCATGCCGGCGTAGCCCGCGACGCGGCAGGCGGCGAGGTAGTAGCCGTTCACCGACTCGTCGGCGCCCGTGCCGACGTTGAGGTGCTGGGGGAGGGTCTCGAGCCGGGGGAGGAGGAACCGGACGGCGTCGGCGAGGTCGCGCACGTGCATGAACTCGCGCCGCGCGGTGCCGTCTCCCCACACCTCGATCGCCATGCGGCCCGAGTCCATCGCCTCCACGACCTTCGCGACGACGCGGGCGACCAGATGCGCCCGCTCGTCGTCGAAGACGTCGCCGGGGCCGTACAGGTTGCAGGGCAGGATCGTCCGGTACGCCGGCGCGTCCGGTGCCGCGGCCGTCCAGTCGCAGAGCCGCATGATCGCGATCTTGGCGAGCGCGTAGCCCTCGTTGGTCGGCTCGAGCGGGCCGGTCATCAGGTCGTCCTCGGAGAGCCGGTCGCGGTCGCGGGGGTACGCGCAGGACGAGGAGAGGTTCAGCAGGCGCCGGACGCCGGCCGCGCGCGCTCCCCGCACCACGGCGCACCCGACGAGCGCGTTCTCGACGAAGAAGTCGACCGGCGCCGCGATGTTCGCGGCGATGCCGCCGACGCGCCCGGCCGCGTGGACGACCGTCGTGATCCGCTCCGCGTCGCACAGCGCGGTCACGGCTCCTTCGTCCCGAAGATCGAGGCGGTCGCGGGACGTCGCGACGACGTCGTGCCCGGCATCGCGCAGGGTGGCGACGAGATGCTGCCCGACGAAGCCCGCGGCTCCGGTCACGAGCACCCGGCCGCAGGTCTCGATGTCACTTTCAGAGCGTACGATTGCCATGCAGAAGCGGCATCGGCATCGACCGGTGGGCCCTTTACCGGTGGGTGCCATGATCCCGGTGTGAACGACCGGCACTTCACGGCCTCGCTCGAGACCACCGATCCGGTGGTGCATGCGGCGCTCGCGGGAGAGCGGCGGCGCCAGGAGGAGCAGATCGAGCTGATCGCCTCCGAGAACACGGTCAGCCGCGCCGTGCTCGATGCGCTGGGATCGACGATTCAGAACAAGACCGTCGAGGGGTACCCCGGGGCCCGGTTCCATGGTGGCGCGGCCTTTGCCGACGCGGTCGAGCAGGCTGCCATCGACCGCGCCCGCGAGCTCTTCGGCGTCACCTACGTGAACGCCCAGCCGCATTCGGGGACGCAGGCCAACCAGGCCGTGTTCTTCGCACTGCTCGAACCGGGCGACCGCGTCCTCAGCATGAACCTCGCCGCCGGCGGGCATCTCAGCCACGGGGCTGCGCCGAACCAGTCGGGCCGTTGGTTCGACGCCGCCCACTACGGCGTCGGGCGCGAGACGGGCGTCATCGACTACGACGACGTCGCGCGCCTCGCGGCCGAGCACCGCCCGAAGCTGCTCATCTCGGGTGGCTCCGCTTACCCGCGCGTCATCGACTTCGCGCGCATGCGCGCGATCGCCGACGACGTGGGCGCGCTGCACCTGGCCGACATGGCCCACATCGCGGGGCTGGTCGCCGGCGGCGCTCACCCATCGCCGGTGCCGCACGCCGATATCGTCACGTGCACCACGACCAAGACCCTCCGGGGGGCCCGCGGTGGGCTCATCCTCTCCAATCGCGACGACCTCGCCCGCCGCTTCCAGTCGGCCGTCTTCCCGGGCGTCCAGGGCAGCATCCACCTCCAGGTGATCGCCGCCAAGGCCGTCGCCCTGGGTGAGGCCCTGCAGCCCGGGTTCCGGGACTACGCCCGGCAGGTGGTCGAGAACGCCCGCGAGCTGGCCGCCGCCCTGCGAGGTCGCGGGATCGGCGTCGTCTCGGGCGGGACGGACACGCATCTGGTGCTGCTCGACGTGTCGACCGCGGGCCAGACCGGACAGACGGCGCAGGACCTGCTCGAGGCCGTCGGCATCACCAGCAACAAGAACGCGGTGCCGTTCGACCCGGTGAGCCCCGCCGCGTGGACCGGTCTCCGGCTGGGGAGCGCGAGCGGCACGACTCGAGGGTTCGGCGTCGCCGAGTTCCGCGAGATCGCGGACGTGATCGCCGACGTGCTCGGCGGCGCGGCGTCCGGCGCTGGAGACCGCGTAGCAGCGCTCTGCCGGGCCTTCCCGCTCTACGGGCCGGGCTCCCTGTAGGGGTTCGACCAGCCCTCGCCTCGGCTGGTGGTGACGTACTCGGGCCAGGGGAGGTCGATCGGGGCGGTGAAGTCGGCGGGCAGGAGCGGCTCGATCCACTGCTCGCCCGCCGTGCGCCGCTCGAACTCCGCCCGCGCCTCGGACACGAGTGACGGCGTCTGCAGGATGTCGAGCAGGGTGCCGGCGATGACCCGGGCCGCACACTCGACTGTCGGGTCGATGGTCGCCGGGATGCCGCCGAGCGCGTTGGCGGCCCAGGCCGGATAGCTACGCCCATCAGCCGGCGGCCGGAGCATGGCGCGGCCCACGTACAGGCGCACCGTCGGTGCGTACCACGACATCTCGACGTAGTCGTCCGAGGTGAAGTTCCGTTGCCACGCCGGGAGCGTGGCGCGCAACTGACGCTCCGCCTCCTGCGGCTCGATCAGCGCCGTGCACGCATCGACGAACGGCATGGCCGTGGGCGCCACCCCGCATGCCTCCTGGAGCGCGCGGCCGACCTCGACCGCAGCCGGCCCGTACTCCGGCGGGCCGCTGAGCTGGAAGTTCCGGTAGGTCGCGGTGGCGAGGGCATGGTTCGTCACGCCGGGGCGGTTCCTCGCCACCCATCGCACCGAGAGGTCGCACCGGGCCGACGCCGCCGCGTGGGCCGCGTTCGCGTCGAGCACGCGCAGCACGGCCTCCGCCATCGCCACGTCGGGCGTGCGCCAGGCGTACTGGATCATCGCCAGCGGCGCGGGGAGGTTGTCCGCGGTGCAGTCGCCGGCCTGCAGGATCGCCTCGTTCAGCGACCACCCGCCCGCGTGCGGCAGCATCGACTCCTGGGTCGCCTTGGTCAGCGCGTACATCGTCGTCAGCGCGACGTTCGCTCCGGGCGCCCGGGCCGAGGCGTGCGCCGCGGGAATCGGGCTCGCACTGCCGGCGGCCCGTTCCTCGCGCGCCTCGAAGGCGTAGACGAGGCTGTAGTAGGCACCGCACTGGGTGTCCCAGCGCACGGTGTTGCAGAACGGGAGCATGTAGAAGGGGTGGAACGAGACGATCGCGTCGACGCCGTCGTAGTAGCCCCGCAGGCCGTGCACCACCTTCGAACCCTGCACCTTCTCGGCCGGCTCACCCGTGAACCGGAGGGTGCCGCCGATCCCGTGGCGCTCCATCGCGGCTTTGGCGGCCAGCAGGCCGCCGAGCCCGCCCATGCCGAGTGCCGAGTGCGGGTCGGTATGCCCGGCGGCGAACCGGGATGTCCCCGGGCGAGGCCCTTCCCGCAGTGCGGCGGCCTGACTGTTGCCGGGCACGGCGTCGTACTCGGCGTAGGCCAGCACGGTGGGCCCGGAGCCGTTCCGCCAGGTCGCGCTGAACGCCGTGGGCATCCCGCCGCTGGCCTCCTCGACCTCGAACCCCTCACTGCGGAGGAGCTCGACGTACCACGCTGCCGACCGGTACTCCCGCCACGCCGGCTCGGCCAGATCCCAGATGGTCCTGGTCCACGCGGACAGCTCGTCCCGCTGCCCGGCGATCCAGGCATGTGCAGTGGCAGTTGCGTCCGACGGTGCAGCCATCCCGGAACCCTACGGGAATAACCGGCGACGAATGCAGTTCTTCCCTGTAGCGATTACCGGGAGGACCGCTCGATGGATCCACAGACTGCGCCGGACCCCCGGCGATGGAAAGCACTGGCCGTTGTCTGCGCGGCGTTCTTCATGACCGTGCTCGACGTGGCCATCGTCAACGTCGCGCTGCCGTCGATTCAGAAGGACCTCGGCTTCGCACAGCAGGATCTGCAGTGGGTGCTGACCGCATACGCCATCACGTTCGGCGGCTTCCTGCTCCTGGGCGGTCGCGCCTCCGACCTGCTCGGACGCAAGCGCGTCTTCCTGACGGGCGTCGTCCTCTTCACGGTGGCCTCGCTGCTGTGCGGGTTCGCGACGAGTGAGACCGTCCTGCTCGTGGCGCGGGCGGTGCAGGGCTTCGGTGCCGCGGTGATCACGCCGTCGGCGCTCTCGATCATCATGACGACCTTCGACGAGGGCCCGGAGCGCAACAAGGCGCTGGGCGTGTGGGGCGCCGTCGGCGGCTCGGGTGCGGCGGCCGGCGTGTTGTTCGGCGGCATCCTGACCGAGACGCTCGGGTGGTCGTGGATCTTCTGGGTCAACGTGCCGGTCGGGATCGCGGCGTTCGTCCTGGGTCGCCGGCTCGTACGGGAGAGTCACGAGGCGACCGCCGAGCGCAACTACGACCCGCTCGGGGCCATCACCGTCGTCGGCCACCTCGCGTTGCTCGTCTACGGCATCTCGCGCGCCCCGCAGGTCGGGTGGACATCGCCGCAGACCATCGGCGTGCTGGTTGCGTCGGCACTGTTCCTCACCGCCTTCCTGGTCACGGAGTCGCGGGTCTCGGCGCCGCTCGTGCCCCTGGGCATCTTCCGGCACAGGACGCTGACGGGAGCGAACGTCGTCGGCTTCCTGCTGGGTGCGACGATCTTCGCCAACTTCTTCGTGCTGACGCTCTACGTCCAGGACGTCCTCGGCTACTCGGCGTTGCGGGCCGGGCTCACGTTCCTGGCCACGGCCGGCACGGCCGTCCTCGTCGCCGGCCTGGCTCAGGCAGCCGCGACGAGGGTCGGCGTCAAGCCGGTCCTCATGAGCGGCCTCGTACTGATGGCGGTCGGCATGCTGTGGTACACGCAGCTCCCGGTCGACGGCGACTTCCTGACGAACCTGCTGCCCGGTTACCTGGTCGTCGGCGTCGGCATCCCGATGGCCTTCATCCCGGTGTCGATCGCAGCCCTCGCGGGGATCGAACGGCATGAGGCCGGCCTGGCGTCCGGACTCATCAACACCAGCCAGCAGATCGGCGGTGCGATCGGCGCCGCCATCGCCTCGACCGTCTTCACGACCCGCATCGAGAATCTCGCCACGGCGGGCCCGCCGTCGCCGGCGGTGCTCACGGACGCGTTCACGCTGGCCTTCTGGGCGATCCTGGCCTTTGCCGTGGCAGCGATCGCGGCCACCATGATCCTGATCCGCAGCGACGAACTCGTCGTCGTCCAGCCGGAGGTCGCCACCGAGCTCGCATGACCGCGGTTGCGGGTTGCCCGCAGCCAGGGTTCGGCGGCCACGCCGAGGTTCCGCGTGGCCGTCTGGGGCACCCTTGACGTATGGTGCTCCGAATCGTCATCCTCGGCGGCGGCACGGGCGGCACGATCATGGCCAACCGCCTGCGCCGCGTCTGGTCGCCCGATGAGGCGGACATCGTGGTCGTCGACCGCGACGACGCCCATCTCTACCAGCCCGGACTGCTGTTCGTGCCGTTCGGCCTCGCCCACGCCGACGACTTCTACCGGCCGCGGCACCTGCAACTGCATCAGGACATCACGTTCCAGCAGGCCGAGATCGACCGCGTCGAGACCGCTAGCGACACGGTGCACCTCGGCGACGGGCGGGAACTTGCGTACGACATCCTGATCGTCGCAACGGGCGCCCGGCTCGTGCCCGGCGAGACGGAGGGGCTCACCGGCGCCGGCTGGTTCGAGTCCGCCTTCCCGTTCTACACCGCCGAGGGCGCCAGCGCCCTGGCGCAGGCCCTGCGACGGTTCGATGGTGGCCGGCTGGTGGTGAACGTGGTCGACATGCCGATCAAGTGCCCCGTGGCGCCGCTCGAGTTCGCGTTCCTGGCAGACTGGTACCTCGGCGAGCGCGGGGTCCGCGATCGCACCGAGCTGGTGTACGTCACGCCGCTCGACGGCGCGTTCACGAAGCCCGTCGCATCGCAGATGCTGTCCGGTCTGCTCGCCTCCAAGCGCATCGAGCTCGTCACTGAGTTCAACGCCGGCGAGGTCGACGGGCCGAACGGCGTCCTCCGCAGCTACGACGACCGCGAGGTGCCGTACGACCTCCTCGTCACGGTCCCGCTGCATGCGGGGGCCGGGTACGTCGACCGCTCGCCCGGGCTTGGCGACGACACCGGCTTCGTCCCCACCGACCCGAGGACGCTGCAGTCGAAGGCCGCACCGAACGTGTTCGCGATCGGCGACGCCACGAACCTGCCGACGTCCAAGGCCGGCTCGGTGACGCACTTCGAGGCGGCCACGCTGACGGCGAACATCGGCCGGTTCGTGTCCGGCGAGCCGCTCGCCGGCTCGTTCGACGGTCACGCCAACTGCTTCATCGAGACCGGCTCGCACAAGGCCCTGCTGATCGACTTCGACTACGACCGGGAGCCGCTGCCGGGGCGCTTTCCGTCGCAGACGTTCGGGCCGTTGCCGCTGTTGCGCGAGTCCCGCGCCAACCACCTCGGCAAGCTGCTGTTCGAGAAGATCTACTGGCACGCGCTCCTGCCCGGGCATGGCATTCCGGGCGTCGACGCACCGCATCGCACGGAGCCCGTGACCGAGAAGGGAGCGACGACATGACCACCATCGCAGGCGTCCCCGTCGACGTCGACGCGGAAGGGTTCCTCACCGACCCTGCCCAGTGGAACGAGGACATCGCGCGCGAGATCGCGGCGGAGAACGGCATCGCCGAGCTGACCGCCCGTCACTGGCAGGTCATCCGGTTCATGCGGGAGACCTACCTGCGTGATGGCCAGGCGCCGACCATGCGGAGTCTCGGCAAGTCGTCGGGCGTCCCGATCAAGGAGCTCTACCAGCTCTTCCCGAAGGGCCCCGCCAAGCTCGCCGCCAAGATCGGCGGCATTCCCAAGCCCCACGGCTGCATCTGAGAGGACCGATCATGAGCGACCACGTCGAGAAGGTCTCGATCATCATCTCCAAGGGCTCGCTGGAGGGGGTCTATCCTGGCCTGATCATGGCCAACGGCGCCCGCATGGAGGGCATCGACGCGAACCTGTTCTTCACGTTCTTCGGGATGGATGCCATCAACAAGAAGCGGCACGAGCACATCAAGGCCGCGACCGTCGGCAACCCGGGGCTGCACCTGGCCTCCATGCTCGGCGTGCTGCCGGGGATGAGCGCCATGGTGACCCACCAGCTCGAGAAGGCGATGGCCGAGCTCGACATCCCGCCGATCCCCGAGTTCATCGAGATGATCGCCGACTCGGGCGCCGGGCTGTACGCCTGCAAGGCGTCGGTCGACATGTTCAAGCTCACGCGCGCGGACTTCATCGACCAGGTCGAGGACATCATCACGGTCGGCGAGTTCTACGAGAAGGCCGGCGGCGGGCAGATCATCTTCACGTAGCGCAGCAGCCCGCCGGGCCGGGCGTAACGATTCCGGAACGGTGGTGCGGCAGACTCGAAGCATGAGCCCTGCGTGGAGCGCGCGCGCGTCCAGGCCGGCGTACCTGGTGTGCGTGGTGCTCGCCTGCCTGATCGCATGCCTCGTCGTCCTGGTCGTCCTCCTCCGGCTCGACGGGTCGTACGCACGGTCGCACTCGCTCGCCAGCGGCGTACCGGACCTGCTGATCATGGCCTCGTTCGCCGTCGTCGGTGTCTTCGCCGTGCTGAAGCGCCCGGCCAACCTGGTCGGGTGGGCGCTCGTGCTCGCCGGCGCGGGGTTGCTGGCCGGCGGCGTGCTCGGGACCTACGCCGAGCTGGCCCTGCTCGCAAAGCCCGAGGCGGGACTGCCGGCGGGCGCAGCTGCCGAGGCCGTTTCCGGCGGCGCCTGGACGCCTCTCATGGCGGGCGTCTTCCTCCTGCTCCTCGTCTTCCCGCTGGGCACGCTGCCAACGCCGGCCCTTCGCCGGTTCGCGGTGCTCGTGCTGCTCGGCTTCGCCGTCGTCTGGACGATCATCGCGACGGCCCCGGGAACGTTCGACCCGCCGTTCGCCGCCTATCGCAACCCGCTCGCCGTCACGACCAGCCGCTCCTACATCGTCGCGATGGTCCCGGTCATCGCCGCCTGTCTCCTGTCCGTGCTGGCGGCCGGGGTCATTGCGCTGCGCCGGTTCCGCCGGTCACGTGATCAGGAGCGACAGCAGTTCAAGTGGCTTGCGGCCAGCGCCGGGCTCCTGGTCGTGACGCTGCCCATCGGCGCCGCGTTCAACTCGTTGCCGATCGTGAGCTCGGTGTTCACCGCGGAGCTGATCGCCCTGCCCGTGTCGGTCGGCGTGGCCATCCTTCGCTACCGGCTGTACGAGATCGACGTGATCATCCGCAGGACGCTGATCTACGGTGCGTTGCTGGTCGTTCTGGCGGTGGTCTACCTGGGCGGCGTCTACCTGCTCGGCGGGGCGCTGCGTTCCATCACCGGTGGCTCGGGGACGCTGGCGGTGACGCTCTCGACGCTAGCCGTGGCCGGGGCGTTCCAGCCGCTGCGAGGCCGGATCCAGCGGATCGTCGACCACCGCTTCTACCGTCGCAAGTACGACGCCGCCCGGACGCTCGAGCTGTTCGGCGGGCGGCTGCGGGAGCAGATCGACCTCTCGGTGCTGCAGCAGGAGATGCTCGCGACGGTGCGTGCCACCGTCCAGCCCCGCGGCGCCACCCTCTGGCTTCGCGACGACCGGGGCCGGGTGTGAGCAACCCGACGATCGTCCGGTTGGCGTGGGTCGCCTGGTGGCTGACGCTCGTCTTCGAGGTCGGCCTGGTCGGGTTCGGCCTCGCCAACGTCGCCGGTGACTCGCGGGCGAGCGGTGACGTCCTCGACCTGCTGGTGCGACGTCAGCCGCGATCCTCGTGTTCCAGAGCATGGCGACGGTCGGCGTCCTGATCGCGCGCCGTGATGCCGGGAACGCCGTCGGCTGGATCTTCTGCCTCTCACCACTCCTGATGATGGCGGGCAACTTCTTCGGGACGTACGGCGAGTATGCGCTCAACACGAATCCCGGCGCCGCGCCCGCCGGCGTGATCGCCGGCCAGCTCGGCACCTGCTGGATCATCGGGATGACGTTGTTCGCGACGTACGTGCCGCTGCTCTTTCCCGATGGCCGCCTGCCCGGCCCGCGCTGGAGGCCGGTGGCATGGCTCGGCGCTCTCGGTCTGGCGGGCCTATGGATCGGCGTCATGTTCGGGCCCACCACGCTCGATGCGCCGCTCGAACGGTTCCACAACCCGATCGGCGTCGAAGGCCTTCAGTACGTCGTCTTCGCAGGTCTGGCACTCCCGGTGGTGATGGTGCTGGGGATCGCATCCATGATCGTCCGGTACCGGCGCGGCGATCAGGTCGAACGGGCGCAGCTGCGCTGGTTCGTCGCCTCGGTCTGTGCCTTCGCCCTGTTCGACGTGCTCTCGATCCTGGCGGACGCCACCGGCCTGCTGACGCTGCCCGACTTCGCGTTCCTGGTGGTGCTGTGGCTGGTTCCGGCCTCGGTCGGGATCGCGATCCTCCGCTACCGGCTGTACGACATCGACGTGATCATCCGGCGGACGCTCGCCTACGGCGCGCTCATCGTGGCCCTGGGCGCCGTCTACCTCGTCGGCGTCTACGCGATCGGCGAGGTCCTGCGGGCGGCCACCGGCAGCTCGGGCGCGCTGGCCGTGACGCTCTCGACGCTGGCGGTGGCGGCCGCGTTCCAGCCGCTGCGCGGCCGGATCCAGCGTGCCGTCGATCGCCGCTTCTACCGCGCCGCCTACGACGGCCGCGCGGCGGTCGACGCGTTCAGCGGGACGGTGCAGCGTCAGGTCGACCTCGACGCGCTCACCACCGAGCTCCTCCACGTCATCGACACCACGGTCAGGCCGGCGCACTGCTCGGTCTGGCTGCAGGTTCCAGATAGCGCAACCGCTAGTTGATCCGCACGCGAACGTCGAGCGCGACGGCGCCCGAGCCCGGCGGGCCGGCGACGACCGGGTTGATGTCGAGCTCGGCAATCGCCGGCAGGCCGTCGACGAGCGCCGAGATCCGGAGGATGATGTCTCGCAGCGCGTCGACGTCGGCGGCCGGCCGGCCGCGGTAGCCGTCCAGCTGCGGCGAGCCCCGGCGCTCACGGAGCAGCTCCTCGGCGTCGACGTCGGTCAGCGGGGCGATCCGGAAGCCCGTGTCGGCGTACAGCTCGGCGTCGACGCCGCCGAACCCGAACGCGACCAGCGGGCCGAACGTCGGATCCTGCACGGCGCCGATCAGGCACTCGCGTCCGGGTGGGCAGGTCGCCTGGATGACGACTCCCTCGAAAGCCTCGTCGCCGCCGATCTCGACCGCTGCGCCCCGGATGGCGTCGAACGCCCGGCCCACGGCGTCGGTCGATCCGACCCCGAGTTGGACGCCGCCGGCATCGCTCTTGTGGAGGATGGTGCGGGACGCGAGCTTGACGGCGACCGGGAACCCGATCTCGTCGGCTGCGGCCACCGCGGCATCGCGGGTCGCGACCACGCGGGACCGGATGACCGGGATGCCGCAGGCCTCGAGCAGCGCGAACCCCTCGGCCGGCCCGAGCCAGCCGGGTTCGGCCCTCGCGATCCGCTCGTGAGCGGCCGCCAGGTCGACGATCGCCCCGGGCGGGTCGCCGCGGCGCCTGCGGCGGTAGGCGGCGATCCGGGCCGCGTGCCCGAGCGCGAGCACGGCCCGTTCCGGGAAGGTCACCAGCGGGATCCGACCCCTGCTCCCGGGCGGGTTCAGGGTCGGCGGCTCGCCGGAGGCGGCCACCAGGCAGGCGACGATCGGCTTGCCGTTCGGCCGGAGGTCGCGCGCCCGCCGGATGGCGTAGCCCATCGCGTCGGAGGTCTGGTCGAGCGCCGGGACGTGCATGGCGCAGACGATGTCGATGGCAGGATCGTCGTGCACCAGCCCCACCGCTTCGGCGTATGCCTCGGGGCTGGCGCTCGGAAGCACGTCGGTCGGGTTCCCCGCCGAGGCATCCGGCGAGAGCACGCGCCGGAGGCTCGCGACGGTCTCGGCCCCGAGTCCGGGAAGCTCGAGGCCGGCCGCCGCCGCCGCGTCCGCGGCGAGGATGCCGAGCCCGCCGGCGTTGGTGACGATGCCCAGCCGTCCGCCGGCCGGTACGCCGCAGGCGTCGAGGACGCGGGTGGCGTCGAGCAGGTTCTCGAGCGTGTCGACCCGGACGATGCCGGCCTGGCGGAAGAGCGCCTCGGTCACGTCCTCCCTGGCCGCGATCGCGGCGGTATGACTGGCGGCGGCCCGCTGGCCGGCCACCGTCCGTCCCGCCTTCAGGATCACCAGGGGCTTGGCGGCGGAGAGCCGGCGTGCGACCCGCGCGAATCGCCGCGGATCGCCGAACGTCTCGACGTAGAGGGCCACGAGACCGATTCGCTCGTCGTCCTCGAACCATTCCAGCAGGTCGACGGCGGCAACGTCGGCGCCGTTACCGGTCGAGACGAACGCGCCGATGCCGAGGCCCGTGGCGGCCGCGTCCTCGAGCAGCACGATGCCGACCGCACCGCTCTGCGACACCAGCGCGACCCGGCCGGGGGGCAGGCGTGTGCCCGCGAACGTGGCGTCGAACGCTCCTTCGGGCGCGGAGATCCTGACGCCGAGGCAGTTCGGCCCGACCAGCCGGGCGCCGTGGGCACGGCACAACTCGACCACCTCACGCTGCAGCGCTGCGCCCTCGCGGCCGGTCTCGGCGAACCCGGCGGACAGCACCAGGATCGCGCGGGCGCCGCCCGCGAGGCAGTCCGCGACCGCGGCGGGCACCGCTGCGGCGGCGACGGCGATCACGGCAAGGTCGATCGTTTCGGGCAGGGCGGTGGCGGACGGGAACGAGTCGACGCCGCCGACCCGCGCGGCACTCGGGTTGATGGCGTACAGGGCGCCGGCGTCGAACGTCGCAACGAGGTTCGCGATCAGGTGGCCGCCGACCGAGCTGGGCCGGCGCGAGGCACCGACCACGGCGATGCTCGCCGGGCGCATCAGCGGGGCGAGGGAGGCCGTGGTTGCGGCGTGGGTGCGGCGGTCGGCCGCCGCGACGTTGCCGGCGGTATCCGCCAGGTCGACCGTGAACTCGATGGCGCCGCCGGAGGCGTGCCGGCTCACCTGGAAGCCGAGATCATCGAGCACCTGCGCCATCGCCCGGTTCTCCGACAGCACCAGCGCCAGCATCCGGGTGATGCCCTCGGCACGCGCGGCGGAGGCCATGGCCTCGAACAGCACGGTGCCCACGCCCCTGCCGTGTTCCGCGTCGGCGACCGCCACCGCCATCTCGGCCATGGCGGGTTCGACCAGTGGCACGTAGCAGGAGACGCCGATCATCGTGCTGCCCCGGAACGCCACGTACGGCCGGCTGCCGATCCCGCCCAGCAGCGTCGCCCCTCGGTCGGCGGCGACGGAGCCGTGGAACCGCAGGCGCCGGCTCTCGGCCGAGAGGGCGTCGGAGAACCGTTCCAGCTCGGCCGCGTCCGCCTGCGTGTAGGGCCGGATCAGCGCCGCCGTGCCGTCGGCGAGCAGCGAATGCGTGGTCACGCGTCGTCCCCGGCGGCTCGCGCCTCCGAGGCATAGCTACGGTAGACGGCCAGCAGCGCATCCTTCTGGGCGTCGGTCAGCACGGGGTCGGCCCGGATCGCCAACTCCGTCCCCGACGTCGGCTCGCCGTCACCGGCGGCCGGGTCGGGAGCGAACCCGACCTGTGCGAGCAGGGTCTCGAGCGGGACGCCGTACGCCTCGGCGAGCGAGGCCATGACTCGCAGCGAGGGCTCGTGGAGGCCCCGCTCGAGCTGGCTGAGGTACGCGTTCGAGAGCTGCGTCATGGTCGCCAGCTCGCGCAGCGAGAGGTCGGCGACCTGGCGCTGCGCGCGAAGGTAGCGCCCAAAGGACTCGATCTGGCTCTTCCAGGGGTCGAACGGCTCGGACATGACGATGCCGGCAGCGTAGCGCTGCCGGCATCGTCGTCCGATCTTGCCTCGGTGCTACTTGGCGGCCGGGGTCTTGACCTTCGGCAGCGCGGGCTCGACGGCGCCGGTGACGGTGGTCCAGTAGGCATGCTGCGCGGCGACGAGCTTCTCGGCGAAGCCGAACGCGTTGTCGACGAGCTCCTTCGGAGCCGGCATGTCGACACCGGCGGGTGCCGGGATGTCCTTGGCGAACGGCGCGGTGGCCTTGGCCCATGCCGTCGCGTTCTCGACGGCGATCTTCTGGCTCTGCGCCATGAAGTCGAGGACCTGCGTCTGGTAGGCCTGGGAAAGCTCGAGGTAGGTGGTAGCCATGGTGTTCTCCTTCAGATGCGTCATGCGCATACTATAGTACGCATCGATTGAGAAATCAAGCGACCTTCCGGCCCGGGGAGGTTCGAGTATCCCGCGTCGCGGGACGCTAATGGCCGAGGTAGGCCTGCTTCACCTCGTCGCGCGTCGCCAGTTCGGCCGCCGGCCCTTCGAGGCCGAGCGTGGCCCGACTCGAGCACGTAGGCGTAGTTGGCGATGTTGAGGGCGGCGAGCGCGTTCTGCTCGACCATCAGGATCGTCATGCCCTGCTGGTTGATGGTGCGGATCGTGTCGAAGATCAGGTCGACGAGCACCGGCGCGAGGCCCATCGACGGCTCGTCGAGCATGAGCAGACGGGGCCGCCCCATCAGCGCCCGGGCGACGGCGAGCATCTGCTGTTCGCCGCCGGAGAGGGTGCCGGCTCGCTGGGCGATGCGCTCCTTGAGGCGTGGGAACAGGAGGAACATCCGCTCGCGATCCTGCTCGATCTCCGCCTTGTCGTTGCGGAGGAAGGCGCCCAGGTCGAGGTTCTCGTTCACGGTCATGCGCGAGAAGATGCGCCGGCCCTCGGGTGACTGGCAGATGCCGAGCCTCGTCACATCGTGGCCCGGCAGGCCCGAGATCTTCTTGCCCTCGAAGTGGATGGACCCGCGCCGGGGAGCGATCAACCCGGAGATGGTCCGCATCGTCGTGGACTTGCCGGCGCCGTTCGAGCCGATCAGGCACACGATCTCGCCGGCGTACACCTCCAGCGAGAGGCCCTTGACGGCCGCGATGTTGCCGTAGTAGACGTGGATGCCCTCGACCGTCAGGACGGGCGGCGACCCGTCGCCACGAGCGCCGTTCGCACTCATTCTCCCAGCCCTCCCGCTGCTCCCTTGCCGAGGTACGCCTCGATCACGCGCTCGTTCGTGCGGATGTCCTGGGGCGAGCCCTCGGCGATCTTCTCGCCGTAGTCGAGCACCGTGATCCGCTCGGAGACGCCCATCACGACCTTCATGTCGTGCTCGATCAGGAGCACCGTGACGCCCTTGTCGTCACGAAGGCGGCGGACGAAGGCCGTGAACTCCAGCGACTCCTGCGGGTTCATGCCGGCGGTCGGCTCGTCCAGCAGCAGGAGCTGCGGCTTCAGGGCCAGGGCGCGGGCGACCTCGAGGCGGCGCTGGTCGCCGTAGGGGAGGTTCTGTGCGAACTCGTCGTCCATGCCGGCGACGCCGACGAACTCCAGCAGCTCGCTCGCGGCCTGACGGGCGTCGCGCTCCTCCCGGCGTTGCCCGGGTGTACCGAAGATGGTCCGCAGCAGACCGCCCTTGAGGTGGGGGTGCATCGCGACCATCACGTTCTCGCTGGCCGTCATCATCCCGAAGAGCCGGATGTTCTGGAACGTGCGCGCCATCCCCCGCGCGGCGATCTTGTGGGGCGCGAGGCCGGTGATGCTCTTGCCGTCGAACCCGACCCCGCCGGAGGTCGGCTTGTACAGGCCGGTGAGGACGTTGAAGAACGTGGTCTTGCCGGCGCCGTTCGGGCCGATCAGGCTCACGATCGAGCCGCGCGGGATGACGAAGTCGACGTCCTTGACGGCGATGAGGCCGCCGAACTCGACCCGGATCCGCTCGGCGTCGAGGAGGATGTCGTCGGTGCTCACGCCGGTGCTGACGCCGGTGCTCACGCCGGTGCCTCGGCCGAGGGCTCGGTGCCGACCTTCTCGAGCTGGGCCTCGAGCTTGCGCACCTGCTGCTGGCGGGCAGCGGGCAGGATGCCGTCGCGCCGGAAGAGCATCATCAGCACCAGGATCGATCCGAGGATCAACGGCTCGTTGCGTGGGATGTCGATGCTGGTGCCGAACCAGCTGTTGAAGGTGGCGCCGATCTGGGCCAGGCCCGTGTAGTTGAGCCAGCTCAGCAGGACGGCACCCAGCGTGACGCCCCAGACGTTGCCCATGCCGCCGACGATGACCATGCACAGCACCAGGATCGAGAACTGGAAGTTGAACGAGTCGATGTTGACGGTATTGATGTGGAGCGCGTAGAAGGCGCCGCCGAAGCCGCCCGCTGCCGCGCCGACCGCGTAGGCCCAGAGCTTGGTGTTCATCAGCGGCACGCCCATCAGGCTGGCCGCGAGCTCGTCCTCACGGACGGCGAGCCAGGCCCGGCCGAGCTTGCCGCCGCGCAGGCGCAGGCTGATGAGGATGAAGACGATCACGAGCAGGAGGATCACGTAGTAGCGCGTCACGTAGTCGAACGGCCCGATCTTCCCCGGCACGCCGGGTATCCACGCGAAGGGGCCCATGTCGAGTGCGTCGATCGGCCCGATGCCCTTGGTGCCGTTGGTGAAGTTGTGCCCCCACATGTCGCCGCCCTGGCGGAACAGCTGGGGCAGGATCTCGCCGAAGCCGAGCGTCACCAGCGCCAGGTAGTCGCTGGACAGCCGCAGCGTCGGTGCGCCGATGATGACGCCGACGATCATGCAGATCGCGACGGCGAACCAGACGGCGATCCAGAAGCTGAAATGGAGCCCGGGCATGTTCGGGTTGGCGGCGTCGAAGATGTGCACCTTGGTCTGGTAGAAGAAGTTCGACATGAACCAGCCGCTCGAGTACGCGCCGATCAGGAAGAACGCGACGTAGCCGAGGTCGAGCAGGCCTGCATACCCGACGACGACGTTCAGGCCGAGGCTGAACATGACGTAGACCAGCGACACGATGCAGGTCGACATCGGCAGCCAGTCCTCGCCGATCTGGGGCTGGATGCCCGGCCAGCCGATGAAGTGGATCGGCGGCAGCAGCACGGCCACGGTCAGGAAGATGATGGGTTGCGCGATCTCCGCGCGCGTGCGGTGGCGGTGGCCGGCCGTGGTGGGATGCGTCGACGCGGCCACGCTAGACCTTGTCCGTCACGGTCGAGCCCAGGATCCCCGTCGGCCGGAAGACCATGAACGTGATCAGGATGGTGAAGACGACGGTCTGCGAGTAGCCCTGACCGAGCCCGTGCGGCGCACCGTCGTTGAGGCCCTGGATCAGCCCGATCAGGAATCCGCCGAGGACCGCGCCGCCGAGGTTGCCGACGCCGCCGAGCACGGCGGCCGTGAAGGCGATCAGGCCGAACTGAAGTCCCAGGTCGAAGCGCGTCGTGCCGTTGTTCTGGACGTACATGACGCCGGCCGCGCCGGCCATCGCGCCGCCGAGCAGGAACGTGAAGGCGATCGTTCGGTTGACGTCGATCCCCATCAGACGGGCGGCGGAGGGGTCCTGCGCCGTCGCCCGCATGGCCTTGCCCTGCCGCGTGTGATTGACCACCCACTGCAGGGCCAGCAGCAGCGGGATCGTGATCAGGACCGTGATGATGTACGACCACTGGATGTCGATCGTGGTGCCGATGGTCAGGTGCCCGACCCCGATCACGGTCGGGATCGACTTCGGCACGGATCCGTTCCAGAGCAGGCCGATGTCGGCCAGGATGAAGCTGACGCCGACCGCGGTGATCAGCGGTGCCAGCTTGCCGGCACCGCGTAAGCGTCTGTACGCGAGGCGCTCGATGATCACGTTCACGATCGCGCCCGCGGCCATCGCCGCAGCCATCGTGAGCACGAACGCCCCCCACGCCTGGTAGGAGGGGTTGGTGTACCCCAGCCACTCCGTCAGCATGTACGCGCTGAACACCGAGCAGAGCATGAACAGGTCGCCGTGGGCGAAGTTGATCAGCTCGATGATGCCGTACACCAGCGTGTAGCCGAGCGCCACCAGCGCGTACAGGGCGCCGTTGCAGAGGCCCAGCAGCGAGACCTCGAGCGTCAGCGCGAAGTCCGAGACGAAGTTCCAGATCAACCAGAGGACGGCGACGACGAGGAGGCCGATGCCGATCAGGTTGGTGATGTTGATCGAGCGCCGTTGGAGCGCGGCGTCGTGCGTTGTGCTGGCCACGGATCCCTGTTCGTCGAGGGGACGGAAGTGGCGCGAGGTGGCCTGACGTCGCGTCAGGCCACCTCGCGGTCGTTCTTATTCGGTCAGTGCTCCTCAGTCAGTTCAGCTGAGGGGCCACGGCTTGAGGAAGACCTCTTTGCCGCCCTGCATGATCTGGATCGACATGTCCTTGACGGTCACGTCGCCCGTCTGATCGATCCCGAACGCCTTGCCGATGACCGACTGGTCGGCCGGGATCTGGATGCCGGAGAACGCCTTCGCGTTCACGTCCTTCCGGGTGCCGTCGGAGGCGGCGATGGCCGCCATGATCAGCTGGGTCGCGGCCGCGCCGTAGATCGAGTAGGCCGAGGCCGGGTCGTGACCGTAGGTGGTCTTGAAGTCGGCCACGAACTTGGCGCCCGCACCGCCGGCCTTGACCAGCTCGGAGGCCGGAAGACCGGCGAACGAGATGTACATGCCCTCGGTGACCGGGTCCTTCTCCAGCGCCGGGTAGCCGGTGAAGCCGTCGGGGGTGATCAGCTTCACGGGGCCGTCGGTGTTGTTGCCGAGGACCTTGACCTTGTCCTTGATCAGCTGCTGGCCGTTGTTGTCGTTGATGCCGCCGAGGAACATGCAGTCGGCGCCCGACGACTTGATCTTGTTCATCAGGGCCGTGTAGTTCGGCTGCTTCGCGTCCCAGGCCTCGTTGGCGATGACCGTGATGCCCTGCTTCTGGGCCTCGGTGACGAACGCCTTGGCCACGCCGACGCCGTAGGTCTGGGCGTCATTCAGGACGTAGCACTTCGTGACGCCCAGGTCCTGCTTGGCGAACTGTGCGTCCGCGGCGCCCTGGAAGTCGTCGGTCGCGATGATGCGGCCGTAGTTGCGGGTACCGGTCGGGTAGTAGATGTCCGGCTCGCCGGGATCCCAGGCCTTGGTCAGGCCGGGGTTCGTGTTGGCGTGCGAGATCATCAGCATCGGGCCGTCCGGCGCCTGGTTCAGCACCGGCACCTCGATCTTGGCGCAACCCGAGTTGTAGGTGCCCATGACGGCGACTTCGTTCTTGTTGTCGACGTGCGCCTTCGCATTGGCCGCGCAGGTCGCGTCGTCCCAGCCGCCCTTGGCAGCCGTCGAGTCGTCGTACGCCTTCATGTCGATCGAGTAGCTGCCGGCCTTGTTGCCGGCCTGCGTGATGAGCAGCTTGATGGCGTTGTTGGTATCGGCCGATGCGTCCGCCGATGCGCCCTGCAGCGGCAGGTCGGTGCCGATGATCAGCGTCGCGCCACTACCTGCGCCTCCGCTGGCCGCCGAGCTCGAGCTGCTGCTACTGCTGCTGCTACCGCAGGCTGCGAATACGGCCGCACCGACGACGAGTGCCGTCGGAGCGATCCACTTCCACCCCGTCTTCTTCATTCTGTCCCCTTCTGCCGCGATCCCGCCTCGCGCCCTTGCCGGGCTTCCTCCGCGCCCGAACATGGAGCACCGCGAGCGGATCCGCGAGAGTATAGCCTGGGCGGTTCGGCGCGCAAGCGCACAGGCCGCCGCGATGATTTGGCTCACAATGCCGGTTCAAAGCACCTTCATCACGCGTCTCACGACCGCCATACCGGAGGCTGGAATCCCGGATGAGGTGGCCGATCGGGCCGTGCTCCACCTCCTGGATGGAGTCGGGTGCGGGCTCGCTGCGCACGGCCTCGGCGAGGGCGCCGAGGCCCGCACGGTCGTCGCCGCGCAGGGGGGCGCGCCGCACGCGGACGTGATCGGTCTGCCCGAGAGGCTCCCCGCTCCGGCCGCCGCGCTCGCCAACGGCACGATGGTGCACGCGCTCGACTTCGACGACACCCATCCGGTCTCGATCTGCCACATCACGACCGTCGTCGCACCGGCCGCGTTCGCCATGGCGCAGGCACACGGCCGCTCGGGTGCCGAACTGGTGGCGGCGTACGTCGCGGGCTGCGAGGCCGTGGCCCGGATCGGGGCGGCCGCCCCGGGCGCCTTCCACCTCCGGGGCTTCCACGCAACCGGCGTGTGCGGCGTGTTCGGGGCCGCGCTGGCCGCTGCGCGCCTGGCCGGGCTCGACCCCGGTCGTACGGCGCAGGCCCTGGGCATCGCGGCGAGCTTCGCACCCGGCATCCTCGAGTTCCTCGGCGACGGCTCGACGACCAAGCGACTGCACGCGGGCGGCGCCGCCCAGGCGGGCGTGCTCGCGGCCCTGCTGGCCGCGGCCGGTGCGACCGGCCCGCCGACCGCCATCGAGGGGCGCTTCGGTGTGTTCCAGACGCACCTCGGCATCGACGCCACCGAGGCGCTCGCCGAGGCCGCCGCGGACCTGGGCGAGCGCTGGGAGACCATGGCGATGGCCATCAAGCCGTACCCGGCGTGCCACTTCATGCACGGTTGCCTGGAGGCGACCGAGTTCCTGATGGCGGAGCACGGCATCACCGCGGCCGACGTGCGCTCGATCCACGTCAGGGTGGCCGAGCCGGGCGTCGGCCTGATCCTCGAGCCGGCAGCGACCAAGCCGACCCCGAGCACGCCGTACGACGCCAAGTTCAGCCTGCCCTTCTCGATCGCCGCGCTGCTGACGCGCGGGTCGATCGACGTGACCACCTACACCGAGGCCTCGCTCGGCGACCCGGCGGTCGAGGCCCTGGCACGGCTGGTCACCTACGAGGCCACCCCGCTCGGCGAGGTGCCGGACGCGTTCGGCGGCGAGGTCGTGCTCGGGCTCGCGGGGGGCTCGGTTGCCCACTCGGTGCCGATCCCGCGCGGCAGCGCCGGACGCCGGATGGACGAGGCGGCGGTGACCGCGAAGTTCCTGGCCAACGCGGGTCTCGTGCTCGGGGCGGAAGGCGCAGAGCGGCGGTGCGGTGAGATCCTGGGGCTCCGCGACCGGCCCGGTGTCGGCGGCCTGCTCACCTCATCCGCCGGCTAGCTCCTCCCAGGTGGTGGTGCCCCAGGTGAGGGTGAGCCAGTCGGCGTCGGCGCCCACCGCGGCGCCATGCCAGTGACGTTCGTCCGGCGGCGCGATGACGAGCGTCCCCGGCTCGATCGCGCAGGTGGGCTCGGCCTCGGTGCCGACCCGGCCACGGCCCGCCACCAGCCACAGGTACTGGCCGCCGGGATGGCTGTGCCAGTTCGTCACGGCGCCGCCGTGGAAGTGGCCAAGCGCGGCGTCGGGCCGGCCAGGGTCGGTCGACAGGTCGAGCATCTCGAGCTCCACCGGCCCGTTGAACCGGGCGCCGTAGCTCTCGGCGAGGGTTCCTTCGGTGATGATCTTCACGCGGTCACGTCCTTGTCAGCCGACGCCGGGGAGGGCCTGTTGCTCGCCGCCGCCGTTCGCGGCGGCCTTGAAATCACGCCAGATCTCGGCGGCCAGCCGCCGCAGCAGGTCGCTGCGCGGTGGCACGGCGGCGGTTGCGTGACCCCGGATCTCGGCGAGCGCTCGCCGCACGAGCGCCTCGACCTCGGGCGCCGGGGCGATCTCGAGCACGGAGCGTACGGGCACCTCCTGATCGACCACGCGCCATCCCGCCGAGGCGGCTGCCAGGTCGACGATCAGGGCCGCCGGCCGCTCCGAGAGCTGGTAGGCCACCAGGGTCACCGGGCGAGTATCGCATCATTCCCCGGGTGATCGATGACCTGCTCGTGGTCGCGGCGACGTCGGCCGAGCTGACGTGGGCCGACGGGGTGGCGGAGACGTTCGTCTGCGGCATCGGGCCGGTCGAGGCGGCCGCCGCCACCGCCACCCGCCTCGCCGTGGGTGCCCCGGCCCGCGTCGTCCACGTCGGGCTCGCGGGCGGTGCTCCCGTGCTCGGGCTCGTCGTCGGCACCCGTGCCGTGTACCGCGACCTGCGGGCCGCGATCCCCGTCCAGCGCGAGGTCCTTCCCGACGCGCCGCTGCTGGCGGCCGTGTGCCGCGTGCTGCCCGAGGCGGTCGCATGCGAGATCGCCACCACTGCCTCGGTCGGATCCACCGACGGGCCGGTCGAGGCCATGGAGGGGTTCGGCGTGCTGCGCGCCTGCTCCCTCGCCGGCATCCCCGCGGTCGAGGTGCGCGCGATCTCGAACGCCCTCGGCGAGTCGGACCGCGCGGCCTGGGACATCCCGGGTGCGCTCGGCGTCCTGGCCGACGCGGGCCTTCGCCTGCTGCGTCAGCTCGGGTAGCGCGAGGTGGCCGTCACGGCGATGCCGCCGCGGCGGTTGAAACGCATGGTGACCGAGAGCTCGGCCGGGGCCAGCGCCGCCACCAGGTCGTCGCGGATGCGGCGGGCGGCGTGCTCGTGGAAGATGCCCGTCTCGCGGTACGTCTCGAGGTAGAGCTTGAGGCTCTTCGTCTCGACCACGCGCGCGCCGGGCCGGTAGCGGATCTCGATCGTCGCCCAGTCGGGCTGACCGGTGACCGGACAGCGGCAGGTGAACTCGCTGCAGTCGAGGGCGATCTCGAGCGCGGCGTCGTCGACCGGGAAGGTCTCGAGCACGCCGTCGGCCGTCGCGTGCGGGTCGCCGAGCTTCGTCAGGTCCGGCACGTGGCCATCATCCTCGATCGGCCAGCGTTGCGATCTTGCCCTTGACGGTGCCGTAGAGCGTGCCCCACGATGCGACCAGCGAGCCCGGCTCGGCGTCCCTGGCGATCTGGCCCCAGTGCGCCCCGTCGGCCGAGGCGAGCACCGCACCGTCGCTGGTGAGCGCGAACACGCGGCGGGAGTTCGCGTCGCGCGCAAGGATCGTCACGCCGCGCGCCGAGGTGGCTCCGAAGGTCGCACCGGCGTCCTCCGAGGCGTACAACTGGCCGCCGACGACCACCCAGAGCCGCTTCGCGCTGGCCGGGTCGGAGATGAAGGCGGCGCCGGTGCCGCCGGCCGGGCGCTGAACGTGCACCCAGCTCTGGCCGCCGTTCGTCGTTCGCCAGATGCCCGTGGTCGGGCTGGCGGCGAGCAGGATCTTCGGCGCGGCCGGGATCGAGAAGAACGCGGCGATGCCGGACGCCTTCTTCGGAAGCACGAGCGCCTTCCACGACCTGCCGAAATCGACCGACCGTGCGACGACCGAGCCGCTGGCCGCGTAGAGCCACTTGCCTCCGAACCGGACGACGAGCGAGCGCACCGCTCCGTGGAGGGCCGGCTGCTTCGTGACCCGCCATGTCTTGCCGCCGTCCCCGGAGATCGCGATGTGGCCGTTCGCGTCGAGCGACGCGACCGCGCGCGCGTGCGAGTCGGAAGGATCGAACACGGGCACCGACCACGCGGCGTTGGCGGTCGACGCCGACGCGCCGCCGGGGAGGACGTCGACCTCCGCGTAGGTCTTGCCGGCGTCGTGCGTGATCGCGTACTGCGGGCCCGAGAGGTGGATCCAGACGGTGCCGTCCGGCCCGGCGGTGACCGGGGTGCCCTCCTGCGAGCCGGCCACGAACCGGCCGGTCGCGAGCGCCGCCGCCTGGGGGCGCGTCGACCACCAGATCGCCGCCCAGACGCCGCCGGCGATCATCAGCAGGCCGAGCAGGAACCAGGGCGCGAGTCGCTGCCGGGTCGAGGTGGTGATCGTTTGGTCGTCGGCCATATGAGTGAGGACTCGCGAGGGTGGAAGAACTGGCGCAGGTTCGTACGCGCGTTCTCGCATTCTGCATCAGGGATCGCGAGACGAGTGCGATGGGCCTCGGTCGTGCTTGACCTGCTGGTGGCTTCTTGGAACGATCCAACCCATGCAGATCGCCACGGCCCCGGTCAGTTACGGCGTGTTCGAGATCACGACGGGAGCCGCCGGGCTCCCCGACCCGGATGACCTCGCGGCGGCCATGGCGGCCAGCGGCTACGTCGGCACCGAGCTCGGCCCGCCCGGCTACTTCGGCTCCGGCGCCGACGTCCGCTCGCTGCTGTCGCGCCATGGCCTCGCGCTGGTTGGTTCCTTCCTCCCGCTCGCCTTCTCCCGCGGCGACCTGTTCGAGTCCGATCTGGAGACGTTCTCCGGGGTGCTCGACTCGCTGGAGGCGGCCGCCGACGGGCCGCTGCCGTTCGTGCTGCTCTCGGACGCGTTCCGCGAGCCGGAGCGCCTGGCCTTCGCCGGGCGGATCGAGCAGCACCGCGAGGCGTGGCTGGGCGGTGAGCGGCTGCGGCTGCTGCACGCCAACGTGCAGCGCGCCGCCGAGCGCTGCCGCGACCGTGGCTTCCCGGTGGCGTTCCACTACCACGCCGGCACCTACGTCGAGACGCCCCGCGAGATCGCCGCGTTCGTGGCGGCGGTCGACACCGAGCTGCTGCCGCTCTGCTTCGACTCCGGCCACAGCGCGTTCGGCGGCGGCGATCCGCTGGCGCTGCTGCGCGAGTACGGCGAGCTCGTCCGCCACGTGCACCTGAAGGACGTCGATCTCGACCTGCTCCGCGGCATCCACGAGCGCGGCGAGGGCCTCGAGGCGGCGTGGGCCGCTGGTGTCTTCTGCGCCCTCGGCACGGGCGGCGCGAACGTCGCCGGCTGCCTGGAGGAGCTCATCCGCCAGGGCTACGACGGCTGGCTCGTGGTCGAGCAGGACCGCATCCTCGGCCCGGGCGACTTCCAGGCCGCCGTCGAGGAGGGCGCGAAGAACCGCGCGTTCCTTCGCGAGCGCGGGCTCTAGTTCCGCTCCATGACGCGCTCGCTGGGGGCGTGGAAGCCGAAGCGCTCGTAGAGGCGGTGCATGTCGCGCGTGTGGAGAACCCACTTGAGCGGGGCGAGCTCGGGGTCGCCGTCGACGGTGTCGCGCACGAGCTCGACGCCCAGGCCGCGGCCGCGGTGCTCGGGCAGGACGTAGACGTCGAAGAGCATGCAGCTGGTGTGCAGGTCGGAGAGCACGCGGGCGAAGCCGACCTGCACACCGTGGTGGTAGATGCCGACGACGCGGGCGGCCGAGGCGATGGTCGCCGCGACCACCTCCCGTGAGCGGCCCTTCGACCAGTAGAGCGTCGTCAGGTAGGCGTGGACGGTGGCGACGTCGATCCGCGTGCGGTCGTCGTCGACCTCGTAACCGTCACCCAGATCGCGCCGCATTCGCCAGCATCCGGTCGAGGTCCGCGATCAGGTCGTCGACGTGCTCGATGCCGACCGAGAGCCGGATCAGGTCGTCCGGCACCTCGAACCCCGACCCCTCGAGCGACGCGTGGGTCATCGCGCCCGGGTGCTCGACGAGGCTCTCGACACCGCCCAGGCTCTCGCCCAGCGACCATATTCCCGTCTCTGCCAGGGCGGCGTCGACGGCACGCCGGCCGCCGTGCACGCGGAAGGAGACCATGCCGCCGAAATCGCGCATCTGACGCGCGGCGGTCTCGTGGCCGGCGTGGGACTCGAGGCCGGGGTAGAGGACGTCGGCCACGGCGGCGGAGCCGGCGAGATGCTCGGCGACGCGCCGGGCGTTCGCGCAATGCTCGCGCATCCTGATCGCGAGCGTCTTGGCGCCGCGCAGGGTGAGGAAGCAGTCGAGCGGGCCGGGCACGCTGCCGATCGCGTTCTGCAGGAAGGCGAGGCGGTCGGCGCGGGCGGCGTCGTTGGTGATCGCCACGCCCCCGACGACGTCGGAGTGACCGCCGACGTACTTGGTCGTCGAGTGGACGACGAGGTCGGCGCCGAGTGCGAGCGGCTGCTGCAGGTAGGGCGAGGCGAACGTGTTGTCGACGACGACCTGCGCCCCCACCGAGTGCGCCCGCTCGCACACGGCGGCGATGTCCACGATCTTCAGCAACGGGTTGGTCGGCGTCTCCACCCACACCACGCCCGGCCGGCGCGTAAGGGCCTGCTCCACGGTTTCGAGCTCGGTCAGGTCGGCGTACTCGAAGGCGTATCCCTGGGCCTCGAGCACCTTCGAGAACAACCGGTAGGTGCCGCCGTAGACGTCGTTCATCGCCAGCACCCGGGTGCCCGGCGCGAACGACGACATCACCGCCGACGACGTCGCCATGCCCGACGAGAACGCGATGCCGAAGGCGCCGCCCTCGAGCGCGGCCAGGCAGGTCTGGAGCGCCGTCCGGGTCGGGTTGATGGTGCGCGCGTAATCGTGTCCGCCGCGCATCGCGCCCACGCCGTCCTGGACGTAGGTCGACGTCTGGAAGATCGGGACGTTGACGGCGCCGGTGACCGGCTCGGGCTCCTGCCCGGCGTGGATCGCGAGGCTCTCGAACCTCATCGGGCCTGCGACAGGAAGTCGAGGAGGTCCGAACGGGTCAGCACGCCGACCGGCACGACCCCGTCGGCGACGACCACGGCGGGCCGCGTCTGGAGGTCGGCGAAGACCGCGTCCACCGAGTCGGAGCATCGCACGACGCCGAGCGGCGGCCCCATCACGGTGGCCACCTCCGCGGTCAGCGCGTCGCCGTCCGTGAAGACACGGTCGAGCAGGTCGCGGTCGTGGATCGAGCCGACGACGTCGCCGAGGTCGAGCCGTCCGTTGTCGGCGCCGTCGCGCACCACGGGCAGCTGCGAGATGCCGTAGCGCTGCAGCAGGGTGATCGCCTCGCCGACGCGCTGGTGCGACGACACGGCGACGAAGGCCGGCACGTCGGGCGTGTCGGAGACCTTGGAGCGCAGCAGCTCCGCGATCGTCGGCACCGAGCCCGCCCGCTCCAGGAAGCCGTGCGAGATCATCCAGGCGTCGTCGAAGAACTTCGACAGGTACGGCCGGCCACCATCGGGCAGGACGCACAGCACGGTGCGGTCGGGTGGCTGGCTGCGGCACACCTCGAGGGCGGCGTGCAGGGCCATGCCGGCGGAGCCGCCCACGAGAATACCCTCCTCGCGCGCGATCCGGCGGGCGGCGAGGAAGGCGTCACGGTCGGAGACGGTGATGAAGCGGTCGACCATCGTGCGATCGAACGTGGTCGGCCAGAAGTCCTCGCCGACGCCCTCGATGAGGTACGGCCGCACCTCGGGCGAGTTGAAGATCGAACCCTCGGGGTCGGCGCCGACGATCTGAAGCCCTGGCAGCTTCGCGCGGAGGTATCGGCCGATGCCCGTGACGGTGCCGCCGGTACCGACGCCGACCACCAGGATGTCGAGCTCGTCGCCGACCTGCTCCCAGATCTCCGGGCCGGTGGTGGCCTCGTGGGCCTCGGGGTTGTGCTGGTTCGAGTACTGGTCGGGCTTCCAGGCGCCGGGGATCTCCTCGGACAGGCGCCGCGACACCGAGTAGTACGACGCGGGGTCCTCGGGCTCGACGTTGGTCGGGCACACGACGACCTCGGCGCCGAACGCGCGCAGCAGGGCGATCTTCTCGCGCGACATCTTGTCGGGCATCACGAACACGCAGCGGTAGCCGCGCTGGGCGGCGACCATCGCCAGGCCCACGCCGGTGTTGCCCGAGGTGGGCTCGACGATGACGCCACCCGGGCGCAGGAGCCCGTCGCGCTCGGCGGCGTCGATCATCGGCCCGGCGATGCGGTCCTTGATCGAGCCGCCCGGGTTCATGTACTCGAGCTTGACCAGCAGCCTCGCGCCGCCGGCCGGCTGCAGGTGCGGCAGCCGGACGATCGGGGTGTGGCCGATCAGATCGGTGACGGTCGGGAAGGAGCGCATGACGGGCATCCTAGAGCGTTGATGTGAATCGGGCGTGACGCCCCTAGCCGTCGCGCGAGGCGCGGCGGGCGTGGGAGAGAGCACGCAGAAACGCACGCACACCCGCTTCGGTCAGCGACGCCGCGACGCCCTCCGCGTTGTGGTGGCGGTCGCCGACCTCGACGGTGACGTGGGCCTCCGCCAGCGCGTCCGTCCCGGTCGACAGCGCCTCCACCGAGAACGCCACCAGGCGGGCCTCGATGTGCAGCGCCGAGCACACCGCCTGAAGCGCCGCGTCGATGGGGCCGTCACCGCTGCCCTCCGCCTCGACCGGGATCTCGACGCCCCGCTCGAGCAACTCGATCCGGGCCCATGCGCGCTCGCCCGTGCGGGTGCGGGTCTCCATGCGCAGCAACTGGTACTGCTCGGCCTCCGCCCGCAGGCGGTCGTCGACGAGCGCCTCGAGGTCGCGGATCGTGACGCCCTCCTTGGTCGCCGCCAGCTCCTGGAACGCATCCCAGGCCCGCTCGGCGTCGAAGTCCGAGAGGCCGACGTAGCCCAGCCGCGCGAGCGCCTGCTCGAACGCCTCGCGGCTCGACGAGCGGCCAAGCGCGGGGCCGCCGCGACTCGGACGGGCGATGCCCGGCGCGTGGTCTCGGTGGTCGGCTTCGGAGTTCATCGGCGTGGCGGTTGCGGTACCATGGGCGCGGCCTGGCGGCGTAGCTCAGTTGGTTAGAGCAGCGGAATCATAATCCGCGTGTCCGGGGTTCGAGTCCCTGCGCCGCTACTTCGATCGCTCCACGGTTCGTTCTGCGGTTGGCTGCGGTTTCGCAGACGCCATCGGCCACCTCTTCATCGCCAGCTTCGCCTGGCCTTGCTTCGTCCCGAGGGCTACTGACGTGTCACCGGAAGACAGCCCGAGTTCGTCGGCAGATCCCCCGCGCGGGGGGCGTCGTGCACCGGCCGGCGGGGGGAGACTCGTGCCGATCCCGACCATGTCTGCCGAGACCGACCTCCATCCCGTTGCATCCCTCCGAGTCGGCGACGACGTCGACCTGGCCGACGCCGAGGGCCTGCTCCTCCGCTACGCCCTGGTGGCCGAGAACGCCGTGAGCCGGATGTCGCTGCTCCTCGCCGAGCCGCTCGACGACCTCACCGAGGGCATCTTCCAGCTGTGCTGGACCGATCCGGAGGGGACGGTCTGGCACGCCGACTGCCTCGGCTTCGTCGGCGACGACCCGCTCGCTCTCGACCTCGAACTGAGCGACGGCTGGTATCACGGCGAAGGCCGATGGGCGCCCCGCTTCGCCGCCGAGCGCCGCCCGCTCCGCGCCATGCTGGCCGGGCAACCGGGAACCTGCGAGCTCCACGCCCTGGACGTGTCGTCGACCGGTTGCTGCGTGGCCGGCGCGGGCGAACCGCTCGCCGTCGGCGCGGAGCTCGAGATGGTCGTCACCGCCGGCTCCTACACGTTGCCGACGCGCCTGCACGCCGTCGTCGTGAGGGTGTACCTCGCCGCGTTCGGCCGGTTCGAGCTCGGACTGCGCTTCACGCCCGTGTCGGTGGCCGAGCAACGGCTGGTGCTCCGCTGGCGCGACGAGGTGGCCGTCTCCGGGGCCGACGTGCCGCTGCGCATGCTCGCCGCCTGACGAACCGCGTCAGACTGGGTGTGACGGATGCCGCCCGCCGGACGTACATCAGGCATGGACTTCGCCGAGATCGCCCGGGTCCACGTCCACGACGTCCACCGGTTCCTGCTCTACATGACGGGCGACCGCGCCGTCGCCGAGGACCTCGCCGCCGACACGATGGAGCGGGCGTTCCGCGACCAGCACCGGTACGACCCGACCCGCGCCAAACCCCGCGCATGGCTCCTGGCGATCGCCCGCTCGACCGCGCTCGACCACTACCGGCGCGAGCAGCGTCGCCGCCGCTTCGAGATCGAGTCGGCCCCGCGCGACGGCGACCCGGCGGACGGGCCCGGGATCTCGAACGATCTCTCGGCCGCGCTCGAGGAGGGCCTGCGGCACCTCAGTGCCGCCGACCGCGAGGTGATCGCTCTGCGCGTGATCCTCGATCTCGACGCCCGCGCCGCGGCGCGCCTGCTCGGTGTGTCGGAGACCGCCTGCACGACCCGTCTGTCCCGTGCGCTCGCGCGCCTCGAAGAGGAGGTGCGCCGCCATGCCCACGCATGATCCGCTCACCGACGCCCGGTTCGAGGACATCGTCGCGGAGCTGCGCGACGCCCGCGTGCCCACGCCCGAGACGCTGGCCGGGCGCATCGAGGAGATCGCCGCTCGCCCTGCGCCGCCGCCCCCGCGGCGCCCCGTGGCCGACCGCATCCCGCACGTCCGCCGGCCGGCGTTCCGGCTCGGGCGGATCGTCGCGATCGGCGGCGGCTTGCTCGCAACCGGCGCCCTGGTGGCCCTGATCGGCAGTGGCGGCGGGTCATCGAGCTCCTCGAGCGCCAGCTCGGCCGCCGCGGGCGCCGCGAGCTACGCGGCCAGCTCGCCGGACTCCGGCGGCGGAGGTGCCGCGGCGCCGGCCGTGACGGCGCCGACGCGCAGCGCCGCGGAGGGTGCGAACGGGAGCCGGTTGAACTCGCCCATCGCGCCGACTTCCGACAACTTCCAGGCCACCGGGCGCAAGCAGCACGAGAGCGTCCAGCTGCGGATCGCACTGAAGGACGTCTCCGGGGTCTCCGCCGCGACCTCGTCCGTCACCCGGACGATCCAGGCCTACGGCGGCTACGTGGTCGCGCTCAGCTTCGATGCGGGCCGGACGGGCACGTCGACCGTCATCGCGAAGGTGCCCTTCGCCCACGTGCAGGACGCCATCGTGCGCTTCTCCAACCTCGGCCCGGTGGTGGCCGAGCACGTCGACCTCACCGATCTGCAGCGCCAGTCCGACACGGCCGAGCAGCAGATCGCGCACCTGCGGCTGCAGATCGCTCGGATCCAGGCGCAGCTGGCAGACCCGAAGGTCACGGTGGCCGCCGCGGCGGTCGCGCGGGTGCGGCTCGCGGAACTGCAGTCGACCCTCGCCGACCAGCGCAAGGTCGTCAGCCAGATCGCCGGCCAGGCCGCCATGGCCGACGTCTCGCTCGATCTCGTCACGCGCAGAGCTGCGGCCCACGCGGCGGCGAAGCCCAGGACCGGCGTTCCGGGGGCGGCATCGCACGCTCTCGGCGTGCTGCGAGGCGCTGCCAAGGCTGCGGTGTGGGTGCTGATCGTGCTCTCGCCGCTCCTGATCGCGGGCGCTGCGTGGCTCGCCGCCCGCCGCTGGCTGCGGGCCCGCCGCGAGCGCCGGCTGCTGGAACAGGCGTAGCGTCCCGGCGAATCGGGTAGGCTTTCGTTGCTGGCCGGCGACCTGCTGGCCAGGGGCGGCTGCCCGCATCCCGCGAGCCCCCGAGCCCGAGGAGAAGGAGGCGGCACTGTGGCGAAGCCCGGTGTCCGCGTCGCGGTGACCCTCGCCTGCACCGACTGCAAGCGGCGGAACTACCAGACCAAGAAGTCCAAGCGAAACACCCCCGACCGCGTCGAGCTGAACAAGTACTGCTCCGGCTGCGGCAAGCACACGGCCCACCGCGAGACTCGCTGACCCCTGGCGATCCGGTGAACGACGAACCGACACCTGCCGACGGCGACGAGGCACCGGACGAGCCTGCGCTGGATGCTGCGGCCGCCGGCGATCCGGAGCTCGATCCGTCCGTCCAGGAGTACGTCTCCTCCGGCGCGGCCGACGCCGCGGCAGCCGACGCCGCGTCCGACGCCGAGCATCCGGCGGACGATGCCGGAGCCGTCGCCGACCCCGTGGCAGCGGCCGCCGCCCGCCGCGCCGCCCGCGGGCGCAGCACGCCGCGCGGCGAGGTCGAGCGCCCGGTCTCGCGCACCGGTGGCGGCGGCGCCGTGCAGTTCGTGCGAGAGTGCATCGCCGAACTCCGGCGCGTCCAGTGGCCCGATCGCAGCCATCTCTGGCAGGCCACGGCCGTGGTGCTGGTGACGGTGGCCGTGGTCGGCGTCTACCTTTACGGTCTCGACTCGATCTTCAAGCAGGCATCCAACTGGCTGATCGACAAACAGGCCAGCTGAGAGAGAGAACCAATGTTTCGCTGGTACGTCGTCAACACCTACTCCGGTCACGAGAAGAAGGTCCAGACCAACCTCGAGCATCGACGCAAGTCGATGGGGCAGGAGCACGCCATCCGCCGCGTGGTCGTGCCGACCGAGATGCAGGTCGAGACCAAGGATGGCCAGAAGGTGCAGGTCGAGAAGCGCGTGCTCCCCGGCTACGTCCTGGTGCAGATGGACGCCAACGCCGAGACGGTGACGCTCGTGCGCAACACGCCGGGCGTGACCGGGTTCGTCGGCATGGCCGGCGGTAGCGCGACGCACATGCCGGTGCCGCTGTCGCAGCCCGAGGTCGACCAGATCCTGCACACCGCCGCCGTCGGCTCCGAGCCCAAGGCCAAGGCCAAGGCGGAGTTCACGCTCGGTCAGCAGGTGAAGATCATCTCGGGCCCGCTGTCGGACTTCGACGGCGAGATCATCGAGATCAACCAGGAAGCCGGCAAGCTCAAGGTGCACGTGTCGATCTTCGAGCGGCAGGTGCCGGTCGAGCTCAAGTTCGACGAGATCCGCAAGCTCGACTAGAGCGGGCGCGGACATTGTGGGAGCCCTCTCCCGGAGGGCGCTCGGACCACGAGGAGGACCATGGCCAAGAAGGTCATCAAGATCATCAAGCTCCAGATCCCCGCCGGGGCAGCGAACCCGGCGCCGCCCGTCGGGCCGGCGCTCGGCCAGCACGGCGTCAACATCATGGAGTTCTGCAAGGCGTTCAACGCCCAGACCGCAGGCGCCCAGCAGGGCCGCATCACGCCGGTCGAGATCTCGGTGTACGAGGACCGCTCGTTCACGTTCATCACCAAGACCCCGCCCGCCGCCGTCCTGATCAAGGAGGCGATCGGCCTCGACAAGGGCTCGGACGTGCCGAACAAGAACAAGGTCGGCTCGCTCACGCAGGCGCAGCTGCGCGACATCGCCGAGCTGAAGCTGCCCGACCTGAATGCCAACGACGTCGATGCGGCGATGAACATCATCGCCGGCACCGCGCGGTCGATGGGCGTGGAGGTGGAGGCCTGATGGCCGGCAAGCAGATGAAGACCGCCAAGGCGGCCGTCGACCGCCTGCACGCGTACCAGCCGCTCGAGGCCGTTCAGCTGCTGAAGGGCCTGCAGACGGCGAAGTTCGACGAGACCGTCGAGGTGCACTTCCGGCTCGGCGTCAACGTGCGCCACGCCGATCAGCAGCTGCGCGGCACGGTGCAGCTCCCGCACGGCACCGGCCGGACCGCGATCGTCGCGGTCTTCGCCCAGGGCGACAAGGCCAAGGAGGCGGAGGAGGCCGGTGCCGACTTCGTGGGCGGCGAGGACCTGGCCCAGAAGATCCAGGAGGGCTTCACCGCCTTCGACACGGCCATCGCGACGCCCGACATGATGGTCGTCGTCGGACGCCTCGGCCGGATCCTCGGCCCGCAGGGCAAGATGCCGAATCCGAAGACGGGCACCGTCACGATGGACGTAGCGAAGGCCGTGCAGGAAGTGAAGGCGGGCAAGATCGAGTACCGCACCGACCGCACCGGCATCGTGCACGTGCCGATCGGCAAGAAGTCGTTCGAGGTCCCGCAACTGGTCGCGAACTACGGCGCCGTGCTGGACGAGATCCTGCGCGTCAAGCCCGCGGCCGCCAAGGGGCGGTACCTGAAGTCGATCACCATCGCCTCGACGATGGGGCCCGGCGTGAAGGTCGACACCGGCCGTGTCCGCGACCTCATGGAGGAACGGGCGCCGGCCTGATCTACCCTACGGATTCAATCGCGCTCGTCGCCAAAGACCGCCGGCAGCTCTGCATAAGACCGGCGTAGGCGGCGCGCCGGCACTGTTCGGGACCGAGTTCCGTGCTGCGCCTGCGCCCGTCACCCAGGCGGGCGCTCGTGACAGACGGAAGGAGGTGACAGAACATGTTGAAGTCCAAGAAGGCAGAGGTGATCGCCGAGCTCGAGGGCGAGATCCGCGATGCCAGCGCCATGATCGTGGCCGACTACCGGGGCCTCGGCGTCGCGCAGATCTCGTCCGTGCGGCGTGAACTCCGCCCGCTCGACGCGTCGCTGCGGGTGTCCAAGAACACGCTGGCCCGGATCGCCGCCGAGCGCAGCGGCAACGAGGCGCTCGCTGGCCTCCTGCAGGGCCCGACCGCGATCGCGTTCTGCAAGGGCGACCCGGCGGCGGTGGCCAAGAAGCTCTCCGACGTCGCACGCGACACCAAGATCCTGCGGCTGAAGGGCGCGGTCGTCGAGGGCCGCGCTCTCGACGAGGACGGGGTCAAGCGTCTCGCCACCCTCCCGTCCAGGGAGGTGCTCGCGGCGCAGCTCGTCGGCGTCATGGCGGCACCCCTGCAGCAGCTCGTGACGCTGCTGGGCGCCGCACCGCGCGACTTCGTGGTCGTGCTCGATCAGATCATCCAGAAACGACAGGCAGAGGCCGCGTAGGCCTCGACAGGAAAGGAACGCACATGGCATTCGATGCCGACAAGATGGTTGAGGAGCTGTCCAAGATCAGCGTGCTCGAGCTGGTCTCGCTGAAGGAGGCCCTCGAGGAGAAGTGGGGCGTCTCGGCCGCTGCCGCGACCGTTGCCGTGGCCGCCCCCGCCGCCGCCGGCGGCGGCGGTGCCGAGGAGGTCGCCGAGGAGAAGTCGACCTTCGACGTCTTCGTGACCGAGGCCGGATCTTCGAAGATCCAGGTCATCAAGGTGATCCGCGCCGCCACCGGCCTGGGCCTCAAGGAGGCCAAGGACGTCGCCGACGCCGCCCCGGCCGCCGTCAAGGAGGGCATCTCCAAGGACGAGGCCGAGGCGCTCAAGAAGGAACTCGAGGAAGCCGGCGCCACCGTCGAGCTGAGGTAGGCCCGAGGGCGGCCGGGGGACGTGGTCCCCCGGCCGCCTCCTTCACGTACGCTGCCGGCCATGGCCCGCCGATCGCAGCTCCGCATCTACACGCTCGACCCCGCCACCGCCGACGAGTTCGTCACCCGCTTCCACGAGGTCCTCGTCCCGCTCCGCATCAGCGCGGGCTTCACGGTGGACGGTGCCTGGCTCGCCGAGGACCGCACCCGGTTCACCTGGGTCACCTCACACGACTGCCCGGACGGCTGGGAGGCCGCCGAGGCGGCCTACTACGCGTCGCCCGAGCGCCAGAACATCGGCTTCGATCCGCGCGACTACATCAAGGCGATGGATCTGAGCATGGTGGTCGGGCGCTAGCCCGGCCGACGATTCGTTACGGCGCGACCACCTGCGCGACCCGGCGGGCGCGGGTCGCCAACTCGGCATCGAGGGTGACGAGCGGGCAGCCGAGCAGGCGGGCGAGGGCGACGTACTCGGCGGCCTGGGTGCGGACGAGGCCGAGCCGGTCGGCGATGTCCCAGGACTCCGCGCCGAGGTCGGGGTGGGGTTGCTCGGCGACCGGTGCGCGGTCGACGGCGCGGCGCATGCGACGGGCCTCGGCGGCGGTCAGCTCGCCGCGGCGAGCCATCTCGTGGAGGACGCTGCGGGCCTCCGACCACATGAGCGGCGGCGCGACCAGGTCGGGGTCGTCGAACACGGCGAAGCCGTTCTGCTCGGCGGCGCACGCGGCGAGCACGACGGTGGGGTCGACGACCAGCATCAGCGCGCCCGCCGCACGCGCGCCACCCAGTCGTGCTCCTGGCGGAGCCACGAGCGGTGCCACGGTTGCGGCAGGTCGAAGGTCGCCGGTCGGGTCAGGGCCTCGAGTTCCTCCCGGTCGATGAGCAGCCGGGGGCCGTCGCGGCGGGCCTGCAGACGCCCCAGCCGCACCCACCGGCGGATCGTTTCATCCCCACATCCCGCCAGCGCGGCGGCCTCGGAAGTCGTGAGCACGAGCCAATACTACACCTTTGCGGCGATCTTTTCCCCAAGGGGGTTGCCGTTTCCCACCAGGGGGTGCTAGGTTTGTCGCGGACAACGGAGCGCCTCTCGGGGTACTCCTACGGATGCTTTCCCTGCACCTGGCTGCAGCCTTCCGATGCTGCCTGCCGGTTATCGTGCTAAGCTTCGTGGCTGCCGCGCCCCTCACGTTGGGGCGCAGCCTGCCCGCCGCCACTCCGTGTCCGTGAGGGAGGGAGCACTTGGCTCCTCGAGCGCAGTCCGCGCCTCCGGCGTCGTCGCGCATTCGCGCCCGCCGCAATTTCTCGCACCTCGAGCAGACGCCGCATCTTTCGCGGGTCATCCCGGTGCCTGATCTGATCGAGATCCAGCGTAAGTCCTTCAAGGACTTCCTGGCAACCGGGATCCGAGAGACGATCGACGACATCTCGCCGATCGAGGATTACACCGGCACGCTCGCCGTCGAGTTCGGCGACTACCACTTCGATCCGCCGACCAACTCGCTCCGCGAGTGCCGGGAGAAGGACCTCACCTACGAGGCCCCGCTCTTCATGACGGTCAGGTTCGTCAACAAGTCCACCGGCGAGATCCGCGAGCAGCGGGTCTTCATGGGCAACATCCCGCTCATGACGGAGTCGGGGACCTTCATCATCAACGGCACCGAGCGCGTCGTCGTGACGCAGCTCGTCCGCTCGCCCGGCGCCTACATCATGGAGCCGAAGGACGCGACCAAGCAGGTCTTCACGGCGAACCTGATGCCGTCCCGCGGCTCCTGGCTCGAGCTCGAGATCGACAAGAAGGGCCTGGTCTTCGCCCGCATCGATCGCAAGCGCAAGCTCCACGTCACCACGCTCCTGCGGGCGCTGCCCCAGGAGGACCCCACCACGGGCGAGCCGCTGAAGAGCGCCTCGGACGACGACATCCGCGACCTGTTCCGCGACAAGGTCAGCGGCGAGCCGAACATCTTCATCGACATGACGCTCGAGAAGGACGTCGCCAAGACGCCCGAGGCGGCGCTCGTCGAGGTCTTCAAGAAGCAGCGCCCGGGCGAGCCGCCCACGCTCGAGAACTCGAAGGCCCTGCTGCGCGCGCTGTTCTTCGACCCCAAGCGATACGACCTCACGCGGGTGGGCCGCTACAAGCTGAACTCGCGGCTCGATCTCTCGGTCGACCCCGAGGTGCGGGTGCTCACCAACCGCGACCTGGTCGAGTTGATCCAGCGTCTCGTGACGTTGCCGATCAAGCTCGGCGTACCGGTCGATACCAAGGACTTCGCCGAGGAGGCCGCCATCACGCCCCGCACCGAGGAGGTGCGGCGCGAGCTGGACGAGTACGAGCACTTCGGCAACCGGCGCCTGCGCACGGTCGGCGAACTCGTGCAGGAGGCGTTCCGGGTCGGTCTGTACCGGATGGAGCGGGTCGTGCGCGAGCGCATGACGACCGAGGACGTCGACACCATCACGCCCCAGACCATCATCAACATCCGGCCGGTGGTGGCCGCGCTGAAGGAGTTCTTCGGCTCGTCCCAGCTGTCGCAGTTCATGGATCAGACCAACTCGCTCTCCGGGTTGACCCACCGCCGCCGCCTGTCGGCGCTCGGTGCGGGCGGACTCACCCGCGAGCGGGCACCGATCGAGGTCCGCGACGTCCACAAGACCCACTACGGCCGCATGTGCCCGATCGAGACGCCCGAGGGCCCGAACATCGGCCTGATCGGCTCGCTCTCGTCGTACGCCAAGGTCTCCGAGCACGGCTTCGTGCAGGCGCCCTACCGCGTCGTCAAGGACTGCAAGCCGACCGACGAGGTGCACTACCTCGACGCGTCCGAGGAGGAGCGGTTCGTCATCGCGCAGGCCAACGCCGACATCGACCGCAAGTCCGGCAAGCTGGTCGATCCGGTGCTCGTGCGCACCCGCGACGAGGAGTTCGAGCTCGTCCCGGGCAAGACCGTCGACTACATGGACGTCGCGCCCGAGCAGGTCGTGTCCGTCGCGACCGCCCTGATCCCGTTCCTCGAGCACGACGACGCCAACCGCGCCCTGATGGGCTCGAACATGATGCGCCAGGCGGTGCCGCTGCTGATCCCCGAGTCTCCCGTCATCGGTACGGGACTCGAGTTCCGCGCAGCCGTCGACACCGGCGACGTGAAGGTCGCCCTGCGCAAGGGCGTCGTCACCGTCGTCGACGCCAACCACGTGGTCGTCAAGACCGACGACGGCACCGAGGACCGCTACGACCTCGTCAAGTACATGCGCTCGAACCAGGGCACGCTGATCCACCAGAAGCCGATCGTCCACGAGGGCGACGCCGTCGCCGTCGGCGACGTGCTGGCGGACGGCTCCTCAACGAGCCTCGGCGAGCTGGCACTCGGCAAGAACCTCATGGTCGCGTTCATGTCCTGGGAGGGCTACAACTTCGAGGACGCCATCATCGTCTCGGAGCGGCTCGTCAAGGACGACCTGCTGTCATCGATCCACATCCACGAGTACGAGATCGATGCGCGCACGACCAAGCTCGGCGACGAGGAGATCACCCGCGACATCCCGAACCGCTCGGAGGAGTCGCTGAAGGACCTCGACGATCGCGGCATCGTCCGCATCGGCGCCGAGGTCGGCTCCGGCGATCTGCTGGTGGGCAAGGTCACGCCGAAGGGCGAGACCGAGCTGACGGCCGAGGAGAAGCTGATCCGCGCGATCTTCAAGGAGAAGGCGCGCGAGGTCCGCGACACCTCGCTGAAGGTGCCCCACGGCGAAGGCGGCAAGGTCATCGACGTCAAGATCTTCCGCCGCGACGCCGGCGACGATCTGCCGGCCGGCGTGATCGAGCTGGTGCGCGTGTACGTCGCCAAGCGGCGCAAGATCGCCGAGGGCGACAAGCTCGCCGGGCGCCACGGCAACAAGGGCGTGATCTCGAAGATCGTGCCCGAGGAGGACATGCCGTTCCTGGCCGACGGCCAGCCGGTCGACGTGATCCTGAACCCGCTCGGCGTGCCGAGCCGCATGAACATCGGCCAGGTCCTCGAGACGCACCTGGGCTTCGCGGCCCGCTTCCGCACGGACGAGGACCCGGAGGAGCCCTTCTGGGTCGCCTCGCCCGTCTTCGACGGTGCCACGGTGCACCAGGTCGACGAGGCGCTCGTGCAGTGGGCGCATCGCAACGCCAAGTCGCCGATCAAGCTCGTGGTCGACGAGGATCCCATCGGCGAGCGCCGGGTCTCGGGCAAGGTGCAGCTGTTCAACGGCCGCAACGGCGAGCCCTACGACCAGAAGGTCACGGTCGGCTTCATGTACATCCTGAAGCTGCTCCACCTGGTCGACGACAAGATCCACGCCCGCTCCACCGGCCCGTACTCGCTGGTGACCCAGCAGCCGCTCGGCGGCAAGGCCCAGTTCGGCGGTCAGCGCTTCGGCGAGATGGAGGTGTGGGCGCTCGAGGCCTACGGCGCCGCGTACACCCTGCAGGAGATGCTCACCATCAAGTCCGACGACACCGTCGGCCGCGTGAAGGCCTACGAGGCGATCGTGAAGGGCGAGAACATCCCCGAGCCGTCGATCCCGGAGTCCTTCAAGGTGCTCCTGAAGGAGATGCAGTCGCTCGCGCTCGACGTCAAGCCGATGCGCGAGGACGGCGGCCGGCTCGAGGTGGGCGAGGAGGACGACGAGCTGCTGCGCGCAGCGGAGGAGCTCGGCGTCGACCTGTCGCCCGACCGGCTCCGGGCCACGCCCCGCGACCCCGACGTGCAGGAGCTCGAGCAGGGCGTCGAGGAGCTCGACGCCGATGGCGAGATGCACGTGGCCGCCGACGAGCAGCTGTCCGAGGTGGACGCTGCCGACATCCTTGACGTCGACGAACCGGTGCCTCCGCTGGCACTGGCCGGCGACGCAGAATTCGACCTTGATCTCGCCGAGGAGGTGGAGATCGAGGAGTAGCCCTCACGGGCCCCCCATCGATCTCCACCTCGACTGGAGCAGACGTTGATCGACCTCAACGACTTCGATTACATCAAGATCGGCCTCGCCTCGACGAAGGACATCCACTCCTGGTCGTCGGGTGAGGTCACCAAGCCGGAGACCATCAACTACCGGACGCTGAAGCCGGAGAAGGATGGCCTCTTCTGCGAGCGCATCTTCGGTCCCACCAAGGACTGGGAGTGCTACTGCGGCAAGTACAAGCGCGTCCGCTACAAGGGCATCATCTGCGAGCGCTGCGGCGTCGAGGTGACCCGGGCCAAGGTCCGCCGCGAGCGGATGGGCCACATCGACTTGGCCGCGCCGGTCTCCCACATCTGGTTCTTCAAGGGCGTCCCGAGTCGCATCGGCTACCTGCTCGACATCGCTCCCAAGGAGCTCGAGAAGGTCCTGTACTTCGCGGCGCACATCTGCACGCAGGTCGACAACGACGCGCGCGCGGCAGACCTGACGGCGCTCGAGCAGAAGGTGCTCGACGCCCGCCAGGTGATCGAGGAGGACCGCCAGGCCGAGCTTGCGGACGTGGAGACCCGGCTGCAGCGCCGCCGCGAGTTCTTCATCAAGGGCGAGACGGCCGGATTCGACGACGACGACGAGTACTGGTCGCGCATGCTGGCCGTCTGGGCCGAGGACCCCGCCCAGGGCTACACGCTCGACGACGCCCGCACGCTCGCGTCGGGCCTGCTGCGAGACCTGGCCGCGCGCATCGGCGGGGAGGACCCGAAGAAGGTGCGCGAGCTCGTGCACAGCCTCGCCGTGCGCGATGACCGCCGCCTGACGGCCAAGGAGCTCGACGCCGTCACCGCCGTCGCCAACGAGGTGCTGACCGTCATCACGCCCGTGCGTGAGGTGATCGACACCGGCAAGGGCACGGCCAAGGGCAACGCTCGCAAGCAGCTCGATCGCCTCGTCAAGTTCCTGCAGGGCACCGACGACGCGCCCACCGCTTCCGACAAGGCCTACGTCGATGGCCTGACGGCGATCAAGGACCTCGACAAGGCCCGCGGTGCCGGCAATGGCCTGCTCGCCGACATCATCCTCGACGCCGTCGAGCACGGTGCCGAGGAGGACTACGACCTCCGCGTGGCCGCCAACGACCTCTGCCTGAAGGCCGACGGCAAGATGACGCGCGATGACCATCGTCAGATCGAGGCCTGGGCGCTGAAGGTGCGCGAGATGGTCATCGAGATCAACCAGCGCCGCAAGGACATCGACGAGTACGCCGACGAGCGCCTCATCACGCTCGATCAGGCCTGGGAGAAGTTCCGCGACATCGAGCCGAAGGAAGTGATCGGCGACGAGAAGCTCGCCCGCGAGCTGAAGGACCGGTTCGGCTCGGAGTGGGGCTTCGGCCAGTACCTCGGGCTGGGCATGGGCGCCCAGGCGATCCGCGACCTGCTGACCCGCGAGGACCTCGACCTGCTCGGCGCCGACCTGCGCGACCAGATCGCGACCTCCAAGGGCCAGAAGCAGCAGCGTGCCATCAAGCGGCTGAAGGTCGTCGAGGCGTTCCGCAAGTCCGAGAACCGCCCCGACTGGATGATCCTGGATGCGATCCCGGTGATCCCGCCGGAGCTGCGGCCCATGGTGCAGCTCGATGGCGGCCGCTTCGCGACCTCCGACCTGAACGATCTCTACCGGCGCGTGATCAACCGCAACAACCGCCTCAAGCGGCTGCTCGATCTCGGCGCCCCGGAGATCATCGTCAACAACGAGAAGCGGATGCTGCAGGAGGCCGTCGACGCGCTGTTCGACAACGGCCGCCGCGGTCGCGCGGTGACCGGGCCGGGCAACCGCCCGCTCAAGTCGCTGTCCGACATGCTCAAGGGCAAGCAGGGCCGCTTCCGCCAGAACCTCCTCGGCAAGCGCGTCGACTACTCGGGTCGCTCGGTGATCGTCGCCGGGCCGCACCTGCGGCTGCACCAGTGCGGCCTGCCGAAGCTCATGGCCCTCGAGCTCTTCAAGCCGTTCATCATGAGCCGGCTGGTCGAGCGCAAGGAAGTGCAGAACATCAAGGCGGCCAAGAAGATGGTCGACTCGATGGTGCCTTCCGTGTGGGACGTGCTGGAAGAGGTCATCTCGGAGCATCCGGTGCTCCTGAACCGCGCGCCCACCCTGCACCGGCTGGGCATCCAGGCGTTCGAGCCCATGCTCGTCGAGGGGAAGGCCATCCAGGTCCATCCGCTCGTCTGCCATGCGTTCAACGCCGACTTCGACGGCGACCAGATGGCCGTGCACCTGCCGCTGTCCGTCGAGGCCCAGGCCGAGGCGCGGATCCTGATGCTGTCGTCCAACAACATCCTCTCGCCCGCCCACGGGCGGCCGCTGGCGACGCCGTCGCAGGACATGGTCATCGGCCTCTACTACATGACCTACTGCGGCGAGGACCTCGACAAGCTCGCGACCGACCCCGGCAAGCGGAAGTTCCCGGTCTTCGGCGGTGCCGACGAGATCGAGGTCGCCTACGACGGGCGCCACGTCAAGCTCCAGGAGCCGGTGTGGGTTCGTCGTCACGACGGCTCGCGCTCGCTGACCACGCCCGGCCGGGCGATCTTCAACCACGAGCTCCGGCTCGCCCTCGCCGGCGTGCTGGGCCGCGACCCGGACGACCTCTCCGAAGACGAGATGCGCGAGGTCAACGCGGCGCTGACGAAGCGCGAGATGAACGACTACATCACGTGGCTCGTCGACCAGCACGGCGCGACCCAGATCGCTCAGGTGCTCGATACGGTCAAGGAGCTCGGCTTCCGGTTCGCCACCCGCTCCGGCGTGTCGATCTCCAAGAACGACATCGTCACGCCGCCCGCCAAGCAGGAGATCCTCGCCGGGTACGAGGGCCGGGTGGGACGGGTCGAGGGCCAGTACATGGCGGGCCTGATCACCCGCGCCGAGCGCCGCGAGAAGATCGAAGGGCTCTGGAACAAGGCCACCGACGACGTCGGCGAGGCGATGCAGCGCAACCTGCGCGAGCTGAACCCCGTGTTCATGATGGCCAACTCGGGCGCCCGTGGCTCGTTCAAGCAGATCCGTCAGCTGGCCGGTATGCGCGGTCTGATGGCGAATCCGAAGGGCGAGATCATCGAGCGGCCGATCCGGGCCAACTTCATGGAAGGCCTCTCGGTGCTCGAGTACTTCGTGTCGACGCACGGCGCCCGCAAGGGCCTCGCTGACACGGCGCTCCGCACGGCCGACTCGGGCTACCTCACGCGGCGCCTCGTCGACGTGTCCCAGGACGTGATCGTCCGGGAGCGCGACTGCGGCACCGACAACTGGGTCTACGTGCCCGCCTTCGTGCTCGACAAGAAGGTGTTCTTCGACTATCGCAACGGGCGCATCGAGGCCCGTGGCGGCACCTTCGACCCACGCCCCAACGACCAGCTGGTCGGCCGCGTGCTGGCCCGCGACATCGACACGGCCGAGGGCATCCTGCCCGCCGGCACGCCGATCTCGCGCGATCTCGCCCGCACGATCTACGAGGCCAAGCTGGACGGCGTCAAGGTGCTGCTCAGCGGCTTTGCCAAGGCCAAGCTGAACGATCCCACCTCGCTCGCCGACCAGCTCGGGCTCGCCGAGCTGGCCGACCTGTTCAAGCGCGAGTCCTCCGGGGAGGATCCGTTCCTCTCGTTCGAGGCGCTGGAGGACCTGCGGACGCCGGAGAAGTACCTCCGCCGCACCGAGGAGGGCGGCTACGCCGCCTCCGACATGAAGCGGTGGACGAAGTCCGAGATCGTCCAGCTCCAGCTCCGGACGCTCGCGTGGGCGCTCAACGACAAGATCGAGCGCGACTGCACCGTTCCGGTGCGGTCGGTGCTCACCTGCGAGGCCGAGATCGGGGTCTGCGGCGCGTGCTACGGCCTGTCGCTGGCCAGTGGCGAGCGGTCGGACGTCGGTGACGCCGTCGGCATCGTCGCCGCCCAGTCGATCGGCGAGCCCGGCACGCAGCTGACGATGCGCACGTTCCACACCGGCGGTGTCGCCGGCCTCGACATCACGCAGGGCCTGCCCCGCGTCGTCGAGCTCTTCGAGGCCCGCACGCCCAAGGCGGCCGGCGCCGTCAGCCACATCGTCGGGCGCATCACGCACCGCACCAAGACCACCGGTGAGCACGTGTTCGTGCTGCCCCGGCGTTCGGACATCGACGTGCGCGAGATCGAGGGCGAGGGCCAGGTGGTCTTCTACCGCGGCGAGCGCATGACCCGCCAGCTGTACGAATGGCTGACGCGCGGTTCCCAGCACATGCGGCTGATCGAGCCGACGGTGCTCGAGGGGCAGATCGTCTCGGAGGGTCAGCCGATCCTGCCGGGCGTGCTGGCTCCGGCCGACCTCATGGCGTCGGGCGTCGCCCGGGCCACCCGCTATCTGGTCGACCAGGTGCAGCAGGTCTACCGCGCCCAGGGCGTGGAGATCAACGACAAGCACATCGAGGTCATCGCCCGTCAGATGACGCGGCGGGTCCTGGTCGATCACCCGGGCTCGACGGAGTGGCTCCCGGGCCAGTACGTCGAGGTGTCCGAGTACGTCCGGAGCCGTGCCCACATCGCACGCCTGCGCGAGAACGGCGACGCGGAGATCGAGATCCCGACCGGCGATCGCCAGATCCTCGGCATCACCAAGGCGTCGCTGGCCACCGAGAGCTTCCTCTCGGCGGCCTCCTTCCAGGAGACGACCAAGGTGCTGACCGATGCGGCGATCGAGGGCAAGATCGACCGCCTGCTCGGCCTCAAGGAGAACGTCATCATCGGCAAGCTGATCCCCGCCGCGACCGGGCTCCGCGAGTACCGGCGCGTGGAGATCGCACCGCGGGAGGGTTACGCGGATGGCCTGATCGCGGCCGTCGACGACGACTACGCGACGCTGACGGCCGAGCTGGCCGTCGGCGAGGACGATCACGTGCCGCTGGAGGGCCTCGACCTGGCCTCCGAGGACGGCGGCGGGGACGGCGGCGAGTAGCGCCATCTCACATGGGGCAAGACCTCGGAGGGCCGCTGCAAAGCGGCCCTCCGTCGTATCGGGAGTCACGTAGCCAGGCCGAAAACCTCGGTCAACGTGGTGCAGCTTTGATCTTGCACTGCGGCTGGCCGGGCAGAGACGATGTCCACCTTCCCAGCCCGCCCAGCGTCCGGAGGCATCTCATGCGCAAGGCCAAGCTCGCAACGCTCGCGTCGACCCTCGTCGGCATCGCCGCAATCGCCGGCCAGTCCCGTCCCTGGTAGGTACTAAGCCGCGAAGTTCACGGTGCTCGTCCGCAAAATGCGGCCGAGGACTTGCATCTTCCCGTAGTTTTCTCTATCTTCCCTGATCTGCCCGCCCCCGGGTGGACTAGGGAGGTCTGTCTTGGCTGCAGTACGAGCCGCCCGCACCACGCGGGTGCTGGACGTGTCCACGATCGTCCTGACGGCTGCGTTCGTCGTTGCTGGCCTGGTTGCGTGTGGCGTCGCGTTCGGTCACGCCGCCGCCTTCAGGCCCGTTCCGGTTGCCGTGCTCGTGGGTGCCATCCTGGCGGCTGAAGCCTTCCGCTCCAACGTCACGCCGCGGCTCGAGGTGTCGTCCGCCTCGGTCCTGATCACCCTCGCGGCGGCGCTGTTCGGGCCGCTCGGCGGGCTCGTGGTGGGCGCTTCGGGTGCGCTCCTCGATCTGCGCGGCCCCCGGGCCCGCTGGCTCACGTACTCGTGCATGTACGCGGTGGAGGGCGTGGTCGGCGGGATGCTCGCCTCGACCGTGCAGGGCACCGGCCCCGCCGCTGCGGCCCGGTCGACGATCCTGGCCGCGTTCGGTGTCTACGGCACCTCGCTGGTCGCCGGTGGCGTCATCGTGCTGGCGCGGCGCATCACGCCGCTGCACGACCATCTCCGGCTGCACGCCCTCGTCACCGGCGCGGGCGTCGTGCTGGCGATGCCGATCGTCTTCGGCCTGGCCTTCGGCTACCGCACGGCCGGGCTCCCCGTGATGTTGCTCGTGCTGGTTCCGACCCTGGTCTGCCACTGCCTCCTGAGGCTCTACCGCGAGCGTGAGCAACTCGCGCTGTCCCTGAGCGAGGGCAACATGACCTTCGCGCTCTCGCTCGTGCGCGCCCTCGACGCTCGCGACGAGCACACCGCCGGCCATTCCGCTGCGGTCGCCGTCTACGCCCGGGACGTGGCGCGGTTGAAGGGCCTGCCCGACGCCGAGGTCGCGAAGATCCAGCTCGCCGCGCTGCTGCACGACATCGGCAAGATCGGTCTCACCAACGACGTGCTGTTCAAGCAGGGGTCGCTCACCGAGGCGGAGTGGGAGCACGTCCGCCGCCATCCGGAGGTGGGCGCGCAGATCGCCGGCGAGGCGCCCGTCTTCGCGGAGATCGCCCGTTACATCCTTCACCACCACGAGCGCCCCGACGGCCTCGGCTACCCGCACGGGCTGGAGGGCGACCGGATCCCGCTCGCCTCGTCGATCATCAGCGTCGCGGACGCCTACAACGCCATGACCTCCACGCGGCCCTACCGCACGGCCATGGCGCCCGAGGAAGCGGTGCGCGAGCTGCGCGCCGGATCGGGCGGCCAGTTCGACCCGCACGTCGTCGAGCTCTTCGTCCGCGTCCTCGAGGGCCACGACGTCGCCTACCAGCTCGGCCAGGGCGCGCTCTTCTCACTCGACGGCCAGCGCACGGCCATCCTCGCCGACCTGGGCGCCCGCCGCGCCCTCCTCCCCGAGCCCGCCACCGCCGCCGCGTAGCGCGCTGCGCGTCCCCGCGCGCACTCCGCGCGTCGTTCGTGACGGGGACAGTCCCCGCACCGGCGCCCGGCGGGGACAGCCCCCGTCACGGATTCCGCACGATCGCGCGATTCGCGCCGACTGGCATGGCGCCGGAGCGGCCACGCGCGAGTTCGGCGACGGATCGGCCGGCGCGGTCCGTGACGACTCCACCGTTCCGCGCGAGGGCGTCGCGTTGCCGTGAGTCGTGGCGTCTCGCTCGTGCAGCGTGACGGGGACTGACCCTCGAAACGCGGCGTGCGGGGACTGTCCCCGTTGAGGTCGGCCTACCACGGGGTCGGGGCGCCTTCCTCACGTAGGCTTCCGACCATGTCCGGCCGGGTGGTGTTGCTCGATCCGTGGGGTGAGGCTGCCGAGGTCGAGGCGGCCGTCGCCGGGCTGGACGTCCGCGTCGAGCACCTCACGGCGGTCCCGGCCGGCGCTGACGTGGTGGGGATCGTGGCCGGGCCCGACCACCAGATCGGCCCGGCCGAGCTCGTGGGCCTGCCGAGGCTGCGTGTGGTGGCCGCACCGTCGACCGGGTTCGACCACCTCGACCTCGACGCGCTCGCGGCCGCCGGGGTGTGGGCAACCCACGTGGCGGGCTACTGCGACGACGAGGTCGCCGACCACGCCATCGCGATGGCGATCGACCTTCTCCGGGGCGTCACCCTGCTGGACGCCGACGTGCGCCGCGGCGGCTGGGACTTCACCGTCGCCTTCCCGCGCCGGATCGGCGGCTCGGCGCTCGGCGTCGTCGGGCTCGGCCGCATCGGCCGCGCCGTCGCCGAGCGCGGGCTCGCCCTCGGTATGCGCGTGCTGGCGCACGACCCGTTCGGCCAGCCGATGGACGGCGTCGCACTGCTGCCGCGCCTGCACGACCTGCTCGCAGCCTCGGACGTCGTCACGTTGCACGCGCTGCTGACCGAGGAGACGCGTGGGCTGATCGACGCGGCGTCCCTCGCCGCGATGCCCCGAGGCTCGTTCCTCGTCAACTGCGGCCGGGCGGGCCTCGTCGACCACGACGCCCTCGGCGAAGCCCTGCGCTCCGGCCATCTCGGCGGGTGCGCGCTGGACGTGCTCCCGGCCGAGCCCCCGGGCCCGGGCGAGCCCGCGCTGGCCTGGCCGCGGACGATCATCAACCCACACGCGGCGTTCGCGTCGCCGGCCTCGGTGCGGCTGCCGTACATCCGTGCCGCCGAGGCCGTGGCGGCGGTCCTGCGGGGCTCGGAACCCGCCGGCGCGATAGCAAGGCCGGGATGACGAAGGTCGTCGTCGTCGGCGGCGGCATCACCGGCCTGTGCGCGGCAGCAGCCTGCGCGACGGCCGGGCTCGAGGTCACGGTGTTCGAGGCGGGCTGCTTCGGCGATGGGTTCGCACCACTGACGCCGATCGCACCGCCCGCCGAGGAGCACCTCCACGTCTGGCGCATGTCGGGCCACGCGTTCCACCTCGACCGCGAGCCCGTGGACCTGATCGCCGACGGCGAGGTCGTCGCGCAACGGCACGTCGCCGACCCGCGGGGGCTGGTCGGAGCCTGGGCCGCGGAGTGCCGTCGTCGCGGCGTGACCCTCCACACGGCTACCCCGGTGCTCGGCCTCGTCCGGTTCGGGGGGAAGGTGAGCGGCGTCGAGACGCACCTTGCATCGGTCGCCGCCGACGAGGTCGTGCTCGCCGCCGGGCTCTCGACTCCGCGCTTCCTGGCGGGCACGCCGGGCGACGTCGTGCTGGCCGTCGAGCAGCGCGCGCACCTTCTGATCGGCCCGGCCGCCGATCCACTGCCCGGCATCGTCGAGGTGCCCGGCGTGCTGCGGCTGATGCAGGACCCGATCCGGCGACTGGTCGTCGAGGCGCTGGGCCCAGGTGACCTGCTCTCAGCGCTGGGGGCACGCTTCGCCGACCTCGCGGCGCTGCCGGTGCTCGACGCCGGCGTCTCGCGCCTCACGCTTCCGCCCGACGGGCAGCCGATCATCCGACGCCCGTCGTGGATCACCGGCGTCACGCTGCTCTGCGCCGGCGGGCACCCGTTCGACGCCGCTCCGAGGCTCGCCGCAACCCTCGCCGCCGGGCTCGCGACCGGCGCCTGGGACTAGGGCTTCTTCTTGCCTGCGATCATCGCCGCGTGCTCCGCGGTGCAGCTGCAGACGACGCTGGGATCGTTGCGGAGGATCGCAGCGAGGTAGCGCTTGCGGTAGGCGAGCTGCTGGGCCGTTGGCGCCCTCGGCGCCACGTGTGCGGACGCGGTGTCGCTGCCGCGCGAGGCAAGGGCGATCCCCGCGCCGATCGCGAGCGTGACCAGCACGACGACGACCGCGATGCGGATCATGTCAGCACCCCGAGCCGGCGCTCGCCCCGGCGCCGCAGCACCTCGGCCAGGAACGCGATGCCGAACGACAGCATGATCATCACCGACGCCACCGGGATCAGGGTAGCGACCGTGTCCGCTCGCCGGAGCCCGTCGAACAGGTACACCGGGTAGGTCTTCTCGTCGGACGAGAGCAGGAACACCGCGACGACCACCTCGTCCACCGACACGATGAACGAGATCAGGAAGGCCGCCAGCATCGAGGGCACGATCAGCGGGCAGGATGATGAGCCGGAACGTCTGCGGGCCCGATGCTCCGAGGTCGTGGGCAGCCTCCTCCAGGCGGCGGTCGATGGCACTGATGCGAGGCAGGATCAGCAGCACCGTGTAGGGCAGCGCCAACACCACGTGGCCGATCCCGACGGCGCCCAGGCCCAGCGGGATGGGCAGCGGGCCCTGCTTCAGCAGCAGCAGGATGGCGATGCCGAGCGCGATCGTCGGTACCACCAGCGGCACCAGGATGAGCGCGGAGATGGCCGCCTTCATGCGGATGCTGCGACGGGCGAGGGCGTAGGACGCGGCGAGTCCGAGCAGCGTTGCGACCACGCCGACGGCCGTTGCCACCTTCAGGCTGTTCTCGACCGCACTGACGATGTCGGGGTTGTTGAACGCGCTCCGGTAGAACCGGGTCGTGAATCCGGCCAGCGGGAACGTCTGCGTGATCGAGTTGTTGAACGAGAAGACCACCAGCAGGGCGGTGGGCAGGTACAGCACTACGAGGAACGCGACGAAGTAGACGCGCAGCGCCAGCCTCAGCGTGCGCGAGACCGCCACGTCCCCGCGGGACGCCCTCATGCCGTCCCTCCCCCGGCACGCAGGAACCGGGAGGTCGTTCCGGTCAGGATCAGCACCACCAGCACCAGGAACAGGGCGAGAGCCGATCCGGTCTGCCAGTCGAGCCCGGCTCCGACGAACTGGCCGACGATGGCGTTGCCGAACATGTAGCCCTTGGTGCCGCCGACGAGGGCCGGGGTGACGTACTCCCCGATCGAGGGGATGAAGACGAACAGGAACGCGGCGGCGAGGCCTGGTGCGGCCAGCGGGATCGTGATCCGGAAGAAGGCCGTGATGCGGCTGGCGCCGAGGTCGGTGGCCGCCTCGAGCAGGCGCCGGTCGATGTTCTCGAGTGCGATGTAGATCGGCAGGCAGATGAACGGCACCCAGGCGTAGGTCAGGACGACCATCACGGTGAACGGCGTGTAGAGGAGCCACGTGAGCGGCTTGTCGATGATGTGGAGGTCCTTCAGCACGGTGTTGACCAGGCCCTGATCGCCGAGCACCACCGTCCACGCGAACACGCGCAAGAGGTAGCTGGTGAGGAACGGCGTGATGACGATCAGGATCCATGTGTACTTGGCCTTCTTGAGCACGAACGCCAGGTAGTAGGCGACCGGGAACGCGAAGAAGACGGCGAACAGCGACGAGGTCATCGCCATGCTGATCGATTTGAAGAACAGCCGCGGGTAGACGGCGTCGGAGCGGATCTCGACGATCCGCAGCAGGTTCTCACCCCAGGGGATCGACGCGAAGGGCAGGATCAGGATCACCGCGCAGATCCCGGCCACGAGCCCGCCATGGTGCGGGATCAGCCGCGCTGCGAGCAGGACGCCGGAGAGCAGGAGCCCGAGGAGCAAGAAGGCGAGCCACATCGGCATTGCCACGCTCGCGCCCCCTGCGGCGCGAAGCTCCACCTCGTTGTTCAGAAAGGTCGTCCAGAACCGGGTCGTGAAGCTCGATGCCTCGCCGGTGAGGACGGCCAGCGCCGGCGTCTTGGCCAGCGTCCTGAGGCCGACCGAGTAGAGGAACACGTAGTAGAGCGGCGCCAGCAGGAAGACGAGCAGGACGACGATGGCCGGCCCGACCAGAAGGGTCGAGGAGAACCACGTGCTGCGCGAGCGCGGCTCGCGTAGTACCTGCACGGAGGATGTCGTCGGCGGCGTGGACATGGTCAGCCCGCGTGGTGGTGGGCGGGCGCGCCGCGCCCGCCCACCAGTGCGATCAGCTAGCGGCCGCCTTCACCTCTTCGCCGGCCTTGTTGTAGGCGGCGCGGTTCGGCAGGTACGCCTCGAACCACGCCTGCGGCGGCGCGAACGCCGACGGATCGTCGAGCGAGAACTCCTTGATCAGATCCTTGTTCTGGACGTTGGCGACGACCGCCGGGTCGTTCTGCGCCGTCGCATACTGGTAGTTGTCGATCAGCCACGTGGACGATGCCGGAGCGTTCGCGGCGGCGAGGGCGGTCATCGCCCGGCCCGGCTGCTTGGTCTCAGCGTGCATGACGAGCCCGCAGACCCATGCCAGCCGGCCCTCCTTGGGCTTCGAGTAGATCAGGTCGATGCCCTTCTTCGCCAGCCCCTGCTTGGCGCCGTAGTGGCCGTCGGGCCAGAAGTAGGCGGCGTCGATGTTGCCGGCGATCATGTCGTCGCGGGTCTTCGACTGGCTGTCCCAGAAATAGCGGATCTGCGGCAGGGCCTTGATCATCGTCGCCTTGGAGGCGTCGATCTGGGCCTGGGTGAGCGTGTTCGGATTGATCGGGCCCTCGTTGATCAGCGCGCCGATCTTGATGATCGAGACGGTGTCGCCGAACAGGGCGATGCGCTTCTTGTACTTCGGGTCGAGGATGACGTTCCAGCTGTCCTGCCCGTCGGCGAACGTGATCTTGTCCGGCCGGTAGCTGAAGGTCGAGAAGCCGACGTCGTAGGGAAGGTGGTAGAGCACGCCGTCGACCTTGGAGTTCGCCAGGATCGAGTCCGGCACGCCCTTCAGGTCGGGGAGCATGGTCTCGTCGAGCGGCTGGATCAGCCCGGCGTTCTTCCAGTCCGGCGTGTAGGCGACGCACGGGTGGATGAGGTCGTAGAACTGGCCGGCGGCCACCTTGGCGAGCGCCTGCTGATCGTTGTCGAGGATCGAGAACGTCAGCGGCGACTTCGTCGCGTAGGGGCCTGTCTGGTACGGGCCCCACATACCGTTCGGGGTGTCCTTCAGGTAGCCGGTCTGGTAGCCGTCCCAGGTGAAGACCGTGAGCGGGCCATCCGGCTCAGTCGCCGGATCGAACTTCGGTCCGGCCGCAGTGCTCGACCCGGCGGCCGGCGCGCTGCTGCTCGAGCTGGAGCTCGAGCTCGACGAGCCGCCGCACGCCGCGAGGAACGCGGCCAGCGAGATGCCGCCGGTCGCGGTGAAGAACCCGCGCCGGTTGAGGTTGTGATCTTCCACGTTCACGCTCCCTCCGTTGACGCCGCCGGCGTCGTGCCGGCGGCGATTCCACCCCCGCCGGCACCTGCCGGCGGCCTCCGTGAGCCGATCACGTACGACTGGTCGGCGGCCCACTGCAATACGACCGTCGTGCCGACCTGTGGATCGGCGAGACCTTCGTCGTTGAGACGATGGACGACCAGGTCCTCGCCCGTCCGCAACTCGACCATGAGCTGCGTCATGGAGCCGAGATACACCACGTCCTTGATGACGCCCGAGACCCGGCTCTCGTCGGGCCGTGCGTCACCGGTCGCGACCTTGATCTTCTCGGGTCGGACGGTGAGGTCGAATCCGGTCTCGCTCCCTGCACCCGAGGTGGTGATGCGCTCGCCGTCGCCGAGGTCCATCACCGCCACCGCCCCTTCGCGGCGGTCGGTGCGGAAATGGAGCAGGTTGGACACGCCGATGAACCCGGCGACGAAAGGGCTGGCCGGATGCTCGTACAGCTCCCGCGGCGTGGCGATCTGCTCGACGACGCCCAGGTTCATGACGGCGATCCGGTCGGACATCGTCAGCGCCTCTTCCTGGTCGTGCGTGACGTAGACGAACGTCGTCTGGGTCTGCAGCTGGAGGTGCTTGAGCTCCAGCTGGAGCTCCTTGCGCAGCTTCAGGTCGAGCGCGCCCAGCGGCTCGTCGAGCAGCAGCGCCGCGGGCCGGTTGACCAGCGCTCGCGCCAGCGCCACCCGCTGCTGCTGCCCGCCCGACAGCTGCCCGGGCTTGCGCTTCTCGAACCCCTCCAGCCGCACGGTCTGGATCGCCTCCTCGACGCGGCCGGTGATCTCGCCGCGCGGGACCTTCTTGATCTTCAGGCCGAACGCGATGTTGTCCCAGACGTTCATGTGCGGGAACAGGGCGTAGGCCTGGAACACCATGTTCACGTTGCGCTTGGCCGGCGGGACGTAGGTGACGTCCTGGTCGCGGAGCAGGATCCGGCCGGCCGACGGCTCCTCGAATCCGGCGATCATCCGCAGGGTCGTCGTCTTGCCGCAGCCGGACGGCCCGAGCATGGTGAAGAACTCACCGTCGCGGATCGTGAACGAGATGTCGTCGACCGCCGTGAAGTCGCCGAATCGCTTCGTGACCGCGTCGATGACGATGCCGTCCGAAGGCACGTCGCTTCCTCCCATACGGCGGTACGATAAATGGTCGCGCCCCAAGTGCAAGGCGCGCTAGGGTGCGAGCGTGCCGCGGCCGAGCATCGCAGACGAGCGAAGGCCCCAGATCCTGGCCGCTGCGACGCGCGCCATCGCCGAGTATGGATTCGACGGCGTCCGCCTGTCCGACGTGGCCGGGGAGGCCGGTGTCGCGATCGGCACGATCCAGCACTACTTCGACTCGCGCGACGATCTGCTCGTCGCCGCGTTCCAGGAGGACAACCGGCGATCGGTGGAGCGCGCGCGGCTGACCGGCGCCGGGCGGACCGAGCCCTGGGAGCGCATCGTCGTGCTGGCCGACTGGGTGACGTCGCTGCCCCGCTGGGAGCTCTGGCTCGAGTACTGGGCGGTGGCGGCGCGCAGGGCCGACCTCCGGCAGGTGATCGCCGCCGCCTACGAGGAGTGGCGGGCGCCGGTGGTCGAGGCCGTCCGCGACGGGGTGGCCGCCGGAGACTTCCGGCCCGGCGTGGACCCCGAGATGGTGGGCGCGACCTTCGTCGCCCTGGCCGACGGGCTGGGCATCCAGCGCACGCTCGGGACGAACTGGGTCGAGCCCGATCAGGCCGGCGAGGTCCTGCTGGGAGCGATCGCCGCGCTGGTCTTCCCCTAAAGGCACGACACGTGTACCATAAGGTCCGCTGGAACGAGCCTGGAGCGCCTATGTGTGGGATCGTCGGACTCTTCTCGAAGTCGGATGCGATCGGTAGCCGACTCGGCGAGTACCTGTCGCGGATGCTGGTGCAGATGAACGACCGCGGGCCGGACTCGGCCGGGGTCGCCGTCTACCGCGACCCCGTGCCGTCGGGGTCGACCAAGCTCACCCTGCAGCATCCGGATGCGGCGTTCGACTGGGCCGCACTCGGCGCCGGCCTCGCCACCGCGTTCGGTGGCGACCCCGCTCCGGCCGTCCGCGTCACGCACGCGGTGTTCGTCGTGCCCGCCGACGCGGCCGATGCGCAGGCCTGGGTGCGCGCGAACCATCCCGACGCGCGCATCATGAGCGCCGGCCAGGTGATCGAGATCTACAAGGAGGTCGGGCTGCCGAGCGCGTTCGCGGCGGAGTACCGGCTCGAGGACATGCAGGGCAGCCACGCGCTCGGCCACACGCGGATGGCGACCGAGTCGAAGGTCACGACGCTCGGCTCGCACCCGTTCTCGACCGGCCTCGACGTGTGTCTCGTGCACAACGGATCGCTGTCGAACCACAACGATCTGCGGCGGATGCTGCGGCGCGAGGGCATCGAGTTCTACACCGAGAACGACACCGAGGTGGCGGCGGGCTACCTGACGTGGCGGATGCGCGAGGGCGACTCGCTGCACGACGCGCTGATGCACTGCCTGGACGCGCTGGACGGCTTCTACACGTTCGCGATCGGCACCGCGGACGGGTTCGCCGTGTTCCGCGACCCGATCGCCTGCAAGCCCGCCGTGATGGCGGAGACCGACGACTGGGTCGCGATGTCCTCCGAGTTCCGGGCCATCGCCGTGCTGCCGGGCGCCGAGACCGCGCGGATCTGGGAGCCGGCACCGGCCACCCCGTACATCTGGGAAGGGGCGCGGGTCTGATGGCGACCGCCACCACCGAGGTGGTCGATCTGGCGGTCACGTCACTGCGGCAGTTCAACCAGCGGCTCCACGACATCGCCCGCACGGGTGACGGGCCCCGCAGCTTCCGCGTCGTCAACCCGTCCGGCGCGCACAACATCGCGTGCGGCCTGGACGCCGACATCGAGGTCGTGATCGAAGGGCACGCCGGCTACTACTGCGCGGGCATGAACAAGCTCGCCACGGTGCGCGTGACGGGCACGGCCGGACAGGGCGTGGCCGAGAACATGATGAGCGGCCGCGTGATCGTCGAGGGCAACGCGAGCCAGGCCGCGGGCGCCTCGTCGCACGGGGGTCTGCTGCACATCCGCGGCGATGCCTCCGCCCGCTGCGGCATCTCGCTGAAGGGGGCGTCGATCCTGGTCGAGGGGTCGATCGGCCACATGAGCGCCTTCATGGCCCAGACCGGGGTGATCGCCGTCCTGGGCGACGCCGGCGACGCGCTGGGCGACTCGATGTACGAGACGCACATCTACGTCCGCGGCACCGTCGCCGGGCTGGGGGCCGACGTGATCGAGAAGGAGCTCAGCGACTTCCACCGCGCCGAACTCGCAGGGCTGCTCGAGCAGGGCGGCATCACCGGCGTCGACAGCGCGGAGTTCCGCCGCTACGGCTCGGCGCGCAACCTCTACACGTTCAAGATCGACAACGTCTACTAGGCCAGGCTGAGATGCAGAACCCGTTCCAGGCCCACATGCCCGGCCTCCGCGAGAGCCACCTCTTCGACCGCACGGTGATCGCCGAGATCCAGCGCGCGGCGCGCGAGGGCATCTACGACATCCGCGGCTTCGGCGCCAAGCGCTCCGTGCCGCACTTCGACGACCTGCTGTTCCTCGGCGCGTCGGTCTCCCGCTACCCGCTGGAGGGGTACCGCGAGCGGTGCGGGACGGAGGTCGTGCTCGGCACGCGCTTCGCGAAGAAGCCGATCGAGCTGAAGATCCCCGTGACGATCGCGGGCATGTCCTTCGGCGCCCTCTCGGCACCGGCCAAGGAGGCCCTGGGCCGCGGCGCCTCGGAGGTGGGCACGTCGACCACCACCGGCGACGGCGGCATGACCCAGGAGGAGCGCGGCCACTCCGACCGCCTCGTCTACCAGCTGCTGCCGAGCCGCTACGGCATGAATCCGGACGATCTCCGCAAGGCCGACGCGATCGAGGTCGTCATCGGCCAGGGCGCCAAGCCGGGCGGCGGCGGCATGCTGCTCGGGCACAAGATCTCCGATCGCGTGGCGAAGATGCGCGACCTGCCCAAGGGCATCGACCAGCGCTCCGCGTGCCGGCATCCGGACTGGACCGGCCCGGACGATCTCGAGATCAAGATCCTGGAGCTGCGCGAGATCACCGACTGGGAGAAGCCGATCTACGTCAAGGTCGGCGCCACGCGGCCGTACTACGACGTGCAGCTGGCCGTGAAGGCCGGCGCCGACGTGGTCGTCCTCGACGGCATGCAGGGCGGCACCGCCGCCACCCAGGACGTGTTCATCGAGCACGTCGGCATCCCGACCCTGGCCGCGATCCCGGTGGCCGTGGAGGCGCTGAAGGAGATGGGCATGCACCGGAAGGTGCAGCTCATCGTCTCGGGCGGCATCCGCACCGGGGCCGACGTCGCCAAGGCGCTCGCGCTGGGCGCCGACGCCGTGGCGATCGGGGTTGCGGCGCTGATCGCGCTGGGCGACAACGCGCCCGAGATGGACGACGAGTACCGCAAGCTCGGATCGGCAGCGGGCTACTACGACGACTGGCAGGCCGGCCGCGACCCGACCGGCATCTCCACCCAGGACGAGGAGCTCGCCGCCCGCTTCGACCCCGTCAAGGGCGGCCGCCGGCTGGCGAACTACCTCCGGGTGCTGACGCTCGAGGCGCAGACGCTGGCGCGGGCCTGCGGCCACAACCACCTGCACAACCTCGAGCCCGAGGACCTCGTCGCGCTCACGATAGAGGCCGCCGCCATGGCCCGCGTACCGCTGGCAGGCACGGGCTGGATTCCCGGCCAGACGCCGCTTTGAGGCGGCCGCGCGAACGCGGCCGCGCTCACCCGCGGTGCAGCCGGAGGCGCAGCCGCCCGTCCTCCATGCCCGCGGCGGCCTCGGCGAGGAGGGCGTCGAGGTCGTCCTTGACGTGGAGGAAGCGGCCGGAGAGGGCGTCGCAGTCGCCGCGGGCGATGCGCGCGACGAGCCCGGCGGACTGATCGGCGGTCTGCCAGGCGTCGGCGGGGAGCTCGCGGATGCCCTCGGCATAGCTCAGGAAGCCCGCTGAGTCGGACATCTCCGTGTGGACGAGCCCGGGCGCCATCGAGTACGCCTGGACGTTGAAGGGGCCGGCTTCGGCCGCCACGCGCTCCATGAGGACGATCGCGGCGGCCTTGGCGGCGGCGTACGCCGAGCATGCCGGGTGGGGGTCGTTCGCCATGCCGCTGGTCATGGTCGCGATCCGGCCGTGGCCCCGCGCGAGCATGCCGCCGAGTACGGCGTGCGTGCACAGGGCGACACCGCGCAGGTTGACGTTCACGTCGCGCCACCAGACGTCTGCTGGAACCTCGTGGAACGGCCCCCAACCGCCGGCCAGGCCCGCGTTGTTCACCAGCAGGTCGACCGGCCCGAGTTCGCCCTCGATGCGCGCGAAGGCCTCCTCGACGGCCGCGCGGTCGGTGACGTCGGCCGCCAGCTGGAGATCGCCGATCCCCGCCGGTGCGGGGGATAGCGACACGACGGCGACCCGGGCGCCGTCGCGGGCGAGGCGCTCGGCGATCGCGCGACCGATACCGCGGCGGCCGCCGGTGACGACCGCGACCCGTGTCACCACGGCCCGCCGCCGATGCGCAGGCGCGGCTCGGCGCCGCGCAGCCCCTGGCTCTCGGCCAGCACGATGACGGCCGCGTCGGCGCACGCAGTGGCGCTGTCCGGGGCCTCCGCCGGATCGCCGGCCGCCGCGGGCGGCAGACCGGCCCGCACCCGTCGGTACGCGTCGTCGATGGCGGCCCGCACCTGGCTCCACCATGCCTCCGGGTCGGTGTCGGCGAACATGGCGGCACTCTACTGGCCGATACGGTGTAGACTTTCCCGCTGGAGCCGCTCTGCGGCTTTGTTGCGTGCCGTAGGAACCGCCGCATGGGACGCCATCACGTGGCACCATCCCCCGCTGGCGGGCCAGGCTGCAACGCCCCGCCCGTCATTCGACGCGCTCATCGCGCGTCACCGAATCCCGGAAGGTCAATGCCGACCATCAATCAGCTCGTGCGCAAGCCGCGCACCGCGCCCAAGGCGAAGACGAAGACCCCGGCCCTCAGGGGCGCCCCGCAGAAGCGGGGGGTGTGCACGCGCGTGTACACCACGACGCCCAAGAAGCCGAACTCCGCCCTGCGCAAGGTCGCGCGCGTCCGCCTGACGAACAACGTCGAGGTGACGGCGTACATCCCCGGCATCGGCCACAACCTTCAGGAGCACTCGGTGGTGCTCGTCCGCGGCGGTCGCGTCAAGGACCTCCCCGGCGTGCGCTACAAGGTCATCCGCGGCGCGCTCGACGCCCAGGGCGTCTCCGGTCGCCGCCAGGCGCGCTCGCGCTACGGAGCGAAGAAGAGCTAGCAGTGCCGCGCCGCGCCGACATCGTCCCTCGCGAGCTCCAGGCCGACCCGGTGTACGGGTCGAAGCTCGTCACGCAGGTCATCAACCGCATGATGCTCGACGGCAAGAAGTCGACCGCCGAGGCGATCGTCTACGCCGCGCTGGCGAAGGTCGGCGAGAAGTCCGGCCGGCCGCCGGTCGAGATGCTCGAGCAGGCCATCAAGTCCGTCACGCCGGCGCTCGAGGTCCGCTCGCGCCGTGTCGGCGGCGCCAACTACCAGGTGCCGATCGAGGTGCCCGCGCGTCGCGCGCGCACGCTCGCGATCCGCTGGCTGCTGACGTTCGCGCGCCAGCGCCGCGAGAAGACCATGATCGACAAGCTCGTCGGCGAGATCCTGGACGCCTCCAACCAGCAGGGCGGCGCGTTCAAGCGCAAGGACGACATGTACCGGATGGCGCAGGCCAACAAGGCCTTCGCGCACTACCGCTGGTGATTGTGGAGCTACCGATCATGTCCGTCGTCGAAACCAAGACATCGAGTGCCGTCCCCAAGCCGGAGGAACTCGATCGCGTCCGCAACATCGGCATCATGGCCCACATCGATGCCGGCAAGACGACTGCGACCGAGCGGATCCTCTACTACACCGGCCGAACGCACAAGCTCGGCGAGGTGCACGAGGGCGCGGCCACCATGGACTGGATGGTCCAGGAGCAGGAGCGCGGCATCACCATCACGTCCGCCGCGACGACCGCGTTCTGGCAGGGCTTCCGGATCAACATCATCGATACGCCCGGGCACGTTGACTTCACGGTCGAGGTGGAGCGCTCGCTCCGCGTGCTGGATGGCGCGGTCGCCGTGTTCGACTCCGTGGCCGGCGTCCAGCCGCAGTCCGAGACCGTCTGGCGGCAGGCCGACAAGTACGCGGTGCCGCGGATCGCGTTCGTCAACAAGATGGATCGCGTCGGCGCCGACTTCTTCAACGCCATGCAGACCATGGTCGACCGGCTCGGTGCGCGACCCGTGGCGGTGCAGATCCCGATCGGCGTCGAGGATGGCTTCGAGGGCATCGTCGACCTCGTCCGCATGAAGGCGCTCCGCTACGTCGACTCGCTCGGCATGAAGTGGACGGAGGAAGACCCGACCGGCGATCTGCTGGCGCAGGCACAGCTGTACCGCCACGAGCTGATCGAGGCCGTCGCCGACCACGACGAGGCGATCATGATCGCCTTCCTCGAGGACGAGCCGGTCGGCGAGGAGGCGCTCAAGAGCGCCATCCGCGCGGCCACGCTCGACCTCTCGATCACTCCGGTGCTGTGCGGCTCGGCCTTCAAGAACAAGGGCGTGCAGCCGCTGCTCGACGCGATCGTCGACTTCCTGCCCTCGCCGCTCGACGTCCCGCCGGTGTCCGGCACCGTCCCGCGCACGGGCGCGGTCGAGGAGCGCCGGCCCGATCTCAGCGAGCCGTTCTCGGCCCTGGCGTTCAAGGTCATGACCGACCCGTACGTCGGCAAGCTGACGTACTTCCGGGTCTACTCGGGCCGCCTCAAGGCCGGATCGGCCATCATCAACGCCTCCTCGGACAAGAAGGAGCGCATCGGCCGGATCCTGCAGATGCACGCGAACCGCCAGGAGGAGCGCGAGGAGATCGGCGCGGGCGAGATCGCCGCCGCCGTCGGCCTCAAGTTCACCACCACCGGCGACACGCTCACCGATCCGGCGCGTCCGATCCTGCTCGAGGCGATCGAATTCCCCGACCCCGTCATCGAGGTCGCCGTGGAGCCGAAGACCAAGGCCGACCAGGACAAGCTCGCGACGGCGCTCGGCCGTCTCGCCGAGGAGGACCCGACCTTCCGCGTCAAGACGCACGAGGAGACCGGCCAGACGCTGATCGCCGGCATGGGCGAGCTCCACCTCGAGATCATCGTCGACCGGCTGCTACGCGAGTTCAAGGTCGACGCGAACGTCGGCAAGCCGCAGGTCGCCTACCGCGAGACGGTTCGCCGCAAGGCCGAGAACGTCCGCGCCAGGTTCGTGCGCCAGACCGGCGGCCGCGGCCAGTTCGGCGACGTCATCATCACGCTCGAGCCGAACCCGCCGGGCGGCGGCTACGAGTTCGTCAACAAGGTCACGGGCGGCAACATCCCGAAGGAGTACATCCCCTCGGTCGACGCCGGCATCAAGGAGGCCATGGAGAGCGGTGTGCTCTCGGGCTTCCCGGTCGTCGACATCAAGGTGACGCTCACGGACGGCAGCTACCATGACGTCGACTCCTCGGAGATGGCGTTCAAGATCGCGGGCTCGATGGCGTTCAAGGACGCCTGCCAGAAGGCCGGGCCGGTGCTGCTCGAGCCCGTCTTCGAGGTCGAGGTGGTCACGCCGCAGGAGTACATGGGCGACGTGATCGGCAACCTCAGCTCGCGGCGCGGGCAGATCGACCACATGGAGGATCGGGGCAACGCCAAGGTGATCACGGCGCGCGTTCCGCTCTCCGAGATGTTCGGGTACGCGACCGACGTCCGCTCGATGTCGCAGGGTCGGGCAACCTACACGATGCAGTTCCTGCGGTACGAGGAAGTTCCGAAGAACCTCGCCGAATCGGTCATCCGGACCGACTAGGCACGACCAGGATCCAGTCCGAAGAGAGGATCGGGAGCACATGGGCAAGCAGAAGTTCGAGCGCACGAAGCCGCACCTCAACGTCGGCACGATCGGTCACATCGACCACGGCAAGACGACGCTGACGGCTGCGATCACGAAGGTGCTCGCCGCCCGGTACGGCAACACGGCCGTACGTGACTTCGCCTCGATCGACAACGCTCCGGAGGAGCGCGAGCGCGGCATCACGATCAACACGGCGCACGTCGAGTACGAGTCGGCCAGCCGCCACTACGCGCACGTCGACTGCCCCGGTCACGCCGACTACATCAAGAACATGATCACCGGCGCCGCCCAGATGGACGGGGCGATCCTCGTGGTCTCCGCCGCCGACGGCCCGATGCCGCAGACCCGCGAGCACATCCTGCTCGCCCGTCAGGTCGGCGTGCCGTACATCGTCGTGGCGCTGAACAAGGCCGACATGGTCGACGACCCGGAGCTGCTCGAGCTCGTCGAGCTCGAGGTGCGAGAGCTGCTCGACCGCTACGAGTTCCCCGGCGCCGACGTGCCCGTGATCCAGGTCTCGGCGCTGAAGGCGCTCGAGGGCGACGCGGAGTGGGAAGAGAAGATCGACGAGCTGATCAAGGCCGTCGACGCCTACGTCCCGGAGCCGGTCCGCGCACTCGACAAGCCGTTCCTGATGGCGATCGAGGACGTGTTCACGATCACCGGGCGCGGCACGGTCGTCACCGGCCGCGTCGAGCAGGGTGCCGTGAAGGTCGGCGACGAGGTCGAGATCGTCGGTCTCACCAACACCCAGAAGACGGTCTGCACCGGCGTCGAGATGTTCAACAAGAGCCTCGACCAGGCCCAGGCGGGCGACAACGCGGGCTGCCTCCTGCGCGGCACCAAGCGCACGGACGTGGAGCGCGGCCAGGTGCTCGCCAAGCCCGGCTCGATCACGCCGCACACCGTGTTCGAGTCCGACATCTACGTCCTGACCAAGGAGGAGGGCGGCCGCCACACCCGGTTCCTGACCGGCTACCGGCCCCAGTTCTACTTCCGCACGACGGACGTGACCGGCTCCATCAACCTCCCCGACGGCACGGACATCTGCCTCCCCGGCGATCGCACCTCGATCACCGTCGAGCTGATCCAGCCGATCGCCATGGACGAGGGCCTGCGCTTCGCGATCCGCGAAGGCGGCCGCACCGTCGGCGCCGGCGTCGTCACGAAGGTGATCAAGTAGCTCCCGTGGCCCAGCAGAAGATCCGCATCCGCCTCAAGGGCTACGACCACGCGCAGCTCGACCAGTCTGCGAGCCAGATCGTGGAGACTGCCACCCGGACCGGGGCCACCATCTCCGGTCCGGTGCCGCTGCCCACCGAGCGCAGGATCTTCTGCGTGATCCGCGGGCCGTTCAAGGACAAGGACTCGCGCGAGCACTTCGAGATCCGCACCCACAAGCGGCTCATCGACATCCATCAGCCGACCCCGAAGACGGTCGACGCGCTCATGCGCCTCGACCTGCCGGCGGGCGTCGACATCGAGATCAAGCTCTGATGCAATGAAGGCGATCATCGGCAAGAAGGTGGGCATGACCCAGCTGTTCACGGAGGACGGCGCAGTTGTCGCCGTCACCGTGATCGAGGCTGGTCCGTGCCCCGTGGTGCAGGTCAAGAGCACCTCCTCGGACGGCTACGACGCGGTCCAGCTGGCCTTCGCGCCGGCCAAGGAGAAGCACATCACCCGCCCCGAGATCGGTCACCTGGCTCGGGCGGGCGTCAGCCCGCACCGGCACCTGAAGGAGTTCCGGGGCGTGTCGGAGCTGGCGGTCGGCGACACCGTCACGGTCGACACGTTCGCTCCGGGAGACCACGTCAAGATCACGGGCACCTCGCGCGGCAAGGGCTTCGCCGGCACCGTCAAGCGCCACAACTTCGGGCGCGGGCCGGTCACCCACGGCTCCCACAACGTCCGCAAGCCGGGCTCGATCGGGCAGTCCGCGTGGCCCTCGCGGGTCTGGAAGGGCATGCGCATGTCCGGCCACATGGGCGACGCCACGATCACCCAGCGGGGCCTCTTCGTCATCGACCGCGACGCGGCCAAGAACCTGCTGCTCGTCTCGGGTTCCGTGCCCGGCGCGCCCGGCAGCCTCGTCTACGTGCGGATGGAGAGCTGACATGGCGCTGAGCGCCCCCATCGTCGGCGGCAAGGGCAAGGCCGACCTGCGCGAGGACGTGTTCGGCGTCGAGCCCGCAGAGTCGCTCCTGCACGAGGTCGTGAAGGCCGAGCAGGCCTCCGTCCGCCAGGGCACGCATTCGACCAAGACGCGCGGCCAGGTCCGCGGCGGCGGCGCCAAGCCGTACCGCCAGAAGGGCACCGGCCGCGCCCGCCAGGGCACCACCAGCGCGCCGCAGTTCCGCGGCGGCGGCGCGGTCTTCGGACCGCACCCGCGCAACTACGCCGTGAAGGTGAACCGCAAGGCGTACCTGAAGGCCTGCCGGATGGCCTACTCCCTGCACGCGTCGGCCGCATCCATCGGCGTGTTCGACGCCGGCAAGGCCTTCGCCAAGCCCCGCACCAAGGACGCCATCGAGCTGGTCGGCACGTGGCAGGACACCCAGCCGCTGGTCGTGATCCTCGACCTGTCCGAGGAGGCCGCCGAGCTGTCGTTCCGCAACCTCCCCCGCACCATGGTGCTGACGCCCGAGGAGGTCGGCGTCGTGCCGCTGCTCTGGGCGAACTCGCTGCTCGTGTCGAAGGCTGCGCTGGAGCGCATCCACGACCTGCTCGGCTCGCGCGAGACGCCCGTGGTCGAGGAGGAGCCGGCGCCGGCCCCGAAGCGGACCCGCGCGCCCAAGGCCGCGGCTGCGGCCCCGGCGGCTGCGGAGCCCGAGGAGACCGCGACCGAGGAGGGCGAGGCCTGATGGGCTCGACGATGTCCGACCCCCGCGACGTCATCATCGCGCCGGTCATCTCGGAGAAGAGCTACTCGCTCATGCCCGAGGCCCAGTACACGTTCCGCGTCCACCCGGACGCGCACAAGACGCAGATCCGCCAGGCGGTGGAGCAGATCTGGGGCGTCCAGGTCGTGGGCGTGCGGACCATCACGGTCAAGCCCAAGCCGTTCCGCAGCCGGCGCGGCCGTGCGTTCGGCCGGCACCCCGGCTGGAAGAAGGCCGTCGTCCGGCTCGCCGAAGGGCAGACCATCGGCCTGTTCGAAGGGATGGGCATCTGATGGGCGTCCGCAGCTACAAGCCGACGTCCCCGGGGCGCCGGTTCATGACCGTCTCGGACTTCGCCGAGGTGACCCGGTCGACGCCGGAGAAGTCGCTGCTGGCGCCGCTGCATCGGCACGGCGGGCGCAACGTCAACGGGCGCATCACCACGCGCCATCAGGGCGGCGGTCACAAGCGCCGGTTCCGCATCATCGACTTCAAGCGCACCAAGGACGGCGTGCCCGCCAAGGTCGCGAGCATCGAGTACGACCCGAACCGCTCCGGCCGGATCGCGCTTCTCCACTACGCCGACGGCGCCAAGGCGTACATCCTGGCTCCGCACAAGCTCGAGGTCGGGGCGACGATCATGTCGGGCCCCGAGGCGGACATCCGCCCCGGGAACGCCCTGCCGCTCTCCGTCATCCCGGTCGGCACGACGGTGCACGCCATCGAGCTGCGGCCCGGTCAGGGCGCGCGCATGTGCCGGTCTGCCGGCACCAGCGCACAGCTCGTCGCGAAGGAGGGGGGCAAGGCGCTGCTGCGGCTCCCGTCCGGCGAGCTCCGCCGCGTGCTGGAGACGTGCCGCGCAACGATCGGCCTGGTGTCGAACCCGACCCACGGCAACGAGTCGGGCGGCAAGGCGGGACGCTCGCGCTGGCTCGGCCAGCGCCCCGGCGTCCGCGGCACGGCCATGAACCCGGTCGATCACCCGCACGGTGGCGGCGAGGGCAAGAACAAGGGCTCGCATCCCGTGAGCCCCTGGGGCAAGCCGACGCTGGGCCGGCGTACCCGTAACCCGAAGAAGGCCTCGACCGCGGACGTCGTCCGTGGCCGGCGCCGCGGCAAGGGCAGGAAATAGCAGATGAGCCGTAGCTCCAAGAAGGGCCCCTTCGTCAACGACAAGCTGCTCGCGAAGGTCGAGGCGCTCAACGCCGCCCGCGAGAAGCGCATCATCCGCACCTGGTCGCGCTCGTCGACCATCTTCCCGACCATGGTCGGGCACACGATCGCGGTCCACGACGGCCGCAAGCACGTGCCCGTCTTCATCTCGGAGTCGATGGTCGGCCACAAGCTGGGCGAGTTCGCGCCCACGCGCACCTACCGCGGCCACGCCTCCGATCGACAGTCGAAGCGCAGGTAACCATGGGCCACAGCTATGCAGACACCGGTCTGGTGCGCGCGCAGGCGCGGTTCGTGCGGTCGTCGGCCCGCAAGGTGCGGGTCGTGCTCGAGCACATCCGCGGCAAGTCGGCCGCCGAGGCCCGGGTCGTCCTCACGATGTCGACGCGCGACGTCGCGCGCGACATCAAGAAGGTGCTCGACTCGGCCGTCGCCAACGCGACGAACAACCACGGCCTCGACGAGAACACGCTCGTCATCCACGAGGCGTTCGCGGACGAGGGCATGACCTGGAAGAAGTGGCAGCCTCGCGCCCGCGGCCGCGCCATGCGGATTCGCAAGCGCACCGCGCACATCACGATCCTCCTGCGAGCGGTCGAGCCGGTGGCGGCTCCCGCGCCCGTGCAGGAGGAGGAGGCGAAGCCGACTCGCCGGCGCGCCGCCCGCAAGAAGGACGCCGCCGTGGCCGAGACCGTGGCAGCCGAGACGGTCGTCGAGGAGACGCCCGTCGCAGAGGCGGTCGTGGAGGAGACGCCCGCTGCAGAGGCGGTCGTCGAGGACGCGCCCGCCGTCGAGGAGGCGCCTGCGGAAGCCGCGGCGCCGGCCGAGGAGCCCTCCGCGGAGGGCTCCGAACCCGAAGGTGAGGAGGCCTGATGGGGCAGAAGGTGCACCCCGGTGGTCTTCGCGTTGGGATCATCCACGACTGGAAGTCCAACTGGTACACGGAGAAGGACTTCGCCAAGTACCTGCACGAGGACTTCAAGATCCGCGAGCACATCTACGGCAAGCTCGCCCATGCGGGCCTCTCGGACATCCACATCCGCAAGGACTCGCAGAAGATCACCATCGACATCTACACGGCACGGCCGGGCATCGTGATCGGCAAGTCCGGGTCGGAGGTCGACGCGCTGCGCAAGTACATCCATGCGATGACCGGACGCGCGGTCCAGATCAACATCAACGAGATCAAGCGTCCCGAGCTGGATGCCAAGCTGATGGCGCAGGCCGTCGCCGAGCAGCTCCAGAACCGGGTCGCGTTCCGCCGCGCCATGAAGCGCTCGCTCGCATCCGCCGTCCGCTCCGGCGCCATGGGCGTGCGGGTGAAGTGCTCGGGCCGTCTCGGCGGTACGGAGATGTCGCGCTCCGAGCAGTACTCGGAGGGCCGCGTGCCGCTGCACACGCTCCGGGCCGACATCGACTTCGGCTTCGTCGAGGCCAAGACGACCTTCGGCCGGATCGGCGTCAAGGTCTGGATCAACAAGGGCGAGATCATGCCCGAGGGCTACGAGACGTCCGGCGCCCAGACGCGCCTCGGCGAGGTCGACGCCCGCCGTCGCCGCGGCGGTGCCCGCGGCGCGATCGAGGAGCTCGGCCCCGCCCGCCAGCAGCGCCGCCCCCGGCAGGGTGGCGGCGGTGGCGGCGACCGGTCGCGATCCGGCCCGGGTGCCCCCCGCGGCCGCGTCGACTCGCCCGGTGCTGCCGGTCGTCGCGCCCGTCCCCAGTCGGAGCGCCCGGCGGCCGAGCCGCCGGTGGTCGATCCGACGCCGCCGCAGGACACGCCTGCCGAGGGTGGAGAGGCCTGATGCTGGTTCCGCGCAGAGTCAAGCACCGCCGCGTCTTCCGCGGCTCCCGGGCAGGTCTCGCCAAGGCCGGAACGCGCGTCCATTTCGGCGAGTACGGCCTGAAGGCGATGGAGGAGAGCTGGGTCTCCAGCCGTCAGATCGAAGCCGCCCGTATCGCCATGACCCGCAAGATCAAGCGCGGGGGCAAGGTGTGGATCAACATCTATCCGGACAAGCCGGTCACCAAGAAGCCGCTCGAGACCCGCATGGGTTCCGGCAAGGGCTCGCCGGAGTTCTGGGTCGCGGTCGTGAAGCCGGGCCGCGTCATGTTCGAGCTGGCCGGCGTGCCCGAGCCTCTGGCGAAGGAAGCCATGCGGCTGGCGGCCCAGAAGCTGCCGCTGCGATGCAAGATCGTGAAGAGGGAGGCTGATCTCTTTGAGGGCGACTGAGATCCGGCACCTCTCTTCCGAGGAGCTGTCCGAGAAGCTCGCGGAGGCCCGCGAGGCACTGTTCAACCTGCGGTTCCAGCACGCCACCGGTCAGCTGGAGAACACCGCTCGCATCAAGGACGTCCGGCGCGAAATCGCGAGGATGCTGACCGTACAGCGCGATGGCGCCGAGGAGACGAGATAACGATGGCTGAGTCGAACGAGCTCGAGCCCGACGCCGTGCCGGCGCCCGCCGAGGCTGCAGCCGACGCGCCCGCCGCCGAGGACGCTCCGGCCGAGCCTGCCAAGCCGAAGGCGCGCCGTCGCACGGCCAAGGCCGCGGAGCCCGTCGTCGAGGCTCCGGCCGAGCCCGTGGCCGAGGAGGCCCCCGCCGAGGAGCCGGTCGCCGAGGAGGCTCCGGCCGAGCCCGTGGCCGAGGAGCCTGCCGCCGAGCAGCCCGTCGCCGAGGAGGCCGCCGCAGAAGCGCCCGCGAAGCCGGCGCCGAAGTCCCGGGCCAAGGCTGCTCCCAAGGCCGCCGCGAAGCCGGCGCCGAAGAAGGCTGCCCGCAAGGCCGCGCCCGCACCGAAAGAGCGCGGCACGTACGTGCGAACGCCTGCCGGCGAACCGTCTCCCGGGCAGCGCAAGGAGCGCCGCGGCGTGGTCGTCTCGGACGCGGGCGAGAAGACCATCACGGTCCGCGTCGACGTGATGATCGCGCACCCGAAGTACAAGAAGATCATGCGCCGCTCGGTCAAGTTGCGGGCACACGACGAGCGCAACGAGGCGCACGTGGGCGACATCGTCCGGATCGAGGAGTGCCGCCCGCTGTCGCGCAGCAAGCGCTGGCGCCTGATGGAGATCGTCGAGGTGGCGAAGTGATCCAGCAGGAATCCCGCCTCAAGGTGGCCGACAACACCGGTGCCCGCGAGCTCCTGTGCATCCGCGTCCGCGGCGGTTCGCATCGCCGGTACGCGCGGGTCGGCGACGTGATCGTGGCTGCGGTCAAGCAGGCGACGCCGAACGGCACGGTCAAGAAGGGCGAGGTCGTCCAGGCCGTCGTCGTGCGCACCAAGAAGGCGCACCATCGCAGCGACGGCACCTACATCGCCTTCGACGACAACGCCGCAGTCATCATCGACGCGGCCCAGAACCCGCGCGGCACCCGCATCTTCGGGCCGGTCGCGCGCGAACTCCGCGAGAAGAACTTCATGCGTATCGTCTCGCTGGCCCCGGAGGTGCTGTGATGGCCGGGCTGAAGATCCGCAAGGGCGACACCGTCGAGATCATCGCGGGCAAGGACCGCGGGTCGCGCGGAACCGTGCTCGAGGCCGATCCCGGTGCGAGCCGCGTGGTCGTCGAGGGCCGCAACCTTGCGAAGAAGCACTCGCGCCCGCGGCCGGTCCCCGGCACGCGCGGGGCGCAGATGACGCCGGGCGGCGTCATCGAGATCGAGCTCCCGATCGATGCGTCCAACGTGATGCTCGTCTGCCCCCACTGCCACAAGGCGACGCGCGTCGGGTTCGAGACCATCAAGAGCGGCCAGAAGGTGCGCAAGTGCAAGAAGTGCTCGTCGCAGATCGAGGTCGCATGATGGCCGAGACCGCCTACGTCCCGCGGCTCAAGAGCCGCTACGCCGAGGACATCCGGCCGCGCCTGCAGGAGCGGTTCGGCTTCGCGACCCCGATGCGCGTTCCCCGGATCGAGAAGATCACGCTGAACATGGGTGTCGGCGAGGCCAAGCAGGATCGCAAGGCTCTCGAGCACGCGCAGGGTCAGCTGGCGCTGATCGCAGGGCAGCATCCGGTCATCACCAAGGCCAAGCGGTCGATCGCCGGCTTCAAGATCCGCGAGGGCATGGAGATCGGCACCAAGGTGACGCTCCGCGGTGACCGCATGTACGAGTTCCTCGACCGGCTGATGACCGTCGCGCTGCCGCGGATCCGCGACTTCCGGGGCATCAGCCCCAACTCGTTCGACGGGCGCGGGAACTTCTCGCTCGGCGTTCGCGAGCAGATCATCTTCCCCGAGATCGACTACGACGCAATTGACCAGATCCGCGGGCTCGACGTGACCATCACGACCAGCGCCCGGACCGACGAGGAGGCACGCGAGCTTCTGCGCGAGCTGGGCATGCCATTCAGGGAGAACTGACAGACATGGCGAAGACATCGCTTCGGGTCAAGGCCGCACGGCCGTCCAAGTACCGGACGCGTGGCTACCACCGCTGCCAGCGGTGCGGCCGGTCGCGGTCCGTGTACCGGATGTTCGGGTTGTGCCGGATCTGCCTCCGGGAACTCGCGCACCAGGGCGTGATCCCCGGCATGACGAAGGCGAGCTGGTAGGCATCATGGTGTCCGATCCCATCGCCGACATGCTGACCCGGATCCGGAACGCGAACACCGCGCTCCAGGAGACGACGGCCATGCCGACCTCCAAGATCAAGCAGCAGATCGCGCGCATCCTGCTCGAGGAGGGGTACATCGCCGGCTTCTCGGTCGAGAAGGCGGCCCCTGCCGACAAGCTCGTGATCGAGCTCAAGTACGGGCCGAGCCGCGAGCGCGTCATCACGAACGTGAAGCGCATCTCCAAGCCCGGCCGGCGCATCTACGCCCCCAAGGACCGCCTGCCGCGCGTCCTCGGTGGCATGGGTACCGCCATCATGTCCACCTCGACCGGCATCTGCACCGACCGCGACGCCTCCAAGCAGGGCATCGGCGGCGAAGTGCTGTGCTTCGTCTGGTGAGCGGGGAGCGACGATGAGCAGGATCGGCAAGCTTCCGATCGCGGTGCCCGCGGGGGTCGAGGTGACCGTCGAGCCAGGGCTCGTCCGCGTGAAGGGCCCGAAGGGCACGCTCGAGCAGGCCGTGTCCCCCGACATCGGGATCACCCAGGACGAGGGCCGGCTGCTGGTCACGCGTCCCACCGACCGCGCCGACCACCGCGCCCTCCACGGGCTCGTGCGGTCACTGGTCGCGAACATGGTGCAGGGCGTCACGGAGGGTTTCGAGAAGCGCCTCGAGATCCAGGGTACCGGCTACCGTGCCACCCAGAAGGGCTCCGACATCGAGTTCGCGCTGGGGTACTCGCACACGATCACGGTGAAGCCCCCGAGCGGGATCGAGTTCGAGGTGCCGCAGACGACCGCAGTCGTCGTCCGGGGCATCGACAAGCAGGCCGTCGGCCAGGTGGCAGCGGACATCCGCAGCCTCAGGCCGCCGGAGCCCTACAAGGGCAAGGGCATCCGCTACGCAGGGGAGTACGTCGCCCAGAAGGTGGGCAAGCGCGCGTAGCGCGCCGATCCGGAGAGTTGGAGAAATGGCGAAACTGACCAAGGAACAGGCGCGCAAGCGTCGTCACCGGCGAGTCCGCGGCAAGGTGAGCGGCACCGCCGAGCGGCCGCGTCTGGCCGTCCACCGCTCGAACCGCGACATCTACGTGCAGGTCATCGACGACCTGAAGGGTCACACGCTCTGCGCAGCCGACTCGCGCGCGGTGACCACGGCGGGCGACAAGTGTGCCAGGGCCAAGGCCGTCGGCCTCGTCATCGCCGAACGGGCGAAGGCAGCCGGCGTCGAAACCGTCGTGTTCGATCGTGGCGGCTACCTCTACCACGGCCGCGTCGCGGCTCTCGCCGAGGGTGCCCGTGAAGGGGGTCTGACGTTCTGATGTCGAGATTCGAGAGTAGAGCCGGCGGCGAGCTCCAGGAGCGCGTCGTCGAGATCAACCGGGTGGCGAAGGTCGTCAAGGGTGGCCGGCGGTTCTCGTTCACGGCGCTGGTCGTGGTCGGCGACGAGGTCGACCAGGTCGGCATCGGCTACGGCAAGGCGAAGGAGGTCCCGGTCGCGATCCAGAAGGCGATCGAGGACGCGAAGAAGAACCTCTTCCGGGTGCCGAAGCACCAGAACACCATCACGCACGAGGCCCTCGGCGTCTACGGCGCGGGTCGCGTGCTGCTGCGTCCCGCCGCACCCGGTACCGGGGTCATCGCCGGGGCCGGTGTCCGCGCCGTGCTCGAGCTCGCCGGGATCCGCGACGTGCTCACCAAGTCGCTCGGGACCTCCAATCCGATCAACCTCTGCCGTGCTGCCGAGGCAGGCCTGCGGCAGCTGCGCCGGCCCGAGGATGTCGCCCGGCTGCGGGGCAAGCGGATTCGCGACGTGCTCCCGTACACGGGCGGCGCCATTGCGGTCGCCGTCGCCGAGGAGCCCACGGCCGAGGCCGCCGAGGCCGTCGAGGCACCGGGAGGCGAGGACTAGATGGCCCTGCGCATCACCCAGGTGCGATCGTCGATCCGCACCCGGCCCGAGCATCGCGGCACGCTCCGCGCGCTCGGACTGCGGAAGATCGGCTCGAGCAGGATCGTCGAGGACTCGCCGTCCGTCAGGGGCATGGTGCAGAAGGTGGCGTTCCTCGTGACCGTCGAGGAGATGGACAATGCCTGAGATCGGACTCCACAACCTGTCGCCCGCGCCGGGCTCGACGCGGCCGCGCAAGCGTGTCGGACGCGGCATGGGCTCGGGTACGGGCAAGACCGCCGGGCGCGGCCAGAAGGGCCAGAAGAGCCGGTCCGGCTCGCACAACATGCGCGCCGGCTTCGAGGGCGGCCAGATGCCGCTGTACATGCGGACAGGCAAGCTCCGCGGCCCGCACATGAAGAAGTCCATGCCCATGGGCCCCTTCCGGACGTCGAACGAGATCGTCAACGTGGACGACCTCGCCACGCGCTTCGAGGCGGGGGGCGAGGTGACGCCGGCCACGCTGGTAGCCGCGGGCCTGCTGAAGAACACCCGCGAGCCGGTCAAGGTGCTCGGCCGCGGCGAGCTCGCGCACGCCCTCAGCGTGACGGCGCACGCGGTGTCCGGGAGTGCACGTGCCAAGATCGAGGCTGCCGGCGGCACCGTGACGCTCATCGGAGTCGCCGGATCGGACGACTGATCCCGTGCTGACCGCTCTCCTGAACGGATTCAAGATCCCGGAGCTCCGGCGCCGGCTGCTCTTCACTGCCGCGATGCTCGCGATCTACCGGGCCGGCTCCTGGCTCCCGACGCCCGGCGTCGATCCCCACAGCGTCCAGCAGCTGTTCAACAACAGCACCGGCACCATCCTCGGCTACCTGAACCTGTTCAGCGGGCAGGCGCTTGCGAACCTGTCGCTGTTCGCGCTGGGGATCATGCCCTACATCACCGCGAGCATCATCATGCAGCTGCTCGGCGCCGTGATCCCCAGCCTGGAGCGCCTCCGCAAGGAGGGCGAGAGCGGGCAGCGCACGCTCACCCAGTACACGCGCTACCTGACGGTGGCGCTCGCCGCCGGGCAGGCGCTGCTGTACACGTACGCGTTCAGCCACGGCTCGATGTTCGGCGGGTCGGATGCGATCACGAACCTCACCATCCGGCGCGTGATCCTGATCACCGTCACGCTGACCGCGGGCAGCGTGCTGCTGATGTGGATCGGCGAGATGATCACCCGCCGGGGCATCGGCAACGGCGCTTCGCTGCTGATCTTCTGCTCGATCCTGACCTCGATCCCGACCGGCATCAGCGCCTGGCAGGTCGGCAGCCCGCTGCAGAAGCTGCTGCTCCCCGTGATGGTGCTCGGTGTCGTGCTCGCCGTCGTGTTCGTGAACGAGGCCGAGCGGCGCATCCCCATCCAGTACGCCAAGCGCATGGTGGGTGGGCGCACGACGATGGGCGAGTCCACGTACATGCCGCTGCGGGTGAACATGGCCGGTGTCATCCCGGTGATCTTCGCCGCCGCCGTGCTGCTGGTACCGCCGACGCTCGGCCAGCTGATCGATCGCCTCAGCTTCCTGGCGACCTGGTTCGCGCCGACCTCGTGGGCGTCGATCATCCTCGAGGCCGTGCTGATCATCGGCTTCACGTTCTTCTACACCACCGTCACGTTCAACCCGCACGAGCAGGCCGAGAACCTGAAGAAGTTCGGCGGGTTCATCCCGGGCATCCGGCCCGGCCGGCCGACAGCCGAGTTCCTCGACCGGGTCTCGGTGCGGCTGACGCTCCCCGGCGGTCTCTTCCTCGCCGCGATCGCGGTGATGCCGACGATCCTCATCAAGGAACTCCAGTTCCCTCAGGCCACGGCGCGCGCGCTCGGTGGAACGTCGGTCCTGATCGTCGTCGGAGTGGCGCTCGACACCATGCGTCAGATGCAGTCGCAGGTGATGATGCGCCACTACGAGGGCTTCCTGAAGTGAGTCGGGCGGCGACCGGGTCACCGTGCGCAACCTGATCATCTTCGGCCCGCCGGGGGCTGGGAAGGGCACGCAGGCACCGCGGCTGGCCGAGGAGTTCGGTATCCCGCACGTGGCGACCGGCGACATGCTGCGGGCCAACCTCCGTGACGGCACCCCGCTCGGACTCCAGGCGAAGGCGTTCATGGAGGCCGGCGACCTGGTGCCCGACGCGCTCGTGATCGCCATGCTCGTCGCGCGGCTCACCGAGGCCGAGGCGGCCGGCGGTGTGCTGCTCGACGGCTTCCCGCGCAACGTCCCCCAGGCAGTTGCCCTCGACGCGGAGCTCGCCGCCAACGGCACTGGCATCGACGGCCTGCTGGTCCTCGAGGTCACCGAGGACGAGGTCGTCGCCCGGATCTCCGGGCGCATCGTCTGCCGGAACGGGCACACGTTCCACGAACGTTTCAACGCGCCGCTGGTCGCCGGGGTCTGCGACATCTGCGGCGAACCGCTGGCCCGCCGGCCAGACGACGAGCACGAAGTGGTGCGGAACCGGTATCGCAGTGTCTACCTCGCCCAGACGGCGCCCGTCCGCGACCATTACCGCGCGCTCGGGGTCCCGGAGGCCGTCGTCGACGGGACGGGGACGACCGACGAGGTGTACGAGCGGCTGCGGGCAGCCATCGCCGGGCTGTGATCGAGCGAAAATCCTCCCGCGAGATCGCGAAGCAGGCGCAGGCCGGCTCCATCGTCGCCGAGACGCTGGCCCTGATCGCCAACGAGGCGCAGCCGGGCGTCACCACCGCCGAGCTCGACCGCCTCGCGGAGCGGTTCATCCGGCGCTGCGGCGGCACCCCGACGTTCAAGGGCTACCGTGGCTTTCCCGGGTCGATCTGCACCTCGCCGAACGACATGATCGTCCACGGCATACCGGGGCCCTACCTCCTGTGCGATGGCGACATCCTCTCCGTGGACGTCGGCGTCACGTACCGCGGGTTCGTCGGCGACTCGGCGGTGACGGTGCCGGTGGGCTCGGTCGACGCCGAGCGCCTCCGCCTGCTCGAGGTCTGCCAGGCCGCGCTGCACGCCGCGATCGAGCAGTGCCAGGTCGGCAAGCACCTGTCCGACCTCGGGCACGCCTGCCAGGGTCACGTGGAGGCGAACGGCTTCAGCGTCGTCCGCCAGCTCGTCGGTCACGGCGTCGGCCGCCGCATGCACGAGGATCCCCAGATCCCGAACTACGGCCCGCCCGGCAAGGGCCCGGAGCTCCGGGAGGGCATGGTGCTCGCGATCGAGCCGATGATCACCGCCGGCGACTGGGAGATCCGCATCGCCGAGGACAACTGGTCGATCCACACGGTCGACGGCTCGATGGCGGCCCACTTCGAGCACACCGTGGCGATCACCGCCGCGGGCCCTCGGATCCTCACGCTCGGGCCGGACGGAACGAGCGTCGTGGACCGTCCGGTGGCGCACTGACTGCGCGGTCGCGGGCGTCGCGCGGCTACCGTCATGACCATCTGCACCTCTCTGGTAGAGTGCGTTTCGCGCAGCCCCGGTGGCTGGCTTTCGCGCGCGTACCGCGCGACCCGTTGATGGGGGATGCAGTGAAGGTTCGACCGAGCGTGAAGCCGATGTGCGACAAGTGCCGGATCATCAGGCGGGCCGGCACGGTGCTCGTCATCTGCTCGAATCCAAGACACAAGCAGCGTCAGGGCTAGGTAGGAGAAGCGTTGGCCCGTATTGCAGGCGTCAACCTCCCGCGCGAGAAGCGCACGGAGGTCGGCCTCACTTACATCTACGGCATCGGCCGATCGACCGCGCAGAAGGTATGCGCCGAGCTCGAGATCTCGATGGATACGAAGGTGCGCGACCTCACGGATGCCGAGGTTGCGCGGCTCCGTGCCTACATCGATGCGAATCTCGAGGTCGAGGGCGACCTTCGCCGCAAGCGGTCGGCCGACATCAAGCGTCTCATGGAGATCGGGTGCTACCGCGGGATCCGCCACCGCCGCGGCCTGCCGGTTCGCGGCCAGCGCACGCGGACCAACGCCCGCACACGCAAGGGTCCGAAGAAGACCGTCGGACGTCAGCGCAAGAAGTAACCAGGAAAGGACTGAAGCCACTTCATGGCTCCCCCGCGCAGACCCGGCGGCACTCGTGGCCGCACGCGCCGCAAGGTACGCAAGAACGTCGCCGTCGGCCAGGCACATATCAAGACGTCGTTCAACAATACGCACGTCGCCATCACCGACCGCGAAGGGAACGTCATCGCGTGGAAGAGCGCCGGCGCGGCGGGCTTCAAGGGCTCGCGCAAGTCGACGCCGTTCGCGGCGCAGGTGACGGCCGACCTTGCCGCCCGTGAGGGCATGGAGCACGGGCTTCAGAAAGTGGAGGTGTTCGTCAAGGGACCGGGATCCGGGCGCGAGACGGCGATTCGCTCGCTGCAGGCAGCCGGACTCGAGATCCTGAGCGTCAAGGACGTCACTCCCCAGGCCCACAACGGTTGCCGACCGCGCAAGCGGCGTCGCGTCTAGCCCCGAAAGGCTTTCATGGCTCGCTCCATCGATCCCAAGTGCAAGAAGTGCCGCCGCGAGGGCATGAAGCTCTTCCTGAAGGGAGAGCGGTGCCTGACGGAGAAGTGCGCCATCGAGCGGCGCGCGTATCCGCCTGGTCAGCACGGGCGCGGCCGCATCAAGCAGTCGGAGTACCTCACCCAGTTGCGCGAGAAGCAGAAGGCGAAGCGGTACTACGGCGTGCTCGAGCGCCAGTTCCGCAACTACTACGAGAAGGCCTCCCGCAAGTCGGGGGTCACGGGTGAGAACCTGCTGCGGCAGCTCGAATGCCGGCTCGACAACATCGTCTACCGGCTCGGCTTCGCGGCCTCCAGGGCGCAGGCCCGCCAGCTCGTCCGGCACGGCCACTTCCACGTGAACGGCCGCCGGGTCAACATCCCCTCGTTCCAGGTGCGTCCCGACGACGTGCTCTCGGTCACGACCGGTACGGCTGCCGAGGCCACGATCCGCGATGCCACCGACCTCACCGCCTCCGTGGCCAACTGGCTGCAGGCGGACCATGACAACCTCACCGGTAAGGTGCTCCGTTATCCGGATCGGGAAGAGATCGATACCCCGGTCCAGGAGCAGCTGATCGTCGAGCTCTACTCGAAATGATGAACACCATGCTCGACTTCCAGATCCCGTCGATCACCCACGAGGACGCCGACGAACACCGCGGAGTGTTCGTCGTCGAGCCTCTCGATCGCGGCTTCGGCTACACGTTCGGCAACTCGCTGCGGCGGGTGCTGCTGTCGTCCCTCGAGGGCTCGGCGGTCACCTCCGTGAAGATCGAGGGCGTGCAGCACGAATTCACCACCGTCCCGGGCGTCCGCGAGGACGTCACGGACATCATCTTGAACCTCCGCGGCCTGGTCTGCCGGCTCCACGGCGAGGCGCCCGAGCTCGAGGCCGACATCGCCAAGGAGGGGCCCGGTGTCGTCACCGCCGGCGACATCATCTCCTCGGCCGACCTCGAGATCCTGAATCCCGAACTCGTGCTCTGCCACCTTTCCGACGGCGCACGCTTCGAGATGACGCTGACGATCGGCCGTGGCCGCGGGTACAACCCGGCCGAGGCCAACAAGGGGCCGGAGACGACGATCGGCGTGATCCCGGTCGACTCGAACTTCTCGCCCGTCCGCCGCGTCACCTACCACGTCGATTCTGCCCGCGTCGGTCAGCGCACCGACTTCGACCGGCTGTCGCTGGACGTCAAGACCAACGGCGCCGTCGATCCCAAGGCCGCGGTCACGCAGGCGGCAGAGATCCTGATGCGGCAGCTGGCGATCTTCACCTCGATCGATCCGGTTCAGGTGATCAAGGACGCGCAGACGGCCGCACCGGTCGCCGCCGAGGAGGATCGCCGCGACGACAAGGGCATGGCGAACATCCTGATCGAGGAGCTCGAGCTGGGCGTTCGTTCGTACAACTGCCTGAAGCGCGTCGGCATCGAGACCATCGGCGACCTCATCTCCAAGACCGAGCAGGAGCTGGCGGCGATTCCGAACTTCGGCAAGAAGTCGATCGAAGAGGTCAAGGAGACGCTCGCCGCGCACGGGCTCTACCTGCGGGGCGACGAACGGTGAGGCACCAGAGGAAGGGACGCAAGTTCGGCCGGAGTCCCGCGCACCGCAAGGCGATGTACTCGAACCTGTGCGGCGCGCTGATCGAGCACGGGCGGATCAAGACGACCGTCGCGAAGGCGAAGGAGGTCCGTCCGATCGTCGAGCGGATGGTCACCCTCGGGAAGCGCGACGATCTCCACGCGAGGCGTCAGGCCGTCGCGTTCCTTCGCTCGAAGACCGTGATGCGGAAGCTGTTCGAGGACGTCGCGCCCCGCTTCACCGAGCGGGAAGGCGGCTACACGCGCATCGTCAAGATCGGCCCGCGACCCTCAGATGCCGCCGAGATGGCGTACATCGAGTTCGTCGACTGACCCGTTCCGCTACGGTTTCGCCGCGATGGGGGAGGTGCGTAACGACGTGTTCGCGTTCCCGATGCCCGATGGATGGATCGACCGCACGGTCGTGACCATCGCCGGCCCGGGCGATGACGGCTATGCGCCGAACATCATCGTGACCCGTGAGCGCCTCTGCGACAACATGGGCCTGGGTGCGTTCAGCTCCGGCTGGGTGAGCCGGCTCGCGGAGGAGGTGCCGGTCACGGAGGTGCGGCCCGTGGAGCACGTGGACGTCGCCGGTCACCGCGCGCACGTACGCGTCGTCGGATGGGCCGCGGTGGGGCTGCGTCTCCGGCAGATCGCCGCGCTGGTGGTCGTCGGCGAGGAGGGCTGGGCGATCGTGGGGACCGCGACGGAGTGGCAGTTCGAGGAGCTCGAGCGGCAGTTCCGGGGCGTCCTCGATCGGTTCGAGATCGCCGGCGAGGTCGTGCCGGCATGACCGAGCCCGAGAGGCAGGCCGCCCGCCTGTTCCAGCAGATCGGGGCGGCCGCCGCCGAGAGCGACCCGGTCGACGCCGAGCGCAGCTACCGGCGTTCGCTGCAGTTCGACCCCGACGTCGCCGGCGCCCACGCCGCGCTCGCCGAGGTCCTGTTCCGGCTGCACCGGTACAGCGAGGCGGAACGCCACCTCGTCGCGGCCCTGGAGATCGACCCCGACCAGGCGGAGGCCAATCGTCTCCAGGCCGAGTACCTGGTCGCCGACGGCCGGGTGCCGGAGGCGATCCAGCGGTTCGTCGCCTCCATGGCCAACGGCGCCAACGCCTGCGTGCGCTCCGCCTTCGGCGACCTCCTGGCGCGGCTCGGCCTCCGCCGGGACGCCGAGGCCCAGTACCGGCACGCGGCCATCAGCGGCGTGCCGGAGGCTCATGCGAACCTCGCCCTGCTCCTCGCCGACGAGGGCCGCCTCGAGGAGGCGCTGCTCGAGCTCGATCGCGCGCTCGCCCTCGATCCCGACCTGGTGGAGGCTCGCCTGAACCGCGCCAACGTGCTCGTCGAGCTCGGGCGGATCAACGAGGCCGAACCGATCTTCACGGAGCTGGCCACGGTCGAGGACGTGGCGGGGGCGGCGCTGTGGGGCCTTGCAGCCGTCATGGTCCAACGTGGCGACGAGCGCGGTGCGATGGACGCGCGTCGCCGGGCCATCGTGGCCGAGCCCGACCTCGCGCGCCGCTGCCCGTCGGCCAGGCACGCCATTCCGGTCTGATGGGCCGGACGCTCCTGGCGCTCCTGCGCATCGGAGTCGGCGCCGGCTTCGTCGTCGCCGGGATCGGGAAGTTCATCCAGCGGGCCCATGAGGTGGATCTGTTCCGGCACTGGGGCATCCCGGCTCCCGGCACATCGGTGGCGGTGATCGGCGGTGTCGAGATCGTCTTCGGCCTGCTCCTCCTGACGGGCCTCGCGACCCGGCTGGCGGCGCTCGTCCTGATGTTCGACATGCTCGCCGCGCTGGCCACGGCCGGCCGCATCGATCACGGCTTCCACGTCGTCGCGCCGCCGCTGCTGGCGCTCGCGTGCCTCTTGCTCGCCGCCCGTGGGGGCGGCCGGTGGCAGCTGATCGATCAGCTCGATCCACGCCCTCAGTGAACATCAGGCTCGATCTCGCCTACGACGGAACCGACTTCTCCGGGTGGGCCCGCCAGCCGGGCATGCGCACCGTCGAGGGCGTGCTGGACGTCGCGCTCGCCCGCGCGTACGACGCGCACGGGCGCCTGCGCGTCGCGGGCCGGACCGACGCGGGCGTCCACGCGGTCGGCCAGGTCGCGAGCGTCGAGGTGGCCGGCGGTCCGCCGATCGCCGTCGCCGCGCGCGTCCTCAACGACCTGCTGCCACCGGACGTCGCCATCCACGGCGCGGCGGCGGCGCCGGCCGACTTCCATGCCCGCCATTCGGCGCGCGCGCGCAGCTACGTCTACCGGACCGCCCGCCGGCGCACCGGGCTCGACGCACGGCGCGTGCTCCACCACCCCGGGCCCCTCGACCAGGACGCGCTCGACACCTGCGCCGCGCTCATCGTCGGCCGCCACGATTTCCGGGCGTTCACGCCCAGTGAGACCCAGCACGACGACTTCGTCCGCACGGTCCACCTGGCCGAGTGGCGCCATGTCGGGGCCGAGCGATGGTTCGTGATCACGGCCGACCGGCTGCTGCGCCACATGGTGCGGACGCTCGTCGGGACGATGCTCCAGACTGCCGCGGGGCATCCACGGCCGGTGCCCTTCGCGACGCTGCTCGAGGGTGCTGCGCGCTCGGACGCCGGCGTCACGGCCCCGCCGTGGGCCCTCTACCTCACCGGCGTGCGCTTCGAGAGCGACCCGCCCGGCACGGAACTTGCGGGCATCGCGCGCCTGACGCCGCCGCCCTAGGCGGCGTCGGCCTCGGTCTCGGGTTCGGCCTTCGGCGCGGCGTCTCCCTCACGGCAGGCCGCGAGCACCTCGTCGATCGTCTCCAGCTGACGCTCGCTGGCCTCGAACTGGGCGGCGACGAGGAACCGCGGGTCGCGGTGCTCGAAGCGTGCGATCTTCGCCTGGATGTCGCGCCCGATCGCGTCGCCGCCGCGGTCGCGAAAGCCCACCGTCACCGCGGTGCCGGTCGGGAGCCGGCGCTCGGCGGTGAAGGCGAGGCCTGATCGGGAGATGTCGACGATGGTGCCGTTGATGCCCGGGTCGCTCATCCCGTCCGGCCGGATGATCGGCTCGACCCGCACGAGGATGGTCGTGGCCGGCCTGATCCGCTCGGCCGACCGCCGCTCCACGGCGTCGGAGTCCACGATCTTCGCGAACACGACGCGCTTGCGGGCGGACGGGTAGACCCTGACAGCCGTCTCCCGGGCGCCGTTCTCATCGCCCCAGGTGAGCTTCAGCGAGGTGCCGTCGGAGACGGCCTCGGGGGTCGAGAGCCAGACCGCGCCCGCCGCGACGCTCGCGACCGACGCGACGATGACTCGGCCGTCTTCGCGTTCGGCTTCGACGCGCGATCCTTCCGGCGGTAGCACTGCGCTCATCGACCCAACGGTTATCGGCACGTCGGTACGGCATGCTTAGCGACGTGCCACGCGTTACATCGAAGGGTCAGGTGACGATCCCGGTCACCGTCCGCTATGCGCTCGGCATCTCGCCCGGCGACGATGTCGTGTTCGCCGTCAGGGATGGTGTCGGGACCTTCCGGCGCGCCGACGGAGTGCTCGGCCGCGAGGGGACATTGCCGCTCGAGCCCCGCACAGACGCCGATGCACTGGAGCGCATGCTCTGCAGCGGCGATGGCGATCTCCACGCCGCCCTCGTGGAGGCCCGTCGAACCCGCAACCCGCTGCGTCTGCAGGACGTGGTGGTGCTGGACCTGCTCCGGTACACGCTCCGCTGCGGGCTACCGCCCGAGCTCGTGGCGGAGTGCTTCCGGGACGTCGCGGCCGAGCGAGGGTTCCGCCTCGGTCACGCCCGTGCCGTCCGGGCCGCGGTCGACGCGGTCGCCGACGGCGTCGATCCCCTCGCCGCCTACACGGCCGCGAGGGGCTGAGGCGTGGCGCCCGCCTAGAGCTCCCAGAAGACCATGGCGGCGATGAGGTAGATCGAGAGCATCTGGGCGCCCTCGATCCAGTTCGACGTGCCGTTGACCGCCACGAGTCCGGAGACGACCGCCGCAGCCGCCAGGACCGCGAGCTCGAGCGCGGTGAACTCGAGCGTCAGCGTGGTGTCGAAGAACAGGCTCGCGAAGACGACGATACCGCTCACGGCCAGCGCCACCTGGAGCGCCGAGTTGTACGAGATGGCCATCGCGAAGTCGAGGTGGCCGTTCCATGCGATCTTGAGAGCGGCCGCGTGCTCGGCCACGTTGCCGATGATCGGGATCACGATGAGGCCGATGAAGATGCGGCTCATGCCCGTCGAGGCGATCGTGGGCTCGATCGACTCGACCAGCGCCTCCGACAGGAGGCCCGTCCCCACCGCTGTCAGGCCGAGCACGATGAGTGATCCCTTCATCGTCCAGCGTGCGCCGTGGGGCGATACGTCGCCGCGCTCCTCCGGCGCCTGAAACGAGGCGAACAGGTAGGCGGCGTACACCGCGATCATGACCGCCGCGACCCCGACCGAGAGGTGCTGCTCCTCGACCGCCGAGGTGGAATGCGACGTGGCGAACAGGGACGGCAGGCCGAGCGCCGCGGTCGCGAGCACGAGCATCGTGGCGTTCACGCCGACCACCTTCGCGTCGAACGCCATGCGTCCGTGGCGGATACCGGAGAGGAAGAGCGATCCGCCGAGGATGAAGAGCAGGTTGCCGAGCACCGAGCCGATGATCGAGGCCTTGGCGACGTCGACCAGTCCGGCGCGGACCGCGAGCACCGCGATGATGAGCTCGGCTGCGTTGCCGAAGGTGGCGTTCAGCAGGGCCGAGAGCCGAGGGCCGGCAGCCTCGCCGGCCTCTTCGGTGGCAATGCCGAGCATCCAGGCCAGGCCGGCCACGCCGAGCGCCGAGACGGCGAAGATCAGGGTCGCATTGGCGCCAGCAGCCCAGAGCGCGAAGCCGAGACCGGCGATGATCGCGACCAGCGGGAAGCCGATCCGCTCCGACCGTTCGAGGCTGGCGAGTGCGCGCACCGGCCGACCATAGCCGATCGCCTTCCCGGGCCGGCGCGAACTATCCTGCCATCGGCCGTGCGCATCCTCCTCACCAACGACGACGGCATCGACTCCCCGGGTCTCCTGGCGCTCGCAGCGGCGATGGGTTCGTCCGCGGAGGTCATGGTGGTCGCTCCCATGGCGAACCAGAGCGCGGTGGCGAGGTCGATCACGATCCGTCGCTCGCTCACGGTGCGGGCCGTGCAGGTGCCGGGCGCCACCGCGGCCTACGCGCTGTCCGGCACCCCCGTCGACTGCGTCCGCTTCGCCAGGCTCGGGCTCGCCGATCAGTTCGACCTCGTGGTGTCCGGGGCCAACCTCGGGCACAACCTCGGCGACGACGTGACCTACTCGGGTACGGTCGCCGCGGCGTTCGAGGCTGCACTGCTGGGCATTCCGTCGATCGCGGTGTCGCAGGGACCGGCGGGCGGGGGCACCGGTTTCGCCCACGACGGCACGTTCTCGTTCGAGGCCGGGGCGGCGTTCGTCACCGGCCTGGCTGCACGCGTCCACCAGCAAGGGCTCCCCGACGGCACGCTCTTGAACGTCAACGTGCCGCACGCCCCTCGCGGAGCGGTGATGACGACGCTCGGCCGGCGCATCTACGCGGATCAACTCGAGGTGCTCGAGGATCACGGCGAGGAGCGGGTGGTGCGGATCTACAGCGGGGTCGGTCACACGCACCGCGAGGAGCCCGGCTCCGACTTCGCCGCCGTGGAAGCCGGGCTGATCGCGGTGACGCCGCTGCACTTCGATCTGGGATCGGCGAACGAGCAGCTCAGGTCACTGCGCCTGGACGACCTGGCGTGATCGCTGCCGACGCCCCGGCCGACCGCATCGCCGTGCAGGTCGGCTCCGAGTCGCTGACCTACGCCGCACTCCGGAACGCCGCCGGGGCCGTGGCCCGCGCGGTTGAGGGCGCGCCGCGAGTGGCGGTGGAGAGCGTGCCGGACGTCCGCACGGTGGTCGCGATGGTGGGTGCCATGGCTGCCGGTGCAGCGGTGGTGCCGCTCAACCCGAAGTCGGGCGACCGGGAGCGGGCGCACATCGCCGGCGACAGCCGCCCGGCGATGTGGCTGACACCGGCCGATGTCGATCTCGAGGCGGTCGCGCCGCTGCCGCATCGGCCCGGCGCCCGGACGACGGCGCTCGTGATCTACACCTCGGGCACGACCGGGTTGCCGAAGGGCGTCGTGCTCTCGCACGGAGCGGTCGCGGCGAACCTCGCCGCCGTCGCGGAAGCCTGGTCGTGGACCGCGGCCGACCGGGTCGTTCACGCACTGCCGCTGTTCCACGTGCACGGGCTGGTGCTCGGGATGCTCGGCGCGCTGCGGCTCGGCGGGACGGCCCACCACGTCGGCGCCTTCACGCCGGGCGCGATCGCGGCCGCCGGGGGCACGATGGTGTTCGGCGTGCCCACGATGTGGTCGCGGATCGCCGTGGCGGCGGAGAGCGACGCCGCGGTCGCCGCCGGGGTCGGCGGGGCGCGCCTGCTGGTATCCGGTTCGGCCGCCCTGCCCCTGACGGTGCACGAACGACTCGAGCGCGTGCTCGGCCGGCGCGTCATCGAGCGCTACGGGATGACCGAGACCCTGTTTCAGACCGCCGAGCGGTGCGGGACGTCGGCACCGCCCGGCTCGGTCGGCCCGCCGCTGCGCGGTGTCGAGGTACGGCTGGTCGATGATGACGGCGCGCCCACCACCGATCCCGAGGCGCTCGGCGAGGTGCACGTCCGGGGAGCGAGCCTGTTCGACGGCTACCTCAACCTCCCGGAGGCGACGGCGGCGGCCTTCACGGACGACGGCTGGTTCCGGACCGGCGACATCGCCGCGCGTCGCCCGGACGGCGCCTACCGGATCGTGGGCCGGCGCGCCACGGATCTCATCAAGTCGGGCGGCTACCGCATCGGCGCCGGCGAGATCGAGACGGTGTTGCTCGACCATCCGGGCGTGCGCGAGGCGGCCGTGACGGGTGAGCCAGACGACGACCTCGGTGAGCGGATCGTGGCCTGGGTAGTGTGCGACCCGCACGTGACCGCCGGGGAGCTGATCGACCACGTCGCCGGCCAGTTGACGCCGCACAAGCGTCCCCGCGACGTTCGCTTCCTGGCGGAACTTCCGCGCAACGACATGGGGAAGGTGCTCAAGGGCGAGCTCCCGCGGGCATCGCCAGAGGCCGAAACGCGGCCGTGATAGGCTGGCAAGGTCCGTGAAGCTGATCATCCAGATCCCCTGCCTGAACGAGGAGGAGCAGCTTCCCGTCACCCTCGGTGACCTTCCCCGCGAGGTGCCCGGCTTCGACGAGGTCGAGTGGCTCGTGATCGACGACGGCTCGACCGATCGCACGACCGAGGTGGCACGCGAGCTCGGGGTCGACCACATCGTGAGGTTCACCCAGAACAAGGGTCTCGCCGTCGCGTTCCAGGCGGGCATGGATGCGGCGCTGAAGCTGGGCGCCGACGTGATCGTCAACACCGACGCCGACAACCAGTATCGCGCGGACTCGATCCCCGACCTCGTCCGGCCCATCGTCGAGCACCGTGCCGACATGGTGATCGGCGACCGCGGCGTGGCCGACCATGCCGAGTTCTCGTCGACGAAGAAGCTGCTGCAGCGCTGGGGGTCGTGGGTGGTGCGCCATGCGTCGGAGACCGATGTCCCCGACACCACCTCCGGATTCCGGGCCTACAGCCGCGAGGCGGCGCTGCGGATCAACGTCGTGTCGCGATTCACCTACACGCTCGAGACGATCATCCAGGCCGGCAAGTCCGACATCGCCGTCGCGCACGTCCCGATCGGCGTCAACCGGAAGACCCGTGAGTCGCGCCTGTTCACCTCGATCCCGAACTACATCTCGCGGTCGGTCGGCACGATCTTCCGCATCTACACGATGTACGAGCCGCTTCGCGTCTTCGTGGGGCTGGCGGCGATCATCGGTTTCGTCGGTCTGGCCCTGTTCGCCCGCTTTGGCTGGTACTACACGACGGAAGGCGGTCCGACGGGCCACATCCAGTCGCTGCTGGTCGGCGGCGTGCTGATCCTGATCGCGATCCAACTCGCCCTGCTCGGCGTGATCGGCGACCTCCTCCGGGCCAATCGCGTGATCGGGGAGCGCACGCTGCACCGCGTCCGCAACGTGGAGCTCGCCCTCGGTGTCCGGCCGGACACGTTCGCCTCGAACCCGCCCGAGGATCGGCACGAGGCGACCCAGACGCCGGCGTGATCGCCCGCCTGCGCGGGTTCGCCGGCTCTCCGGCCGGCCGGGTGCTCGGTGCGCTGGCCGGGATCGCGCTGATCGCGCTGCTGCTTCTGCGCCTGCGATCGCTGTGGTCGTCGCACCCGGTCCCGCTCGATCAGACGAACCTCGCGGTGCTCGCCGCCGCTCTCGCGGCGTCATTCGCCGCGATGTTCGCCTACGCCCTCGTGTGGGGCCCTGCGCTGCGCGTCGCAGGCGGCGATCCACCCGGTCACATGCTGGCGCCGTTCTTCGCCGGCCAGCTCGGCAAGTACCTGCCGGGCGGAGCGTGGCAGTGGGTCGGGCGTGCGGCCCTGATCATGCGCCTGGGTGTGCCGACCGGGCCGGCTGCTGCCTCGCTGGGGCTGGAGGCGCTTGGCTCGGCCGCAGCCGCGGCGCTGGTCGCGCCGCTGGCGGCCGGTCGCGCCGGGATCGCCGTGGCAGTGACGGCGGGCGTGATCGTCGTCGTGGCCGCACGGCTCCCGGTCGTCCAGCGCGGTGCCCGGCGGCTGCCCGGTCTCGGGCGCGTCGAGCTGCGTCTGCTGCCCGGCCTGGTGGGGCGCTATGCAGCGGTCTGGGTGGTGTTCGGTTTCGCGTTCTGGCTGACCGCGCGGGCCCTCTACACCGTGCCGGTCTCCGACCTGCCGCGGTACGTCGGCGTCTTCGCCGCGGCCTGGGTGGTCGGCTTCGTGATCGTGTTCGCGCCGGGCGGGCTCGGTGCGCGTGAAGCGGTGCTGTACGCGCTCCTCCGCGGACACCTGGGCGAGGCGGAGGCCATCGTGCTCGCCACGGTCTCACGCATGCTGTTCACGATCGTCGACCTCGCCGCCGGCATCCCCGCCCTGATCGCCGTGCGACGCCACTAGGTAGGGTTCCGGGATGCGTTTCGGCTCGGTCGTCTTCGATCTGGACGGCACCCTCATCGACACGATCCCGCTGATCGTCGCGTCGCACCGGCACGCGGTGCGGACGGTGCTCGGCCGCGACATCGACGATGCAGTGCTGCGGGCGGGGATCGGCATCCCGTTGCCGGAGCAGATGCGGCGGTTCGACCCCGACCGGGCGGACGAGCTGTACGTGGAATACCGGCGGTTCAACCATGCGCATACCGCCGAGTACCTGAGCTGGTTCGACGGCATCGGCGACCTCCTGCGCCGGCTCGCCGCCGACGGCGTGCGCCTGGCCGTGGCGACCTCGAAGAGCCGCGACGCCGTCGAGCTCGCCTTCGGGCTGCTGCCGCCAGCGGTGAGCTTCGACGCGTGCGTGGTGCTGGAGGACACGGACGCCCACAAGCCGAACGCGGCGCCGGTGCTGCTTGCGATCGAGCGCGTCGGTGGGGACGTCGCCGACGCTGCCTACGTCGGCGACGCCGTGCCCGACCTGGAGGCGGCGCGGGCCGCGGGCTGTGCAGCGATCGGCGTCACCTGGGGCGTCGCGTCGCGGGCCGACCTCGCCGGTGCCGACGCCATCGCGGCCACGGTCGACGAGCTGTACGCGATCCTACGAGCCCCCTCGTGAGCGACGCGGCGGCGCATCGGGCGGCGGTACTGAGAGCGGAGATCGCCCGGCACGATCACGCCTACTACGTCGCCGACAACCCGACGGTCGACGACCAGACCTACGACGCCCTCTTGACCGAGCTGCGGGCGATCGAGGCGTCCGAGCCGGCGCTCGTCACGCCCGACTCCCCGACCCAGCGGGTCGGAGGCCACGTGGGTGTCGGCTTCGCCGAGGTGCGCCATCCCCAGGCGATGCTCTCGCTCGCCAACGCGCGCGACCCGGACGCGCTGGCGGCGTGGGACGAGCGCGTGCGGCGACTGCTCGAGGCCGCCGGGGTCGAAGAGCCGCCCCGCTACGTCACTGAGGCGAAGATCGACGGCCTCGCCATCTCGCTGGTGTACCGGGACGGCGTCTTCGAGCGGGGCGCGACGCGAGGTGACGGCGAGACCGGGGAGGACGTGACGGCGAACCTCCGCACCGTCCGCCAGATCCCGCTGCCGGATGACCGGCGACGATCCTCCCGCGCTGGTCGAGGTGCGTGGCGAGGTGTACCTGCCGCACGAGGCGTTCGCACGGCTCAATCGCGAGCGCGCGGCGCAGGGCCTGCCGGTGTACATGAATCCGCGCAACACCGCCGCCGGCTCGCTCCGGCAGCTCGACTCCGCGCGTCACCGCCACGCGGCCCCTGGCGGTGTGGTGCTACGGGATCGGCGCGGTGGACGGGATCGCGTTCGGGTCGCATCACGAAGCGCTGGCATGGCTGCGCGAGCGCGGGTTCCCCGTCAACCCGCTGACGGCGGTCCACACGTCGTTCGGGTCGGTCCAGGACGAGTGCGCCCGGATCGGCGAGCTGCGCCCGGAGCTGCCCTACGACATCGACGGCGTGGTCGTGAAGGTCGATGACCTCGCGATGCAGCGGGCGCTCGGGACGGTCGGTCGCGACCCGCGCTGGGCGGTGGCGTTCAAGTTCCCGGCCACGACGCGGACGACCAAGCTCCTGGACATCGGCATCAACGTCGGCCGCACGGGTGCGCTGAACCCGTACGCGATCCTCGAGCCGGTGGAGGTCGGCGGGGTGATCGTGAAGCTCGCGACCCTCCACAACGAGGAGGACATCCACCGCAAGGACGTGCGGATCGGCGATACGGTGATCGTGCAGCGGGCCGGTGACGTGATCCCGCAGGTGGTGGGCCCGGTGCTCGAGCTCCGCACTGGCGCGGAGCGGATCTTCGCGATGCCCGATCGCTGTCCGGCGTGTGAGCAGCCGGTGGTCAAGCCGGAGGGCGAGGCGCAGCACCGCTGCGTCAACCCGCGCTGCCCGAGCCGCGGCGTGGAGCTCGTGAAGCACTTCGTGGGGCGGGCGGCGATGGACATCGAAGGCGTCGGAGAGAAGCTCGTCGCCCGCCTGTTCGAGCTCGGCCTGGTGGTCCGGCCGTCCGACCTCTACCGGCTCACCGCCGAAGACCTGCTCGGCCTCGACGGCTTCCAGGAGCGATCGGCCGCGAACGTCGTCGCCGCCATCTCGGCCTCGCGCGAGCGGCCGTTCGGAGCCGTCCTCTTCGGTCTCGGCATCCCGCACGTCGGCGGCGTGACCGCTCAGTCGCTGGCGGCCCACTTCGGATCGATCGACGCGCTGGCCGCCGCCGGTGCCGAGGAGATCGCGGCCGTCGACGGCGTGGGCATGGTGATCGCCGACTCGATCGCGGCCTGGTTCGCCGACCCCGAGCATGCCGCCCTGGTCGCCGATCTGCAACAGGCGGGCGTGCGACTGGCCCTCGCGGGCGATGAGCGCCCGCCCGCCGACGGCGCCCTCGCCGGCAAGACGTTCGTCCTCACGGGTACGCTCGCCATGCCGCGCCCCGACGCCGAGCGCCTGATTCAGGCCCAGGGTGGCAAGGTGACCGGATCCGTCTCCGCCCGCACCGACTACGTCGTCGCGGGCGACAACGCCGGCTCGAAGCTCGAGAAGGCGACCTCCCTCGGCATCCCCATCCTGGACGAGGCCGCCCTGCACGCCCTCCTCTCGGCGTCCACCTAGCCTCCCGCGTGCGCCCGGGCGCGCCGGCCGCGCGCCGTGGGGCGTCGTCCGTGACGGGGACGGCCCCCGCACGCCGCTTTCTTGGGGTCAGTCCCCGTCCCGGATCGTCGCGAATCGCGCGATCGGTGACGGGGCGCGCGTTCGGAGTCGGGCTCGTGGCGCCGGCAGGGGGGAAGGCGCTGACGCGGTCCGTGACAGGTGCGCCGGATCGTGATCGTGCGTGCGATTCCTGCGCCGATTCGTGGTGCGAGCGGGTGATGTGACGGGGACTGACCCCGACGGAGCCGCGTGCGGGGGCTGTCCCCGTATCGACCGACTCACGTTCGCGCGTGGGCGGTCAGCCGCGGGCGACGAGTTGGCCGATGCGGTCCTGGAGCTTCCGGGTGGCGGTGGCGTTGACGAACGCGCCGTTCGTGATGATGCTGAAGACGTAGCCGGGAGCCTCGGCGGTGAGAGCCGAGGCGACGTTGAGCGTCCCGGTCTTGCCGCGCAGGACGCCGAGGGCGGGCGGGCGGGTCATGCGTCGCTCGAGCGTGCCGTCCACACCGGCGATGGCGAGCGCGTCGGCGAAGGCCGCGCCGAACGTCGGGTCGTCGAGGGCGCTGCGGAAGAGCGCAACCATGAAGGCCGACGTGACCCGGTCGTGACGCGACAGGCCGGAGCCGTCCGCGGTCCGGATCTGGCTGACATCGAGCCCTCGGGCGCGCATGGTGGCGCGGACGATGCCGGCCCCGGCACGGGTGGTGCCGGGTCTCCCGGCGGCTGCCGCGACGGCCTTCAGCACCATCTCGGCCGTGAAGTTGTCGGAGTCCTTGCCGGCGGCGCGCAGGACGGTGGCAAGCGGTCGCGACTGGACGCTGGCCACCGGGATGGCGCCGGCCGCCGCGACCCCGGTTCCGGCCGCCCCCGCGACGGTGACCCCGGATTTCCGCAGCAGCGAGCGAAACAGCACCGCCGCGCGGCGCTCCGGCTTCCACACCGGCTTCGACCTGGCCCGGTCGCCGTCCACGGCGATGCCGCTCATCGGCGCGCACTCCTGCGGCGAGAAGCCCGCCTGCCATCCGGGAACGCCGCGGACGGTGTCGAACCGCGTGCCGTCTGCGACCACGCGGGCGACCCGTGTCACACCGGCGGCCCGCACGCGGCGGGCGAGGGTGCCGAGCCGCGCGCTCGTCAGCGTCGGATCTCCCGATCCGACGAGGTAGAGCACGTCGCCCGCCATGACAGCGCGGGTCGTGAAGCGGAACCCGGGGCCGAGCACCTGGAACGCCGTCACCATCGTCAGGACCTTCTCGTTCGACGCCGGGATTCGCAGCGTCGTCGCCGACCGCGCGTAGATCGTCGAGCCGTCGCGACGGGCCACGACGAGCGACGTGGTCGCCGCGACACCGCTCGTGCTCACCATGCGCGCGATCCGGCTGGCCGAGACGGTCGCGCCCGCCTGCGCGGGCCATGCCGCGACGGTGGCGATGGCCACCGCCGCGACCGCCCTAGGCCAGACCACGTCGCACGGCATAGACCGCGGCCTGGATGCGGTTCTCGATCTGGAGCTTCATGAGGATGTTCGAGATGTGGTTCTTGACGGTCTTCGGGCTGATGAACAGCATCGCTGCGATGTCGGCGTTGTCGCGGCCCTCGGCGACGAGTTTCAGCACGTCGAGCTCGCGGGCCGACAGGTGCGACCTCGTCTCGGGCTCGGGGCGTTGCACCTGGCTGCGCACATGGGTGAGCAGCCGCCCGGCGATCACCGGCGAGATCAGGGCGTCGCCGCTGGCCGCCGCCCGGATGCCCGCGATCAGCTCCTCGATCGAGGCGCTCTTCAGCAGGTAACCGCAGGCGCCGGCCACGATCGCGTCGACGACATCGTTCGCGTCCTCCGAAACCGTCAGCACGACGACGTTGGTGTGGGGCGACTCGGACACGATGAGCCGGGTTGCCTCGACGCCCCCGGTACCCGGCATCGAGAGATCCATGATCACGACATCCGGTGCGTGTTCCCGAACGGCGGCCACGGCGCCGTCCCCGGTTGCCGCCTCACCGACGACTCGGACCGGCCCGTTCTCCTCCAGCAAGTGCCGGAGCGCCGTCCGGAACATGTCGTGGTCGTCCGCCAGGACGACGCGGAGCTCCGTGCTTCCCTCCACCGGGACGAATGGTACTGCGTCGGACGCCGGACGACCACGCCCGGCGCAGCGCCGCAGCCGTCACTGGAACGTGATCGTGACGTTCCGCATGCCCCACTGCAGGGCTTCGGACTCGGTCGCGACCCACACGTCGATGCGCGCGCCGATCACGGCGCTGCCGACGTCGGCAGCCACGCACGTCCCGTAGCCGGGCACGGTGAAGCGGGTCCCGAGCGGGATGACACGGGGATCGGTTGCGCATACCCCGCGGCGGGTCGGGATGCCGGTCGCGGTGTTGCCGTGGATCGCGTAGGCGGTGGCGAGCACCGTGAGCGTCGAGCCCGGGTCGGTACTGACCCGCCCGCCGCCGCCACCGCCGCCACTGCCGCCGCCGCCCGAGCCGCGGCCGCTGGTCCCGCCGCCGCCGCCGCCGCCGCCGCCGGTCGAGGTCGGTGGCGGCGTGGCGGCCGATCCACCCTGCGGCGTGCCGATCCGGTCGCCGATCTGGCGCGCCTTCTGGGCCGCCGCGTCGAGTTGCGCAACCCGCGCCGCCTGCTCCTGCGCCCTCAGGCTCGCGAGCAGCGCGACCTTTCCGGCGTGCGCGGTCACCAGACGTTCCTCGCTCCGCATCGGCCGCCGCGAGCGTCGCCGTGAGGCGCTGCTCGGCGCCCGCGAGCGCCTTCGCGGCAGCGGCAGCCCGCCGCGTACCGGAGTTGATGTCCTGGACGAGGCGGGCGTCTCGCGCCGCCGCCCGGTCGACGAGCGAGATCGAATCGAGCGCGTCGCTGAGGGATCGGGCGCCGAGCAGGATCGCGATCGGATCAGGCGTGCCGGCGCGGAAGCTGGTCGCGAGCCGCTCGACGAGCGTGCCGCGGGCGGCGGCGAGGTTCCGGCGGCCGACGTCGCTGGCCGTCTTCGCAGCGGCGACCCTGGTGCGCAGGTTCGCCACTTCGGTCTCGAGCGACGCCACCCTCGCGTTGGCGCGTGCCAGGGCCGAATCCGCGGCGTACAGGTCGAGCAGGGCCTGTGCCTCGCGATCCTTCAGCCGGCCGACGTCGAGGCTCGGGTTCGCCGACTTGCCGGCGCCCACGGATGAGGAACCGGCGATCGTGGCGACCACCACCGCAAGGGTCGCGAAGAGCCGCCAGCCGGATGTCCACCGGGCTGCCAAGGCCGCGCCACCGTACCACGTTTCGGCCGGTTCGCTCGACCCCGGGCCTCGCCTGCGGGTTACCGGAGCACCGTCGTGAACTCGCATCGCGTCGCGTGGTCGACCGCGTCCAGGTTCGCCCGGTCCCTCGATCCGCTGCCGCAGAAGACGTGGTCGGCCCTCCGGTCCTGGGCCCGGATATCGTCGTTGCCGGCGCCGCCGTTGAGGACGTCCGGCCCGGCTCCACCCGTCAGCTGATCGTTGCCGGCGTCGCCGCGAAGCTTGTCGGCCCCGGTGCCGCCCGCGAGGACGTCCCGGCCCGCACCACCGTCGATGAGGTCGTCGCCGGCGCCGCCGTCGATACGATCGTTGCCGTCGGTCGTGCTGCCGCTCCCGGAACAGAAGGTCGCCGCACCGCCGAACAGCTCGTCGTGGCCGGCCTCGCCGGTGATGACGTCGCCGCCGCCCGCACCGGCGATGAGATCGTCGCCCTGCATGCCGCGGATCGTGTCGGCCGCCCCACCGCCGCAGATCGTGTCGTCACCGGCGCCGCCGTCAAGGACCCCGTCTGCGGCGATCGTGTCGTCGCCCTCGCCGGCATAGACGTGGTCGGTCCCGCCGGCGCCGGTGATCTGATCGATGCCGTCGCCGCCGCAGATGACGTCGTTGCCGGCGGTGCCCGTGACGACGTTGACGCCGGTGGGGTCGTAGCCCGGGTCGGCCGTCGCATCGATCGTGCAGGCGGCGAGTAGGGTGAGCTTCACCTTCCAGTTCGCCGTGAGCCGGTCGGTGCGGCGCGTCCCGGGATCGACGAACGACGTGTCGGCGCGCAGCAGCAGGTGCACCGTGCCGGTGGCCGTGAGCGTGCCGGTCACGGAGGCGCCGAGGTGATCGACCGATCCCCCTGAACAGTCGCCGTCGTCCGCCGTGGTCGGACCCCATACCGCGAAGTGGGCGCCGCCGCTGCCGCCATCGTCCAGTTGGAGATCGACGTTCGCGCATGGCGCGATGCTGTGCCCGGTGGCGTTCAGGGTGGCATCGAGGCGGTACGGGATGGTGCCCGTGGCCGTGAAGGTCACGTCGACCGTGGCATCAGCGTGCGAGCTGACGACGGCCGTCGCGACGTCGCCCGGGCAGGCGGTCTTGGCGCACCTGGCTGCAGCGGCGAGGCTGCCCACCGAGGTGAGGGTGGTCTCGCCGTGGCTGGTGGCGATGGTGGTCGTGCCCGAACCGCTGCTGCTCGCCGAGCCGTAGCCGCCCGAGGCGCTGACGCCGAACGGGTTCGCCACGAGCCGGGTGCTGTGACGGATCTTCTCGGGCCTGGGATCGACCTTCGCCCCGAGCGTGATGTCGGAGCTGATGGTGGCGGGGTAGCCGCTGACGGCGGCGGTGTGCCTGCGCGCGACCTTGGCGGCCTCGGCACCGCCGGTTGCGCCGGCAGCGCCGGCCACGAGGATGATCGCGAGCGCGACGCGCGCGCGGGCGGTTCGGTGCATCGGTCGGGCCTCCGGTAGCGGTGGGACTCGCCCTTCCTGGGCGTCCGCCGGTGGCCAGTTTCTCGCATTCGCCCGGGCGGGGTCAAGAGCGCCGCGCTGTCATGACGACGATGTCAGGACGAGAACGGGCCGGGGTGAGCCGGCCCGTTCTCATGCGAGAGGTGGCGATCCGTCACCCGGTCGCGACAAGCTCCTTCTCGTGCTCGTCGCGCGCGGCGGAGAAGAGGAACTTGTCGACCTTGCCGTGATAGATCGGGATGTGCTCCTCGATGCAGAGCTTGATCACGGTCGAGCGATCCAGTCCGAACTCCTTCGCCAGCTCGTCCGGGGTGAGGTGATTCGCCATCTATCGCCCTCCTGTCTCGATCCGGGTGTCCCCCGGAAACAAAAAACCCACCGTGCGCTGGGCGCCGGTGGGCTGGAAGATCCGCCTGGGGAGGAGGGCCGTGACGTCCAACCCTCAGTCCCTGTTCCCCTGCCGATCCATGCTCGAACCGTAGCACCGCCGTCGGCCGGTGGCAACGCTACACGGGGTTGCTCACCGGCAGGTACTCGACGGCCACTCCGAACACCTCGCTCAACCGCTGCGCGACCGCCCGAACGCCCACGGTCTCGGTGGCGTGATGCCCGGCGCAGATCGTCGTGACCCCGAGCTCCGCGGCCAGGTACGGCGAGTCCTCGGCGGGCTCGCCGGTGACGAAGCAGTCCAGTCCGAGGGCCGCTGCGGCGCGCACATCGCGTGCCGCCCCGCCCGAGACGACGCCCAGGGTGGTGACGGGCGACGGCCCGCCGGGGAAGACGAGCGGCCGCGACTCCAGCGCGGCACCGAGGCGTTCGGCGAGCTGGAGTGGATCCTCGGGCCGGGCCAGCCGCCCGCGAATCCCGAGATACCGCCCCCGGTGCTCGGCGAAGGGCTCCTGCTCGACGAGGCCGACCAGCTCTGCGAGGCGCGCGTTGTTGCCGAGCACCGCGTGGCCGTCCAGCGGCAGGTGGTAGGCGAGGAGGGTGATGTCGTGCCGGAACAACGTCTCCAGCCGCCGGCGCTCGAGATGGCCGATGACCGGGCTCGCCCCGTCCCAGAACAGGCCGTGATGCACGATCAGCATCTGCGCGCCGGCAGCGGCAGCGCGCGCGAACACGTCGAGCGAGGCCGAGACGGCGACGCAGACCTTCTCGACCGCGTCCGCGCCGATGACCTGGAGGCCGATCGGCCCGTAGTCGCGGTACAGGTGCACCTCGAGCTCGCCGTCGAGGTACGAGATGATCGCGTCGCGGCTGGCCACCGGTGGAATCTACCCCAGCACGCGGCCGTCGCCGTCGGCCTCGACGATCGCGACGGCGACGTGCTCGGCGATCTCGGCGTGGCCCGGGGTGAGTGCGATGACGTCCCCGTTGGCCGCGATCAGGACGCGTTCCGGCGCGAGTCCGCACCGGTCGATGGCGATCCGCGCCTGCGCCTCCTGCATGGCGGGCTCGCCGTGCACGGGCACCACGAACTGCGGCCGCACGAGCTCGATCATCTCGGCGATCTCGTCGGCGCTGGCGTGGCCCGAAACGTGGATGGGCGCGTCCTCGTGCGTGATGATGGTGCAGCCGAGGCCCCGGAGGGCCACTATCAGCGCGCCGACGTCCTCCTCGTTGCCCGGCACCGGGCGCGACGCGAAGATGACGGTGTCGGACCGGCCGAGATCGAGGTGCGGATGATCGCCCCGCGACGCCCGCGCCAGCACCGCGTTGTGCTCCGCCTGCGAGCCCGTGCACACGACCAGCGACCGGCGCGGCGTCACGGTGTCGAGATCGCGTGGCGGCAGCGTGTCGAGGCGAGGCGGGGCGAGCTCGCCGAGGCGCTCCGCGATCTCGGTGTTGCGGCGCATCGAGCGGCCCAGGAAGGTGACCCGGCGACCGGCGGCGTCCGCCGCCCGGACGGCGTGGTCGACGCGGTCGATGTGCGAGGCGAAGCTCGTCACGACGACCCTGCCGGGCGCTGCCGCGACGAGGTCGTTGAGAGGGTCGAAGGTCGAGTCCTCGCAGCCGGTGACACCGGGTCGCTCGGCGTTGGTGGAGTCGCCGAACATGGCGAGGACGCCGGCGCGGCCCAGCGCCTGGAGCCGCTTGCGATCGGCCCGGCGGGTCTCGCGCCACTGGGTGGTGTCGAGCTTGTAGTCGCCGGTCATGACGATCACGCCCGCGGGCGTCGTGATGGCGAGCGCGCAGGCGTCCGGGATCGAGTGGGCGACCCTCACGAACTCGACGGAGAAGGCGCCGGTGGTCACCGCCGTTCCGGGGCGGGCCGTCACGATGGGCGGGTGCGGTGAGGTCTCGGCGAGCTTGGCCCGCGCCAGCTCGGCCGTGAACGGCAGGCCGATGATCCGTCCGATCGGCACGCCCGAGCGGATCAGGTGGCCGAGCGCGGCGATGTGATCGTCGTGGCCGTGCGTCAGGAAGACCGCGGCGATCGGCTGGCCGGTGAACGGGCGGACGTCCGGAAGCAGTTGCTCGACGCCCTCCTCGTGATCGCGGCCGCCCTCCGGGAACCCGATGCCGCAGTCGACGACGATCTGCTCGTCGCCCCACGCGAGCACCGTCATGTTCCGGCCCACCTCGCCGAGTCCGCCGACCGGGATCACGCGAAGTGCTGCCGTCACCGACCGCACGGTACTACGCCGGGTCGGGGGCGGTGCCGCCGGTGGTCGCGGCGTGCTGTGCGATACTGGCGCGACCGGGGTGTGGCGCAGCCTGGTAGCGCGCTCCGTTCGGGTCGGAGAGGTCCCCAGTTCGAATCTGGGCACCCCGACTCCGGTCACCGCCCTGCCGCGACGCCGCTGCGTTGCGGCGGGGCGGTCTCGTTCACGATGCGGCCGTGCCGTTCGACCAGCGCTACGTCCTGCTCTGCGCGGTGCAGGCCGCCGTCGTGCTCCTGCCGCGGCCGTCGCGCGCGCTGCTGCGATCGAGGTGGCTGGGGCTGCTGCCGCTGGCGGCGATCGCGGGCGGCGTCCTCCTGATCGGCGCGTCGCCGGCGTTCGCGCAGCGCGCGACCGATCTCGCGGCCATCGCCACGCCCATCCTGGCGCTGGGCGGCCTCGCCGCCTTCCGGGTCCGCTGGCTGGCGCTGCTCGCGCCGGTGGCCTACGCCGTTGCCTGGCGGGGATCGGCCCGGCCCGCCGACCTCGCGACCGATCTGCTGATCGCCGGCGCCTGCGCGACGCTGGCGTGGCTGACGGGGATGGTCGCGCCGCGGGGCGCGCTCGCGGTCGGCATCGTCGTCGCCACGGTGGTCGACGTGTACCAGGTGATCGTCACCGAGCAGGTGCAGCCCGTGGCGGAGGCGCTCCACGGCGCCGTGCCCATCGAGCACCTGCCGCGGCTCCAGGAGGCCATCTGGGACGGCGCCACGATGGGCTGGGGCGACATGTACCTGGCGGCGCTGCTCGGTACCGTCCTGGCCCGCTCGGTGCGCGGGATCCGCGTCGAGGCCGCCCTGGTCGTGTTCGTGTCGGGAGTGCTGCTGGGCTTTGCGTTCGCCGTCCTCGATACGCTTCCGGCAACCGTGCCGGTGTCTGCCGCGCTCGGCTGGGCGCTCGTCCGCGAGGCGCGGCGCCGAACCACCGAGGAGACCTGACCATGGCTACCACCGTTTCCCGCGACGAACAGCTGCTGATCGGCGGCGAGTGGCGCGAGGCCACCGGCGGCGATCGCTTCGACGTCACCAGCCCGGCAACCGGCGAGATCGTCGGCTCCGTCCCCAACGGCGCCGCCGAGGACGTGCGTGCCGCCGTCGATGCCGCCGACGCGGCGCTCGTTCCGTGGCGCACCACCACCGCGCTCCAGCGCGCCCGCCTGCTGCGCCGCTCGGCCGAGGTGATCCGCGAGCGCGTCGACGAGATCGGCACCATCATGACGCTCGAGCAGGGCAAGCCGCTCGCCGAGGCGAAGGGCGAGGTCGAGTACGCCGCGAGCTTCATGGAGTGGTTCGCCGGCGAGGCCGAGCGAACCTACGGCCAGATCGTGCCGCCGATGAACGCCGCCAACCGGATCCTCGTGCTGCGTCAGGGCATCGGCGTCGCGGCGGCCATCACGCCGTGGAACTTCCCGGCGGCGATGATGACGCGGAAGCTCGGCCCCGCCATGGCGGCCGGTTGCACCAGCGTCGTCAAGCCCGCCTCCGCGACGCCGCTCACCGCGGCGGCGATCCTGCGGGCGATCGAGGACGCCGGCGTGCCCAAGGGCGTCGTCAACCTCGTCACGACGCGCTCCGCGGGCATGTTCTCGCACGAGCTGTTCGGCGACCCCCGCGTGCGCAAGGTGTCGTTCACCGGGTCGACCGAGGTCGGCAAGGAGCTGATCCGCCGCTCGGCCGATCAGGTCAAGAAGCTCTCGCTCGAGCTCGGCGGCCATGCGCCGTACGTGATCTTCGACGATGCCGACCTCGACGAGGCCGTCGAGCAGCTGATCGCGTCGAAGTTCCGCAATGCCGGCCAGACCTGCGTCTGCGCGAACCGGGCCTACGTGCAGCGCCGGGTGTACGACCAGGTCGTGGACCGGCTCGGCGCACGGGTGTCGGAGATGGTGGTCGGCAACGGGATGAAGGCCGGCGTCACCGTCGGACCGCTGATCGACGATCGCGCCGTCGACAAGGCCGAGGAGCACGTCCAGGACGCCGTGGCGCGGGGCGCCCGGCTCGTGACCGGCGGCACGCGGCTGACCGGGTCGGAGTACGACGGCGGCTCCTACTTCGCGCCGACGGTCCTCGACGGTGTCACGCCCGACATGCTGATCTACCGCGAGGAGACGTTCGGGCCGGTCGCGGGGCTGACCCCGTTCGACACCGAGGACGAGGCGATCGCGATGGCCAACGACACCGTCTACGGTCTCGCCGCCTACTTCCACACGCGCGACTACGCTCGCCTGCTGCGCGTCGCCGAAAAGCTCGACTACGGCATCGTCGGCGCGAACACCGGCATCATCAGCGCCGCCAACGCGCCGTTCGGCGGCGTCAAGGAGTCGGGCTACGGCCGCGAGGGCGGTGCCTTCGGCATCGACGAGTACCTCGCGGTCAAGTACGTCTGCGTCGGCGGCGTCGGGATCTGATCGTGAAAGCCATGCAGGTGCTCGTCTACGGCGAGCCGATGGTGGCGAGCGAGGTGCCCGTGCCGGTCGCCGGGCCGGGGGAGACGCTCGTCTCCGTCGGCCGGGCGGCCGTCAACCCGCTCGACATCTGGACGTCGCGCGGCTCGGTCGGCGGTGGCGTGCCTCGCACGCTCGGGGTCGAGGGCGCCGGAACGACCGCCGACGGCCGGCGGGTGTTCTTCCGCGGCTCGGGCCTGGGCATATCGCGCGACGGCACCTACGCCGAGCAGGTCGTCGTGCCGGACGAGGCGCTGACGCCGATCCCGGACGGCGTCTCGGATGCTGCCGCGGCGGGCATCGGCGTCGCGGGCGTGACCGCGCTGGACGTCCTGGATCTCGCCGGCGTCGGTGCCGGCTCGCGGGTGCTGGTGCTGGGCGCCTCGGGCGGCGTCGGCTCGGTCGCCTGCCAGCTCGCCCGCGCCCGCGGCGCGCGCGTCATCGCGCAGACCAGCAGCGCCGCGCGGGCGGCAGGCCTGGCCGCGGAAGCCGACCAGGTGGCGGTTGCCGACGCCGACGGCCTCGAGGCGGCGGTCGGCGACAAGGTCGACGCCGTGCTCGACCCGCTCGGCGGAGCCTTCACGGGCGCGGCGGTGCGGCTGCTGGCGCCCGGCGGGTGCATCGTGGTGTTCGGTGCCAGCGCCGGCCCGGAGTTCACCATCGTCTCGACCCAGCTCTACCGCAACCGCGGCCGCCTGCTCGGCTACGGCGGCATCGGCGAGTCGGCCGCCGACCTGGCCCGCAAGGCGGGCATCCTGCTGGGCGAGGTCGCCGCCGGCCGGCTGCGGCCGGTGATCGCCGCCGAGCTGCCGCTCGCGGACGCGAACGAGGCGCACCGGCGCCTGCTGACCCGGGAGGCCGGCGGCAAGCTCCTGCTCGTGCCCTGATCGGCTTCTCAGGCGCGCAGCCAGAGCGACACGTGCGCGGGCCGGAGGGTGTCGCTGACGAGCGCGGTCACCTCGCGCCCGAGCTGGTCGACGTCGAGCTCGTCGCGAAGCCGTCCGGAGAACGTCTCCAGCGTGCGTTCGGCGTCGTAGCGCGCCCGGTAGAAGCGCCGGTCGACGGCCCGCTGGATGCGGCCGCGAAGCGGCTGGAACGCGGCGGCGACCAGCAGCGTCGAGAGCGTCACGGCGAGCGTGCCGTTCTGGCCGGTCGCCGTTCGTGAGGCGGCACCGAGCAGCGTGATGGCACCGAGGTAGAGGATCGCGAGCACCGCCACGAGCGATGCGTAGACGAGCGTCCGGCGGATCAGGACGTCGATCTCGTACAGCCGGTAGCGGAAGATCGCGACCGCGAAGCCGGCCGGGATGCCCGCCCAGACACCGAACTGCAGCACCTCCGGCAGTCCGTCGTAGCCGTCGATCACGTAGCTCGACAGCACTCCGTCGACGACGGAGATGCCGATCACGGCGACGAAGCTGCCGAGGATCCACTTCAGCTGGAGCCGCTCGACGCGGCCGCTGCGGCGGTAGCGGACGGTGGTGGCGACGATCCCGGCGACGATCATCGGCACCAGCCCGGCCTGGGCCGCCGTCTGGAGGTGGGAGGCGATGGCGAGGCCGATCGGGTTCGGGCGTCCCGCGTCGAGCTCGGCGCGGAAGAGCGATCCCGCCACCGCGAGGCCCAGGACGACGAAGCCGCAGGCCGCGACGGGCCGCCAGCGCGGCGATGGCAGCTCCCCGTCGGGGATCAGCAGGCCGAGGAACACGATCACCAGGCCGAGACTGCAGATCCAGCCGACGTCGATCAGGACTGCCGCGGGGACGAGGAGCGGCCAGCCGCGCGGCTGACCGAGGTCGGTGTAGGCGTTCAGGCCGCACGACACGCCGACCGAGAACGAGGCGCTGCAGAGCAGCCAGCCGAGGCGGTGCCGCGGGAAGCGCGACACGACGGCGGCGCCGACGGCGCCGTACGACGTGAACGCCGCCACTCCCACGGCGACGGCGACGTATCCGGCCACGCCCTGATGCGAGCCGTCGACGACGGCGAAGGCGGCGATCATGACCGCCGTGGCCGCGGCCATCGACCACGCTGTGACTGCTGCATGGCGGTTCACCACTGCAAGTGTCGCCGACCGCCGTTACGGCAACGTAACGACCCCGGTATGCGAACATACGTTCGGCTGTGACGGCGAGCGGCTCTCCCAGGACCCGATTCCGGCGCGCGCTGCGGTCGGGCGACGCGACGCTGGTGATGGCCGTCGCCGCCGAGGTCGAGCACGTGTCGGTCAGCGAGGCCTTCGCCGTGTGCCTGGTGCTCGCGCGGGCAGGCGATCCACGGTTCGACCGGGCGGCGCGCAGGCTGCTCACCCGCGCCGTGGCGGAGCGTGAGGTGGCGCTCGCCGACACGGCCCTCCTCACCACTGCGCTCGCACTCCTGGGCGACCCGGCACGGTGCGAGCCGGCCGCCGCCAGGGCCGCAGCGCTCCTCGAACAGCTCGGCTTCGCCGGCGCCCAGCGCGAGGCCGCCGAATGGGCTCGCCTCGCATCGGGACACTAGAATCTCCGGGCGTGGCATCTTCCGAGGCGGACCGGGGGCGGGTGGTCGCGGTCGGCGGCGGCCTCGCGGCCGTGCGCGTTGGCGGGGTGGAGGTGGTGGCGTCCTACGCCGGCCGGCTGCGCTCCTCGCCCGTTGCCGGCGATGTCGTGACCGTCCTGCAGGCCGACGACGGCACGGCCCGGATCGACGCCATCGACGAGCGGCGCACCACGCTGATGCGGATGGACCGGCTGGGACGCCGCGATCAGCTGCTGGTCGCCAACGTCGACCTGCTCGTGATCGTTGTGGCGACGGCCGACCCGCCGTTGCGGCGAGGCCTCATCGACCGGCTGCTGGTCGCCGCCTGGGCGGGCGGGCTGGACGCCGCGCTCTGCATCACCAAGGCCGACCTCGCCGACCTCGCCGAGGAACCGGCCGAGGTCGTGCTGTCCGACTACGGCGACCTCGGCTACGCCGGCGTCTCGATCGACGCTCGCGACGCGGACGGCATCGCCGCCGTCCGCGCCATGATCGGACCGCGGTTCGCGGCCTTCGCCGGCCACTCAGGCGTCGGCAAGTCGACGGTCGTGAACGGCCTCACCGGCGGCGGCCAGTTGACGGGCATCGTCAACGACGTCATCCGCCGCGGTCGCCACACCACGTCGACGGCCCGGCTGGTGCGCGGCAACGGCATCGAGGTGATCGACACGCCCGGCATCCGCGGCTTCGCCCTGACGGGTATCGACACTCGCGACCTGGCGTACGCGTTCCCGGAGATCGCCGACGCCGCGGCGGGCTGCCGGTTCCGCACCTGCCTGCACGTGGGCGAGTCCGGTTGCGCGGTCGAGGGCGCCACGGCTCCGGCGCGGCTCGACAGCTACCGCAAGCTCCTCGCCGAGCTGCGCGGCGACGCCGCGTAGGCGGTCACTCACGCTGACGCGATCGCCGCGGCGACGGCGGCGGCATGGGCACCCTCGAGCATGGTGTAGTGATCGGCGCCGTCCAGGTCGATCACCCGCAGGTCGGGGATCATCGGCCGGGCGTGCTCGAGGACGGGATCGGCCACGACCTGCGTGATGGGGTCGCCGGTCAGCCCCAGCGGGGCGCGCACCAGGACGACCGGCGCGTCGATGCGCTCGAAGACGCGGTTGCCCTCGGGGTCGGCGCCGACCGACCGGGAGTCGCCGAAGAACGCCTCCTCGGTGGTCGCTGGCCGCAGCAGACCGTCGCCGTCCGGGATGAGATCGCGCTCCAGGCCGGCGAGCCGCGCCGGGGTGATCGCCAGGTGGAGGGCGGAGCCCGCCCAGTAGTCGGCGTAGGCGTCGACCGAGGCGAATCGCATGTTCAGGCGTCCGATGGAGGTCGCCAGCAGGGTGCGCAGGAGCTCTTCCGGAACCTCCCATGGCGGCCACACGCCGCCATCGAGCAGCACCAGGGCCGCCACGCCCCCCGGCCACTGGCTCGCCGCGACGGCGGCGACGAACGCCCCCAGCGAGTGGCCGACCAGGACCGGGCGCCGCACGTCCAGGGCGGCGCCCAGGGCGATCGCATCGGCGGCGTGCGCCCGGATCCCGCCGGCGTGGTCCTGCGCCGACCGGCCGCGCCCGCGCAGATCGTAGGCGGCCCATCGCCGGCCGGCGAGGTGCTCGCGGACCTCGAAGAAGCTGCACAGCGTCGCGGAGATACCGTGCAGAGCGAGGATCGGCGGACCGGCGCCCGGCCATTCCGCGTAGGCGAGGCCGCCCTGGGTTCCGGTGCGCATGGGCTCAGCGTAGCCGCGTCACCCCTCCGGGCGACGCGAGGATCGCCCGGGTTCGCGAGATTGAGGGGATGGCGGTCGCTCCCGTGTCCGGCGCACTCTCGGTCCTTGCCTCGGGCCTCTCGCAGGCTCGAGCGCGCGAGGATGCCGACGCCCGCGCGATCGTGGGTGACCCGTTCGACGTCGGCGCGATCGTCGATCTGTCGGTCGCGGCTCTCGGCCTGAAGGCGATGGCGGCCGCCGTCCGCACGGTCGCGGATACCGAGGGTGCGTTGGTCGACATGCTCGCCTGACCGTCCGGCGTCCGCCATGCTTCGGGCATGACCGCCGGCTCACTGCAGCGCGAGCAGGCGCTCGAGCGACTCGCGGCGTCGCCGGTGGACCTGCTCGTCATCGGTGCCGGCATCGTCGGCGCGGCCACCGCATGGCACGCCGCCGCCGCCGGCGCCAGCGTGGCGGTGGTGGACCGGGCGGACGTCGCCGCCGCGACGTCGAGCGCATCGAGCAAGCTCCTGCACGGCGGGCTCCGCTACCTGGCGATGGGGGACCTGCGACTGGTGCGGGAGGCCCACCGCGAGCGATCGGCGACGGCATCGGCGATCGCGCCGCACCTGGTGCGCCCGCTGGAGTTCGTGATCCCGATCGGCGAGTCCACGCCCCTGCCGCTGTGGCGGGCCCGGATCGGGGTCTGGACGTACGCGGCGCTCTCACGGTACCGGGACGGGGATGCCGGCCGGATCTCCGTCGGCGACGCGCGCCGGCTGGTGCCGGGCCTCGCGCCGGCCGGCATCCGCGCCGCCGTGCTGTACCACGATCACCAGACCAGCGACACGCGCCTGACGGTCGCCGTGCTGGGGGCCGCGGCCGCGGCCGGCGCCACCGTCTGCAACCACGTCGAGGTGGTAGCGCTCCGCGCGCGGTCGGGCCGGCTCGAGGGTGCGGAGCTCGTCGACCGGCTCACCGGCACCGGGTTCGCCATCGCCGCCCGCGCGATCGTGAACGCGACGGGGCCGTGGGTCGACCGGCTGCGTCGGCTCGAGACCGACCGGGCCGGCACGAGCGTCCGCCTCTCGAAGGGCGCGCATCTGCTCCTCGATCGCGATCACGAGTGGCGTGCGGCGGTGACGACGCCCCTGCCGGGCGGAAGGGTCTCGTTCGCGATCCCGTGGGAGGACATGCTCCTGCTCGGGACGACCGACACCGAGTACGCCGGCGACCCCGGCGACGTCGCGGTCACCGACCGGGACCAGGTTCAGATCCTGGCCGAGGCGGCACGCTCCCTCGACCCGGCCGTGCTCGACCCGGCGCGCGTCCGGGCCCGCTTCGCCGGGCTGCGCGCCCTGCCGGTCGGCGAGGGCGGGACCTCGAGCGCACGCCGCGAGGTCGTGATCACGACCGGGCCGGCGGGCATGATCTCGGTCGCCGGCGGCAAGCTCACGACCTGGCGGACGATCGGCCTGGCCGCCGCCCGCGCTGCACTCGACGGGGCCGGCCTGGGTGCCCCTTCGGCCACGGGGGTGCCGCTCCCCGGGGCCGCACCCGCCTCCGAGGTCGAGCGGGCCATCGCCGCGGCCCACCCGGGCCTGCCGGCGGCGATCCGGGCGCACCTGGCCTCGCACTACGGCCTGCTGGCCCTCGAATTGCTCGCGCCGGCGGCCGAGCGGCCCGACCTGCTCGAGCCACTCGTCACCGGAGCTCCCGACATCGGCGCTCAGATCGTCTGGGCACGCGATCGCGAATGGGCGGCGACGCCCGAGGACGCCCTCCGGCGCACGACCCTCGCCGTGCGGGGGTTCGATACGCCGGAGGCCCTGACGCGGATCCGTTCGCTTCTAGCGTGAACGCCCTGTGCGTTCAGGCAAGCATCTTCCGGATCTGCTCGATCCGGTCGCTCTGCTCGCGGAGCGCGCGCACCTCGCCCTCGACGCTGCGGATGTGGGCACCCAGCGCATCGATGGCGCGGTGGACGTCGCCGAGCAGCGCATCGACGTCGCCGGCAGCCGGGGCCGGGGCACGTGTCGCACGCGGCTTCCGGGTCGAGGTGGCCTTCGCGGTGGTGGCGGTGCGGCGCTTCCGCGGCCGCTGTTTCACGCCGCCGCCGTCCGGGCGCTGACGCGCCACGCGATAGAACGCCGTTGCGACGGTTGCAGGGGTGCGGCCCGTCTCGGCCGCCGTCGTCTGAAACGCCTCCTGCTTCGTCGCGCCGCCGGCCACGAGCTCCGTGACACGGTCGAATGTCGCCGTCCCGATCGATCCGCGTGCCGCCATATCCACCATCTCCCTGTGATTGGTCTTCCAGCTGTACCACGAAAGTGTTTCACACATGACGGGCGTAGCACGCAGGGTCGCCGCCTGTTGCCACGGACTCGAGTGCTATGAATCGGGAGTCCGCTCACGTCAGGAGTACGACCATGCGCCGACTGTTTCTCGCCCTCGCCGCGCTCGCGCTGGTCGCCACGGCGTGCGGCGGCAGCACGTCGTCGGCTACATCCGGGGCGTCGGCGAGCGAGCTGCTCGCTTCCGTGAAGCCCGCCACCGGCCCTCAGAAGATCGACGCGAGCATGTCGCTCAACATCGACGGCGCTCCGGCCAGTGCCGGTGCGGCCGGTGCGTTGCTGACCGGGCCGATCGACCTGAAGGTCGCCGGAGTCACCGACAGCGCCACGAATGCCGCCGACGTCGACGTCAGTATCGCGCTCGGGCCGCTCGACGTCACCGGGAAGGTGCGTTCGGACGGCACCCACGCCTGGCTGCAGTACGGCGGCGACTGGTACGACCTCGGCACCCTCTCCTCGGTCGCCGGGATCGCGAACTCGGCCACCGGTGGCGCGGCGCCGAACGTCGACCCGACGAAGCTCCGCGCTCTGGTCGGGGACCCGGCGAAGCTGATCAAGAACCCGACGATCGTCGGCGACGAGGACGCCGCGGGCGTCCCCAGCACCCACGTCACCGGATCGCTCGATCTGGCGGCGTTCTCCGGCATGGTGTCGCAGGCGGCGGCATCCTCGTCGACGACACCCGCGACGACGCAGGCCTCGATCACCGAGCTCGAGCAGGCGCTCAAGCAGGCGACGTTCGACGTGTGGATCGGCAAGGACGACCATCAGGTCCACCGCGCCGTCGCGCACATCGTCGTGGACACCTCGCAGATCAAGTCCATGAGCGGCATGCGGGGGGCCACCGTGGCGCTCGACGTGACCACGGCCGGCACCGGCCCGGTGAACGTCAGTCCGCCCCCCAACCCCAAGTCGCTGTCGGAGCTGGAGCAGGCCATCACGGGCGGCCTCATGCCGGGGCTCAGTGGCAGCCTGGGGACGACGACCCCATGACCGACCTCGCCCAGCAGCCCCTCGTCGCAGCCTGCGTGCAGCTGAATGGCGGGCATCCGCTCGACGACGTGCTGGCGAACGCCGAGCGCCTCGTCGCCCGCGCGGCCGGCCGCGGGGCGGCGCTCGTCGTGCTCCCCGAGAAGTGGAACGCGATCGGCCCGCGCCAGCGCATGCTGGATGCCGCCGAGCCGCTCGACGGCCGGACGATCACGACCATGCGGTCGTGGGCGCGAGATCACGGCATCTGGCTGGTCGGCGGCTCCATCTCGGAGCGCGTGGAGGGGGACGAGCGGATCCGCAACCTTTCGGTCGCCATCGACCCCGCCGGGGACATCGTCGGCGCGTACCGCAAGCTCCACATGTTCGACGTCGAGGTGGACGGTCTCGAAATCCGCGAATCGGCCAGCGACCGACCGGGCGACGAGCTGGTCGTCACCGACCTGGCCGGGTGGCCCACAGGTCTCACGGTCTGCTACGACCTGCGGTTCCCCGAGCTCTACCGATCGCTGGCCGTGATGGGCGCCCAGGTCTTCACGGTGCCCGCGGGGTTCATGCTCCACACCGGCCGGGATCACTGGGAGGTCCTGTTACGGGCGCGGGCGATCGAGAACGGGTGTTACGTGATCGCCGCCAACCAGCACGGCTCGTGGGATGGCAACCGCATGTTCGGCCGCTCCCTGATCATCGACCCGTGGGGGATCGTGGTCGCCAATGCCGGTGACGGCGACGGCGTCTGCATCGCCGAGCTCGATCCCGCCAAGGTCGCGCACATGAGACGCACGCTGCCCGTGCTCGATCACCGCCGGCCCGAGGTGTACGCCTCCATCGACCGCATTGCGGCCGATTGACGCTGCGCTAGAGGCGGCGTCGGATGATGACGGAGCTGGCCGAGAGGCCGCTATCGGTGCGCGCGACGCGGACCCGGAACGCGCACCGCTGCCCGTGCAGGGATGCGGCGTATCGGAACACGAGCGCCACGGATGCACCGGTGCGGCCTGAGCGCACCGCGACCTTCCAGGTTCGCGCCGCCCCGCAGCGGTAGTAGAGGGTCGTGCGGTAGGCGCGGTCGAGGATCTGCCCGGGGTCGTCTTCGACGATCGTCGTCAGGTCCGCGCGGTGGTGCGCGGCGTGGACCCTGAGGGTCACCGCCGCGAACCGGGGTGGCGCGTCCGCCGCCGCCGCCGGAGCGGCGACGGCGACCGCCGTCAGTGCGATCGCCAGCGCACGCACACTTCACGTATCGGCGCTGCGATCCCGAGGGGACTCGCCCGTCTAGGTGAACTCCGCCAGGACCCGCTCGGTATCCGCCCCGAGCGGGCGCGGCGGCGCGAGGCCCTGGCCAGCCGCCGCGAACGGGTCCGGAATCGCCTCGAGCGGTGTCAGGACCTCGGCCACGCACGTGTCGTCGCCGCCCAGGAGCGCCATCCAGTCGGACCGCGACCGGGAGGCGAACACCTGCTCGAGCGACCGGGCGAGCCGGCCCTGCCCGCCGGGGGCGTACTGGTCGGCCGCGAGCTCGGGTGCGCCGATCAGATGGCACACCCGTGCGAAGAACTTCGGCTCGAGGGCCGAGACGGCGAGTTCACGGTCATCCGCGCAGCGGTAGAGCCGGTAGCACGCGAGGTCGCCGGTGAGCATCGACGGCGAGCCGGAGCGAGCCTCGATCGACGCCACCGCCGACAGCACGCGGGCCGCGTCGAGCAGCGGCACCTCGACCACCCGGCCCCTCCCGCCGGTACGGGCGGCCAGCACGGCGGCCGTGATCTCGAACGCCGCCCGCAGGCCCGCGGCGCAGTCCGCGATCTGCACGCCGGGGACGCCGCCGGTGAGATCGGCGATCCCCGCCAGGGCCACCAGCCCCAGATCGTGCATCGCCCGGCTCGCATGGAGGGACTCCGACCCGAACCCCGGGATCGTGCAGACCACGAGCCGCGGGTTCGCGGCGGTCATGTCCGCGACGCCCAGCCCGAGGCGGTCGAGCACGCCCGGCCGGAACGACGACACGACGACATCGGCCCGGGCCGCGATGCGCTGCGCCGCGGTTCGCCCGGCCTCCGACTTCAGGTCGAGGACGATGCTCTCCTTGCCCCGCCCGAGGAACGCCTCCCATGCCGAGACTCCGCCGACGAAGGGCGGCACGTGGCGGGTGCGGTCGCCGCCCGGCGGCTCCAGCCTGATCACCCGCGCGCCGCGCTCGGCGAGCAGCAGCGTCGCCAACGGCCCCGGGAGCTGGAGCGACAGGTCGAGCACGACGACGTCGGCGAGCGGCATGGCCTGAAGCGTCGCCCCGTATGATTGACCTGTCAATCGGCCATGGCGACCCCGGCAGACCAACGACGGCGGCAGATCCTGGACGCGGCCGTGCGCGTCTTCGCCCGCTCGGGCTACGCCGGCTGCCGGGTGGCCGATGTCGCCGAGGAGGCGGGCGTCGCGTACGGCCTCGTCTACCACTACTTCTCGTCCAAGGAGCGGCTGCTGGAGGCGATCTCGGCCGACACCTGGCAGGCGGTGGCCGCCGCCGTCGCACGCGCTCGCGAGCGCGAGGTCACGGCGAGGGGCCGGTTGTCCTACCTGACGCATTTCCTGCTCGCCGCCTCCGAGCGGCAGCCCGACCTGGTGGCCGTGCTAATCCGGGAGGTCGCTCGATCGCCGCGGCTCGATGCCCGGTCCGCGGACGTCGAGCGGGTCTTCGCCGCGATCGCCGACGTGGTGGCCGACGGGCAGGCGACCGGCGAGTTCCGCACCGACGTCGATCCCGCGCTGGCGGCGGTGATCTACTTCGGGGCCGTGGACGAGTTGCTGACCCGGATCGTCATCGGCGGGACTGCCGCCGGGCCGATCGGCGCTGCCGAGACCGCCGTCGTCTCCGTCATCGCCGACGGCCTCGCGGCCCGGCCCCGGGCCTGATGCCCGGCGACCTCCCGCTCGACCGGGTCACGCGGCCCGTCACCGAACGGGCCGCGCGGCTGCTGCTCGGCGTCGCTGCGATGCCGCTGGTCGGTCTCTACGTGGCCGGGCAGCGCATCTCGGGTGGCGCACAGCGGGCCGCGTCGCGCTGGCCGGAGGCGCAGGCCGAACCGGCCGCCATCTGGCCCCGCCCCGGGGGGATCGACGAGGCCTTCGCGCGCGTGATGGCGATCTCCGCCCGCCCCTCGCGGGGCGGCCGCGCGACCGTCATCCGCCACAGCCTGCACGACTGGCCGCTGATGCTGCTGACGGCCAAGCCGGAGTTCGCGCAGATCGGCTTCCGCTACCCCCGGGCCTTCGAGCACCGGGTGCTGACCGGCGCCGATGGCGAGCCGATCGCAACGCTGACGGCCCTGCGGGAGGGGGCGCCGGCGGTGCTCGTGGTGCACGGCGCCATGACGACCAAGGGCTTCGACTACGTGCGCCGAACCGCGGTGCGCCTGTGGCGTGCTGGATTCTCGGTCGTGGCCCCCGATCTGCGGGGCTTCGGTGGCACGTCGCTCGCCAGTCGCGCGCCCAACTCGCTCGGCTTCAAGGAGGGTGAGGATCTCGTCGCCATCGATGCGTGGCTGCGCGCCCGGGGCGCGCCGTCCGTGGGCGCCATCGGGTTCTCCCTCGGTGGCGCGGTGGCATTGAACGCCGCGCGGGTTGCGTCCGAGCGCGGCGCGGGCCTCGACGGCGGCGTCATCGCCCTCTGCCCGCCGACCGACGTCGCGGAGGCGCTGGCGCGGCTCTCGACCCGTCCGTCGATGGCCGATCCGCTGTATGCCACCTGGCTCACGCTGCGGGCGGCAGCGACGGCCCGGCTGCGCGCGGCCGGCGCCGGAATCGACGCCGTGACGCCCCTGGCTGCCGCGGCGGCCGCGATCCCGGCGTTCTACGGCATCGATGTCGACGAGGCCGCGCGCCGGTCGAGCGCGAACGGGTTCGCCGCATCGCTTGCCGTACCGGTGCTCGTGATCCACGCCGAAGACGACTTCGTCGTGCCGGTCTCCCACACGCGGCGACTGGCCCAGGCCGCAGCCGGCAACGACCGGGTGCGCATCCTGACCCCCTCGTGGGGAGGCCACACCGCCTTCGACGCGCTGGATCCGGCGTGGATGGCGGCCGTCGAGCGGGCGTGGTTCGGAACCTTGCGATGTGACGAGGGTGCGTCTATGAATTGCAAATAATAAATTTGTTCTAAAGGGACTGCGAATGCAGTCGATAACAATGGTGCGCAGGTACTTTGAAGCGCATACTTCGGGCCCCGGATGGAGTCGGGGTGAAAGGCCGAGATCAAGGAGGATCTCAGATGTCCCTTCGTGTCAACACCAACGTCGAGGCGTTCAACGCCCACCGCAACCTCTCGCTGACGTCGATGGCGCTGTCCAAGTCGATGGAGAAGCTGTCGTCGGGTCTTCGTATCAACCGGGCCGCCGACGACGCCGCCGGGCTCGCGATCTCCGAGGGCATGCGGGCGCAGATCCGCGGCACCGCCCAGGCGCAGCGCAATGCCCAGGACGGCATCTCGATGGTGCAGACGGCTGAGGGTGCTCTCAACGAGATGCACTCGATCCTGCAGCGCGTCCGCGAGCTGGCGGTGCAGTGGGCGAACGGCACGCTCTCGACCTCCGATCAGGCCAAGATCACGGCCGAGGTCGCGCAGCTGACCGCGGAGCTCGATCGCATCCGCGACAGCGCGACGTTCAACGGCATCGTGCTCTTCGGCGCGACCACCGCCACCACCGTGACGCTGCAGGTCGGCCCCAACGGCAACATCGACGCCTCGAACAACACCAACCGGATCGGCGTCAACCTGGTGGCGCTCTCGTTCGGCACGATCTCCATGGATCTCGCCCAGGTCGACCTCGCGCTGTCGAGCGTCTCGGGCGCTCGCGCCGATCTCGGCGCGGTGCAGAACCGGCTCGAGCACGCCGTGGCCAACCTCGGCGTGAGCCAGGAGAACCTGTCCGCCGCCGAGTCGCGGATCCGCGACGTGGACGTGGCCCAGGAGATGGTCAACTTCACGCGGCTGCAGATCCTTTCGCAGTCGGGCACGGCGATGCTGGCCCAGGCCAACCTCGGTGCCCAGGGCGTGCTCACGCTGCTCCGCGGCTAGCGCGGTTGGCGCTGACGCCGCTTCGAACCCCGATCGCGAGCCGGCCCCATGGCCGGCTCGCGTCGTCCTGGGTTCGCGCTTCCGGACGTGGTTTGCTGCGAATATTCGTATGTACTAAAGAAACCTGCAAATATTCCGAAATACATAGGGAGCCCGGATCTGCGCGATGACTCCGACGGGGGACTCGCGGGCACCGGGCGGGCGCAACACGGTAGATCGCCGGCGGCGGCAGGAGGCCTCCGCCGTACCACCCTGGAGATCAAGGAGGATCTCGCGTGTCCCTTCGTGTCAATACCAACGTCGAGGCGTTCAACGCCCATCGCAATCTGTCGCAGACGTCGATGGCGCTCTCCAAGTCGATGGAGAAGCTGTCGTCGGGTCTTCGCATCAACCGGGCCGCTGACGATGCGGCTGGTCTGTCGATCTCCGAGGGTATGCGGGCGCAGATCCGCGGTACCGCTCAGGCATCGCGGAACGCTCAGGACGGCATCTCGATGGTGCAGACGGCTGAGGGTGCTCTCAACGAGATGCACTCGATCCTGCAGCGCGTCCGGGAGCTGGCGATCCAGTTCTCGAACGGCACCCTGTCGACGACCGATCAGGCCAAGATCACGGCCGAGGTCGCGCAGCTGACCGCCGAGCTCGTCCGCATCCGCGACACCTCCACCTTCAACAGCATCAACCTCTTCGGCGCCAGCGGTGCCGGCACCACCGTCACGATCCAGGTGGGCGCGAACCAGAACCTGGACGCCGCCAGCAACACCAACCGGATCGGCGTCACCCTGACGACCCTGTCGTTCTCCACCATCTCGATGGACGTCGCGCAGATCGACACCGCGATCACGTCCGTGTCGAGCGTCCGCGCCGATCTCGGTGCGGTGCAGAACCGGCTCGAGCATGCCATCGCCAACCTCGGCGTGAGCCAGGAGAACGTGTCCGCCGCCGAGTCGCGGATCCGCGACGTGGACGTGGCGGCCGAGATGGTCAACTTCACCCGGCTGCAGATCCTGTCGCAGTCCGGTACGGCGATGCTGGCCCAGGCCAACCAGTCGCCGCAGAGCGTTCTCGCCCTGCTCCGCTAGGGAGTGGCGCGAGCGTAACGCACGGCCGAATGGGCCGGGCCCGTCATGACGACGGACCCGGCCCATTCGTCGTTGGCGCGCTCCGCTCCGTTCGAGCTCGATCCTTGGCGGAACCTCCCCCGACGGGGTGACTGCGAATATTCCAATATGCCCGATAAATCTTGGTATACGTGCTGGTTGATGTGCTCATCGCCGGCCCGTGACCCGCAAGGAGGTAGCCCGAGGCGTAATTCGGACGACCGCCGTGGCCCAGGCCAAGGCACCAGGCAAGGGCGGTGACAGGAAGTCGCCGCCGCTCGTTACCGTCAATCCGACCGTAGATCAAGGAGGATCCACGTGTCCCTTCGTGTCAATACCAACGTCGAGGCGTTCAACGCCCACCGCAATCTGTCGCAGACCGCGATGGCGCTCTCCAAGTCGATGGAGAAGCTGTCGTCGGGTCTTCGCATCAACCGGGCCGCTGACGATGCGGCTGGTCTGTCGATCTCCGAGGGTATGCGGGCGCAGATCCGCGGTACCGCTCAGGCATCGCGGAACGCTCAGGACGGCATCTCGATGGTGCAGACGGCTGAGGGTGCTCTCAACGAGATGCACTCGATCCTGCAGCGCGTCCGGGAGCTGGCGATCCAGTTCTCGAACGGCACCCTGTCGACGACCGATCAGGCCAAGATCACGGCCGAGGTCGCGCAGCTGACCGCCGAGCTCGTCCGCATCCGCGACACCTCGACCTTCAACGGCATCGCGCTGTTCGGCTCGAGTGGTGCCGGCACCACCGTCACGATCCAGGTGGGCGCGAACCAGAACCTGGACGCCGCCAGCAACACCAACCGGATCGGCGTCACCCTGACGGCCCTGTCGTTCTCGACGGTCTCGATGGACGTCGCGCAGATCGACACCGCGATCACGTCCGTGTCGAGCGTCCGCGCCGATCTCGGTGCGGTGCAGAACCGGCTCGAGCATGCCATCGCCAACCTCGGCGTGAGCCAGGAGAACGTGTCCGCCGCCGAGTCGCGGATCCGCGACGTGGACGTGGCGGCCGAGATGGTCAACTTCACCCGGCTGCAGATCCTGTCGCAGTCCGGTACGGCGATGCTGGCCCAGGCCAACCAGTCGCCGCAGAGCGTTCTCTCGCTGCTCCGCTAGGACAGCCGGGAACGTCTCGTACCGCCCTGAGGGCCGGGCCCGTCATGAGGACGGGCCCGGCCCATTCGTTTCAGGGGCCCGTCTCAGGAGGTGAACGCACCACGTGGCATAACCTGCGACGTCGCCTCCTGAGACGGGCCCTCAGGGCCGTCGCCGCAGGACGGCACCGGCCGTCGCGCGAACGCGACGGCCGGTTGGGAGGCTGGTCAGAGAGGCCGGCTCGGATTGCTCCGCGGCCCGACGCTGGCGATCGTCTTCCCTGACCGTTGCCCGGAGCCATCCCTGGCCCCGGACTTCACCCGGGGATGCGGTCCGGATGAAGCTTCAGGGAGCCCAGCGCGGCTAGCCGCGGAGCAGGCTCAGAACGGCGTTGGGCGCCTGGTTCGCCTGCGCGAGCATCGCGACGCCGGACTGCTGGAGCACCTGGAGTTTCGTGAAGACCGTCATCTCCTGGGCCATGTCCGCATCCCGGATTCGCGACTCGGCCGCCGACAGGTTCTCCTGGTAGGTCGAGAGGTTCGCGATCGTGTGCTCGAGGCGGTTCTGGACGGCGCCGAACGTGGCGCGCACGTCGGCGATCGCCGACAGCGAGGTGTCGACCGCCGTGATGTCGGCTCCGGTCGTGAAGGTGCCGACGAAGACGGAGTCGAAGTAGGTGCCGCCCAGGTTCGCGCTGGCGACGAAGATGGTCTCGCCGGTGTTGGCGCCGACCTGGAACGTGACGCCCGGCGTGGAACCGTCGAGCACGTTGATGCCGTTGAACTGCAGGCTGGTGACGATGCGCGTGGCCTCGGCAGACAGCTGCACGATCTCGGACGTGATCGCCGCGCGGTCGGCCGTCGACAGGGTGCCGTTGTTGTACTGGACGGCCAGTTCGCGGACGCGCTGGATGATCGAGTGCACCTCGTTCAGTGCGCCTTCCGCCGACTGGACGAGCGAGATCCCGTCCTGGGCGTTGCGCCCTGCCTGGGCGACGCCGCGGATCTGTGCGCGCATCTTCTCGGAGATGGCGAGCCCGGCGGCATCGTCGGCGGCCCGGTTGATCCGGAGGCCCGAGGAGAGCTTCTCCATCGACTTGCCGAGCGCGAGCGCAGTCGCAGACAGCTGTCGGTGGGCGTTGAAGGCCTCGACGTTGGTGTTGATACGGAGCGACATCCTATCCTCCCTGACGTGTTGCCCCGGCTTCCTGCCGGGGAGGGCCCTCGCCTGGGGCCCGTCGCCGCATCGGCGGCTCCCGTCGCGACCTCGCTGCGACTGGTTGCAGATCCGTTATCGCCGCTCCGAGGTGGGGGCTTTACGTTTTACAAGTGATATGAATACATTGCAAAACAAGCACTAGCGGATCGCCTCGGCGTGCAACCGTTGGTCGCCTGCCGGCCAGGCGATCCGCTTAATGGACTAGAGGAGCTCGCGGAGCATCCGCCCCGCGGCCTCGACGCCCTTCTCGTAGTTCGCGATCAGGAGCCGCTCGTTCGGGGCATGGATGTTGTCGTCCGGCAACGCGACTCCGGTCAGGATCGTGGGCGTTCCGGTGCGATGGAGCGCGGTCACGAGCGGGATCGCGCCCCCGGTGCGGGCGACGGCGCATTCCCGTCCGAACACCTCGCTCATGATCCGCCGACCCGTCACGAGGGGTGGCGCGGCCGGGTCGAACACGCACCCTGCCGTCGCCCCGCGGAGCTCGGTCTCGAGCACCGCCCCGGCCGGAAGCACGCTCTCGAGATGGCGCTGCAGCGCTGCCCATACCCGCTCGGGCTCCTGGTCGGGCACCAGGCGCAGCGAGATCGCCGCCTCGGCCTCGTAGGGGATGATCGTCCGGCTCTGGCTCGCGTCGCGGCAGGTGATGGCGTTGACGTCGAACGTCGGCAGCGCGAACGTGCGCAGGTAGTACTCGGCGACGGCCCCGGGGTCGAGGGCTGCCATGCCCGCCTCGGCGAGCTCGCCGGCGCCGGACGGCAGCGTCGCCCAGCTCGCGATCTCCGCGGCATCCGGCGCGCGCACGTCCGCCGTGAGTGCGGCCGGCAGGCGGCCGTCGCGGGCCCGGCACGCATCGATGAGCCCCGCCAGGACGTGTGCGGCGTTCAATGCGGCCCCTCCGAACATGCCCGAGTGCACGTCCCTGGTGCCGGTCTTGACCCGCATGAGGCCGGTGATGACGCCGCGCACGCCGATGTTGATCACCGGCCAGCCAGGGGCCAGGAGGCCGCCATCGAACACCACGGCGGCGTCGAAGCGCTCGCCGCGGTCGAGCAGCCAGTGCACGACCGAGTCGCCCCCGATCTCCTCCTCTCCGTCGGACACGACGGTCAGATCGCACGGCAGCTCGCCCGCCCGCGCAGCGTCGACCATCGCGGCCAGGACGCAGTGGAAGCTGCCCTTGTCGTCGCTGGCACCGCGGGCGTAGATGTAGCCGTCGCGGACCTCGGGCTCGAAGGGCGGTGAGTCCCACGCCTCGATCGGATGCACCGTCTGCACGTCGTAGTGCCCGTACAGCAGCAGCCGGGGAGCTCCGCGGGCACCGCACGAGACGTTGCCGACGACCAGCGGATTGCGCCCGGTCTCGACGATCTCGGCCGTCCCGCCGGCGTCGCCGACACGGGCGCCGACCCATTCCGCAGCCCGCCTGAGATCGGCCGGATCGCCGTCTCCGGAGGAGATGCTCGGGATGCGCAGGTAGTCGAAGAGCTCGTCGAGGAGCACGTTGAGAGGGCGCGGCACAGTACTCTCCGGGGCCGGGTGGACAGCGAGACCTTACCCGACGTGACCCGGACCGCAGCAGGCGCCGAGCTGGCCCTCGGCGCCCTCCTCGAGGCCGAGTCCGCGCAGGCCGTGGCCGGCCGTATCGGTTCGGCCGCGCGGCTGCCCGTGCGCGTGTCCGAGCCGGTCCTGCCACTGCTGCTGGCCGCCCTCCACCGATTGCGGGAGGGCTCGGAGCGGCCTGCGCTCGAGGTCGTGGTCGAGGACGACGACGAGGCTCGCGAGCTCGCCGAAGCCGTACGGGTCTACCTGCCGGGAGTCCCGGTCGGGTACTTCCCGCACCGAGGGGTCGGGTGGGGGACGCCGCTGCACCCGCCGGTGCACCTCGTCGGCGAGCGGGCCAGGGCCCTGCACGTCCTGGAACGCGGCGGCTTCGTCGCGGTCTCGGCGGAGGCGCTCGTGGAGCGGATCCCGCCCAGGTCGCGACGCCCGGCACGGGTCTCGATCCGGACGGGCGATGTCGTCGAACGCGACGACCTCCTGCGGTCGCTGGTCGCGATCGGATACGACCGCACCGGCGGTACGGTCGAGGAGCGCGGACAGGTATCGGCGCGCGGCGACGTCGTCGATATCTTCCCGACCACCGGCCGCGAGCCGATCCGGGTCGAGCTGTTCGGCGACGAGGTCGAGCGCGTATCGGCGTTCTCCAGCCTCACCCAGCGCTCGCTGCGCGACCTCGACCGCGTCGTCCTGTACCCCGCCGCCGAGGCGCTGGCCGACGATCCCGCGGCGGCGTTCGGGGTCGAGTCCGACCAGGTGCCGGTACCACCCGACCTCGTGCCGGTGGTGCCCGAGTTGCTGGCGGCGGGACCCGTCGTGGTGTGGGAGCCACGCCGCGTGCTCGGCGCCTGCAGACAACGGCTGGCAGAGGTCGCCACGGGCAGCCGGCGGCCCGGCTACCTGCGGCTCGAAGACGCCGAGGAGGCGGTCGGCGCGGCGCACGCCTTCGACCAGCTCCCGCAGGGTCAGAAGTTCGCGTTCGAGGGACAGCGGCCCGCGCTCGCGGCCCGGGGCATCGCGGAGGCCGAGAACGAGCTTCGCGCCCTCGTCAAGCAGGGCCTGCGCGTCGTGCTCGCCGTCCCGCACGAGGGGGACGCGACCCGCATCGCCGCCCAGCTGAAGCGCGTCGAATCGTCGATCGCGGCAGCCGGCGACCCGCTCCCGCCCGACCCCGGCGTCGTGTTCGTAGTGTCGCGCGTGCGTCGCGGGCTGGTGTCGCCGTCCCTGCGCCTCGCCGTGCTGCCGTCGGCGCAGCTCTTCCGGCGGCGTAGCGTCGGCGCAGGCCGCCTGGGACGGGCGATCAGCTCGTTCACCGACCTCCGGCCGGGCGACTACGTGGTGCACGAGGATCACGGCATCGGCCGGTTCGTCGGCTTCGACACCAAGACCGTCGCCGGCGTCACCCGCGACTACCTCTGTCTCGATTTCCGCGGCGACGACAAGCTCTTCGTGCCCCACGAGCAGATCGGGAAGGTGTCCCGCTACATCGGAGCCGACGCCCGCGCGCCGGCCCTGTCGAAGCTCGGTGGCAAGGCGTGGCACACGCTCAAGGCGCGCGCCCGGCATGCGGTGCACGAGATGGCAGGCGAACTGCTCGCGCTCTACGCGGCGCGCCAGGCCGCCGCGAAGGAGCCGATCGCGCCGGATGGAGAGATGGTCGAGCGCATCGAGGCGGCGTTCCCGTACGCCGAGACCGACGACCAGGCGCGCGCCATCGATGCCGTGAAGGAGGATCTCGAGTCGCCGCGGCCGATGGACCGCCTGGTCTGCGGCGACGTGGGGTTCGGCAAGACGGAGGTCGCCGTCAGGGCGACCATGAAGACCGTCGAGTCGGGACGGCAGGTGATGATGCTCTGCCCGACGACGATCCTCGTCCAGCAGCACCTCGCGACGTTCCGCGATCGCTTCCGAGACCTCCCGGTCGAGATCGACTCGGTCTCGCGCTTCCGCGCTGCCGGCGACCTGAAGCAGGCCGTGGCGGCGTTCCGGGAGGGGCGCATCGACGTGCTGATCGGGACGCATCGCCTGCTCTCGCGCGACGTCGTGCCGGCCAACCTCGGGCTGGTCGTGGTCGACGAGGAGCAGCGGTTCGGGGTCGCGCAGAAGGAGCTGCTGCGTCAGCTGCGGACGGAGGTCGACGTGCTGGCGCTGTCCGCGACCCCGATCCCGCGCACGCTGCACATGAGCCTCTCCGGGCTCAGGGACATCTCGGTGATCGCGACGCCACCCCGTGGCCGGCGCCCGATCCGCACGCACGTGGGGGAGTGGGACACCGAGCTGGTGGCGGGCGCGATCCGGCGCGAGCTCGGGCGCGGCGGCCAGTCGTTCTACCTGCACAACCGGGTCGAGTCGATCGACGAGGCCGCCGCCAGGTTGCGGACGTTCGTCCCCGAGGCGCGGATCGCCGTCGCACACGGGCAGATGAGCGAGCGTCAGCTCGAGCGGGTGATGGAGGAGTTCCTGCGCGGCGACCACGACGTGCTCTGCGCGACGACGATCATCGAGTCGGGCCTCGACATCCCCGCCGCCGGCACGCTCCTGGTGGAACGGGCGGATCTGCTGGGGCTGTCCCAGCTCTACCAGATCCGGGGCCGCGTCGGGCGCTCCGAGCTGCAGTCGTACGCCTATCTCTTCTACCCCGACGCCGCCGAGCTGACCGAGGAGGCAGGCGCGCGGCTCGCCGCGCTGGCCGACTACACCGAGCTGGGCTCCGGGTTCCGGGTCGCCATGCGCGACCTCGAGCTCCGCGGCGCGGGCAACCTGCTGGGTGACGAGCAGTCGGGGCACGTGGCAGCGGTCGGGTTCGAGCTCTACTGCGAGCTGCTGGCCGAGGCCGTGGCCGAGCTGCAGGGTGCCGCATCGCCGGCTCCCGCCACCACCGTGCGGGTCGACGCGGCGATCGACGCCTACGTCCCGGCCGCGTACGTCGGCCTCGAGGCGGCGAAGATCGACGTCCACCGGCGGATCGCGCTCGCCACCTCCGAGGACGACCTGCGCGAGCTCGAGGCCGAGCTCGCCGACCGCTTCGGGCCGATCCCGGAGCCGGTCGCGAACCTCATTGGCATCCAGGGAGCGCGGATCGCGCTGCAGCCGCTGGGGACCGTCGCCCTGGTCGTGCGGAAGGATCGCGTCGCCCTGGCGGGCATCGCGCTCGGCATCGACGAGGCCCGGGCCCTGCGCGAGGCCGTCCCCGGCAGCGCCTACAACCTGCAGCGCCACGAACTCTCGGCGCGCGTCGCGGACGGGAATTCGCCGATGGCAGTCGCACGAAATCTGCTGGCTAGTATGCTGGAAATACGTGGAGGGGCCGTTCCGGCCCCGTCCTAGGAACGGCCCGGCGCTCGATGGGTCGTCATCCGCCCCATCCACGCCCATGCCGCGAGGAAGAGCATGACCTTCAGAACAATCGCACGTCTCAGCGTGGTCGCCATCGCGCTCGTCGCCGCCGCGTGCGGCAGCTCTGGCTCGTCGACGTCGTCGACGAGCGTGCCCGCCGATGCGGTCGGCGTCGTCAACGGCGTGCCGATCCCCAAGGCCACGTTCGACAAGCTGATGGCCTCCGCCCTGGCGACCAAGGGCGCCCAGGCACCGAAGCCCGGGTCGCAGGAGTACGAGACCCTGAAGCAGCAGGCGCTCAACTACCTGTTCGAGAAGACGATCGTCGTCACCGAGGCGGCCAAGGCCGGCCTCAAGGTCGACACGAAGAAGATCGACGCCCAGGAGGCGCAGCAGAAGCAGCAGTCCGGCGGCGACGCGAAGTTCGCCGCCCAGCTCAAGGCCAACCACATGACCGAGGCCGATTACCGCGACACGCTGTCGGCCCAGCAGCTGGCCCAGGCGCTGTTCGCGAAGGTCTCGGCGGGCTTCGCCCCGGTCACCGACGCCGACATCGCCGCACGGTATGCGCGTGACAAGGAAACGGTCTACAAGATCCCGGCGAGCCGCAAGGTGCAGCACATCCTGCTCGGCCTCAAGGGCGGCGCCACGCCGAAGGAGGCCGACTACGCGAAGCTCAAGGTCAAGGCCCAGGACGTGATCGCCCAGCTGGACGCCGGCGCCGACTTCAACACGCTGGTGAAGAAGTACTCGACCGACACCGCGTCGATCCCGAACAACGGCACCTACGACGTCACGCCGACCGGGTACGACCCGGCCTTCACGAAGGCGTCCTACGCCCTCAAGACCGGGAAGTACACCGAGCAGCCGGTGAAGTCGGCGTTCGGCTACCACGTCATCAAGGCGCTCGCCGACGCCACCAAGGGCGGCTACAAGACCCTCGACGAGGTCAAGGACCAGATCAAGTCCGAGATCGAGAACGAGCGCAAGAACGCCGAGGCCGCCAAGTGGTACGACAAGATCAAGGCGTCGTACGCGGCCCAGTCGGCCTTCGCCAAGGGCTACAGCCTCCCGCCGGCACCGACCACCGGCGCCACGACGTCCGGAGCCACGACCAACTGATAGGGACGATCGTCGGCCTCGGCGCGGGCAGCACCGATCAGATCCCGCTCGGGTCGGTCGAGGCGCTGCGTGCCGCCGGGGCGGCGGACATCCGTGCCTCCGGGGACGTGCGCGCGGCCCTGCTCGCGCTGGGCGTCGAGCACGTCTCCGGTGCGCCGGTGGTCGCGGCGCCCGACGCCGATGCGGCCGCGCTCGCCCGTCAGCACCCGGCCGCCGCGGTGCATCCGGACATCGCGTCGCTGGACGCCCGCGTCGCCGCCGCGGCCCTGGCGGAGCTGTGGCGGGTCACGGTCCGGCTCCGCCGCGACTGCCCGTGGGATCGCGAGCAGACCGCCGCGACGATCGTGCCGCACACCGTCGAGGAGGCGTACGAGGTCGCCGAGAAGGCGCTCGCGGGACCGCCCGGCGCGGATCTGGTCGACGAGCTCGGCGATCTCCTCTTCCAGACCTACTTCCTCGCGCTGCTGGCCGACGAGGCGGGCGCGGGTGGCCTGGCCGACGTCGCCAACGGCATCCGCACCAAGCTGATCCGGCGTCATCCGCACGTGTTCGGTGATGCGGAGCTGGCCACCGCGGCCGATGTACGGGGCCGGTGGGAGGCGATCAAACGCGAGCAGGAGGGCCGGGAGGGGATCTTCCACGACGTCCCCGGCGCCCTGCCCGCGCTGCTGTACGCGCGCAAGATGCAGCGCCGCGCCGCCGCGGCGGGCTTCGACTGGGCCCGCTGGCAGGACGCCTGGCCGGCGATCGCCGAGGAGGTGGGAGAGCTCGACGAGGTCCTCCGCCGGCACGACGGGGCACCGGAGCGCGAGCCCGAGGCCGCGGTGGTCGCCGAAGCGGGCGACGTGCTCTTCGCGACGGTCAACGTGCTGCGCCTCGCCGGGGTCGATCCGGAGCTGGCCCTGCGGCTCTCGGCCCAGCGGTTCCGGACGCGGGTCGAGGAGGCCGAGCGGCTCGCGGCGGCGGCCGGCGAGGAGTTCCGACTGCTCGGGCTGGACGAGCAGGACGGCTACTATCGGCGTGCGAAATCTTCGAGACGGGGTAGTTCGTCGTGACGTTGATCGAGTCGGTGCGCGGGCGCCAGATCCTGGACTCCCGCGGGAATCCAACCGTGGAGGTCGAGGTCGATCTCCTCTCGGGCGGCCGTGGCCGTGCGGCCGTGCCGTCCGGAGCCTCGACCGGCCAGTGGGAGGCCGTCGAGCTGCGGGACGGCGGCGACAGCTACGGCGGCAAGTCCGTGCACAAGGCCGTCGGCAACGTCAACGGCGAGATCGCGACAGCGGTCATCGGGCTGGACGCCTTCGATCAGCACGGGGTGGACGAGACGCTGATCGACCTGGACGGCACGCCAAACAAGAGCCGGCTCGGCGCCAACGCCATCCTCGGCACCTCGCTCGCGGTGGCACATGCCGCCGCGGACGCCATCGGCCTGCCCCTCTACCGGCACCTCGGCGGGGTTGCTGCGCGGACGCTGCCGGTGCCGATGATGAACGTCATCAACGGCGGTGCGCACGCCGCCAACACGCTCGACCTGCAGGAGTTCATGGTCGTCCCGGCCGGCGCAGCCACCTTCGCGGACGGCCTGCGCATGGGCGCGGAGATCTTCCACGCGCTCAAGCAGATCCTCCATGACCGGGGCCTCGCCACCGCCGTCGGCGACGAAGGTGGGTTCGCGCCGGACCTCGGCCGCAACGAGGACGCGATCCTGGCGATCCTCGAGGCCATCGAGCAGGCCGGGTACACGCCGGGAACGGATGCGTTCATCGCGCTCGATCCGGCCACGTCGGAGATCTACGACGCAGCGCGCGGCGTCTACGTGCTGGCGGGAGAGGGCCGCGAGCTGGACTCCGCGGGCATGGCGGGGTACTTCGAGGAGCTCGTCGGGCGCTATCCCATCGTGTCGCTCGAGGATCCGCTGGCCGAGGACGACTGGGCCGGCTGGAAGCTCCTCACCGATGCCATCGGCGATCACTGCCAGCTGGTGGGCGACGACATCTTCGTGACCAACGTCGAACGGCTCCGTCTGGGCTTCGAGAGGGGGGTCGGGAACGCCCTGCTCGTCAAGGTGAACCAGATCGGTTCGCTGACCGAGACGCTGGAGGCGATGGCCCTGGCGGCGTCCCGCGGGTACGTCTCCGTGATCTCGCACCGCTCCGGTGAGACCGAGGACGTCACGATCGCCGACCTCGCGGTCGGCACCAACGCCGGCCAGATCAAGACCGGGGCGCCCTCGCGCTCGGATCGAGTCGCCAAGTACAACCGGCTGCTGCGGATCGAGGAGGAGCTCGGCGGCGCCGCGATCTACCCCGGCCTGGCCGCCTTCCGCGCGCGGCGCGCGGAAGCGCCCATCCCGTGATGGTGCTTCGCCGGACGAAGATCGTCGCAACGCTCGGCCCGGCCAGCGGCAGCGACGAGGTGGTCGACCGGCTCACCCGGGCCGGCGTGGACTGCTTCCGGCTGAACTTCTCGCACGGCTCCCAGGCCGACCATGCGGCATCGATCGCCCGCGTCCGGCGTGCTGCCGCCGCGGTCGGCCGTCCCATCGCCCTGCTCGGCGACCTGCAGGGGCCCAAGCTGCGCCTGGGCGCGCTGGCCCAGCCGATCACGCTCACGGCCGGCGACGCCGTGGTGCTCGCGGGACGCGGCGACGCCGCGTCCGGGGATCTCGAGCTCGGCTTCGAGATCGACATCGCCCGCCACCTCCGCCGGGGCCACCCCGTGCTGATCAACGACGGCCTCGTGCGCCTCCGGGTCACCGACCTCGAGGGCCACCGGGCGCTGTGCAACGTCGAGCTCGGCGGTGTCCTCTCGTCCCACAAGGGCGTCAACCTGCCGGGCACCTACCTGCCGATCCCGTCCATCACCGCGGCCGACCGCGAGAACCTCGCCTTCGCGCTCGATCAGGAGGTGGACTACCTCGCGCTGTCGTTCGTGCGGCGACCCGAGGACGTCGAGGACCTCAAGCAGCTCATCGCCGCACGCGGCGCGCGGGCACGGGTGATCGCCAAGATCGAGAAGTCCGAGGCGATGGAGCACCTCGATGCGATCATCGACGTCTCGGACGGCGTCATGGTCGCCCGCGGCGACCTCGGTGTGGAGATCGGCGCGGCGGCCGTCCCCCTCGCCCAGAAGCGGATGATCCGCATGGGTCGCGAGGCCGGCAAGCCGGTCATCACGGCCACCCAGATGCTCGAGTCGATGATCGAGCGCCCCGAGCCGACCAGGGCCGAGGCGTCGGACGTCGCCAACGCGATCCTCGACGGCACCTCGGCGGTGATGCTCTCCGGCGAGACCGCGGTCGGCACCTATCCGGTCGAGGCGGTCGAGACGATGGTGCGGATCGCACTCGCCGTGGAGCCGAACCTCGCCTACCACGAGGCCAGCTACGGCCTGTCGCGACTCGGGCCGCGCTACATCGCGGACGTCGTCGGCCACGCCGCCTGCGATATCGCCGAGACCCTCGGCGTCGCCGTCATCATCGTCCCCACCGCGACCGGCGAGTCGGCCCGAGAGGTCTCGAAGCACCGCCCGCGCCGGCCCATCGTGGCAGCATCGCCCAACGAGATCGCCCTCCGGCAGCTGGCGCTCGACTGGGCCGTCGTGCCCCTCCAGCTGGAAGAGGCCGACGGTCTCGAGGACCTCTGGCGCAAGGCGACCGAGGCCGTCCTGCGCGCCGGCCTGGCCGGGTCCGGCGACCGGGTGGTGATCACGAGCGGCACTCACGTCAACACCCCGGGCGCCACGAACACGATCCTCGTCCAGGCCCTCTGAGAGCGGATTTCAGGATGAGCGGCGCGTTCGCATGGCCGGGGAGAGTCCTGCGCTGATCACGAACGCCGGAGCCGCGGCTCCGGCAACCGTGATCAGCTGCGGCTCCCCTTCCGCCGCCTCGGCGAGGCGGCTTCGGGGCTTCGCGGCAGCGTCGTCCGTGCCTTGGCCTTGCGTCTGCAAGGCCTGCGGAACGCCCGGTCGCTGCCGCTCGCTCCCCGACCCGCGACCACGACCCTCATCCTGAAATCAGCTCTAGGCCCACGCGCCTTCGGCTAGCGGCCCTGGATCACGTAGGGCGTCTCGCCCGGATAGATGAATCCGAGGCGGCGGGCCTCGCGCAGCAGTGCGCCAGGTGTCCCGGCCATCGCGAGGTCACGGCCGAGGCGCTCGCGATCGGCGCGCGCGTTCGCAAGCTGCGCCCGGGCGGTACGCAGGTGTGCGTTGGCGTCGCGATACGCGCGCACCGGCTGGATGAACAGGATTGCGAGGATGATCGCCGTGACGACGAGGACGATCCGCCTGGGACGCATGTCACTCGATTCTCCCTTGCCGGGCGGTACCCTTGCCGCCATGGCCGACGACGTCGAGATCGTGACCCTCCAGCTCGGGAGGGCGCCGGTGCCGTTCACCGCGGTGGTGTCGCGGTGCCCGGCCGGACGGCCGGTCGCGATCGCCCAGCCGCCGTGGACGCCGGCCGGCGTGCCGTTCCCGACCAGCTACTGGCTCACGTGCCCCGGTCTGGTCGCCGCCATCGGCAGACTGGAGGCCGACGGCGGGATCGCCGCCCTCCAGCGGCTCCTCGCGCTCGACGAGGAGATGGCGGCAGCGTTCGACGAGGGTCGTCGGCGGCAGATCGCGCTGCGGCCCGACTTCGGCGACCTGGGGATCGGCGGCACCCGGGCGCCGCGCGCGGTCAAGTGCCTGCACGCCCACGCCGCCTTCGCGCTCGGGCACCCGCCCTATCCGGTCGGCGACCGCATCATCGCGGACGCCGGGGGGCTCCCGGCCGCGGGCTGCTGCATGGGCACCGCGGCATGAGCTCGGGGGTCGAGGCGGCGCTGATCGAGTGGTCACGTGGGCCCGAGGGGGTGCGCCGCGTTCGGCGCACGCTCGACGGTCGTGCGCTCGCCAGCCTGGAGCGCGGCCAGGCCGCCATGACCGTCGAGCTGACGCGACGGCTCGGCCCCGTGTACACCCTCGCCGACCTGTACCGCGAGTACCTCGACGCCGATCGCTGGGCCCGCGCGGTGGTCACCGAGGCGCTCGCGCCCCTGGTGCTGCCGCGCGCGGTGGTGCCCGTGGTCGACGCCGCGTTCGACCGGGCCGCGCGCGGCGCCCGGGACCGGCGGTAGGATCGGCCCGGTGGACGACCGGCGCGCAACGCCCCGCAAAACACGGCTCACGACCCGGGGCCGGGTCGTCCTGCTGCTGCTCGTGGGGTTGGCCCTCTTCGCGCTCGGGATGGCCGTTGGCGGGGCGATGCGCCGCGAGCCGGGAACGCCGCACATGCTCACCGGCACCGCCGATGTCCACGTCGTCACCGTCACCCTCACAACACCGTAACAACCGCAACGCCCACCCCGGGGGCACCGCGCGCTACCATTGGTGAGGTGGATGTCGCGCGTGACGACTGGCTGACCCTCGGTCAGGCAGCGAAGGTCCTGGGGGTCGCCCAGAGCACCGTTCGCGCCTGGTCGGACGCTGGCCGCCTCCCCGTCTTCTACACGCCTGGCGGCCACCGCAGGTTCAAGCGCGACGACCTCGACGCCTTCCTGTCCCGCAACGGTGCCGGTTCGCGGCCGCGGAACGCCGCCACGGTCCTCGTCGTCGACGACGACGCGCGCCTTCGCGAGTTGATCCGCGTCAACCTGGAGTACGACGGGATGACGGTCATCGAGGCCGGAACCGCCGACGAGGGCCTGCGGGCGCTCGAGGCCGACCCGCCCGATCTCGTGATGCTCGACGTGATGATGCCGGGCATCGACGGCTGGGAGATGCTCCGCCGCATGCGCGAGGTGCACGGCATCGACGCGCTGCCGGTGATGATGTTCTCGGGGAAGACCGAAGGTGGTGCCGAACGGGCCGCCGAGGGTGGCGCGCAGGCATTCGTCGGCAAGCCGCTCGACCCCATCGCCCTCGTGGAGCAGGCCAAGGCCATGCTCCGCGTGCGCGTCACGATGGCCTAGCCTAGCGGCGGCGGATGACGATCTCGTCCGGCGAGATCTTCACGGTCACGTCGGCGTGGCCCTGCCAGTGCGTCCGGTACACGCCCGCATCGCGGACGGCGCCGTCGAGCCAGAGCCCGTAGCCCTCGTCGCCGTGGTCGAAGACTCCCTCGAGCTCGACGGGCGTGTCGTCGGAGTCCTTCGCCCGGCTGCGACCGCCGCGCCTGCTGCGCCGGGGTTTCGGCTCGTCGGCCGGCGCGGTGACCTCGGGCTCGACCGGCGTGTCGTCGGCGTCGTTCGCCCGGCTGCGACCGCCGCGCCTGCTGCGGCGGGGTTTCGTCTCCTCGACGGTCGCGGTCACCTCGGGTTCCGGGGCCGGCGGCGGTTCGGGCGGCCGCTCGTTCTCGCGCAGCAGGTCGTGCTGCTTGCGAAACCGGATCAGCGCGGCCGGCGTCGTACCGAGCTTGTGGGCGATCCAGATGTCGGTCGCGCCGTCCTGGACCCAGGCGCGGATCTGGTTCAGCTGGGGCTTGAGGGACGTCGACCGGCGGGTCGCCATGGCCGAAACGCTACCCGAGCCCCGGGAACAGCGCCGCCAGCCCTTCGAAGACCAGGAACCCGAACAGCACCACCAGCGCCGTCAAGATGGCGATCACGAGGAAGAACCGGCGGCGCGCCGCGCGCCGGGCCCGAGACCGCGCCCGCTGCGCTCCGCGCTCGGCCCGGCGGAACTCGAGCTCGGTCATCAGCTGCGCTTCCAGCGCCCGGTCCAGCACCTCGGCCCGGGATGCCTGCCGCCGTCGTTCGCGTTCGCGCATGGCGCCATGCTACTACCGGACGGTGGCGGTGCCGGCCGGTGGAATCCGCGTCGATGCGGTGCCCGCCCGGCGCAGAGCCCCTGCAATGCGGCGAAAACTCCGTATCATCTCGTCCGTGGCCGTGCAGCCGCCCTACCAGGCTGGCTCTCCTTCCGCGCTCGCGCTGGAGCTCTTCGAGCTGCGGCGGGCGGCGCTCGTGGAGCGGGTCGCTCTCGACATGCACGACACGCTGGCGGCCGAGGGTGCGTCCTTCGCCGGCGCCCGGGAGGCAGCGACTGCGTGGGTCGACGCGGTCGAGGCGGCGATCGCAGGACGGTATGCCCCGAGCGCCGTCTCGGTCCTGAACCGCCATGCGCTGGCCTCGCTCGATGCCGGCATCACGCTCGGCACCGTCATGGCCGGCGTCCATGCCGCCACCGGCGCCATGGTCGCACTCGTCGGCGAGCAGGAGCCCCGTGCGGTGCCGCCCGTGTCGAGGGCAGCCGGTGGCATCGGCGGTGAGGTCGCCGCCGCTGCAGGGCGCTCGCTGGAAGAGCGGGCGCGCATGCAGCTGAAGCGGCGGGCCGACCGCGCCGATCGGTTCCGCGAGGCCGCGGGCGCCGTCACGGCGGCCACGCTCGACGTGGGCGGCGTGCTGCAGACGCTCGCCCGGGCGGCGATCTCGACGCTCGACTGCGACTGGGCGGCGATCGCCCTGCGCGAGTCGGACGGCAGGCTCGCGATCACCGCTCTCGAGGGTCGTGGGGCCGGCTGGGCACAGCGCTGGACGCTCTCCGAGCGCGAGGGCTTCGCGGCGCGCGTGCTCTCGAGCGGCCAGGCGGTGGCCGTGACCGACCCCGTCGACATGGGATACGCGGGTGCCGATCCGCCGTCGGCCGTCGTCGGGGCGCCGCTCCGCGCCCCCGGTGGGGACAGCGCGGGCATCCTCTTCGCGGGCCGCGACCACGGACTCGTCCCGGACGACGACGACGCGGCCCTCGCCGCCGCGCTCGGGGAGGTGGGCGCACGGGCCCTGGAGACCGCGCACCGGTATCGCGAGTCCATGCGTGCGGCCGGGCAGCTCGAGATCCTGGCCGACGCCGTCCGCCAGGCCACTGCCGGCGCCGAGCAGACGGCGCTCGCCCTCGTCGCGAGGGCCGCGCTCGAGGCGACCGGGAGCGAGGTCTGCCTGATCCGGGTCGTCGAGGAGGCAGCCGGCGACCTCGTCACGCGCGGCGTCCATGCCCGCTCGGCGGCCCTGGCCGCGGAGCTCGAGGGGACGCGCGTGACCGCCGTCGACCCGGCCATCGCGCGACTGCTGGCGGGGGAGGAGCTGCTGACCGGTGCGCTCACCGACCTCGCCGTCGCCCAGCCGATCGCCGAACGACTCGGTCCGGTCGAGGCGCTCGGGCTTCCGATCGTGATCGACGGCCGCGCGCAGGCGGTGCTGCTCCTGGCCCGCTCCGGCCTGCCGTACGGACCCGACGAGGTGCGGCGTGCGCGATCGGCGGTGGCACACGCCGCCATGCTCGTGGTTCTCGACCGGGTGCGCCGGCATGCCGTACTCGGTGCCGCGAGCGCCCAGGCAGAGGCGGAACGACTGGGGGAGGCGCTTGCCGCCGGATCGGACGAGCCCCGGTTGGCGCGGCTGCTGGCGCGGCTCGCTGCCGAGGCGCTGGGCGCCGCGCGCGCGCTGCTGTACCGGGGATCGGGCCCGGACGACCTCGAGCTGATCGCGGGCTACGGCTTCCGCCGCGACGAGCTCGCGGCCGCGCCGGGTCGCGTCCTCGCCGTGGATGCGGTCGGGCGCAGCGAACCCGTGGTGACCGGCGGGGAGGCCTCCGGTGTCGCGGCCCTCGCGGGTACGGCAGAGCTCCCCACGGTCGTCTCGGCGCCCGTGGTGCACGAGGGTACGCCGGTCGGCGTCGTGCAGCTGTTCTTCGCCGACCGCGACGCCGCCATCGCCGCGCGGGCAGCCTTCGGGCACCTGGCGGCGCCGGCCGCCGAAGCCCTCTTCCGGGCCGCCGAGGCGCGCCGCCGGGATGAGGACCTGCGCCGGACGACGGCGCTGATCGAGATCGCGGCGCAGGCCACGGCATCGGCGTCGCTCGAGCAGACGCTGGCCGCGGTGGGTGCGCACCTGCAGACGCTCGCCCCCGGCGCGCAGGCCGGCGTCTTCGTGATCGACGAGGGGCGGCCGGTGCTCTCCGAGCCGCCCGCCGCCGTCGCCGCCGTCCAGGCGGCGGCGGTCGCCGCGCTCCTGCGCAGCGATCCGAACGCGCCGCACGTCCTGGTCGCCGACGTGATCGGCGACGAACGGCTCGGACCGGTCGCCGCGGAGGTCGCCGAGACCGGTGTGCGATCGCTGCTGCTGATCCCGCTCCGCTTCCGCGAGACCGTGATCGGTGCGCTCACCCTCGCTCGCCCCGAGGCGGGCGCGTTCGGCGAGCGCGAGATCGAGCTCCTGCGGCGCCAGGCGCCACCGATCGCCCTGGCCCTGGAGAGCGCACTGCTCGCCGTGCACTCGAATCGGCTCGAGCAGGAGCTATCGGCCGCGCTGGCCAGCGAACGCCGCGCGCGGGGCGAGCTGGATGCCCAGGACACCGTCGTGCGCGCCGTCACCGAGGGCTGGGACCGGCAGCGTGCGTCGGCCGCCGTCGCCCGTGCCGCGGCTGAGCTGCTCGACGCCGACGCAGCCGGTGTGCTGGTGCTCGGCGCCAACGACCAGCTGACGGTCGAGTCGCTCTACGTCGCCTCGCCCGCGCTCGACGAACCCGTGCGCCGCATCGTCCGGCGCGCGCCCTCGTTCGTGCCGGCCGAGACGCTCGAGGAGCTGGCCTCCGGGCGCAGCGTCATCGTGGAGGGCGGGCGGCTGAAGGACGGGTCAACACTGCTCGGCCCCCTGCTGGCGCCGGGCGCTAGCGCCGGGCTGGTGCCGCTGCGGCCGGAGCAGGAGCTCCGCGCCGTGCTCGTCGTGGTCTCGCTCGACCCGGCCCGCCCGATCGACGCCGACCACCTCGCGCGCGCGGAGCGTTTCGCCACCCAGGCGGCGCTCGCCGTTCGCTGACCGCTGGGTCGCCCGGGCTCCTGGCGGGGTATCCTGCCCGCCATGCGCAAGCTTCTCCTGCTGGCGGCGGTTGCCGCTCTCATCACCGCGGTACCCGCGGCCGCGGCCGCGACGGTGCCGCCCGGGGTGACGGTCGGCGGCGTCGCGGTGGCCGGGATGACCCGGGCCGACGCCGCGACCGCCGTGCGCAACGCCTACCTGTCCGGCAGCGTCAGGGTCCGGGTGGACGCGAGCTCGTTCCGCTACGGCGTGTCGCGCTTCGATCTCCGCCTGTCGCTGCGCGCCGCACTGGACGCGGCGATGCTGGCCACGGCGCCGGGGGACTACCCGGTCACCCTGCGCTACTCGGTCCCGCTCGTCCACACCTATGCCGATCACATCTGGCTGAAGACGGGGCAGTTCCCGCGCGACGCCTCCTGGCGGTTCCACGGCAAACGGCCGATCGTCCTGATCGAGAAGTCGGGCATGGTGGCGCCGCGGGGCTCGCTGCGCGCGGCCATCGTCCGCCAGATCCGCAACCCCGCGCTCCGTGCCGCCGGTGTGGACGTGCCGCGCACCGTCGCGCAGCCGACCGTCACGCTCGCCGATCTGCCGCCCGCGCTCGTCATCATCCGCGGAGCCAATCAGCTGCGCTTCTACCGCTACCGGATGCACCACGTGCAGCGACTGCGCACCTTCGGCGTCGCGACCGGCCGGCCGGCGTACCCGACCCCGCGGGGCACCTACGCGATCGTCGTCAAGCAGCGCAACCCGTGGTGGTATCCGCCCGCCTCGCCGTGGGCCCAGGGCCTGAAGCCGATCCCGCCCGGCCCGGGTAATCCGCTCGGCACCCGGTGGATGGGGCTCTCCGCACCGGGCGTCGGCATCCACGGCACGCCCGACGCCGCCTCGATCGGGTACTCGGCGTCGCACGGCTGCATCCGGATGCGCATCCCGGATGCCGAGTGGCTGTTCGACCGCGTCACCGTCGGCACGCCCGTCAAGATCCTGTGAGGCGGTCGCTCAGGATCGCGATCTTCGTCGTCCTGGGTGCCCTGGTCGCGGTGCTCGCCGCGTCGGTCGTGCGCTCCCAGGACAAGGGCGCCTTCCCGCGGAAGGTCGCATCCGGCAGCCTGCCGATGGCGCCGTCGTTCGACCTGCCGGCGCTTTCGGGCCGGGGTCGCGTCAGCCTCGATGCCATGCGCGGTTCGGTGGTGGTCGTGAACTTCTGGGCTTCCTGGTGCACCGAGTGCGAGGACGAGGCGCCGCTGCTGGCTGAGGTCGCCGCCGCCGAGCGGGCCAACGGCGTTCGCTTCGTGGGCGTCGACGCCCGCGACGTCGAGGACGATGCGCGCGCGTTCGTCGCCCGGTTCGGGCTCGACTACCCGCACGGCCGCGACCACGGCGCCGGGGTGGCCGACCAGTGGGGCGTCACCGGGTATCCCGAGACCTTCGTGCTCGACCGCAAGGGCCGCGCCGTGCAGTGGTTCGCGGGTCCGGTGGATGCAGATGCCCTCCGGCAGGCGATCGCGAAGGCGGAGGCGAGCTGATCCGTCTCGTCCTGCTGCTCGGTGCCATCCTGGCCTTCGCCAGCCCCGCGCTGGCCGCGACGGCGCAGTTCTCGATGGACGACATCGAGCACGAGGTCATGTGCCCCGTCTGCGGCACCCGCCTGGATCTGTCGCACTCGCCGGCCGCGGAGCAGATCCGCACGTTCATCGCCGCCAAACGCGATCGGGGGTGGACGAAGCAGCAGGTGGAGGACGCGCTGGTCGCCCAGTTCGGTCAGCAGATCCTCGCGACGACCCCGACCGGCGGGTCGGGCCTGGGTGCCTGGCTGGTGCCGATCGCCGTCGGGATCGGGGGCGTGACACTTGCGACCGTGCTCCTGCTGGCATGGCGCCGCACCGCGGCCGCCGGCCGGTCGCGGCCGCCGGCGCTCGACGAGGCCGCCGACCGCAAGGTCGACGCTGCCCTCGAGCGCTTCGCCGCCGACGACCGGTAGACTCGGGCGTCGTGGGACTCGACCTCATCGTCGGGCCGGCGAACTCCGGCAAGGTCGCGGAGCTGTACCGACGGTACCGCGCCGCGCTCGACCGGGGCGAGCGGGCGCTGCTGATCGTCCCCGATGCGCGCTCGATCCGTCGCGTGGAACGTGAGCTGCTCCTCAGCGGCTCGCTGATCGGTGGCTACGTGACGACGTTCGACGCCGTCTTCGAGCGATCGCTCGCACTCTGCGGGCGCGACGTCCCCCTGCTCGCGCCCGGGAGGCGCCGGCTGGAGTTGGCGCGGACGGTGCGCGCGGCCGAGTTGCCGACGATCGCCGGGTCGGCGGCCGGCGCGCGGTTCGCCGACGCGTTCCTGCGGCTGGCCGACCGCCTCGGGTCGGCGCTCGTCGATCCGGCGCGGTTCGAGGCCGGCGCCGCCGACGATGCCGCGGCCCGCGACCTTGCCGTTCTCTACCGCAACTGGTGGCTCCGGCTCGACGAGCTGGCGGCTCATGACGCTCCGCGGCGACGGATCGCCGCATGCGAGGCGCTCTCGACGGAGGTCGCCGCGTGGGACGGGACGCAACTCTTCGTGCAGGGCTTCGAGGACCTCACCGTGGCCCAGGAGACGGCGATCCGTCTCGTCGGCGACCGGGCCGGCGCCGTCCTGACACTGCCGTACGAGCCTGGGCGGGTGGCCTTCGCCGTGGTCGCGCCGATCGTCCGGCGGCTCGCGGAGCGCGCGGCCGTGACGGAGCTCGCGCCCCTGCCCGGTGGTCGCCCGCCGACGCTGGCAGCACTGGAACGGCGGCTCTTCGAGGACGCCGGGCCCACGCCCGAACCGGCTGTCGGCGACGAGCTGGTGCTGCTCGAGGCGGCCGGTGCCCGCGCCGAGGCCGATCTGGTGCTGCAGGAGGTCTGCCGCGCGCTCCGCGATGGCATCGAGCCCGACCGGATCGCGGTCGTCACCGGCGGCGATCCGGACGACTGGCCCGACCTGTGCGCCGTGCTGGAACGCTCCGGTGCGCCGGTCCGGGTCGAGCGGCGCCGGACGGCCGGGCGCACCTCCTTCGGGTTCGCCGTCGACCGGCTGCTGCGGTTCGCGTGGGCCGAGGACGCACGCCGGGGCGACCTGTTCGGCTACCTGCGATCGCCCTGGTCGGGCGTGCCCCGGCGCCGGGTCGACTTCGTCGAGGGGCGACTCCGGGGCCGGGCCATCGCCGATCCCGAGCGCGTGCTGGAGGCGGTCGAGGAAGCCCTCGGGACGAAGCTCTCGCCCGTGCACGACCTGCGCTCCGGTGCTCCGGCCGCCGTGCTCGAGCGGGTGCTCGAGCGGATGGTCGTGGCCGGGTGCACCCTCACCGCACGACCCGTGCGGCGCGACGACAGGGTCGACCTGGCGGCGGCGCGGGCGATGCTCCAGGTCGTCCGGGAGGTTGCCGACGCGAGCCCGGCACCGCGTCGCGACGAGCTCCGGCATCTGGTGTCCCGTGCCCGGGTCGCCGTCCGGGAGGATCCCACCGGCCGGGTGCTGGTCACCGACGTCCGCGCTGTCCGCGGCCTCGACCTGGACGTCGTGATCGTGGTCGGGCTCGAGCATGCCCGGTTCGGCGGTGGTCCGGGTTCGGAGACGTTCCTCCCGGATGCGGTCCGGCCGCTGCTCGACGACGGCGAGGGGGCGGAGGCCGGCGATCTCGGCCGGCACCTGCTGTACGTGGCGGTCACCAGGGCAGCGCGGCGGGTCGGCATCGTCCGCCGCATCGCGAGCGACGACGGGCGGCCGGTCGAGGCGTCGCCGCTCCAGGTCGAGCTGGCCGCCGCGGCGCCCGGCCGGCCGCCGTCGCTGCGCCGCGGGCTCGCCGACGTGACGTTCTCGGTCGAGGAGGCCCCGACCGTCCGTGAGCGGGTGCGAGCGGTCTGCAACCTCGCGCTCCACGATCGCCGCCGCGCCTCCCGCATCGCCGAGTCCGACGGCACCGTTCGCCGCCTCCGTCGCGCGGAGCGGGCCTTCCAGCGTCCAACCCGCGTCCGCTCTCCCGAGGTGCTCGAGGCCCTTCGCCGCATCGACCGGTTCAACGTCACGTCGCTCGAGAAGTTCGGGGACTGTTCCAGCTGGTGGTTCGTCGAGCGTCATCTCCAGCCGAAGGACATCGACGCCGCCTACGATGCGCGGCTCCAGGGCACGATCGCCCACACCGCGCTGCACCGCTTCTACCGGCAGGTTCCGGCCGCGTTCGGCAAGGACCGCCTCGGCCCCGACGACGCCGATCGTGCCGAGGAGCTCGTGCGCGAGCTCGTGGCCGAGGCGATGCAGTCCCAGACACTGCCGCCCGACACGCTTCGTGCGCGGGTCGTGGCCCGGCGGGTGGCGCGTGACCTCACGCGGTTCGTCCGTCACGAGGCGCTGCACCCGTCGCCTCTGGCCGCAACGAGGTTCGAGGTCGCCTTCGGCGGCCAGTCGGCCGCGCCCGGGTTGAAGGAGGGCCTCGTGCTCGGCGACTTCGCCGTGACGGGCAAGATCGACCGGATCGACACCGACCCCGCCTTCTCGGCCCACGCCCTCGTCCAGGACTACAAGACCGGTCGCACCGCGCACCCCGCCGACCGGTTGCTCGCCGAAGGCCGGCTCCAGATCCCGCTCTACGTGCTGGCGGCTCGTGACCTGCTCGGCCTCGAGCCGATCGGTGGGCTGTACCGGGCGCTCGGCCCGGGCGGCAGCACGCGAGGCATGGTCGTCGGCGGGCTCGACGAGCTGCCGACGGGCGTGTCGCCCGCGGACGAGCTCGACTCCGACGCGATGTGGGAGATCGTCGCGGGCGCGCGTCAGCAGGCCATCGACCATGTCCGGCGGATCCGCAGCGGCGACGTCGGACACGACCCCCGCGGTGGCTCCTGCCCGGTCTACTGCCCGTGGAGCGGCGTGTGCCGGATCCCCCGCTGAGCTTCTCGCCGAGCGACGAGCAGCGTCGCGCTATCGAGGCCGAGGGTGTCGTCTTCGTGTCCGCCGGGGCCGGCACCGGCAAGACGCGGGTGCTGGTCGAGCGGTTCGCCCGGGCCGTGCTCGAGCGCGGGCTGGCTCCCGACCGGGTGCTCGCGATCACCTACACCGAGCGCGCCGCGGCCGAGCTCCAGGCCAGGATCAGGCGCCGCCTCGCCGAGGCCGGCCGCCCGGAGCTGGCCCGGGCCCTCGACGGCGCCTGGATCTCGACGATCCACGGGTTCTGCCAGCGGGTGCTGCACCGGCATGCCCTGTCGGCCGGGCTCGACCCGGCCTTCACGGTCCTCGATCAGAGCGCCGCCGACCTGCTCCGGGCCGAGGCGTACACGACGGCACTCGAGACGATGGCCGACCGGGACGAGGACGTGCTCGACCTCATCGCGAGCTACGGCGAAGACCGCCTCCAGCAGCTGATCGACTCGATGTACGAGCGGTTGCGCAGTGCCGGCGGCCCGGTGGCATTCCCGCCGCCGCCGCCCGACGCGTTCGCCGACCGGATCGCGGTCGCGGCGGCGGCCGCCGCGACGCTCGCCGCGGCCGAGGGCGAGGGGGAGCGGCTGGCAGCGAGCATCGATCGAGCTCGCGAGCTGGGCGGGATCCTCGATGCGTCGCCCGATCCGCTCGTGCTCGCCGACTGCTCGCGGTTCCGCAGCCTCGGCAAGCTCGCCATTGCGGCCGGGTACGACGCGGCGTTGCTCGCGCTCGAGCAGGCGGCCCGCGACCGCATCTACGCCGACCTCCACCAGCGGCTCGACGACCTGCTGCAGGCGTTCGCCGCGGAGTACGCCGGACGAAAGCGAGGGCAGTCGGTGCTCGACTTCGACGACCTCCAGCTCGAGGTCCGCGACCTGCTCGGGCGGGATGCGGTCGTCCGGGCCGGGGTGCAGTTCGCCGACGTGATGGTCGACGAGTTCCAGGACACGAACGCGTTGCAGTGCGAGATCATCGACCAGGTCGCGGCCGAGGGCGCGACCCTGTTCTTCGTCGGCGACGAGTTCCAGTCGATCTACCGGTTCCGCCACGCGGACGTGGACGTCTTCCGCCAGCGCCAGACCACGGTGCGCGCCACGCCCGGCGCGGCGACGCTGTCGCTGCGGACGAACTACCGGTCGCGCCCGGACGTGCTGGCGGCCGTGAACCACCTCTTCGGTTCGGTGTTCGGCGAGGACTACGAGCCGCTCGATCCGGGTGGTTCGTTCCCGGATCTGGACGCCGGCGAGCCCCGGGTCGAGTTCCTCGTGACCGACGCCGACCGCGCCCGCGCGCTGGGGGAGCCCGCCCGCGTGGCAGAGGCCCGCGAACTGGCTCGCCGCCTTCGCGAGCTGGTCGATGCCGGTCTCCACGCGCCCCGTGACATCGTCCTGCTCTTCGCCGCCGCCACCGACGCCGGCCTGTACGAGACGGCTCTCCAGCGGGTCGGCCTGCAGACGGCGGCCGCCACCGGCCGGCACTACTTCGAGCATCAGCCGGTGCGCGACGTGGCCGCGTTCCTCTCGCTCGTGCGCAACCGGTACGACGACGCGGCCCTGCTCGCGGTGCTCGCGTCGCCGATGGTGGGGGTGACGAACGACACGCTGGCGCTGATGCGGGCGGCTGCACCCCGGCGCGCCCTCTTCACCGCCATCGAGCAGGGCATCCCGGCCGGCACCCCGCCCGAGGACGCCCAGCTGCTGGCGGCGTTCCGGCAGCGTTTCGAGCGCCTGGTCGACGCCAGCGGGCGGATCTCGCTGCAGACGCTGATCGAGCGCATCGTCGAGGACCACGACTACGACCTCGCGCTGCTGCGCGACCCTGCCGGCACGCGCCGCCTCGCCAACGTCCGCAAGCTCGCCCGCCTGGCCGGCGAGTACGAGGAGCTCCGGGGTCCCGACCTCGAGGGATTCCTCGAGACCGTCGAGCTGCGACGCCTGGCGCAGAGCCGCGAGCCGGACGCGCTGGTGGCCGAGGAGGCCGCGGACGCCGTCGTGCTGATGACGGTCCATGCGGCGAAGGGACTCGAGTTCCCCGTCGTGGTGGTGGCGGACGCAGGCCGTCGCCAGGGCTCGCGCTCCGACTCGGTGGTCGCGCTGCCCGACGGCCGGGTCGGAATCCGGGTGCCGGACGTGACCGGCAAGACGTACCCCACGTCGGCCTACGAATCGGCTCGCGACGCCGACGTGGCGGCGGACGACGACGAACGCCGCCGGGTCTCCTACGTGGCGCTCACGCGCGCCGTCGATCGGCTCATCGTCTCGGGGTGCGTCACGGCCCGCCAGATCGAGACGGGCGCCACGCCCGTGGCGTGGATGCTGGCGACGCTCGGGGTGGCGCTCGAAGAGGGCGAGCAGGTGGTGGACGTCCCGGGCGGCCGTGTCGCCGTGCGGGTGACGGTGCCGGCGGATGACGAGACAGAGTCTAGACCTGTAGTTGAGGATGAGAATAGCGGGCAGCTCGTCCTGTTCGCCGATCCGGGCGAGCTGGCGCCGCTCCCTCCGCCGGCCGTCCTGACGGTGCCACCGGCGCTCGCGCCGCTTCCGGTTGCGCCACCGGAACGGCCGGGCCGGCTCTCGTTCTCGGCCCTGCACCTGCACGAGCGCTGCGGGTACCGCTTCTACGCCGAGCGGGTGCTGGGATTCCCGCCGGCCCCACGACCGGATACGGGGCACGGCGGGTTGAGCGGAGCCGAGCTCGGCACGGTCGTCCACGAGCTGCTGGAACGGCCCGACCGCTCCCCCGAGGACGCGCTCCAGGACTTCCCGCCGGCGACGGACGACGATCGGCAGCGGATCGACCGGCTGATCGCGACCTGGCATGACTCGGAGCTGGCGGCGCTGGTCGCGGGTCTCGAGGCTCAGCCCGAGGTGGCCTTCCTCCTCGACGTGGATGGCGTCGTGCTGGCCGGTCGCATGGACGTGGTTGCGCGCGCCGGCGACGAGGTGCACGTGATCGACTACAAGACCAACCGGATCGGCGAGGTGCGTCCGGAGGAGATCCGCGACGCCGACTACGGACTCCAGGAGGCCGTCTACGCGCTTGCGATGCTGGACGCGGGCTGCACGGTCGTCCACGTCCACTTCGCATTCCTCGACGTGGCCGAGGTCGTGACGAGATCGTTCGGCGTCGGCGATGCTTCACCGCTGCGTGAGCGTGTCGGCGCTGCGGTGGCGGCCGCCACCGCCGGGCCGTACGTGCCGCGGCCCGGCGACTCCTGCCGGGAGTGCCCGGTCCTCGGCCTGCTGTGCGCGGGCCCCGACCTCGATGGCATGCATGCCGCGCCTGAGCCCTGGTAGCGCTCCCGATCGACGGGCCCGGGTCGTGGTCAGGCGTCTGCGGGCGGCGTATCCGGAGGCCACGATATCCCTCGCCTACCAGGATCCGTGGCAGCTGCTGGTATCGGTGATCCTCTCCGCGCAGTGCACCGACGCCCGGGTCAACGAGGTCACCCCGCGGCTGTTCGCGCTCCTGCCGACGCCGGAGGCGACGCTCGGGGCGACCACGGCAGAGCTGGAGGAACTGATCCGCCCGACCGGCTTCTTCCGGAACAAGGCGCGGTCGATCCGCGGCGCGGCCGAGTACCTCCTGGCGCACCACGACGGCCGCGTCCCGCGGTCGACGGCGGAACTGGTGAAGGTGCCCGGCGTCGGCCGCAAGACGGCGGCGGTGGTCCTCGGCGAGGCCTTCGGCATCGCCGAGGGGATCGCGGTCGACACGCACGCGGGCCGGCTCTCGCGCCGGCTGGGCCTGACGACCCACACCGACGCCACCCAGGCCGAACGGGACCTGATGACGGTCGTGCCGCGATCGGCCTGGATCGCCTGGACGCACCTGCTGATAGCCCATGGCCGGGCCGTCTGCCGCTCGCGCGTCCCGCAGTGCGGTGCGTGCGTCCTGGCCGACATCTGCCCCGAAGGCAGCGAGCGCCTGCGCGGCCGGCGTCCCGGTCCGCGGCCTCCGCGGCGCTGACGCCCGAGCCACGCTGCCCGCGTGGACCGGCTCGACCTCGAGCTCTACGCCGACCGGGTGGCACGCCATGCCGAGCGGCTGGCGGACGACCTCTCGGCCGCGCGGCTCCGCCTGACCTGGGCCGAGCTCGAGTCGCAGGCACGGGTGGAACTGGCGGCCGGCGATGCGCTGGTGCTGGAGGCGATCGGCGTCCTGGGTGCCGGGCCGGCCGGGGACGACCAGGCACTCGTCGCCCGGCGTCAGCGGCAGCTGGAGGCGGTGGAGAGGCTCCAGGCGTTCGTGGAGGCCCGCCTGGCGGCGGTCCGGCGGCAGTGACCCCGCGTCACAGCTCGGTGCGAGGGGCGAGGGCCACGAGGAGGCCACCGTCGTCGTCGAGCGCCGGGAACACGTCGCACATGATGGTCTTCGTACGGCCGGACGCGTGGTGCATCACCCCGGGTTCGTTCCGCTGGCGGACGCCCCACTCCATGGACGTCGCCACCGGGTCCTTGCCGTCCGGGAAGCCGGAGAGACCGAAGGCCTCGGTGACGGTACGACCGATCAGGTCCTGCTCGCGGTACCCGGTCAGCTCGAACACGCCTCGGCCGGCGGCGAGCACCCGGCCCGTCCGGTCGCACGCCACCAGGCCGGCATCCGGGTGCGGGTAGTAGTCGTCGAGAATCTGGAACAGGAACCCGAACCCGCATCGCCGGCAGCCGACGGCCTGATGCGACAGCCCCTCGAAGCCGTCGGCATCGATCGACCGATCCTTGCAATTCGGGCAGATGAAATACGCCAAGGTGAACCCGACCCGGGATGGTAGCCCTCGACCCCTCCGGGGTTGCTAGTGATGGACGATCCGGCTCCGCCGCTTCCACGCGCCGATGCTGAAGCCGGCGGGCCGGTCGGCGGCCAGCGCGCGGACGACATCGGCCGCGGTCGCCACGCCGAAGCGGTGGTCGGCGACGTACCGGCGCAGGAGCCGGAGGAACCGGCGGCGGCCGTAGTGCCGCTCGAGGTCGCGGAGCGCGCACGCGCCGCCGTAGTACACGACCTGGCCGTACTCGTCCACGTTGCCGTCGAACGCGGCCATCGTCGAGTCCAGGGCGAAGCCCGGGATGCGCGGCACCGGGGCGCGGGCGTCGCACGGGAAGCCGCCGGCGAGCAGTTGCTCGGCGTAGCTTGCGAACGACTCGTCGAGCCAGGGCTCGCGCCACTGGTCATTGCCGACGATGCCGTAGAACCACTGGTGCGCGATCTCGTGGACCACGGGGCTCCTCTGCACGTCGGTCATGACGAGTTCGGGGTACTCCATCCCGCCGAAGGTGGTGAAGGCGGCCGCGACCACGTCGAGCTCACGGGAACCGTACGGCCCGAACCACGCCGGGTAGTACGTCATCGCGAGCCGGGCCGATGCGTTGACCGAACGGCGGGTGCGAGCGGCCATCCCCGGCGCCGTGAACACCCGCACCGTCGTCCGGCCGACCGCGAACCGCTGCACGCGCATGACCCCGAGCACGAGCGCGAAGTCGCGGGCCCCGCTCGAGTGGACCGTCGTCGTCACGCCCCCGGGCCCGGCCACGTTGCGGACGACTGCGCCGGTCGAGGCCACGGCGATCCCGGCCGGTGCGGTGATCGTCGCGTCCCACGATCCGGACAGGCTGTAGAACGACTCGCCGGTGGCCGTGTACGGCTCGAGGTGCCAGCCGCGCGCATCCTGCACCGCCAGGATGGGCACTGCGTTGCCGATGTTCGAGATGCCGTGGGCGGTGCCGAACCGATCGTTCGCCGTCGGTACCCGCGTCGTGAAATCGAGCGCCACGCTGCCGGTCGCGCCGGCTGCGACCGCGGAGCCGAGATCGATCCGGTAGGCGGAGCAGTCCGCAGCGCTGGCACCGATGGCGCCGCCGGCGGTCACCGCGATCGTCGTCCGTGGGGCGGCGCAGCCGGCCGCGCTGCCGTCCGATCCGACTGGCCGCCAGCCATTCGGCCAGACGCGTAGCCAGATCGCGGCCAGTGGATCCGGCCCGGGATTGCGGAACGAGATGCGTTCGACGCCGGCGAGGGTGTGCGTCGCCGGCGTCCAGTTCAGGCTCAACCGGTACGCGGGCCGGTCGGGACGGCGTGGGACGGGCGCCGCCCATGCGGCGGGAGCGAACGTGGCGAGGACGGCGACGAGGGCTGCAGCGGCCCTCACGCCAGCTGCAGTTCCGCGTCGCGGGCCGCGGCCAGCCATCGCTCGGCGTCGAGCGCGGCGGCGCAGCCGGAGCCGGCGGCCGTCACGGCCTGGCGATACACGTGGTCGGCGACGTCCCCCGCGGCGAACACGCCCGCGACGTTGGTGGCGGTCGACCCGGGCCGGGGGGTGAGGTAGCCGGCCTCGTCCATGTCCAGGATGCCGCGGAAGAGGGCCGTCGTCGGATCGTGGCCGATCGCGACGAACAGGCCGTCGCAGGCCAGGTCGCGGGTATCGCCGCCACCCGTCGGCCGGAGGCGTACGCCGGAGACGCCGCCGTCGCCGAGCACCTCCTCGACCACGTAGCCGAGCTCCCAGGCGATCTTGGGGTTGGCGCGGGCCCGGTCCTGCATGATCTTCGACGCGCGCAACTCGGTGCGGCGGTGGACGATCGTGACCGTGTCGGCGAACTTGGCCAGGAACGTCGCCTCCTCGAGCGCCGAGTCGCCTCCACCGACCACCACCACCCGGTTGCCCCGGAAGAAGGCGGCGTCGCAGACCGCGCAGTACGAGACGCCGCGACCCTGCCGCGTCCGCTCGGATTCCAGCCCGAGCTGCCGGGCGGTGGCGCCGGTCGCGACGATCACGGTGCGGGCGAGGTGCTCGGTGTCGCCGACGTACACCCGGTGGGGCTGGCCCGAGAAGTCGACGCGGGTGACGTCGTCGGTCACGAATCGCGCGCCGAACCGTTCGGCCTGGGCGCGGAACTTCTCCATCAGCTCCGGCCCCATGATGCCGTCCGGGAACCCCGGGTAGTTGTCGACGTCCGACGTGATCATCAGCTGGCCGCCGCGGGCGAAGCCCTCGAACACGAGTGGGGCGAGGTTGGCCCGCGATGCGTACAGCGCGGCCGTGTAGGCAGCCGGCCCGCCGCCGATGATGATCAGGTCAGAGATATCGGTCATGTGACCTCCATTGTCACCCAACGTTCGCGTCGGCCCGGCAATTTCCCGAGCCGACGAAGGTGAAGAGGCGACCGTTGGGCGCGGCGGGCATGACGGCCCCTTCGTAACGGTGCGCCCCCACCGAGACGGAGTGGTCGCAGTGCGCGTGGAATGCGACCTCGCTGAAGGATGCCGCCGCAAACCAGTCGCGGATCGCGGGGGTGAGGTCGGGCGGGCGCCGGTGGCGGGTCCAGATCACCGTGGCGCCGACGCGGCAGAGGCGCGGCAGGGCGCCGATCGTGGTGCGGATGTCCTCGTCGGCGATGTTGCCGAACACGCCGCACACGAGCACCAGATCGGCCGGCGCCGCACCGGCGTAGGCGGTGAGGAGCGCCGCGTCACCCTCGACGACCTCGACCCGGCCGGCGCCGATCGCCGCCGCGCGGCGCCGGGCATCGGCGGCGAGGGCCGGGTCGAGCTCGACCAGGCGGGCCCGCACTCGCGGTGCCGCGTCATGCGTCGCGAGCGTGCCGAGCAGGTCGAGCCCGCGCCCCGCGCAGATGCTGATGACATCGATGCGCCCTTCGGGCCGGTCGTCGAGGACGCGCCCGATGCACTCCTGGACGACGGCGAGACGCCATGCGAGGGGGCCGGACGGATCGTCGTACCCGTCGTGCCACGCGACCCAGTCGGTTCCGGCCGTCATGCTCGCCGCACCGCCTACGTGGACGTCGCGAGGTCGGCCGCGAGCCAGAGCGCGCCGAAGCCGAGCACCAGGTTCACGATCGAGATGATCCGGCCCGTACGACGCAGCCGTTCGTCGCCGCGAGCGATGCGCTGGCCGATCACGGCGTGCACGCCCGTGAGGATCGCGATGATGATCAACGTCGTGAGCTTCTCCCGCACCTGGCGCATGTCCCACATCTGCAGGTGCGACGCCAGTGCAATGCCGGTCAGGAGCAGCACCAGCAGCGCCGGGCCGGCGACCATGCCGAATCGCCGGCCGATGGCGCTCGTGATCTCGCGGGCGTTGGTCGCGCCGCTGCGGATCGGGGGGATGGCCAGGAAGAGCGCCACCTGCCCGCCGATCCAGATCGCGGCGGCGGAGAGGTGGAGGAACCGCAGGAGGATCCACATGGCCGGTAACCCTACCCGGTAGAATCGCGAACGCATGTTCGACGCGCGGCGTTACCTCGGCGATGGCTCGCCGCTCACCGGCGTGCTGCAGGGCTTCCGTCCGCGGGCCGAGCAGCTGGCGATGGCCGACGCCGTCGCGGCCTGTTTCGCCGGCGACGGTCACCTGATCGCCGAGGCCGGCACGGGCGTCGGCAAGAGCCTCGCGTATCTCGTGCCGGCGGCGCTCGCCGGCCGGCGTGTCGTCGTCTCGACGTACACCAAGACGCTCCAGGAGCAGCTCCGCGCGAACGACGTCGCGCTGGCGCGCGCGGCCACCGGCATGCCGCTCGTGGCCGCGGTCGTCAAGGGCCGGTACAACTACCTCTGCCGGGCTCAGCTCGAGACGGCCGCGTCCCGGATCGACCTCTGGGACGTGGATGGCTTCCACCGCGTCGAGCCGTGGATCGGCCGCACGCGCACGGGCGACCGCGAGGAGCTCGATCACGTGCCGTCACCCACGCTCTGGCGGGAGCTCGCGGTCGGCCCGGAGCGGTGCCGCGGCCGCCGCTGCCCGCACCTCGACGGTTGCTTCGCCGAACGCGCCAGGGCGGCGGCCATGGAAGCCGACGTGGTCCTCGTCAACCACGCGCTGTACATGGCGGATCTCGGGCTTCGGGCTGCCTCGAACGGCAGCATCGGCATCCTGCCCGAGCACGACCTCGTGGTCTTCGACGAGGCGCACATGCTGGCCGATGTCGCTGCCGAGTGGCTCGGCGTTCGCCTGTCGCTCCTCGGGCTCGCCCGGTTCGCCCGCGACGTCGCCCGCGCCGCCGATACGGCCCGGATCGAGGTGCCCGAGCGGGAGCTGCACAGCCTCGTGCTCCATGCCGAGCGCCTGTTCGGCGCGCTCCCGCCGGGCGGCCGGGTGCGCCTGCGCGAGCCGCACGTGCGCGCGCTGCCGGTGGACGCCGCCGACGGCATGCGCCAGGCGCTGTCCGACATCGCGACCGTGCTGCGCGGCGTGGGGGACGAGGCCGAGGCCCTCGCGCGCTTCGCCGACCAGCAGGACGCCGCGCTCGAGGCCGCCCTCGACCCGGACCACGAGGCCACGGTCGTCTGGTCGGAGCGACGCGACCGGGGCGACGTCGAGCTCCGCACGGCACCGATCGACGTCGCGCCCCAGCTCGAGCAGCTGCTGTTCGACGAGGTCGAGGGAGCGGTGCTCACGTCCGCGACGCTCGCCCTCGCCGACGGCTTCGCCCACGTCAAGCGCACGCTGGGCGTCCGATCGGCCCGCGAGCTCCGGCTCGGGTCGCCGTTCGACCTCCCGCGGAAGGCCCGCCTCCTGATCCCCGACTCGGGCCACGATCGCGGCGGACCCGACGGCGCCCCCGCCGTCGCCGTCGCAGCGGATATCGAGGAGCTGATCCTGGCCAGCGAGGGCCGGGCGCTGGTGCTGTTCGCTTCCTACCGGCAGCTGGAGGCGGTGCACTCGATGCTCGTGGGCCGGCTGCCGTACCCGGTGCTACGCCAGGGGGAGGCGCCGCGAGAGCGCCTGCTCGAGGCGTTCCGGTCGGACATCGACTCGGTGCTGATGGCGACCGCGAGCTTCTGGCAGGGCGTGGACGTGCCCGGCGAGGCCCTGACGCTCGTCATCATCGACAAGGTCCCGTTCGCCCCGCCCGACGAGCCGATGATCTCGGCCAGGGTCGAGGCCGCCGAGCGCGACGGCCGGTCGGGCTTCGAGACCGTGCAGCTGCCGCGGGCGGCGATGCTGCTCAAGCAGGGGTTCGGCCGGCTGCTGCGGACGGAGGACGACCACGGCGTCGTCGCTGTGCTGGATCGCCGTATCGTCACGCGCCGGTACGGCGCCTACCTGCTCGGCGCGCTTCCCGACGTGCCCCGCATCACGACAGCCGGCGAGATCCGCGAGTTCCTGGCTGCCTCCCGCGTCCGCGATCGAATCAACTAGGCTGCGACGTAGTGGCCGGGCAGCAGGGGTACAGCGTCGAGAAGAAGGGTGGTCCCGGCCGAGGCGATGACGGTGGTCGCTCGCCGGTGCTGATCATCGGCGTGGTGCTCGTCGGCGTCGCGACGATCGCGGTGGTGATCGCGCTGTTCTCGATCATCGACTTCGGCGGCTCCGGCGGCGACCTGAACTCGGCGTTGAAGGCCGGCGACTGCACCGTCAAGACGTTCCCGTCGGCCAAGGGCGAGGCATCCCAGCACCTCGATCCGAACGACCCGAAGGCACGGGCGAACGTGAAGTGGGACTCGGATCCGCCCACCCACGGAACGCACGATCCCGTGCCAGCGCTGTGGGGCGTCTACGACACCGAGGTCGACCAGGCCAAGCTGATCCACAACATGGAGCATGCTGGCATCGTCATCCAGTACGGCCCGAAGGTGCCGTCGGCCGATGTCTCGCAGCTCCTGTCGGATGTCCAGAAGGACTTCCAGTGGACGGTCGTCGCGCCGTACGCCAAGCTCGGTGACAAGATCGCATTCGAGTCCTGGGGCCACCTCACCACCTGCACGAGCTACCAGAAGCCGGTGCTCACGGACCTGCGCACGCAGCGCAACGTGCCCGGCTGGAGCCAGGAGTCGCAGGCGTACCCGAACGGGCGCGACTGGACCCAGGAAGCGCGACTTCCGGGTTACTAGCGCTGCGCGAATGGGCGTCAGGCTGCGAACGACTGGAGCGCCAGGCGCACCAGGGCCGGCTTCTCACGCAGCTTCGGATACGGCGTCAGCTTGCGGCCCGGGTACCGGTAGTCGACCGTGAAGTGCTCGCGCGCGGCCTCGGTGCCCTCGACGATGCGCAGCGCGGTGCCGTCGGTCGCGACGTCCTCGTAGCGCAGATCGAGCCGCGCTCCGCGCGCGACCAGTTCGAGTGGCTCCTGGGTCGATGCGAAGAGCAGCACGCCCGGCGCCCGGCCGATCACCATGGGCCGCCGCGTACGCCTGGCCAGCATGAGCTCTCCGGGCCGGTCGTCGCGCAGGATCGGCGACGGCGGCCGAGCCGCGCACCTGCTGGAGCGCCGCGCCGACCGTGCCGAGGACGTCCGTCAGCATCATGATGGCCTCGGAGTCGACCGTGATGTCGGGCGTCGACCGCGGGACGCCGAAGTGCTCGAACAGCTCGTCGTCGTTATCGAGGTGGCCGTTGTGAACACCGACCACGCGGCCCCAGCGGACCGGGTGGTTGTTGTCGTTCAGCGCCGGGATGCCCTTCGTGTACTCGCGGACGTGGAGGATGGCCTCCGTCGCGTCGGGTGCGATCCGGATGCCGTGCATCAGCTCGGCGAGCCGCTGCGACGCCTTCTCGACGAGGATGGGCCCGCCCGGCGACCGCGAAGCCCAGCCGGTTGCGTCGCGACCGCGCTCGGCGATGCCGGCGAGCAGCGTCCGCGCGATCGCTGTCGTGTCGAGGTCGTGTCCCGGAGCGAGTGAGAAGCCGGCGATTCCGCACATGAGGCGTAGTCGCATCGTACTGGCACTGCTCCCCGGAGTGGTCGTACGCTGCGAAAGCTGCAAAGTGCCCGGGGAGGGACTCGAACCCCCACGCCTCTCGGCAGCCGGGTTTAAGCCGGCCGCGTCTACCCGTTTCGCCACCCGGGCCGATCGGGCTCACGCGCCGCCAGCATACCCTCCGGCCCGGCCCTCAGCGCGGATTCGTCCAGCGCCGCATCCGGCCGAGCCCGGCCACACCCTCGCCCCCCGCTTCGGCGACCAGGCGCATCCGACGGGTCGAACGGTCGAGCGACTCGATCGCCGCGGTGGCGGCAGCCGCGCTCGCCTGCGTCGTCTCGGCGGCCTCGCCCGCCCGGGCGACGGCTTCGCGGAGGCCTGCCGTCGCTCCCCGAAGCCGCGGCTCGGCCTCGGCGAGCGCCCGGCGCAGCGCGGCGCTGGCGCGGGCCAGGGAGGCGGTCGTCGCGAGAGCGACGACGAGGAAGGCGGCCCCGGCCGAGATCGGGATCCAGGTCACCGGCGAATGGTACGTACTGTTGTCCCACCCTCGCCGACGCGCTAGACTGAGGGCCTCCGACGCGGGGTGGAGCAGTCCGGTAGCTCGTCGGGCTCATAACCCGAAGGTCGCAGGTTCGAATCCTGCCCCCGCTACTCTCCGAAAGCCCCGCCCCGCGGGGCTTTCGGCTTTCTGCAGGTCGAAATCGGTGGTGGGTTCGCCCCGGCGTCGTGGTGGTTGCTCGCTCCGATCGCCTCGCTGCCTGTGCGGGTGCGGCGGCTTGTGGACGGGGACTGTCCCCGGCTTTCGCGCGGTCGGCCTGCTGCGATCCGGATGGGACTGTCCCGGGCCAGCGTTCGCTCGACGTTCGTGGTCGGCGGGCGCGCGGCCTCAGGGGTCGTGGTGGTCGGGAATCGTCGGCCGTTGAGGGCACGCCCGTTGGCGAATCGTTGCGGGGGGATGGCGCCGCCATGGGAAATGCATGCGAGCCGCAGGCGAGCGTGCGATTCCTGTGGTGGCCCGTCCTCCTGGCGAACGCCCGGCGGCAGTCGGGACACTGACGCCCCGGCGGCAGTCGGGACATGAGGCCCCGACGGCAGTCGGGACGCTGACGCGCCGACGGCAGTCGGGACACTGACGCCCGACGGCAGTCGGGACACTGAAGCCCCGCCGACGCAACTCGACCACGGAGGCCGTGGTGGGCGGACGGGCGTCGGGACACTTAGAGTTCACGCTCGTCATGACGAACCCAGGGAGTCCGAACAAGTGACCGCCCAGGCGCTCGATGCGCCCTTCCTCGACGTCGCCGATCCGGCGTTCTCGATCCGCTCGGATGTCGTGCGCGACGCCCGCGAGCGCAGCTGGTTCGCGCGCACGCCGTACGGCATCGCGGTGCTGCGGTACGCCGAGGTCGGCCGGCTGATGAAGGATCGCCGTCTCACCCAGGGCAGCGCTGCGTGGCCGAGTCACCTCGGCATCACCGGCCCCTGGGCCGACTGGTGGCGCCACAGCATCCTGAACCAGGAGGGCGACGACCACGCGCGGCTGCGGCGGCTCACGACGCCGGCGTTCTCGCAGTCGCTGATCGCCGCGATGGTGCCCGCGTTCCAGGCGCTCGCGGGCGAGCTGATCGACGCCTTCGCCGCGGCGGGCCGCTGCGAGTTCATGCGCGAGTTCGCAGAGCCGTACGCGACCCGCGTGGTCGCGAAGCTGCTGGGCATCCCGGAGGGCGAGTGGCGGACGCTCGCCGACTGGTCGGAGAAGCTCGGGCTCGGGCTGTCGGTAACGGCCCGTGCGCATCTGGACGAGATCGAGGCCGCGCTCGCAGGGGCTCTACGGGTACGCGGACGGCCTGATCGCCGACCGCCGTCGCGCGCCCCGCGGCGACTTCGTCGGCCGCCTGGTCGAGGCCAGCATCGATCAGGACCGCCTCAGCGACGACGAGCTGCGCGACAACCTCGTGCTGCTGATCTTCGGCGGCATCGACACGACCCGCAACCAGCTCGGCCTCGGCATCGACATGTTCATCCGCCACCCCGACCAGTGGCGGCTGCTCGCCGCGCGGCCGGAACTGGCCGCGAACGCGGTCGAGGAGATCATGCGCACGCGCCCCACCGTCACCTGGGTGACGCGCGAGGCGGCGGAGGACTTCGCGTTCGACGGCCTCGAGATCGCGAAGGGAACCACCATCCACCTGTTCTCGGAGTCGGCCGGCACCGACCCGCGCGCCATTGAGGGCGACCCCGGCTTCGACATCGCCGCGCCCGGTCGGCCGCGCCACTTCGGCTTCGGGGGCGGCCGCCACCACTGTCTCGGCCAGTTCATCGCCCGTGGCGACATGGGGGAGGCGCTCGCCCTGCTTGCGCGGCGGCTGCCTCAGGTGCGGCACGACGGCGAGCCCGCGTTCCTCCCGGACAGCGGGAACACCGGACCCGTCCGGCTCCCGATCGCGTTCGATGTGGCCGGGTCACGCGAGGCCGGCTCGTGAGCGACGCCCTCGGCATCCACCGCGAACGCAACCTCGACCCCGGCACGGTCGCCGGGCTGGAGGAGCGGATCGGCGACGCGAAGGTGGAGTTCGTCTACTACCAGTTCGTCTCCATCAACGGCCGGGTGCTCACCAAGGTCGTGCCCGCCGGTCATCTCCGCCGCAGCCTCGAGAAGGGCGTGAACTTCCACGGCTCGGCGATCTCCGACCTCACCAGCGACCGGCACGGCAACCTGCTCGGCGGCGGGCTGGTGGCCGAGGAGTTCACGGCGCTGCCGGACCCCGAGACGTTTCAGGTGCTGCCGTGGGACACGACCGTCGGTCGCTTCCTCTGCCGGCTCTACCGGCGCAGCGACAGCGCCGAGGCGCCCGGCGAGCCACTGGCCACCGACGTGCGCGGACTCCTCTCCCGCGCCCACGAGGGCTTCGAGGCCCGCACCGGCTTCGAGCTGCGCAGCGGGTGCGAGCCGGAGATGTCGTGGCTGGGCGATGCGATCGACGTCCGGAGCCGGCCGGGGGTGTCTCCCGCGTATCACGCCGGCAGCCTGGAGCGGACCCGGCCGATCTTCCAGCGGGTCATCCGCTACGCGCAGGCCATGGGTCTCGACATGGTCGAGGGGGACTACGAGGACGCCGGTCAGCTCGAGCTCAACTTCCACTTCGACCGGGCCGAGCGCACGGCCGACCGGTTGATCACGTACCGCCAGATCTGCGCCCAGGTGGCCAAGGAGCTCGGCGTCACGGCGACGTTCATGCCCAAGCCCGTCACTGGCATCATGGGCAACGGCTGCCACCACAACCTCTCGCTCTGGCGCGACGGCGCGAACGTCTTCGCCGAGCCGGGCCGGCGCGAGCTCCACGTGTCGGCCACGGCCAGCAGGGCGCTCGGGGGCATCCTCACGCACGCCGCCGCATCAATGGCCGTGCTCGCCTCGACGGTCAACTCGTACAAGCGGTTCTGGGACGTCGGGCAGTTCGCGCCGACGCGCGTCGACTGGGGACTCGACAACCGCACCTGCACCGTGAGGGTGAGCGCCAACGGCCGGCTCGAGTTCAAGCTCCCGGACGCGATCGTCAACCCGTACCTCTCGCACACGCTGATCCTGGCCGCGATCGAGGACGGCCTGACCCGCGACCTCGACCCGGGCCCGGCCGCCGCGGGATCTTCCTACGAGAGCGGTCAGGCGGAACGGTTCGACCCGCTGCCGCTCACTCTCGGCGATGCGCTGGCGGTGTTCGAGTCCAGCTCGCTCGTGCGCGGTGCGCTGGGCGACCCGCTCGCCGACCTCTACATCACCTACAAGCGCGATGAATGGGCGCGGTACTGCGCCGCAGTCACCGAGTGGGAGCGTGAGATGTACCTGGAGTGGATTCCGTGAGCCCGCACCTCCCGCTCGTCGAGCCGGGCCGGCTCACGCTGGGCTGCGCGGACCTCGACGCGATGCCGCTGTTCGGCCTCGCGGACGGCGACGGTGCCCGGCCGGGTTACGAGCCCGACGCGGCCGCGCTGGTGGCGGCCGCGATGGGGCTCGCGGTGCGCTGGGTGTTCCTGGCCTGGAGCGACTTCTACCCGGCAGTTGCCGACGGCCGTGTGGACGGCGTCTGGTGCGGTCAGGGCATTACCGACGCGCGCCGGGAGCTGGCGGACTTCACGGTGCCCTACGCGGTGTTCGACGAATCGCTGGTGGTGCGCGCGGAGAATCCCGTCTCGTCGCCCGATTCCCTGGCGGGCCAGCGCATCGGTGCCATCGACGGGAGCACGAACCTCCGGCTGGCCGAGACCTTCCCGGGCGCGGCCGTGGTCGCGTTCCCGGGTACCACCGACGTGTTCGGCGACATGATCCGGGCCCTCCGCGCCGGCGAGGTCGACGGATTCGTGGACGACGACGTGGTGATGGTGCCGCTCGGCGACGAGCCCGATCTCCGGCTCGCCTTCACCGTGCGGACGCAGAACCGGTGGGGCGTCGCGGTGCGACGGGGCTCCGATGCCCTCCGCGGCGCCCTCGACGACGCGCTCGCGCAGGTGACCGGCGACGGCAGCCTCGAGGCCGCCTGGCGCCGGCACATGCCGTGGCTCGACTTCCCTCTGAAGCCCGCGGATTAGCCGTTCAGGATGCTGCGGACGGCCGTCGCCCACCTCGGCGCGGTCGACTTCGCCATGACGACCGTGATGTGGTGCGAGTCGCGCCAGATCAGGATCTTGCCCTTGATCGGCATGCACGGGTCGCCCGAGCACGTCCACTTCGTCGTCTCGACGAGGCTCGCGCCGTCGGCGGCCGCGATCGACCGCTCCAGCGCGGCGTAGGCCGGCTCGATCGAGACCGCGCGGGGCACGGCGCAGGCGCGCGCGTCCGCGCGGTGCTTGGCGAGGCAGTGCGGGACGTCGGTGACCATCGCGGAGTCCGTCACCAGCGCGATCTTCCGGGCCGACGACGTGCAGCTTGGCCATCAGGCGGTCGTAGCCGGTACGCCACAGCGCCGCCACGGTCGCGGTGTCGGTGATCTGCTTGCCCTGCGCGTCGGAGAGTGCATAGCCGCGATGGGTGGCCACCACGACGAGGTCCGGCCGCTCGCGCGCGATCCGTCGCAGGGCAGCCGTTCGCCAGATGTCGCAGGACGGCATGAACTTGCCGCTGTAGACGTGCACGATGGGCGCCGCGCAGTGCGAGTGCGTCAGCGACACCAGCCGGTAGCGACGGCGGTCCGCGAGCCGCTGGAGCGCCGGGAACCACTGGGCGGCGTGGGAGTCGCCCAGCAGGACGATCGTGATCCTGCCGCGCGGGTTGCCGTACACGCAGGGCGGGATGTGGGTCTTGCCCTTGGGGACGTGGCAGCCGTTGTGATAGATGTCGGGCAGCTCGAGCTTGGCGTTTCGCAGCGACGGCCGGAGGTCCGCCGGTACGGGGACGGCGCGTCCGGCCGTCGTCGATGCAGCGGCGGCCAGGGTGGTGGTGGTGGCGCCCGCCGGCGCGGCGGTGCTGCGGACGACGGGCGGCGGGGCCGCGGCCGTTCCCACGGCCCCGGCGCACCCGGCGACGAGGAGCGCGACGAGGGCGCCGACGGCTGCCATCGGCCAGAGTCGAGCGCGCAACGGCCTCACTGCGCGGCCGCGGTCGTCGTCGGTGGCGGAGCGGCGGTCACGGAGATGCCCATGATGTTCTGGAGATCCTTCTGGAGGAGGCCGCTGAGCGCGGTGCTCATGACGGAGGTCAGGTGGTGGCCGTCACGCCACATCAGCACGTTGCCGATGATCGCGGGGCACGGGTCGCCGGGGCAGGTCCAACGGGTGGAATCGATGAGTGCCACGCCGTCCTGCGCCGCCACCGCGCGCTCCATGGCGGCGTTGCCGGCGTCGATCGCGACCTTGCGAGGCGTGTCGCATGGCCGGATGTCGGAGAGGTGGGCGGCGAGGCAGTACGGGACGTTCTGGCCCATCACCGAGTCCGTGATCAGCGCGACCGATCGCGACGTGCCTTTCAACCGGGTCATCAGCTGATCGTAGCCCGCGCGCCACAGGGTCCCGGCAGCAGCCGGGTTCTTGGCGACGCGGCCGTTCGCACCGACCAGGTCGTAGCCGCCACCGGTCTGGCGGTGCGACGTGACGACGACGATGTCCGGCTTCAGCGACGCGATGTACCGCAGGGCCGCCTCGCGCCACGTGTTGCACTCGGTCACCGTGCGCCCGTAGTCGTACACGTTCACGATCGGCGCCGGGCAGTGCGAGTGCGTCTGCGAGATGAGGCGGTAGCCGTTGGCGCGCGCGATCCGGTTCATCGCCGGGAACCACTGGGCGGCGTGCGAATCGCCGAAGAGGACGATCGTGACCTTGCCCTTGGGGTTCCCGTACACGCACGGGTGGACGGTCGTATCGAGTTTGTCGACGTGGCAGCCGTCCTTGTAGATCGCGGGGAGGTCGGCCTTGGCCTGAGAGATCGACGGATGGAGGTTCTTCGGCAGCGGCACGGGGCCCTTGTCGACCGCCGGCTTCCGGGTCGCGTAGCGCACGACCTCGCCGACTTCGTTCGACGTCGCGACGGCACTCGGGTTGGTGGTCTTCGCTGCGGCGCCGAGGTCGGCCGTCGCGCGTTGCTCGGCGGCGAAGGCCGCGGTGCCTGCGAGCACCGTCAGCACACCGGCCAGGGCGAGGCCGCGAACGGGCCGGCGGGCAAGCGACGTCGAGTGCCGGACGGGATCCTCGACCAGCCGGCGGGTGAGCTCGGCCAGGGCGACGGCGATCAGTACCAGCCCCGCGCGCGCCCAACCGGTCAACGGCGAGGAGACCATCGCCGCGGGCAGGATGAGCAGCGGCCAGTGCCACAGGTAGAGCGAGTAGGAGGCCGCACCGAGCCACTGCATTGGCCGGGGCCGCAGGAGCCAGCCCGCGCCCATCTCCGGCGTGCGCGCCCCGGCGGCGATCACCAGCGCCGCGCCCGCGACGGGTGCGATCGCGTAAACGCCCGGGTAGGACGCGTCGCCCTTGATCAGGAACGCCGCCGCGCCGAGCACGACGAGTCCCACGCTGCCGGCGCCGATCGCGACCGCGAGCGGCAGGCGCCGCAGACGCGGTTCGGCCAGCGCGAGCAGTGCGCCCGCCGCGAGCTCCCACCAGCGCGTCCCGAGCGAGAAGAACGCCCAGGGCTGGATCGTCGCCGTGAGCTTGATGGAGAAGACGAGGGAGGCCAGCGCGAGCGTCGCGACGGCGATCGAGATCACGGGTCGCGACCGGCCCAGTCGCCACATCACGAACAGGAGCAACGGCCACAGCACGTAGAACTGCTCCTCCACCGCCAGCGACCAGTAGTGCTGGAACGGAGACGGGTCGGTCGGCGCGAAGTAGTCGGTCGCGTTCTGCGCGAGGCGGTAGTTGATGAAGTAGAGCGCCGCCGCCTGCGCGTCCTTCACGACGTTCCTGCAGGCGCAGCGGGCCGAGCACGAGCATGCTCCAGGCGAGCGTGGTCAGCGTCACCAGGGTCGCTGCCGGCAGCAGGCGGCGGGCCCGGCGGGCGAAGAACGCTCCGAAGCGGACGCGCCCGTGCTCGTCCAGCTCGCGCAGCAGCATGCCGGTGATCAGGAAGCCGCTGATGACGTAGAAGACGTCGACGCCCGTGAACCCGCCGGGAAGCCACGCGACGCCGGCGTGGTCGAGGACGACGAGCGTCACCGCGACGGCGCGGAGCCCGGCGATATCGGGTCGGAACTGGCGCATGCTGGTGATGCCCGCCACCTCGCGAGCACGCCCTGAACCGTACACCGTGATCATGAAACGCTCCTCATGCCGCGGCTCATGGGAAGCCATCTCGGCGCCGGACCGGCCGCACGAGGCCGGGCGCGCGTGTAGCGTTCAAGCGGTGGGAGCGAAGGCGGATGGGGACGACGGGCTAGCGCCCGTAGCGCTGGTCGGGCAGAGCGTGCTCGACCGGGTCACCCTCCCATCGGGCCAGACCGAGGAGCGGCTGGGCGGGGCGCCCGTGTTCGCCGGCCACGCCATCGCCAGCGACGGGCGCCGCGGTGTGATCCTCACCAAGGGCGGCACGGCGGGTCTTCGACGACCCCTGCACGACTACGGGCTCGAGGTCGTCGAGGGGCCTGACAGCCCGGCGATCGTGTCCGAGATGTGGCTGCGCGTCGACGGCGGGCGCAGCGAGGCCATGAGCGCGATCGGCGAGCCGTTCACCATCGCCGACGTCGAAGGCTGGATGGCGTCGGCGCTGCGCGGCTGCTGCGCGGTCGTCTGCGGGGCCCAGTGGTGCGACGACTTCCCGCCGGAGACCCTCCTAGCCCTGGCCCGGGACGACCGGCCGGTGTACCTCGACGGCCAGGGCCCGGCGCGCCCCTCGCGGCTCGGTCCGCTCGAGCTCGCCGGCCCGCTCGATCCCGAGCGCGTCCGAGGCGTGTCCGTGCTCAAGCTCGGCCTCGAGGAGGCGGACGCGCTGATCGGCGGCATCGACGCGCGCGCCGCCCTCGCGACCGGCGTGCCCGTGGTCGTCGTGACCCTCGCCGAGCGCGGCGCTGTCGTGCTGGTCGGCGGCGAGGCCACGCCCGTGGGCGTCGACCCGGTGCTCGGCCTCGCAGACACCGTTGGGGCGGGGGACATGTTCCTCGCCTTGATGGCAGCCGCGGCCACCGAGGGTCACGAGCCGGTGGCGGCTACCCAGCGTGCATGCGACGGCGTCTCGCGGCTCCTGCGCCAGCGGCTGGAATCGCTGGCCGCAGCCGGGGTCGGCGCCGGCTGATCGTCAGCCGGTCAGGTCGGCCGGTTCGACGTGCGACTCCGCGAACGCCCGGCGGATGTGCAGCCCCGACGCACCCGCCAGGATCAGCAGCTCGGAGGCCGTCACGACGATGCGCGAGAGCGTGACGACGAGCAGGGCGGTGGTGGGCGACGTGATCGGCAGGAGCAGCGCGTACATCACGCCTTCGCGCGCGCCGAGCCCTGAGGGCGTGAAGAACGCGAGCACGGTGACGATGGCGCCGATCGCACCCACGCCCGAGACGTACAGCAGCTGGTCGCGGAACGACACCGGCTCGATGGCGCGGATCAGGCACACCGTCGAAAGCCCGCTGATCACCCAGGTCACGGCGTAGAAGCCGAGGATCAGCACGGCGACCCGCAGGTCCAGCCGTGGGATCGGGACATTGCCGAGCCGGTGCAGGACCCGGTCGCAGATCGGGCCGTAGATCCTCGGGTGGAGCACCGTGATCAGCGCGGCCGTGAACAGCAGCAGCGCCCAGAGCGGCAGAGGGAGGTGGACATGCGCGTGGAACGTCAGCGACGCGAGGAAGACGATCACGCCCGAGATCGCGGCCAGCCCGGCCTCGTAGCCGACGGATGCCAGCACCGGGCCGGGCGGCAGACCGTAGCGGCCGGCGATCACGACGCGGGCGGCCGGCGCCCACACGCCGCCCGGGACGTATTTGGCGAGCATCGACACGACGTCCGCGACGACGGCCTGGCGGTAGGTGACGCGGTGGCCGAACTCGTGCAGGATGATCCGCCAGCCGAGGATGAACACGAGGTAGTAGGTGGTGATGACGACGAGGCTCGCCCCGACCCACCACCAGTCCAGCGACGCGAGTTGCGCCTGCAGCGTGTCCCAGTCCCGCAGCACGGCGCGGACGAAGAAGAAGCCGACGACGACGAGCGCCGTCACCTGCACCACGTACAGCGTGTTCTTCCGCGCGCGTTGACCGGCGAGCCATCGTGCCATCGGGCTCAGCATTGCATCTCCCGTACGCTGCGGGCGTGCTTCCGCCCGTCCTGCTGCTCGACCTCGACGACACCATCCTCGACGACTCCGGGGCGGCCCACGCTGCCTGGGTGAGCGCATGCGCGGAGGTGGACGCACCGGCCGGGCTGGTGGACGCGATCGAACTCGAGCGGGTGTGGTTCTGGTCCGACCCGGAACGGCACCGGGTCGGACGGCTCGACCTGTCGGCCGCGCGGCGCCACATCGTTCGCGGCGCGCTCGGCCGGCTCGGCCTGGACGACGAGCCGCTCGCCGCGGCCGTCGCGGCGCTGCACGACCAGCTCAGGGACGGCGCCATCGCGCCGCTCCCGGGTGCGATCGAGACGCTCGGCGGACTCCGCTCCCGCGGGATCTCGCTCGGGCTGGTCACGAACGGCTCCGCCACGCATCAGCGCTGGAAGATCGACCGGTTCGAGCTCGAGCCGTTCTTCGGCTACATCGGCATCGAGGGCGAGGTCGGCGTCGGCAAGCCGGAGCCAGAGGCATTCCACCGGGCGCTGCGCGCGCTGGACGCGACCGCCGCCACGACCTGGATGGTCGGGGACAACCTGCGCTTCGACGTCGCCGGCTCGCAGGCGATGGGCATGCACGCGGTGTGGGTCGACCGGCACCGCCGGGGCCTGCCGGCGACGACGGACGTGGTTCCCGACCGCGTCGTCGTGTCCATCGCCGAACTCGGCGACCTCGCCGGCCCGTGACAGGCGTCATCCTCGGCCTCCTGTCGGCCCTCTCGTGGGGCGTGTCCGGGCTCGTCGGCAACCGCTCGACGCGGGCGCTCGGCACATCGACGAGCCTCGCGTTCGGGACGATCGCCGGCTTCGCCGTCGTGGTCGTTCCGGCGCTGGTGACCGCGCCCGGCAGCATCCCCTCACGATCGACCCTGATCTGGCTCGGCGTCGGCGCGACCTTCGCCCTGCTCGGGCTGTGGACGATGCTCAACGCCTACAACCGCGGCGCGCTCTCGGTCGTCTCGCCCCTGATCGCGTGCCAGGGAGCGGCGATCGCCGGGTTCGAGGCCATCTTCCACGGCGCGGTGTCGCCGACCACGTGGGCGCTGGTGGTGACCGCGACCGTCGGCGCGGGCGTCGTCGCGCGGGGCACCCGCGGCGGCAGCGAGCACACGCCGCCGATCGCCCTCGTGTCGGCGGTGCTGGCGGCGCTGTGCCTCGGGCTCAGCCTGTTCGCCAACGCGACCGCCGCGGACGAGGTCGGTACCTTCGTGCCGGGGCTCGGAACCCGGCTGCTCGGCCTCCTCTTCATGACGTTACCGGTGCTGGTGGCACGGCGCGGCCGTCTGCCGGCCTGGAGCGGTCTGCGCTGGGCCCTGCTGGGCGGAGCCCTCGATGTCGGCGGCCTCCTCTTCTACGTCGGATCGGCGCAGGTGGGCAGCGTCCCGCTGGCCGGCGTCCTGTCGAGCCAGGCAGCGGCCGTGTCGACGGTGCTGGGCCTGATGGTGCTCCGAGAGCGCCTCACCAGGGGCCAGAAGGCGGGGTTCGTGCTGATCCTCGGCAGCGTGACCGGCCTCGCCGCCGGCCTCTGATCCGACCTTCGTCAGGCGGCGATGTTGGAGCGCTTCTCCGCGATCGCGTCGATCATGCCCCGGTACGCGTCGGCGAAGGCCTTCACGCCCTCGACCTCGAGCTCGGTCGTGACGGCGTCCAGGTCGATGCCGGCCTCCGCGAGCCCGGCGATGTCGGCGCGTGCAGCCGCCACGTCGCGGTCGATGGTCCGTGCGGCCGTGCCGCCGGTGCGGAAGGCCTCCAGGGTGGCGTCCGGCACGGTGTTGACCGTATCCGGGCCGATCAGTTCGTCGACGTAGATGGTCGGCCGGTAGCTCGCGTTCTTGGTCGACGTCGACGCCCAGAGCGGGCGCTGCGGGTTCGCGCCGGCGGCTCGCAGCCGTTCCCACCGGGGACCGGCGAACAGCACCTGGTACACGTCGGCGTAGGCGAGCTTCGCGTTGGCGACGGCGATCCGGCCGCGGAGCGGGGATCCCTCGGGCAGCAGCGCGTCGATCTTGGAGTCGATCCGCGAGATGAAGAAGCTCGCCACGGAGTCGATATGGGAGAGGTCGCCGCCTGCGGCGTGCCGCTCTTCGAGGCCGGCGATGTAGGCCTCCGCGACCTCGCCGTAGCGTGCGCAGGCGAAGAGCAGCGTCACGTTCACGTTGATGCCGGCTGCGGTCAGCTCCCGGAACGCCTCGACGCCCGGCGCCGTGCCCGGCACCTTGACCATCAGGTTCGGGCGCTCGACCTGCGCCCAGACCTCTTGGGCTCTCGCGACGGTGCCGGGGCGATCGTAGGCGAGGTCGGCCTCGACCTCGAGCGACACGAATCCGTCCCGGCCGCCGCTGCGGTGATGGACGGGCGCGAACAGGTCGCACGCCCGTCGGATGTCGGTCAGGGCCGCCGCTGCGAACACCTGCTCCGGCGTCGCGCTCGCCGGTGCGTCGGCGATCTCGGCGTCGTACAGATCGCTCTTCAGGACCGCGTTGGCGAAGATCGACGGGTTCGACGTCCCGCCGGTGACGTTGTCCTCGGCGATGATCCGCTCGAGGAGCCCCGTCTCGACCGCCGGCCGGGCGACGTTGTCGTACCACACGCTCTGCCCGAGCTCGCGCAGCGCGTTCCATCTGCTGTTGGTCATCCTCAGAGTCTAGTGTCCCGAGTCGGAAGTTCGCCGGCATTCCCGGTGCTGCGGAGCGGCGCCTGATCGGGGATGTGCTGGGTAGCACATCCCCTCGTACGCCTGGCAAGTTGCCCTTGCCAGGCTCCACCGGCGGAGCCGGTGGGAGCTGGGCAAGCGATGCTTGCGGGCCCTCGGCCTGCCTCTCGGGCCTGCTTCTTGCCAGGCTTGCTCCTCGCGCCGACCTGCCGACGAACTTCGGACTCGGGACACTGTCCGGCGCGCCACGCCGGACCACGCCCGCTACGCCTTCGTCTTGAACGAGCGAGTCAGGCTTGCGGTGGTGCCGTAGGCGTTGGTGGCGACGATGCGGTAGTAGTAGGTGGTGGCGGGCGAAAGCCCGGCGAGCGGGATCGTGACCGCGGTCGACGAGGCGGGCGTGTCGGGCGTCTGGAGGCCCAGGGCCAGCGTGGTGCCGTACTCGACGTGGTAGGTGGTGGTGTAGCCGAAGCCGTTGATCGTGCCCGGGATGTTCGCCGCGGTGGAGGTGATGCCGGTGGCCAGCGACGAGGTGACGGTGGGTGCCCCGAGCGTCGTGAAGCCCCCGGTCGCGCCGGTGTCGGAGCCGAAGACGTTCGTGGCGACGACCCGGAAGTAGATCCTGGTGACCGGGTCGAGGCCCCACAGGGGAGCGGTGACGGTGACCGCGCCGACCGCGCTGCCGGCCGGCAGCTCGGCGGTGCTCGAGCCCAGCGCGGTCGTCGGCCCGTAGTCGAAGTGGTACGTGGTAGCGAAGCCGACCGCGTCCACCGTGGCGGTGGCGGTGGCGGTGGTAGCGCCGATGCCGGTGGCGGCGCGGGTGGTCGCAACCGGCAGGCCGAGGGTCAGGAAGCTCGAGGTGATGCCGGCCTTCGAGCCGTTCGCGCTGGTGCCGACGACCCGGAACCAGTAACGCGTGTTCGGGCTCAGCCCCGTGATCTGCGCGGCGACGTATTCGGAGGCGGTGCCGGCGTCCAGGGACGTCTCCGGGGTGGTCTGGCCGAGTGCCGTGGACGGCCCCCACTCGAAGTGGTACGTCGTCGCGTAGCCCTGCGGGTTCACCGAGCCGTTCAGCGTCGCTCCGGCGAGGCCGACGCCGGTGGCGGCGCGCGTCAGCACCGACGGGACGGGCAGGGCGGCGGTCTTGAACGAGAGGTCGCGGCCGACGGTCGTGCCGCCCGCGCTCGTCGCGACCAGGCGGAAGTGGTAGACGGTCGCCGGGACGAGGCCCGCGATGTCGGCCGCAACGGACTGGGCCGTGTCGATCGTGGTATCGGGCGTCGTCGCCCCGTAGGCGATCGTCGGGCCGTAATCGAAGTGGTAGGACGCGGTGGAGCCGGCCGGGTCGACGGTGCCGCGCAGCGTCGCCGACGAACTCGTGGCGGCGGCGGCGGACGACGTCGTGACCAGCGGCGGAGGCGGGCCCGCGGTGGCGCCGATGAACGCGAGGGCAGCCGCGACATCGAGTCGGCCGCCGCTTGCGACCTGACCCGCCAGGCCCGGAATCTGGTCGACGCTGGCGAGCAGCGCCGCCCGCGCCCCGGCTGGGGTCAGCAGCGGCGCCGCGGCGAAGAGCAGTGCGGCCGCTCCGGCGACGTGCGGCGCAGCCATCGACGTCCCGGACAGCACCATCAACCCGGCGCCGGGCCAGTCCGACCAGATGCCGTCGCCCGGCGCGGCCAGATCAACGGTGGCGAGGCCGTGATTCGACCAGCTCGCGAGCTGGTCGGCGGCGTCGGTGGCCGCGACGCAGACCACGTTGGGCGATGCCGAGACGCACGGGTAGGTCGGCGTCGTGTCGTTGTCGGCGCCGTCGTTGCCGGCCGCGAAGACGAACAGCGTCTGCGGGCTGGCGGCCACGACGTCCTCGATGGCCTGCGAGAAGTCGGGGCCGCCCAGGCTCGCGTTCACAACGCGCGCGCCGTGTGCGACGGCGTAGGCCATGCCGGCCGCGATGTCGGCGACCGTTCCCGAACCGGAAGCGTCCATGACTCGGATCGGCATGACCCGGGCGTCCCAGGCGACGCCCGCGATGCCCTGCGCGTCGTTGCCACGCGCATCGGCGATGCCGGCGACGTGGGTGCCATGGCCGTGCTCGTCCGACGGGTCGTTGTCGCCGGCGACGAAGTCCCAGCCGCGCCAGTCGTCGACGAGGCCGTCGCCGTCGTCGTCGACGCCGTTGGCGCGACGGTCGGCGCCGGTGGCGTCGGTGCCCGTCTCACCCGGATTCGTCCAGATCGACGATGCCAGGTCGGGGTGGGACATGTCGACCCCGGTGTCGACGATCGCGACCGGCGCGGTGGCCGCACCGCGCGTGACGTCCCAGGCAGCGGGCATGCCGATCGCCGGCATGTCCCACTGGAAGAAGCTGTAGAACGGGTCGTTCGGCGTCATGGCGGCGCACACGCGCCGGTTCGGCTCGACCCACACGACGGCCCGCGACCGCCGCAGGCGGCGGGCCGCCGTCGTTGCGCTGGCGACCCGGACGACCTGCATCCGCGTGCGGCCGATGCGGGCGAGCACCCGCCCACCGGCGCGCCCCAGGAGGCGGCTGCGTTGGGCCGCAGTCGCATGGCCGGCGAACCGCACGATCAGCTGGGTGCGCGCTTGTGAACCTGGCGCGCAGGTGCTCGCAACGGCACCAGCCGGCAGGACGCCCACGATCAAGAAGGCTCCCGCAATCGCCCAGCCGACGCGGCACATAGCAACATGGAACACCGGTTTGCGTGTCTGTGCCATCCCCTGTTCGGGCGCCAGACCGCCGGCCGCAACGCCGGAACCCGCACTTGGTGATGCCGATCCGCAGCTCTTTAGCCCGCCTGATCGCGGGCGCGCCCGTAGCGCTCGTAGATGACCCTCGAGCCGAACGTCCTGGTCTCGATCAGGTCTAGCGGGACGTATTCGGTGACCGGCGGCAGGAACGGCGTGCCGCCACCGACGACGACCGGATTGCGGAACATGCGCAGCTCGTCGACGAGGCCGAGCCCGATCACCGCCGCGGCCAGGCCGGCGCCGCCGATCGCGACGTCCTTGCCGGTCGCGGCGAGGGCCGCAGCGGCCTCCTCGGCCACCGACGTCTCGGCGAGCCGGGCGTTGCCCTGGACTCTGTCGAGCGTGCGGCTGAAGACGACCTTCGGGATGGCGCACCAGACGTCGGCGAACGTGGCACCGAGTTCGTCGTTGCGCATCGACGGATCCGTCTCCCACGGCAGCATCGTCTCGTACAGCTTGCGGCCGCACAGAAAGCCGCCGAGCTCGCGCGTCTGCGCGATGTGGAAGCGAAACTGCTCCTCGTTGGGGATCGTCCACCCGAACGCGCCCTCGCGGTCGGCGATGAAGCCATCCACCGAGACGCTCATCGAGTAGATCAGCATGGCTTCAAGCCCGTCGCACCGGAGCGACGGACGATGATGTTGCTGACGTCCACCATTGGGTTTGAGTCCTCGCTCTGCCGCCGGGCTTGTGACACCGAATCATGGTCGAGGGGCGCCGGCGGCGCACACGGCGGTAGATGTCAGCAGCGTGTGACCAAGCCGCGGAGGCTGCCGGGGTGGCGTCAGAGTAGAATTACGCGACTGGAAGGCGAGGCGCCTTCGTGCGCCGTGCAGACCGGGAGGTCGTGATGAACAGCAGGCACTCGATGGCAGGCTGGATCGCGTTTGCGGCGATCATGATGCTGATCGTCGGCTTCATGGACGCCGTCCAGGGCTTGATCGCCCTGATCCGGGACAACTACTTCATCATCGGGCAAGGGGGCTTCCTTGCCATCGACCTGACACGGTGGGGCTGGGTGATGCTCATCTGGGGCGCGCTGCTGGGCTTGGCCGGAGTGGGGTTGATAGCCGGTCAGACGTGGGCGCGCTGGTTCGCGATCGTGGTGGTGTCACTGAACTTCTTCGCCGAACTCGGCTTCCTCGGCAACACCCAGTACCCGCTCTGGGGCATGACGGTGGTGGCCCTGAACGCCATCGTGCTGTACGCCCTGATCGTCCGCTGGAGCGACGTCGAGGCCGTCTGACGCCGCTCTATGTAGACGATCGCGGCCCTGCCTCTTCGGCGGGTCTCAGTCGCGGATCGGACACAGGCGAACCGCCTCGTCGGCCAGGTCGTGTCTCTAGGCGCACGACTCTGTCGCCGGCGGGGCAACCATCCGCGGCACGAGCCGAGACGGAGGAGCGCGGTCGCGAGCGGGCACCGGTTCATTGCCAGTCGAGCAGAGCAGCCGCCTCGTTCACAGGCAGGCGGTATCGCGGCGTCAGCGTGACGGCGTCGACGGCGACGGCACCGCCGAGTGAGGGGATGTGGACGAGCAGCCACCGCCCGTTCGGCGATATCACAACGTCCTGGGTCGCGAGCAGCGGGTTGACGCGGTACGCCTCGCCATCCCGGAACACCGCGAGCGTCCCCTCCGGCGCGCACTGCGCGAGCACGGTGTGGGCATCGCGGCTGACGCCGCTGACCGTGCATTCGTCGCCGGCCTCGGTGACTGGAACGCTCCCGCGATAACGGCCGCCCACGTAGAGGTCGGTCGGGCCGCCGCTGCGGATTTCAACGAGGAGCGGTCCCGAGGAGAGCTGCCGCGGGCTCTGGCGTTCTTCCAGGGGGCTTCGGAGCCGGAGTACCTTCCTGCCACGCTCGTCGACGAGCGTGCGGGCGTCACCACGCAGGAAGAGCAGCCGTCCGTCGATCACGACGGCGGGACAGCCCGGAAGGCGCCGACGGCCGCCGCGGTACCGGATGAAGACGCCGCGGCCAGCCGGGCCGCATAGGGCGAAACCGTCCTCCACCTGGTCGCCGACCGCCCAGCCGTCTGGGATCGGGACCTCGGCGGCCACACTACCGTCCGGCGCACGGACGACCGCGAGGTTCGACGAGGAGTCGGAGTCGACCGTGTACTGCCCGCGCAGGCACTGGCGGGTTTCCTCGCGGGCAGCGGTCCTCTGCTGCGTCGCGAGGTCGAGCCAGGCGATCGTGCAGTCGGGCGTCGCGACGAGCACCCGTCCGGCGAGCGCGCCCGCCGGCAGCACCGGGAGGCCGGCCAACTGGTCGAGGTACGACGGCGCGTCGCGACTGGTCGCCGTCGCCGCGGACGACGACTGCGGCGTGGTCGCCGCTCCCCCGCCGCCACCGGAGGACTCGATCGCGGCGGCGCCGATTACGCCCGTGGCGATCGCGACGACGAGCGTGGTCGCGAGCAGCGGCCGGTTCATGGCCAGTCGAGCAGCGCGTCGGCCGGGGTCACGACGACCACCTCGACGGTCTCGTCCTCACCCGTGACCTGCTCGATGTGGAAGTGACCGGTGCCCTCCAACATGAGTCCGCTGATGTTGATCCAAGCGGGTATCACCCTTCATCTTCGCCGCCGCGTAGAGCTCAAATGCTTCATCGTCGCACCGGTCTCGCCAGAACGACGGAAACCCCCACATCTGCAGGGGTTTCCGGTCATGCGCTGGAGAGGACTTGAACCTCCACGTCCTTGCGGACACAAGGCCCTCAACCTTGCGCGTCTACCAATTCCGCCACCAGCGCGTGGGAGGCACGATTCTAGCGGATCACGCCGCGGCGGCTGGAGCTTGCATTCCGTCCGGGCGTCTGCCTACACTACCGATACGAACACCTGTTCGCCATCGAGACACGGAGCCCCCATCGTGCAACTGACCAAGCGACAGCAGGAGATCCTGAAGGTCGTGCAGGACCACATCGCTCAGCGCGGCTACCCGCCGACCGTGCGCGAGATCGGGGACGCGGTCGGCCTCACGTCCTCGTCGACCGTGCACGCGCACCTCCAGGCGCTCGAGGCGCGGGCGCGCTGAAGCGCGACCCGACCAAGCCGCGGGCGCTCGACCTCGGCCGCGGGGTGCCGACGCCGTCGCGCGGGATCCGGGTGCTGCCGCTCGTCGGCGCGATCGCGGCGGGCGCGCCGATCCTGGCCGAGCAGAACGTCGAGGAAGAGCTCGCCGTGCCCGAGATGCTGACGGCCGCCGGCGAGTGCTTCCTGCTGCGCGTGCGGGGCGACTCGATGACCGGGATCGGCATCTTCGACGGCGACTTCGTCGTCATCCGGCATCAGCAGGATTGCGAGGATGGCGACGTGGTGGCCGCCCTCGTCGACGGCGACGAGGCGACGGTGAAGCGCCTGCACCGGGTGGCCGGGCGGGTCCGCCTGTCCCCCGAGAACGACGCCCTCGAGCCGTTCTTCCCGGATCGGGTCGAGGTGCTCGGGAAGGTGGTCGGCGTCTTCCGCCGGATGTAGGCATGGCTGCCGTGGCGACCGCCTATGCACTGACGCTGGACGAGGTGCTCGCCTCGTCGCTGGAGGCGCTCTCCGACGGCGTTGGCGCAGCATGCGTCGTGTGCGGCGAGCGGGCCTTCGCGGTACGCGAGCGCGACCACCGGACGACCCACGTGTGCCGCGGGTGCGGGTCGTCGCTCGAGGACGTCTCGAGCGACGATGGCTTCCGCCCGTGGGACATGTCGTAGGAACCCGCCCTAGAGACGGATGGCGAAGTTGGCCGTGGTCACGGCCTGGACGTCCTCGAGGCTCGCGCCGCCGTGCAACTCCGTGAGGGTGAGCCGGCCGTCCAGCAGACGGAACACGGCCTGCTCCGTGACGACGATGTCGGCACCACCGCGCGCGGTCAGCGGATAGCTGCACTGATCGACCACCTTGGGCTCGCCCGCTGAGGTCGTGGCCGTCATGGTGATGATGACCCGCCGGGCGCCCACGACGAGGTCCATCGCCCCGCCGACGCCGAGGACGTCCTTGCCCGGGACGGCCCAGTTGGCGATGTCGCCCGTCTCGGACACCTGCAACGCACCCAGCACCGCGACGTCGACGTGTCCACCCCGGATCATGGCGAACGACGAGGCGCTGTCGAAGTACGCGGCGCCGGCGAGCGCGGTCACCGGGCGTTTGTTGGCGTCGATGAGGTCGGGGTCGACGTTGTCCTGTGCCGGACGCGGCCCGACCCCGAGAATGCCGTTCTCGGAGTGCAGGAACACCTCCGTGTCGGGCCCGAGGAAGTCGGGCAGCATGGTGGGAAGGCCGATGCCCAGGTTCACGATCTCGCCGGCGCGGAGTTCCTGCGCGGCGCGCGCGGCGATGCGCGTCCTGACGTCGTCGGCGGTCATCGGGCGCTCAGGACCATCAGGTCGACGTAGAGGTGCGGCGTGTGGATCGACTCGCCTTCGAGTGAGCCGACCGGCACGATCTCGCCGACCTCGGCGATGGTCAGCGTCGCGGCTGTTGCCATGGCGGGGTTGAAGTTCCGCGCCGTACGCCGGTACCAGAGGTTGCCGAGCGCGTCGGCCTTCGCGGCATAGACGAGGGCGACGTCGCCGCGGAGGGGCTGTTCGAGCACGTGCAGCACCCCGTCGATCTCACGGTGCTCCTTGCCCTCGGCCAGCAGGGTGCCGGCGCCCACCGGCGTGTAGAACCCTCCCAGCCCGGCGCCGCCGGCCCGGATCGCCTCCGCGAACGTGCCCTGCGGGAGCAGGGTGGCCTCGATCGCGCCGCTGTTCACGGCGGCGACGGCCTCGGGGTTCGACGTGAAGTAGGACGAGATGCCGCGACGGATGCGGCCCTGGCGCAGCAGGACGCCGAGGCCGCGCCCGGGCTCGCCGATGTTGTTCGACACCACGGTCAGATCACGCGCCGTCGATCGCTCGGCGAGGGCGTCGAGGAGCGTCATGGCCGCTCCGACGAGCCCGAAACCGCTGCAGAGGACGGTGTCCCCCGACCGGATCCGGCCGATCGCCTCGTCCACGGACACGAGCTGCGCGGGCATCCGCGTAGGGTAGTTGACGTCAGACGGCGTGCGCCGGTGCGGCGAGGTCGCGAGCACCGGCAGCCTTGTCGGCGTAGACCGCCACATCGGCCCGCGCCAGCACCGTCTCGAGGTCGGGCAGCGGCGGCGTGGCCTGCGAGCCGATGGCGGCGCTGAGCTGGTGACCGTCGACGCCGGGGTGCATCGCGAAGAGGCTGCGCAGGTAGCGCGCCGTGTGCCGGTGGCCCTCGGCGTGATCGTCGGTGAGGAGGATGCCGAACTCGTCGCCGCCGAGCCGCGCTATGGCCGTGGCCTGTGGCGCCGACTTGCGCAGGATGGCCGCGACCTCCGTCAGGATGGTGTCGCCGAAGGCGTGGCCGCGGGAGTCATTGGCGGCCTTGAGCCCGTTCACGTCGAGCAGGATCACGGCCGCGCGGCGGCCCTCGCCGATGCCGCGCAGGCCCTCTTCCCAGCTCAGGCGGTTGCCGAGGCCGGTGAGGGGATCGCGGCGGGCCCGTGCGGCCGCGTCCCGATAGGCGTCGGTGAGCGAAGACGTCTGCTCGAGGTGACGCTTGCGGTCTCCGGCCAGCAGTGCGAGGAACCCGATCAGCGTCAGCACGGACATCGCCGCCGCGGCGCGGCCGACGCTGTCCGGCGCGGCGGCGGTGAACGCGACGGGCGTGAGCGCGATGTCCGCCAGGTACGTCCATGCGAGGCTGAATGCCAGCGGCCGGGCCGGGAAGCCCAGCGCGACGTGCACTCGGAGCATGTTCACCGAGGCGTCGATCACGATCTGCGTGGCGAGTGCCAGGAGCAGGATCGACCAGCCGAGCTGCTCGCCACCGAACGCGAGCAGCACGCACACCGGGCCCAGCGTGTACCACGCGCTGAGGAACAGCACGAACGGGCGCTGCACCGCCGGGCACGTGCACGCGTTGCGATCCCAGCCGGCCCGCAGGAGGATGCCGATGCCGGCCGCGAGCGGGATCAGCGTCGGCGGCAGCATCACCAGCATCGGCACGAACACGAGCTGCGTCGGCACGGCCGACCCGGGCCCGACATCGAACTGGATGCCGTAGGCGACTGCGTAGGCCGCGGTCAGGGCGGCCAGGAGCGCAACGGTGCGGAGCGTCAGCGCCGGGCTGTCCGCGAGCAGCGGCAGCGACACGGCGATGAGCGCGAACAGGCCGCCGCCCAGGTACGCGCTCAGCGCTGGAGCGACCCGCGCCCGCGCCCGCAACCGCTCGAGCATGTCGCGGTGATCGAGGGCGTCGTGCGCGGCGTCGGCGTCCACGGCGGCCGTCGCCCGGGCGCCGGCGGTCACGACGGCGCGCGTCGCGACGGGCGCGCGGGGGGCGTCGGCCTCGGCCTCGACCGCGAACAGCTCGTGCCCCAGGATGATCCGGATCAGGGCATCGGTGATGATCGGATCGAAGTGACGGCCCGACCCGGCCCGTAGCTCGTCGAGCGCGGTCTCACGAGGCAGCGCGCGACGGTACGGCCGGTCGCTCGTCATCGCGTCGTAGGCATCGCAGCAGGACACGATGCGGGCCGGGAGCGGGATCTCGGCGGCCTGCAAGCGGTCGGGGTAGCCGGTGCCGTCGTAGCGCTCGTGGCACGATCGAACGAGCGAGCCGATGCGGGCCATGAATCCGCCCGCGCGGGCCAGCAGCGAGTAGCCCTCGATCGTGTGGGTCTCCATCAACGCGCGCTCGGAGGCCGTCAGCGGCCCCGGCTTGGTGATCAGGTCCTTGGGGATGCGGAGCTTGCCGATGTCGTGGAGCAGGGCCGTGAACTCGACCTCGCGCCGCACGCCGGCGTCGAGCTCGAGGGCGTCGGCGACCGCCAGGCTCAGGTTCAGCACGCAGCGGCTGTGATCGGCGGTGTAGGCATCGTCCGCCTCGATCACGTCGCCGAGCATGGCGGCGGTGCCGCGGTAGGTCTCGCTGAGCTCGAGCAGGCTCTCGATCCGGGCCGCGCGGTCACGGGCGAAGAGGGCAGCGAGCGCGAGCAGCGGAGCTGCGATCAGGATCGCGATCGGAGCCTGCGCGGCGGGGAAGGCGAACGCCAGCCCGGCCGGCGAGCAGGCCGCGTCGACGGCGTACACGGAGGCGATCACGCCGAGCGAGAGCAGCGGACGCACACCGCGTCCGAGCGTATCCGTGAGCGCGGTGCTGACGGCGTCGAAGCCGAACTGCGCAACGAAGGCGGCCGCGTAGATGGGCCACCGCGACCAGTCCGGCGGACCCTCGCCGGCGGCCATGAGCACGAGCGCAGGCCCGACGGCGTACCAGGAGGAGGCCACCATGTTCAGCGGCCGCGCCGACCCGGCGGGCCGGACGGCGTACCGCGCGAGGTCGCCGAGCACGAATCCGGCCGCCGCGGCCAGGGGCACCCAGCCTGTCGGCAGCACGAACAGCATCGGGACGAACACGAGCTGGGTGGGCACGGCCGAGCCGACCCCGATCTCGAACTCCACCAGGGACGCGAGCGCGTACACGCCGACGTACAGCGCCAGCATCGCGAGCGAGACGTGACGCGGCGAACCACTGCCGAGGGCCATCGCGATCGCCACGATGAGGAAGGCGAAGGCCATCGCCGCGACGGTCAGCCGCTCGCGCGATCGCGCTCGTGCGGCCGTGTCCGCGTGGGATCGCGTCCCGTGGGCGCCCAGAAGCAGCCGTGCGTCGGCCGCAGCGCCCGTATCAAGCGAGGTGGCGATGCCCTGCTCCGGCTCTCAGCAGCAGGGTCGGTAGGGGTCGACGGCGACGTCGTCGATCAGCCACGACGCGGTCGCTCCGTCCGGATCTGCGGCGATCGTCAGGGTCTCGGTGCCGGCCGTTCCGAACATCGCGGGCACGGGGATCGGATCCGTCACCGTCCATCCGGGCTCGTCGCCCTCGACGGTGTACTGCGTGCTGCCGAAGCCGAACACGCCCGGCTGCGAAGCGTTGATCCGGATGTCGAGCGCGGCGCCCGCGACCCCGGGCCGCTTCACGAACAGGCGCACCGACTCCTCGCCGGCGGCGATGCAGAACGCGGGCGAGCGCACCGCCTTCGCGGTCGTCGTCATGAGCGACGAGGCGCCCGTGCCGAACACCGACCAGGGCTCGTTCTCCGGTGCGATCGTGGCGCCATAGCCGTACCAGCCGCCGAGACCGGTCTCGAACGCTCCCCCGGGGGCGAGGAAGTAGTCGTTCGGGTCGCCCCACTGCGTGAACGCCTGCGACGAGACGCGATCGCCGCAGGGGATCGGGCCTGAGGCTTGGGCCGCTGGGGCGGCGACGGCGACGCTGGCGAGCAGCGAGCCGAGAACGATGAGTGTCCGACGCACGGAGCACCTCCGGGGAGGAAGGGTCTGGTATCGGAAGGATGAAGATTGCGCAGATTCCGCTCATCCCACGGATGGGTGGTCTTGCCGGCGTGGGCGTCAGGCCGGGTTGCCGTCGCTCCGCTCGAAGGAGCGGCGGAGGGCGACGAACGTCGCGGCGGCGGCGATGATCACGACCAGCCACGTGATGTTCGCCTTCGGCTCGAGCGCGCTCGGAATCGCGGTCGCCGACCAGCCGCGCTTGACCACCTGCTCGCCCCAGCCATCGTTGGCGAAGACGGCAGCGCCGTACCACAGGGCGAGCGAGAGGTAGGCCGCGAGCGCCGTCCGGAGCCCGCGTGGCGCGACCGGGCGGATGCCCGGCAGCAAGAGCAGCGCGATCAGCGCCAGCACGACGCCGTCGAGGCCTTCGTGGTTGCCCAGGTGCACGGCGCGGATCGTCGGATGTCCAGGCTCGGGCATGACCCGCTTCGACATGTAGATCTCCCGCAGACCCGGAACGTCACCGACGTAGAACCCGAGCTGGGCACCGATCCACGGCATCGAGACGAACACCAGCACGACCACGCCGATCACCACCGGGACGACCGGGACATCGAGCCGCCACCACGTGGTCGCGGCCCGGCGGGCGGCGATGGTGAGGCCCAGGCAGGCCGCGACGCCGACGGCCGCCAGGCCGTTCACCGGCCGGGCGTTGAGGTGGTTTGGGTCGATGACGCCGGGCAGCAGTGCGGTCGCACACAGCGCGGTGCCGGCGATCAGGGCGATGGCGCCACGCCGCGACCGCGCCCGTGACCACGCAAACGCCGCCAGCGCCGGTGCCACCAGCGCGACCGGGTAGCCGAGCAGCACGACGGTACGGCTGAAGGCGAGCTGGATGCCGCCACCGCCCACGCCGTAGACCTCACTCGCCGGTAGGCGGGCGTAGGTCACGAGCGTCGTCAGCACGAGCAGCGCGCAGATGCTCCAGGCCCAGAGCACCGGATCGATGGTCCGGCGTTGCGACATCGGGCCGTCAGTGGGGGAGCGGATGGGGCCCGACGCCAGGCCCTCGGTCCGGTCCCTCGTCGGCCAGCTCGTCGCCGGCAGGCTGGATGTTCTTCAGCAGGCGGGTGTAGAAGTAGGCGCCGATGAAGAGGAGGACGCCGAACCCGACGAAGAGCATCGCCCGCTGAATCGTCGAGAAGTTCCTCGTGTCCCAGATGAGGATCTTCGCCGCGGCGAGGCCGAGCAGCGGGATGCCGGACTTCCGCACGACGCTGGCGACCTCGCCTCGCCCGGTGAAGCCGATCCCGATCAGCACGATGCCGGCGGTGGCCCAGGCCAGCGACAGGCCGAGCTGGGCGCTGGTCTCGGCCACATCGCCGCCGGGGGTATTCGACAGGGCGGTGACGACGGCGATCGACAGCGCCCAGACCAGGCTGAAGAGCCCGGCGAAGATGGTGCCGTCGCGCCAGACCACGACGTGGGAGACCCTCCGCGCGGTCAGCAGGAAGAGCACGCCTGCGGCAACCAGGGCGATCACGGCCCGGGTCACGTCGGTGCCGCCGAACGCAGCGGCAGTCCAGCCGCCGACGATGGTTCCACCGAGTGCCAGGGCCGCAGCGGCCGGTACCTGGGCCGGGCCGAAGACCGGCACCGTGGGCTGCCTGAGCCAGAGACCGTAGACGCCGGCCAGGAGGAACGCCGCGGCGACCGGCCCAAGGCTGGTGCCGTGCGGGCCGAAGGCGAGGACGTCCACGACGATCGCCTCCGTGGCGACCAGCCAGCCGATCGCAGCCGGCTCCTGACCGGCGAACCGGGCGATCACGCCGGCGCGGCCGAGCGCGGTGGCGGCCATCCAGCCGAGCACGAGCACGATGGTGCCCGCCACCTGGCAGCGCTGGACGACGGGGTATGTCCCCGCGTGCGGAGCCACCACGGTCATGGCCACGAGGAATCCGAGTACCGTCGCGGCCACCAGCCCCATCGTGGCGCTCTCGACACACCGCCCGGCCCGGAGCACGGCCCGGTCGGTGATCGCAACGCGCACGCCCCGTCCCGGCCATGCCGCCAGCATCGCGAGGCCGCAGAAGAGCCCGAGCCACAGCGGCAGCGCCTCTGTCAGCCGGTCAGATCCCACGGCGAACGCCGTCACGCCGGTGAAGACGGCGAGCACGAAGGCGGCCAGCATGACCGCCGGGATGGCCGGCGACAGCCGCCGAGCGGTGGCCGCGACGCCACCGAACACGCCGCCGTTCGGGTGGCGGTCGACAGTGCCGCGCCCGCCGGCGACGGCGACGATCAGCAGGCCGTAGACGAGGAGCGCCGTGCCGACCGCCGCGTCGGTGGTCGTGCGTCCGAGCGACGTCGCGTCGATGAGTCCGACCTTGAGCGCGATCAGGCAGCCGAGGGCGAACGCGACGCCGTGGCGCGGGAACGCCGGCGCCGCGACCCGCAGCGCGAGCACGGTGACGAGCACGACGCCGAGCATGGCGCCGCTACCGGCGAACTGCGCGACCTGATTCGCGGGCCAGGAGCCGGCAACGGGCGTCACCAGCGTCACGGCCACCGTCTGCGCGGTGTACATCGCCACCGGGACGATCGCGGCCAGCCACCACTCGCGTGGCCGTGGCCGGCTGTCGATCACGACCGCCGCGGCCAGCACGGCAAGCGTGGAGCCGAGTACGACCAGCGCCTGGCCGAGCTGGGTTGTGCCGATGGCGAGCGCGACGGGAGGTGCGATCAGCAACATCGCCACGACGATCACCGCCGCAGCGGGCGCCGGCAGGGTCAGCGGTGCGAGCTTGGCGAACGCGTGGTGCAGCAGCGCGTGGAGCACACCGGGTTTGCCGGGCTCCGCGGCGACGGTGCCACGGCGGCCGGCCGCGACCGCGAGCACCAGCAGGCCGGCGGCGATCAGCGGCGCGGCGACGGTGGTGTCCCAGCCGGTCGTCTGAAGCGGGATGTCGACGATCAGCGCCTTGCCCGCGAGCAGCGCGGCGAGCACGAAGGCGGCGCCGTGCGCCGGGAGGGTCGGCGAGAGCCGGCGCGTGACCAGCACCGTCGCGAGCGCCACCGCGATCAGCACGCCCGTCGCGGCGTACTGCGCGATCTGCTCGACCGTTACGTGGTCCGGATCGCCGACGATCGTGATGGTGAAGGCCTGCGCGACGTACGCGACGGCCGCGACCGTGCCGAGCCACCAGGCAGTCGTGGGCCGGGGCCGCTCGACGAGGATGGAGGAGGCCAGCAGGGCGAGCATCGCCGCGCTCACGATCAGCGTGTCCGTCCAGGCGTCGGAGCCCGTGGCGAGTACCGTCGGCGGCGCCACGGTCAGCGCGCCCACGGCCATCAGCAGGAGGGCGGGAACGGACCCGCCGTGCCGATCCAGCGGCAGCAGCCAGCCGTGCAGGGTCCTGATCCCGGCCGGACGGCCGGCGGCGGGCGCCCCGGCCCGGGCGGCGGCGCCGGACAGCAGCGCGACGAGGAACAGACCCGCGGCGAGCAGCGGCACGCCGTATGCAACGTCGGTCGAGCCGGGGTCGAGCGGGATGTCGACGAAGACGGCCTTGACGGCGATCAGACCGCCCAGGACGAGGGCCGCGCCGTGGCGGGGGAACGCCGGGGAGAGCCGGTGCAAGGCTGCGATGGTGATGAGTGCGACGCCGATCAGGGCGCCGGTTCCCAGCATCTGCGCCACCTGGTCGACCGTGCCCGCGTGTGGTGTCCCGATCGTCACGGCGATGGCCTGCGCGGCGTACAGCGCGGCGGCCAGCGCTCCCAGCGCCCACCAACCCGGGTCGCGCTTGCGGTCGATGTACAGGCAGCCGACCAGTGCGAGGATGACCGCGATCGTGACGAGGGCGACCTCCTCCGTGAGCCGGCCGCCGTACGCAAGGACGCTCGGCGGCGCCACCCACAGCGCCCGCCCGATGGTGAGAATGGCCGCGCCCGCGGAGGCGATCAGCGTCTGCACGTCGCGCTCGTGACGGGCGATGGCGTACAGCGCCACCCACTCGATGGCCCAGAACGCCGTCTGCCCGGCCGGTCCGAAGACCGTCATGGCCTCGAGCGCGATGATCGCGCCCGCCAGCGAGATGAGCAGGAGGGCGGCCAGCCGCGCCCGTCGCCAGACGAGTCCCGCCGCGCAGAGATGCAGCACGATCAGCACGGCGCCCATCAGCCGGGCGGCGAAGCTGTAGTGGTCGGTGGTCGCGGCGACCACGTGGAAGCCGAGCAGGGTGGCGGCACCTGACGCACCGAACAGGAGCGTCACCGGTGGCAGCCGCCGGCCACCGCGCGCCTCGAGGATGAGGGACGGGGCGACGACGAGCGCCCACCAGCCGCCGACGGCCAGCGCAACCCGCCAGGCGTCGCCGTCCGGCGCCAACCCCTGCCTGAAGTCGAAGCTGTACTGATCGAGCCAGGCGTACAACTGCGGCACGGTCACCCACAGCCCGATCTGCGCCAGCCACGGCCAGCCGCGGAGGACGACGACCGTTCCGGCGACGACCAGCGCGACCACGACGAAGGTCGCCGTGGTCGCGTTCGCCGGGGCCTTGACGAGGATCGGCGCTGCCAGCGCGGTGGTGATGCCGAGCGCGGCCGTGATCTGAGCCCGCCAGCGGACCGCGCAGCCGATCATGAAGAGGCCGGCGAGGCCCGTGCCGAGCAGGGCCTCGGTCGGCGTCAGAACCGGCTCGTCGTAGATGCGTGCAGCGGCGACGAAGCCCAGCGTGGCGACGCCACCGGCGGCGCCGGCCAGCGACTGACCGAGGATGTTCTTCGCCCGGTCGTCGGCGTGCCAGATGCGCAGGGCGGCGGCGCCCAGCAGCACGGCGCCGATCTCGGCCAGCGCGACCTGGATCTCCGGTGTCAGCCAGCCGCGGCTGATGCCGTAGGCGACGAAGAACGACGTGCCGAGCAGCACGAAGACCGCTCCGGCCGTTGCGAGCAGGTGGGTGCCGATCCAGCGCTCCCAGTCTCGCTTCCTGCGCGGCTCCTTCGGACGGCTCGGGGGCGGTGGCGGCGGAGCCTTGGGCGGCACCGGCGGGGCTGCCGCTGTGGCGGCCATCGCCGGCACGGGGACGGGCTCGCGCCGTGGTTCGGGCTTCGGCTCGGGCTTCGGTTCGGGCCGCGGCGGGGTCGCTGCGAGTCCGGGCTCGAGGATCGACCGCAGTGGCACGGGAGCCGGCGTCACAGGCCGCCGCATCGGCGCGGGTGGCGCCATCACCGGCGCAGGCGGCGGCGTGGCTGCCACGGGTGGCGGCACGGTCGGAGCCGGCTGGGGCATCGCCGGCGCGGCGGCAGCGGCAGCGGCAGCCGCGGCCACGGGTGTCTCGGGAGGTTCTGCGGGCAGGCGGACGCGCAGGTACTCGAGCCGCTTCATGATCAGCTTCTCGTTCCGCCGCAGCTCGTTGACCTGCGCCTTGGCGATCCACGCCAGCAGCAGGGCACCACACGCCAGGATGAATGCGAACCCGGTCATGGCAGGCTCCTCATCGTCGTGCTGATGTCAACAATGGTCGTCCGTGCGGCGGCCCCGCGCGTCGGTGGTTCGTGCAGGTCGATCGCGGGAATCCCGAAGCTGTAACGGGCCGGCATCACGGGTCCAATGTACGCCGGGCGCGTGTCCACCGAATGAGGGATTTCCGTGGCCAGGCCTACGGAGAAATCCCGATCTCGGTGGGAGCGCCGTGTGCGATGATCGGCACATGCCCGAGGCAGCTCTCGCGGGCGAGGCCCTCGTCCGGAGACCGCGCAGCGCCATCGCCATGCCGGCCAGGCCCGGCACGGGTGAGCCGCGCGGGCTCCTGGTGGCGGTCGGCGCCCTGGGCCTTCTCGCAAGCGCCGGCGTCGTGCTCGTGCGGCACTCCGATGGCAGCCTGGCCCGCGACCCGGCAGGCGCGGTCAACGACGTGCTGGTCGGCGTGCTCGCGATCGCGGCCGGGCTCGTCGGCTGGTGGCGCCTGCCCGGCAATCGCACCGGGCTGCTGCTGGTCGCGACGGGCCTGGCGTGGTGGCTCGCCGACGTGCCCCGGATCGGCGGTGGCACGGCGTGGACCGCGGGGCACGTGCTGCTCGGCCTGTACCTCGCGCTGGGCGTGCAAGCCATGGTCGGGTTCCCGGGCGGCACGACGGCCGGGCGGCTGGCCGTGGCCGTGGTGGTGGCCGCCTACACCGCCAAGGTGCTGCTCCAGCCGGCACAACTCCTGTTCCGCGACCCTCGCGCCCACGGTTGCGTGGATTGCGGGCCGAACCTGCTGCTGGTACGCGAGGCACCGGGTGCGCACCACGCCATCGACCTGAGCCTCAACGTGGCCCAGATCGCGATCGCCGGCGGCATGATCTGGCTGCTCGCCAGCCGCTGGCGCACGGCATCGGCGGCGACACGGCGCGCGCTCGGCCCGGTGCTGATCGCCATCGGCATCGTGACGGCCGTGGCGCTGGTGACGAGCGCTCTGTGGGTCGGGCGCAGCGAGAGCGGGCACACGGCATCGCGGGTCTTCCTGTTCTCGGTGGCGCTCATCCCGGCCGCCGTGCTGATCGGGCTGCTGCGCGCGAGGCTCGCCCGCGCCGGCGTGGCCTCGCTGGTCGTCGAGCTTGGCCGCGACCCTTCGCCGGATCGCATCGAGGCCGCCATCGCCCGTGCCCTTCGCGATCCCAGCTGCCGGCTCGCGTTCTACATCCCCGAGATCGACGGCTACGCCGACGCCAACGGCGAGCCCGTGACGCTGCCGGACGGCGATCCCGATCGCGTCGTCACCGAGCTGCACCACAACGGCACGCGGATCGCGGCGCTGATCTGCGATCGGACGCTCGAGCTCAATCCTCGGCTCCTCGAGAGCGTCGCCGCCGCGGCCCGGCTTGCGCTCGAGAACTCGCGCCTGCAGGCCGAGTTACGCGTCCAGCTGGCGCGGGTCCGCGACTCGCGCGTGCGGATCGTGGAAGCCGCCGACGAGGCGCGCCGGCGGCTGGAGCGCGACCTCCACGACGGCACCCAGCAGTACGCGGTGAAGGCGCTGATCGACCTCGACGAGGTCCGGCGCGTCGTCGCGGCCGATGCGGCCGCGGCCGATCGATCGCTCGACGTCGTCCGGGACGACCTCGACCAGCTGCTCGCCTCGCTGCGCTCGGTCGCACGGGGGCTGCATCCGTCGATCCTCACCGACCAGGGCCTGCGCGGCGCCCTGGAGTGGCTTGCGATGCGGGCGTCCATCCCGGTCACGGTCGGCCGGCTGCCGGCGTCGCGGCTGCCCCCGCGGGTGGAGACGGCGGCCTACTACGTCTGCGCCGAGGCGTTGACGAACGTTCAGAAGCATGCCGCGGCATCGGCGGCAACCATCGACGCCGTCATCGAGGGCGACACGTTGCGGGTCGTCGTCTCCGACGACGGCGTCGGCGGTGCGGCGGACACCACCGGCGGTGGACTCACCGGGCTCCGCGACCGCGTCGATGCGCTGGGCGGTTCGGTGGTCGTCGACAGCCCGGCCGGTGGAGGCACGCGCGTGGAGGCGCTGATCCCGTGCGCGTGATGCTCGCCGATGACGCGGTGCTGATTCGTCAGGCGATCGCGACGCTGCTCGAGCGCGAGGGGTTCGAGATCGTCAGGCAGTCTGCGACGGCTGACGAGCTGCTGCGCTGGCTCCCCCACGACCTGCCCGATGCCGTCGTGCTGGACATCAGGATGCCGCCGACCCATACCGACGAAGGCCTCCGCGCCGCCCACTGGATCCGCGAGCACCATCCCGCGGTCGCCATCCTCGTGCTCTCCCAGTACGAGCAGATCGGCTACGCCATGGAGTTGCTCGAGCGCGGCGAGCAGCGGGCCGGCTACCTGCTGAAGGAGCGGGTGGGGAACGCCGCCGAGTTCGTGGCCGCCCTGCGCGAGGTCGCTGCCGGGGGCACCGTCGTCGACCCGGCGCTCGTCCGCCTGCTGCTGGCTCAGCAACGACTGGCCGAACCGCTCGCCGAGCTCACACCGCGCGAGCGCGAGGTGCTCGAGCTGATGGCCCAGGGCCTCACCGATCTCGGCATCGCCCGCCACCTGTTCATCGAGCCGAACACCGTCGACACCCACAACCGGTCGATCTTCCGCAAGCTCGACCTGCCGACCGATTCGGCCGAGAACCGCCGGGTCCACGCCGTGCTGACGTGGCTCAGGGCGATGCCGTAGCGGCGCCGGGCAGGAGCTGTGAGCAGAGCGCATCGCCGAGCCACGCCTCGTACTGGTCGACGTCCCAGCCGCGCTCGCCGACCAGGAGCCGGTACAGGTCCGGGTGGTTGAGCGCCCAGACGATGTCGGTGGCGCGGACCACGTCGAGGTCTGGCCGGAGCGCGTCCCGCTCGGCGAGGACCGCCACGACCGCGCGCTGGTTGTCGTAGAACTCCCGCTGGATACGACCCCAGAGCGCATCGATCTCGGGCTCGCCGGGCGCGGCCTGCGCGAGGACGCGCAGCAGTGTCCCGGCGCGCTCCTTGACGACCCGGGAGTTGCGCGCATTCAGGCGCAGCATGCGGGCCGGATCCGGCTCCTCGATGACCTCCCGGAACCACGACCGCTCGTCCACGGGCACGGGTTGCTCGTCGCCGCGGAGCCGCAGGTGCCAGAGTGCGAGCAGGAGGCCGGCCTTGGTGGCGAACGCCAGGTAGACCGTCTTCAGCGCCACGCCGGCTTCGCGCGCTATTGCGGCCACGGATGTCGATCCGTAGCCATCCCGTTCGAACAGCCGCTCGGCGGCGGCAAGGATCTCGAGACGGGTCGCGGCCGCCTGATCCCGCCGTCGCGGCGAGTTGTAGGACCGCGGAGCGCTTGACATCGTCGGGCATTTCGATAGCCTATCGATGAATTGACTACTCGATAAGAGTAGTGAAATGGAGGACGACGATGACGTTCATCATGACGCGGCTGGGTGTCGGCGACTTCGACGTCTGGAAGACCATGTTCGATCAGGACGCGCCACGGGCGCGGGAGTCGGCGCTCGGCTACCGGATCTTCCGCGGCGCCGAGCGCTCGGACGAGGTGTTCATCCAGATCGAGTTCGCGTCGCTGGACGACGCGCAGGCCGCGAGGGAGCGACTGCTGGCGTCGGGGGTCCTCGACCGGTTCGCCGACCGCGACGGTCCCACGGTGGTGGAGCTCGCGGAGACGGTCACGCGCTGACCGGGTGCGTCAGGGCGCCTGTGGTACGAACGGGCGGATCTGGAGATCGCCGCGCTTCAGGTGGACCGCGGTCGAGACGGGCACCTCGCTCCACGCGCCGGCGAGCGTGCCGAGGGGCTCGCTCATCACCACGTGGGCGTCGCCGGGGAGTAGCTGCAGGTCAGCGAAGTCCGGGTGGATGCGCCGCAGCGTCTCCACGTCGTTGCTGTGGTACAGCGTCCGCGGGAGCGATGCCGTTGCGTACCGCACGCCGACGAGGGAGTGCTCGTCGAGGACGCCGATCGTCATCTGCACCGGATCTTCGATGCCCGCCGCGCTCGCCGTCCGTTCGACGAACCACACCATGCGCTCGAGCGCCGCGTGGGGATCGTCGAGCAACCCGAACGTGAGCGCGAGGTGGAAGAGGTGCTCGGAGTCGGTGCTGCCCACGATCTTCGGGTAGAGCGCGGGGTCGATCGCGAGCACGACGTCGCGCTTGATGCGGGAGAAGTCGCGGATGAAGCCGTTGTGGACGAACAGCGTGTTCTCGTGCCGGAAAGGATGGCAGTTCGACTGCTGCACCGGCGAGCCGATGGCGGCGCGCACGTGCGCGATGAAGGCCGGCGATTCCAGCGTGCGGGTGATGTCGCGGAGGTTCTCGTCATTCCAGGCCGGCTCTGTCGACCGGTAGCGTCCGGGTTGCCGGTCGCCCTCGATGAACCAGCCGACGCCGAAGCCGTCACCGTTCACCGGTTCGGCGCCCTGGCTCGCCTCGAGGCTCTGGTGGACGAGGCTGTTGCTGTGCTCGCGATACAGGATCGCTGCGACGTTGATCGGTCCTCCGAGGTACGCCATCCAGCGGCACATGGGCGGCCCTTCCTGTGTCGGGAGCGCCTCGCCGGGGCGTAGTAACGTTCCCCGGCGAAGCAAGGAGAGCGTGCAGGATGCCGGACCCGGCGAGCCCATCTGACGACAACGTGCCGCCGCCGGAGCCGGGGCCGTCGCTGCGGCAGCGAGCAGAGGCCTGGACAGCTCGTGGGCAGGCCGGGCTCGCCCGGCTGGAGCGCGAGCGACCGCATCACCCATCGGTCGAGGTCGGGTTTCGCTTCCTGTTCCGCGACAAGCAGATCGCGGGCGGCGTGCTCGGGGGCGGCCTGGCCTACCGCCTGTTCTTCTGGACGCTGGCACTCGCGCTCCTCCTGAGCGCCGGCCTCGGGTTCGCCGCTCACGCCGGCGACAACGTGAACACGGCGATGAAGGACACGGGGCTGACGACGGCCGTCGCCAACTCCGTGACGACAGCGGCTCAGCAGGCGGAGGCGGGCCGCTGGTGGCTGCTCGCCGTCGGCTTATATCTAACCCTCTGGTTCAGCTGGAGTCTTCTCCGGGCTCTGCGCCTCGTCCATGCCGCGGCCTGGCAGGTCACCCCGCCGCCGCTGCGCAACGTCCCGCGCGCCGTCGGCTGCGTCATCGCGACGCCGGTGGCGTTCGCCGGTATCGCAGCGGCCGCCGGGTGGGTGCGGGCGCACACGGGAAGCACCGGGAGTGTCGGCGCGATGGTGGCTGCCGTGATCCTCTTCGGAGCCGTCTGGCTCCTCGTCTCCCGGTGGATGCCAGCGGCCACCGGCGCGCCGTGGACGGCCTTCATCCCGGGAGCCGTCATCCTCGGCGTCGGCCTCGGTGCGCTCCACATCTTCACGGTGTACTTCCTCGCGGCGAAGCTCGCGAGTTCCTCCGCCCTGTACGGAGCACTGGGAGTCGCCGGGACGATGCTGTTCTACCTCTTCCTCATCGGGAGGGGCGTGATCTGGGCTGCGGAGCTCAACGCGGTGGTGTGGGACGTCCGCCGCGAACGCGGTGCGAGGGGCGTCCGCGACGCACCGGACGTCGCGGGCCTGTAGCGACTTCCCCGGCAGGATCTCTTCGCCTGCGCGGCGAACCGGCCGGCATGCCGTCGATCGCCGATGCCGACCTGAGCCGCATGCGCGGCGAGCTGCTCTTCGACGGAGCGGAGCGCGGGAGGAAGCTCAGCCGGTACTGGGCGTTGCTCCTGCTGGCCTCGGTCATCGCCACCGCGGGCGTCATGTCGGACTCGACGGCGACGGTCATCGGGGCCATGATCGTCGCGCCGCTGATGACGCCGATCCTCGGCTCCGTCCTCTCGATCGTGATCGGCGACGTCCAGAACCTGGCCCGGAGCCTCCTGCTCGTCCTGGCCGGGTCGCTGGCAGTCGTCCTGATCGCGTGGGCGATCGGACACCTCAGCCCGCTACCGGTCGTCGCCGACACCAGCACGCAGGTCGCCGGCCGTGTGCACCCACGGTTGATCGACCTCCTGGCAGCAGTTGCCACCGGTGCCGTCGGCGCCTTTGCTCTCGTACGCCGGGACGTGTCCGACACGCTCCCGGGAGTCGCGATCGCGATCTCGCTCGTGCCGCCGCTCGCGGTGGTGGGCCTGACGCTCGAATCGGGGCGCCCGCACCAGGCGATCGGCGCGCTCCTGCTGTTCGGCACGAACGTGGCCGCCATCCTCCTGAGCGGCCTGGTCGTGATGGCGCTCTACCGGGTGGGACGTACGGAGAGTCGCCGGCCGGGACACCTCGGGGGCCGCGCGGCGACGGTGGTCGTGGCTGTCGTCGTCGTGGCGCTGGCGGTGCCCCTTGCGACCGCCTCCCGGACGATCACCGCCGACGAGCTGCAGCGCTCGGACGTCGCCGCCGTCGCCGATCGCTGGGCCCAGCCGCTGGGGTGGGAGATCATCGGCGTCGACTCCGGGGCTGGCGGCATCGTCGTCCACGCCATCGGGCCGCCGCCGATTCCCGCCCCGGCCAGCCTGCGGGTCGCGCTGGATGCCAACGGGCTGCGGTCCGTCGATGTCCGTCTCGAGATGGCCCCGGCCGAGCGGGTCGATCTCCCGGGCAGCTGACCGGCTACCGCTCGGGCGGCGAGTCGAACAGCTCGAGCAGGTTCCCGGCAGGGTCGCGGACGAAGACGCGGCGGGCGCCCCAGAGCCGCGGCGCCTCCTCGATCGCGCCGCCGAGCCCTGCGATCCGCTCCAGCGTCGCGTTCAGGTCTGCGACCTCGAGCGCGACGTGCTGGGCCGGGTGCGCCGCCGCCTCGGCCGCGTCCAGCAGGTGGATGTGGGCGTGCTCGCCGAACGACAGCCACGCCAGCCCGGCGAGGTTCTCGATCCTGGCCATGCCGAACGCATCGCAGTAGAAGCGCGCCACCTCCTCGACCCTGTCGGCCGGTACGGGGAGCGATGCGTGCTGGATGCGGCGGACAGTCATGGATGAGTCAAGAGCGCGTACCGGTGCCGGTCAGGCGTTGCGCGAGGCCGAGTGGCGCCATCTCACGTGCGTCACGTCGCCGCTCTCGTGGGGTGGCGCTGCGCCGCGCGGGTGCGACTCGAACCAGCGCGCGTACCGTTCCGCGAACGGCGCTGCCGTAAGGCCGTGCAGCAGGACCGAGAGGCCGATGGTGAGGTAGACGGTCGTGAGCAGCGTTTGCTCGTTGGGCAGGGTGTCGCCCTCCTCGATCAGGATCGCGAACACGATCGAGGCGAGGCCGCGTGGCCCGAACCAGCCGACGAAGCCGACGGTGGGCCGGCGCGCCCCGGTGCCGAGCAGCGAGAGTCCGACCGGGATCATCCGTACGACCGTGAGGCTCAGAAGCGCGTACCCGGCGATGGCCCAGGTCGCATGTCCGAGCGCCGGTGCCAGGAGCACTGCGCCGAAGACGATGAAGGTGAGGGCCCCGAAGACCCCTCCCGCCTCCTCGATCAGGTACTCCGGTTCACCGCCGACGCCGCGGCGGAGGCCGCCGAAGACCATCCCCGCCGTGAACGCCGCGATGAAGCCGGAGCCTCCCAGCGGTGTCGCGATGCCGTAGGCCAGTCCGGCGCCCGCGAGCGGGACGACCTGGAGCCAGGCCGGCTCCATGACCGAGCGGGGCACGGTGTGCACGACGATGACCGCGGCCAGCGCACCGGCGACGACTCCGCCCAGGACGCCGTACCCGATCTGCTCGATCACGATGCGGCCGGCGGCATGCGTGCTCGTGTTCGTGGTGTCGACCTTCTCGATGCCGAGGACGATGAGGAGCAGCGGGACGCAGATCCCGTCGTTGAGGCCGCTCTCGACGTTCAGGCCCTGCCTGATCCGCGACGGGATGCGCTCCAGCGTGACGACGGCCTGCCCCAACGCCGCGTCGGTCGGTGCGAGCACGATCGCGAGCAGGAGCGCCTCGGTCCAGGTGAACGATCCGAACAGCAGCATGGCGCTGCCGAACCCGGCTGCGATCGTCAGGGGTAGGCCGATGCCGAGGAGCCGGGCTGGCATCGACACCTCGTCGCGCAGTGCGGCCAGGTTGATGCGGGAGGCGTCGGCGAACAGGACGAGTGCGAGCGTCAACTCGGCGAGGAACTTCACGGCCTCGCCGTAGGCCGAGGGGTCGACGATGTCGAGCACCTCGACGCCAACCAGGATGCCCGCGCCCGTGAACACCATCGGCGCGGTCACCGGCGTACCCGCGAGGCGACCCGCCACCGCCGCGTACGCCAGCAGGATGGCCGATACGGCGGCGAGCGACCAGTTCACGGCGCGGAGACTGCGGATGGGCGGGGCGAGGCGCCGTGGCACTGCTTCCACTTACGGCCCGAGCCGCAGGTGCAGGGGTCGTTCCGGCCTCGCCTGGCGTCCTCCGTCGCGTACAGGGCCATGATCTCGGAAGGTGCGCGGTTCTGGTGGAGCAAGTTGACGCATGATCCTCATCGGCCGGTCGACGTGGTGGAAGTACGTCTTGAAGCCGGGGCAGAGGTAGTTGAGGCCGGACTCGCCGTCGGGTGTCGTCGCGAACCGGTCCTTCGGGCAGCCGCCGTGGCAGGCGAAACGGACGTCGCATGCGCGGCAGTAGGCGGGGAGGGTGTCGCGCTTGTCGAGCCCGAACTGCTGCTGGCGCGGCGACGACGATCATGTCGGCATGCGATGTTCGGCGATGTTCCCGAGCAGGTACCGGGGCTCCACGAAGTGGTCGCACGAGTAGAGGTCGCCGGTGTGCTCGAGCGCCAGGGCCAGGCCGCACGTCTCGGAGTGGATGCACAGGCCGGGCGGTTCACCGACCCAGTTGGCCAGCGCGACGTCGAACATCTGCACGTAGACCGTGCCGACGTCGCGACGCACCCACTCCTCGAAGATGTCGACCAGGAACTGCCCGTACTGCCGGTCTCCGACGGAACGACCCGTCACGACGTCGCCGTCCTGCACGTACAGCGGCCGGTCGCGCCAGGACGACCACGGCACGTCCCCGTCGGCCGCTGCCTCGGCCACCCGCTCGATGATCGGGATGAACTGCATGAACTGCGCGCCGCACTCGTCGCGCAGGAAGCGGTACACCTCGCGGCCGCGATCGCCGTTGGCGGCGTGCACGGTCGTCAGGACGTTGAACTCCACGCCCGCCTCCCGCAGGAACGAGAGTCCGCGCATGACCTGGTCGAACGACCCCTTGCCGCCCTTGTTCACCCGGTACGTGTCATGCATCTCCCGTGGGCCGTCGATCGAGATCCCGACCAGGAACTCGTGCTCGACGAAGAACTGCGCCCAGTCGGCGTCCAGTTGGGTGCCGTTCGTCTGGATCGTGTAGATCGCCCGCTGGTCCGGCCGCAGGTAGCGGCCGGCGATCTCCACCGACCGCCGGAAGAAGTCGAGTCCCATCAGCGTCGGCTCGCCGCCCTGCCACGCGATTGCCACTTCGGTCGCCTGTCCGTGCGCCTCGATCAGCTGCCGGAGGTAGGAGTCCAGCATCTCGTCGGCCATCCGGAACCGGCTGCCCGGATAGAGCATCTCCTTCGAGAGGAAGAAGCAGTAGGAGCAGTCGAGGTTGCACACCGCGCCGGTCGGCTTCGCGAGCAGGTGAAACGCCCGGGCCGCATTCGGCATGGTGGGGAGATCGGGATCTGCGGCGGCGGGGTCGATCATCGACGTCCTGTCCGGTCGGTTGCGATCGACACGACCGATCGCCGAACGGTGAGTATGCCGGTTCAGTTCCGGCGGCGGTCGGAGACGAGGTACGCGACGATCAGCGCGGCCGGGAAGAAGAACAGGCTGAAGATGAAGAACAGGAGCCAGCTATGGCCCTTGCGCCTGGCGACGCGAGCCGGCCAGAACGCGATCGCGATCCAGATGATCAACCCGACGATCCCCACGCCGGCCCAGCCCAGTCCGGACATCAAGAGCAACATGCCAATCTCCTCGTCAAGGGCGGGCACGAGGCCTGCCGCATCGGCAAGGGTAACCGGCCTCGGCGCCCTGGCCCGAACTCCGGCTGCCCGTTCTCCGCGCCGGCCGCCGCGCCGCCGATGTCAGGGCTTGGTCGCGCGGGCGGGACGATACGATGGCGACATCACGGCGGCGATCTCATGATGTTGGCGTTCCGGCGCCCGCTTCCGCGGCACCTCCGGGTCGTCCAGTGGTGAGCCTGGTCTGGCCGCTCCTGATCACGGCCGTCGCCGTTGCGGTCGTGGTCGGCCTGCTCCTCGCCGTCAGGAGGGGCGCGCCGGACGGCGGCTACTTCACCAGCGGCGACCGGGCGGCGGGCATGTTCGGCGTGCTCGCGAGCGGATTCGCGATCCTGCTCGGCTTCGTCGTCTTCCTGGCGTTCGAGAGCTTCGACAGCTCGCGCCAGGGCTCCGAGGCGGAGGCCACGATCGTGGCCCAGCAGTTCGAGACCGCGCAGTTCTTCCCGGTCGCGGACCGCGGCGACCTGTCGAACCAGTTGATCTGCTACGGGCGGTCGGTGGTGGGGCAGGAGTGGCCGCAGATGGCGAAGGGCAACGCCGATCTGCTCAACCCGTGGGGCGTGGCGCTCTTCCGGACACTGCAGCGCGTCGATCCGCAGACGCCGGTGGAGCAGGCGGCGTTCAGCAAGTGGCTCGATCAGACCACCGATCGCGAGCAGGCCCGCACCGACCGGATCCACGGTGCAGAAGGCGTGATGCCAAACGCCGTGTGGGTCGCGATGTTCTTCATGGCAGCGGTCATCCTGGTGTTCATGTTGTTCTTCGCCGACCGCGGCGAGCGCCGAGTTGTCCAGGCGGTCCAGGTCGGCTCGGTCGTGGCCGTCATCGCCGCGAGCCTGTTCGTCATCCGATTCCTGAACAGTCCGTTCGAGACCGGTGCTGGGGGCCTGCGGCCGGTCGCGATGACCCGGACGCTGCAGACGCTCGCCCAGGCGCGCACCATCCTCCGGTCCGTCGCTCCACTGCCATGTGACCTGCAGGGCAGGCCCCTCACGCCGGCCTAGCGCAGCGGGGCGGTCGATCGCGGCTCGACGCTCGGGACCCGCGCGCTCTCCCTCCCGGTTGGTTCGTCAGACCGACCGGTGCTCGAGTTCGAGGAGCCGCGCGCGGAGGGCCTGGGTTGCCTGCTGCTGTTCCGAGAGCAGCCGCTCGACGTCTTGGAGTGCCGCCTGGACGCTGCCCGCGGGTGCCGGCTTGGCCGCCGGCGGCTTGTTGGAGAGGAAGGCGTTGGCGAGGAAGCCGGAGAAGGTCGCGAACAACGCGACGCCGACGGTCAGCATCAGCGTGCCGGCCAGTCGCCCGCCGGTCGTGACGGGGTACTGGTCGCCGTAGCCGACGGTGGTGGCGGTGACGTAGCCCCACCACAGCGCGTCGCCGCCGGTGGTGATGTTGGCGTCGGGTGCGTGCATCTCGAAGTGCAGCGTCAGCAGGCCGACGAACTCGAGGATGGTCAGGCCGAGGAAGATGATCAGGTAGAGCGTGCCGGAGGCGAACTGCGTCCGCAGGTCGCGGAGCACGCGCGGCCCGCCGAGCCGCTGGATGATCCTGCCCGCGCGGATGATCCGGAACACCCGGAAGATCCGGAGTCCCGGGATGCAGCCGAGGAAGTCGAACACGCCGCCCCCGCGTCCGAGGTAGTGGCGCTTCGACGGCGCTGTGCGCAGCCGGTAGGTGAAGTCGATCACGAAGATCAGGGTCAGGAAGATGTCGATCTCGGTCACGAGCCACCAGTACTGCGACTGGTAGTCGAAGATGAACTCGAGCGCGAGGTTGACCATCGAGAGGATCGAGATCGCGAGGATGAAGAGCTCGTAGGTGGTGCCCTTCAGGTCCTCGCGCCCGACCTCCGTGGCTGTGGCAGCGTCCGTTGCGCCCATGTGCGCGGTGTTCGGGCTGTCCAGCACTGCTCCTCCGGCATGCCGGCGATCGGGCTACCGGCGCGCTCGACCACCACGGATACGGCACAGTACGGCTGTTCAGGCTACGGAAGCTTCGGTCGGTTCGGAGGGCGGCGGCGGACTCCGGGCCCCGGGGCCGTGCATTCACGGTCGGTCGATCGAAGGAGTTGACGATGTCGGTGAAGGAGCCCAGAGTGCCTGCTGTGTCGAGTGTGCCGCGCAAGGTCGAGCATTTCAGCGTCGCCGAGCGGGCGGCGCGGGGGAAGGCGGCCCGGGCGGATGTCCCCCGTTCGTCGCACGCAGCGTGGGAGCCGCCGCCGCTGCGGCGCGATCCGGTGGATCTGCTTGGAGGAGCAGGCGAAGACGCGGGTGCCGGAGTTGGTGCCGATTCGCTACGGGCGGATGCTGGTGTCGCCGTTCACGTTCTACCGTGGTGCGGCCTACCTGATGGCCTCGGATCTGGCCGGGACGCCGAGGACGGGTCTGCACACGCAGCTGTGCGGTGATGCGCACCTGTCGAACTTCGGTGCGTACGCGGCGCCGGATCGGCGGTTGGTGTTCAGCATCAACGACTTCGACGAGACGCTGCCGGGCCCGTTCGAGTGGGACCTGAAGCGGCTGGTGGCGAGCTTCGCCGTGGCAGGCCGCGACCGGGGGTTCGACGACAAGCAGCGAGAAATGGTCAATCTCGCGGTCGGGCAGGGCTACCGGGAGGCGATGACCGGCTACGCGGCCATGCGGAACCTCGATCTCTGGTACACGCGAGTCGACGTCGACGAACTGCTGGCCGGGATGCAGCGCGAGGCGACCGTCAAGGAGCGCAAGCGGGCGGAGGCGAATCTCGCCAAGACCCGGGCCAAGGACAGTCTCAAGGCGTTCGCGAAGCTGACGACCGTCGTCGACGGCGAGCCGCGCATCACGGGTGACCCGCCGGTCGTCACGCCGATCGAGGAGGTCCTCGGCGCCGACCGCGCGCACGAGCTCGAAGAGTTCCTGCGCGTCATCATCCGCTCCTACCGGCGGACGCTGTCGGGCGACCGCCGGCGGCTGCTCGAGCGCTACCGCTACGTCCACGCCGCCCGCAAGGTCGTCGGTGTCGGCAGCGTCGGCACCCGCGCGTACATCATGCTCATGCTCGGCCGCGACGGCGACGATCCGCTGTTCCTCCAGTTCAAGGAGGCCGAGGCCTCGGTGCTGGAACCGTTCGTCGGCAAGAGCGCGTTTGCCAATCACGGCCAGCGCGTGGTCGAGGGTCAGCGGCTCACGCAGTCGGCCAGCGACATCATGCTCGGCTACATCAGGACCGAGGGCATCGACGGCGTCAAACGCGACTTCTACGTCCGCCAGCTCTGGGACGCGAAGGGGTCCGCGCTGGTCGACCTGATGGAACCGGCGCTCATGAGCCGCTACGCGGCGGTGTGCGGATCGGAACTCGCACGCGCCCACGCCCGCGCCGGGGACGGCATCGCCATCGCCAGCTACATCGGCACCAACAACACCTTCGACCGCGCACTGGCGCTCTTCGCCGAGGCGTACGCCGACCAGAACGAACGGGACTACGAGACCCTCACCAAGGCCGTCAGCGACGGCCGCATCAAGGTCGAGGCGGGGGTCTGACCAGGGGGCCGAGATAGTCCCGGAAGCCGTGCGTCCGCGTTGGAGGTCGCCGTGAGTGAGAACGATCTGCAGGACAGCTCGGGCGCCGAGGGCCGGCCCGACCCGCGGGCGGCGGGAGCCCGGAGCCGCAAGCTGAGCGGGGTGCCGCTGCTCATGGTGGCGCTCGGGGTCGTGCTCGTGGTGCAGGCGTTGTTCGTCACGTCCTACATCGGGGCGCTCCACCACCCGAAGCCGCACGGAGTCGCCTTCGGTGTCGTGGGCACGTCCCCACTGCCGGTCGCCGTGGGCAAGCGGTTCTCGCTGAAGGTGACGCACTACGCGGACGAGGCGGCGGCGTTGAGGGCGATCGACCATCGGACGATCGACGGAGCCTTCGTCGCGGCGCCTTCGGGGGCGAGGCTGATCGTGGTTCCGGCGGCGGGCGCGGCCGGTGCCGCGGCTCTCGGTAACGCCTTCACGGTTGCAGCGGCCGCTCTCAACAAGAAGCTCGTGATCGTTCCCTCCCACCCGCTGCCACCTGGCGATGCGAGTGGAGGGGTGTCGTTCTTCGTCGTGATGGCCCTCATCATCGGCGGCTACCTGTGCTCGACGATCGGCCTGACCTTCGGCGGACGCGCGACGAGGCGCGGCCGCCTGGCAGCGCTCGCGATCGTCGCCGTCATCGGAGCGTTCTTCACGGACGTGCTCGCCGGGCCTCTGCTCGGCGCCGTCCCGACGTCGAAGTTCCTCGTGCTGTGGGCGCTGTTCATCCTGGTGATGACCGCGGTGGCATTCGCTACCGCGGCACTGCAGACGGTGCTCGGCGCGGCAGGCACGCTGGTCGTGGTCATCGTGTTCGTCATCTTCGGGGCACCGGCTTCGGGAGGTACCGTCCCGGCGCCGTACCTGCCCGGCATCTGGCGGGTCCTCGGTCCGTACCTGCCGGCCGGAGCGGGCACGACCGCAGTCCGGAACACGATCTACTTCGACGGCAACCGGATCGCCACCTCGCTGCTGGTGCTCGCGGCCTACCTCGTCGTCGGAGCGGCAGCCGTGATCCTGATCCGGCAACGACGGCCGCCGAGCCCGGAGGAGGGCGAGGCCGAGGCATCCGCCGCAGCGGTCGTCGTCGTGTAGACGCCCGCTACCGGGGCGGAGAGGTCCAGGTCGGAGGAAGCCGGGCCATCCACGTCGCGCGCAGGGTCGAGGCGTCCGCCGGCTGGTGCGTGTACTCCTCGGTGATCGCCGTCACCGAGAAGCCCGCGGCCTGGAGTGAGGCCCGGACATCCGCCTCGGCGTGGAAGTACTGTCGGTGCTGCTCGCAGAAGGGGTCGCCGTCGCGGGATCGCGTGAACTCGACCGTGGTCTCGCAGGTGCGGGCCACGGGATCCACGACGTTGGTGATGATGAAGTCGTTCCCGGCCGATTGGCCCGCAACGACGCCGTTGGAGATGGTCAGGGCCATCATCGCATCGGTGTGGAGGTCGAACACGAACCACCCGGCGGGCCGCAGCCGGTGGGCGACCGCAGTCATTGTCAGGCCCAGTTCGTCCGGTGTGAGGTAGTTGAGGCCGTCGAACGTGCAGACCACCGCGTCGAAGACACCTTCAAGCGTCAGGTCGGGCAGGGTCGTGCGGCTCAACACCGGCTCCGGGCCAACCCGCTTCCGAGCGAGGGCGAGCATCGCATCGGAGGCGTCGACGCCGACGATCGCATAGCCGCGCACGATGAGCTCGCTCGCCAGGATTCCGGTTCCGCAGCAGAGATCGAGGACCGACCGGACGCCCTGCGGGTCGGCACTCCAGACCTCATGCAGGAACGACGCCCAGCGGTCGTGGCAGGGGTCGATGACGACCTCGTCGTAGACCCCTGCCAGCCGCGTGTACGCCTCGACCTGTCTCACAGGTCAGAGGATGCGTCAGATCCCGAGGATCTTGGCCTTGGCGGCCGCGAACTCCTCATCGGTGAGCACGCCCTGGGTGTGCAGCTGCGCCAGGTTCTGGAGCTGCGCGGTCGCATCGTCTTCGGCAGGCGGCGCCTCCTCGTACTGCGGTTCCGGAGCCGCCTCCGGCTGCTGCTGATCGTACTTCGCGGACTGGCGGCGCGCCACGCGCCCGGATACCGCGGTAGCGGTTCCCGCGACGACGGCGGTTCGGGCTGCCATGCGAAGAAGTCCCATGTCGTACCTCTCGATCTCGAAGGGGAGGGGCTAACTTGCCTCGAGCGCTTCCACGACGTCCACCGGAATGCGGATGGAGTCGATCACGACGGCGTCCGCAGCCCGGAAGGCGTCGACCAGTCGGCCGGCCCAGAGGTGTTCGAACGCGATCAGCAGCGCCGAGCTGTTCGACTCGAGGTCGTCGCTGACCTCCTCGGCATCCTCGGGTCCGAGCGCGCCAGGACTCGAGACGTCGATGGCGAGGAAGGCGGCGCCGTCCTCACCGATGTCCGCGGCCTCGATGGTCGTCACGACGCCATCGCCATCCTTCATCACGAAGAGCAGGTCGAGCACGCGGATCGTGCCGTTCTCCACCTGCTCGAGGATCGCCGGAGCGATACGCCCGGTGAACTTGTTGCCGGGAAACCCGATGATGTAGACGTCGACCGGGCCAACCGCCATGATGTCTCCTTGTCGAGGGAACAACGCTCCGGCCGAGCGCGTACGAAGGCCCCGGCCGGCGAGCAAGCCTTCTCTCCAATGCGCGGCGCAAGTATACGCAACACGAGATCGACGCCGCGTCAGAGAATCGCGGCCGGGATGGCCGCGCCCGCAACCCGCCACGTAGGAGAACCCCCGGGTTAGCGGGGGTTCTCCGGTAGCAGGCCTGTAAGCCGGATTCTGTCGGGGACAGCCATCCATCTGGGCGACCCGTTACCGGGCCGCTCGAGCCGCCTACCCGGGACTCGGCGGGCCGCGTCATCGTCCCTGTCTGGCGTTGCACCGAGTGGGGCTTGCCTAGCCGGCCGCGTCACCGTGGCCGCTGGTGCGCTCTTACCGCACCGTTTCACCCTTACCCGGGGGGCGAGCCCCGGGCGGTCTGCTCTCTGTTGCGCTCTCCGTCGGGTTTCCCCGCCTGGGCGTTACCCAGCACCCTGCCCTGTGGTGTCCGGACTTTCCTCGGGGCTCGCGCCCCGCGACTGTCCGGCCTGCCCCTGCAGTCTACGATCCCTGGATGCAACTTGCAGGAGTCCACGCGCTCGTCACCGGAACCAGTCGCGGCATCGGACCGGCCATCGCCCAGGCGCTGGCCGCTGAGGGGGCGCTGGTGCTCTGCCATGCGCGGACCGAGACGGCCGCCCGCGCTGCGGCCGAGGTCGTGGATGGCACGCCGATCTGGGGCGACCTGTCGCGACCGGAGGAGATCGTCGACATTGCCTCGCAGGTGCGGTCGGCGACGGGCGATCTCGGCGTGCTGGTGCACAACGCGGGCATCCTGCGCCGGGGGTCGATCGACGACGTCAGCCGGGCCGATATCGAGGACGTGCTGGCCGTCAACGTCTACGCACCGGTGTTCCTGACCCAGGCCCTGCTGGCACCGCTCCGGGCCGGCGGCCGGGCGCGCATCGTGGTCGTCTCCTCGACCATGGGCCAGCTCTCGGGCGGCATGAGCGGCGGTTCCCTGCCCTACCGGCTCTCGAAGACCGCGGTCAACGCGTTCGTGGCCAATACCGCGGCCGAGTTGCAGCGCGACGGCATCCTCGTCAACACCATGCATCCGGGCTGGGTGCACACGGACATGGGAGGCGCCGGGGCCTCGGTTGCGCCGGAGACCGCCGCCCGGACGGCGCTGATGCTCGCCACGCTGCCCGACGACGGCCCAACCGGCCGCTTCTTCCGGGACGGCCGCGAGATCGACTGGTAAGCGGCCGTCGGCGGCCTCGGCGAGCCGCGTGACGACCAGTACGATGCGCGCATGGACGGGGAGGTGACGGCCGGCTCGCGGGTGGGCGGCTACCGGATCGAGCGGCTGCTCGGCCGCGGCGGGATGGGGTCGGTCTTCCTCGCCGTCGACGAGGCGCTCGAACGGCGTGTCGCGCTGAAGTTGCTCGACCCGGCCCTGGCCCGTGACGAGCGGTTCACGCGCCGGTTCCTGCTCGAGTCCAAGCTCGCGGCGCGGCTCGACCACCCGGCGATCGTGCCGGTGTTCGCGGCGGGCGAGACCGAGGGCCGCCTGTTCATCGCGATGCGCTACGTGCCAGGTGGCACGCTCGAGGACCGGATCGAGACCCGGGGGAGACTCGACGGTGGGGAGGCGACGGCGCTGCTCGCCATGGTCGCCTCGGCGCTCGACGTCGCGCACGACGAGGGGCTCGTGCACCGCGACGTCAAGCCGGGCAACATCCTGGTCGAGGGCGACCGGGCGCTGTTGTGCGACTTCGGGCTGGCGCGCGGCGCGGCGTCGATCGACTCCCTCAGCCGCGAACACGGTCTCACCGGCACGCTCGCCTACGTCGCGCCCGAGCAGATCGAGGGCGACACGGTCACGGGCCGCGCCGACCAGTACGCCCTCGCCTGCGTCTTGTTCGAGGCGCTCACGGGACGGACGCCATTCCTCCGCGACACCGAGATCGCGGCCATCTACGCCCACCTCTCCGACCCGCCGCCGAGCGCCGTCGAGCAGCGCGCCGACCTGCCGTGGGCCATCGACGGCGTGCTCGCCCGAGCGCTCGCGAAGGACCCCGCAGAGCGGTACGCCACCTGCGGCGAGTTCATCGCCCAGGCGCGCGCCGCCCTCACGGAGGCGCCCCTGGCGATATCGGCCGCATCGTCGTCCGAGGCGCCGGTGCGCGCGCCGCGGGCGTTCGTCGCGGCCGGCGTGCGCGGGTACGAGGCGTACACCGAGCGGCACGGCGGCGAGGCGGCCGCCGAGCTCGTGAAGCGCTTCGCGAACGTCGTGGCCAACATCACCGCGCGCCATCATGGACTCGTCGTCGACGCCCGGGGCGGCGAGGCGACGATGGTGTTCGACACGGCCGCCGACGCGCTGCGCGCTGCGCTCGCGCTGCAGGGAGCCGGTGCGGACCTCGCTCTGGGCGACGGGCTCGCGATCGGCGTCGATGCCGGCGAGGCCGTGGCGAGCGACGGCGCCTTCCTCGGCGATGCGATCAATCGCGCGGCGGCGCTCTGCGCGGCGGCATCGGCGGGCCAGACGCTGACGACCGCGAGCGTCCAGCATGCCGTCGGTCATCTCGACGGCGTCTCCCTCCACGACCTCGGCACGCGCCGCGTGAAGGGCGTCACGGAGCCCGTTGCCATCCGGCTGGTGACGACGCCCGAGGCGGCCGCGCCACGACGCCCGCGCTCGAAGCGGGCCCCGCTCACGGTCGCCGGCGCACTGCTCGTGGCGCTGGTCGTGGCCGGCGGGTTCCTCCTGCTGCGCGGCGGCGGGCACGCCGAGGGCGGCTCTGCCGCCGTCACAACGGCGAACGCGGCGACCGGGGCGCCGCCGTCGAGCATCACCTGGTACGACCCGGCCAGCCTTCGGAAGACCCGGACGACGCGCCTGCCCGCGCCGGCAGCGTTCGGCACGTTCGGCGGGCAGTACCTCTGGCTCCCCGATAGCGTGGACGGCACCACGGTGACCCGGGTCGACCGGACGACCGGCGAGTCGCGCGCCATCGCGACGCCCGGCCGGGCCGGGCCGATCCTGGCCGGTTCCGACGGGCTCTGGTGGGGCAGCGCCGACGGGCCCAAGGTCGCGTTGATCGACGCCGCGACCGGCGTGGTGGCGAAGCGCGCGACCCTCCCGACGAAGTCCCTGGGGTTCTACCCTGGTCCCGGTCACACCGGTATCGGCTCGATCGCCCTCGATGATCGCGCGGCGTACGTGGCCTACGGCCAGCCCGGCGTGGTGGCTCGCCTCGACCGGCAGACCCTGAAGGTAGAGAAGGTCTTCACGCAGCAGTGGGGGGCGTCGCACTGCTGCGAGGTGCTCGTCGTCGTCGATGGCGGAGCGCTCTGGGTGATCGATCGCTGGGCCGGCGGGTTCGAGCGGATCGACAAGCGGACGGGTGCCGTGCTCGCGCAGGGCGAGCTCCACGGTGGCTGGGTGGAGGACGCAACGGTTGCCGGCGACTACCTGTGGGTGCCGATCGAGAACGACCGCGGCGCGTGGAAGGTCGACCGGGACGGCAAGGTCGTCGGGCTCGTCCCGACCGGGGGCCTGCCGTGGGCGATCAGTGCCGGCGCCGGCGCCGTCTGGGTCACCAACAAGAACGACGAGACGGTGACGCGGATCGATCCGGTCAGCGGGGACGTCCGCCAGCTGAAGGTCGGCAACTCGCCCAACTGGGCGGGGATCGACCCGGATGGGAAGCTGCTCGTGCTGACCGACCAGCCGGTCGCCGATCCGCTCGCCGGACTGACCGGCAAACGCGTCGTGCGACTGCTCGTGACCGGCGACCCGACGTTGCCGCCCGACCCGGCCACCGCCTTCGGTACCAACACCACGGTCGGCTGGGCCGTGCAGAAGGCGGTCGGGCTGAACCTCACGCGGATCGCAGACGACCCGAACCCGCACGTGGTGGTCGATGGGGCGAAGTCGTATGCCGTCTCCCCCGACGGACTGACCTACACCTTCACGATCCGCAGCGGCCTGCGGTTCTCGCCGCCCTCCGGAAAGCCGATCACCGCCGAGACGTTCCGGGCCGGTATCGAGCGCTCGATGAATGCCGGATTCCAGACCGATACCGAGCAGTCGGCGTTCAACTACCTGCAGGAGGTCGACGGCGCCCAGGCGTTTCATGACGGGAAGGCCGACCACGTCGCCGGGCTGTCCGCATCGGGTGACACGCTCACGATCCGGCTCACCCGGCCGGATGGCGCGCTGCCGGCCATCCTCAGCCAGATCATGTACCAGGCGGTGCCGGACGGCACGGTCGTCGTCCCCAACGGCCTCCAGGGTTTCCTGCCCTCGGGCGGTCCGTACTACGTCGCCCGGTACGCGTTCGACCGCTACCTCGTGCTACGGCCGAACCCGAACTACCACGGCGACCGCAAGACGGCGCTGGACGCGATCGTGCTCGACATGGCCTGGTCGGAGGACCTGGGCGTCGCCCAGGTGATCGCCGGCAAGGCCGACGCATTCGCCTCGCCCGATCAACTCCTGAACCCCGGCCGGTCGATCGCCACGACCTACGCGGCGCCGGCGCCCGGCAAGCCGCGGTGGCTGTTCGGAGCCGGCGCGGCGATGAGCTTCCTGCAGTTCAACACCACGCGGCCCGCATTTCGCGACCCCCGCGTGCGACTGGCCGTCAGCAAGGCGCTCGACCGGGCCGCCTGGGCGAAGGTCTCGGGCGGCGCCCCGTTCGACTCGATCTTGATCCCCGGCTCGCCCGGGTACCGCTCGCATCCGATCCCCGGCCCCGACCGGTCGGAGATCACGCGGCTGCTGGCCGGCCGCCACCCGCAGATCTCGTTCTACCACGATCCCGGGGCGCACCCCGCCAATGTCGGCGAGACCGTCCGCCAGCTCGAGCAGATGGGGTTCCGCGTCCATGAGAAGGGCGTCGCCACGCCGACGCTCGACGCACGTCAGACGGCTGACCGGCCAGGCGAGCCGTGGGACATCAGGCTCGACCACTGGTCGCTCGACTTCCCTGACATCGGGCTCACCGTCAACGATCTCGTGCTTCCCGAGGAGCAGCCCTTCCGGTGGGGTATGCCACGGGCCTTCCGCAACGCGGAGTGGAACGACCTCGTGCGGCGGGCGACCAGGCTGACCGGCGAGGAGCGGGACCGCACCTACGAGGGCCTCGCCACGCGACTGCTCGCCGAGCAGGCGCCGATCGCGGTGCTCGCCAGCGGGCCGGAGCCGATCTTCGCCGGCCCCCGCCTGGGCTGCATCGTGCCGGTGCGCGACTGGGTCGACCTCGAGCAGCTCTGCCTGAACCGGTGAACCGCCCGGGGGCGGCCCGCTGGGGGAGCGGGCCGCCGCCGGCGGGCGGTTCGGGGGAGGAGCGATGAGAGGGGGCGCGCGATGAGAGGGGAAGATCTCGCCGCGGCGGCGCCCGGAGGAGGGGCGCCGCCGCGGCGGCATGCCCCCCGCTTGAGGTGGACGCCGGGGAAGGAGGGCCCGGCATCGTCCGAGGAGAGCTCGGCGGGAGGCGGTTGACGGCGGGCGCTCCGGGCCGGCCATGGATGCGTCGCACGAATGCGCGCATCACGCGGCCCGGAGCGGCTCCACCGTGCGCCCCGAGGAATGCGACTGCGTCTGTGGGAAGTGGGAACTACCCGACGGTGACGCGGCCGGCCCTCGTGGGCGCCGCGGCTTGGCGATCTGGGCCAGTCGTCGGGTTGCACTTCATATTGCGGAGTTTGCAGTAGATTCGGTGCGGTGGCGATCACCCTACCGGGGGAACCGGACGCGGTCCGTGACCGGACCGTGACGTCCGTGTGATCGACGCGCGACAGGGCCCGGGTACGGTCCCGCCCATGACGACCGCAGAGCTCGTAGATCAGTCCGGCGCAGTCATTCGCGGTGCCGATCTCGCCCGCACGGGGACGATCGGCCTCCGCCGCGACCGTGTGCGCCTGAAGAGCGTCTGCGCCGGCGGCCTCCACGTCGGCGCCATCGTCGACACCATCCTCTCGTCCGATCTCGCCCGTGTCGCCGGGTTCGAGGTCGCCCTCGACTCGGGCGAGCGCCGCTTCGTGCCGCTGGTGGCCGTGGTCGCCCTCGGGCCTTCGGGCATCGAGCTGGAGTCGCCGCTCCACCTCGTGCGGGACCTGCGCTATTACCGCGCCGCCGGCATCGCCCTGTCGGAGGTGCTCGGCGCGAGCGCCGGCTGCCGGCACTCGACCAGCCGGCTGCTCGACCTGGAGGCCGATCTCGGCACCGGCGAGGTGCGGGGCGTCGAGCTGGAGGATGGCCGTGTCGTGCCGATCGAGCGCGCCACCTGGACGGGGACGGCCCTCCGCGTCACCTGCGACTGCCCGGGCTGACCCGGGGCGCTACTCGCCGGGGCTGACGGCGATCTTCATCGTCACGGGTGTGCGTGGCCGGTCGCCGGCGTCGCGGTCGACGGCCGAGATCGCGTCCACGACGTCCATGCCCGAGGTGACGCGGCCGAACACCGTGTGGCGGCCGTTCAGCCATGGGGCGGCATCCGCGGTGACGATGAAGAACTGCGAGCCGTTGGTGTTCGGCCCGGCGTTCGCCATCGCCAGCGCTCCGCGTACGACGCCGTGGTCGTTCTGCTCGTCCTCGAAGGTGTAGCCCGGGCCACCGCGGCCGTCGCCGTTCGGGCAACCGCCCTGGATCATGAAGTCGGGGATCACGCGATGGAACGTGAGGTCCTCGTAGAAGCCGTCACCGGCGAGCTTCGTGAAGTTGGCGACGGTCTTGGGGGCATCCTCGTCGAACAGCTCGAGTCCGATGTCGCCGAGGGACGTGGTGATAGAAGCGGTTGCGGCCATGCCCGGACGGTACCATTCCCGGGTGCGCCGGTTCGGAGCAGGCCTCTCGACGTCCGGCAGCGCCCTCGAGGCCGGCGAGGCCGCTGCGCTGGCGGCCGCCCAGGGACTCGGCGGCTACCGGCCCGACCTGGCCGTCGTCTTCGCGTCCGCGCGCTACGGCGATGCCGCCGCCCACGTCGGGCCGCACGTCGCCGCCGCCACCGACGCGCGGCTGGTGATCGGGGCCGTCGCCGCCAGCGGGGTGATCGGGCTCGGCCGGGAGGTCGAGGACGAGCCGGCCGTCGCCGTCTGGCTGGCCCAGCTGCCGGACGTTGCGCTGAGCGCCGTCGCGTGGCCATCCGACGACGTGCCCGCGGTCGAGGCAGGCACGCTGGCGATCATGCTCGCCGACCCCTACACCTGCGCCGCCGACGAGCTGGCCGCCGCCCTCGGCGCCGACGGCGCCGGGTGCGTCGGCGGCCTGGCCGGCGGCAGCGCAGCCGGCGAGGCGCGGCTCTTCCTCGGTGCCCAGGTCGTCACGAGCGGCGCCGTCGGCATCCTGCTTCCGACCGCGGCCTGCGTCCCGCTCGTCTCGCAGGGCTGCCGGCCGATCGGGCCCGAGCTCACGATCACGGCCGCATCCGGCAACCTCGTGCTCGAGCTCGCGGGCAAGCCGGCCTTCTCGAAGCTCGAGGACGTCTTCCAGCACCTACCGGCGGCCGATCGGCACCTCGCGGGCCGCGGACTCCTCGCCGGCCTCGTCGTCGACGAGAACCAGCCGGAATACGGCGTCGGCGACTTCCTGATCCGGGTCCTGCTGGCCGCCGACCGCGAGACCGGCGCACTCGCCATCGGCGACGTGCCCCGCGTCGGCCAGACCTTCCGCTTCCACGTTCGCGACGAGGCCAGCGCGACCAGCGAGCTGGACGCGCTTCTCGACTCCGGGCCGGGCCGCCTCGGCGGGGATCCCGGCGGAGCGCTGGTCTTCTCCTGCAACGGCCGCGGCCGGAACATGTTCTCGGCACCCGACCACGACGCCGCCGCGGTATCGGATCGCCTCGGCGTCCCCTCCGCCGGCCTGTTCTGTCAGGGCGAGATCGGGCCCGTGGGCGGCGAGAACCACCTCCACGGCTTCACCGCCACCATCGCCCTGTTCGGGCGCTAGGCCGATCCCGGCCCGAGGGGTGGCGTTTCGGGGGGCGGGCGATGTCCAAGTGCACGGCTTGGGACGCCCAAGTGAACGGCGCGGGAGGTCCAAGTGGACGGCGCGGGACGTCCAAGTGCACGGCGTGGCACGTCCAAGTGCACGGCGCGGGACGTCCAAGTGCACGACACGAGATACGACACGAGCCGTTCAGGATGTGCAAGTGCACGGGCCGCGTCGTCCAAGTGCACGAGACGCGAGTTCTGCGACCCCGGCGTTCACGCGAGGCATCTGACCGTACCTGGCGGCGCCGAGCGCTCCGAAGGAAAGCTTGGCGAGGCGTCGCCAGCCGGCTCGTAGAGCCGGTCCCGACCGGTCTCAGCCGTCGGGCGACCGCCGCCCCGTTGCCGCTGTGCCTCAGCCCAGCGCGGCCGTGGCAGCCTGCTGCAGCTCGTCGGGCGACACGGCGCCCTCGAACTTGGTCAGGAGCTTGCCGTCGGGGCCGATGACGAAGGTCCAGGGCTCCGACGGCAGGTTCCACTCCTGCACCCACTGATTGGCGGGGTTGGCGGGGTTGTTGTCCTTGTAGATCTCGACGTGGATGAAGCGAATGTGCTTGCCCGCCATGCGCTTCTGGACGGCCTGGACGACGTTGACGGTGGGCCCGCACAGGCGGCTCGTGCAGAACTTGGGCGTCGCGAAGACGGCGACCACCGGGATGTGGTGGGCGATCGAGTCGGCGATGCTGTACCTGAGGAGCGTGATGTCGGGCGGGTCCGCGGTCGTCAGCTTGGCCACGTCGCCGCCGGCCGACTGCAGCGTCGGGTTGTCGGACTTGGGAGCAGCCGTGCCCACCGCCGGGGTCTGCTGCTTCGCCGCGAACACGATCCCACCGCTGGCCGATGACGGCTTGCCGTTCACGGTGTAGCGCGCCGCCATGAAGTACGAGCCTGGCTGTGGCACGTTGACGTGGGCGACGTAGAACCACTTGAGCGGGTTGTCCGACGTGGCGATCGCCGGGTCCTCGAGCGATTCGACGTGGGCCGTGAAGGGGCCGATCGCGGGGCTCAGCGCGTCCGGCGCGAAGTAGACGTCGATCGAGCCGCCGTCGGCCTTCAGCAGCGACCCGTCGTTCGCGAACAGGCCGAGCGGCACGCGCATGTCGCTGCCCGCCGCGAAGTCGCGGGCACCGGCGACGAGCACGTCGGGGGTATGGACGCTGCGGCTCGTCTGCGGCAGCGCGAGCAGTACGGCCAGCGAGTGCGGATCGGCCGCCGGGAGGGTCGTGGACGGGGCGGGAGCGGCCTTGCTGCCGCCGCCACAGGCCGTAACCACGAGCAGGAGCAGCACGCCGGACAGGATGGGGCGGACGCGCATCGGTGCCCTCAGGTTACCCGGTAAACCCGAGCCGATCACCTGCCGATGTTGTCCTGGTGCGCGAGCCTCCCTCGATCGTTCACGAGCACGCCGTCGACCCGTTCGTGGCACGGGTCGTCCTCGATCGGCTGCGGAGCCGCTCGCGGGACGCGCTCGTCGGCGGATCGGTCGCGGCGCTCGCCGGGACGGCGCTGGTCGTCGCCGGGGAGGGCCGGGTCGGCTTCGCCGCCATCGCGGGTGCACTTGCCGGAGTCGTGGTCGGCGCATATGCGCGCGCCGATCGCACGGCCCTGATCACCCGGCTCGTCCACCAGCGGTCGGCGTACGAGATCGACGAGGTGGCTGCGGCCGCCGAGGCGCTGGTGACGCCGCAGGCGTGTTCACGGCTGGCCGCCGCCATCGGACGGCTCGTGCTCGAGGCCGACGGCCTGGAGCCGCCGAGCCCGGCGTTCGCGCCCTGCTACTCGCGGATCCGCGAGTACCGGTCGGAGTTCATCGCCGTCGCGTTCCACCTCTGCTCGCCGGCCTCCCGGGTGCACCCGTCGGCTGCAGCGCTGATCACGCGCCTCCTGACCCAGGCCTCGATGTCGCCGCTCTACAACGAGCGCCTGCCCGCCCAGCAGGTGCGGACGGCACTGCACCGCATCCTCGGCGCCGTCACCGTCGCGGCCTAGCCACCGAGAAAGCCGAGCACCGCCTCGTTGAAGGGGCCGGGTAGCTCCCACAGGCAGGCGTGCCCACCGGGCACGGCCACCCAGGTCGAGTGCGGCAGCTCCTCGTGCATGCGACGGGACAGCGCGGGATAGATGATGAGATCCTGCTCGCCGATCAGCGTCAGCGCCGGACACGTCACCGCGGCCAGGCGGCCGCGGGTGTCGTGCGTCTCGATCGCGGACAGCTGCGCCAGGTACGCCTCGGCCGGCTGCGGGTTCGCGGCCAGGTCGCGCTCGACCTCCGCGCACTCCTCCGCGCGCGACTCGACGAAGTCGGTGGTGAAGGCCCAGAGCAGGATCTCGCGCTGGGTGAAGCCGACGCCGAGATGCGGGACGAGCTCGCGCCACAGCTGGAACATCCGCAGGCAGTAGGGCCCGGGCCAGGCGTAGGTGTTGCAGAGGGCGACGCTGCGGAGCCGGTCGGCGTGGGCGATCGCGTACTCCTGGGCGATCATCCCGCCCATCGACGTGCCCAGCAGGTGGAAGCGATCGAGGCCGAGGGCACCGACCAGGCCGTGCAGGTCCTCGGCCATCTGCGCCGTGGTGTAGGGCCCCGGCGTCACGGACGTCCCGCCGACGCCGCGGTTGTCGTAGGACACGACCGTGTATCGCTCGGCGAACGCCGGCACCTGCGCCGCCCAGCTCTCCTTGGTGTCGGCGAGCCCGTTGACGAGCACGAGCGTCTCCGCGCCCGCGCCGTCGATGCGGTAGTCGACTTCGAGGTCTCGAACGGTGACGGTCGCCACGACGCTGCAGCCTCCGGGCTACTCCGCCTTGGCGCGAGCCTGCGAGACGAACGGCATCATCGACCGCAGCTGAGCGCCGACGGTCTCGATCTGATGACGGGCGGCCCGCTCGCGCAGCATCTTCATCTTCGACCGGCCGGACATGTTCTCCTCGATGAACTCGCGGGCGAAGCTGCCCGACTGGATCTCCTCGAGAATCTCGCGCATGGTCTCGCGCACCTCGGGCCCGACCACGCGCGGACCGCGCGTGAGGTCGCCGTACTCGGCCGTGTCGGAGATCGAGTAGCGCATCCAGTCCATGCCGCCCTCGTAGAGGAGGTCGACGATGAGCTTGACCTCGTGCAGGCACTCGAAGTACGCCACCTCGGGCGAGTAGCCGGCGTCGACCAGCGTCTCGAACCCTGCTTCGATCAGCGCGGTCGTGCCGCCGCAGAGCACGGCCTGCTCGCCGAACAGGTCGGTCTCCGTCTCCTCGCGGAACGACGTCTCGATCAGCCCGGCGCGCGCCGAGCCGATGCCGATCGCCCATGCCAGCGCGGTCGCCTTGGCGTCGCCGGTCGCGTCCTGATAGACGGCGATCAGCGCGGGGACACCGGCGCCCTCGCGGTACAGCCGACGCACCAGGTGGCCGGGGCCCTTGGGCGCGACCATGATCACGTTCACGTCAGCGGGCGGCACGATCTGCCCGAAATGCACGGTGAAGCCGTGCGCGAACAGCACCGTCACGCCCGGGCGCAGCGCGGGTGCGACGACCGATTCCCACAGCGACTTCTGGATGTGATCCGGCACGAAGAGCCCGATCACGTCGGCCCCCTCGACGGCCTCGGCGGGGGTCTGCGGGGCCCACCCGTGCGCCTCGGCCCGGCGCCAGCCGTCCGAGTCCGGGCGGACGCCGACGGTGACGGTCGCGCCCGACTCCTTCAGGTTCAGAGCGTGGGCGTGGCCCTGCGACCCGTACCCGAGAACGGCGATCTTGCGGCCGGCGAGTACGCTGAAGTCCCCGTCCGACTCGTAGTAGAGCTTCGGCATGGCTGCATTGTTCCCGCTTGCCCCGGGCGATGCGTCAGGCGAGCACCTTCATGCGCCCGCTGCGGGCCCGCTCGGAGGCCGACTTGCGCATCGCGATCCGGCCGGTGCGGACGAGCTCCTTGATGCCGTACGGCTTCAGGATCTCCTCGAAGGCGTACAGCTTGTCCGGGTGCTCGATGCACTCGAACATCAGCGCCGTCGGGCCGACGTCGACCACCCGGGCACCGAACACCTCGGCCAGCTTGATCAGGTCGGCGCGGTCCTTGGGCTGCGCCGTGACGCGGACGATCATCAGCTCGCGCTCGATGGCGTCGTCGGCCGTCAACTCGTTCACCTTCAGCACGTTGATCAGCTTGTAGAGCTGCTTCGTGACCTGGTCGATGGAGTGCTGCGAGGCGTCCACGCGCAGGGTGATCCGCGACCAGTCCTCGCGCTCGGTCGGCCCGACGGCGAGGGACTCGATGTTGAAGCCGCGCCGCGAGAAGAGGCCGGCAACACGTGCCAGCACGCCGGGCGAGTTCTCGACCAGCACGCTCAGGGTGTGATGCATCAGACCCCCTCCTCGACCCACTCGTTGTCCCAGGGCTCGTCGATCATGTCGCTGGAGGCAGCCCCGGCCGGCACCATCGGGTAGACCTTCTCCTCGTGATCGACGCGGAAGTCGATCACCGTGGGCCGGCGCGCCTCGAGCGCGGTCAGGATCGCCTGGTCGACCTCAGCCTCCGTCTCGGCGCGGAGGCCGAGGGCGCCGAAGGCCTCGGCCAGCTTCACGTAGTCGGGGATCTCGGAGGTCAGCAGCGTCTCGGAGTAGCGCTCGCCGTGGAACAGCTCCTGCCACTGGCGGACCATGCCGAGCCAGCCGTTGTTCAGCACTGCGTGGATCGCGGGCACGCCGTAGGAGACGGCCGTCGCGAGCTCCTGCATGGTCATCTGGAAGCAGCCGTCGCCGTCGATGTTGACGACGATCTCGTCCGGGCACGCCATCTGCGCACCGATCGCCGCCGGGACGCCGAAGCCCATCGTGCCGAGCCCGCCCGACGTGATGAAGTGGTTCGGGCGGTCGATCTTGAGGTACTGCGCGGCCCACATCTGGTGCTGCCCGACGCCGGTGACCCAGATCGGATGGCGGTCGGCGAGCAGGTCGCGGAGGCGTTCCATGATGAACTGCGGCTTGAGGGCGCCGACCCGCCGGTAGCGGAACGGGTGCTTGAACCGCCACTCCTCCACTTGCTCGCGCCACTCCCGTTTGGATGCGATGCGGTCCTGGGCCCGCAGGTCGAGATACGCGGCGGCCAGCGCCGGCAGCACCGTCCGCAGATCGCCCACGATCGGCACGTCGGCGTGCCGGTTCTTCGAGATCTCGGCCGGGTCGATGTCGAGGTGGACGACCTTGGCCCCGGGCGCGAAGGCGTCGAGCTTGCCGGTGACGCGGTCGTCGAACCGCGCGCCCACGGCGATCAGCAGGTCGCAGCGGTTCATCGCGTAGTTGGCGAACTTCGACCCGTGCATGCCGGGCAGGCCCACGCAGAGCGGATGGGAGTCCGGGAACACGCCCTTCGCCATCAGGGTCGTCACCACCGGCACCTGGAGCGCCTCGGCCAGCGCGGCCAACTCGGACGACGCCTTCGCGTTGGAGACACCGCCGCCGACGTAGAGGACGGGGCGCCGGGCCTTGGCGATCGCCTCGGCCGCGGCCTGGATCTGCAGCGGGTGGCCCTCACGGGTGGGGCGATAGCCGGGGAGGTCGACACCCTGCGGGTAGCTGAAGTCGAGCGTCGCGTTGGCGACGTCCTTGGGCACGTCCACGAGCACCGGGCCTGGGCGGCCGGTGCGGGCGATGTGGAACGCCTCCTTGAAGGCCCTGGGCAGGTCGCGGACGTCCATCACCAGGAACGAGTGCTTGACGATCGGCATGAAGATGCCGGTGGTGTCCGCCTCCTGGAACGCATCCGAGCCGATCAGGTGCGTCGGCACCTGTCCGGTGATCACGACCAGCGGCGTGGAGTCGAGGAAGGCGTCGGCGACCGGGGTCACGAGATTGGTCGCACCGGGGCCGGAGGTGGCGATGCACACGCCGACCTTGCCGGTCGCGCGGGCGTAGCCCTGGGCCATGTGGCCGCCACCCTGCTCGTGGCGCACCAGGTAGTGCTTGACGGTGTGCTCGCAGCGGGCGAAGGCGTCGTAGAGCGGCAGGATCGCACCGCCCGGGATACCCCAGCACATGTCGACGCCTTCCGCCTCGAGGCAGCGGATGATCGCCTCTGCCCCGGTCATGCTGCCGGTCTTGACGGCGCGGCGCGGCGCGTCGGGCGCCGCCGGGATCGGGTTGGTCGCACTCATGTGGGTATCACCTCGGTCGCGAGGATGGCATCGCAGACGGCGTCGCCGAACTGCCGGGTCGTTGCAGTACCGCCGAGATCAGGCGTCACCGGCCCCTGGTCGAGGAGCCGGGTGATCGTGTGCTCGATCGCGTCGGCGGCGGCCGCCTGCCCCAGGTCGCGGAGCATCATGGCCGTCGAAAGGATGGTCGCGGTCGGGTTCGCCTTGCCCTGGCCGGCGATGTCGGGCGCCGAGCCGTGGACGGCCTCGTAGAGGCCGGGCCGGCCGGTACCGAGCGACGAGGAGGGCGCGAGGCCGACCCCGCCCCCGACCGAGGCTGCAAGGTCGGAGAGGATGTCGCCGAACATGTTCTCGGTGACCAGCACGTCGTAGGCGCTGGGCTGCTCGATCAGCTTCATCGCCATGGAGTCGACCAGCTGGTGGGTGAGCTCCACGTCCGGGTAGTCGGCGGCCACGTCGCAGACGACGCGCCGCCACAGCTTCGACGACGACAGCACGTTCTGCTTGTCGACCGAGCACAGCCTGCCGCGCCGCGTGCGGGCCAGCTCGAATGCGCGCCGGGCCACGCGGTCGACCTCGGGCCTCGAGTACGCGCAGGTATCGAGGCCGTGGTCGGCGTCGAGCTGCTTCGGGCCGAAGTACAGGCCGCCGGTCAGCTCCCGGACGATGACGAGGTCGAGATCGGCGACCAGCTCGGGCCGCAGCGGCGAGGTCAGGCGCCGTGTGTAGAGGCGCACCGGGCGGACGTTGGCGAAGACGTCGAGCTCGGCGCGGATGCGCAGCAGCCCCATCTCCGGCCGGACGTCGCCGCGGTCCCAGCGGGGGCCGCCGATCGCGCCCTTGAGCACGGCGTCGCTGGCGCGGCACGCGGCCAGCGTCGCCGGCGGGAACGGATCGCCGTGGAGGTCGATGGCCGCGCCGCCGAACGGGTGCTCGCTGATCTCGCAGGCGAAGCCGTAGCGGCTCTCGCAGGCGGCCAGCACGCGCAGCGCCTCGGCCACCGTCTCCGGGCCGATGCCATCTCCGGGGAGGACTGCTATGCGGTAGGTCATGGCATCGGGCCTCTAGATCTGGTCGAGTCTGGTCGTGTTCGGCTGGGCCTCGGCGGCGCGGGCCAGAGAGACCGCCCGCAGGTAGGCTCGCGCGGCGGCCTCGGTGATGTCGGTCGAGACGCCCTGGCCGGAGAAGACCTGGTCGCCCTTGCGGCACAGCACCCGCACCTCGCCGAGGGCATCCGGGCCCTGGTCGACGGCGTTGACGGTGAACTCGGCGAGCTCGAGGCCGGCGGCCGTGGCGGTCTCGATCGCCTCGAAGGTCGCATCGACCGGCCCGTCGCCCTCGGCCTCGCCCTCCATGACGCGGTCGGGCATGGTGATGACGACCTTCGCCCACGCGGGCTGGCCGGTGGTGGTGCGAATGGCCAGCGAGTCGAGCACGAGCGTCTCCGTCTGCTCGTCGCGATGGCGATCGGCGACGATGGCCTCCAGGTCCATGGCCGTGATCTGCTTCTTGCGGTCGGCGATCTCCTTGAACCGCCGGAAGGCGGCCTTCAGCTCGTCGGCGGTGAGGGTGTAGCCCATCTCCTCGAAGGCCATTTGCAGCGCGTGCCGGCCCGAATGCTTGCCCAGCACGATCTCGTTGCGCGCCAGCCCGATCGACTCGGCATCCATGATCTCGTACGTGCGCCGGTGCGCGAGCACGCCGTGCTGGTGGATGCCCGACTCGTGCGCGAACGCGTTCTTGCCGACGATGGCCTTGTTCGGCTGCACCGAGTAGCCGGACAGCCGTGACACCAGGCGTGACGTGCGGGCGATCTCGGTGGAGTCGATGGCCGTGTCGAGCTCGAACTTCGATCCCCGGGTGCGCAGCAGCATCACGATCTCCTCGAGCGCCGCGTTGCCCGCCCGCTCGCCGATGCCGTTGATGGTGCACTCCACCTGGCGCGCGCCGGCGGTGACGCCGGCGATCGAGTTCGCGGTCGCCAGTCCGAGGTCGTCGTGGCAGTGCACCGAGACCGTGCACCCGGCCAGTTCCGGCACCAGCTCGTACAGTTGGCCGAGTAGCTCGACGTACTCGTCCGGCGTCGTGTAGCCGACCGTGTCGGGGATGTTGATGGTGGTCGCGCCGGCCTCGATGGCGGCCCGGATCACCTCCGCCATGAACTCGGGGCGCGACCGCGTCGCGTCCTCGCAGCTGAACTCCACGTCGGGCACGTACTTGCGCGCCAGGCGCACACCGGCGCGTGCCTGCTCGACCACCTCGTGCGGGGTCATGCGCAGCTTGTGCTGCATGTGGATGTCGCTGGTGGCGATGAAGACGTGGAACCGCGGCGACGCCGCGTCCTTGAGCGCCTCCCAGGAGGCCTCGACGTCGCCGGCCTGGGTGCGGCACAGCGACGCGACGGTACAGCTCGTGACGGCCTTCGCGACCGCCTGGATGGCCTCGAGCTCACCCGGCGAGGAGATCGCGAATCCCGCCTCGATGATGTCGACGCCGAGGCGCTCGAGCTGCCGCGCGATCTCCACCTTCTCGTACGCGTTCAGGCTGATGCCCGGCGATTGCTCGCCGTCGCGGAGGGTGGTATCGAAGATCTTGACGCGATTCGTGCTCGTGGTCATGGGATCGCTCCTTCAACTCTGGCGCCTGAATTCGGGCGCACCTGTCCTTCTCCTCGGGTTGCGTATGCGCCGACAGGGGCGCGTGAGCGACTCGTCCCCCTAGCGGGGGAGAATGGGAAGGAGGTGAAGATCGATGCTCACGACCAGCTGGCCGCCGGGATACCCCAGGCGGCCGGACTCCTTGCTGAGTGCCGTCGTCACGTGCATGACCTGGGCCAAGGGTACCGGAGCCGCCCGCGCTCGGCAAGTGGGAGGTGGCAAGTGCACGACCGCCGTTCCGCCCGCCGCTGCGCGGCGGCAGGCGGCTCCTTGGTGGGGGTGGTGGAATCGAAGAAGTGCAAGTGCACGTCGGCGCATGTCCGATTGCGTTTCGGAGCCCGCGTCCTTCGGCTGCCGACCCGGACGTCGTGCAAGGTTCTGCTGGCGCTGTTCGAGGCGGGCGGCGAGATGCATTTGGAGGGGATAACGCCGGCAAGTGAACGGTGGTCGCCCAGTCCGAGCTCCCGGTGCTGGGGGCGGCAGGCCGTGCACTTGGCTGCTCCGGTGCCTGCAAGTGGACGCGAGTCGGCGTGGGTGTCCGGACCCACGTCCTGGTCAACCCAACCGGCGTTCCGACGCCAGTTGGGCGGTGACGACCTCGAAATCGACGATCCGGATGCGTACACACGGCGACGCCGCATGCAGCGGTACTGGCTAGGACCTCCCGGCGTCGCCGCGGTGCCTGTTCGTTTGCTCGGGGGCGAGGTCCGCGCGACTTCGGCGAACGGGGCTGGGCGGAGACTGCCATCTGTGCGGGACGGGCATTCGAGGGTCGAGAGGTCGGTGAGCGGGCCGGCGGAGTGGCAGCACTGGCGGCGGGGGCCGGCGGTGATCTACAAGGGGCGTGGCAAGGGGCCGGCGAAGCATCCGCGGTGCATCGCGTGTTTCCCGAAGAGCGTGGCGGGGCAGGAGGTACCGCTCGGGCGCGGCGTCAGCATCGTGCTCTGCGCCGATCATCGCGACCCGGTGTTCCTGCATAGCCGTGGCGGCCGCGATTTCCTCGCTGCGACCGGCGCGCTGTTTCGCAGCCTGGGCCTGAGGGGTGCGCGTTACCAGGAGGCGTTGCTGGGCTTTCTCGAGGACGTCCGCCGCACCCGCGTCCCGACGCCGCGGCGAAGGCCGGGGTCGTACGCCTGGCCGGCGCTTCGCCGCCGGGCGGAGGAGGTGTGGCTTCGGGGCGGGGGCTTCGAGGACGGCGCTCGCGTCGTGTACACGCATGACGAGCCGATCACGACCGGGTTCGAGCTCCCCAGTCTGTCGACGGTCCGCCGCTGGTGGCGCCAGAAGCGCTGGTTCCTCCCGCGCCCCGCGGCCGTTGGTGAGCGCCCGGCGCCCACACCACCGTGGGCGTCGCTCGACGACCGCGCGCCCATGCTCCACGTCCGGCCGCCGTACCGGCCAGCGACGCGACCCAGCGCGAGATCACCCTGATCCTCTAACCGGAGCGCGGGTTAGCTGCGGTGCATCCGCGCCCAGGCGCGGGGGAGGACGTCGTCGAAGATCGCGATCGCCTCGTCGATGTGCTCGCGGGTCGAGATCAGCGGCGGCGAAACCTGGACGACGGGGTCGCCGCGGTCGTCGGCGCGGCAGAGCAGGCCGGCCTTGAACAGCTCGGGCGAGAGGAAGTCGCGCAGGAGGACGTTGCACTCCTCGTAGCTGAAGCTCTCCCGCGTGGCCTTGTCCTTGACCAGCTCGAAGGCCCAGAAGTACCCGGCGCCGCGTACGTCGCCGACGATGTCGTGGCGCTCCTTCAGGCCGAGGAGCTGCTGCTCGAGGTAGCCCTCGTTGCGGCGGACGTTCTCGATGACGCCCTCGCGCTCCATGATCTCGAGGTTCTTCAGCGCGACCGCCGCCGCGATCGGGTGGCCGCCGAAGGTCGAGCCGTGCAGGTACGTGTGGTCGTGGCTGGTGAGCGCGTCGGCGATGCGGTCGGTGAACATCGTCACGCCCATCGGCTGGTAGGCGCTCGTCAGCCCCTTCGCGCCGGTGATCATGTCGGGCTCGTAGCCGTAGCGCCCGGAGCCGAACCACTCGCCGAGGCGCCCGAACCCGCAGATCACCTCGTCCGCGACGTGCAGGACGCCGTAGGTGCGGCAGATCTCGGAGACCCGCTGGTGATAGGCGGGGTGCGGGGTGAAGGAGCCGCCGGCGTTCTGGACGGGCTCCATGATCACCATCGAGACGGTGTCCGGCCCCTCGAACTCGATCGTCTCGGCCACCTCGTCGGCGCACTGCAGCGTGCATTCGCCCGCGGTGGCGCAGTACTTGCACCGGAAGCGGTTCGTGTTGGCCACGTGCCGCGCCCCGGCCATGAGCGGCTCGAACGGCTCGCGGATGGCGGTGATGCCGGTCAGGGAGAGCGCGCCGAAGGTCGTGCCGTGGTAGGCGAGGCGGCGCGCGATCACCTTGCGCCGGCGTGGCTCGCCGTTGGCGTTGTGGTACTCGCGGGCCAGCTTGATCGCCGATTCGACTGCCTCCGAGCCGGAGGACACGAAGAAGCTGCGCTGGATCGGATCGGGCGTGATCTCGGCGAGCTTCGCCGCTAGCTCGATCGCCCGCGGGTGCGCATACGTCCAGTTGGTGTAGTACGGGAGCTCCCGCGCCTGCTCGGCCATCACCTCGCCGAGCTCGTCGCCGAAGCTGTACCCGATCTGGACGGTGAACAGGCCGCTCAGGAAGTCGAGCAGACGGCGACCGTTCTGGTCGTAGAGGTACGGTCCGTCGCCGCGGGTGATGATCTGGAGCCGGTCGGGCTCCAGGTCGTGCATCGGCGTGAAGTGCAGCCACAGGTGCTGGAGTGCCTGCTCCTGCAATCTCTGGACGTCCGTCGAGCTCATCCCTGCTCCTCCCGGGTGCGCGCAAGAGCCTACCAGCGAGAGGCGTGCCCTGGCGCGCGCGGACGTATACTGCCTGTCAGGACGACCGTTTCCGAGAGGAGGCCCCTCATGGCTGTAGACCAGCGGGCGGGCGCCCGGACCAGTGAGCTCCAGGCCGAGCGCGAGCGCTTGATCGCACGTGGCATCGCGACATCGCCGATCTTCGTCGAGCGCGCCCATGGCGCGCGCATCACCGACGTCGACGGGCGCGAGTACATCGACTTCGTCGGCGGCATCGGCACCCTCAACGGTGGCCACACGCCGGCGGCCGTCGTCGCGGCGATCACCGAGCAGGCCGCGAAGTACCTGCACCAGTGCTACTCGATCGCCCAGTACGAGCCGTACCTCGAGGTCGCAAAGCGGCTGATCCGCTGTCATCCCGGCGCGGGGCCGTACAAGGCCCTGCTGATCAACACCGGTGCCGAGGCCGTCGAGAACGCCGTCAAGATCGCCCGGTACCACACGAACCGCCAGGCGGTCGTCTGCTTCGAGAACGCGTTCCACGGCCGGACGATGATGGGGATGTCCCTGACGTCGAAGGCGATGCCGTACAAGAAGGGCTTCGGACCGTTCGTGCCCGAGGTGTACCGCGCCCAGTCGCCGTACCCGTATCGCGGGATCGGCACCACCGAGGCCCTGGCCTCGGTCGAGCGGCTCTTCAAGAGCCAGGTCGACCCCTCCGCCGTCGCGGCGATGATCTACGAGCCGGTGCAGGGCGAGGGCGGGTTCCATCCCGCCACCGACGGCTTCGTCGAGGGCCTGGTCGAGATCTGCGCGCGCTACGGCATCGTCTACATCTCCGATGAGGTGCAGTCGGGCATGTGCCGGACGGGCTACCCGACCTGCGTCGAGCGGTGGGGCGTCGAGCCCGACCTGATCACGTGGGGCAAGTCGATGGGCGGCGGCATGCCGATCGCCGGCGTCACCGGCCGGGCCGAGATCATGGATTCGGTGCATCCGGGCGGCCTCGGCGGGACGTACGTCGGCAACCCGGTGTCCTGCGCCGCCGCGATCGTCGCCCTCGATCAGGTGCTCGACCCCGCGTTCCAGGCCGCGAGCCGCGCCTTCGGCGACCGCCTCCGGGCGCGTCTCGAGGAGATCGCTGCGCGCGTGCCGGCCATCGGAGAGGTGCGCGGACTCGGCGCCATGCTCGCGATCGAACTGGTCGAGGACCGGGCCACGAAGAAGCCGGCGGCTGCCCTCGCCTCCAAGACCGTCGAGCTCGCGCGCGATAACGGCCTGATGATCATGGGTGCAGGCGTGCTGTCGAACGTGATCCGCGTGCTCGTGCCGCTCGTGGCCACCGACGACGAGGTCGAACGAGGCCTCGAGATCCTCGAGGCGTCGCTGCTCGAGGCCGCCGCGGCCAGCTGATCCGCCTCCCGCTCAAGACGCTCGTCGCCGCCGCTCTGCTCGCGGTCATGGCCGCCTGCGGCGATACCGCCCGCCCGGCGTCGCCGCTGCCGCCGCCCGTGCCCGACGCGGCGGGGCCCGGCGAGGGCGCCCTGCGGATCGTGCTCGCCGACGGCGTCTCGGTCGGCTCCGTCGTCACCCGCTTCGCAGCCGCGACGGGGTGCCGGGTCGACCTCGTCTCCGGCGGGCGCGGGCCCGACCTGGTCGCCGATGCGCCGTTCGCGGGGGCCGACGTGTACGCGGTGCCGGGCGAGGATCTGCTCGCGCTGGTGTCGCGTGGCGCGGCCCAGCCCGTGACGACGGCCGCCATTCCGGGTTACCCGGCGGTGATCTCTCCGCTCCGCACGGGCGAGGTCGCGCGGCGCGACGCGTTCGTCTACGGCGTGCCCTTCGTCTGGGGGCCCGACGAGCTGCTCTACGAGGCCGCGGACTTCGCCGAGCCGCCGGTGTCCTGGTCGGTGCTGTACGACCCGGCTCGATCCGGCCAGGTGGCGATGCGCGACTCGCCGATGACGCTTGCCACGGCCGCCGTCGTGCTCGGCGCCGACGACCCGTTCGGCCTCTCGGCCGAGGATCTGGCCGCCGCGGCTGCCCTCTCCCAGCGCCAGCGCCCGGCGGTCCGCGTCTACTGGCGGACACCCGCGGACCTTGCGCTGCTGTTTGCCAACAAGCAGGTCCAGTTGGCGGCCGGCACCGGCGCGCAGGCGCGCTCGCTGGCCGGGTCGGGCGTCCAGGGCGTCGTGCCCGACGGCGTCACGACGGCGTGGTCGGACTGGTGGGTGCTCGCCAGCTCCGCCCCGCACCCCCGCTGCGCCTACAAGTGGTTCGCCTACACGCTGTCGCCCGCGGCGCAGGTCGATCTCGCCGAGGCCGGCGGTGGTTCACCCGCCTCGGCGGCCGCCTGCGCACTGCTCGGCACGGTCGAGTGCGCCGCCGGCCACGACCAGGACGGGACGTTCCTCGCCCGGATGCGCTTCGGCCGGACACCCGACGCGCCCACCGGTCTGACGGACTGGCAGAACGCCTGGGCGCGTTCCCGGTAGAATCGCCGGGTTCCGAGGGAGTGGGGTGGAGCGTGAGCCGGGCGGTCCCTGCCGTGCAACTGGATCAGGTCACCAAGCGCTACGGCGATGTGGACGCGGTCGCCGGCATCGATCTCGCGATCGACGATGGCGAGTTCTTCGCCATGCTCGGGCCATCCGGGTCGGGCAAGACGACGACGCTGCGGATGATCGCGGGGTTCGAGGTGCCGACCTCGGGTCTCGTCCGCCTGGCCGGTGAGGACGTGACGCGGGTGCCACCGCATCGCCGCGACGTCAACACGGTGTTCCAGGACTACGCGCTGTTCCCGCACATGGACGTCCAGCGCAACGTCGAGTACGGACTCCGCGTCAAGGGCGTCGGGCGCGAGGAGCGCGGCCGGCGGGCCGCCGAGGCCCTGCGCACCGTCCGGCTCGACGGGTTCGGCAAGCGCAAGCCGTCGCAGCTCTCCGGCGGGCAGCGCCAGCGGGTGGCGCTCGCCCGGGCTCTGGTCAACCGGCCGAGCGTCCTGCTCCTCGACGAGCCGCTCGGCGCGCTCGACCTGAAGCTCCGCGAGGAGATGCAGATCGAGCTGAAGGCGATCCAGCGCGACGTCGGCATCACGTTCGTGTTCGTCACGCACGACCAGGACGAGGCGCTGACGATGTCCGACCGGATCGCGGTCTTCAACAACGGCACGATCGTGCAGGTCGGGACGCCCGCGGAGATCTACGAGCATCCCACGACCCCGTTCGTGGCGGGGTTCGTCGGCACCTCGAACCTGCTGAGCGACGACGTCGCGCGCGCCGTGCTCGGCGAGTCCGGCACGTTCACCGTGCGTCCGGAGAAGATCCGGATCGACTACGGCGACGCACCCTCCGCGCCCGGCGAGGTCGTCGCCTCCGGCACCGTCACCGGGGTGGTGTACCTGGGGTCGGATACGCGCTATCACGTGGCGCTCGACGCCGGCGGCGAGTTGGTCGTCACCCAGCAGAATCTCGAGACGTCCTCGATGGAGGCCATCGAGCAACGGGGCAAGGCTGTCCGCCTCGTCTTCAAGCGACAGCATGCGCTGGCCCTGCACGGGGCCGGATCCGGGGTCAAGGAGGAGGAGCGAGGATCATGAGGCAGCGATGGTGGACCGCGATGGTGTCGGCGCTGGTGGTTGCGCTGGCCGCGGCGGCGTGTGGGAGCTCGAGTTCGAGTACCACGGCGTCCTCCGCGGGGGCGACGACAGCGCCGCCGCCGGGTGGCGCGATGCCGACGGCGCTGGGCGCGGGTGAGGGCGCGCTGAACCTCGTCATCTGGGCGGGCTATGCCGAGGACGGGTCGAACTACCCCGAGTACGACTGGGTGCATCCCTTCCAGCAGGAGACGGGCTGCACCGTGACGTCGAAGATCGCAGCCACCTCGGACGAGATGGTGCAGCTGATCCACACCGGGCAGTACGACGGCGTCTCGGCATCGGGCAACGCGTCGACGCGGCTCATCCTGGCCGGCGACGCCGCTCCGGTGAACGTCGACCTGATCAAGAACTACGCCGATCTCAGCCCGTTCCTGAAGGATCAGCCCTACAACACCTACCAGAGCACGCACTACGGCATCCCGCATGGCTGGGGCGCCAACCTGCTGATGTGGCGCCCCGACAAGGTGACGCCGGATCCGGACTCGTGGAGCGTGGTGTTCGACCCGAACTCGCCCTACAAGGGGCACGTCACGGCCTATGACGATCCGATCTACATCGCCGACGCGGCGCTGTACCTGAAGACGACCAAGCCGGAGCTCGGCATCACCGACCCGTACGAGCTGACCCAGGACCAGTTCAACGCCGCAGTCGATCTGCTCAAGCAGCAGCGCGGCATCATCGGCCAGTACTGGAACGACTACACCAAGGACATCACCGCGTACGTGAACGGCGACTCGGTGCTGGGCACCTCGTGGCAGATCATCGCGAACCTGATCAACCTCGATCCCAAGAACCCGCCGGTCAAGGTGGTCGTCCCGAAGGAGGGCTCGACCGGGTGGTCGGACACCTGGATGGTGTACTCGAAGGCCGCCCACCCGAACTGCATGTACATGTGGATGGACTTCATCACGCGCCCGGAGAACCAGGCGCTGGTGGCCCAGTACTTCGGCGAGGCACCGGCCAACCCGAAGGCGTGCGACAACATCGCGGCCGGCGTTGGCAAGGTGCCGGCGGACACCACGTTCTGCGACACGTTCCACGCCAAGGACGAGGCGTTCTACAAGAGCGTCGCGTTCTGGAAGGTGCCCATCCAGGACTGCGGTGATTCCCGCGGCCTCACCTGCGTGGCGTATCCCAACTGGCTCCAGAGCTGGGTTCAGATAAAGGGCTGAGGCCCTGTGCCGGCCCCGGTCTCGCGCCGGGGCCGGCACACCCTTGTGATGGCGACGCGCCCGACGACGACCCGATCGTGGCTCACGCTCACGGCGCAACTGGTGGCGCCCGTCGGGTGGGTGGTCGTGTTCTACCTCGGCTCGCTGGCCGTCCTGCTGGCCGCGTCGTTCTGGCACTTCGACGCGCTCCTCACGTTCCAGGTCGAGAAGACCTACTCGCTCGAGAACTTCCAGGCCCTGATCGATCAGCCGATCTACCGCGAGGTGACGCAGACCACGGTGCTGATCGCGGCCGGCGTGACCGTGCTCGATGCGCTGCTGGCGTTCCCTCTGGCGTGGTTCACGGCGAAGTTCGCGCCGTCCCGGAGCCGGGCCGTGCTCGCGGTGCTGATCGTGATGCCACTCTGGTCGAGCTACCTCGTGAAGGTGCTCTCGTGGCGGCTGCTGCTCTCGCAGAGCGGCGTCCTGAACGGGATCCTGGAGCCGTTCGGCCTCTCCGGGCCGGGCTTCACCAACTGGGGCGTCTGGATCGTCATGAGCTACATCTGGCTCCCGTACATGATCCTTCCGCTCTACGCCGGATTCGAGCGGCTCCCCGACTCCCTGCTCGAGGCGTCCGGTGACCTCGGCGCCGGGAACTGGCGCACGTTCGCCAGCGTGGTCGTGCCGCTGGTCTTCCCGGCGCTCGTGGCCGGGTCGATCTTCACGTTCTCGCTGACCCTCGGCGACTACATCGCCGTTCAGCAGATCGGCGGCGGCAATCAGTTCATCGGCTCGCTGATCTACGCCAACTTCGGTACCGACGTGCCGCTCGCAGCGGCCTTCGCGATGGTGCCGATTACGATCATGATCGTCTACCTGCTCGTGGCCAAGCGGCTGCGTGCCTTCGAGGCGCTCTGATGCGAGACTCGCGACCGCTGCGCGTGATGCTCGTGGTCGGGAGCGCGATCACGCTCGTGTTCCTGTGGGCGCCGCTGCTGCTGATCGCGTTGTACGCGTTCAACGACTCGAAGTCGGTGCGGTGGCCCTTCGCCGGGTTCACCTGGGAGTGGATGGACCGGGCGCTGCACAACGAGGGTGCGCGGCAGGCCCTGTGGCTGTCGGTGCGGGTCGGCTTCGGCGCCGCCGTGATCGCGCTCGTGCTCGGGACGCTGCTGTCGTTCGCGGTCGCGCGCTTCTCGTTCTTCGGCCGCAGCACGCTCTCGTTCCTCGTCATCCTGCCGATCGCCCTGCCGGGCATCGTCACCGGCCTTGCGCTCAACCAGACGTTCGTCAACTTCCTCGGCGGGCTGTCGGTGATGACCGTCGTGATCGCACACGCCACGTTCTGCGTGGTGATCGTCTACAACAACGTGGTCGCCCGTCTGCGCCGGACTGCGCACTCCGTCGAGGAGGCCTCCGCCGATCTCGGCGCCCGCCCCTGGCAGACCTTCGCCCTGGTCACGTTCCCGCTCATCCGCTCCGCGCTCCTGGCGGGCGGCCTTCTGGCCTTCGCGCTGTCGCTCGACGAGATCATCGTGACGACCTTCACGCTCAAGTCCACCGGCGCCCCGACGCTGCCGATCTGGATCTACTCGAACATCTCGCGCCCCAACCAGCTGCCCATCGTCTACGCCGTATGCCTGATCGTGATGATCCTCTCGGCGATACCCGTCTACATCGCCACCCGCCTCGCGGGCGACGCGACCGCGACCAGCCGGGCCTGACGCGCCGCGCGGGCCGCGCCGCGGTGAGTCGGGACGGACGGGGACAGTCCCCGCACGGAGAAGCTCGAGGGTCAGTCCCCGTCACGGCGCGCCTTCGTGACACGCCGCCGTACGTACGTCGCGCGGTTGCGGTCGGAATGGTGCACATGCGACGGACCACGCGGTCGGGAACCGCACCTGGAGCTCGTGTCGGCGGTGTCGTTCCGCACCGATCGTCGCAGATCGCGCGATCGCGCGAGAGCCGTGATGGGGACTGACCCTCGCGAGCGGGCTTTCGGGGGCCGTCCCCGTCACGAAACGCCCACGGAACCGCGCGGCCGGCGCGCGGGGTGCTAGCGGCCGAGGAGGTCCGACCAGCGGGGATCGGCCAGGATGTCGATCGGGCGCTCGCCGAGGAGCTCGCGGACCTCGGCCCGCAGCTCGTCGTCCTCGCGGGTGAACTTGCGCACGCCGTCCTCGACGACGAGCGAGCCGCGCGCGATCAGAAGCCGCTTGACGCCGAGCTCGAGCAGTGCGTCGAGCACCTCCTGGCCGGAGGCACCTGCCTCGGCGCCCTCGAGGAGGGAGCGCAGGAGGTCCTCGGCGGTCAGCGTGAGGTCGGTCGCCTCGTTGATGAGGGCGACGGCGTAGGCCGCGTGTTGCCAGGCGCGCGCAGTCGCGTGTCCGCGAACGGCGACGTTCAGCGCCCGGATCTGTGCCTCGAGCGGGCGCTGGATGAGCGAGAAGGCCGGCTGCGACTGCACGGCGCCACGCTACGCCAACTCCCCCGAAAAGGGAACCCCCGACCGGCCCGAGTCACCCGTCCGGAGAGCCGTCGTGTAGCATCTGGCGGGATGTTGGGGAGCGTTCGGCCCGTTCGTGCGTGGACCGGAGCAGCTGGGTTCGTCGTGCTGCTCACCGTTCTTGCGACCGGTGGAGGTACTGCGAGCGCCGATCCGCTGGCCGCCCGGCAGGCCGAGGCCAACCGCGTGCAGGGACAGCTCGACGCGCTCAACCGCACGCTCGACCGGGCCGTCGAGGCCTACGACAAGGCCGCCCAGCGACTGGCCGACACCGATGCGGCGATCGCCGAGACGCAGGTCGCCCTCCGCGTGGCCGAGCAGAATCTGGCCACCGGGCAGGCCGAGTTGTCCAGCGAGCTCGCCGCGGACTTCCGCACGGGCCAGCCCGACCCGGTGCTCGTCCTGCTCTCGACCACGTCGCTCAGCGACCTGCTCCAGGGGGTCGACCTCCTTCGCCGCAGTTCCGCCCACACCCGGCTCATCGTGCAGCGGGTGGCAGCCGACCGCCTCGCCATCCGACAGCACGAGCAGGAGCTCGTGGTGCAGCGTGCGCACCGTCGCCAGGCGGTCAGCGACCGCGCCGCCCGCAAGCGCGGGGTCGAGGCGGCCCTCCACGAGCGCAGCCGCCGCCTGGCCGCCGTCAAGGCCGACATCCGCCAGATCCTCGCGGCCCGTGCTGCAGCCGCCCGGCGCGCCGCGGCGGCCGCCGCGCGCCAGGCGCGCATCGCAGCCCGGCAGCCCCCGGCCGAAGACCCGGGCCTCGGCGGTGCCGGGGCCGGGACGGGGACGGGCGGCACCGGCTCGGGCGGCGGCGGGGGTGGCGGCGGGACGAGCCCACCGCCGATCTCGCCGCCCTCGTCCGCCAGCGGCTCGGCCGCCGCCGACGCGGCACTGTCGCAACTGGGCGTGCGCTACCAGTGGGGCGGCGCGAGTCCCTCCACCGGCTTCGACTGCTCCGGTCTCGTGATGTGGGCCTACGCGCGGGTGGGCGTGAGCCTGCCGCACTACACCGGCGCCCAGCGAGCCGCGGGCACGCCAGTGGCGTACTCGCAGCTGCAGCGCGGAGACCTCGTGTTCTTCAACGGCGACGAGCACGTCGGCATCTACCTGGGCGGCGGCCAGTTCGTCCACGCCCCGCACACCGGCGACGTCGTGCACATCTCGTCGCTCGCCACCTACAGCGGCTACAGCGGCGCCGTCCGGATCCTCTGAGGTGGCGTCCGTCCGCGCCTGCCGCCTCGCCGTCACCGGCGTGTTCAGCGAGCCCACGGTGATGTCGGAGCGGCGTACGGAGATCGTCTACGGCGAGCCGGTCTGGCCGACCGGCCGTACCGAACGCGGCTATGTCCAGGTGAAGGTGGGCGACGGGTGCGAGGGTTGGGTTGGCGGCGGCGCCCTGGGTGAGGCCCCGGAGCACAGCGCCTCGGCGGACGCCGGGCGGGTGGTCGTGACGGCGCTCCGCGCGCCGCTGGGCGGGAGCCGGGAGGCCTCGCTCGGAGCCGTGTTCGCCGTGCTCGCCGAGGAGCGAGACGGGTTCCGTGTCGCGCTCCCGGATGGCGAGACGGGGTTGCTCGGGCAGGCCGAGGCGCAGCCGGCCGGCGCGGCCCGCCGGCTCGCCGGCGGCGAGGCCGTCGTGGCGGAGGCGCGACGACTGCTGGGTACGCCGTACCTGTGGGGCGGCATCACGTGGCGCGGTCTCGACTGCTCCGGCCTCGTTCAGACCGTCCACCGGCGGTTCCTGCACCTCCTGCCCCGGGACAGCATCCGCATGGAGGAGGCCGGGGTCGCCGCCGACGAGCCCTGGCGCCCTGGCGACCTCCTCTGCTACGGCGATCACGTCGCGGTCCTGACCGAACGCGGCACGATCGTCCACGCCCTCGGCGAGGCCGGCGCCGTGGTCGAGACTGACCAGGCGCCGGAGCTGGCAGCGCGTCTGCGTTCGGCGCGGCGCGTGTTCGCCGGGTGACGGCCGTGGACGCCGCCATCGGGCAGCATTCGATGCTCGCCCGCATGTCGCCGTTGACGTTCGGCCACGGCACGGTCGATCTCACGCAGGGCGCGATCCCGGCCCTGCTCCCGCTGTTCGTCGACAGGTTCTCGCTCAGCTACGCGGCGGCGGCGTCGCTGATCTTCGCACTCACCGTGACCTCGTCGGTGACCCAGCCGGTGTTCGGCTACTTCGCCGACCGGGCCGGCCTGGTGTGGGTGCTTCCCCTTGCGGTCGCGCTCTCCGGCCTCGGTGTGGCGCTCGCATCGCTTGCCGGGTCGTTCGTGCTCGTCTTCCTCTCGGTGATGGTGGCCGGGCTCGGCATTGCCGCCTACCACCCGGAAGGAGCCCGGGTCGCCCGCGCCATCGCGCACGAGGACCCGGCTCACGGCATGGCGCTGTTCTCGGTCGGCGGCAACGTCGGCATTGCCCTCGGGCCCGCGCTGGCCGCGCTGTGCACCGGCCTCTTCGGCCTCGCCGGCGGCGTGCTGCTGGCGATCCCGGCGGCGATCGCGGCTCTCGTCCTGACCGCGCTCCTGCCACGTTTCCGGGCGGTCGCCGACCTGGCCGTGCGACGTGCCGCGGCTGCGGTCGCCCGACCCGACCGGCCCCGTGCCCTCGCCATGCTGCTCACCGTCGTCACGCTGCGCGGCTACGTGTTCTTCGTCCTGCTCGGCTTCGTCCCGCTCTACGAGACCCAGGTGCGCGACATGCCCGAGGCCCGCGGCCAGTTGCTGCTGACGGTCTTCCTGGCCTGCGGCGCGATCGGGACGCTCGTCATGGGCCGGTTCGCGGGGCGATTCGGCCTGCGCCGCTCGATGGCGGTGTCCTTCCTCGCGGTCGGGCCGCTGATTGCGCTCTACGTCGTCAACGACGGGCCGGTCGGCGTCGTCGCGCTCGGTCTCGCCGGCGCGGGGCTGATCTCGACCTTCTCGGTCTCGGTGATCCTCTGCCAGGACTACCTGCCATCACGCGCCTCGACCGCAGCCGGTCTGGGATTCGGGCTCTCGATCGGGGTCGGCGGCATGCTCGCCCCGGTCGGCGGGCTGATCTCGGACCACTACGGCCTGGCTGCAGGATTGATGAGCGCCGCGGTCGTCGCCCTGGCCGGCGCGGCCGTCACGTTCGCCGCGCCCGACGAGTAGACGACCCGGTAGCGTGTGCGGGCGATGGAGTCGCTGCTCGCCCGCATCGCCGCGATCGCGGGCCGTCATCCCTGGCGATGGGTCGCGGTGTGGCTGGTGCTGTTCATGTCGCTCGGGTACTTCGCCGGGCAGGCGCAGCAGAAGCTCTCGAACGGCGGCTTCGACGTTCCGGGCTCGCAGTCCCAGCGCGTCATCGAGTACTTCCAGAACCTCCAGTCGCGGGGCTCGCAGCCGTTCACGTTCCTCGTCGTCGCACCGACGCCGGCTGCCGCGAAGGCGCGGGCGACCGTCGTGAGGGCGGGGATCAACGAGCAGTTCCCGACCGTGCGCTTCAGCGTCCCGCCGGTCGCCTCGAAGGACGAGACGGCCATCGCGCAGGTCGGCTACGCACCCGTCGACCAGAACCACGCCCTGACGCTGGCCGGCGATCTGAAGGCTGCGTTCGAGCAGCCGACGGGCGCCGTGCGCACCTACGTGCTCGGTCCCGCGGCGACCTACGACACCTTCCAGAAGATCACGACCAAGGGCCTGGCGCAGGCCGAGCTCCTCGCCGCGATCCCGCTGATCATCGTGCTGCTGCTGGTCTTCGGCGCCGTCGTCGCGGCCGCCATCCCGCTGGTGATGGCCGTGCTGTCCGTCTCCATCACCTTCGGCATCACCTACTTCGTCGCCTCCCACAGCGAGGTATCGATCTTCGCCACGACGATGATCTCGATGATCGGCATCGGCGTGGCCGTCGACTACTCCATGTTCATCCTCGCGCGCTTCCGCGAGGAGCTCGCCGCGGGTGCCGAAACCGGGCCGGCGATCGGCACCGCCATGTCGACCTCGGGCACCGCGGTGGTCTTCAGCGGTTTGACGGTGATCGTGTCGCTCCTGTCGATCCTGCTCGTACCGGTGCGGGCGGTGCAGTCGATGGCCGCCGCCGCGGCGTCGGTCACGGCGGTCTCGGTGCTGGCGGCTGCGACCTTCCTGCCTGCCCTGCTGCACATCCTCGGGCACCGGGTGAACAGGGGGAAGCTCGTCGACTGGGACGCCCGTGCCTCCCGCAGCCCCGACCTGGGGTTCTGGAGCCGCTGGGTCGGCCGCATCATGCGCCGGCCGGTGCTCTGGTTCGTGCTCGGCGCCGGCTTCCTGCTGCTGCTCACCGTGCCCGCGTTCCGGCTGCACACGCAGAACACGTCGGTCGAGCAGATTCCGGCGAGCGATCCGATCAGGGTCGGCTCGGCCCTGCTCATCGATCGCATCACCGGGCCGGGGCGTGGGCGCGAAGGTGCGATCTCGGTGCTGATCCGGGCCCCCGACGCGAAGCTGGCGGCACTCGCGCCGTCGGCCGAGGCGCTCGCGAAGCGCATCGCGACCATCCCCCACATCGCGTCGGCCATCGTCGACTCGCCGCTGCCCGGCGCCCTCGTGATCATCGCCCAGACCGACGTCGACCCGGAAGGCGTGACCTCGACCGACGCCGTCATACCCGCGGTTCGCCGCCTCGTCTCGGGCGATCCGATCGCCTCCCGGGCGACGGTGGACGTCGGGGGTGTCGGCGCGTTCCAACGCGACCTCAACCAGGAGGTCGGCGGCGACCTCTGGAAGATCATCGTGGTCGTGGTCGTGCTCGCCTACCTGGTGCTGCTCGTGCTCCTGCGCAGCGTCGTCCTGCCACTCAAGGCGGTGATCCTGAACCTGCTGTCGATCGGCGCCGCGTACGGCGTCGTGGTCATGATCTTCCAGTGGGGGTGGCTCGACTTCACCGGCTTCCACTCGCTCGGCCACATCGGCACCCTCAACCCGCCGTTGATCCTCGCCATCACCTTCGGCCTCTCCATGGACTACGAGGTGTTCCTGCTCTCGCGGATCAAGGAGCGCTACGAGGTGCACGGATCGAACGAGCGCGCCGTCGCCGAGGGAATCGCCTCCAGTGCGCGGCTGATCACCTCGGCCGCCGCGATCATGGCGATCGTGTTCGGCGCGTTCGTGCTGACCGGGCTGCCCTCGATCAAGGAGATCGGGCTGGGCCTCGCCGTGGCGATCGTCATCGACGCCACGATCACCCGCCTGATCCTCGTCCCGGCCACGATGCGTCTCCTCGGCGACTGGAACTGGTGGCTCCCGGCCTGGCTCGGCCGGCTGCTGCCACACGTCGCCCACGAGACCACCCGACCGCTTTGACGCCGGGTTAGGCGTCCGTTACGCCGGCTGCGAGCGGCCATCTCCGGCCGTTTCGGTGGCACGATGCGGGAGTGACCTCCGCCGACGTTGCCTGGATGCTCTACCGCCAGGGCCCTGCCCGGAGCGACGAGGCAGCCGAGCTGGCGTGGGGGATCGTGCTCGACGAGCGCACGCCCGGCGACGACCTCGCCAAGGCCGGCACGCTGCTGTTCGCGATCGGCCGGTACGACCAGGCCGACCGGGCGCGGTCGGCGGCGATCGAGGCAGGGGCTGCCCCCGAGCTGATCGCGTACCTCGACACCGCCTGCACGCTGCGCGACGGGGACGGCAGGGCTGCGCGCCGCGTGCTCGGCACCCATCTCTCGTCGGTCTGCGGGCCGCTGCATCTCGACATGCCATGGCTCGCGGCCGAGATCGGTGCGCCTCGCCTTGCCTGGCGGGCCGCCCGGCGAGCGGGCGAGTCGCGACCGCGATCGGCCGGATGGGCCATCCGCGCCGCTGCCCACCGCGCGCCGCGTCGGGTCTGCAATCCGGGCAACTGCGCGTTCTGAGCCCTCGCCGATCGTAGACTTCCGCGGCACTCGTCCAGGAGGGTCCGCGGCATGAAGATCGCGATCTGTGTCAAGGAAGTGCCCGACCCGACCGCCGAGAAGCGGATCGACCCCGGCACGAACCGTCTCGTCCGCTCGGGCGAGAACACCCTGAACCCGTACGACCGCCACGCCATCGAGGAGGCGGTCAGGCTCAAGGAGGGTCCGGCGCCCGACGCCGAGATCACCATCGTCCTGATGGGCCCGGCGTCGTCGTCCCGCACGGTCGACAAGGCGCTCGCCCAGGGCGGCGACCGGTCGGTGCACCTCGCCGACGTCGCACTGGAAGGCTCCGACCTCATCGCCACGAGCCGCGCCCTGGCCGAGGTGCTGCGGCGCGACGCCTACGACCTGGTGCTGTTCGGCCAGCAGGCCTCGGACTCCGAGTGCTACGTGATGGCCGCCGCGGTGGCAGAGCGACTCGGGCGCCCCTGCGTGTCGCAGGTCGCCCATCTCGAGCTCTCGAGCGGTGCCGCGACGGTGAAGCGGCAGGTCGAGACGGGCTATGACACGATCTCGGTGCCGCTGCCGGCCGTGCTGTCGGTCTCCGATGCGATCAACGAGCCGCGGTACCCGTCGCTGCCGGCCATCATGGGCGCCAAGCGCAAGCCCCACGAGGTGCTCTCCGCGGCCGATGTCGGCCTGGACGGCTCCCAGATCGGCGAGACCGGCTCCCGCACGCGCGTCCACGACCTCTCGAAGCCGCCGTCGCGCGGCGCGAGCATCAAGATCGAGGACGACGGTTCCGCAGCCGAGCAGATCCTGGCGTTCCTCGTCGAGCAGAAGGTGGTGGCCTGATGGCAGGCGTGCTGGTCTTCGCCGAGCTCCAGAGCGGTGCGTTCGCGAAAGGCTCGCTCGGCCTGCTGGAGGAGGGTGCCCGGCTGGGCGCCGCCCTCGGACAGCCGGTGCATGCGGTGGTCTGCGGCGATGCCGATGACGCCCTGGCCGGCTCGCTCGGTGCCCACGGCGCGGCGGTCGTGCACGTCGCGTCCGGCGCCGAGTTCGGCCTCGCGCAGCCCGTGGTGGACGCGATCGCCGAGCTGGCGGGCAGCGAGGGCTCCACGACGCTGCTCTTCGGGGCATCGATCCTGGCCTCCGATGTCGCCGCCGCGGTCGCGGTCCGGCTCGACGCCGGACTCGTGATCGATGCGGTCGAGCTGCACGCCGAGGATGGCGCGCTCGTCACCCGGCGAGCCGGCCTCGGTGACTCGGTGCTCGCGCACTGCGGCTTCACGACGCCCGTCGGCGTGGTCGTGACCCGCGCGAACTCGTACGCCGCGACCGAGGACGCCACCGGGCCGGCGGCCGAGGTGCGCCGCTTCACGCCGACGTTGCGCGACTACTCGACCCTGGCCCGGATAGCGGGCCACGAGGAGGCTGTCGCCTCCGGCGTCGACATCGGCGAGGCCGACGTCCTGGTCGGCGGCGGACGCGGTCTCGGCAAGCCGGAGAACTTCAAGCTGTGCGAGGACCTGGCCGCCGCCCTCGGGGGAGCGGTCGCCGCCACCCGGGCGGTCGTCGACGCGGGCTGGTATCCCTACTCGACCCAGGTCGGGCAGACCGGCAAGACCGTGGCCCCGCGGCTGTACATCGCGTGCGGGATCTCCGGGGCGATCCAGCACAAGGTCGGCATGCAGGGCTCCAGCGTGATCGTGGCGATCAACAAGGACGCCAACGCCCCGATCTTCGACTTCGCCGACTTCGGCGTGGTCGGCGACGTCCACGCCGTGCTGCCGAAGCTGACCGAGCTGGTGCGTGCCCGGGGTTGAGATCGTCACCCGCCGTGGCATGGCGGCGACCAGCCACCCGCTCGCCACGCGGGCGGCGGTGCGGATGCTCGAGGCGGGTGGCAACGCGTGTGACGCCGCGGTCGCCGCCGCGGCCGTGCTGTGCGTCTGCGAGCCGATGTCCACCGGCGTGGGTGGCGACTGCTTCGCCATCGTGCATCGCGACGGCACCCTGCACGGGCTCAACTCGTCGGGCCGCGCGCCGATGTCGGCCGACCCGGAGGCGCTCGCCGAGATGCCCGTCTCCGGTCCCCGGAGCACCACCGTGCCCGGCGCCGTCGCGGGGTGGCAGGCGCTGCTGGAGCGCCACGGCACGATGTCGCTCGAACGCTGCCTGGCCGACGCCATCGACGCCGCCGAGGGCGGCTTCGCGGTCACGCCGGTGATCGCGCGCGCCTGGGCGAAGCCGGAGACGCCACTCACGGGCGAGGCGGCCGAGCTGCTGCTGCCCGCGCCGACGGTTGGCGCGGTCGTTCGCATGCCGCTGCTGGCCGCGACCCTGCGGCGGATCGCGGAGCAGGGGCCGGACGGGTTCTACCGCGGCCCGATCGCGGACGCGATCTGCGCCGTCTCGTGGCTCGAGCCCGCCGACCTCGCCGCCCACCGGGCCGACTGGGTCGAGCCGCTCGTGGTCGGCCAGGTCGCCGAGCTGCCGCCGAACGGCCAGGGCGCCGCGGCGCTGCAGGCGATCGGCATCGCGGACGGGTTCGACCAGGCGTCGCTGCCGGAGGTCGACCGCGTCCACGTCCAGGTGGAGGCCATGAAGCTCGCGTTCGCCGACGCCTACCGCTACATCGCCGACGAGCCGCTGCCGGCGGGGTATCTCGACGACGCCTACCTCGCCGACCGGCGGGCGCTCATCGACCTCGGCCGCGCGGCCTCGCCGGCGGCGGGCTCGCTGCCGCGGGGCGGGACGGTGTACCTGTGCGTCGTCGACGAGCACCGCACGGCCTGCTCGTTCATCCAGAGCCTCTACTACGGCTTCGGCTCGGGCGTGGCCGCGCCCGGTACCGGGGTGGTGCTGCAGAACCGGGCCTTCTGCTTCACGCTCGAGCCAGGCCATCCGAACCGCCTGGCACCGGGCCGGCGCCCGTTCCACACCATCATCCCCGGCATGCTGCTCGACGCCGACGGCGGCCTGCTCGGGCCCTTCGGTGTGATGGGCGGGCACGTCCAGGCGCCGGGTCACCTGCAGGTGTCCACGCACATCCTGCGCGGGGGGCTCGACCCCCAGGCCGCGCTCGACGCGCCCCGCTGGCGGCTCGACCGCGATGACGACGGCTGGCTGCTCTGCCTCGAGCCGGGCCTCTGGCCGATCGCCGACGAGCTCGAGCGCCGTGGGCACCGCCTCTGGCGCGATCCCGACCCGGGCGGGTACGGTGGCGGCCAGGCGATCCTCGTCCGCGGCGACGCGCTGATCGGAGGCTCCGAGCCCCGCAAGGACGGCCAGGCGGCCGGCTACTGAGCGTTCAGAGCTGATTGAGGCTCTTCAGCGCCGGTCGGCGCGGAAGAGGACGTAGCCGTACATGTTCGCGACGTCGACGAGGCCGTCGGCGTTGCGCAGGAACAGCAGGAACTCTCCGGCGCCGCGTCCCTCCTCGATCCTGTACCGGTCGGGATCATCGGTGGCAGTGAGCCGGTACGGGATGCCCTCGTGCACCAGGTGGAGGGCGTCGTCGCGCCACTCGACGGTGGCGGTGCTTCCCTCGGGCGGCGAGTCGTAGCGACCGATCAGGTCGCGCTGGTGCGGCGACGGCGCCGCCGGCGGTCGCTGCGGTGCCGCGGCCGGCCGGGAGCGACCGTCCTCGAGGACGGTCGCGAGCAGGTCGGCGGCGAGGGCCGGCGCGTCGCCGATGCCGTTCAGCAGGGCGATCGCGGCTGCGCCGTCGGCAGGGCTCATGACGAGCGACGTGATGAAGCCGTCGAGGCCGCCGGCGTGCCCGACGAACCAGTCGTCGCCCTTCGCCCTCCAGTACCAGCACAGCCCCTGCAGCTCGTGCATGTCGTCCCCGACGATCCAGCGGCGCCACATCTCGTGGCGCGTCCGCCGCGCCAGCAGGTCGTCCCGGTCGGAGAGCTGGAACACCGCCCAGCGGGCGAGGTCACCGACGCACGACCAGAGGCCGCCGTCCGCCTCGAAGTCGCGGGAGTCGAGCACCCGGGCCGGGCCGAGCGCGTCCGACCAGGCGCGGCCGTCGTAGCCGACCGCGCAGCGCCCGGCGAGGTCGCCCTCGGGCAGGAAGGTGGTGGACGTCATACCGAGGGGATCGAGCAGGCACGCGCGGGCGTGCTCCATGAATGGCTGCCCCGACACGCGTTCCACGATCGCACCGAGGAGCTGGAAGCCGATGTTCGAGTACTTCGACGACGTGTCCGGTGGGATCACGACGCGGACGCGCGGCAGCTGCTCGATGAGCTCGGCGATCGAGCCCCAGCGCTCCACCCGGGGATCGTCGATGGGATGCTCGCCCTGCAGGCCCGACGTGTGGAGGAGGAGCCGGCGGACCGTGACGTCCTCGATCGGGCCGAACGGGTTGGAGATCGCCGCCGCCTCGGGAACGAATCGCACTAGCGGATCATCCAGCCGCAGGAGCCCGCGGTCGCGCAGCTGCATCACCGCGGACGCGGTGAACGTCTTCGAGATCGACGCGATCCGGTAGAGGGTCTGCGCGTCCGGCCGGCGGCCGGACGCGCGATCGGCGAAGCCGTAGCCATGGCTCCAGACGAGTTCGCCGTCGCAGATCACACCCGCCGAACAGCCGGGGAGCCGGTGCTCCGTCACGAACGCGCCGACGCGCTGCTCGAGGCTGCGCGTTGTCGCAGTGGCGAGCATCAGTGGGAGACCGAGGCGGCTGCCTTCTCCGGCACGAGCTGCTCGTCGGCGAACCGCGAGAGCCGGAAGTCCGCGATCAGCTCGGGCACCTTCCTGGTCGCCGCCAGCTCGGCCATCGTCTCTCCGCAGACGGCGGTGGCCTTGAACCCCCACGTTCCCCAGCCGGCATCGAGGTAGAAGTTCTCGACGCCGGTCTCACCCATGATGGGCGAGTAGTCGGGAGTCATGTCGCAGTATCCGGTCCACTGGCGCATGATCTTGAGGCGGGCCAGGAACGGGACGAGGTCGAGGGCGTTGGCGACCGAGTGCTGGACGAAGGTGAACGTGGAACGCAGGTTGTAGGTGGTGTACGGCTCGATCTCCGAGCCGATCAGGAACTCGCCGCGGTCCGTCTGCGAGACGTAGACGTGGAGGTTCGCCGAGACGAGGATCTTGTGGAGCATCGGCTTGACCGGCTCCGTCACGAACGCCTGCAGCGGGTGGTTCGTGATCGGCGTGCGGACGCCCGCCATGTCGCAGATCTGGGTCGTCCAGCCGGCGACGGCCGATATCACGACGCCGGCCGCGATCGGCCCCTGGTTCGTCTCGACGCCGGTGCAGCGGCCGTTCGCGTCCCGGGTGATGCCGGTCACCTCGACGCCCTGGTGCAACTCGACGCCCTGCCGGTAGGCGCCGCTGGCATACCCCCAGCAGACCGCATCGTGCCGGAGCACCGCGCCGGGCGGGTGGTACAGCGCCGCCTGGATCGGGTACGCGACGTTCGGCGAGAGGTTCAGCTCGGGGCACAGCTCGGCGATCTCGTCGCGGCGGATCAGGCGCGAGTTCACGCCCAGCAGGCGGTTCGTCTCCGCCCGCTCGCGCTGCACGCGCACCGACGAGTCGGTGTGGGCCAACGTGAAGTGGCCGAGGGTCGACAGCATCATGTTGATGTCGACCTCCTGCGAGAGGCCGCGGTAGAGCTCCATCGACCGCTCGTAGAACCGGATGCCCTGCGGCGTGCGGTAGTTGGAGCGGATGATGGTGGTGTTGCGGCCGGTGCCGCCGGCGCCGAGGTAGTTCTTCTCGAGCACGGCGACGTTCTTGATGCCGTGGTTCTTCGCCAGGTAGTAGGCGGTCGCGCAGCCGTGGCCGCCGCCGCCGATGATGACGACGTCGTAGGACTTCTTGAGGTCGGTGCGCTTCCACCACGTGCGACCGCGGAACAGACCACTCATGAGGCCACCCCCACCGGATCGTGTTCGGGCGCCGCCGTCACGTGCAGGCCGACGCCGTGGCCGGCGTGCTCGAGCCGTTCCATCACGTGCCGGGTGGTTTCCATGCCGGTCATGATGTCGATGCGGCCGGGGCGGCGGAACGCCTTGGTGGCGACGTCGCACACCCGCCCCATGAAGAACCGGCCCGGCTCGGCCGCGTCGGGCAGGGGCACCATCGACACCCGGCAGAAGACGTCTTCGGCACCGGGGCCGGCGATGGTGAAGAACGACCAGCCATCGGTGTGGTCGACGACCAGGGCCCGCGCGCCGAGCGGCGCCAGCGCCCCCTCGCAGTGCGCGACCATCGTGGCAGCCGTGCCGGGTGCGCCGACGAACACGACCTCGTCCGGGGCGATCCGACCTCGCAGGGCGCCGGCCGGTGTCGCAAGTCCGTCGATCGCATCCGCCGGTGCGAAGCACCGCACCTTGGCGGCATCGTGGACGGCATAGAGGTCAGGCACGGAGCTTCTCCCCCTCCGGGTCGTAGAAGGCGTGACCTTCGTGGACGGTGGCGGGCGAGCCGCCGACCATGATCGAGGCGCCCGGGCGGGCGTTCTCGCCGCGCACCCAGGCGAGACCGATGGGGTGGCCGAGCACGGGCGACTGCCAGGCCGACGTGACGCGGCCGGCGAGCTGCCCGTTGATCGTGACGGTCGAACCCTCCTCGGGGCACGCATTCCCGACCGGCATGCGCCACGGGACGAGCAGCTCGCGGTCGGTGCGGCTCTGGTGGCGGCGCAGGGCCGCCTTGCCCACGAAGTCGGGCTTGTCCATCTTGACCGCCCACTGCATGCCGACCTTCCAGGGCGTCGTCTCGAAGTCGGTGTCCTGGGAGACGATGATGTGGCCCTTCTCCAGTCGCAGCAAGCGCTGGGCCATGAGGCCGAAGGGACGGATGTCCCACTCCTCACCGGCTTCGAGCAGTGCCTTCCAGAGATGTTCCGACTGCGACGCGGGGAAGTGCAGCTCGTACGCCAGTTCGCCGACGAAGCCGAGCCGCATGGCGAGGCACTCGACGCCCGCCACGGTGATCCGGCGATGGCGGATGTACGGGAAGCTCTCGCGGTCGAGCGGGTCGCTCGACACCTTCTGCAGCAGGGCCCGCGCCTGGGGTCCGGCGACGTTGAGCGCCCCCAGCGACGCGGTCTGGTTCACGACGTACACCTCGTGACCCCACGCCTCCGCCCAGTCGAGCATCCACGACTCGAGCCGCTCGGCACCCGACGTGGTGACCGTCAGGTAGTAGCGGCCGTCGCCGAGGGCGCAGACCGTGCCGTCGTCGATGATCACGCCGCCCTCCTCGAGCAGGAGGCCGTAGCGCAGCCGCCCCGGCTCGAGATCGGCGACGCGCATCGGGTAGAGCCGCTCGAGGAACTCCGTGGCGTCCCGCCCGGCAACCAGGAACTTGCCCAGCGTCCCGACGTCGATCAGCCCGACCCGCTCGCGCACGGCGCGGTACTCGCCATCCACGTCGCCGTTGTAGGCCTCGACGCGCTTCCACGGCCCGGCCCACATCATCGACGCACCCGCCGCGAGGTGGACGTCGGTCAGCGCCGTGTGGCGCTCGAGGTGATGGGCCGCGCCCGCGATGGCCTGCTCCAGCGTGATCGGCCGGGTTGGCGGCCGCAGCGTGGTCGGGTTCGAGACGCGGTGCAGCTCGGGGTTCTTCCGGGCGGCCACGGCCCGCAGCTGGTCGGAGCAGAGGCGGCCCTGGCACGGCCCCATGGTCACCGTCGTGTACCGCTTCAGCAGCTCGGCGGAGTCGAAGCCCTCGTCGATCGCGACCTCGAGATCCTTCACCGAGACGTCCTCGCACAGGCAGACGTAGCCGGCGGCACCGCAGGTGCGCGGCTTCTGCGGCTCGACCTGGTACAGCGCGGGGCCTGCCGCCGCAGCGGCGCCGGCGGCGCGGCCGCTCGCGGCCGCTTCGTCGAGGCCGAGGCCGTCGCCGGCGGCATCGCCGGCGATGACGACCGGCAGGTCGTACGCGAGCCGGACGAGGTGCTCGTTCGGCTGGATCTCGCTGCCGATGGCGAGCAGGTCGCAGGTGATCGTGCGGCCGGCGGCCACGACGCCCGACAGGGCCTTGCGGCCCTTGGCAGCGGTGATCTCGCCGCGGACGACCTCGATGCCGTCGAGCGCGGACGTGTCGAGCCCCTCGGGGGCGACCACCGCCGCGATCGCGACCCCTGCGGCGCGCAGGGTGGCGACGTGCGCGAGCGCCTCGGGCTGCTCGGCCCACACCACGGCCCGCTCGCCGGGCTTCACGCCGTGGACGCCCGCCAGCCGGGCCGCTCCGCGGGCCAGCATGACGCCGGGCAGGTCGTTACCCGCAAACACCCGGTGCAGCTCGCGACCGCCGCAGGCCAGGACGATCGCCAGCGGGTGCACGTGGAGCGTCTCGTCGCCGGCCACGGCGATCAGCAGCGGGCCCTCGTAGAGACCGGTCGCAGAGGCGTCCCAGATCGTCTCGATGCGCGCGTCCCGTGCGACCTCGGCCTCGAGCCCGGCGATCGCATCGCGGGTCGGGCCGGCGGCGACGCGGGCGCCGGGCGTGTGCTCGTCGATCAGGAGCACCGACTTGCCGGCTGCGGCCGCCGCCAGCGCGGCGGAGAGCCCGGCCACGCCGGCGCCGACGACCAGGACGTCCGGGTGGTGGTTGACGCGGTTCAGGTGGCGGGGCGCGTCGTGCGGATCGACGAAGCCAAGGCCCGCCATCTTGCGGATCATCGGCTCGGCCATGGGCCACGCGAACTTCGGCTTGATGCCGGCCTTGTAGTAGAAACCGACCGGCAGCGCCCAGTGCATGCGGTCGATGATCGCCAGCGCATCTCGGTCGACCGATGGCCACGCGTTCTGGCGGGCGACCTTCTGGCCCGGCTTCGCGCGGCACTCGCACGACCGCACGTTGACCTCGCCGTCGACGGTCACGAGGCAGTTCGGGCAGTCGCCCGCGCTGCAGTACAGCCCTCGCGGGCGGTGGTACTTGAAGGAACGCGAGAACACCCGCACACCGCTGCGGTAGAGCGCCGCGGCGATGGTGTCGCCCTCCCTGATGGGGATCTCCGTCCCCTCGAGCTCGATGGACGCCAACTGTCCTCCGTCAGGCGTGCGTCGCCACGTCGCCGGCCGGTTCGCCGGGCTGGGCGAGGATGATGTTGGAGCGCGTGTCACGGGTGATCGTCACGAACCGCCGGCATCCGGCAGCGTGGAACCAGCGCTCGCGCTGCGGGCCGTTGGCGTTGCGCCGGAGCCAGAGGCGGGCGATCTCCGCCTCGTCCGAGGCCTCCGGGTCGGCCAGTGGCCGCACCTCGCCGTTGTAGCTGAACTCCGCACACGACCGCGGGCCGCAGTTGGGACAGCGTATGGAGAAATGACTCACATGGGAGACGGTACAGGGCCGGGACCGACCCCCGCATTGTGGAGATCGCACACACTCTCGCGCCGAACGTGTCAACCGCTGCCGTCGGACCGCGGCGACCGGCGCGCGTACGATCCAGCCTGGCCCGCCGCCGCATGCGCCCGATGAAGGAGAAGACGTGAAGTCGAGTCTCGAGATCGCCCAGGACCACCGGATGCAGCCGATCGCCGACATCGCGCGATCGATCGGCCTCGAAGACGACGAGATCGAGCTGTACGGGCGGTACAAGGCGAAGATCGACCTGTCGGTGATCGACCGGCTGAAAGACCGGCCCGACGCCAAGATCGTGAACGTCACCGCGATCACGCCCACGCCGGCGGGCGAGGGGAAGACGACCACCTCCGTGTCGCTGACCCAGGGGCTCGGGCGGATCGGGCGGCGGCCGATCCTGTGCCTGCGGGAGCCCTCGCTCGGCCCGATCTTCGGCGTCAAGGGCGGCGCTGCCGGCGGCGGCTACGCCCAGGTGGTGCCAATGGAGGACCTGAACCTCCACTTCACCGGCGACCTCCACGCCATCACGTCGGCCAACAATCTGCTGTCGGCGTTCATCGACGCGCACGTCTACCACGGCAACGAGCTCGGCATCGATCCATCCTCGATCTCGTGGCGGCGGTGCCTCGACATGAACGACCGCCACCTGCGGTTCGTCGTGTCCGGGCTCGGCGGCAAGACCAACGGGATCCCGCGCGAGACCGGCTTCGACATCACCGCCGCGTCCGAGGTGACGGCGATCCTCGCACTCGCGAGCGACCTCGCCGACCTTCGCCGGCGGCTGGGTTCGATCACCGTCGCGTCCACGTACGACGGCCGCCCGGTGACCGCCGAGGAGATCCGCTGCGCGGGCGCGATGACGACGCTGCTGCGCGACGCCATCAAGCCGAATCTCATCCAGACGCTCGAGGGTCAGGCGTGCCTCATGCACGGCGCGCCCTTCGCGAACATCGCGCACGGCAACAACTCCATCGTGGCCGACCGCGTCGGCCTGAAGGTCGGCGACTACCTCGTGACGGAGTCCGGGTTCGCGTCCGACATGGGCATGGAGAAGTTCATGGACATCGTCTGCCGGTCGGGAGGCCTGCAGCCTCATGCCGTCGTCGTGGTGGCGACGGTGCGAGCCCTCTGCATGCATGGCGGCGGTGGCCTCGAGAAGCCCTCGTCGGCCGCGGAGACCATGCGGCTCATCGAGGTCGGGTGCGAGAACCTCGCCAAGCACGTCGAGAACGTCCGCGAGTTCGGGATCGAGCCCGTGGTCGCGGTCAACCGCCGGCCCGAGGACACGCCCGAGGAGCTCGCGCTGGTGAAGCGCCTCGCCACCGAGGCCGGCGCGCTGGCCGCCGTCCACAACGGGTTCGGCGAGGGCGGCGCCGGCGCCACCGAGCTCGCCGAGGCCGTGGTCGAGGCATGCGAGCGACCGTCGTCGTTCCGCCTCCTGTACGCGGACGACGCGCCCATGAAGAAGAAGATCGAGGCGATCGCGACCCGCATCTACGGCGCCGACGGCGTCGACTTCGCCCCCCTGGCGGTCGAGAAGCTGAAGCAGTTCGAGGCCCAGGGCCTCGGGCACTTCACCGTCTGCATGGCGAAGACCCACCTCTCGCTGACCGCCGACCCGTCCGCCAAGGGCCGTCCCCGGAACTTCCGCATCCCGGTGCGCGACGTCCGCGCCTACACCGGCGCGGGCTTCATCGTGCCCCTCTGCGGCGACATGATGACCATGCCCGGCCTGGGCAAGACGCCGGCCGGCTTCAACGTCGACATCGACGCGAGCGGGAAGATCTCCGGGATGTTCTAGCGGGAATCCGCCCTCCGGGCGGATTCCCACTCTTTGGACCGGGCGACCGCCGCTGAGGGTGGCGTCGGCCCCTGAGGGCGCGCCCGTTCGCGAAGTGCTGCAGGGGAGGCGGGCGTCGTCCGCTGCGGGCGCGCTCGTTCGCGAAGTCGCAGCGGGGGGATGGCGCCGCCATGGGAAATGATGCGAGCCGCAGGCGAGCGTGCGATTCCTGTGGTGGCCCGTCCTCCTGGCGAACGCCCGACGGCAAACGGGACGCGGAAGCTTCGCTTACCGCGGCTTCGCCGACGGAGGCCGTGGTGGGCGAGGGCGCGGCCTCGCAGGCCGTTGTGGGCGGGTTGGCGTTCGCTCAGGGGCCGGGGCGATTGCTCGCTCCGACCGCCTCACTGCCTGTGAGGAGGCGGCGGCTTGTGGACGGGGACAGTCCCAGTCGGGTGCCGGCCACTTGATTCGCTCCGCGTAAGGGACTGGCCCGGAGCTTGCGTTCGCTCGACGGACGCTACTGCGCCGGTTCTTCATCGGGCGGAACGTCACGTTCCGCCCGCTCCCGGTTCCAGATCTGGGCGTTCAGGAACGCGGCGACCGTGATCAGCCGTGCGATCAGGAACAGCCAGAGCAGGATCACCGTCGCCGCGCCGAGCATGCCGTAGGTGTCGACCGACCGGCCCAGCTTCGGGGCCAGGTAGACGTTCACGAAGGCGTGCATGCACAGCGCACCGACGCCGATCAGCAGGCTGCCCGGCACGAGGGCGCGCGGTGTGGCGCGCGGGTGCGGGAAGACGGCCGTGATGCCGAAGCCGAGCGTGAAGTAGACCGCGACCATGGAGAGCGACAGCGCCACGGGTCCGAGTCCGACGGCATCGACCAGCTTGCCGATGCTCGACCCGATGATCGAGATGATGCCGGCGACCAGTGTGAACACCGCCCCGGCAAGCGGCGGGCGTCGCACCTTCCGGATCGGCAGTTGCCAGGCGAGCGAGTGCACGATCGTCAGGGCCCGCACGACGCCGATCCCGAACCAGACCGAGAATCCAATGCCGATTACCAGGAGCAGCCAAGGCGAGGTGTGCGACGCGTCGACGACCTCGCGTTCGGCTGCCGTCACGGCAGCCGCCAGGCCACGTCCCTCGGCGGCCTTGGACAGGTCTTGCGACCCGGAATGCGAGAAGATCTTCGATATCGCGGCGGCGGCGAGGCCGAGTGGCACCAGCCAGAAGAAGAACCGGTAGGCCAGCCCGCCGGCCAGCAGCCCCCCGCCGGTCGCGCGCTCGCGGAGGCTGGCCTCGAACACCGTGCCGAGCACCGGCACCCGCTCGACCGCCAACTCGACGCCCGTGACGGCCCGCTGGCGGGCTCGGCCGATGCGGCCGAGCCCGCCCGTTACGGTGTCGTCGTGCGGGTCAGGCAATGGCGCCCGAAGCGACCTTCCTGACCGCGCGCACGATGCCGTCGTAGCCGGTGCAGCGGCAGAGGTTGCCCGACAGCGCGATCCGGATCTCCTCCTCGGTCGGATCCGGGTTCACGCCCAGCAGGGCCGTCGCCGAGATCAGCATCCCGGGCGTGCAGAACCCGCACTGGACGCCACCCTCGTCGAGGAATGCCGCCTGGAGAGCGCTGAGGTCGTCGCCGTCGGAGAGCCCTTCGACGGTCGTGATCGAGCGGCCGTCGGCCTGGACGGCGAGGTACGAGCACGAGTTCACGGGGTTGCCGTCCATGATCATCATGCAGGCGCCGCACTCGGAGTCGTCGCAGCCCTCCTTCGAGCCGGTGAGCCCGAGGTGGTCGCGGACCGCGACGAGCAGGCTCGTCCCGGCGTCGACGACCACCGGGTAGGGGACGCCGTTGACGTTGAGCGTGATCGAGTTCGACATCAGCGTCACCTCAGGACGTGGCGTAGGTCGAGGAACTGGCCGGGATGGCGACGGCGTTGCCGCTGGCGCGCGCGATCGCGGCCGCAATCGCACGGCCGGCGATCACCGCCGCCATGGCGCGCCGGTAGTCCGCGGAGCCACGGACGTCCGAGATGGGAGCGGAGGCTGCGGCCGCGGCGTCGGCGGCGGCGGCGATGGCTGCGGCGCCACCATCCGTGCCGACCAGCGCACCCTCGGCTGCAGCGACCCGGTGGATGGTCGGCGCCAGTGCCGTGATCGCGACCCTGGCGGCGGTGATCCGGCCGCCGTCGATGGTGACGGCCGCCCCGGCGCCAACGATCGCGATCTCCATCTGGCGGCGGTACTCGAGCCGCACGTAGGAGGAACCCGTCCCGGCCGCCGGCGCGGGCAGGTCGATGGCGACGAGCAGTTCGCCGGCGCCGGCATTCGTGCGGCCAGGGCCTGCGAAGAGGTCTTCCACGGCGACCTGGCGGTTGCCGCCGGGCCCGCGTAGCGTCGCGATGGCGCCCAGGCAGATCAACGGCGCACCGGTGTCCATCGCCGGTGAGCAGTTCATGACGTTCCCGCCGATGGTGCCGTTCGCCCGGGTGGCGTGGGAGCCGACGATGGCCGAGGCATCCGCGAGGCCGCTGAAGCGGGTGCAGATGGCGTCGCTGGCGACGATCTCGGCGTGCGTCGCGAGCGCGCCGAGGCGGATCCCGCCGCCCTGCTCCGAGATGCCGCGCAGATCGGCGATGCGGTCGATCGAGACCATGCTGTCCGGCAGTGATGCCTTGCCCTGCCGCGCGCCGACGACGAGGTCGGTGCCCCCGGCTACCGGCCGGGCGCCGCCGGCAAGCGCTGCCACGGCCTCCTCGACGCTGCGTGCTTCGGTGTACGTGCTCACTTCCCCTCCCGGGATGTCGTCCAGACGCGCTCGGGCGTCATCGGCAGCTGCGTGACGTGCCGTCCGATCACCTTCGCGATGGCGTTGCCAACCGCGCCCGACGTGGGCACGCTCGGCGGCTCGCCGACGCCCTTGCCGCCTCGCGGGCCGGCGTTCGGCGTGTCGATCTCGATCCAGCGGATGTCGATCTGGGGGGCGTCCGACATCGTGATGAGCTTGTAGTCGAGCAGGTGAGGGTTCCGCTGACGGCCGTCCGCGTCGAGCTGTGTCCCCTCGCTGAGCGCCTGGCCGAGGCCCATGACGACGCCGCCGTAGACCTGGCCATCGGCGCCGATCCGGTTGAGGATCCGGCCGGAGTCGTGGGCCGCGGCGAACCGCAGCACCCGGACGACGCCGGTCGCGCGGTCGACCTTGACGTGGGCGGCGTGCGTGATCAGCTGCGGCGCCAGGAACGAGCTGAGGCCGAGGTCGCCGATGCAGTGCGAGACGTCGGACGCGGAGGCCTCGGGCACGTCGCCCGTGCCCTTCCCGATGACCGTGCCGGAACTGGCGAGCTCGGCGATCGGCTTCGACCGGTCCGGCGAGCCCTTCACCCGTACGACGCCCTCGGCGAGCTCCAGGTCGCCGCGAGCGGCCTCGAGCTCCTTCTCGGCCATGTCGAGCAGCTGCTCGCGAACCTCGCGGGCCGCCTCGACCACGGCGCGGCCGTTGTTGAACGTGGTCTGCGATCCCGACGAGCCCATGTCCCAGGGGCCGGCGTCGGTGTCCTGGTAGAGGATCGAGAAGTCCTCGGGCTTCATGCCGAGCTCCTCGGCGGCGAGGATGGGCAGGGCCATCACCGCGCCGGTGCCGGACTCCATGGCGCCGGTGATGATGGTGCCCGACCCGTCGTTGTTCAGCTTCACGTAGGCGCCGGAGGGAACGCCGAACGACGGCCACCAGCCGCACGCGATGCCGATCGCCTCGTCCTCGGGCAGGTCCTGACCCCAGCCGATCATCTCGGCGGCGGCGTCGAGGGTCTCGAGCATCCCGATCCGGTCGAAGACCTGGCGGGCCGGGCCCTCCGCGCCCTCGTGGATGAGGCTCTTGCGGCGTAGCTCGACCGGGTCCATGCCCAGGGCGTCGGCCAGCGCGTCCATGTGCTGCTCGACGGCCCAGCAGGCCTGCGGCGCCGTGGGAGCGCGAATCGAGCTCGACGGCTGGTTATTCGAGTAGTTGAGGTAGGAGTCGATCGAGACGTTCTCGATCTTGTAGGGCCCGGCGGCGTGCATGGCGGCCATCTGGGCGAAGAAGCCGCCCTCGCCGCAGTAGGCGCCGCCGTCCATGACGACGCGGGCGCGGCGAGCGACGAGCGTGCCGTCGCGGCGGGCGCCGGTCTCGATCTCGACGATCATGCCCTCGCGGCGGTGATCCGGCGCGATGAACTCCTCGTGGCGCGAGAAGACGAGCTTGACCGGGCGCCTGGAGGCCTTCGCCAGCGCCGCGATGTGGCCCTCGAAGTGGAAGTCGCACTTCGCGCCGAACCCGCCGCCGAGCAGCGGGACGATGATCCGGACGTGCGACTCGGGCAGCTCGAGCACGCTCGCAACACCCGCACGGGCGGCGAACGGCACCTGCGTCGAGGTGTAGACGGTGACCTTGTCGCCCTTCCACTCGGCCACGATGGCGCGCGGCTCGATCGGCACGCCCTGCGAGGCGTCGGCGACGTAGCGGCCCTTCACGACCACGTCTGCGGAGGCCATCGCCGCGTCGGCGTCGCCCTTCACGATGGTCGAGTGGCCGAGCGTGTTGCCGTCCCGGCCCATGGTGTCGTCGCCGGAGTTCTCGGCCCAGTCATCGTGCACCAGCGTCGCCGAACCCGGCGCCGCCTCGTAGTCGGAGATGGCCGGCAGCAGCTCGTACTCGACCTCGATCAGGTCGCACGCCTGCTGCGCGATGTCCGCGGTCAGCGCCGCCACGCCCGCGATGACGTCGCCCTCGAACCGCACCTTGTCCTTTGCGAACATGCGCCGGTCCTGCACCATGCCGCCGTACTTCACGTCCGGCACGTCCTCGTGCGTCAGCACCGCGAACACGCCGGGCAGCGCCTTCGCCCTCGACGTGTCGATGCGGGTGATGCGTGCGTGCGTGTGGTCCGCGTACCGGAACTTCGCGTGCAACTGGCCCGTCAGGGTCAAGTCCGCCGTATAGCGCCCGAGCCCTGTGACCTTCTCCTTGCCGTCGGGCCGGATGAAGACCTTGCTCGTGCGAGATTCTTCGACTGTCGCCAACTCGTCGCCTCCTCGCGTGATCGCCGGAATCGTAGTGCACCATTACGGACCACGTCCGGATTGGCTCACCCGGCTACGCTCCGCGCATGGCCGAGGACCTCGTTGACCTGCCGCTGCCCGAGGTGCTGGCACGGCTCGCGTCGGATGCGCCCGCGCCCGCCGGCGGAGCGCTGGCGGCGATAACGGCCGCCGGGGCGGCGGCGATGGTGGAGATGGGGGCCAGCCTGACGCTGTCGCGGGAACGCTACGCCGAGGCGTGGCCCGAGATGGAGGTCGTCCGCGCACGCGCCCACGAGCTACGAGATCGGGCGGTGGCGCTGGTCGCGGAGGATGCGGCCGTCTACGAGGGCGTCTTGGTGGCGCTGCGGCTGGCACGCGACACCGAGGCGGAGCGTGCAGCCAGGAAGGTCGCGCTGGACGCCGCCTTCCTGGTCGCGGCCGGCCCGCCGCGGGCGATCCTCGCCACCGCGGCGGAGATCGCCGAGCTGGCGGCGGCGGTGGCCGAGCGCGGCAACGTCAACCTGGTCGGGGACGCCATGACGGCCGCGGTGGTCGGCGAGGCCGCGGCACGGGCAGCGGCGATGCTCGTCGAGATCGACGCCGGCGCGAGTGGCTCGCCCGGTGCCGCCGACCTGCTGCAGGAGGCCCGGGCCGACGGCGTCCGAGCAGCCGCCGCGCGCACTCGCGCCCTGGCTGCGGCCGACATGCGCAGGCCGCGGGCTTCAGAGCTTCTTAGCTCGCGGTAGCGGTGGCGGCCGGCGGGCCGGGGCTGTCGTCTCCGTGCTCGATGACGGCGCAGAGCGCGTTGACGACGTTGGGGTCGAACATGGTGCTCGCGTTGGCGCGGAGCTCGCGGAGGGCGCTGGCCGTGCCCCGCGAGCGGCGGAACGGCGGATCGGCGGTCATCGCCGAGAACGCGTCGGCAGCCGCCAGGATGCGCGCCTCGAGGGGGATCGCCGCGCCGGCGAGCGCGTCGGGATAGCCCGTGCCGTCGTAGTGCTCGTGGTGGTGCCGGACGGCGGGCGCGGCCTCCGCCAGGTCGGCGATCCGCGCCACGATCTCCTCGCCGACCGTCGCGTGCGTCCGCATGATGTCCCACTCCGCCGGGTCGAGCCGGTCCGGCTTGGACAGGATCGCCTCCGGGATCGCGACCTTGCCGACATCGTGCAGCCACCCGGCGAGGCGGACGCGGTGGACGAACTCCTCCGGCATGCCGAGCGAGCTCGCCACGGCGGCTGCGAGCTCGGCGACCTGGCGGTTGTGGTGCTCGGGCATGCCCTCGCGGTCGGCGGCCGACTTCGCCAGCGCCTGGGCGATCCTGACGGCGTCGGGTTCGCCGCGGCACGGCCTCGCGTTCTCGCTCGCGCCGTGGACGCAGGTGCGGTTGCGGCCGTTGCCGCGTGCCGCGGCCAGCGCCTGATCGGCGTGCTCGAGGATCGGGAACACGTCGAAGGTCGCGCCGGCACGGGCGGCCCCGACCGAGACGGTCGGCCACAGCTCGCGCCCCTCGACCAGCACCGGACCGGTGCACACGACCTGGCGGATGGCGTCGGCGACCCGGAACAGGGCCTCGTCGTCAGGCACGTTCGGCGCCAGCACGGCGAACTGCTTGTTGCCGAACCTCCCCAGCGAGTCGTAGCTGCGCAGCATCGCGCGCAGGCGGTGCGCGATCTCGACCAGGACGATGTCACCGGCAGTCGGCCCGAACTCGTCGTTCAGCACCTTGAAGTCGTCCACGTCGACGAGCATCACGGCCGGGGTCGTGTCGCCGCGCTCGGCGCGGTTCAGCTCGACCTTGAGCAGCTCGATGAGATGCCCGCGGTTGTAGGCGTCGGTGAGCGCGTCGACCTGCGACTTGCGCTCGGCCTCGGCCCGGGCCGCGTCGAGTGCGCTGTTGGCCTCGCCGAGCATGGCCAGCGCCTCCCGCAGCTCGACGGTGCGGCGTGCGACCAGCTCTTCGGCCCAGGTCAGGCGGCGGGCGTTCTGCTCGACCATGAGCGCGACCAGGGCGGTGACGACGAGGCCGGCCAGGAGCACGACCCACGGCAGCAGGACGGCGCTTGCGCTGGCATCCGAGGCGACCTGGATCCGCCATGTCCGGCCGCCGATCTCGAGCGAGCGCACGAGCCCCCCCGCGAGCGCCGGGCCGTAGACGGGGAGCGAGCCGTCCCGGATCGCGACCCGGATGCCGCTCGTGCCCTGCAGTGCCTCGCGCACCAGTTCATCCGGGCGGACGGTGCCGACCGCGAAGCCGGTCAGGGCCACCGCGCGCTCGTCTGGCCGGCCGATCGGCGCGCCACGCCGGAAGCTCGGCTCGACCAGCAGCAGGCCGCGGCCGCCCTGGAGCACGTCGATCGGCGCCGACAGGCGCCCCTGGCCCGACTCGACGGCGGCGGCGAGGGCAGCGGCAGCGCCGGACTGCTGGCCGGCGTCGACGCCGATCACACGGAGGTTGGCGCCGGACGGCTGCACGAACGTCAGCGGGTAGTACACACCGCGATCCGCCGCGCGGCGGACGGCCGACCCGGCCACATCGGAGATGACGAAGCCGTGCTCGTTCTCGAAGGACGAACGCATGGCCGCCGTCACCTGCGGCGCCCACGCCAGCGCCGACAGCACGTGGTTGGAGAGCGCCGGCTGGGCGAACTGGGCGAAGTCGTCCACCGTGCGCGCGGTCGAGAAGACGCCGACGATGCCGCGCACGTCGCTGCGGGTCGTCGCCAGCGTGGCGCGCAGGGACCCGACGGTCTGATCGGCGACGCGCGCGCGCTGCTGCGCGCCCTCCCGGTCGGCGCCGCGCTTGATCACGGCGAAGGCGGAAAGCCCCAGCAGGCCGAGCACGACCGCCACCGCCACCGTGCGGCGGTGCGGCCTCAGGCCACGCGGAATCTGCGGCTCCTCCGGCAAGGGTGGCCCCTGTCCGGTCGTCGCCTGGTCTTCCCCTATCACCTGCGGGATATCGGCGCCGATGCCGCACACCTTGACCTTGCAGGCCATCGCGCTGATTCAAGAACTCTTGCGCGCCGACCGATGTATGCAGGGTGACCAGGCGTGGACGGCCCGGCTCCCCCAACGGGGCCGACTCCGCCGGACGGCGCGAGCCGTCCTCTCTGCGCATGGGCCCATTCGCACGACTCATCCCCTCCCGCGGACTCCGCGTCGCCGTCGCCCTCGGCTCGGCGGTCCTCGTCGGCACCGCCGCCTTCCTGCTCGGGCGACACGAGGACGTGGCGCCGAACGCGGCCACACCGGCATTCCTGCAGCACCAGCTCGGCCAGCCCGGGCCCGTCGCCGGCGGAGCCGCGGGGACGTCCACGGCCGTGCAGACCCTGCGTGCCTCGCACGAGGCGGCGGTGGCGCTCGCACCGGCCGGCCTGAAGGTGTCGTCGGGCAAGCACTCTGTCGGGCTGGGCTCGATGGATGCCGGTGGCGCCGGCTGGACCGTCTTCCAGCACGGTGGTTCGCGGGCGACGTCGTTCGGCCACGAGGCGGTGACGGTCTCGCCGACGGAGGTCGAGGAGTACCTGATCGTCGACTCGCACCAGGGGACGCGAACGTGGAGCTGGCAGCTGGACGCCGCCGGGCTCACCCCGCGTCTCGGAGCGGGCGGGACCGTCGGGTTCCTGGCGGGCCACCGGCTGCTGGACACCTACATCAAGCCGGTCGCGATCATGGATGCCCGCGGCGCCGACATCACCCCGGCAGGCGCCCGCTGGAGCCTTGCGCGGCGGGGTGCCGGCTGGACGCTGCAGCTGCGGCTCGACGATGCCGCGCTCCCGACGCCCTACACGATCGACCCGGGGATCGTCCTGCACGGCACGCCGGCCGCGAGCGACAACGGCACGTCGGCGACCACGACGCTCGATCTCGCCGTCCCAGCCGGCATCGTCGTCAACGACTTCCTGGTCGCCCAGGTCGCCGTGCGCGGCGGCACGGGCACGACGATCACGCCCCCTGCCGGCTGGACCCTGATCCGCCGCGACAACGCCACCACCAACCTCGCGCAGGCGATCTACTACCACGTCGCGTCGGGCTCCGAGCCGGCGACCTACACGTGGACCATCACCTCCAACCGGGCCGCCGGCGGAATGGTCGCCTACCAGGGCGTCGACGCGTCCTCGCCAATCGACGCCCAGAGCGGCGCCAACGACACCACCAACACCAGCTCGGCGGTCGCGGCCGCCGCCGTCACGACCACCGTCGCCAACGACATGCTGGTCGGCTTCTTCTCGATCCGCTCGAATTCGACGTTCACGCCCCCGGCGGGCATGACCGAGGAGTACGACGGCACCGGCGGCTCCGGGTCGGGCCCCGCCGCCGAGGCGGCCGACCTCCGCCAGGCCGCGATCGGCTCGAGCGGGACGGAGACGGCGAACGCCACCGCCGTCGGCTACTGGGTGGCGCAGCTGATCGCGCTCAAGCCCGACGTCACCGCGCCGACGAACGTGCTGACGACCAGTTCCACCTCGCCGGCGGGAAGCGCCTACGTCTCCGGTACGACCCTCTACTACCGGGGAACGGGAGGCGGGTCCGGCGGCAGCTTCCAGCTCACCGACACGGTCGCCGACGCCGGCTCGGGCCCGGCGTCTGCGAGCTTCCCGGCGCTCGGCGGCACGACGACGGGCTGGACCCACGCGACCCAGACGGTCTCGACGCCGGCCGGCGGGCCGTTCGCGACCAGCAACGCCTTCTCCTGGAGCGAGGGGACGACGAGCGCGCCGACCGTTGCCGTCACCTCGACCGACGTGGCCGGCAACACGTCCGCCACGACGACGCTCACGTTCGCCGACGACTCCTCGAATCCGACCGGCTCGCTGACGGCGCCGGCGTCCGGTGCAACCGTCAGCGGCGCAGCCGTGACGGTGTCGTCCAACTCGGCTGATGGCGGCTCCGGGGTCGGCTCGGTCGCCTTCCAGCGTTCGCCCGCCGGTGCCGGAACCTGGACGACGATCGGCACCGACACGACCAGTCCCTACTCCGTCGCCTGGGACACCACGGTGATGGCGACCGGCCTGTACGACCTGCGGGCGGTCACGACCGACAACGTCGGCAACAACTTCACCTCCGCGCTGGCCACGAACGTGAACGTCCCGGACGTGACGGCGCCGACCAACGCCCTCAGCCTCGCCTCCGTCTCGCCCTCCGGCAGCGCCTTCCTCTCGGGGACGACCGTCTACTACCGGGGAACCGGCGGCGGCTCCGGCGGCAACTTCCAGCTGACGAACACGATGAGCGATGCCGGCTCCGGCCCGGCCTCCTCTTCCTTCCCGGCGCTCGGCGGGACGACGACCGGCTGGACGCACACGGCCCAGACGCGATCGACGCCGTCGGGCGGGCCGTACACGACGACCAACGCCTACACCTGGTCGGAGGGCGCGTCGAGCGCACCGACCGAGGCGGTGCAGGGCACCGACGTCAGCGGCAACACCGCGACCACCACGCTCACCTTCACGAACGACTCCACCAACCCGACCGGCTCGGTCACCGCGCCTGCCGCCGCGGCCGCCGTCAGCGGCGCGGCCGTGACCGTGTCGTCCAACTCGGCGGACGCCGGCTCGGGCCTGGCGTCGGTGGCCTTCCAGCGCTCGCCCGCGGGTGCCGGCTCCTGGACGACGATCGGCACGGACACGACCAGCCCGTACTCGGTGGCCTGGGACACGACCGGGCTCGCCGAGGGCAACTACGACCTGCGCGCGGTCACGACGGACAACGTCGGCAACAGCTTCACCTCCGCCACGATCGCCAACATCGTCGTCGACAACACCGCGCCCACCGGCTCGCTCACGGCCCCCGCGTCCTCGGCCACCCTGGTCGGCACCGTGACGGTGTCGGCCAACTCGGCAGATGCCCGCTCCGGAGTCGCCTCGGCCACGTTCCAGCGGTCGACGGCCGGCGCGAACGTCTGGACGACGATCGCCACCGACTCGACCAGCCCGTACTCGGCGAGCTGGAACACGGCGGCCGGCAGCGACGGCCTCTTCGACCTGCGCGTCGTGACGACGGACAACGCCGGCAACGTCACCAACTCGGCGAGCGTCACGAACGTGCGCGTGGACAACACCAACCCGAGCAACTCCGTCACCGTGGTCTCGGCCTCGCCGTCGACGGCGGTCTCCAAGACCGGCAACACGGTGTACTACCGCGGCACCGGTGGCGGCTCGGGCGGCAGCTTCCAGCTGCGCAACTCGGTCAACGACAGCGGCTCCGGGCCGGCGTCGGCGACCTTCCCGGCGCTCGGCGGCACGACGACCGGCTGGTCGCACTCGGGCGAGACGATCTCGACGCCGTCGGGCGGGCCCTACACCTCGACCAGCGCCTACACCTGGACGGAGGGGACGACGAGCGCGCCGACCGAGGCCCTGACGTCGGTCGACAACGCCGGCAACGGCTCCTCCACGACCACGCTCACGTTCACCGATGACTCGACCAACCCGACCGGCTCCATCACCGCGCCGGCGGCGAGCGCAGCCGTCCGCTCGTTCGTGACCGTGTCCTCCGACTCGGCGGACACCGGGTCGGGCGTCGACCACGTCGACTTCCAGTACTCGGTCTCGGGCGCGAACTCGTGGTCGGCCATCGGCACCGACACCTCCTCGCCGTTCTCGGCCAGTTGGTGGTCCTTCCTCATCTCCGACGGCCTCTACGACCTGCGGGCGATCACCACCGACAACGTCGGCAACACGTTCACCTCGGCGACCATCACCGTGCGGGTCGACAACACCAACCCGACCGGGTCGCTGACGGCGCCATCGGCGAACACCAGCGTGCACGGCGCGTCGGTGACGGTGTCGTCGAACTCGGCGGACAGCGGATCGGGCGTGGCGACGGCCACGTTCCAGCGCTCGGCGGCGGGTGCCAACTCGTGGACGACGATCGGCACGGCCGTCGCGTCGCCCTACTCGGTCACGTTCGATACGACCGCTGTGGCGGATGGCCTCTACGACCTCCGAGTCGTGACGGCGGACAACGCCGGCAACTCCGTCAACTCCGCGACCGTCGCGAACGTGCGGGTGGATAACACGGGTTCGGCGAATGCGTTGTCGTTGAGTTCGGTGTCGCCGGCGGGGAGTGCGGTGTTGTCGGGGACGACGGTGTTCTATCGCGGTTCCGGTGGTGGTTCGGGTGGCAGTTTCCAGGTGACGAATGCGGTGACGGATGCGGGGTCGGGGCCGGCGTCGTCGACGTTCCCGGCGCTGGGTGGGACGGCGACGGGGTGGACGCATACGAATCAGACGATCTCGACGCCGGCGGGTGGGCCGTACGTGTCGACGAGTGCGTTTGCGTGGTCGGAGGGCACGTCGAGTTCGCCGACCGAGGCGGTGTCGTCGGTGGACAACGTGGGGAACGCGGCGACCACGACGACGCTGACGTTCACGAATGATTCGACCAGTCCGACGGGGTCGTTGACGGCGCCGGCGGCGAGTGCGGTCGTGAGCGGCGCGGCGGTGGCGGTGTCGTCGAACTCGGCTGATGCCGGTGCCGGGGTGACGTCGGCGGTCTTCCAGCGCTCGGCGGCGGGTGCCAACTCGTGGACGACGATCGCGACCGATACGACCTCGCCCTACTCGGTCAGCTGGGATACCACGGCCGTCGCCGACGGCCTCTATGACCTGCGGGTCGTCACCACCGACAACGTCGGCAACACCTTCACGTCGGCGCTGGTGACCAACGTCCGGGTCGACAACACGGCGCCGACGATCGCGGTCGCGGTGGCGTCGGTGAGTCCGTCGGGGAGCGCCTACAAGTCGGGGAGCACGGTCTATTACCGCGGTACTGGTGGTGGTTCGGGTGGCAGCTTCCAGGTGCAGACGACGGTGACCGATGCCGGGTCGGGTGCGGCCTCGGCGACGTTCCCGGCGCTGGGTGGCACGACCACCGGGTGGACGCATACCAACCAGACGATCTCGACGCCGGCGGGTGGGCCGTACGTGTCGACGAGCGCGTTTGCGTGGTCGGAGGGCGCCTCGAGTTCGCCGACGGAAGCGCTCACCGGTACCGACACGGGTGGTCTCAGCTCGGCCGCGACGACGCTGACGTTCACGAACGATTCGACCAGTCCGACGGGGTCGTTGACGGCGCCGGCTGCCAGTGCGAACGTCCGTGGCAGTGCCGTGACGGTGTCGTCGAACTCGGCCGATGCCGGTGCCGGGGTGACGTCGGCAGCCTTCCAGCGCTCGTCGGCGGGTGCCAACTCGTGGACGACGATCGCGACCGATACGACCTCGCCCTACTCGGCCAGCTGGGATACCACGGCCGTCGCCGATGGCCTCTACGACCTGCGCGTCGTCACCACCGACAACGTCGGCAACACCTTCACATCGGCCCTGGTCACCAACGTGCGGGTGGATAACACGGGTTCGGCGAATGCGTTGTCGTTGAGTTCGGTGTCGCCGGCGGGGAGTGCGGTGTTGTCGGGGACGACGGTGTTCTATCGCGGTTCCGGTGGTGGTTCGGGTGGCAGTTTCCAGGTGACGAATGCGGTGACGGATGCGGGGTCGGGGCCGGCGTCGTCGACGTTCCCGGCGCTGGGTGGGACGGCGACGGGGTGGACGCATACGAATCAGACGATCTCGACGCCGGCGGGTGGGCCGTACGTGTCGACGAGTGCGTTTGCGTGGTCGGAGGGCACGTCGAGTTCGCCGACCGAGGCGGTGTCGTCGGTGGACAACGTGGGGAACGCGGCGACCACGACGACGCTGACGTTCACGAATGATTCGACCAGTCCGACGGGGTCGTTGACGGCGCCGGCGGCGAGTGCGGTCGTGAGCGGCGCGGCGGTGGCGGTGTCGTCGAACTCGGCTGATGCCGGTGCCGGGGTGACGTCGGCGGTCTTCCAGCGCTCGGCGGCGGGTGCCAACTCGTGGACGACGATCGCGACCGATACGACCTCGCCCTACTCGGTCAGCTGGGATACCACGGCCGTCGCCGACGGCCTCTATGACCTGCGGGCGATCACCACCGACAACGTCGGCAACACCTTCACGTCGGCGCTGGTGACCAACGTCCGGGTCGACAACACGGCGCCGACGATCGCGGTCGCGGTGGCGTCGGTGAGTCCGTCGGGGAGCGCCTACAAGTCGGGGAGCACGGTCTATTACCGCGGTACTGGTGGTGGTTCGGGTGGCAGCTTCCAGGTGCAGACGACGGTGACCGATGCCGGGTCGGGTGCGGCCTCGGCGACGTTCCCGGCGCTGGGTGGCACGACCACCGGGTGGACGCATACCAACCAGACGATCTCGACGCCGGCGGGTGGGCCGTACGTGTCGACGAGCGCGTTTGCGTGGTCGGAGGGCGCCTCGAGTTCGCCGACGGAAGCGCTCACCGGTACCGACACGGGTGGTCTCAGCTCGGCCGCGACGACGCTGACGTTCACGAACGATTCGACCAGTCCGACGGGGTCGTTGACGGCGCCGGCTGCCAGTGCGAACGTCCGTGGCAGTGCCGTGACGGTGTCGTCGAACTCGGCCGATGCCGGTGCCGGGGTGACGTCGGCAGCCTTCCAGCGCTCGTCGGCGGGTGCCAACTCGTGGACGACGATCGCGACCGATACGACCTCGCCCTACTCGGCCAGCTGGGATACCACGGCCGTCGCCGATGGCCTCTACGACCTGCGCGTCGTCACCACCGACAACGTCGGCAACACCTTCACATCCGCCCTGGTCACCAACGTCCAGGTCGACAACACGGCGCCGACCGGGTCGGTGACCGCGCCGGCCGCCGGCGCGAGCGTCGGCGGTTCGGCGGTGCCGGTCACGGCGAACTCCGCGGACGGCGGCTCGGGCGTCGCCTCGGCGGCCTTCCAGCGCTCGCCGGCCGGTGCCGGGAGCTGGACGACGATCGGGACGGATGCATCCGCACCCTACGCGCTCACGTGGGACACGTCGGCGGTTGCCGAGGGCTCCTACGACCTGCGGGTCATCACCACCGACGCGGCCGGGAACCAGACGACCTCGGCGACGGTCGCCGGCGTCGTGGTGGACAACACGGCGCCGGCCGTGCCGGGCGCCCCGTCGGCGACGACACCGACGAACGCGGCGCCGGCGCTGACATGGAGCGCTGTCGCGGGCGCCGCGAGCTACGAGGTCTACCGCGGCGGCGCCCTGATCGGGACATCGGGGTCGGCCTCGTACACCGACGGCTCGCTCACCGGCGACGGCTCCTACGCGTACGCCGTCGACGCCGTCGACGCGGCAGGCAACCGATCGGCCGCGGGCGCCACGTTCACGGTGGTCTACGACACGACCGCGCCGGGCATCCCGGCCACCCCGGGCACGGCGGCGACCGTCACCAGCGGCCAGCCGTCGGTCTACTGGACCGCCGTCTCGGGCTCACCGACCGGGTACCGGATCTTCCGGGACAACGTCCTCGTCACGACCGTCGCGACGGCGCCCTCCTCGGGCAGCCCGTGGACGGACACGGGCATCCCCGCCGACGGCTCGTACGCCTACGCGGTCAGCGCGCTCGACGCCGCCGGCAACGAGAGCGCACGCTCGACCGCCCGCACGATCACGGTGGACACCACGGCGCCGCCGGCTCCGGCCATCACCGCCGCCGCCTCGCCCGTGTCGGGCTCGCCCGCCATCACCTGGAGCCTCGTCACCGACGAGCGCACCGGCATCGCGAGCTACCAGGTCTACCGTGACGGCACGCTGATCGCGACGACCTCGAATGCGACGACCAGCGCCACCGACTCCGGCGCCAGCGAGGCCTCGCACACCTACACGCTGAAGGCCGTCGATGGTGCGGGCAACCTCAGCGCCGCCGCCACGGCGACGATCGTCGTCGACCGCACCGCACCGCAGGCGCCGGCATTCCTGTCCGGTGCCTCGCCGACGCGGTCGGCTCCCGCCCTGACGTGGGCGAGCGTGCTCGATGCGGCGTCGTACGTCGTGCAGCGCGACGGCGCCGACATCGCTCAGACCGCCGGCACGTCCCTGACCGACGCGGGCGTGACGGTCGAGGGCACCTACGTCTACACCGTCCGCGCGGTCGATGCCGCCGGCAACGTCTCGACGACGTCGCCCACCGCGTCGGTGACCTACGACGTCACGCCGCCCGCCGTGCCCACCGGACTCGCCGGGCCGGCCCTCACCAACGCGGCGCCCCACCTCACGTGGACTGCCGTCTCCGGAGCGGCCGCTTACGGCCTGTACCGCGACGGCGCCTCGCTCGGCACCGTCGGGGTGGCATCGTTCGACGACACGACGCTGACGGCCGAGGGCGCCCACGCCTATGCCGTCACCTCGCTCGATGCGGCCGGCAACGAGAGCGCCGCGTCCGCGAGCGTCACCGTCACCTTCGACCAGACGCCGCCCGCGGTACCCTCCGGCCTCGCCGTCCCTTCGCTCACCAACGCGGCCCCGGCCCTGACCTGGAGCGCCTCCTCCGGCGCCGCCAGCTACCGGGTCTATCGCGGCGGCGCGCTGGTCGGGCAGACCGGGTCGACCTCCTACACCGATCAGACGGTGCCGGGAGACGGCACCTATGCCTACGCCGTGAGTGCCGTCGACGCCGCCGGCAACGAGAGCTCCCACAGTTCGCCCCAGTCGGTGGTCGTCGATCAGACGCCGCCCAACCCGCCGGCCGGGCTCACCGGCCAGACCCCGACCACCGCCGTGCCGGTGCTGTCGTGGACGGCTGCAGCCGGCGCCGTGTCGTACACGGTGCGGCGCGACGGAACGACGGCCGAGACGGTGACGACGACCGGGTTCACCGACTCGGCAGTGGCCGATCTGCTGGCGTCCGCGGATCCCGGCATCTACCCCTACGTCTACACGGTCACGGCGACGGACGCGGCGGGGAACGAGTCTGCTGCCTCCAGCGACTTCACGGTCAGCGTGGACACGGCCGCGAGCCAGGGGCCGACGTTGCTCGACGGTGCGACGCCGACCAACGCCAAACCGCACCTGCACTGGCACGCCGTCGCGGGCGCGCAGAGCTACGTGCTCTACCGGGATGGCGTCCAGGTGGGAACCCCGGCATCGGCGAGCTTCACGGACACGGCGCTCACCGTGGACGGCGCCTACACCTACACGGTGACGGCGATCGACGGGGTCGGCGTCGAGTCGCAGGCGTCGAGCCCGCACACCGTCGTGTACGACACCACGCCGCCGGATGCGCCCGCCGGACTCACCGGCACGTCGCCGACGAACGCCGATCCGGTGCTCTCGTGGCAGACCACTGCCGACGCCGTGGTCTACCGGCTCTACCGCGATGGCGCGCTCGTGACGGAGACCTCCTCGACGACGGCTGGTGACCCCTCGCCGGGTGCCGACGGCACCTACCACTACACCGTCACCGCCGTCGACGCGACCGGCAACGAGTCGGCCCCGTCCGCGAGCCGTTCGGTCCAGCTGCTGACGGTTCCACCCGACGCGCCGACCGGCCTCGCTGCCACGTCGCCGACGCGGGTCGCCCCGGCGCTCACGTGGACGGCTTCTGCAGGCACCGACCACTACGTCGTGTACCGCGACGGGATCGCGGCCGGAACCCCGGCCGCTGCTGCCTTCACCGATGCCGCCGGCCTGCCGGACGGCTCGTACACGTACCGCGTGGCCGCGGTCGACGCCGCCGGCAATGAAAGCGACCTGTCTGCGGCCCGGGCCGTCGTGCTCGACACCGTGGCGCCGGCTGCGCCCTCGGCGCCGACCGTGCCGCCGGTCGTGAACACCGGGCCGACCGTGACCTGGACCGGCCCGGGCGACGCGGCTCACTACATCGTCTATCGCGACGGCGCGGCCGTTGCCGCCCCGTCGGCCGCCGTCTACGCCGACACCGGCCTGACCGGCGAGGGCGACCACGACTACGCCGTCGCCGCCGTCGACGCGGCCGGCAACACCAGCTCCGTCTCGTCCGTCACCACGACCACGCTTGACACCGTGCCGCCCGCGGTGCCGGCCGACCTGGCCGCAGCCAGTCCGACGCCGTCGGCGCCGCTGCTGACGTGGGCCCCGGTGTCCGACGCCGTGAGCTACCGGGTCTATCGCGACGGGGCGCAGGTGGGCGCGCCCGCGGGTGCGACGTTCACGGACAGCGGATTGCCGGCGGATGGCTCGTACCGGTACGCGGTCGCCGCGGTCGACGTGGCCGGGAACGTCAGCGCGCTGACACTGCCGGTCGACGTCGTGTACGACACCACGGCTCCTTCGGCCCCGGCCGGGCTGGCGGCGGCCACGCCGACCACCGGATACCCGAGCCTGACGTGGTCGACGACGACCGACGCCGTGCAGTACACCGTGTACCGCGACGGCTCGGCGATCGCGACGACCGCCGGCACGGCGTACGTCGACCACGGCGCCCCGGCGACCCACCAGTACGCGTACACCGTCACCGCCGTCGATGCCGCCGGCAACGAGGGCGCCGCGTCGGCGGTCGCGACCGTGCAGGTCAACCTGCCGCCGTCGGGCGTGCCCGGTAACCTCGACGCCGTCTCGCCGACGCGGACCGCACCCGAGCTCAGCTGGGGATCCGTCGCGGGCTCGAACGTGGTCTACCGCGTCTACCGCGACGGGTCTTTCGTCGCCACCACGTCGACGACGGGCTACACCGACGCCGCGCCGGGTGGCGACGGCACGTACACGTACACCGTGACCGCGACGGCGGCCGGATCACTGGAGTCCGACGCATCGAACGCCGTCACGGTCGTCTTCGACACGACGGCGCCGGCGAGCCCGGCCGCCCCGACCGGGATGGCCATCACCAACCTGCACCCGGCACTGGACTGGACGGCCGTCCCGACGGCGACGGCCTACGGTGTGTACCGCGACCGCGCGCGGATCGCCACCGTCCCGGATCTCTCGTACACCGACGCCACCGTCGGCGAGGGCACCTACGGGTACACCATCACCGCCATCGATCTGGCGGGCAACGAGAGCGTCCCCTCGAGCGCCATGACGGTGGTCTACGACGCGACGGCGCCCGGCGTGCCGGACGGACTCGCCGGGCCGTCGCCGACGCAGACCGTGTCCGTGACCTGGAACGCCGTCTCCGACGCGGCGCTCTACCGGGTCTACCGGAACGGCGTGCTGGTCGACTCGCCCACCGGCACGGAACTCACCGCGACCGGCGTGCCCGGCGACGGTGCCTACGCGTTCCGGGTCGCGGCCGTGGACGCCGCCGGCAACGAGTCCGGGCTCTCGCAGTCGCTCTCGGTGGTCGTCGACACCGTCGCGCCCGATGCTCCGGTCGTGGTGGCCGCAGCGTCGCCCACCAACGCCGATCCTTCCCTCTCCTGGGATCCCGTGCTCGGCGCGTCCGGCTACACCGTCGATCGTGATGGCAGTCCGCTCGCCACCACGTCGGCGACCTCCTTCACCGAGCCGGTCGCCGACGGCAGCTACGTCTACACCGTGGTTGCGGCCGACGCCGCCGGCAACCACTCGGCGCCCTCGGAGCCGGCCACGGTGCTCGTCGATACCACCGCGCCCGCCCCGCCGACCGGGCTGGCCGCCTCCTCGGCGACCCGCGTTGCCCCGGTCCTCACCTGGGAGGCCTCGTCCGGGGCGACGCAGTACCGGGCGTTCCTCGACGGTACACCGGAGGGCATCACCGCCGACACCACCTTCACCTTCGCCCTGCCCGCGGACGGCGACCACCACCTCGCCGTCTCGGCGATCGACGCCGCCGGCAACGAGTCGGCGCCGTCGTCCGCCATCACGGTGACCGTCGACCACACGCCGCCGGCGACACCGGACGGCCTGGCTGGCACGTCGCCGACCGGCGTCGCTCCCGCCATCCACTGGGACGCGGTGCCGGGGGCCGACCACTACGACGTGACCCGCGACGGGGCCGCGGTCGGGTCGGTCGGCGTGGCGGCCTTCACCGACTCGATCCCGGACAGCGACGCCACCCTGTCCTACACGGTCGAGGCCGTCGACCTCGCCGGGAACCGCTCCGCCGCGAGCGCACCGCTCGACATCGCCTTCGATGCCACGCCGCCGGCCACGCCGTCGGGCCTCGCGGCCGCGGGATCGCCCACGAGCACCCCGCCGTCGCTGCACTGGCAGCCGGTGGGCGACGCGACCGCGTACCGCCTCTACCGCGACGGCACGCTGGCCGGCGAGACCTCCACGACCCAGCTCGACGATCCCGGTGCGACCGCCGAGGGCGACCACGACTATCGCGTCACGGCCGTCGACGCCGCCGGGAACGAGTCGGCGGCCTCAGGCGCCGTTACGGTGACGGTCGACCTGACGGCCCCCGACGCGCCCGCCGGGCTCGCCGCCACCTCGCCCACTCGCGTCACGCCCTCCCTGACATGGGACGCCGTCGCGGGCGCAGCGGGCTACCGCGTCTACCGCGACGGGGCCCGCGTCGCCGAGACGGACGGCACGGCGAGCACCGATGCCGACGTCAGCACCGACGGCTCGTACGCCTACACCGTCACGGCGATCGACGCGGCCGGCAACGAATCGCCGGCCTCCGCGCCGCTGACGGTCGTCCTCGACACGGTCGCGCCCGACGCCCCTGACGCGCCGTCCGCCGCGTCCCCGACCGCCAACGACCCGGCACTGACCTGGCCGGCCGTCCCGGGCGCGACCTCGTACGGCATCTACCGCGATGGCGCTCTCGTGGACTCGAGCGCACTCCCGCTCTACACCGACGCCGCGGCCACGGCTGACGGCCCGCACGCGTACGCGGTGTCCGCCACCGATGCGGCGGGCAACGAGAGCGCCCGCTCGGCCACCACCACCGTCGTCGTCAAGCGCTCGCCGGCCGGCGTGCCGGGCGGGCTGGCGGCGGCCTCCCCGACCCGCGACGCCCCGGTCGTGACCTGGGACGCCGTCGGCGATGCCGTGTTCCTACCGGGTCTACCGCGACGGCGAACTCGCCGGGTCGCCGACCGACCCGACCTTCACCGATGCCGGCGCGGCCGAGGGCACCCACTCCTACGCCGTGGCCGCCGTCGACATCGTCGGCCACGTCTCGAACCTGTCCGAGGCGGTCACGGTCGTGCTCGACCGGACGCCGCCCGCCGTCCCGGACGTGACCGCGACCCGGCTCACCAACGCCGCTCCCGTGCTCGCGTTCGGCACCGACGCCGACGCCGCCGCCTACCACGTCACGCGCGACGGCCACGCCGTCTTCGACGGCGCGGCGACCGGGTTCGCGGACGACTCGCTGCCCGACGGCAGCTATCGCTACGAGGTGCGAGCAGCCGACCTGGCCGGGAACGAGTCCGATGCCGCCGTCGTCACCATCGTCGTCGACACCGATCCCCCGGCCGTTCCCAGCGCACTGACGGGTGCGACCCCGGTCGCGGACGACCCGGCGCTGACCTGGTCGGGTCCCGGCGACGCCGTCTCGTACGTGATCTACCGCGACGGCGCGGCCATCTTCCGCAGCGACACCGCCGACGCGACCGATACCACGCACCCCGGCGACGGCGTCTACCAGTACCGCATCGCCGCCGTCGACGGCGCGGGCAACACGTCCGCGGCGGGCGATCCGTACTCGATCGAGGTCGATCGCACGCCGCCGGCAGCCCCCTCGGCGCTGATCGCCAACCCGAACCCGACCAACACCCGGCCGAGCCTCTCCTGGCAGGCCGTCGCCGGCGCGGAGTCCTACGTCGTCGTCCGCGACGGCGCTGTGGTCGACACGACCACAGCGACGACCTGGCTCGACGCCCCGGGCACCACCTCCGCCTCCTACGTGGTACGTGCCGTCGACGCCGCCGGCAACACCTCCGGCGACTCGGCGCCCGTCGACGTCGTCGTCGACACCATCGCCCCGGACGCTCCGACCGGGCTCCAGGCGTCCTCGCCGGCGCCGGACGCCGCCCTCTCGTGGCAGCAGGTCGCCGACGCCGTCCGGTACATCGTCGACCGCGACGGCAACGACGTCGGCAGCGCCACCGGCACGACGTTCACGGAGAGTCCCGCCGAGGGCTCCCACGTCTACGGCGTCCGCAGCGTCGACGCCGCGGGGAACGAGTCGTCGCGTGCCACCGTCACGGTCGTCGTCGACCGCACGCCGCCAGCTACTCCCACCGGCCTCGCGGCCCCGGGCCCCGCGCCGGCGCTCGCCGCCTCGTGGCACGCCGTGCCGGGCGCGACCGCCTACCGCATCTACGGCGACGGCGTCCTCCTGGCCGAGCCCGCCGGCACGACCTTCACCGACACGGCCGGCGCGCTCGCCGACGGCTCGCACGCGATCACCGTGTCCGCGCTCGACGACGCGCGCAACGAGTCTGCGCCCTCCGACCCGGTCGACATCGCGATCGACACGATCGCGCCCGCTGCGCCGGCCTGGTTCGCGGCACCGTCGCCGACGCGCCACGACCCGGCCCTGACCTGGGACTCCGTCGCCGGTGCGGTGCATTACGTGCTGACCCGCGATGGCACCGAGCTGGCGCAGCCGACCGGCGAGGCGTTCACCGATTCGGCGGCGAGCGCGGGCTGGCACACCTATCGCGTGACGGCCGTCGACGGCGCCGGCAACGTTTCGCCCCCGGTCGCGGCCTCGGTCGAGTACCTCGGCCCGCTCCGTGCGCCCGGCCTGTCGGCCGACTCGCCCTCGACGGCCGGACCGCCGAGCCTGACGGTCGACGTCGGCCCGTCGTATCCCGACGCGGCCAGCGCCGCTGCTGCCTACGACAACGGCTCGGGTTCGTGCGATCCGGCCAGTTGGACGCTCGAGGTCGAGCGCGACGGCGCGGTCGTCCAGACCCTCTCGACGACGGTGTTCGGAGACTGGGCGTACGGTGCCACCTTCACGGATCCCACCGGCGCCGTGCCGGGCGACCACACGTTCCGGGCGCGGCTCGTCGATTCGTGCGGATCGGCCTCGGCCTGGTCGGCGGCGGTGCAGGTGACGGTCCTGGCCGCGCCGGATGCACCCGTGGTCGCCGGCGGCGGGCTGACGAACCAGGAACGTGCACCTGTCGTGGCCGGCCGTGACCGGCGCCTCCGCCTACGCCGTCTACCGGGATGGCGCCCAGGTGGCGCTCGTGTCCGGACAGGCGTTCGACGAGGCGCTCGGCGACGGCACCTATCGCTACCGGGTGCGCTCGTCGAACGGCTACAACCTTGGGCCTGCGAGCGATGCCGTCGACGTCACCGTCGACCGCACACCGCCCGACGCACCCGCCGGCCTCACCGGTCCGGCCCGCACGTCGCCACCGCCCGAGCTGAGCTGGGATGCGGTCACCGGCGCGTCGTCGTACGCCCTCTACCGGGACGGCACCCCGGTCTGGAGCGGTGCCGCGGTCAGCGCGACCGACGGCGCGGCCCCCGAAGGCACCCTCAGCTACGTGGTCACCGCCCTCGATGCGGCCGGCAACGAGTCCGTCCCGTCGGCAGCGGTCGTCGTCGAGCGGAAATCGGCGGCGCCGGCGGCGCCTGCCGGGCTGCACGTGCTGCATGCGCCGAGTGCGCTGCCCGTCCAGATCGCCTGGACCGCCGCTGACGGCGTCAGCTACCACGTGTTCCGCGACGGGAGCGAGGTCGGCACGGCCGACGGCAGCGCGACGTTCGCCGACGCCGGTGCCGCGGACGGCACCAGCATCTACACCGTCACCGCCGAGGACCTGTTCGGCAACGTGTCCGCGCCGAGCGACCCGCTGTCGGTCAGGATCTTCGCGACGCCTCCCGCGACGCCGCCGGCGCCGACGGCGGCCGCGATCGTCAACGCCGGGCCGGAGATCTCCTCCTCCGCCCCCGCCGCGCCCGACACGACCTACCGGCTGCTGCGCGACGGCACCGAGGTCGCGACCTTCACCGGCCCGGACTCGTTCACCGACACGCTCGCGCCCGACGGCTCGCACGACTACACGCTGGTCGCCTTCGATCCCGCCGGGAACACGTCGGCTCCGTCGGCGCCCGCGACCGTCCTCGTCGACCGCCAGGCGCCCGGCGCCCCGGTGCTCGACCGTCCCGAGTCGCCCGCGGTCGGCCTGGTGGACCTCGTCTTCAGCGGCGACGCGGACACGTCGCTGTTCCGGATCGTCCGGGACGGGCACCCGCTCGCCGAGACCGCCTCGTCGCCGTTCAGCGATGCGCCGGCCAGCGGGGCGCACGACTACCAGGTCTTCGCGATCGACGCGGCCGGCAACGTGTCGCCGGGCTCTTCGACCTACACCGTCGACTTCTCGGTCACGCCGGACGGCGCCCCGGCCGGTTTCGTCGCCACGGTCGCCCATAGCGATGTCGCCCTGAGCTGGGATCCAGTCGCGGCCGCCCGCGGCTACGTCGTGTACCGCGACGGCACCGAGATCGGCCGGCCGTCGACGCCGGGCCTGACCGACACCGGTCTCGCCGACGGCAGCTACAGCTACGCGGTCGTGGCGCTGTTCCGGGCCTCGCTGACGTCGCCGCCCGCGCAGGCCTCAGTCACCGTCGATACGGTGGCGCCCGCGGCACCGACGGGACTCACGGCCGACTCGCCCACCAACGGGACGCCCAAGCTCGCCTGGCAGGGGCCGGGTGACGCAGCCGCCTACCTCGTCGTTGCCGACGGCGGCGCCGCCCAGCGAGTGTCGACACCGTCGTTCACGGATGGCGGAGCCGGCGAGGGCACGCACACCTACGACGTCCGCACCGTGGACGCCGCGGGCAACGTGTCGGCGGCTGCGGGCGTGTCCGTCGTGGTCGACCGCACGCCGCCCGCCGCGCCGGCGGATGTCGCTGCCGACGCCTCGCCGACGAATGGCGCCCCGGCACTGACCTGGAGCGCGGTCGACGGGGCAGTGCGCTACGACCTGCTGCGGGACGGAGACGTCGTCGGCTCCACGTCCGGCACCTCGCTGGCCGATACGGCCGTGGCCCTGGACGGCACCTTCTCGTACACCGTGCTCGCCGTCGATGCTGCCGGGAACGCGTCCGCGCCGTCTGCTCCCGTGACCGTGACGGTGGACACCGGCGCACCGGCCACACCGGACGGCCTGGCGGCCGGCTCGCCCACCAACGCGCCGCCGGCGCTGACCTGGAACGCGGCCGCCGGCGCGAGCCGCTACCGCATCTACCGCGACGGCGCCCATGTGGGCACCACCGCCACGCCGGGCTTCGTCGACACCGCCGCGCCCGACGGCGCATTCGCCTACACCGTGGTCGCGGTCGATGACGCCGGCAACACCTCGGCCGCATCGGATCCGCTGGCCGTCGAGCTCGACACGGTCGCGCCCGACGTTCCGCAGGTCGGGGCCGTGATCTCTCCGACGAACGCCCAGCCGCATCTCGACTGGGCACCGGCCGCCGGCGCCACGGCCTACACGGTGATCCGCGACGGCGTCCGCTTCGCCGCCTCGGGGACGTCCTTCACCGACCACGTCTCGGCGGACGGCCGCTACACGTATCTCGTCGAGGCCCGCGACGCGGCAGGCAACACGGCCACCTCGGCGCCGGTCGAGATCACGTTCAAGACCGCTGCGCCGGGCGTGCCGGACGGCCTCGCGGCCGACTCGCCCACCCGCGCCGACCCGGTGCTGACGTGGAACGGCGTCGACGGGGCGGTCGGCTACACGGTGTACCGCGACGGTGATCCGGTCGCGACCACCGACCAGGCGCGCTACGTGGACGCCGCGCCGCCCGAGGGGAGCCACGACTACGCCGTGTCGGCCACCGACGATGCCGCCAACGAGTCGGCGCGGTCGCAGTCCGTCACCGTCGTCGTCGACCGCACGCCGCCGGCCGCACCGACCGGTCTGGCCGCCACCTCTCCCACGGCGCAGGCGCCCGTCGTCACCTTCGACGCCGTGTCGGACGCCGTCTCGTACCACCTGCTGCGCGATGGCTCGGTCGTCGCCGCGGGCGCCGCCACGACGTTCACCGATCCAGCCGTCCCGGCCGATGGCTCGCACGACTACGCGGTCGTCGCCATCGACGCTGCCGGCAACGCCTCGGTCCCGTCGCAGGCCCTCGCCGTGGTCGTGGACACGACCGCGCCGGACGTGCCCGCGGACCTTGCCGCGACCTCGCCGACCAGGCTGGCACCGGCGCTCACCTGGACCGCCGTGGCGGGCGCCGTCGGCTACGTCGTCTACCGCGACGGTGCCGGCATCGGCTCGCCGGCCGACCCGGCGTTCAGCGACGGCAACGACCCCGGCGATGGCACCGCCCGCTACGCGGTCGCGGCGCGCGACGCCGCGGGCAACCTGTCGGCCCCGTCCGCAGAGGTCGCGGTCGTGATCGACCGCACCGCACCGGCCGCGCCCGACGCACCCACCGCCGCCGCCGACCCGACCGCCGCCGCCCCGTCGCTCACCTGGCCTTCGGTGGCCGGAGCGGTGCTGTACGAGGTGCAGCGCGACGGTGCCGCCATCGGCGAGACGGCACTCACGAGCTTCGGTGACGCCGGCCTGGCGGACGATGGCACCGTGGCCTACCGCCTCGTCGCCATCGACGCGGCCGGGAACCGCTCGGCGCCGTCCGGCGCGACCGCGGTGACGCTCGACACCACCGCTCCGCCCGCCCCCGTGCTCGACCCGCCGCAGTCGCCCACGAACGCGCTGCCGCACCTGGCCTGGACGGCCGGCGGCGGCGCCGCCAGCTTCGTCGTTCTCCGCGACGCCGCCCCGGTGGGGGAGACCGCCGGCCGCCAGTTCGACGACGAGCCCGGCGCCGACGGCACCTTCACCTACCGCGTGATCGCCCGGGACGTGGCCGGCAACGCGTCGGCGCCGTCCGATCCGGTCACGGTCGACTACCGGACGGCGCCGCCCGGCGTGCCCTCCGGCCTGCGGGCGGCCACCCCGACCCGGGTCGCGCCCGATCTGCTGTGGGACGCGGTGACCGGCGCCACGGAGTACGTCGTCGTGCGAGACGGCGCCGAGGTCGGGCGAACGCCGGTGACCGAGTTCACGGACGCCGCCGACGTGCCGGAGGGCGACCACGTGTACGTCACGCGGGCGGTCGACGGCGCCGGCAACCTCTCGCAGCCCTCCGATCCGGTCACGGTCACGGTCGACCGCACACCGCCGGACGCGCCATCGGGCTTCGCGCTCGACCCGCTGCTCGCATCCCCGCCCGTGCTGACCTGGACCGGCCCCTCCGACGCCGCCGGCTGGATCGTGCGCCGCGATGGCGACGTGATCGCCGCCGACGGTTCGTCACCGCTCACGGACGCGGCCGCCACCGACGGCGCTCACGAGTACACGGTCGTCGCCGTCGACGCCGCCGGCAATCACTCGCTCCCGGCAACCGCCTCGACGGTGCTCGACACGGCCGCTCCGGCGACCCCGGTGGGCCTCCGTGCAGACAGCAGCCCGACCGCGACGGCGCCGGTGCTGTCGTGGGACGGCGTGGCCACCGCCGACGGCTACGTCGTGCTCCGCGATGGCGTCCCGGTCGGCTCGCCCGCAGGCGCATCCTTCACGGACGCCGCCGACGTCGCCGAGGGCGCGCACGCCTACGCCGTCGCCGCCGTCGATGCCGCGGGCAACACCTCGGCGCCATCCGATCCGGTGGCGGTCGTCGTCGATCGCACCGCTCCGGCAGCGCCGGCACCGGCCGGCGACTCGCCGACCGCCGCCGATCCGGTCGTCGCGTGGCCCGCCGTCACCGACGCCCAGGACTACGAGATCTCGCGCGACGGCTCCCCGATCGGGACGACGGCCGGTCTCGGGTTCACCGACTCGCACGCCGACCCCGGCACGCACGCGTACACCGTCGTGGCCATCGATGCCGCGGGCAACCGCTCCGCGCCCGGCGGGCCGGCCGATATCGTCGTCGACCGCACCGCGCCCGCGGCGCCGTCGGCAACCGCGCCCTCCCCGACCGCCGACCAGCCCATCATCAGCTGGCCGGCCGTGGCCGGCGCCGCCCGCTTCCGGGTGCTGCGTGACGGTGACGTCGCCGGCGACGTCACCGGGACCAGCTTCCGCGACACGCTCTCCCACGACGGCACCCACACCTACCAGGTGGTCGCCTACGACGACGCGGGCAATGCCTCGCAGCCGTCCCCCGACGTCACGGTGGTCTACGACACCACCCCGCCGGACGCGCCGCAGCACCTCACCGGCGACTCGCCCACCCGGACGTCGCCCGCCCTGCACTGGGACGCGGTCTCCGACGCCGCCCGCTACGTCGTCTACCGCGACGGCCAGGCAATCGCCGAGTCGTCGGACACCAGCTTCGCCGACACCGCGCTCGCCGACGACGGCCATCATGCCTACGAGGTCGCCGCGCGCGATGCGGCCGGCAATGAGTCGCTGCGCTCCGACGCCGTCTCGATCCTCTTCCGCGCCGGCGCGCCCGCGGCGGTCACCGGCCTCGACGCAGCCTCGCCGACGCACGACGCGCCGCGCCTGACGTGGACCCCGATCGACAACGTCCAGGGCTACGTGGTGCGCCGGGACGGCACCGAGATCGGGCAGCCCACGACGGCCGCCTTCACCGACCCGATCCTGCCGGTGGACGGCAGCCACGTCTACACCGTGGCGGCGATCGGTGCCAGCGGGCTCGAGGGCGACCCGTCGGCGCCCCTCGAGGTCGTGGTCGACACGCATCCGCCCGAGACCACGCTGGGCGCACATCCTGAAGGCACGACGGGCCCGGACGTGATCGTCGCCTTCACGGTGTCGGCGGACGCCGTGCGCGCGGAGTGCCGCGTGGACACCGACGCCTATGCCACCTGCGCGAGTCCCTTCGCCGCCTCCCATCTGGGCACCGGCGACCATACGATCGCCGTCCGCGCCGTAGATGACGCCGGCAACGTCGACGCGACGCCCGCCGAGGTCGCGTGGACGGTCGACGCGACGCCGCCGGACGCGCCGCTCCTGACGGCGACGCCGGACGTCGACCAGCCGCTGGGAAGCGGCCGCGGCCGGGTGTTCGTCCACGTCGCGCCGCCGGCGGACGCCACGCGGCTGGTGGTGCGCCGCGGCAGCGTCGTCGTGCTCGACGGCCCGCCGTCCGACATCGACGATGCCGGGCTCGCCGACTCGACCCACTACCAGTACACGGCCATCGCCTACGACGCAGTCGGCAATGCATCGGCACCCGCCACGGCGAGCGCCGACACGCCGGATCGCACGGCCCCCGCGACGCCTCCCGCGCCGACCGGGACCGGGTACCCGCTGCACGTACAGTGGCAGCCCGAGCCCGGCACGACCTTCTCGCTGTCGCGCGACAACGCAGTCATCGCCCAGACGCGCGACACGGCACTGGTCGATGCCGATGCAACCGATACGGCAGCCCCGCCGGCGCCCGCTACGCCGCTGATCACCGACAACGGGTCGCACGTGACGATCGGGTGGACCGCCGTCGACGACACCGGCACCACCTACCACTACGCCGTCCGGGGTGACGACGATGCGGGCAACGCGGGCGGCGCCTCGCCCGAGGCCGGGCTCGTCGCGACCAGCGGGCTGGCTGGATACCGCGTGCTCGTCGACGGCGCCGTCGTCGCAACGGGCGGGCCGGACGCGACCTCCGCCGACCTTGCGGGCCTGTCCGGCAACCTCGCCCACCGCGTGCAGGTCGTCGCCTTCGACGCCGCCGGCAACGCCTCCGATCCCTCCGCCGCCGCGACCGTCGGCCACGATGTGGCCCCGGCCGCGCCGACCGGGCTGGCAGGTCTCACCCCGACCCGCACGAGTCCGGCCTTCTCGTGGACGGCAGTGGACGGCGCCACGGGCTACGTCGTCTTCCGGGACGGCACCGAGATCGCCCGCACCGATGCCGTGCACTACACCGATGCCGACGCCACGGCGGACGGCTCCTACGTCTACACGGTGGCGGCCTTCACGCCGGTGCTCACCGGCGATCCCGCCGGTCCGCTGACGATCGTCATCGACACGACGCCGCCCCGCACCACCATCCTCGACGGGCCGACCGGGGTAGCCCGGCCCACCGTCACCTTCGACCTCGGCCCAGCCGAGCCCGGCACCACCTTCACCTGCAGCATCGACGATGGCGCGACCGCCTCGTGCCCCTCGTCGTGGACGCTCAGCGACCTCACCTCGGGACAGCACACGGTCACCATCACGGCCACGGACGCGGCCGGGAACGTCGACCCGACGCCGCTCGTCGAGGCCTTCTCGGTCGACGCGACGCCGCCCGATCCCGCCAGCCTGACCGCCGTCGCCGACCCGGCGCTGCCCTTGAACTCGTCCCTGGGCCGGGTCGCGGTCGACGCCCAGCCCGGGGCCGGCGGGACCCACGTCGTCGTGACCGAGGGCCAGCGACTCGTGCTCGACTCCGCCGGCGGCAGCATCACCGATGACGTGCCCGACGGCGCGACGTTCACCTACACGGCGGTCACCTACGACGACGCCGGCAACGCGTCCGACCCGGTGTCGGCGACCGTCACCACGCCCGATCGCACGCCGCCCGCCCCGCCGGTGATCACGAGCGCGACCGGCGATCCGGTCTCGGTCGTCTTCACGGGTGACGCCGGCGCGACATTCTCGATCGAGCGCGACGGCACGACCGTGGACACGACCACGGCGCGAACGTACGCCGATCCCGCTGCCGTCGATGCCGCGGCGCCGGACGTCCCGGTCGGCCTGGTCGCCGACCAGGTCACGGACACGGGATTCCGCCTCCGCTGGACGGGCGCGGCAGACGCCGGCACGGGCTACGTCTACCGGATCACGGCGACCGACGCGGCGGGCAACACCTCCGAGCCGTCGGGCGCAGCCTCGGCCGTCGCGCTCAGCGGCACGGCGCGCTATCGCGTGCGGGTCGACGGTGCGCCGGCAGCCGACGTCACCGGCCTCAGCGCCACCCTCGCCGGATTCGCGCCCGGGTCGACCCACGGCGTCACCATCGAGGCGGTCGACGGCGACGGCAACGCATCCTCCGCCTCCGATCCCATCCAGGTCGAGCTCGGATCCTCCTCCGGCGCACCGCCGCCATCGGCCGTGATCACGCCGAGGCCGGCCTACGTCCGCCCGGGAACCGGCGTCGACCTCCGCGTCGCCGTCTCCGGTGGCACCCCGCCGACGATGGACGTGCGGTGGGCGTTCGATGATGGCAGCCACGACACCGGCGCCCAGGTCTCCCACACGTTCCACACCACCGGCGTCCACCAGGTCACTGCCACGGCGCGGGATGCCGGCGGCGGCGTCGTGACGACCACCGCGCTCGTCATCGTCGACGACACCGCACCCACGGTGCGGCTGGGCCGCAAGCTCGTCGGCGGCATCCTGCTGGCCGCCCACGACGACCTGGCCGGTGTCGCGACGCTGCGCGTCAGCGAGCGCGGCCGGTCGCGCAGCGTCCCGATCGCCCGCCCCGCCCTGCAGTTGGCGGACGGGGTCCACACCCTGATCGTCACCGCCGTCGACCGGGCCGGGAACTCCCGCGTCGTCACGTTCCACGTGGTCATCGACACCCATGGCCCGCGCGTCCGCATCCGGCTGCCGTACTTCGCCACCACGAAGACGGCTCCCGTCGCCATCACCGCCACCGACATCTCGGGCGTGCGGCGCGTGACGATCGACGGCAAGGCCGTCAGGCAGCGGGCGACGGTCTCGACCGGGTCGAGGCACGTCCTCGTCGCCACCGACAGGGCCGGCAACGAGCGCCGGGTGGTGTTCAGGATCGCATCCGCCCGCCCGATCGCGTCCCTCACCGACCCGGCGCTCGACGGTGCCCGCCATGACCAGCTCTGGTACAACACCGGCCTCGAGACGGGCATGCGGCTCTACCTCCTGCAGGTCGCCGAGCAGCGCCTGTCGGCGCTCGGCTACCTGCCCGCATCGTTCGCCCCGACCGATCACTACACCCCCAGGGTGCTCGCGGCCGTGCGCCGGTTCCAGGTCGCCAAGCACGTCGCCACCAGCGGCGCACCGACGGGAACCATCGGTCCGGAGACGAAGGCGGCGCTCGATCGCGCGATCTCGGTCCTCCACACCATCCGGGCCGGATGACCCGCGCGCCGGTCGTCGCCATCACCTGCGGGGATTGCGGCACCTCGGGCGAGGCGCAGCTCGGAGAGGACTGGTGGTGCGACGGCTGCGGGGTCACCTGGCACGTCGAGCCCGATCCGTCCGCCGTCGCCGAGCTGGAGAGAGCCCACCGAACCCATCGGCGGTCGGTCGGCGCCTCGCTCGCCGGTGTGCTGGTGCTCTGCACCCTGGTGGCGCTGGTCGGCGACCGCGGGGCGGCGTTGTTCGCCCTGCCGGCCGCAATCGCTCTCTGGTTGCTCGCGGTGCTACCGCATCTACGCCGCCGCTACCGCGCCGCGGTCGGGCGGGTCGGGGCCTGGAAGGTCTCTCAGGCCCCGACCCGGGCCCACTAGAACAGCGTCAGGTACCGCCGAAGCTCCCAGCCGGAGACCTCGGAGTGGTACGCGTTGAACTCGTCCTTCTTCGTCTGCACGTAGTAGTCGACGTAGCTCTCGCCGACTCCCTGGCCGAACCAGTCGCTGCATGACGGCGTCGTCCTCGAGGTGCCGGCAGGCATCGAGCAGGGTCGACCGGGAGCGTCTTGATGCCGCGGTTCGCGACCTCGGCCTCGGCGCGTGTACAGGTTCACGTGTTGCGGCTCGCCCGGGTGGTGCTCTATCTCGATGCCGTCGAGACCGGCTGCGAGCAGGGCGGTCGCGGACAGGTAGGGGTTGGCCGCGCCGTCGATGCCGCGGATCTCGATGCGCGGGCGCCGGGATCCGGATCGCCTGCGTGCGGTTGTTCATGCCGTACGTGGCATAGGCCGGTGACCACGTGGCGCCCGAGGTCGGGGCGCCGACGCCGATCCGCTTGTACGAGTTGACGATCGGCGCTCCGATCGCGATCACGGCCTCGGCGTGGTCGATGACGCCGCCGAGGAACGAGTAGGCGAGCGGGGAGAGCCCGAGGCCGCGCGGGTCGTCGTGATCGTCGAACAGGTTCTTCTCGCCCGACGGGTCCCACAGCGAGATGTGGAAGTGGCAGCCGTTGCCGGTCAGGCTCGAGAACGGCTTCGGCATGAACGTCGCGAGGTAGCCGCGTTCCTGCGCCATGGCGTGCACCATGTAGCGGAAGAAGATCGCGCGGTCGCCGTCACCAGGACGTCGTCGTAGTCGAAGTTCGACTCGAACTGGCCGTTGGCGTCCTCGTGGTCGTTGGCGTAGTTGCCCCAGCCGAGCTCGTTCTGGTACTGGTCGAGAGCGTCGTCATGAACTCGTAGTTGCGGGTAGGCCCTTCACGTCGTAGCAGGGCTGCTCGAGCGTGTCGAGGGTCGTCGAGCACGACGATCTTGCCGTCCACCTCCGCGCACGAGGAAGAACTCGAGCTCCATGCCCATCTTCAGCCGGTACCCATGCTTCAGCGCCCGTTCGTTGGCGTGCGCAGGATGGTGCGCGGGCAGTACGGCCACGGCTGCGCCCTCGACCGTCACGTCGCAGGCGAGGCGGGCGAGGCCCGGCTTGAACGGCACCTTCGTGTAGGAGATCGGGTCGGGCATCGCAGCGACGTCCGGCGACGCCGGGCGTCTGGCCCATCGGCCCGGCCGCGAACCCGGCGAACCCTGCGCCCTCGTCGAACATGCCGTCGAAGTTCGACATCGGCACGAGCTTCGCGTTCGGCTTGCCGTGCATGTCGACGAACTGCGCGAAGAAGAACTCGATCCCGTCCTCCTTCGCCGGCCTGCGGACGGTCGGCTCCTTGGTCGTACCGAGGTCATGGCGGCCGATGCAGCTGCTCCTTCGGGCTACTTCCAGCTTGACGGTGGAGATTCTATGCCTGTACTGGTTCAGGCGTCACGAGGATGACCTCGATCGGGGCCTTCTTGGCCACCCGGTGGGCCTCGTTCTGCCAGCCCCAGTCCCTGCGCCGGGCCGTGCCGGCGCCCCCATGACGATCACCCCGACACCGAGTCGCTCCGCCTCGCGGAGGATGACCTTGGCCGGGTTACGCGTGCCGATGATGCTGCTGACCGGAGATCGGGATCTTGCGCTTCGCCACGTACTCGAGCGCGTCGTTGAGCGTCTCGATGGCACGGTCCTGCTCGGCCTTGTTCGGCTTCAGACCCGGGTGCGGCAGGCCGAGGCCGGTGCCCCAGATCCTCATGATCTGGAGCACCGAGAGGCCTTGGCGTTGCGTTTGCGCGCCAGCTCGACCGGGGCACGATCCAGCACCGGCGCGCTCGAACGCACGGCCGGTGCTGGCGATCAGGGGGCGTCTGCGGACTCCCCATCGGGGGCACTTGTCCGGGAAGAGGCTCCGCATGGGCCGGCCCCCTCGTCGGACGTGCGGGCATACGGCGCAGCCCGCTCAGCGCGTCACTCGATCGTTCGACCTCGGTGAGCCGCGGTATCGGCTCGGTCGGCTGCTTGGGTCCTCGACCTTGCGGTACCAGTAGCCGACGAAGTACAGGAGCAGCGTGGCCACCCCCAGGAGGTAGTAGATCATGCCATCGCCGTTGTCCGTGGCCGGGTTGAAGTCGGTGTCAAGCGGGAACGATGCGTAGATCGCCCCACCCGGCGAACCAGATCACCGCGTAGAACACCAGCATCACGAGCGCGATGTACTTGAAGTACGAGGGAAGCCGCACAGGGCGCTCGATGTCGGGCCTGTTCTGGCGCAGCATGTAGTAGCCGAGCAGGACCGGCAGGAACGAGAACAGGTAGCCGACGTTCGAGAACAGGTAGATCTGCACGGCGCCGCCGAGGAAGACGACGGCGATCGACCAGACCACGTTCCAGAACATCGCGAAGCTCGGCACGCCGTGCCGGTTGACCCGGGCGAAGATGCGCGGGAACTGGCCGTCGATGGTCATCTGGTGCAGACCGCGGGCGCAGCCCATGATCGCGTTCAGGGCCGACAGCATCAGGGCCACGATCAGCATCAGCCCGATGCCCCACTTCAGGGCCGTGCCCGTGCTGCCGCCGAACAGCGCCTGCGCGTAGGACAGGAACACGGTGTTGGGGTCGAACCCGATCGACGCGAGGGTATCGCGGCCGAGGATGACGACGAACGAGAGCGGGATCATGATGTAGATGAACGCGCCGTAGCCGCCCTCGAGGTTCATCGCGATCTTGGCGTCCCGAGCGGGGTTCTTGCACTCGCCGATGTAGCAGGCGGCGGCCTCCATCGCGATCACGTTCCAGGTCAGCAGGAACGCGAACGCGAGGTAGGTGATTGGCGCGCTGTGCCCGAAGGCCGGCGAGAAGAAGGCGGTGCCATCGACCTGGGGGAACCAGGTCGGGCTGTTCAGCTGGCTCCAGTCGGCGATGTCGGCGCGGAAGATGCTGCCGAGCGCGAGGATCGTGAGCGGGATCATGGAGAGCAGGCCGAGTACCGTCGCGAAGGCGGCGCCGAGCCGGATGCCCATGTAGGCCGGGATGAACAGGATGACGATGCCGACGATCGCGATGATCAGCGTCGTGACGGCGATCGGCGTCGAGATCAGCGTCAGGGTGCCGTGGTCGCCCCACTCGAAGAGGCTCTTCAGGTAGTAGGCGGCGATGATCATGTTGAGCGGCGCCACCGGGAACCAGCCGAGCCAGTAGGCCCAGCACGTGACGCCGTTGACGTGGCCCGCGAACTTCGGCCACTTGTCCCGGTACGCCACCATCGCGTACGTGGGCGAGCCGCCGGTGCGCTCGGGCATCATCGCGGACAGCTCGGCCAGCAGCAGGCACAGCACGTAGCCGCTGATCGTGATCACGGCCATCTGCGGGATGGCCGCGGCCCCGAACGCGTTCACCATGATCGGCGCGATGCCGGTGACCAGGATCGTCCCGGCGAGGCCGATCACGAAGGCCCCCCGCCAGTCGGTCTCCTTGCGTAGCCCGCCTCCGGCGATGTCGTCGCCGAGTAGGCCTGGTTGATCGCTCACACGGCCTCCCTTCGCTCCACGCCTTCCCCAAGGCGCCGCCCGTGCCGGGCACCGGTATCGAAACCGCTATAAGGTCGCCTGTCAAGACCATTCTTGGAATCACGTTAGGCTGACGCGATGCACGAGTTCCGTTCCGACACCTTTACGAGCCCGGACGACGGCATGCGGCGGGCGATGGCGACCGCCGAGCTCGGCGACGACGTCTGGGGCGAGGACCCGACCGTGCGGCGGCTCGAGGAGACCGCGGCCGAGATCTGCGGCATGGAGGCCGGGCTGTTCGTGTCGTCCGGGACGATGGGCAACGCGGTCGGGATCCGGTTGCACGCAGGTCAGGGCGACGAGCTCTACGCGCACGCCCGGTCGCACGTGGTCGACAACGAGGGCGGCGGCGCCTCGGCCCTGTGGGGCGTCTCCCAGCGCCAGTTGCTCGGCGCCGACGGGTTCTTCGACGAGTCCGACCTCGCCGCCTGGCTGGCCGACGGGGCCGACCCCCACCATGCGATGCCGCGTCTGGTCTGCGTCGAGGACACGTCGATGGCGGGCATGGGCGCGCCGTGGCCCCTCGACCGCCTCGCGCGCGTGAGCGGGTACGCGCGCGCACAAGGGATGAAGGTGCACGTGGACGGCGCGCGGCTGTTCAACGCCGCCATCGCGGACGGCGTCGGGGCGCACGAGATCTGCGGGCATGCCGACACCGTCACGTTCTGCCTCTCGAAGGGGCTCGGCGCGCCCGTGGGCTCGGTCGTCTGCATGCCGTCGGCCGACCTGCCGCGGGCCCTGCGCATCCGTAAGCTGCTCGGCGGCGGGATGCGCCAGGCCGGCGTGATCGCGGCCGCCGGGCTATACGCCCTGGAGCGCAACATCGAGCGGCTCGCCGACGACCACGCCAACGCCCGCCGGCTGGCGGAGGGGATTGCGGCCTCCGGCAGGCTCGCGGTCGATCCGGCGCGGGTGCGGACCAACATGGTGCTGGCCCGCTGCACACGCGACGACGACTCGGCCCGAGTGGTCTGCGAGGACCTGGCGGCCGTCGGCGTCCTGGCCGCGCCCTACGACGCGCGGACCGTCCGGTTCGTCACCTCGCTCGAGGTCGACCGAGCGGGTGTTGAGGCTGCACTGACGGCCTTGAGCCCCGTGCTACGCTGAGAATCGTGAAGGCCGAGATACATCCGACGTACGAGCTGACCGTCGTCAAGTGCTCCTGCGGGAACGAGTTCGAAACCCGCAGCACCAAGGCGGACATGCACGTCGAACTGTGCTCGGAGTGCCATCCGTTCTACACGGGCAAGCAGAAGCTGATCGACACGGGTGGCCGGGTCGAGCGCTTCCAGCGCCGCCTCGCCAGGGCGCAGGGCTCCAAGTAGCCCCCGCATGACGCCCGTGGGCGGCCAGGCAGTCCTGGAGGGCGTGATGATGCGCACGCCCCGGTACTGGGCCGTCTCGGTACGGCGCCCCGATGGACGGATCACCTCGAGTGCCCACGCCGCGACCTCCGTCGCGGCGCGTCACCGCGTGCTCCGGTGGCCCGTCATCCGCGGTATCGCCGCACTCGGCGACTCCCTGACGATCGGCTTCCGCGCGCTCGGCCTGGCGGCGCAGTACGCGTCGACCGACGAGGATGCCCCGGAGGGCGAGGGTGAGCTCTCGACCTGGTCGATCGTGGTCGCATTCGTGCTCGCGATCGGGTTCGCACTGGTCCTGTTCAAGGCGTCGCCGGCCCTCCTGGCCGACCTGTTCGGGCTCAACGGCGCGGTGTTCACGCTGGTCGAGGGGCTGCTTCGGGTCGGCTTCCTCGTCGGCTACCTCGCGCTCCTGTCGCTGATCCCCGATCTGCGGCGGGTGTTCGAGTACCACGCCGCCGAGCACATGGCGATCAACGCCCTCGAGGCCGGGGACGAGCTCACCCCCGAGTCGGTCGCCCGCCACAGCCGGATCCACCTGCGCTGCGGAACGGCGTTCCTGCTGTGGGTCATGGTCGTGTCGATCTTCGTCTACCTGGTGATCGGCAAGCCCGACCACTGGTACTGGCTGGTGCTGTCGCGCTTCGCCATGCTGCTGCCGATCGCCGGACTGGCCTACGAGGTGATCCGGCTCGCGGGCCGCTACGGCTCGAACCCGTTCGTGCGGGCGGCGCTGGCGCCCGGGCTCTGGCTGCAACGGCTCACGACCCGACCCCCGAGCCTCGACCAGCTCGAGGTGTCGATCGATGCGCTGCGCGTCGTGCTCGATCTCGAGGCCGAGCACGGTGCGACGCCCGAGGTCGAGGTCATGGCGTGACGGGACTCCTTCCGGAGGATCTCCGCCGGCAGGTCGCACTGGGGGACGTCGCCCTCGCACCCGACGGCGAGCTCGTCTGCTACACGCGGCGGACGGTGGTCGGCGACGCCGACCGGGTCGCTCTCTGGCTCGTGCCCTACCGCGGTGGCGTGCCCCGACGCCTCACCGGCGGCGCGGGCCGCGACCGCGCTCCGCGGTTCTCGCCGGACGGGTGCTCCGTGGCCTTCCTGTCCGATCGCGGCGGGACGAACCAGCTGTACGTGATCGCCGTCGACGGCGGCGAGGCGCTCGCGGTGACCCGGATGGCGCGCGGAGTCGATGACTTCGACTGGTGCCCGGACGGTCGCCGGCTGGTCGTCGCCGCGGAGGACGAGCGATCCCCGCGCGTCGTCGGGGAGGAGCGCGAGGGCGGCCCTATCGCGCGTCACATCACCACGCTCGGATGGCGCCTGGACGGCAAGGGGCTGACGGTCCACGACGTCCACCTGCACGTCGTCCCGGCGCGGGGTGGCCCGCCGCGTCGCCTCACGAGCGGCAGGTGGTCGGCCACCCTCCCGCGCGTGTCGCCGGACGGCAGGTCGGTGGCGTTCCTGGCCGATCTGGACGCCGACGCCGACCTCCGCGACCTGGCGCGCCTGCATGCCGTCCCCATCACGGGCGGCGCGGTGCGGCAGCTGGACGGGCCGGACGGCGCCGTCAGCTGGTTCTGCTTCGAGGCCGACGGCGGCATCGTCTGCCATGCGAAGGAGCGATCGGCTGCGGCCAGCGCCGATCCTCGCCGGGCGTTCCGCATCGACCCGGGCGGTGGTGTCACCGCGCTCACCGCCGACGACGTCTGCGTCGGCGGGGACGAGACCTCCGACCTCTTCGACTGGGCCGCGTCGAGCGACGCCCACGGGCGGGTGACCTCGGTGGCCGAGGATGGGTTCTCGCCTCCCATCGCTGCGGGCGGCGGCCGGCTGGCCGACGCGTGCGTGACCGATGGCGTTGCCACCGGTGGCGGTCGTGTGGTCGCTATCGCCGCGGGATCGAACGAGGCGCCCGAGGTCGTCGCGCTGGAGAGTGGCCGGCTGCGCCGCCTGACGCGCGAGTCGTCCTGGCTGCGCAGCCGTGCGTGGCCGGAACTCGAGGTCGCCGACGTCGAGGGTGCGGGCGGACGGATCCGCTCGTTCGTGTTCTCGCCGGCGTCCGCCGAGGGCCCGTGCGCGACGGTGTTGCTGCTCCACGGCGGGCCTGTCCTGCAGTGGACGGCCGTGCCGACGATCGCCGCGCTGATCCTGACCGGCGCCGGCTACCGCGTCGTCACGCCGAATGCGCGCGGGTCGGCCGGGCGCGGTCGCGACTGGGCGCAGGCGCTTGCCGGTCGCTGGGGCGACGTCGATGCCGCGGACTGCCACGCCGTTCTCGACCACCTCGTCGCCCGTGGCCTCGCCGATCCCGCCCGGCTGGGCGTCACCGGCCTCTCGTACGGTGGCTTCCTCACCAACTGGCTGGTGGGTGCCTCCGACCGCTTCGCCGCAGCCGTGTCCGAGAACGGCGTCACCAACCAGGTGAGCGCGTTCGGGCAGTGCGACGTCGGGCCGCTCCTGTGTGGCGCCGATGGGCTGGGCGACACCCTGAGCCCGGACGGGGTCGATGCGCTCTGGCGCCAGTCGCCTCTGCGCAACGTCGCGCAGATCGCGACGCCGCTCCTGCTGCTGCAGGGCGAGGCGGATCACCGCTGCCCGCCCGGCGACAACGAGCAGCTGTTCGTGGCCCTGCGGCGGCTCGGCCGCGAGGTGGAGTACGTGCTCTACCCGGAGTCCTCGCACCTCTTCTCGGGAACGGGCCGCCCCGATCGCCGCATCGATCGTCAGCGGCGGATCCTCGACTGGTTCATGCGGTGGATGCCGGCCTGACCTATAGGGAATGCCTGATCGACGAGGTCGCGCTGTCGCCCGACGGGTCGCTGGCCGCCTACTCGCGCCGCACCTGCGAGGGCGGGCGCGACGTCCGCCGGCTCTGGCTCGTACGGGTCGGCGGCGGCCGGCCGCGGCCGCTGACCACGGGCGCGGTCGCCGACCATGCCCCCGCGTTCTCGCCGGACGGTCGCGAGGTCGCGTTCCTGTCGGCGCGCTCCGGCGGCGCCGACCAGCTCCACGTGATCGGCGTCGACGGCGGCGAGCCGGAGGCGATCACGCGCTTCGCGCACGGCGTCACGGCCTTCGCGTGGCGCCCGGACGGCCGCGCCTTCGCCGTCACGGCGCCCGACGACGCGTCGAGCCTGAGCGTCGGCGAACGCGACGGCGGAACACCCACCGCGCGCATCGTCCGCATGGCCAACTGGCGGGATGACGACACCTACGGCCTCCTCGACCGGCCGACGCACGTTCACGTGGTCCCCCGACGCGGCGGCCGTTCCCGTCGCGTGACCTCCGGCCCCTGGTTCGCGTCCTCGCCGCGCTTCCTGCCGGACGGCAGGGTCGCCTACCTGGCCGATCCCTCGGCGGATGCCGACACCCGGCCGAACCCGCAGGTGCACTGCGACGGTGCGGTGCTCGTCGCCCACCCGGGCCCCGTCACCGAGTTCGCCGTGGCCCGCGAGGGCGCCGTCGTGGCGGTGGCGCACGGCTCGATCCTGCCAGATGACGCCGACCCGACGCTCGTCTACCGGAACGGCCGGCTGCTCGACGGTGCCGGCGATTGCTTCTGCCGCGACCTCTCGCCCGATGGGCTCGCCGTGATCGTCGACGCGGGCGGGCGGGAGCTGGTCCATCGCGTCACCGCCGGCGGCCTCGAGCCGCTGCTCGACCCGGCGCCGCCCTGGACCGTCGACGCCGTCGCGGCCGGCGGCGACGCGGTCGTCGCCGTGATGGCGGAGGGGCTGGACTGGAGCGACGTGGCCGTCCTGCAGCCGGGCCACGGCCCGCGTTGGCTCACCCGGCACGGCTCGGACTGGCTCCGGCGCGCGCCGGCGGTCGCACAGGAGGAGCGCGTCATCGCCGGCGTCCACTGCTTCGTCGCGCACCCGCCGGGTGCCGGCGACGATCCGCTGGCAACGGTCGTGGCGATCCACGGCGGGCCGGTCTGGCACTGGCGCGGCACGGTCGAGCTCGGGGTGCAACTGCTCGTGCGCGCCGGCTACCGCGTGGTGCGGCCGAATATCGTGGGGTCGTACGGGTTCGGCGCCGCGTGGGTCGATCGTCTCACCGCTCGGTGGGGCGAGGACGACGCGGCCCAGTGCCATGCCGTCCTCGATGCGCTCGTCGCCGAGGGCCTCGCCGACCCCGACCGCCTCGGCTGCTTCGGCCGCTCGTACGGCGGCTTCCTCGTCAACTGGCTGCTCGGCACCTCGCAGCGGTTCGCCGCCGGCGTGTCGGAGTGCGGCGTGGTGAACCAGATCGGCACCTACGCGAACTCCGACACGGGCATCAGCTACTGCCGGGCCGCCGGCCTCGGCGAACCTCTCGACGATGCGGGCGCGGCCCTGCTGTGGCAGCAGTCGCCCCTGCGGCACGTCGCCGACCTCCGCACGCCGTTGCTGCTGCTGCAGGGCGAGGACGACCTCCGCTGCCCCACCAGCGACGTCGAGCAGCTCTTCGTGTCCCTCCGCCTGCTCCGCCGCCCGGTCGAGTACGTGCTCTACCCCGAGGCCACGCACACGTTCCACCGCACCGCGCGGCCCGACCGCCGCGCCGACCGCCACCGCCGCCTGGTCGAGTGGTTCGAGCGCTGGATGCCGGCCTAGAGGCCTGATGTGAATCGCTGCGGGCGCACCGCATCCCGCCAGGCCGCGTCGGCCGCTCGGGCGACCCGCGCCGCCCGCCTTGGCGGGCTCTGCGGGTCGCCACCGCTCTGCGTCCCGGCCGCTTGACGAGGCCTCCCGCCTCGCCTGCGCGACCGGGCCGCATCCGACGCGCCCTGGCGGGCGCGGCCGCGTACGCTCGATTCACATCAAGCCTCTAGCCGGCCGCCGTGGGCTGGGGCACGGCCTCGCTACCCTGAGGGGGTGGATGCGATGGAGCGATTGGTGGGCGAGATCGAGCGGTCCTTCGCGGAGGTGCAGGAGCGGCTGGGCGATCCCGAGGTGTACGGCGACCCGCGGCGGCTCGCGGACGCCGGTCGCCAGCACTCCCGGTTGCAGGAGGCGAATGCCCTGGCGACGCGCTGGCGGGCGGCGCGGGCGCAGGTGGCCGACGCGGCCGAAATGCTCGGTGACGACACCGACGCGGAGACGCGCGAGTACCTGCTCGCCGAGCTCGAGGAGGCCCGTGCGGAGCTCCCGGAACTCGAGGAGCAGATCCGGCTGGCCATGGTCGAGCGCGACCCGGCGGACGGCAAGGACGTGATCGTCGAGATCCGCGCCGGCACCGGCGGCGACGAGGCGGCGCTGTTCGCGGCCGACCTGTACAAGATGCTGACGCGGTACGCCGAGCGGCGCGGGTTCAAGCACCAGGTGCTCGCCAGCGACCCGTCCGAGGCCGGCGGCTTCAAGGACCTGACGTTCTCGATCGCGGGCGACGGCGCGTACTCGGTCTTCAAGTGGGAATCGGGCGTCCATCGCGTCCAGCGCGTCCCGCAGACCGAGTCGCAGGGCCGCATCCACACGTCCACCGCCACGGTCGCCGTGCTGCCGGAGGCGGAGGAGGTCGAGGTCGCGCTCGATCCTCGCGAGCTGACCATCGAGACCATCCGCGGCTGGGGCCCGGGCGGGCAGTCGGTCAACACGACCGACTCGGCCGTTCGCGTCACCCATGTCCCCTCGGGCCTGTCCGTGGTCTGCCAGGACGAGCGCTCGCAGCTGCAGAACAAGGAGCGCGCGCTGCGGATCCTCCGCGCCCGGCTGTACGAGATCGAGCGGGAGCGGGCCCAGGACGAGCTCGACGCGGCGCGCCGCTCGCAGATCGGCACCGGCGCCCGCTCCGAGAAGATCCGCACCTACAACTTCCCGCAGAGCCGCGTTACCGACCATCGTGTGAAGGTGACATCCCACAACCTCGCCGGCGTCCTCCTCGGAGAGCTCCAGGAGTTCACCGACACCCTGCAGGCCGACGACAACCGGCGCAAGCTCGAAGAGGCCTCGGTGACGTGAGCGGGGGGCGCAGCGCGTTGCTGATCGTGGACGTCCAGCACGACTTCCTGCCCGGCGGCGCCCTCGGCGTCCCGCACGGCGACGAGGTGGTCGAGCCGCTGGTCGTCGCGGCGGCCGAGGCCGACCTCGTGATCGCGAGCCGGGACGATCACCCGCCGGATCACTGCTCGTTCGCGACGCAGGGTGGCCCCTGGCCGCCCCACTGCGTGCACGGCACCCGCGGCGCCGAGCTCGAGCCGCGCATCGCCGCGCTCCCGCTCGATCGCGTCGTGGCCAAGGCGACCTCGGCCGGCAGCGACGCCTACTCCGCCTTCGACGGCACCGGCCTGGCCGGCGAGCTCCGCGAGCTCGGGGTCGAGCGGCTCGTCGTGGGCGGGCTGGCAACCGACTACTGCGTGCGCGCGACGGTGCTCGATGCGCTCCGGGAGGGCTTCGCGGTGACGGTGCTGCGCGACGCGGTGCGTGGCGTGGAGGTCGCGGCGGGCGACTCGGAGCGGGCGATCGACGAGATGCGCGCGGCGGGGGCGGTGATCGCGTGAGCGAGGCGACGGCGCCGGTCACGGTCGTCGAGTTCCTCGGCGTCGCCACCGGCTACCTCGAAACGCACGGCTCGCCGACGCCACGGCTGGACGCGGAGCTGCTGCTCGGCAACGCGCTCGGCCTGCGTCGGCTGCAGCTGTACCTGCATCACGACCGGCCGCTGACACCCGCGGAGGTCGCGACCTACCGCGAGCTGCTGCGCCGGCGGGGGGCCGGCGAGCCGGTCGCGTACTGCCTCGGTGCGTGGGAGTTCCGGGGCGTCGAGCTGCTGGTCGACGCGCGCGTTCTGGTGCCGCGGCCCGAGACCGAGGTGCTCGTCGAGCTCGCGCTCGGGTTCCTGCCGACTCGCGGCCGGTTCCTCGATGTCGGCACCGGGTCGGGTGCGATCGCGCTTGCGGTCGCCCGCGAGCGACGCGATGCCAGCGTGGTCGCATCGGACATCTCGCCCGCGGCCCTCGACGTCGCCCGCGAGAACGCGGCGCGCGCCGGCCTGGCGGTGGAGTTCGTCGAGACCGACCTGCTGGAGGGGATCACCGGCCGGTACAACGTGATCGCGGCGAACCTCCCGTACGTGGCCGACGACGACCCGCGCCTGGAGGCCGATGTGCGGGCCTACGAGCCGCACGTGGCGCTGTTCGGCGGGCCGGACGGGCTCGCGATCGTCCGGCGCCTGCTCGCGAGTGCGCGGCCGCGCCTCGTCTCGGGAGGATGGCTCGCGCTCGAACTGGCCGAGGGTCAGGCCGCCGCCGTCGCCGGCCTCGCCACCGAGAGCGAGTACTCGGAAGTGCTGGTCGACCGGGATCTCGCCGGGATCGAGCGCTTCGTCCTGGCCCGATGCTGACGCTGGGCCTCGAGGACGACCTGACCGCGCTGGTGGCGGCGCTCCGGATGGGCGAGATCGTCGCGATACCGACCGACACCGTGTACGGCCTGGCCGCCGCCGCGCACCTCGAGGACGCCTGCTCGCGCCTCCTGCTCGCCAAGGGCCGCGATCTGCGCAAGCCGTCGGCGATTCTCGCCGGCTCGGTCGAGTCGCTCCTCCAGGAACGTCCTCCCCGAGGCCCCTGCGGCCGCCGTCGGCGCGCTGCTGCCGGGTCCCCTGACGCTCGTCGTGCCCAACCCGGCGCACCGGTATCCGTGGCTGTGCGGCGCGACGCCCGACCGGATCGGCATTCGCGTGCCCGTGCTGCCGGCATCGCTGGCGGCGGCGCTGGCATCCGTGCCCGCCGTGCTCGCGACCTCGGCGAACCGGGCGGGCTCGCCGCCGGCCCTGCAGGTCGGCGATCTCGACGCGGACGGGATCTCGGTCGTCGTCGACGGTGGCGCCTCGCCCGGTGGCGTGCCCTCCACCGTGGTCGACCTCTGCGGCGAGGAGCCGGCGATCCTGCGCGCGGGGCCGGTCGGCCTGGACGAGATCCGTTCCCGGCTGTAGGGTGGCCCGCATGCCGCTGATCGAGGTCAAGCACCCGCTGGTTCGGCACAAGGTCACACTGCTGCGCGACGCCCGCACGACCACGCGGGACTTCCGCATGCTCTGCTCGGAGATCGCCGGCATGCTCGCGTACGAGGCGACGCGCGACCTCGACATCGAGCGCGTACCCGTGACGACCCCGCTCGAGGCGACCGACGGCTGGCAGGTGTCGGGCAAGAAGGTCGCGATCGTGCCGATCCTGCGGGCCGGGGTCGGCATGCTGGATGGCGTGCTGGTGATGATCCCGGTCGCGCGGGTCGGGTTCCTCGGCCTGTACCGGAACGAGGACACGCTCGACCCGGTCACGTACTACGAGAAGCTGCCCGCCGACCTGGCGGAGCGCGAGGTGCTGCTGCTCGACCCGATGCTCGCGACCGGCGGTTCGGCCGTCCGCGCCGTCGATCTCTGCAAGGAGGCCGGCGCGCGCTCGGTGCGGCTGCTGTCGATCATCGCCGCGCCCGAGGGAGCGGCCGTGCTCGGCGCCGCGCACCCGGACGTCTCCATCTACGTGGCCTGCCTCGACCGCCGGCTCGATGATCGCGGCTTCATCCTGCCCGGCCTCGGCGACGCCGGCGACCGCATCTGGGGTACCCGCTAGAGGCTTGATGTGAATCGAGCGTACGTGGCCCCGGCCTGGCGGGATGCGGTGCGCCTGCAGCGATGCACATCAAGCCTCGCGTCAACGGCCGAGATCGATCGTAGTACGCTCCCACGGTGGCCTTGCTCGCGTTCCTGATCGCGGCGGCGTCGGTCGGACTCATCCTGGTGCCGCTCTCGTCGCGGCTGGCTCACCGCCTCGGTGTCGTCGACATGCCGGGGGGGCGTCGCATCCACGATCACCCGATCCCCCGGCTGGGCGGCCTCGCGATCGTCGGCGGGATCCTGATCGCCGCCGTCGTGACGCTCGACGCCGGCCAGCGGGAGTACCGCGCGATCCTGGTCGGCGCGACGCTCATCAGCCTGCTGGGGGCCGTCGACGACGCGGTGGGGCTCGCCCCGCTGCCCAAGTTCATCGGGCAGGCCGCCTGCGCCGTGATCCCGGTCGCCAACGGCGTCACGGTCGACCACCTGACGCCACCGTTCCTGCACTCGATCTCGATCGGCGCCGCCCAGTATCCGGTGACCGTGATCTTCATCGTCGCCGTCGCGAACATCGTCAACTTCGCCGACGGCATGGATGGCCTCGCCGCCGGCATGTGCGCGATCTCGGCCGCCACCTTCTGCATCCTGGCGCTGTCCCTCGACCGGAATGCCGCGGCCGCCCTGGCCGCCGCCGTGGCCGGTGCGTGCGTCGGCTTCCTGTGGTGGAACTTCCATCCCGCCAAGGTGTTCATGGGCGACTCGGGGTCGTTACCGCTCGGGTTCCTGCTCGCCACCATGTCGATCAGCGGCGTCATGAAGACCGCGGCGGCCGTCTCCCTCGTCTTCCCGCTGCTGGTGCTGCTGGTGCCGATCATGGACACCACGTTCGTGATCATGAAGCGGCTCAAGTACGGCCGGTCGATCCTCTCGGCCGACACCAACCACTTCCACCACCGGTTGCTGCGAATCGGCTTCGGACAGCGCCGGGCGGCCCTCGTGCTGTACGCCTGGTGCGCGTCGCTGTCGGCGTTCGCGCTGGCCGTCCGGTTCGTCCACTACCGCTCGCCGGACGGCCACGTCCATCTGGCCCCGACGCTGCTGCTCTCGGCGTTCGCCCTTGCCGCCGTGGGCCTCTCGATCTGGGTCGTCTACGCGCTCGAGATCCTCAAGTACCGGCACCTGCAGATGGTGGGCATCGCCCGCCGGGCGGATGTCGACCCCGCCACGCCTGTCGTTGCCGAGCGCCGCCGCCGGCGCGCGCTGGCCGGGGGGTAGCACGGGGCGGGCCGGCGTTCGCGTCACCCTGGCGAACGCCCGACGGCCGCCGGGACACCGACGCTTCTCCGAAGGCGGCTGCTACCGTGACATGAGAACCAGCGTGGCCCGAACCTTCGAACCCGTCGTCGTCGCCCCGTACTCCGCGGAGCTCTCCGCGCGTTGCGCCGAACTGCTCGACCGCGAGGGCGACTACCCCGCCGCCGAGCTGGAGCAGCTCGTCCGCCGCATCGCCGGGCGCGAGGACCTGTGGCGGCCGCTGATCGTCGAGGACCGCACCCGTCGCCGCTACGAGCTCCTGTACGAGGACGACCGCATCGACATCTGGGTGCTGTCGTGGATGCCGGGCCAGGCCACCGGGTTCCACGACCACGATCTCTCCGACGTCGGCCTGATGTGCGTGCAGGGCGAGCTGTCCGAGGGCATGCTCACGATCGGCGGGGAGGCATCTGCCATCCGCATGACGGCCGGCGTCTCGCGTCAGGGGCCCGGCGGGTACATCCACGCCGTCTCGCATGTCGCGGGCGAGCCGGCCATCTCGCTGCACGCCTACTCGCCGCCGCTCACCATCGTCGGCCAGTACCGGGTCGACGAGTCGGGGCGTCTCCGCCGCGAGGCCGAGCATGGCCGCAAGGAGCTGTACGACAAGACGATCGCAGCCCGCTCGGCGGCTGTCGTCCCCGCGCTCGGCGACTGACGTTCCGCCCGCGCGAGGGCGCCCGGGATGGCGTCCGATAGGCTCTCTGCCACCGTGGATCGGTCGAGGGTGGACATCCCGCGCTGGGTGCAGCTCGTCGCGCTCCCGCTCGGCCTGCTCGCAGCCTGGAGCGTGGCCTCGGCCATCCGCGAGACCCTCTTCGTCTTCATCGTCTCGGCCCTCGCCGCCCTGCTGCTGAACCCGATCGTGGCCCGGGTCGCGCGGTTCATGCCGCGCGGACTGGCCATCCTCTCGGTGCTGCTGGTGGTGTTCGCGCTGATCGTCGGGGCGCTCGCCGTCCTCGGCGCAGAGGTCGTGACCCAGGTCTCGAACGCGGCGACGGCGATCGAGAAGGAGGTGACGGTCGACCCCGCGACGGGCCGTACGCCTGCCGACGCCCGCATCGACAACCTCCAGCAGTGGCTCGACGGTCACGGCCTGTCGGGCGTCCAGGTGCGGACGGTCGGCAAGAAGGCGGTGCAGCGGATCCAGTCGCAGGGCGTGTTCGGGTACGTTCGCAAGGCCGTCGACGTGGGGCAGACCGTCGCCACCCAGGTCGTCACCGGCATCTTCAGGACGGTGCTGGTGCTGGTGGTGACGATCTACATGCTGCTCTCCGGCCCCCGCTTCTCGCGGACGGCCGACCGGCTGCTTCCGCCAGGCCCCGATGGCCGGGGACTGGGCTGGAGCGTGCAGCACGCGCTCGTGTCCTACGTCCGCGGGCAGTTCATCGTCTCGCTGATCATCGGGTTCTCGACCGGGGTGGTGATGGAGCTCTACGGCATCACCGGTGTCTGGCCCGCAGCACGGGACTACTCGCTGTTCCTCGGGCTCTTCGCGATGCTCACGGAGGCGATCCCGTACGTCGGCCCCGTGCTCGGGGCCATCCCGGCGGTCATCCTGGCCGCGTTCGACGACCCGCTCACGGCGGCCTGGGTGACGCTCGCCTACGTCGGCATCCACCAGCTCGAGGGGCACATCGTCGTCCCGCGGATCATGGGTGCTGCGATCCGCAGCCACCCGCTGGCGGTGATCTTCTGCCTGCTCGCCGGCGCCGAGGTCGCGGGCATCTTCGGCGCGTTCCTGGCGATTCCGCTGCTTGCAGTCGCGACCGCGGTGGTGCAGTTCGTCCGGGAACGTCTCGTGTTCGAGCCGTGGCCTCGCTACGCGCTCGCGGGTGCCGGTGCCGGGCTCGGCTCCGACGCGTCACAAGCGCCCCCGGAAGAGAAGCGTCCGTAGGTCTCGAAATCCGCTCAGTTGCTTGCAATCCGTGCGGACGTGGGCCGGTCCTGGGAATGTCACGAGCAGTCCGGCCGCTGTGCTATCGTGGCCACGTCCGCCGGAAGGAGCAGGCGGGCTCGAGCAGGCTCGCAGGAGGCACCGGGATCACCGGACCTGAGGAACCGGGCCGGGGGGTCGATGCCTCCGGGCTGTCAGCCGGAATCACGATCGTCGCCGCGATCCTGCTCGGAACCGGCCTCGGACTGGGGCTCGGGCTCCTCGTCAGCCTGCCCGTTCCCCTGGCAATGGCAGGGGCGGCGGTCGGGATCGTGTTCGGCTTCTACGTGGTCTACGTGAAATGGATCAAACTCCCGAAACCGTGAACTACCCGATCTACACCGGCATGCGCACCGCAGGCCCGGCCGTGATCGGCTGGCTCGGCTTCCTCGCCGCCCTCCTGGCGCTGCCGCTGTTCCTCGTGGCAGGCTGGCCGCTCGCCGGCTGGGCGCTCGGGGCGGCGCTGTTCGCCATCAACCGCGGCGCGGCGGTCGCAACCGACCACCTGGCCCGCGGCAAGATGCAGGTGACGGCCGTCGGCATCACCGGCGTCAGCTTCATGGCCCGGGCGTGGGTGATCTTCGGCTTCCTGTTCGTGTTCGCCAAGACCGTGGACGAGCACGTCGGCGTCGTCGCGGCCGTGGCCTTCCTCGCGTTCTTCACCGTCGACACCCTGGCGCGGACGCTGGCCCACGTGGCCGGCGGCGGGACGCGCACGCCCGGCCCGGACGGGACCGCATGAGACTCGTCTCGCGGGCTGCGCTGGGCGCGGCGTCCCTGCTGGTCGTCTCGCCGGCGGTGGCCGCTGCCGCGGAGTCGGACTTCAAGCCGGTCAACGAGTTCATCATCCATCCGTGGTGGTCGGTCTCGATCGGCCCGTTCGAGTTCGGGCCCTCGAAGGCGCTCCTCTACCTCGGCATCGCGGCGGTGATCTCGATCGGCGTCGGCCTCTGGGCGCGGGGCGGGCTCCACGAGCGCCCCGGCCGCTTCCAGGCCTTCGTCGAGACGTTCTACAGCTTCTCGGAGACGAACATCGGCCGCGCGACCCTGCCACGGGTCGCCTTCACGCGCTGGTTCCCGTACGTGGCGTCCCTGTTCGTGTTCATCTGGACGCTGAACATGATCAGCTTCATCCCGCTGCCGGTGGACACCGAACACCGCTGGCACGGCATCCCGGGCCTGACGATCTACGCGGCCACCTCGAACCTGGGCGTCACGCTGGCACTCACGCTGATGACGGTGATCATCTCCCACGTCGAGGGCATCCGCGCCAACGGCGTCCGCAAGTACTTCGCCTCCTGGGTGCCGGCGACGGGCATCGGCGGCGTCGGCGGGGCGTTCCTGACGGCCTTCCTGATACCGCTCGAGGTGCTCTCGCAGCTGCTGCGGATCATCTCGCTGTCGGTTCGGCTCTTCGCCAACATGCTCGCCGGCCATCTGCTGATCCTGATGTGCCTCGGCTTCTGCATCCTGCTCGGCAACGTGTTCATCGCGGTCATCGGCGTGCCGGTGGCGACGGCGTTCTACCTGTTCGAGTGGGGTCTCGTCGCCTCGCTCCAGGCCTATATCTTCGCGATGCTCTCGGGCATCTACATCGGCGGGGCGATCGAACCCCAACACTGATCTGCGGATCCGGACTTCCAGGAGGAAGGGACAACATGGCGCTTTCGACCACGACAACGACCGACGCGGGACTCGTCCAGGCGGCCAAGGTCATCGCACTGGGCCTCGGTACCGGCTTCGGTGCGATCGGCCCAGGCGTCGGCGTGGGCTTCCTGATCGGCAAGACGATCGAGGGCGTCTCGCGCCAGCCCGAGCTGCGCGGCGACCTCCAGGGCATGATGTTCCTCGGCCTGGCCCTCACCGAGGCGATCACGTTCTACGCCCTCCTGATGTCGTTCGTCGCCTACTTCATCGGCTAGCGTCGTGCCGTTCCTCTCCGACACCGCGCTGATCCTCCCGGCCCCGGGGCTGATGGTCTGGACGCTGCTCACGTTCGCGATCGTCATGGTCGTGCTCAAGAAGTACGCCTTCGGCCGCATCGCGGAGCTGCTGGAGGCGCGCCGGATGGCGGTGCAGAACAACCTCGAGGCCGCCGAGCAGGCGCGCGACGATGCGCAGCGGCTGCTCGACGAGTACCGGCAGCAGCTCGCGGCGGCGCGGGCGGAGGCGAGCGAGATCGTGGAGCGCGCGCGCCGGACGGGCGACGACGAGCGCCGCCGGATGCAGGAGGACCTCACGGCCGAACGCGAGCGTGGTGTGGCGGCTGCCCAGGCGGCGATCGAGGCCGAGACCGGCAGTCGCTCGACCGCATCAAGGTCGAGATCGCCGCCCTCACCCTGCAGGCGACGAAGGCCGTGCTCGCCAAGAAGCTCGACGACGCCGGTGCCGAGCAGGCGATTGGC
>CAVZZG010000002.1:0-311169 GCA_963779685.1 uncultured Actinomycetes bacterium
GACGATCAAGGTGCTCGATCCGGATGCCAACCCCGACCGCCGGGCACGCGAACTACTCGAGCGCGTCCAGCTCCGCGATCCCGATCGCATCCTCCGCAGCTACCCCCACGAGCTCTCCGGTGGGATGCGGCAGCGGGTGATGATCGCCCTGGCACTCGCGGGTGGCGCGCCCCTGCTCGTTGCCGACGAGCCGACAACGGCTCTCGACGTGACGGTCCAGCGCGGCATACTCGACCTGCTCGACGCGTTCCGGCGAGAGCTCGGGATGGCGCTGCTGCTCGTGACCCACGACCTCGCGGTGATCCGCAGCCGCGCCGATCGCGTCGCCGTGATGTACTCCGGCAGCGTCGTCGAGCGCGGCCTGGTCTCGACCGTCTTCGCAAAGCCGGCACATCCCTACACGCGGGCCTTGCTCGGTGCACGCCCGCTGGATGCGGTGCTGGGGGCGCGACTGACGGCGATCGCCGGCGCCCCGCCACCGCTCAACCTACAGCCGCCGGGATGCCCGTTCGCGCCGCGATGCAGCCTCGCGGAGCCGGCGTGCGACGTCGCCTTTCCGGCAACGGTGAAGCGACCCCGAGCACTTCACCCGCTGCCGGCGGTGGGGGGACGTGGTGTGACGGGCATCCTCGAAGCCAAGGGCGCGGGCCATCGCTACCGGGGCGCAACGGCGGACGCCGTGACCGCCGGTGGACCTGACGATCGAGCCGGGCGCTGCCGTCGGCATCGTCGGCGAGAGCGGCAGTGGTAAGACCACGCTCGGGCGCATGCTGGTCGGGTCGATCACCCCGTCAGCCGGTGTCGTAACCGTACGCGGTCGACCGTGGTCTTCGGTCGGCCGTCGGGACAGGGAACGCCGCGCCGTGCAGATGGTCTTCCAGGATCCGTACGGCGCCCTCAACCCCGCCCTGTCCGCGATCGACACCGTCGCGGAGGTGTTCCAGGTCCTCGACCGGCTCCCCCGCGGGGAGGCTCGATCGCGCGCCGCGCGGCTCCTGTCGGAGGTCGGCCTGTCCGATGACGCGGCCACCCGCCGGCCGGGTCGCCTGTCCGGCGGCCAGTGCCAGCGAGTCGTGATCGCACGGGCGCTCGCTTGCGAGCCGGAGGTGCTCGTCGCCGACGAGCCGACGTCCGCGCTCGATGTCTCCGTCCAGGCGCAGATCCTCAACCTCCTGCTCGATCTTCGCGACCGGCGGGAGTTCGCGCTGGTGCTGATCTCGCACGATCTCGGCGTCGTCCGATACGCGACGACCGAAGCCCTCGTGATGCGCGAGGGCCACGTCGTCGAACGGGGCCGTACGGCTGAGCTCCTCGACAACCCGCAGCATCCCTATACCGGCCTGCTCGTTCGTCCATACCGGGTCGCGAGGAAGGCCCGCACGTCCCCGGCGAAACCGCGCCGAGCGAGTGAGCGGCGCCGACAATGTCAACATCGAGCGTAGGAGGCTCACATGAAGCGCAAGAACCCGAACAGCACCGCCGCGCCGCTCACCGACGAGGGTCGCCTGAAGGTCGAGCGCGGCTTCGAGATCGCCTACCGCGTCTACGGCTCGCGGCTCGCGGACGCTGCTCGGGCTCCACGGCGGCCCGGGAGTCGGCGCGAAGTACCTCACGCGTCTCAACGAGGTCATCGACGACGACACCAAGCTCGTCCTCTACGACCAGCTCGGCGGCGGCGAGTCCGACTGGCCCGACGACCCGACGCTGTGGCAGATCCCGCGCTTCATCGACGAGGTCGAGACCGTGCGCACCGAGCTCGAGCTCGGCACCGTCACGCTCTACGGCCAGTCGTGGGGCGGCATGCTCGCGCTGGCCTACACGCTCGACCACCCGGCCAACGTCGACGCGCTGATCCTGTCGAACACGTACGCCTGCGGCAAGGACTACCTGCTCGACGTCTCCGACCACCGCGTCTCGCTCGGCCGCGACATGCACGCCGCGATGCTCAAGCACGAGCAGCGCCGGCACGCTCGACGACCCGGAGTACCAGGACGCCGTCGCCGAGCTCTACGCCCGCTACCTCTACCGCTCGAGCCCGTACGACCCGGCGCGGTCGCGCGCGGAGTTCGCAGGCGATCGCGGCCGAGCACATGCCCGAGATGGGCCCGGCCTACGCGCTCTGGGGGCCGCACGAGTTCATGGGCACCGGCCCCCAGGCGCACTTCGACATCTCCGACCGGCTCGGCGAGATCAGCGTCCCGGCGCTCGTGCTGTGCGGCTGGTACGACGAGCTGACGCCGCAGCGCTGCAGCCGCCCGCTCGCCGACGGCATCGCCGGACAGCGAGTTCGTCGTGTTCGGCAAGTCGAGCCACATGACGATCTTCGAGAACGAGTCCGAGGCGTACCTCGCGGTGATCCGCGACTTCCTCGAGCGCCACGCCTGAGCGACCCGTTCGGCCGGCCGTTGCTAGAGTCGGCCGGGTGCAACGAGACCTGCGAGAGACTCCACGATTCAGGGCGGCCGAGGAACTCTTCGGACGCGTCTTCGGCCCCCAGTTGGGATCGCCATCCACCTACCGAGACGTCCGGCCGTCACCCGACGGAACGCAGGTCGCAGCCTGCGCCCGGATCCTGGAGGGCGCGACCGGACAGCCGACCGGGCGGATCCTGATCGCCGCCACCGACGCGTTCCTCGGCCGGGCTCGTGACCGACGGACCTGACGATGCCTGCCCACGCTGGTCGCCGGACGGTCGCCGGCTGACGTTCACCTCCACCCGCGGCGTGGGCACGTTCGCGCTCTACGAGCTTGACCTCGCCACCGGCGGAGCACAGCCGCTGGCGACACCCCCCGGCACCGTCGAGGACCACGCCTGGTCGCCCGACGGCAGCCGCATCCTCGTGCTGGTCGCCGCACCCGGCGCCGAGCAGGCCGACGCGCTCGGATCGGGACGGCTCGGCGGCGACGACGACGGCCCCACGTGGCTTCCGGACGTGAGTTCGTCCGCGGACGCCGGCACGCTCGGGCGGTCGCTGCACCTGATCGACGTTGCGAGCGGGACGATGAGGCCGGCCTGGCCGGGCGGACAGAACGTCTGGGAGGCGGCGTGGTGCGGGGACGACGCTATCGTCGCCGTCACGTCCGAGGATGAGGGCGAGGACGGCTGGTACGACGCGTCGCTCGTGCTCGTCGATCTCGCGTCTGGCCGCTCGCGCGTGCTGCGCGAGACGGAAGTCCAGCTGGGGTGGGCGTGCGGCAACGCCAGCGGGAGCTGCGTCGCCGTGGTCGAGGCCGTCTGCAGCGACCGCCTGCTGGTCGCCGGCGACCTGCTGCTGATCGATCCCGGCACCGGCGCCACCCGCACCGTCGACACCCTCGGCGTCGACGTTTCCTCCCTAGCATGGCGCGATGGCGAGCGGCTGCTCGCGACCGGCCTGCGGGGCGTGCGGCCGGTCGCCCTCGATGTCGATACCACAGCCGGTCGCGCCCGCGAACTCTGGACTGGCACCTGCACGGAGGACGAGTACAGACCCTCCGCGGCACCGCTCGGGCACGGCGACGCGCTCGCGACGGTCGTCTGCGCGTGGGATCGCGCACCAGTACTCGCCGTCATCCAGGCTGGCGCCGAGCGGGTGCTCGCCGACAGCGACCATCCCGGCTGGCAGGCGATCCGTGCCATCACGGGGGAGCGGCGCCTGATTCGCTGGACCGCTCCGGACGGGCTCGAGATCGAAGGCTTCCTGACGTTGCCGCACGGCGAAGCGCCGTACCCGACGATCCTCTACGTCCACGGCGGGCCGGTCTACGCCTTCCAGGACCGGCCGCCGACGCTCCCCGAGATCGCGCTCGTCGACGCCGGCTACGCGGTGTTCGCTCCGAACCCGCGCGGCTCGTTCGGCCGGGGCCAGGAGTTCGCGGCCCGCGTCGTCGGCGACATGGGCGGTGCCGACAACGACGACTACCTGAGCGGGCTCGACCAACTCGTCCGTGACGGCATCGCCGACCCCACCCGGATCGGCATCACCGGCACCTCGTACGGCGGCTTCATGGCGTGCTGGCTCCCGGCCTGCGACGCCCGCTTCGCCGCCGCCGTCGCGATCTCGCCGGTCACCGACTGGTACTCAGAGCACTTCGGCTCGAACCTCCGCGCGTGGGTCGAACGGTTCCTCGAAGGTGAGCCCTCACCCGGCGGCCAGCACTCGTCGCGGAGCCCAGTTCTGCGCCCCGAGGGGATGCGCACACCGACGCTCCTCACCGCCGGGCTCCACGACGATGCGACGCCGCCAGGCCAGGCGATCGAGTTCCACCGCCGCCTACGGGACCGCGGAATCCCCACCGACCTGGTGCTGTACCCCGAGGAGGGGCACGGCGTGCACTCCTACCCGGCCATGTTCGACCTCGTCGCCCGCACGCTCGACTGGTTCGACCGTTACCTCGTCGCGGGTCGCGCGGCGCCGTAGTACGACTCCGCAGCCCGGACGTCACGCAGCCCGACCAGTCGGCGGCGGTAGGAACGTTCATGGCCGGCTCCTCCGCAGATTCTTCGAACGCGGCTTCGGCCGTTCGAACTGCGCAGAGCGGGATCCGCCCTCCGCGGCACTCCTCAAACCGCTAACCGATGCCCGTCACCGCGCGATGTAGACGTTGCACGGCGCGTGCTGGGCGACTCGTGCGGAGACCGAGCCCATGAGGAACCTCGTCACGCCGCTGCGACCGCGGGACCCGATGACGATCAGGTTCGTGCCTTCGCTCTCGGCGGTCTGGATGATTCCCTCAGCGGCATGCCCGACGGTTTCGATCCCTCGTGCTGTGGTCCCAAGTTCCGCGAGCCGCGCTATCGCCTCGTCCAGTTGACGCGCGTGCCTGGGTACGTCGTCCGTTGGGTCGATCCCTCCGCCTCGGCCGCTGGTCGTGATTGGAACGACGGAGATGACGGCCACTTCCGCGTGCTCGAGCTTGGCGATCTCTGCGGCCCGTTCGACCGCGAGCTTCGCCTCCGCAGAGCCGTCGTACGCGACGAGGATCTTCACTCCCGTCCTCCCTCCGGTTTCAACCCAACCGGGGCGACTATACCGGTGGCGGGCACCCCGCGCCAGGCTCCCAACCAGGCACGTTCGGGTGAGCCATCGCCGCACGGCATTCTTGCGTCGCTTCGTGGCAGCCGGGATAATCGGCCGGTGCAGATGATCTCGGGCGCCAGGTCGCCGATCGGTATCCTCGACATCGGCGCCGGCGAGCCGGTTCTCGTGCTTCACGGCTTCCCCGATCACGCGCCCGGCATGCTGTCCGTCGCGGACGCGATCGCTTCCGCAGGCGGGCGCGCGATCGTCCCAGCCCTGCCGGGGTACCTGCCATCGCGGATGCCTCCGGACGACGACGTCAGCGTCGCCTCGGTGGCGTCCGATCTCCTCGCGACGCTCGACACGCTCGGAATTGGGACTTCTTCTGTGGTCGGGCACGACTGGGGCGCCCTCCTCGCCTACCACCTCGGCGCGCACCACGCCGCGAGGGTACGCCGGGTGGTCGGGATCGGCGCGCCGCATCCGTCGGGCTTCCGCGTGCGTCGACGTGTGCTCCGCGAGCAGCAGACGGCCGTCTACGCATGGCTTCTGGCCTTTGCGACGACTGGCCCGGAACTCGCCGCCGATCCGGTCTGGCTGACGCAGCTCCAGCAGTTCTGGTCCCCGGGCCTCCGCCGTTCGGACTGGGACGCGGTGCTCGCGCTGCTCGCAGAACCGACGGTGGCGGCCGCCGTTTGCCGCTGGTATCGATGCGATATGGAGAGCGATGTCGCGCTCGGGGACGTGCTGGTTCCGGCGATGGTGATCCACGGAGCCCAGGACGGGTGCATAGGCCCGGCGGTCTTTCTCGGGACCGATGAGCGGTTCGCCGCAGGTGTCCGGCGGATCACGCTGCCGGAGGCAGCACATTGGCCGCACCTGGAGTCGCCAGCGGTAGTCCTGCCGATGATCATCGAGGGCCTCGGGCTGGAGGCTCGGTGACCGACCCACTGCACGTCCTGTTGACGAATGACGACGGCGTGACGGCGACGGGCCTGATCGCGCTCCGCGACTGCCTGCTCTCCCAAGGCGTCCGGGTGACCGTGATCGCACCGGACACGGATCGCAGTGGCATGGCCCGCGCCATCTCCTTTAGCCGGCCAGTCTCGGTCAGCCCGGCCGGCGGGACACCGGCCAACCCCATGTTCACCGCAACCGGCACGCCAGTGGACTGCGTCCGGCTGGGCGTGCTGTCCGACCTCGCAGAGCCGGTCCAACTCGTGTTGTCGGGAATCAACCACGGTCTCAACGTTGGGGATGACGTGACGTATTCGGGCACGGTCGGCGCGGCGCTCGAGGCTGCCGTTCTCGAGGTGCCGGCGGTGGCGTTTTCGCAACAGGTCGACGAGGGGAGCTTCCGCTTCAACGACGATTCGCTGGCGGTGTCGTTCGGGCTGGCCCAACGGGCGGCCGAGATCGCGATGGCCGTTGCGGCTAGCCCGCCCCCGGAGCGGACGGTCCTGAACATCAACCTGCCGGCAGGGAAGGCAGATCCGGCCATCGTCCTCACGCGGCCTGGCCGCCGGTTCTACGACCGCGGCTTCGTGGAGGCAGTCGTCGGCAGCGACGACTCGCAGGAGTACTACCTCTACGGCAGGCCGTCGGGGCCGACGCCGACCTTCGATGACGGCCCTGGCACGGATTTCGCCGCGATTCGGGCCGGCCACATCTCCATGAGCCTGCTCGGCGCCGACGCCACCGCCGGCCCGTCCCCCGCCCGCGAGACCTGGTTTCGCGAGATGTTCGGGGGTTGACCGTGACGACCTCCGACCACGCCCGGCCTCCCCTGTCGTTTTCGTTCGGCGAGACGGTCACGAGTGACCAGCGACGGGAGGTCGAGGCGCTCTTCGCCGAGTTCGACCTGGACGGCGTGCCGGCGCCGTACACGGTCGAGCGGCTCGAGGCCGGAGCCAACAACGAGAACTTCGTCGTGACCGATGCGGCGGGTGATCGCTACGTCCTCAGGCTCGCCTCGTCCGACGGCGGCGCGGTTCAATCTCGACCGCGTCCGGAACGTCCGCGCGCACGAGTCCGCCGCCGCGGCAGGCGTGGCGCCGGCCATCGTCGCCTCCAAGCTCCCCGAGGCCCACTACCTCGCCCGGTTCATCGCCGGGCCGGTGCTCAGCAACGATCGCGTCCATCGGCCGGGCGTCGTAGCCGCGGTCGGCCGGACGCTACGCGGCCTCCATGGGGCAGCGGCGGTGGAGGGCGACTTCTCGGCGTTCGACGATGCCCGCCGCTACCTGGCAGTCGCGATCGACGAGGGTCTGGCGTTGCCGGACGACATGGACGCGCTGATGCTGAAGGTCGATCAGATCGAGCGGACATTCGACGAAATCGACTCTCCGGCCTGCCTCTGCCACAACGACCTCGTACCCCAGAACATCATCGAAACCGCGGACGGGATGCGACTGATCGACTTCGAGTTCGCCGGGATGGGTGAACCGGTACTTCGACCTCGGGAACTTCGCCGCAGACGCGGAGCTCAACGAGGCGGAGCGCCACGACCTGGTCAGCTGCCTATTTCGGCGGCTTCGATCGCGCGAACGACGCGCGCGTTCGCCTGATGGTGTTCGTCTCGGGCGTTCGCGACGCGCTCTGGGCCACCGTCGCCGAGCCCGTCCTCGGCGACCTGGAGTGGGACTACCGGGCGTGGAGCGAGGAGAATCTTCGCCGGGCGCGCACCGCCGGGAGCAACGACGTCTACTACCAGCTGCTGGCGGTCGCGCGCCGCCACGGCTCGCCCCCCGACGTAGGAGCCCCATGAGCACCGACCTCCCTCGCGCCGTCCGCGCTGTCGTCGTCGGCGGCGGCCTCGCCGGCACCTCGACGGCATACCACCTTGCCGCGCTCGGCTGGAGCGATGTCCTGCTGCTCGAGCAGAACGAGCTCGGCGCCGGGACGACCTGGCACGCCGCCGGAGCCGTCGGTCGCCTTCGCGTAACCGGAAGCCTGGCGAGGATGAACGACCGCAGCGCCAAGCTCTACGAGCGACTCGAGTCCGAGACTGGCCTGCCGACCGGCTACACGCAGGTCGGAGGCCTCGCGTTGGCGCAGCGCGAGGAGCGGATGGCGCAACTTCGCCGTACTGGGGCCATGGCCACGCACTTCGGCGTCGAGGTCCACATCATCTCGCCGGCCGAGGTCGCCGAGATGTGGCCGCTCGCACAGATCGACGACATCATCGGCGCCGCATGGCTACCGCACGACGGCCGGGCCGAGCCCGCGTCGCTCGCCGCGAGCCATCGGCGAGGGCGCGCGCAGACACGGCGCAACGCGTGCGGGAAGGCGTGCGCGTGCTGTCCGTCATCGAACGCGACGGCCGCGCCGTATCGGCGTGCGGACCGATCGCGGGGACGTTTCGGCCGAGGTCGTCGTGCTCGCGTGCGGGATGTGGACGAGGCAGTTGGCGCTGGGCTGCGGCGTCGCAGTGCCGCTTCACCCGGTGGAGCATCACTACCTGCTCTCGAACTCGACGGGGCAGGATCTCGCCGGACGCCGGTAACGCGCGATCTCGACGGCACCATTTACTTCCGCGGTGAGGGCGACACGATCCTGATCGGTGCGTTCCAGCCGGAGAGCAAGCCCTGGATGGTCGACCGCGTCCCCGACGACTTCGCCTTCTCCTTGCTCGAGCCGGACTGGGAGCACTTCGCCGCGCCACTCGAGGAGGGCTACGCGCGGCTTCCGATCCTGCGCGAGATCGGGTTCGCGAAGTTCGTGAACGGGCCCGAGAGTTTCACGCCCGACGGCAACCTGATCCTCGGCGAGACGCCCGAACTCGCTGGCCTGTTCGTCCTGGCGGGCTTCAACTCGTCCGGCATGGCGTTCGGTGGCGGTGCCGGCGAGGCGCTGGCCCAGTGGATCGTTGGCGGCGAACAGCCGTACGACCTGTGGCCGGTCGACATCCGCCGCTTCGGGCCCTGGCAGAACAACCGCGCCTTCCTCCGCGCCCGCACCGTCGAGACCCTCGGCATGCACTTCCGCCTCGCGGCGCCAAACCTCGAATTCGAGCACGGACGCGACCTTCGACGCTCGCCGCTCCATGAGCGGCTGGCCTCGCACGGCGCATGGTTCGGCCAGAAGATGGGCGCCGAACGGCCGTACTGGTTCGCCGGGCCGGGGCAGCGGCCGGCGGTCGTGTACGGCTTCGGCCGCCAGAACTGGTTCGAGAACCACCGCCAGGAGCACCTCGCGGCGCGCGAGGCCGTCGCGCTGTTCGACCAGAGCTCGTTCGGGAAGCTCCTCATCGGCGGCCGTGATGCGCCCGGCCTGCTCCAGCGGCTCTGCGCGCAACGACGTCGACGTGGAGATCGGCCGGGTGGTCTACACCGGGATGTTCAACGATCGCGGCACGTTCGAGAGCGACCTGACGTTCATCCGCACCGGCCCGACCGAGTTCCTCGCGATCACCGGGACGGCGCAGGTCACCGCGACCCCGCGTGGATCCGCCGGCATGTCCAGGCCGATGAGCAGGTCACGGTCGCCGACATCTCGGCAGCCTACGCCGTGCTCGCAGTCATGGGGCCGAACGCACGCGATCTGCTCCAGTCCCTGAGCGACGCGGACCTCGGCAACGAGGCGTTCCCCTTCGGCACGTCACGCGTGGTCGGGATCGGCCACGCGACCTGCCGGGCGGTGCGTCTCACGTACGTGGGAGAGCTCGGCTGGGAACTGCACGTGCCGGCCGACCAGGCAGCGCAGCTCTACGACGCTATCTGGCACGCCGGCAGCGCGCACGGTCTCGTGAACGCCGGTCACTACGCCATCAACTCGCTCCGACTGGAGAAGGGGTATCGGGCCTGGGGCGCCGACATCACGACGGACGACACCCCGCTCGAGGCGGGCCTGGGCTTTGCCGTTGCCTGGAATAACGCAGCTCCCTTTCTCGGGCGTGACGCGCTCCTCCAGCAACGCGATGCCGGCGCCCTTGGCAAGCGTCTCGTGTCGATCGTCCTCGACGATCCCGAGCCGGTGCTGTGGGGTGGGGAGCGCTTCTTCCGCGACGGGGAGACTGCGGGGTTCACGACCTCCGGCGCCTACGGCCACGCGGTCGGGTCCGCGGTCGCGCTCGGATACGTCCACGCGGGGGTACCCGTGACGTCGGACTATCTCGCCGAGGGCCGCTGGGAAGTCGATGTCGCGGGCGAGCGCGCACCCGCTCGGGTGGCGCTCACACCGCCGTACGATCCGGAACGGTCGCGGATTCTCCGCTAGCCGGCCGGCGCGGGCGCGGCGCCGACCCCGGCGATCTCGTCGTCGGGCATCTCTGGCGTCGACTCCTGGAGCCGAAGCCCGGTCTTGTCCTGGACGAGGCGGCGGTAGATGAAGAACACCAGGGAGCTGAGGAGCAGCGCGAACCCGATCACGGTTTCCTTCGTGCCGCCATATCCGGTAAGGCTGGGGTTCATGACACCGACGACAACGAGCGCGGCATTGAACAGCGCGAGGATGATCGCGATCGGTACCCAGATCGCGCCCAGCTTGATCGGCCGCGGCCAACCGGGCCGATCCTTGCGCAGGAGCGCGTAGGCGCCGACGGAGAAGGCGATCGCGGTGATGTAGCCGACGTTGCTCGCGAACAGGATGCCGAGCACGTTGCCGACGAAGAAGAGCAGGCCGAGGTTCACGACCAGGTCGAGCGTCATGGCGCGGCCCGGCATCCGGTGATGGTTGAGGTGGTTCAGTTGCTTGATCGTCATCCCGTCTCGCGCGAGGCCGAAGAGGGCCCGCGACGCGTCACCGGTGGAGGCGTTCATGCTCATGAACAGCGCCAGTACGACGACCCCGATGATGAGCCCCGAAGCCGATCCAACGACTTCCTGGAAGACCTTGACGTAGAAGCTGGCCGGGTTCGCAGCCACGTACTCCTCGCCGACCGCACCGACCGATGAGATCGGCAGGAGCGTCAGCACGGCGAGGGTCAGGACGCCGGATGTCCGCAGCGCCATGAAGGTGTCTCTGCGGGTGTCCTTGTACTCCGGGGCGAAGGTCGCGCAAATCTCGGTCGCGTACCCCGACCAGCCCATCAGGAACAGCCACACCATCGCGAGCTTGAGACCGCCCCAGTCCTGGCCCGAGTCGCCAAGGTGGTTGACGAGGTTCGACGAGTTGAAGTTCCCGGTCAGGAACGGGCCGATGATGAAGATCGCCAGCGCCGCTATGAGTGCGATGCCGATCCCCCAGTTGACCCGCATCGCCGGCTTCAGGCCGAACACGTTCAGGGCCCAGACGGCGATGACCGTCCCGGCGCCGATCAGGTGCGGCAGGCCGACGTCGACCACGCCGTCCGTGAACGTCCAGGTCTGACCGGGGAACCACTGGGCGGTGACGAGTTGTCCGATCGTGAGTCCGAAGATCGAGAGCACGAACGACCAGCCCATCCAGTAGCCGAATGCGCAGATCGGCCCGATCGGCGAGAAGTACTTGCGCCACGCCTCGTGCGCGTAGAGGGCGATCCCGCCAGGCTTGTCGGGGAACATCGCCGCCATCTCGGCGAAGAGGTAGTTCTGGACGAGCCCGATCAGGCAACAGAGGCCCCACAGAATCGCGGCGCCCCATGCGCCGAGGCTTCCGATCGAGAATCCGAGCGACGCCAGCACGCCCGCCGGGACGGACAGCGCGATCATGAAGCCGTCCTTCCAGCTGAGCGTCTTCGGAAGCGTTCGCTCCTCCACGGAAGCAACGGCCATTGCCCCTCCGATCCCCGACAGCAGGCTTGGCTGCCCGCCGATGCGGCGAGGGTACGTGAGTCGGTCTGTCCCGTCAAGGCCTTCTCCCTGGACCAAGCCCGAGCCAGTCTCGAGCCGGTTCGGTGGGCCTATGCTGTCGGCATGTTCGAACCGACGGGATCGATGCTGAAGACGCGCATCATCGAGGCCCCCGGCACCACCGAGCTCGCGAGCATCGCGCGGCTCGCCGCTGAGGTCTTCGGCTTCTCATCCGCGGCGACCCTGGAGCGGTTCACGCTCACGGAGAACGCGACCTACTGCGTCAGCGAGCGTGCCCGCTCGCCCATCGTCCTGCGCGTCTACCGACCCGGCGGCCGGCCTGCGGTCGAGATCCAGTCGGAGCTCGCCTGGATGGCGGCGCTCCGCGAAGAACTCGGGCCGATCCTGCCCGAGATCCTCGTCGGCAGCGACGGATCGCAGCTGGTCGAGGTGGTTCCGGGCGGCAACGCCCCCGTCGGCTTCTGCGTGGCGTTCTCGCTGGCCCCCGGTGAGGAACCGAGCGAGGACGAGCTCGTGCGCTGGTTTCCGCGGCTCGGCGAGATCACCGCGCGCTTCCACCACCATGCTCGCGGGTGGCAACCGCCGTCGTGGTTCTCGCGACCTACCTGGGACATCTCGACGACGCTCGGTGACCAGCCCCATTGGGGGCCCTGGCATGCCAGCGTCCCTGACCGCGAAGAACGCGCCCAGCTCGAGCGTCTCTCGGACGTCGTGATCGCCAGACTGCACCGCTTCGGTACGGCGCACGACCGGTTCGGTCTCGTCCACGCCGATCTCCGCCTGGCAAACCTCGTTGCCGTCGGCGCCGAGATCCAGGTGATCGACTTCGACGACTGCGGTTTCAGCTGGTACCTGTACGACCTTGCCTGCGCGCTCACGTTCAACGAGGGGCGTCCCGACGTCGACGAGCTGATCGCGGCGTGGGTCGAGGCCTACCGCTCGGTTGAGCCGCTGTCCGCGGCCGACGAGGCGGAGATCCCGACCTTCCTGATGCTGCGCCGTCTCATGCTCAGCGCCTACGTCGGCCTCCGCCCCGACATCGAGCTCGCAGCCGAACTCGCGCAGAACGGCTACTCGGCTGAGACGTGCCGGCTCGCCGAGGCCTACCTCACTCGATTCGATGGGAGCATGGTGTGACCGAGCGGATGCGGCTGTACGCCTTCCACTGCGGGACGGAGCGGTCCGACCGGGCGGTCTTCGATCCCTTCGACCCGCGTGTCGGCGAGAAGATCCTCAGCCCGTACTTCCTCTACCTCGTCCAGCATCCCCAGGGGTGGGTGCTGATCGACACCGGCCTGCACCCCGCGCTCCGCACCGACCCGCACGGGTATCTGGGCGCGGCCGCGGATTCGTTCTCCGTCGAGCGGCTCACCGAGGACGACGACGTCGTCAGCAAGCTCGCGATGCTCGGCCTGTCGCCCGATGACGTCCACCACGTCGTCCAGACCCACCTGCACTTCGACCACGCCGGCGGGCTCCGCTGGTTCCCGCACGCGACGATCTACGTGCAGGCGAGCGAGCTGCCGTTCGCGTACTGGCCGCCGGTCTACCAGCGCGGCGTCTACGTCAAGGCGGACTTCGACCATCCGCTGAAGTGGAAGGAGCTCGCCGGCGAGTACGACCTCTTCGACGACGGCCGGATCGTGCTGTTCCCGACGCCCGGGCCACACGCCGGGGCACCAGTCGGTGCTGCTGCGGCTCGACGGTGGCAACGTGATCCTGATCGCCGACGCGCACTACCTGGTCGAGAAGATGCGCGAGCGGCTGCTCCCCTCGGTCGTCTGGAACGCCGACGCGATGGTCGCGAGCTGGCTCCGGCTCGAGGACCTCGAAGCGCGCAACGACGCGCGAGCTGATCTCGACGCACGACCTCGAGTTCGAGACGCGCGTCCGCCTCGCGCCCGATGCGTGGTACGAGTGAGCGGCCGATGTCGTGCCCACCTCCCGCACCTCATGCGACCGTTGCAGCTCGGCGCGACCGAGATCGCCTGCCGGGTGGTCTCGACGTCCCACCAGACCACGCTCGTCCACGACCACGTACCGACCGCCGACTTCGTCGCGTATCAGGACGCGCGAGCCGCCGGCGGCGTCGGGCTGATCATCATGGAGGCGGTCGCGATCGCACCCAGCGGCCTGCTCACCGCGCACACCCTCGGCGGCTACCTCCCGGAGATGGTCGACGGTTACCGGCGGGTGGCCGCGGCCGTCGCACCGCCACGGCTCGAAGCTCTTCGTGCAGCTCTTCCACGGCGGCCGCGAGATGCTCGCCTCCGCACCGAAGCCGGTGGTCGTCTCGTCATCCGCGCTGCCGAGCCACCGGTACCACACCGAGCCGCGCGCCCTCCGCACTGACGAGGTCGAGGACATGATCGCCGCCTACGGCCGGTGCTCAGCATTGGCAGCCGAGGCCGGGCTCGACGGCATCGAGGTGACGTTCGCTCACGGCTACCTCGGCGAGCAGTTCTTCGACCCGACCTGGAACGACCGCGCGGACGCTACGGCGAGGAGCCGCGCTTCCTGACGGACGTGCTCGGGTCGGTCCGCGCGGACCGCGGGCAAGCCTCACCGTCGGCGTGCGGCTCAGCGCCGACTCCGCCCCTGCGCGTGCTGTCGTCAAGCACCTCCGCGGCCTGGTGGACTACGTGCACGTCGCGATCGGCAACTCGGCGACCTTCGATGGCTGCGTCAACATCGTCCCGCCGCTGCCCGCGCCCCGCAACGCCATCGCCGACCTCACCCGCCCGTTCCAGATCGGCGTGCCGCTGATCGCGACGAGTCCGCGTCGTCGACCCGGCCGATGCGGATCGCCTGATCGGCAGCGGCATCGCCGACGCATTCGGGATGAACCGCGCCCTGATCACGGATCCCGACATGCCGCGGAAGGCGTTCTCGCGGCGCGCGCCGACGACGATCATCCGCTGCATCGGCTGCAACGCGTGCATCGCCCACTACCACGCCGAGACGCCCATCCGCTGCGCCCAGAACCCGCGCACCGGGCGCGAGCGCACGTTCCCGCGCGCGACGCCGCGCCGCGCCGGGCGACCACGTCGTCGTGGTCGGCGCCGGGCCGGCCGGCCTCGCCGCCACCGCCGAGGCGCTCGACCTCGGCCACCGCGTGACGCTGTTCGAGGCGCGCGGAGGAGCCCGGGCGGGCAGGCCAGGCTCGCCGGCCGTGCGCCGGCGAGCCGAGAGCTCTGGGCGTCGCTCTCGGCCAACTACGCACGGGCGCTCGCGGACCCGCGCATGACGACGCACCTCGGGACGCGAGCCGAGGCCGACGCGATCGCCGCCTCGATGTCCCGACGCGCGTCGTGCGTAGCCACCGGCGCGCGACCGTCCGCTCGCGCGCCACGACCTGCGCGGCGTCGCGGTCGTCCCAGGCGTGGGACGTGCTTCGCGGGCGCGATGCCCGACGGGCGCATCGTGGTCGCCGACTGGGGCCGCGACTCGATCGGCCTCGACTGCGCCGAGCTGCTCGCAGAGGCGGGGCGCGAGGTGACCTTCGTGAACGGCTCGATCTACCCAGGCGAGGCACTCCACCAGTACCACCGCAACACCTACATCGCCCGCCTACTGCGCGCCGGCGTCCGCTTCGAGCAGTACCTCGGGCTCGAGTCCGGCGCGCGACGGCGTCGTCCATTTCCGCAACGTCGTCGCGCCCGAGCTGACCGCGCCGCTCCCGGCCGACGCGCTCGTGCTGTCGCTCGGCCGGACGCCGAACGACGACCTCGCGCGCAGCTGCGCGGGCGCGGCGGGACGTGCGCGAGGCCGGCGACTGCCGCTCGCCGCGGGGACTGGAAGAGGCGATCCTCGAAGGCACGACCGCCGTCCACGCCGGCGATCTCGTCGTGGCCTGAAAGGGCCTACGGCCACCGCTCAAGGTAGAAGTCGAGCTCCCACGCTGAGACCTGCGCCCAGAGCCGGTCGAGGTCGTCGTGCCGGAGACCGACGAATGTCTCGTAGAGGCTCGGGCCGAAGAGCTCGCGCATCAGGTCGTCGGACTTGAAGGCGTCGATCGCCTCGTTCAGCGTGATCGGGATCCGCTCCTCCCGCGGCACCCGGATGTCCGTCATGCGGTTGTCCTGGATCGGCTCGCCGGGGTCGGTGCCACGGCGGATGCCGTCGAGGCCCGCGATCAGGCACGCGGCGACGGAGAGGTACGGGTTGCAGGAGGCGTCCATCTGCCGCGCCTCGACCCGGCCGGCGTGGATCCGGAACAGGCACGAGCGGTTGTTGAACCCGAAAGACTTGTGGAACGGCGCCCAGTAGCCGACGTCCCAGAACCGCTTGTAGGAGTTCGCGGTCGGGGCGCCGACCAGGGTGAGGGCGTCGGCATGATCGACCAGCCCGCCGAGGAAGTTGACTCCGAGCTCGCTCAGCCGGCAGTCGCCCTTGAGGTCGCCCTCGAGCACGTTCTGGCCGGCGTCGCTCATCAGCGACAGGTTGTGGTGATGGCCGTTCGCCGAGCAGCCCATGAACGGCTTCGGCATGAAGGTCACGATCAGGCCGTGCTTGCGGGCCACGTTCCGGCAGAGCTGGCGGTACGTCCAGAAGTCGTCGACGTACGAGAGCGAGGAGCCCGCCACCTGGTTGACCTCGACCTGGGAGCGATCCTCGGAGTCGGCGTGGCTGATCTTCAGCCCCATCGCCTTCCCGTATTCGAGGATGTCAACCATGATCGGCTCGAACTCCTCGAGGTAGGCGACCTCGTAGAACGCCAGCGCGTCGGTCGTGTGCTCGAGGGAGCCGTCCGCCTTCTTGCGGAGCCACATCATCTCCGGCTCGATGCCGGCGAACATGGTCGCGCCCGACTCCTGACGGAAGGTGTGCTCGTGGCGCGCCAGCGTCCCGCGGGGATCGATGTCGAGCATCTCCCCGGAGTCGAAGTCGTAGTAGAAGCACAGCACCCGCGCGAACTTCGGCGACCACGGCAACTGCCGGAACGTCGACCAGTCCGCCACCATCGCGTTCTCGGGATCCTCCTGGCCGAACCCGATCGGGTCGCCCAATAGCGTCGAGCGGAAGTCGGTGAACGAGAGCGGGTGCATCCGCATGCCCCGCTGCGCGAACCGCGGGAACTGCTCGCGGGTGACCATCTTCCCGATCGGCCGCCCGTCGACCGACGGCGACACGAAGTACACCGCCTCGATGCCGTCCACTTCGAGCCGGCGCGTGGTTTCGGCCACCGCCGATCGGTACGCGTCGGATTCGATCCACGCGTGGTAGTTCTTGGCTTCGGCATACGGCGTGGCCATCGATCCCTCCCCTAGCGATTCGCCGCGTAGTCCGCCGCGGCCGAGACGAAGTTCCGGAACACCTGCAAGAACTCGGACCGCACGCGCCAGTCCTCGTGCAGCTCCCACTGCACGCCGAGCACGAACCCGTCAGCCTCGAGCGCCTCGATGACGCCGTCCTCTGCGGTGGCCGTGACGTGCAACCCGGGCGCGAGCCGGTCGATCGCCTGGTGATGGAAGCTCGAGACATCGATCCGTTCCACCCCGAGCGCCCGGTAGAGCAGGCTTCCCGGCGTCGATCACGACCTGGTGCCGCGGGTGCGGTGGCATCGGGTCCTGGGTGACGGACGTTGCGACCACCGGGAGCCAGTACTCGAGGGTCGGATCCGACGGGTGGTTCGTCCAGTCGTCCACCAGGCCGACGTCCTGGACGAGCGTGCCGCCGAGGGCGACGTTCAGCATCTGCATCCCGCGGCAGATCCCGACGATCGGCATTCCCCGGTCCATGGCCGCGCGGACGAGCTCGAGCTCGAAGTCGTCGCGACCGGGATCCGTCGTGCCCAGCGTCGGGTGCGGGTCGTGGCCATAGTGGGACGGGATGATGTCGCGGCCGCCGGGCAGGGAAGCCCGCTGCAGACCCCGAGCAGATCGTCCAGCGAGTCGACCAGGCGCGGCAGCATGACCGGGATCCCGCCCGCCAACGCGACCGGGCGCTGGAAGCCGACGCCCAGGTAGTCGCCGAACTCGTGGAAGCCGATGGAGATGCCGATCACCGGCTTTGGCGAGGCAGGCCCGGGCACGGCGCGCCAGCATACACGACTGCCAGGATCCCGCCCAAGGCGCTGCTTGAACCGGTAGGATTGCCTCGTCCGCACCTGTGGACCGGAGTCAGCGCGTCGCCATTGCGAGCCCGCGCAAAGCCTTGAGGAGGCCCTCGCTTGAAGAGCGGCGCCAGCGTCATCGACCTCACCGACCCCGATCTCTACGCCCCTGGCGTACCACACGCGGAGTTCGCGCGGCTCCGCGCGGAGAGCCCGGTGCACTGGCACCCCGAGGCGCCGCCCGGTAAGGGGTTCTGGGCGATCACCCGGCACGCCGACATCGTCGACATCAGCAAGCGCCACACCGCGTTCTCGACGGCCGCGGGGTTCGTGCTGCTCGAAGACCTCGAACCCGACGCGATGGCCGCCCGGCGGTCGATGATCGAGACCGACCCGCCCGAGCACACCCGCCTGCGGCGCCTGGTCAGCCCGCTCTTCACGCCCCGCGCCATCCGCGAGTGGGAGGGCAGGGCCCGTGCGGTCGCCAACGACCTGCTCGACCAGGCCCTGGCCCGCGGGTCGTTCGACTGGGCGACCGACGTCGCCGAGCCGCTGCCGATCCGGGTGTTCGTCGCGATCATGGGCATCGACGACCAGGACGCCCCGGGCCTCGCCCGCCTCGCCAACCAGCTGATCAGCGTCGACGACCCCGAGCTAGCGCCGCCGCCCGAGGCGTACGAGCGGGCCCGCGCCCGCGGGTTCGAGCCGCGGCTGCTGCCGTTCCGCAGCCCCGCCGCCCTCGACCTGTTCGACTTCGGCCGCGACCTCGGCGAACAGCGCCGACGCGAGCCCAGGGACGACCTGATCACGCGCCTGATCCAGGCCGAGTGGGACGGCGACCACCTGACGGACTCGGAGTTCGTCAACTTCTTCCAACTCCTGATCTTCGCCGGCAACGAGACGACGCGGACGTCGCTGCAACAGGGCATGCAGGCCTTCCTCGAGCACCCGGCCGAGATGGAGCGCCTCCGCGAAGCGCCCGAGCTAATGTCGAACGCGGTCGAGGAGATCCTCCGCTGGGCGACGCCGATCTACTACTTCCGGCGAACGGCCCTGGTGGACACGGAGATCAGCGGCGTCCCGATCCGAAGCGGCGACAAGATCATCATGTACTACATCTCCGGCAACTACGACGAAGAGGTCTTCGCCGACCCGCTCCGGTTCGACGTATCGCGCGAGCCGCCCGGCCACGTCGTGTTCGGCGGCGGCGGCATCCACTACTGCCTCGGCGCCTGGCTCGCTCGCATGCAGGTGCGCGTGCTCTTCGAGGAGTTCATCGCCCGTAACGTCGACCTCGAGCTGACCGGGCCGCCGCGGCGCCTGCGCTCGAACTTCACCAACGGCCTCAAGTCGCTGCCGGTGCGAGTGGTGCCGCGGTGAGCGCAGACGATCTCGTCGACCTCGAGATCGACGATGGGATCTGCATGGGCATCGGCGTCTGCGTCGACACCGAGCCCGACGCGGTGATCCTGGGCGAGGAGGGCGTGTCGAGGCCCGTCGAAGGGGTTCGGCTGCCGCGCGAGCGCGCCGAGAAGCTCTGCAAGCTCTGCCCGTCAGGGGCGATCTCGATCCGGCTCGATCCAGGCGCCTGAGTGGTGGGCTACTCGATGTTCACCGACGAGGGCATCGGCAGCATCGCGGCCTGGCCGCCGTCGACCGGGATCACGGTTCCGGTCACGTAGCTCGAGGATGGGTCTGCGAGCCACGCGACGGCGCCCGCGATGTCCTCGGGTTCGCCGACGCGGCCGGTCATGTTGAAGCGCTGCCGGCCGCTCAGGACGTCCTCGCTGAGGTAGGGCGCCGACATCGGCGATCGCACCCAGCCTGGGGCGACGACGTTGACGGTGATGCCGTGCGGGGCGAGGTCGTAGGCGATCGAACGTGCGAAGCCGTGCAGGCCCGCCTTGCTGGTGTTGTAGTCGCAGCAGCTCGGCTCGGCGGCGAGCCCGTTGATCGAGCTGATGAAGATGATCCGCCCGGCCGTACCGTCGGCCACCATCGTCCGCGCAGCGGCTTGGGCCAGGATGAAGTTGCCGTCCAGGTTGATGCCGAGCGTCCGGTCCCAGTGCTCCTCGGACATGTCGAGGAACGGGGTGTCGGCGTCGTAGACGCCATGCGAGCAGACGAGGATGTCGAGCGAGCCGTGCCGCTCGCGCGTCCCGGCGACCAGGCGCTTGGCGGCGTCCCGATCCGAGACGTCGCACGGCGCGGGATCCACCGTGCCGAGGTCGCGCAGTCCGGCGCAGGTCTCCTCGACATCGGCCGCCGTGCGTGATGTCACGACCACCGTCGCGCCCATTTCAACGAGCCGCCGGGCGATGCCGCGGCCGATGCCGCGGCCTCCGCCGGTGACGATCGCGACCCTACCGCCGAAGGGCCGGCTGGTCGATGCCTGGTCGTTCACGAGGATCCTCCCGACTGTTGGACATCGCACTGGGGCAGTGCGGCACCGTGGCCGTCTGCTGCCGGAACGTCCCGAATCATGGACAGTGGCTCGCGCGCCCGCGCGTCGACGGTGAGCTGAAAGATGTCCGGCCTCCCGTAGTGACCGGCCGCGTCGAACGCCATCTGCTCCTCGGCCACACGAGCGAGGTCGATGTCGCCGTACACGATCGTGGCCTCGTGGGCGACCGGCGCGGTCACCCAGTGGCCGTCGGGACCGATGATCCCCGAACCACCCGGAATCAGTTCACCGCCGGCGCCGCCGAGATCACCGAGATCGCCGAACGCCGCCATGGGCTCGAAGTCGGACGGGATGTCGGCCGCCCGCAGGTACGACCCGGCACACACGACGAAGCACCGGCCCTCGAACGCGTAGTGGCGGCTAGCGATGTGGTGCATCTCCACCGTCTCCGGCCAGAGGGCGACGTGGATCTGCTCGCCGCTGGCGTGCAGCACGAATCGGGGCAGCGGCATCCAGTGCTCCCAGCAGACCAGCGCGCCGATCCGCCCGATCGACGTGTCGTAGGACCGAAGCGTCGAGCCGTCGCCGAGACCCCACACCAACCGCTCGGCGTGGGTCGGCCAGAGCTTGCGGTGTACGCCGAGCAGCGTGCCGCTGTCATCGAAGAACAACACCGAATTGAAGAGCGACCCGCGCGAGTAGCGGCTGTCCCGCTCGTGGCAACCCATCACCAGGTGAACGTGCTGCTCTCGCGCCGACTGGGCCAACCGCTCCACAGCAGGCCCTGGGACGCTGACGGAGTTCCGCATCAGCCGGGCGTGCGCTCGCTTGGCGGCGCCATCGTCCCAGCCGGCCGCACCGAAGATCCACGCCGGGTAGCCCGGCAGCCAGGTCTCGCCGAACGCAACGAGCCGCGCGCCGTTGCGAGCGGCCTCGGCCACATAGCCAACTGCCAACTCCACCGAACCATCGAGATCGAGGAACGCCGGCGGATGCTGAACGATCGCCACCCTGACCTTGTCGTCGTACTCCTCGGCCACCATTCCTCCCCGCCCGACCAGCGCGGGCATCGTGAACGATCCGCACGAGGGGGTCAACGACGCGCACGGATCGGACGCGCGAAGCGTGCGTCTTGCGGTCGCGGATCCCTCTCGTGTACGGCCGCCCGGTGTGTGGCGGGTGTGTGGCAGACCGCGGTCCCCGCGGGCCCCAACGACCACCACCCGCGACCACGAAACCATTGATTTGCAGGAAAAACACGAAGCGCCCTTTCGGGCGCCTCCGACATCGAGCAAATCGTCGCTCAGGAACGAAAAAGGCCGGCATTTGCGGGCCTTTTGAGAGCCGACGCGGGGACTCGAACCCCGGACCCCATCATTACGAGTGATGTGCTCTACCAGCTGAGCTACGTCGGCGCGGTCTTCCCAGCATACCCAAGGCTCAGCGCTCGCGACCGCGGGTCCGGCGCGGGAGATGGCGGCGAACGCGGACGAGCATCCGCACGAGTTCCTCGGCCACCTCGGCAGGCGCGGCGCGCGGGTTGTTGTAGACGACGTACTCCTTCGCGACCAGGGTCGCAAGGTAGTCGAGCAGGGCGGCGTCGTCATCCTTGACGAGCAGGTAGTCACGGTGCACCTCGTTGTAGTAGACGACGCCATCCGGCTCGTCGAACCGGCTCCTGGCCTCGCCCGGCTCGGGGTCGGGTGCGATGCTCGGCAATGGTCGAGCACGGCGCTGGTCGGCCCGGGCATGTCCGGGCACCAGCTCATCGGGTGCTGCGGCGTCGACATCGGGTTGCGTGCGATCGGCGACGTCGCTTGCGGGATCGACGACGGCGGCAGCGGTCTCGTAACCGTGGGTGAGCAGCAGGTCGGAACCGTCCAGAGCATCTCCACCGCCGCCCGCAGCTGCGGTGAGGACAGCTCCGACGCCGGGTTCGCTGCCGAGGGCCGTGCGCATCGGGTTGTCGAGATCGGCCAGTTCGCGGAGGACGCGGCCGAAGATCTTGCGGACGGCGTCGCTCATGCGATCGGCGACCTGGTCGGTGACCTCGCGGCTGACACGTTCGAGCGCCCTGACAGCGACCGGTTCGATCGAGCAGACGGCATCGACGAAGACCGGGAAGGCGTCCCGGTCGCGCAGGATCGCACGCCTGCCAGCCGTCTGCTGGAGCGCCCCGAACACGATCCGGCCTGCGATCTGGTCGGTCGTCCAGGGCGGCCGGTCGAACTCGTCCAACTCCGCCAGGTCGTCGATGATGACGATGCCCGCGCGCCCGACGACCGCGACTCGGCGGTGGCGGTCAGGCCGCGGGACGACGCGGAGGTCGAACTCGACGCGCCCCCACAGCGTGACGTGCGCCGGCAGCTCGATCCGCACCCCTTCGACGGGTTCGGGGGTCACGATCTCTCCGCTGCGGCCCTCCACCACCTCGATCGAGTAGTCACCGCGCTCCAGCGCCGGCCCACGGCGGCGGCGGAGGTAGTCGACGACCTTCCGCTGCGTCAGCACGCGCAACACGTCGGGGTCGAGGTCGTAGAGGTAGACCGTCGTCCCCGCCACGGGCCGCGCGCGACGCCGCTCGTTCAGATCGAGCGCGGCCGTTGCCCGCCCGCGCTCGAGCCTGAGCGCCGACGTGTGGCTCTCGCCGTCCGCTCGTGAGACGATGTCGCAGCGCGCACCGAGCTGCTGAAAGGCCAGAATGCCGATCGCCTTCTCGCCGAGCGTCCGGTCGTCCCCGGCCTTGCGGGACTGGAAGAGGCTCCGCGCCAGCTCGCGCAGGCGCTCGGCCGTCAGGCCCCGGCCGTCATCCTCGACCGCGATCAGCGGTCGCCGCCCCTTGCGCCGGAGGTAGATCCGGACACGGCCTCCCTCGACACCCGCCTCCGCGTACTCGTCCGCGGCATTCGAGACGAACTCGTTCAGGGCGTCCTTCGGATCCTGGTAGGCCTGCCCCGAGACGAGCACGGCGTTGCCGACGTTGCGCACGCGCAGCCTGACCGTCTCGACCGTCACGGGCAGATCCTAGCGGCGCCGGGGTGACGGGCTGCGGCGGAGGGCGGCCATGCTGAGCGCGGCCAGACCGGCGGCGGTCGCGAGGCCGACGTAGAGCGCCGTGAACTCGTCTCCGCCGCGCGCGAGGTCGCCCAGCACGGCGACGACGATCGCGATGCCGACGACGCCGCCGATCTGCCGGAGGGTGTTCAGCACACCGGTGGCGGTCGCCAGCAGCTGGGGCGGCACGTCGGCCGTGGCGGCACCGGTCATGGCCGGGAACACGAAACCGAGGCAGATCGAGGCGACGCACACCACCGGCAGGAATCGCGCCAGCGCGCCGTGGGGGCCCGGCACCACCCAGAAGGCGAACGTCAGCAGCGTGGCGGCGTAGACGACGAGGCCGACGATGCCCACCATGCGGTGCCCGTGCCGATCGACGAACCGCCCGCCGATCGGGTTGGCGCCGATGCCGGCGAGCACCCCGACGGCGTAGGCGAGCCCGGCACCGGCGGGACCGTAGCCCCAGACGATCTGCAGGAAGAGGACGACGGCGAGGCCGTGGCCGAGGAAGGCGAGGAAGAACAGCGTGGAGGCAAGCGTGCCGATGGCGAAGCGCCGAATCCGGAAGAGACCGAGGTCGAGCACCGGTTCGGGCGCGCGCCGTTCGAGGCGGACGAGCAGCAGTGCCGACGCCGCCACCACCAGTCCGAGGAACGAGCGTCTCGGGGCTCACGACGCCCCAGGTCGAGCTCTCCGTGATGGCGAGCACGAGCGCACCGACGCCGATCGCGAGCAGTCCGACGCCACCGGCATCGACGCGAACCTCGCCCGAGCCTCGGGTCTCGACCAGCATCCGGTGCGCCGCGATGGCCACGGCGACGGTCACCGGGACGTTGATGAGGAAGATCAACCGCCAGTCGATCGCGGTCAGCAGGCCGCCGGCGGTGGGACCAACACCGGCGGCGATCGCGCCGCACATGCCCCAGAGACCGATCGCCTCACCCCGGCGATGTGGCGGCCAGAGCGGCAGCAGCAGCGCCAGGCTGACGGGCAAGAGCACGGCCGCGCCGAGGCCCTGCACGACCCGGAACGCCACCAGCAACGGCAGGTTCGGGGCCGTCGCGCAGAGCGCAGAGCCAATCCCGAACACGACGACGCCGGCGACGAACACGCGCCGGCGACCGCGCGCGTCGGACACCCGGCCGGCCGTCACCAGCAGGGCCGTGAACGTGACCGTGTAGGCCGTGATCACCCAGCTGGCAGCCGCGAGCGTCGCGTGCAGGTCGGCCGCGATCGTCGGCAGGGCGACGTTCACGACGGCGATGTCGAGGTAGGCCAGGAAGACCGCGCTCCCGGTCAGGACGACCGCGAGCCGCGGCCCAACCGACCGGCTGCTCACAGCGGATGGTCGGAGCGGATCAGTCGTCGCCGGTATGCGACGTCGTCGTCGTGCCGGTCGAACCGCTCGACGTCGAACCCGAACTCGACGTCGAACCCGAACCGGTGCCCGAGCCCGAATCGCTGCTCGACGACGGCTTGTAGTCGGATTCGTGGTTGGCGGTGAACCAGCCGCTGTAGTTCGTGTGGTGCCGGCCCGAGCCGGACTCGCGGGAGGCGCCGTCCTTGGACTCCCTGGTGCCGCCCGTGTGGTGGCGCGAATCGCCCGAGCGCCGGGTGCCGTCACCCTGCGACCGGTCGCCGCCGGATCCGCCCGAGTCACGGCTGCCGGTTGCACCGTCGCCGTTGCGGGAGGTGGTCTGATGCCCGCCGGAGCCGCCGTCGTCGGCCGCGGATGACCCGCCGTTGACCGGCGCGGATGCAAATCGCGTGGCCGCGATCGGCGCGACGTGCTCCGGCGCACGGCTGACGGCGGTTGCCGCAGCGGCGGCCGGCGTATGCCGGGCCGGATGACTGCTCCTGACGTCGGCCGCGATGCCGCCACCGACGGCAGCGGCCGCGGTCACGGCTGCGGCGACGACCTTGATGGCTGCCGGCGTGGCTGCCAGCTTGGCGACGACCGCGGCGATCCCGGTGCCGCCGGCTGCCGCACCGCCGGCCGCGCCGGCTGCGCCGGAGACCGCGCCCGAAGCGAACCCGGGCAAGGAGCTCGCCAGGCGCTCGGCGATGACGGCGGGAGGAACGAGCGAGCGGACCACGGACATCTGGGGGTCGACCGCGCGCCGTGCGGCGCGACACGACTTGCAGCGCACCAGGTGGGCACGGGCCGAGCGGTCGAGCAGGCCGTCGGCCAGAGCGGCGCGGGTCTCGGAGCAGCTCGCGACGCCCTCGTTGCCGCCGACGACGCGGATCAGCTCGCGGCGAGCGCGGTTGAGGAGCGCATCGACGGCCGAGACGGTCGTGCCGAGGGAGACGGCCACCTCGGCGGTGGACATCCCGACCCACTCGCGGAGCACGAAGGCCTCGCGCTGGGAGGTGGGCAGACGACCGAGCGCCTCGCTGGCAGCGCCCAGCTCGCCATTCAGCTCGGCCTGGCGGGCGACGGACGGCCCGGCTGCTGCCAGCTGGATGGCCTCGTCCGCGTCGATCGAATCGGTGAGCGGGCGGCGCATGCGCTGCGTGATCTTCTGGAGGCACTCGTTGCGGGCGATCTTCATCACCCACGCCTGCGGCTCGCGGACGTCGGTGCCGTTCGCGAGCGCGGCATGCACGGCGAGGAAGGTCGCCTGGGCGGCGTCCTCGGCATCCTCACGGCTGCCGAGCATGTGCCAGGAGAACCGGTAGACGGCGGTGCCGTACTTGCGGTACAGCACGGCGGTGGCTCGAGCAGGGTCCCGGGGCAGCGCAGGGCGGGGCGCCTCCGTCAGTTGCGGCGGGGCTGCGGTGCCGGTTTCGGGATCCTGGATTGCCGCCATGTCTTTGATTGTGCCCGTGTTCTCGTGCTCTTGTCGCCATTCCCTGCAGACTTGTCATCTTGCAGCGTCCGTACGGGGATGGTGACGTGCCGGATTTCCCGGCTCTACAGTGGAGACCGCGGCAGGCCGCGCTCCTTGTGGTCAAAAAGTATTACTCCGTGGTACTCAATGCAAGCTCCGAAAGGGGTACGAGTTCATCACGTTCCTCACCTTCGAAGCGCACCATGACGCCATCCTCGACGACCTTGAAGCCCCGTACGACCCCACGACCGCGTGCCGTCTGAACACTGCGGCCGACCGCCGGAGCGCGGTCGCGGAAGGACTTGTAGACCGGGTGCTCGAAGGCCAGGCAACAGCGCAGGCGCCCGCACAGGCCGGTGATCCGGCCCGGGTTCATCGGCAGGTCCTGATCCTTCGCCATCCGCAACGTGATCGGAGCCTCGTGCGACGGGAACCGGGTCGAGCACAGCTGCTCGCCGCAGAGCCCGGCGCCGCCCACCAGCCGCGCTCCCTCGCGAGGACCCACCTGACGCAGCTCGACGCGTGCCTTCGTGCGGGCCGAGAGCTCCTGTGCGAGCTCGCGCACGTCCATGCGCTCCTCCGCGCCGAACGTGACGACGATGCGGCCTCCGTCGAACGTCATCTCGGCCGCGAACGGCTTGATCGGCAGCTCGCGGGCACGGATGGATTGCTTGAACAGGTCCATGGCCTCGCGGGCGTAGCCGCGCTGGCGGGCCCGCGTCTCCTCGTCCTTGGAGGTCGCGCGGCGCAGCACCTTCTTCAGCGACCCGTGCAGCTCGCCTGCGGCGACGTCGTGAGCGGGCTTCACCACGCGGCCGTACTCGCGCCCCCGCACCGTGTTGCAGATGACCCGGTCGTTCCAGGCCAGCTCGTGCCCGTCGGGATCGAACGAGAACACCTGTCCGCCCTGGGAGAAGACCACGCCGACGACCTGCGGCACCTGGACCTACCTATGTGAGACCCCGCGCGCGGAACCCGATCTCGTGGAACAGGCGCTCGAGCGCGAGGGAGGGAATCACGGGAAGAACGAGCGAGCGGCGGACGAGCTGCGCGGCTGCGAGCACGGCCTCCGCCCCCGTCTGCCCGACCCGGGCGGCGATACCGTCGAGCTCGACCAGACGATCTGAGGATACCACCGCCTCCCGAGCGCCAACCGCCGCGCAGAGCACGTCGCGCCAGAACCCCGTGATGGCGTCCACGGCGGCCCGCAGCTCGTCGGTCTCGGCCCGGCGGCGCCGACGGCGGGCCAGGGCCTCGTACGCGCGCTCCACCCGCTGGCGCTCGCGTCGCACCTGCGACCCGGCACCCACCCGCTCGAGCGCCGCGTCGCGCTCGGCGGTCACGGCCGCCTCGGCAGCGTCGCCGGCCTGGCGCGCCACGGCCACCAGCTCGGCTGCGGCGACACCGGCATCGAACTCGGCGGTGAGCGGCCCGGCCGCGAGGTCGAGCGCGTGGTCGAGCCGCTCGCGGGCAGCCGGGTCCTCGAACAGCCGGCGGGCGAGGTCGACGTCGCCGCGGCTGAGCCGCGCGGCCCGCTCGGCGTCGGCACCGCCCCCGAGTCCGGCGGCGATCGCCGCCACCGCCGGCGTCCGGAACCGCACCGGCTGGCACCGGCTCCAGATCGTCCCCAGCAGCCGCGACCGATCGGCGGTCGTGAGCACGAAGACGGCGTAGTCCGGCGGCTCCTCGAGCGACTTCAGGAGCGCGTTGGCCGCGTCCCGGGTCATCGACTCGGCTTCGCGGATGAGATAGGCCCGCCGCTCCGCCTCGAACGGCCGCAGGTGCAGATCGGCCCGCAGCGCGCGCACCTGGTCGATCAGGATCGCCTCGCCCTCCGGCTCGAGCACGAACAGGTCGGGGTGGGCCTCGCTGTCGATGCGACGCTGATCGCTGCCGAGCAGGTCGGCGATGAAGGCACGCGCCGCCGCATCCTTGCCGGCCCCCTGCGGCCCGTGCAGGATGTACGCGTGGCTGGGCTCGGCCGCGGCGCTGGCGAGCAGGAGCGTCGCCTCGGGCTGGCCGACGAGCTCACGCATGCAGCGCTGCCCAGACCCGCGCATGCACGACGTCGACCTCCCCCGAGCCGTCGACGATCCGAACCCGGCCGGGCTCCGCGGCGGCGATCGCGGCGAAGCCCGCGCCGACGGCCTCGTGGAACGCCTGCCCCTCGGCCTCGATCCGGTCGGGCCCGCCGGTGCTGCGGGTCTGGCCGACCAGCAGCAGCGTGCGGTCGGGCACGACGCCCCCGGTTGCGAACAGGGACACCCGCCGGACATCGTCGGCGCCGAGCGCCCGCCCGGCGCCCTGGTAGGCGACGCTCGAGTCGAGGAACCGATCGCACACCACCCAGGCGCCGCGGGCGCGGGCGGGGGCGATCACCTCGGCGACCAGTTGCGCGCGGGCGGCGGCGAACAGGAGCGCCTCGGCGCGGGCGCCGACGGGCGCGCTGCCGCGGTCGAGCAGCAGCGCGCGGACCCGCTCGCCGAGCGCGGTGCCGCCCGGTTCGCGGCACTCCACCACCTCGTGGCCGTCCGCCCGCAGCCGGGCCGCCAGGAGCCCCGCCTGCGTCGTCTTGCCGACCCCGTCGAGCCCCTCGAGCGTCACGAACACGCAAGGACTGTAAAGGGGGGACGGGGCAGATGCCGAAAGCATGGACGATGGCCTCGTACGACCCCGCCTTCCGTCTCGACACCGACGCCTACACGCAGGCGCGCCGGGCCCGCACGGCCCGCACCTCGATCTACTGGCTGATCCTGATCCTGGTCGCATGCGGCGTCGCCGCCGCGATCGCGTTCACGGCCTCGCATCTGTTCCAGTCATCGCCGCCGGGCGCTGCGGCGACGCACGCCGCGCTGGCACCGCCGCCGCCCGTCGCGCAGACCCGGGTCGCCGTCTGGAACGTCCACGCCCGGCCCGCCGTGGTCGCCCGTCTCACCGGCGCCCTGGCGCAGGCCGGCTATCCGATCGCCGGCACCCGGCACGCCCGCGGCGCGCGCGTGCGCGGCACCTGGGTGATGTACGCACCGGGCGCCGAGTCGGCGGCCCTCGGCCTGGCGCGGGCGCTCCGGCTGAAGACCCGGCGGGTGGCGCCACTGGACGGCGTCGATCCCGCGGCCATCGCACCGGCCACCGTGCTGGTGCTGATCGGCCGGTGACCCGCGCGGTCATCACCGGTGGCGCGGGGTTCATCGGTTCGCATCTCGCAGACGCCCTGCACGACGCCGGCCAGGACGTGCTCGTCATCGACGATCTCAGCAAGGGCCGGCGGGATCGCCTGGACGGCGTGCGCTTCGAGCGGGCCGACGTGCGCGACGGCGCCGGGATCGGGTCACGTATCGCCGGCCACGCCCCGGACGTCGTCTACCACCTCGCCGCGCAGGCCGACGTGCGCGCGTCGGTGGCGGATCCGGTCGCCGACCTCGAGGTGAACGTGGCGGGCACCGTGCAGGTCCTCCAGGCGGCCCGCGCGGTGGGGGCCCGGGTGGTGTTCGCCTCCACCGGCGGCGCGATCTACGGCGCCACCGAGCACCGGCCGACCCCGGAGACGGCACCGACCCGCCCGGAGGCGCCGTACGGCACCGCCAAGCTATGCGGCGAGGAGTACATCCGGCTCTACAACCGCCTCCACGGCACGCGCCACTGCATCCTGCGGCTCGGCAACGTCTACGGGCCGCGGCAGGATCCGGCCGGCGAGGCCGGCGTCGTGTCGATCTTCGCCGCCCGCATCATCCGCGGCGAGCGGCCGCTGGTGTTCGGGGACGGGACGCAGACCCGCGACTACGTGTATGCCGGCGACGTCGTCGACGCCTTCCGGCGCGCCGGCGAGGCCGGCCAGCCCGGCTGCTGGAACATCGGCACCGGGATCGAGACGAGCGTCCTCGACCTCATCGCCGCGTTCTCGGCGGCGCTGGGATCGGCGCATCGAGCCCGAGTTCCTGCCCGCCCGCGCCGGCGAGCTGGACGCCAGCGCCCTCGACGGTACCGCGGCCGCCCGCGACCTGGGCTTCCAGCCCCGGGTCCTGCTTCCGGACGGCCTCGGGCGCGTGCACCGGTGGGTGCAGGCGGGCGAGCCGGCGCGCGCCCCGCTCGCCTGACCGCCACGGGGGTGCACACTTCCGGCATGGCCATCGTCGTGATCACCGGCGCCAACGGCCTCGTGGGCGGTCATCTCCGGGCCGCTCTCGAGGGACGCGGCGATACCGTCCGAGCCCTGTCGCTGCGGGCACCGCAGGTCGACCCGGCCGTGCTCGAGGGCGCGGATGCAGTCGTGCATCTGGCCGGAGCGCCGGTCGCCCAGCGCTGGTCGGCGCAGGGCCGCGAGGCCATCCTCGCGAGCCGCCGCGACGGCACGAGACGCCTGGTGGACGCGATCCGACAGCTCGAGCGCCGGCCGGCGGTGCTGGTGTCGGCCAGCGCGATCGGGTTCTACGGCGACCGCGGCGACGAGGTGCTGACGGAGGCATCGGCGAGCGGCAGCGGGTTCCTGCCCGAGGTCTGCACGGCGTGGGAGCACGAGGCGCAACGGGTCGGGGAGGCCGGCGTTCGCGGCGTGCAGATGCGCTTCGGGATCATCCTCGCGCCCGATGCCGAGGCCTTCCGGCGCCTCGCGCGGCCGGCGAAGCTCGGCGTGCTCGGGCCCATGGGGTCGGGTCGCCAGTGGTGGTCGTGGATTCACATCGACGACGTGGTCGGCCTGGTGACGGCGGCGATCGACAACCCCGCCTACGCCGGGGCGGTGAACGCGACCGCGCCGGAGCCGGTGCGGCAGCGGGATCTTGCGAGCACGTTCGGCCGGCTGCTGCACCGGCCGTCGTTCCTGCCGGCGCCCGCGTTCGCGCTGCGGCTGCTGCTGGGGGGATTCGAGAGCGAGCTGCTGGGCTCGCGCCGGGTGCTCCCGGACCGCGCGAAGGCGCTCGAGTACCGGTTCCAGCATCCCGAGCTCGAGGCCGCGCTCCGGGCGCTGCTCGGTTAGACGCACGCGTGGCGATCCAGCGGCTCTTCCGGCACTCGGCGGTCTACGGGATCGCCGGGCTCGTCACCCGGGTCGCCAGCGTCCTGCTGCTGCCGCTGTACGCGCGGTACCTGACGCCGAGCGACTACGGCCGGATCGAGACGATGGCCGCGCTGCAGGCGCTCGCGGTACCGCTGCTGCGCGCCGGGATCGGCGCAGCGTTCTACCGGTTCGCGTACGAGGACGACCGCGCCGGCGTGGTGCGCACGGCGTTCTGGTTCACCGCGGCCAGCGCGACTGCCGGGGCGGCGCTGGTGCTGGCGCTGGCCGAACCGATCTCGACGGTGCTGTTCGGCAGTGCCGGCGACGCCGACCTCGTGCGGGCCACCGCGCTGACGCTGTGGGCGTGGCTCCTGTACGAGCAGATCGGGGCCGTGTACAGGGTCGAGGAGCGATCGACCGCGTTCATGAACGCGGTGTTCGCGAACCTCGCGATCACCATCGTCGCGACGCTCACGTTCGTCGTCAGCCTCGGCTGGGGGCCCCTGGGGGCGATCCTGGGCAACGGCGTGGGAACGCTCGCGGCCGCGCTCGGGATGATCTGGGCCCGGCGCGCCGAGCTGCGACCGCAGTTCGACCTGCCGCTGGCGCGGCGGATGAACCGGTTCGGCATGCCGCTCGTGCCCGCGGCCGTGCTGACCTGGGTCGTCGACCTGTCCGACCGCTTCGTGCTCGGGCAGATGACCGACCAGCATTCGGTCGGCCTGTACGCCGTGGCCGCGAAGATCGCGAGCGCACTGGTGCTGGTGCAGACCATGTTCTCGTTCGCCTGGCCGGCGTTCGCGTTCGGGATCGAGGACGACGCCCAGGCGCGGCGCACGATCGCGCGCGGGGTCGCCTACGTCGTCGTCGTGTGCAGCTGGCTCGCGACCGGGCTGGCCCTGCTGGCGCCGTGGCTCGTCCGCTGGCTCACCCAACCCGAGTACGCCGATGCGGCCGTCGCGGTCGGGCCGCTGGCGTTCGGCGGCGCGTTCATGGTCGCCTACCTCGTGATCACCATCGGCGCCGCCCGCGGTGGCGATACCCGCCGGTTCTGGCTGGTGCCGGCGGTGGCGGCGGTGCTGAACGTCGCGCTCAACATCGCGCTGATCCCGGCCTGGGGCATCCGCGGCAGCGCCTACGCCACGCTGGCTGCCAACGCCGTGCTCGCGGTGGGCATGGCGCTGCTGGCCCAGCGCGTCTACCACATTCCGTACCGCTGGCTCCAGATGGGCGCGGCGATGGCGGTGGGTGGCGTGCTGGCCGTCGCAGGCAGCGCACTCGACGTGTCGCTCCTCGGCGCGGCCGCGTTGATCGCCGCCTACCCGGCCGTCGCCTGGGTGGGCCGGCTCGCCCGGTAGCGGAGAATGCTCACGTGGCCGGCTACCTCGACCTGCACGCGCATGTCCTGCCCGGGGTGGACGATGGGCCCCGCGATCTCGCCGGCAGCCTGGCCCTGCTGCAGGCGCTGGAGGCCGACGGGGTCGAGACCGTGTGGGCGACGCCGCACGTGCAGCCGATGGGGTTCACCACCTCGGTGCAGCTGCGGGACGCGCGGCTCTCGATGCTGCGGCCGGCGGCGGCGAGCGCGGGCATCGCCATCGGCATCGAGCCGGGCGGTGAGATCGACCTCGAGTACGCCGCCGCGTGGTCGGACGCCGACCTCGACCGGTTCGCGCTCGGCGAGCGAGCGCTCCTGATCGAGTTTCCGTGGGGCGGCGCCTGGCCGAGCGGGCTCGCTCCGACCTGCCGGGCCCTGCGCGAGCGGGGCTACCTGCCGATCGTGGCGCATCCGGAACGGGCGTACGCCGTGCAGCAGGATCCCGACCGAATGGCCGAGGCCGCGGCCGCCGGCGCTGTCGGCCAGCTGACGGCGGCCTCGATCTCCGGCCGGCTCGGAGAGTCGGCGCAGCAGACGAGCTTCGCGCTGATCGAGCGCGGGACCGTGCACCTGGTCGCGTCGGACGCCCACAACACCGCCGGCCGGGCCCCGGATTTCGCCGGCGCGGCGAACGTGCTGGCCGCAAGCTATGGAGACGACTTCGCGGACGCCATGCTCCAGGCCGCCCGGGAGGTCGTCTGCGGCCGCGTGCCGCAGTTGCCGGCGCCACCGAAGCGGCGCCGGCTGCCGGCGTAGATCAGAGCACCGAGAGGTCGCGATCGAGGCGCTCGATGGCCTCGACGAGCGGACGCGACGTGGTGTGCACGCCCTCCGTCTGGGTGCCGTAGTTCGGGGTCTCGGAGTACACGAGTTGCAGCGCCTCGACCAGGCGGTCGCGGGTCGGAGCCGGGGCCACCGTCGGCAGCGGCATCGCAGCGGGTGCCGGTGCCGGTGCCGCAGCAGGCGCCATGTTCACGGGCGCCGGGCGCCGATGCTCGTCCGGCAGGAACGCCGGCCGCAGTACCATCGAGTCGAGCTCGAAGCCCGGTGGCAGGCACACCGGGATGAGGATGTCCTCGCCCGCCGGCCCGCGGACCTGCAGCCCGTATCCGGTCGGGAGCGGCATGCCGGCGGGAGCCGGCTGTGCCTGGTGCTCGGCCTGATCCTGGACAGCCTGTTCGATGCTCCCGACGCGAGCCCCCACCTGCCCCACCTTTTGGTGGAGGAGCCCGCCGAAAACGAACGCACTGCCCAGCAGTAGCCGATCGATGCCCTTCGCCATGTCCACCTCACTTGCCCGGGGGGAGATTCCCACGGGTGACATCGGCCGCCACTCCGTCCGAACAGATCCCCCGGACGACGTACGATGCTCCCCGCTATGGGGGAATCGGACCTGACCCAGGCCCTGGCGGACATCGAGGCGATGCTCGTCGACGGCGAGTTCGCGCTCCTGGGCTACGAGCGGGGTGCGGCGCCCGCCAGCCCACCCAGCCTCACCGCCGAGGCGTTCGCCGTCCGCATCGACGACCCCTTCGAGACGACCTTCCTCGTCCGCGAGACCATCGCCGACGAGCTCCCCGAGCCCGCCGTCCGCACCGGTCCTCTGCGCGTCATCGTCCTCGCCGCCGTCCTCCACCCCGAGCTGACCGGGTTCATCTCCACCATCACCGGCGCCTTCGCGGAGCGCGGCATTCCCGTCGTCCCCATCGGCGCCACCACCCGCGATCACATCATCATCCCGACCGCCCACTGGCCCGAGGCCCTCGCCATCCTCCGCGGCCTCCGCGACGCCGCCCGCACCCTGCACCCGCCCGCCGGCCCCGAACCGGGCTGAGCCGGCCCGCCCACGACGGCGCTCCGGACGATCGACTCGCCGTACACTGCGCGGCGCCATGGCGCGGCTGCAACGGAGGATCGGGGTGCTGCTCGTGGTGGGCCTGCTGGCGGGGTCGGCGATCGGGTTCGCGGTGGCGCAGGCCGGCAAGTCGGTGCCGCCGGCGATCGTCGCGACCGACTTCACGCGGGCCACGAGCTTCACGCCGGCCTGCGACTGCCCGCGGGCCACGGCGGCCTTCTCGGTGACGGTGGCGGGCTCGCCGACCGTGTCCGTGCGGGTCGTGAAGGCCGGGAGCCTCGCGCCCGTCCGGGAGCTCGCGAAGGACGTCGCGACCGACCAGCCGATCGCGCTGGTGTGGGACGGCCGGACCGATGCCGGCCAGCTCGCGCCGGCGGGGCGCTACCGGGTGCAGGTCCTGTTCCCGGGCAAGCCGACGCGCACCCTGCTCGACATCATCAACCTGGAGGTATCGTGACGGCCGTGAACGCTCCTGGCCCCCTCGTCGGCATCGTCATGGGCAGCGATTCCGACCTCGCCGTGATGCGGCTGGCCGCCGAGGCGCTGGCCGAGTTCGAGGTGCCGTGCGAGGTTCGCGCCCTCTCGGCCCACCGCACCCCGGACGACACCATCGCGTGGGCGCGGAGCGCCGGCGACCGCGGTCTGCGGGTGCTGATCGCCGGCGCGGGCGGCGCGGCCCACCTGCCGGGCGTCGTGGCCGCCGTCACGCCGCTGCCGGTGATCGGCGTGCCGATCGACGCGACCCCGCTCGGCGGACTCGACGCGCTGCTGGCGATCGCGCAGATGCCGGCCGGCGTGCCGGTGGCGACGGTCGCGGTCGGTGGAGCCCGCAACGCCGGGCTGCTCGCGGCCCGCATCCTCGGCGTCGGCGACCCGGCGATGCGCGAGCGCGTGGTGGCGTTCCAGGAGCGCCTGGCCGATGCCGTGCGAGCAAAGGACGCGAAGGTGCAGGCCGAGATGGCCCGCGGAGCGTGAGGGTCACCTACCTCCACCAGTACTTCGCGACCCGAGAGGGAACGACCGGCACCCGCTCCTTCGAGTTCGCGCGCCGCCTGGTCGAGGCCGGCCACGCGGTGACGGTGATCACCTCGGATGCGCAGCTGCCGGACCACCTGGTCGGCCAGCGCCATGCCGTCGTCGAGGGCATCGAGCTGGTGATCCTGCCGGTGCCGTACCGCAACGAGATGGACGTGGGGCGGCGCCTGGTGAGCTTCGCCCGCTTCGCCGCGGCCTCGGCCTGGCAGGCACTGCGCCGGCCGGCCGACGTCGTGATCGCCACCTCCACGCCGCTCACGATCGCGATCCCCGGTCTGGCGGCGCGTTTCGGGCGCCGCACGCCGCTGGTGTTCGAGGTGCGCGACCTGTGGCCGGCGATGCCGATCGCCCTGGGCGCGCTGAAGAACCCTCTGCTTCGGGCCGCGGCGCGCGGCCTCGAGTGGGCCGCCTACCACGGCGCCGGGCACGTCGTCGCGCTGTCGCCCGGTATGGCCGACGGCGTGGCCGCACGGGGCATTCCCCGGCACCGCATCACGGTCATCCCGAACGCCTGCGACCTCGACCTGTTCGACGTCCCGGAGAGCACCGGGGTCGAGACCCGGCAACGGCTCGGCATCCCGGCGGACGCGCCGCTCGTGGTCTACACCGGCGCGATCGGCCGGCTGAACGACGTGGCCTACCTCGCCGACGTGGCCCGGGCCATGGCCACGATCGATCCCGGCGTCCGGTTCCTCGTCGTCGGCGCGGGCCACGGGCAGGGCGAGCTCGAGCGCCGGGCCGCCGGCCTCGCCTCCTTCACCGTGCACGACGCACTCCCGAAGCGCGAGATCGCGGGCGTCTTCTCGGCCGCGACGGTCGCGACCTCGCTGTTTGCGCCGGTGCCCGAGATGCAGGTCAACTCGGCCAACAAGTTCTTCGATGCGCTGGCCGCCGGACGACCGATCGCGATCAACTACGGCGGCTGGCACCGCGCGCTGCTCGAGGAGACGGGCGCCGGCGTCTGGCTCGATCCGGGCGACCCGATCGGCGCCGCCCGCGAGCTCGCAGCGCTCCTGGCCGACCCGGCGCGGCTGGCACAGGCTCGAGCGGCATCCGCCCGCCTCGCCCGCGACCGGTTCGACCGCGATCAGCTGGCCGGGCTCTTCATCGACTGCGTGACGAAGACCGCCTCGTCGTAGCGCAGCATCAGGAGCCGGTCGCGCCAGTCCTCGGACACGGCCGGCGTCTCGCCCAGCACCTCCTGGATCTGCCAGGTCGGATAGTGCGCGCCGGCCTCGAACGCGAGCGGGAAGCCGCCGCCGTAGCGCGCGTTGATCTCGACCACGCGGTAGCCGTCGTCGCTGACGAACACCTGGACGTTGAGCACCCCGTACGCGCCGGGCAGCGCCCCGGCGATCTGGGCGACGAGCTCCTGCAGGCCGGCGTCGCGGACGGTGACGCCCTTCGACACCTCGCCGGCCCGCACCTCGATCCGGCGCCGCGGTACCGGGCACACGACCCGTCCGTCGCGGAGCACGAGGACGTCGACGGTGTGCTCGTCGCCGGCGGCGATCTCCTGGACGACGATGTCCGCCCGATCGAGCCGCTCGAGGTCGTCCGGCGTGTCGACCAGCTGCACGCCGATGGAAGCCGAACCCTCACGCGGCTTGGCGATCAACGGCCACCGCCAGGCATCGGTCTGGGCCAGCACGACCTCGCGGGCCGCCTGGCGCACCGTGGGGAACCCGTGCTGGAGGCAGAACGCGTGCGTCTGGGCCTTGTCGCGCCCGATCGCCACGGTCTCGGGCGCCGACACCGAGACGGTGACCCCGGCGGCGGTGAAGCGATCCCGCGCCGCCGCGAGCAGCGGCAGCTCGCCGTCGTGGGTCGGGATCACCAGCCGGACGTCCTCGCGGGCGCAGAGCTCGAGCAGCGTGTCGACGTAGCCGGGGTCGGCGTGCGGCGGCACGAGGAACCCCGCGTCGGCCAGGTGATAGGCCGCTGACAGCTGCGACGCGTCGGCCGCGAGCACGCGGCCGGGCGTGCCCGCCTCGGCGAGCGAGCGCCGCAGGAGCTCGACGAGCGCGCCGCGCCGGCCGGCGCTCGTGACGAGGATCGTGAACACGAGGTGTCACCATGTAGTCGATGGAGCGCGCTGTCAAGCAGGCCGCCGACCGGTTGATCGCCGCGGCCGCCCTCGTGGTGCTCTCGCCCGTGCTCGGCGCGATCGGCCTGCTGATCCGGCGCGAGGACGGCGGCCCCGTCCTGTACCACCAGTCCCGCGCCGGCCTCGACGGGGTGCCGTTCGACCTCCTCAAGTTCCGGACGATGGTGGTCGACGCCGAGAAGCTCGGACTCGGCCTCAACGTCGCCGTCGGCGACTCGCGCATCACGCGGATCGGCCGCCGGCTGCGCGACTGGTCGCTCGACGAGCTCCCGCAGCTCGTGAACGTGGCCCGGGGCGAGATGAGCCTGGTCGGGCCGCGACCCGGCCTGGTCGAGCAGGCATCGCGCTACACGCAGCACCAGCGCCGCCGCCTGGCCGTGCGGCCGGGGCTGACCGGCTGGGCTCAGGTGAACGGTCGCAACGCGCTCAGCTGGGAGGAGCGGATCGAGCTCGACGTCTGGTACGTCGAGCACTGGTCGCTCCTGCTCGACCTGGAGATCCTGGCGCGGACGCCGGGCGTCGTCCTGCGCCAGGAGGGCCTCTTCGGTGCGGGTGGGGCGAACGCCGACCTGGGCGGCGATCAGGGCGCCAAGCTCGCGTAGAGCTGCTCGTGAAGCTCCGCCGCCCGCGCGAACGACAGCGGGCCTGCGGCAGCGGCGAGCGCCGCGTCGGCCATGGCCGCGCGCCGGGACGGATCGCCGAGCACCTCGGCGATCGCCTCCGCGAGCGCCAGATGGTCGCCAGGCGGGACGACGATGCCGGCGCCGGACTCCTCGATCACCTCGCGCAGGCCCCCGACGTCGGTGACGACGGCCGGCGTCCCCAGGCCGATCGCCGCCAGCAGCACGCCCGAGCTGTCGATGCCCCGGTAGGGGAGCACCACGCAGGTGGCTCGCTCGATGGCGCCGGCGAACACGGCCGGCGAGGCATACCCGAGCTCGGCCACGACACCCGCGGTGTTGGCGGCGCGCGCCGCCACCCCCTCGTCGCCGAACGGGCGACCGCAGACGAGCAGCACGGCCCCGGGCACCCTGCGGCGCACCTCCGGCCACGCGCCGAGCAGCACGTCGAGCCCCTTGTAGGGACGGATCGTGCCGACGAAGGCGGCCACCGGCACGCCGTCGGGAACCCCGGCCGGCGGGCTGGGGACGACGCGCGCGTAGGTTGCGAGCGCCGCGTGCGGGATCCGCATCACCCGCCCGCGACCGGCCAGCGCCGCGGCCCCGGCGGACGAATGCACGACGACCGCGTCGAACGTGCCCGCGGTGGCGGCGTCCACGCCCGCGACCCCCGGCTTGTCGATCGCGTTGTGCGCCGTGAACACGGTGCGGCCCCGGTAGAGACGCCAGAGCCGGCGATCGACGGATCGCAGCGGCAGCCACTGGACGTGCACCACCGCCGGTGGGTGCCGGCTCAGGCGGCCGATGAGCAGCGCGAGGTCGAGCGTGTGCTCGACGCCTCGGGCGAGGCGGCGGAGCCTCGAGGGCAGCCGGTCGGCGATGCGGTAGAAGCCGACCCGGACGCGGAACCCCGAGACGGGCGGCAGCGCACCGAACCGGAAGTGCGACGTGACCAGTTCGACGTCGTGGCCGCGAGCCGCGAGCGCCTCTGCCAGCGCGTCGTCGTAGGGACGTGAGTCTCCGCGAGGGTCGACGAGCACGATACGCACACGCGTATCGTGTCAGGCAGCCTTCAGCGACTCGCCGTCGAGGTACTCGGCGCGGACCTCGGCCTCGAGGTTGCCGAGCGTGTGCTCATCGATGTCGAACTCCGCGGCGGCGGCCGGGTTCGGCCACTCGGGCCGGCCGGGCTGCTCGAAGCCGATGCCGATGTGCTTCGCGATCCAGTCGGCGCAGTGCACCGCCTTGGCGAGCGTCGGGTCGACCACGGCGGAGTCGGGATCGTGGTGGTAGCGCAGCGCCTCGCACAGGGCGGGCGGGAACTTCCACTCGGCGGCGACCAGCGAGCCCAGCTCGGCATGCTCGAATCCGATGACGTCCATCTCGACCTCGTGGAGCTCGCACTGGCGCTCGTTGGCGACGTGCATGATCTCGGCGAACTCCGCCTTGCGGTAGCACACCAGCACGATCAGGCCGAGGTCGTGCAGGAGCCCGGCCACGAACGCCTTCTCGCCCGAGATGCGCCGGGTGCGGCCGAGGATCCGCGCGCCGACGCCCGCCGCCAGCGAGTGGTCGAAGAGCGCCGAGCGGGTGTCGGCGAACTCGTCGCGATCGGCCGCCAGGAGGCGGGTGATGGACGCGGTGATGGCGAGGTTCTTGACGGAGGCGAAGCCCAGCAGGACGACCGCGTCCGGCAGCGACTCGATCTTGCGGGCGTAGCCGTAGTAGGCGGAGTTGGCCAGCTTCAGCACCATCGCCGCGAGCGCCTGGTCGCCGGCCATGATGCGGGACAGGCTGGAGACCGAGGCATCGGCGTTGTCGCACTCTGCGATGACCTGGGAGAGGACCGCCGAGACGGTCAGCGGGAGGTCGCGGACCTCGTCCACCAGATCCATCAGCGCCAGGTTCTCCATCAGCCGTACTCCCCTTGTGCTCGTAGTGCCTCGCCTGCACCCATATCGGCACCGAAGGTGGCGGTCGTTAGTGGAGCCTGCCCTCAGGGGAGTTCGGCGTGGCGCAGGCGGCGAGCGCCGATGGCGCAGCCGGCCACGATCACGACGATCAGGGCGAGCAGTGCCGCCGGATAGCCGATGGTCGGCACCGAGATGCGGTCGCGGCCGAACAGGTCGAGGCCGTGCGCGGCGAGCACCCGTGCGTAGGCGGCGATCGAGAAGCGCGCCGCGGAGGGCGCGAAGCCGGCGATCACGAACTCCCAGATCAGCACGTAGAGGATGCCGATCACCACCGGGCGCCGGGTCCGGAGCGACAGCCACACGAACACGACGCAGTAGGCGCCGCATTCGAGCGCCGTCGCCAGCGCCACCCAGGCGGCGCCGGCACCCGTCGACGCCCCGGGCGCGATCACGATCACGAGCGCGGCCGGCACGAGCACGGCGACGCCGAAGAGCCAGGCTGCGGCGACGGCCGCCACCACGATCTCGAGGCGGCGGCGGGGCGCGGTCGTGAGGTAGACGATGGTCGCATCCTCCCGCTCCTCGGCCAGCACGCTGGCGGCGAGGATCACGCTCACGAACGGCACCACGACCGTCAGCAGGCCGCGCAGGACGATCCGGGCCGTGAAGCGGTGCGGGTCGGGCGCGGCATCCGTGATGCCCTCGACCACCGCGATCGCCGCCGGCACCAGGGCCAGCAGGATGACCACGATCGTCCGTCGCCGCGACAGCACGCCGCGGAGGAAGATCGGGATCAGCACCATCATCGCGCCGCCCCCCTGGCCCGGGCGTGCAGGTAGGCGTAGACGCTCTCGAGGTCGTCGCCGATGGGTTCGACGCGGGCCAGCGTGAGGCCGTGGTCGCGGGCGATCACCGGGAGCTGGCGCCCCAGCGTCTCCGGATCGGACGTCTCGACCAGCGCGTGGCCCTCCTCGAGCCGCACCGAGTCGATGAGGCCCGCACCCAGCAGGCGCTCCGACAGCGACCGCGTGCCCGCACCGGCGTCGAGGCGGAGCGCCCGCGGCCGGTCGGCGATCAGCGCGCGGATCGCGGTCGTCTCGCCCTCGGCCACCAGCCTGCCGTTCACGAGTACGACCACGCGCGGCGCCATCCGCTCGACCTCGTGCAGCACGTGCGAGCTCACGATCACGGAGCGACCCTCGTCACCGAGCTCGCGGATCAGGTTGACGACGTCTCGCCGCCGCGCGGGATCGAGTCCGTTCAGCGGCTCGTCGAGCAGCAGCACGGCGGGATCGTGCACGAGAGCCTGGGCAAGCTTCACGGCCTGGCGCATGCCCTTCGAGAACCCGCCGACCTTGCGATCGGCGAACTCGCCGATGCCGACGCGCTCGATGACGGCCTCGGTGGCGGCGTCGGCATCGGGAACGCGACGCAACCGCGCCATGGCGGTGATCAGCTGTCGCGCGGTCAGAAACGGCCAGAGCTCGTCGTCGGCAGGCACGATGCCCACGCCGGCGTAGGCGGTGTGATCGGCCCGCAGGTCGGCGCCGTTGATCCGCACCTCGCCCCTGCTGGGCGGCGCGAGGCCGGCCGCGAGCCGGAGCGCCGTGGTCTTGCCGGCGCCGTTGTGGCCGAGCAGCCCGGTCACGCCCGGCCCGACCTCGAACGACACGTCGGCCACGGCGACGACGTCGCCGTACCACTTCGAGACGCCCGTGAAGACGACGCTCACCGGTACCGCCGCAACAGCACGACGAGCGACGGCACCACGACCGCCAGGTAGGCGCACAGCCATGCGAGGCCGGACGGCCCGTCGAAATGCTGGTCGCTCGGGAACAGGTGCTGCACGACCAGCACCGGGATCGCCGGGAGGGCCGCCATCTCCGCGAGCCGCGACAACCCGAGGCCCTCCGTCAGCACGGCCGACATGGCCGAGGACAGCACCAGCAGGCCCGCCAGGCCGCCCATGGCGAAGGCGCGGCGCGAGGTCAGCGACGAGATCGCGAGGCCGATCGAGGCGTAGAACACGGCGATCATCACCCCGGCCACGAGGATCCGCCCGAGATCGCGGAAGTGATCCTGCAGGTAGCCGAGCGGGTGGGCCGCGAACAGCACGTTGCCGAAGTAGAGGAAGAGCACCGGCAGCAGCGTCACGAGGCCCAGCGGGATCAGCGCGGCCAGGTACTTCGCGGCCAGGTACCGGCGGGGCGCGATGGCGGTGCCGTAGTAGAGGTCGAGCACCCGGTCACGGCGGTCGGGGCACACCAGCTCGGGCGTGACGATGGCCGCGAACACGACGATCACCATCGAGATGCCGCTGTAGTAGCCGCGATAGGGCAGCAGCGTGGAGAGGTCGGCCCGCACCCGGTCGGCGAACAGCGCGCGCACGCCGAGGATCACGAAGGCCGGGCCGAAGGCAGCCAGCGTGAGCCCGACCGGGATCACCTTGGCGCGCCACGACCGCCCGGCCCCGAGGGCGCGCAGCGCGCTGAACCGCGCCATGGCGACGACCCCGGCGAACTGCCCCCGGCGCTCGCCGTGGTAGCCGCGGTACCGCACATCCTCGACGCGGGCGCCCATCAGGCCTCAGGCCTCCAGGACCCCGACAAGCGCGTCTTCGATGGTCTGGCCGCCGGGGACGAGCTCGCGCAGGGCCACACCGGCGTCGGCGGCCGCGTCGCGGATGTGGTCGAGTGCCGCGTCGACGAGGAAGGCGTCGCCCTCGGCGACGGCGACGACCCCGCGGCGCTCGAGTCCGGCGAGGAAGGCCGCCTGGTCGCCGGAGACGCGCACCCGCACGCGCGTGGCGTCGCCTCGCACGAGGTCGTCGATGCGCCCCGAGGCAGCGAGCCTGCCGTCGCGGAGGAGGACGACCGCGTCGCAGGTCCGGGTGACGTCCTCGAGCAGGTGCGTCGAGAGCAGCACGCGAATGCCGAGGTCGCGGGAGAGCCGGCGCACCAGCGCGAGCATCTCCTCGCGGCCTGCCGGGTCGAGACCGTTCGTGGGCTCGTCGAGCACCACCAGCTCCGGGCCGTGGACGAGCGCCTGGGCGAGCTTGACCCGCTGGCGCATGCCGGTCGAGAACGTGCCGATCGACCGCGAGCGCTCCTCCTCGAGCCCGACCTGGAACAGCACCTCCGAGGCGCGCAGCACCGCCTCCCGGCGCGGCAGCCCGCGGAGCTCGGCGAGGTGCACGACGAGGTCGGCGGCCGTCACCTCGCGGGGCAGGCACTCGTGCTCGGGCATGTAGCCGATCCTGCGCCGCACGGCATCGGGATCCCGCCTGGCATCGAGGCCGAGCACCGAGAGCTCGCCCGCGTCGGGCCGGACGAGCCCGAGCAGCGCACGCATGAGGGTGGTCTTGCCGGCGCCGTTGGCGCCCAGCAGGCCCGTCGCCACCTCGTCGACGTCGACGGTCACATCGACGAGCGCCTCGACCGTCCCGAAGCGCTTGCTCACCCCTCGGACCGCGATCGCGGGCGCCGTCATGTCCCGGGAATCAGAAGAAGATCCAGCTCGGCCAGGCGTCGCGACCGCCGGCGATGCTGGTGATGGATCCGCTCAGGAGCACCCACATCACGATCGAGACCCCGTTGCAGAACAGGCCGGCGACGGCGCCCTTGATGAACCCGCCGGTCATCGCGCCCTGGATGATGCCGAGCACGCAGCAGACGATGCCGACCAGGGCCAGCATGAACCCGACCGGCGACAGCTTGATCGTGACCACCAGGATGATCGCGACGATGCCGAGCGCGAAGCCGATGCTGGCGAGGGCGGGGGCGTCGGCCTCCGGCTCGCCGGCATGCGCGTCGTGGGCATGACCGTGGGCCATCGAGGCAGGATCCTAGCGAATGGGTGCCGCGGCCGCGAAGTCGCGGTCGATGTACGGCGTGCGGTAGCCGTCCTCGCGCCAGAGGATCGGGAAGAACGCCTCGTCCAGGTCGAGCTCCCCGGGGCGCATGTAGCGGCTGTAGAGCGGGTGCCGGCCGGTCAGGTGCCAGCGCGTGTCGGTGGAGATCATGTGGCTGATGATCGACCGTCGTTCGCGATCCATGCGCTCGTTCGGCGGCGAGCCGTGCCAGCACCAGCCGTCGTGGAACGCGGCGCCCCCTGCGGGAACCTCGATCGGCACCCAGTCGATGGCGCTCGTCAGGCGTCGCCGGGCACACCTCGCGCAGGTAGCCGGTCCAGTCGTCGGGAGCGTGGAACTGGCCGCCGGCGAGGCTGGCGCGGCCAGTGGTTCGAGCCGCGCGCGTAGTAGATCGTGCCGGTGTCGGCGTGCGTGTCGTCCAGAGCGATCCAGCACGTCGTCATGTTGGCCGGCTCGAGGAAGGTCTCGTAGGCCGCATCCTGATGGGCCAGGAGGGCCTTGCCGCCCGGCGGCTTCCAGATCATGTTGTCCTGGATCAGCCGCATGCCGGGCGCCCGTGCCAGCCGCGCACCCCACATGCCGTTGCGCTCGGAGAGCGTGGTCGCCGCGAGCACCCGGTCGGCCTTCCAGACGTTGCACAGCTGCCGCGTCTTGTCGGGCGGCGTGGTCTGCGGGTCGTAGTTCACCTCGTCCGGGGCGAGGCCCGTCTCCCACTCGTGCTGGAAGCAGGCGTGAAAGCGCTCGCGCACCGCGGCGAGCTCGTCATCGTCGATGAAGCGCTCGACGACGAGAAAGCCGTCGCGCTGGTAGCGGGCGATCTGGTCGTCGCTCGGGCCGGACATGGCCGGAGTATCCCCGATTGGCGCCGGGGCGCGTGGGGTCAACCGCCGCCGTCGATGACGCGCAGCCCCCGGGGGTGCCGCACGTGCTCGGCGCCGTCGAGGCGCTCGAGGACGCTGATGACGTCGTAGGCCTCGTCGGCGAGGTCGGTGCGCCGCTCGGCGTCGTGGCTGTCGGCGAGCCGGGCGATCAGTCGCCCGAGTTCGCCGTGCAGGTAGCCACGAGGCGTCACTCTCTCTTCGTTCGGAAGCATCCGGGGGGTTTCATCGGCAGGCCCTCCGGTGAGCTAAAGCATCAGCCGACGCGGCCGCCTCGCACCGGTCCGACCGACGGCTCGGTCGCGCCGAGGGCGCGATCGCCCAGCTGCTCGCGGGCGAACGCCAGGAACGCCTGGCCGAGCCGGCTCGGTGGCCGGCTGGAGAGCCGTACGGCGTAGATCGTGCGCTCGGTGCGGAAGCCCTCGACGGTGGCGGCCGCGATCGACCCGTCCGCGAGCTCCCGCTCCACCGCCCCGCGGCTGATGAAGGCAGCACCGACCCCGTCCAGCACGGCGGCCTTGCACGACTCGGACAGGCCCAGCTCGGCGATCACGTTCAGGTCGCGGGAGCGGACACCGATGTTGCGGAGCTCCCGCTCGACGACCGTCCGCACCCCCGAGCCCTCCTGCTGGACGACCAGCGGCAGCGCCCGGAGCGCGTCGGCCGACAGCGTCCGGCCGGCCTGTTGATGACCCGGCGGCAGGCACAGGACCAGCTCGTCGCGCAGGAACGGCTCGTAGACCAGCGACCGGTGCGGCCGCTCGACGCCGACGATGCCCATCTCGACGTGGCGGTCGAGCACCCGGTCGACGACGGCATCGCCGGCATCGACCCGGAGGGCGACGGTCACCGCCGGGTACCGATCGCGGAATGCCACCAGCAGAGCCGGCATGAACCGCTCCCCGGGGCCGGCCGACGCCGCCAGCACGAGGTGCCCGGTCGGCTCGCCCTCGCTGGCGGCGAGCCCGTGCACCAACTCGCCCTCGGCAGCCAGGATCCGCTGCGCGTGGCGGTAGACCAACCGCCCGGCGTCGGTCGGCTCGGCGTGCCGCGCCGAGCGATCGATCAGGGTCGCACCCAGGCGGCGCTCCAGCGACCGCACGGCCAGCGAGACGGCGGGCTGGGTGACGCCGAGCTGCTCGGCGGCCTGCGAGAAGGAGGCGCGGTCGATCACGGCGCAGAAGGCCGCGAGCTGCCGCGTGTCCATCTAGACGCCCGTCGCGGGTGAACGGTCGTAGTCTGCGTCCGCTCGCACGGGCGCCCTCACCGTTGCGTCGACCGCGCGCACCAGGCCATCGGCGTCGCCGGCCGCGACCAGCGGCTCGAGCGCGGCCAGGCGCTCGGACAGCCACCGGCCGTCGATCGGTGCGCGCCGCGCCCGGAGCAGCTTCTCGTGACGTGTCGCCTCGACCTGCTCGTCGTCCGAGAAGAGGGCCTCGGACAGCTTCTCGCCGGGCCGGATGCCCGTGATGCGCACCTCGATGTCGCGACCCGGCTCCTTGCCCGACAGCCGGATCATCTGGTGCGCCAGATCCATGATCCGCACCGGCTCGCCCATGTCCAGCACGAAGATGTCGCCCGACTCCCCGGCTCCGCCGGCCTCGACGACCAGCTGGGCCGCCTCGGGGATCGTCATGAAGAAGCGCGTCATCCGCTCGTCGGTGACCGTCACCGGCCCTCCGGCCTCGATCTGGCTGCGGAAGATCGGGATCACGGATCCGGACGAGGCGAGCACGTTGCCGAACCGCACCGCGATGAACCGGGTCTCGGTTCCCGCCTGGGCCGCGGCCTCGACGACCCACTCGCAGAGGGCCTTGGACGCGCCCATCACGGTCTGCGGGTTGACGGCCTTGTCGGTCGAGATCGAGGACGAATCGCGCCACGCCGAACTCGGCCGCCAGCGAGGCCAGGTCGCGCGTCGCGAGCGTGTTGTTGCGCACGGCCTCGAGCGGGTTCAGCTCCATCATCGGCACGTGCTTGTAGGCCGCGGCGTGGAACACCACCTGCGGCCGGTGCTCGTGGAACACCGCCCGCATGCGGCGGGTGTCCTTGACGTCGCCGAGCACCTGGTGGACGCCCGCGACGCCGCGGGCGGCGAGCTCGCGGCCGATCTCGAAGAGGCTCGTCTCGCCGTTGTCCACCAGCACGAGCCGCGCGGGGCCGAGCCGTGCGATCTGCCGCACGAGCTCGGCGCCGATCGAACCGCCGGCGCCCGTCACGATCACGCTCCGGCCGTTGAGGTAGTCGCCGATCGATGACAGGTCGAGCCGTACCGGCGGGCGGCCGAGCAGGTCCTCGACGCGGACGTCGCGCAGCTGGGCGAGCCCGATCGAGCCGGCCAGCAGCTCCTCCGGCCCCGGCAGCGTCCGCACGGACACGCCGTGCCTGCGGGCGGTGCGCACGACATCGCCGCGCACCCGGCCCTCGGCGGAGGGCATCGCGATCACGATCTCGTCGGGCCGGTTGACGGCCAGCGCCCGTTCCAGACTCGCCAGCGTGCCGATCACCTTCACGTTGTGGAGGCGCATCGTCTGCTTGCTCGGGTCGTCGTCGAGGATGCCGATCGGCGTGTACCCCGAGCGCGGCTTCGCCATCTCGCGGACGATCAGCTCGCCGGCATTGCCGGCGCCGATGACGAGCACCTCACGGCCGATCGCGAACGGTGCCGCGCGTTCGAACGCCATGCGCGTGAGGGCTCTCGCCGTCAGTAGGAACAGCCCCGTGAGGATCAGATCGAGCGCCACGATGCCGCGCGGCACCGGCGTCAGGGCTCCGCGGGCGATGCCCGGCGTCGGCCAGATGAAGAACACGGCGTAGACCACGGCCTCGGCGATGACGATCGCCCGCGCCAGCACCACCACGTCGCGCAGCGACGTGTACCGCCACCAGCGCGCGTAGACCCCGAGCGCGATCAGCGTCCCGACCTTCACCGGTACGGCCAGCCACACGCCCTGGTTGCGGAGGTCGGCCCAGGGCGCCACCAGATCGTTGAAGCGGAAGAAGAACGCCAGGTACCAGGCGGCGGCGATCAGCACCGCGTCGACCGCGACATCGAGGAGGCGATGCCGGGTGAGAAGGCCCATAAGCGACGATTATAGATCCACGGCCACGGCGGCGAGCCAGGCCGGATCACGCCGTACCCGTGCCGCCGCCGGTGCGGGGCGCGGTTCGATGATCACGTCGGACGCCCGCTCGAGGCGGCGCATGCGACCGGTTGCCAGGAGCTGCTCGTCGACGCCGCCGAGACGCCCGGCGAAGGTCGTGTAGACCGGGGTGCCGAGCACGACCGCCTCGCGGTTCATGGTGCCGCCCGCCGAGACGACGACGTCGGCGAACGCGATCAGGCTCGGGCCGTCGACGGCGCGTCTCCGGGACGACGACCCTGGGGAGTGCGAGCGCCGCGATCCGCGCCCCCTGCTCGGCGATCCGCGGCAGGACCACCGTGACGACGTCGCCATGGCCGGACAGACGCTCGAGCACCTGCCCGAAGAGCGGGCTCTCGACGCGGTGGTAGAGCGCCAGCTCCGGTGGTGGCCGCAGCACGGCGAGCAGCGCCTGGCCGCCGCGGAACCCGTCGGCGACGGCGGGGTCCGGCTCGAGGTCGGCCAGCGCGTACTCCTCCTTGAGGCCCGGGAACCGGACGAGCTTCGCGCCGTGCGCGCCGAGGCGCGCCATGCGGCTCGCCGGGATCGCCTCCGGCGCCAGCGTCCGCCGCGTGAGGCGGCAGTTCAGCCCGTGCTGGACCGATGCCCACTCGTAGTCGAGCATGGTCGTCGCCGGTATCCCGAGCAGGCGGGCCACCACGGGTTGCTCGGTCGAGCCGTGGCCGAAGGCGGCGTCCGGCCGGGCCCTTGCCGCCCACCGCCTGAGGGCGTCCACCCGCCCCGCCGCCGCGCGAGCCTTGCCGGCGCGCCCGCGGCCGCCGTGGTGGCCGACCACCACCGGGTCGAGGTCGAGCCGTCGCGCCAGCTCCACGGTCTGGCCGTAGTCGCGCGCCGTCGTGAGGACCTCGTCCCCGCGGCGTTCGAGCGCCCGCACCAGCGGCGCGAGCGTGACCGCGTGGGGCGCGTTCGTGAGGTCGACCCACACCCGCACGATCGTCCAGCATACCCCGACCCGCGACCGGCCCTGGCCAACTGCATCTCAAGTGGTACGGGCAAAGGGCGATAACAGTGATGCAATGAGCGTCACCGAGACCCGGTACGCCGCGCTCGCGCGTCTGGCGGCGTTGGTGGATGCGCCGCCGGTCTTCGAGCGCATCGGCCCGGCGGCGTGCGCAGCCGCGCGCGACCTGGTCGGCGCCAACGGCATCTGGGTGTGCATCCGCCATCGCGAGCACGCCGACCTCATCCTCCGCCACGCGATCGGCATCGAGCCGCGCTCGAACGTCACGCGCGAGCTGCCGATCGCCAGCGATCCGCTGGTGGAGACGGCCGTGCTCGCAGGCCGCGACATGTTCGTGAACGACTACGCCAGCGCCGAGCTGAGCGAGCCGGCGCTGCGGTCGCAGGGCGTGACGTCGGTCGTGTCGGCGCCGATCGCGGCCGGCGGCCGGGAACTCGGCGCCGTGGTCGCGTTCCGCGTCGGCGGCTCGTGCTTCGGCGAGACCGAGGCGGCGCTGCTCGGCCAGGCGGGCCAGACGCTCGCGCTCGTCCTCGCCACCCACGAGGCGAGGCGCGAACACGCGCGGGCGCTGGGACGGGAGCGGCTGCTGGCCCAGGCGGCGCACGAGACCTCGGCGGCACCGGGGTTGCCGGTGGCGCTGCACCGCACGGCCGAAGGTGCCCGGGCGGTCGCCGAAGCCGTGTTCGCCGCCGTCCTCGTCACCGACGGCGAGTCCGCGCGGATCGCGGCTGCCACGCCCGGCACCGTGCGCGACGTCCTCGCGGCGGCGGGCGGCGGTGCGCTCTACGATCGCTCGCTGCTGCCCCTCGAACAGGTCGCCTCCCGCGCCTCGCTGCTCGCGGGACGCCCGCAGGTGTTCGTCGATGCGCCGGGCCTGCTGGCGCGGCTCGGGCTGCCGATCGTCGACCACGGCGCGATCCGGGGCCGGCTGTGCGTCGTCATGCCCATCACGGCCGACGGCGACATCGCCGGGGGCATCCTGGTGCTCCTCGAGGCGGCCTCTCCCGACCCGTCGGTGTTCGGCTCGCTGGAGACGCTCGCCGCCCACGCCTCCGGCGTGCTGCGACGCGCACGGCTGCACGGCGAGGTCGAGCGGGCGTACCTGTCGACGGTGACCGCGCTCGCGAACGCCCTCGAGGCCAAGCATCACGACACGCACGAGCACGCCAGCGAGACCGCGCGCACGGCGCTGGCGGTCGGCGGCGCGCTCGGCCTCGACGCCACCGAGCTGCGCAACCTGCAGTTCGCCGCCGTGCTGCACGATGTCGGCAAGATCGCGATCCCGGACGAGATCCTGAACCGCGACGGGCCGCTGACGGCGGACGAGTGGCGCTTCGTCCAGGACCACACGGTGATCGGCGAGAGGATCCTCCGCGGCATCCCGTTCCTCGCGGCGGCGGCCGCGGCGGTGCGGTCGGCGCACGAGCGCTGGGACGGGAAGGGCTACCCGGACGGGTTGGCGGGCGAGCAGATCCCGCTGCTGTCACGTATCGTCTTCGCCTGCGACACGTGGGACGTCATGACCAGCGACCGGCCGTACCGTGCGGCGCTCGGACACGGCGAGGCCCTGCGCCGGCTTCGCGAGGGAGCCGGCACGCAGCTCGACCCGGCGGTCGTCGAGGCCCTGCTGGGCGTGCTCGCGGCGGAGGGACAGTCGGTTCGCGACACGAGCCGCGCCGCCGCCCGGCCGCGCGCGGCCTGATCGGCAGTTCGGGATCGCGCGGGCCGATAGCATGGTGGGCCGTGACCGACCGCCTGCTCGAACGATCTGCCGACGTCGAGGCGCTCGCCGGGCGTGCCCGTGCCGAGGGCGCGGTGGCGATCGACACCGAGTTCATGTGGGAGCGGACGTACGCGCCCCAGCTCTGCCTCGTGCAGATCGCGGTCGGCGACGAGATCGTGCTCATCGATCCGCTCGCCGGCGCCTCGCTCGACCCGATCGCGGCACTGGTCGGTGACCCGGCTGTCGAGATCGTCATGCACGCGCCGTCCGCCGACCTGCTGGCGTTCGGGCTCCATCACGGCACGCGGCCGACACGCGTCTTCGACACGCAGCTCGTGGCCGGGTTCGTCGGCCTGACGGCGTCCTCGAGCCTCGAGCGGCTGCTGCGCGACGCCCTGCAGATCACGGTCGGCCACCACGAGTCCTTCTCCGACTGGAAGCGGCGGCCGCTGAGCCCGTCGCAGGTGCAGTACGCGGGGGACGACGTGCGACATCTCGTGCCGCTGGCCCGCGAGCTCGAGCGGCGCCTCGACGCACGCGGCCGCCGCGCGTGGGCCGAGGCCGAGCTGGCCCGCCGCTATCCGTCGGGCGCCGACGCGATCCCCGATCCCAACGAGGCGTGGCGGAAGGTGCAGCGGCGCGGGAAGCTCTCGACCAAGCAGCTCGGCGTGTTGCGGACGGTGGCTGCCTGGCGCGAGCGCGAGGCCCGGCGCCGCGACCTGCCGGTGTCGTGGGTGTTGAAGGACCCGTCGATCGTCGAGATCAGCCGGGTGTGCCCGGCGAACGCCGAACAGCTCGGGCGGATCCGCGGCGTGAACGGCTCGATCAAGCCGCGCGACGCCGAGGGTCTGCTCGAGGCCGTGGCGGCCGGGATCGCCGAGGGTCCCATCGAGCAGGCGGCTGCCGCGCCGCCCGCCGTGCAGCGCCGGGCCGACGCGGCTTCCGGTCTCGCCGGCACGCTGCTGAAGGTGCGGTGTCAGGACGCCGGGATCGCCCCCGAGCTCGTGGCGACGCGCTCCGAGCTGGAGCGCTTCATGGAGAACGTCGTGCTCGGCTCGGCCGACGCCGATCCCCTAGGCACCGGCTGGCGCTACGACCTCGTCGGCCACGAGCTCGTCGAGCTCGTCTCCGGCCGCGTCGCCCTCTCCCTCGTCGACCGGCCGCCCTTCATCGTGATCCAGCCGCTCGCGTAGCCGCCCCGAATGCGAGACGGAGGCGGCGGCCGGGACGTCGCCGGCCGCCGCATCTACTCCGCGGGGAGCCGGTCGCGGCGGATGCGGATGATGAGCCAGACGAGCGCGGCGGCGAGGATCGCCGCCATCACGTAGTCGAGGTAGGCGAGGCGCTCGTGCCAGGTGTCCCAGTTCTCGCCGACCTTGACGCCGACCAGGGTGAGGAAGGTGCACCAGATGAGGGCGCCGAGGAACGTGTAGAGCGTGAAGCGGCCGAACGGCATGCGGGCGACGCCGGCCGGGAGCGAGATGAAGGTGCGGACGATGGGCACCATCCGCGACCAGAACACCACCCGGTTGCCGTAGCGGTCGAACCAGCGGTCGGCGAGCGCCATCCGCTTCGGGGTGACGTGGACGTAGCGGCCGTAGCGGAGGATGAACGGCCGGCCGCCGTGGACGCCGACCCACCAGGCGATCCACGAGCCCAGCACGTTGCCCAGGGTGCCCGCCAGGATGGCGACGACCAGGCCCAGCTGATGCTGACCCACGAGGTAGCCGGCGAACAGCTGGACGACCTCGCTGGGCACCGGGATGCAGGCCGACTCGAGCGTCATCAGCAGGAAGATCATCCACGCGCCGTTGTCGCCGATCGCCGCCGTGACCCGGTCGACGATCGACGCCGTGATCGAGAGCAGCATCGGCGAGCGGCCCTACGCTCGACCGGGTTCAGGGGCGAGGAAGGCGCAGGGCCTGTGGTCTTCCGGGAGCGGCGACGCGCCGACCTTCTGCACCGCGTAGCGGCCCTCGGGCAGGTCGACCATGGTGCCGCGGGCCGGCGGCGGGCCCGGCTTCGTCTCCAGGCGATACCCCGTCGGCGACCAGATGTAGAGCAGGTGGCCCGCGTCAGAACTCATCGCGCACGCGCCGGTAGTAGGTGTCGCGCTGCACCGGGCGCTTGCCGGCGGCGCGGATCGTCCGGCAGAAGTCCTCGACGCTGGCCCGGTAGGTGGTGCCGGCGGCCGAGACGACGTTCTCCTCGAGCATGACCGAGCCGAGGTCGTCGGCGCCGAAGTGCAGCGCCACCTGGCCGATCTTCATGCCCTGGGTCACCCACGACGACTGGATGTGATCGACGTTGTCGAGGTAGATGCGGGTGACCGCCTGGGTCAGCAGGTAGTCGAACGACGTCGGCGTCTCGCTGACCTGCTCGCCGAGCCTCGTGTTGTCGGGCTGGAACGTCCACGAGATGAACGCCCGGAACCCGGGGGCCTCGTCCTGGAGGTCGCGGATCCGCCGCAGGTGCTCGACGCGCTCGGGCACGGTCTCGACGTGCCCGTACATCATGGTCGCCGACGTGGACATCCCCAGCCGGTGGGCGTGGCGCATGACCCCGAGCCACTCGTCGGCCTTCGTCTTCTTCGGCGCGATGATGTGGCGCACGCGGTCGACCAGGATCTCCCCACCGCCACCCGGCAGGGTGTCGAGGCCGGCGTCACGGAGCCGCGACAGCACCTGGGGCACCGGCACGTGCGACCGCCGGGAGATGTACTGGATCTCCGGCGGCGACAGGCAGTGCAGGTGCACGCTGGGGAACCGCTCCTTGATCGAGCGGAAGCAGGTCCTCGTACCACTCGATGCCGAGGTCGGGGTTGTGCCCGCCCTGCATCAGCACCCCGGTGCCGCCGATCGCGAGCGTCTCGGCGATCTTCTTGAAGATCACGGGCTTCGGCAGCACGTAGCCCTCGCGCGTGTCGCCGGGCAGGCGGTAGAACGCGCAGAAGTCGCAGTCCGTGACGCAGACGTTGCTGTAGTTGATGTTGCGGTCGACGATGAACGTGACCTCGTCCGGGTTCGCCTTGCGGTTGCGCAGCTCGTTCGCGGCCTGCCCGATCGCGATCAGGTCGCGAGACCGGAGGAGGACGAGGGCGTCGGCATCGCCGAGCCGCTCGCCCGCCAGGCAGCGGTCGAGGATCTCGGTCACGGTTCGGGAAGTCAACGCAACGGCCATCAGGTCACCCCGGCGAGGTCGGCGGCGAAGCGCAATGGCGGCGCCTCGGCGAGCACGCCGCGCTCGGCGGCGAGCTCGAAGAAGCGCGCGAGGCCCGCGCGCTCGCGCTCGCCGAAACGGTATCGGAGCTTCTCGAAGTACCGCGCCACGAACCCGGCCGGATAGCCGTAGCGGACGGCGGCCTCGCGCGCGACCTCGGCGGCGTTGGCGGCGGCATCGGCGACGGCGGCCGCGAGCGCCTGGTCGAGGGCTGCGAGCCCCGGCGTGCCGACCCGAGCCGCCCAGACCGCGAACACCATCGGCAGCCCCGTCCGCTCGCGCCAGAGGGCGCCGAGGTCGTGATGGGGCGTCGGGTCCTCGAACGCGCTGCGCAGCGCCTCGTCGCCGATCAGCAGGCGAGCGTCGGCCTCGGCACCCTCGGGCAGGATCTCGGCGGCCGGGAACAGCACCCGCGACAGCGCCACCGACGCGGCGCTCTGGGCGGTGACGGCGATCGATCGCACCGCCGGGAGCGGCCGGGGCGTGACCAGCTGGACGGACTCCACGGCACCGTCCGAGCCGACGCACAGCGACGGCAGCAGGACGTAGCGATCGGGGTGCACGGCGTACTCGACGCTCGAGACGTTGGCGACGTCGACCTCGCCGGCCGCGAGCAACGCGTTGAGACGGGTCGGGACGCCGACGACCTCCTCGGCCGAACCCGGCTCGAGGTGCCGGGCCAGGCGCCAGGCGATCGGGAACGTGTTGATGAAGTCGACGCGGCCGAGGCGGATCACGACTCGAACCGCCTCAGCTGGTTGTAGAAGGTGTCGCGCTGCACCGGCACGCGGCCGGCCTCGCCGATCACCCGCACGAGCGACGCCACCTTCTCCTCGGTCGGTGTCACCGCGCCCGCCGCGTGGGCGATCTTCTCCTCCACGACCGTGCCCTGGATGTCGTTCGCGCCGAAGTGCAGCGCCACCTGGGCGAGCGGCGTCGAGATCATGATCCAGTAGGCCTTGATGTGCGGGATGTTGTCGAGCATGAGCCGCGAGACGGCGATCATCTTGAGATCGTCCATGCCGGTGGTGAACTTCCAGCCGCGCCGTTCGAACACCGTGTTCTCCGGGTGGAACGGCAGCGGGATGAACGCCATGAACCCGCCCGTCTCGTCCTGGAGGTCGCGGAGCGCGACCAGGTGCTCGGCGCGCTCCTCGTAGGTCTCGACGTGGTTGTAGAGCATGGTGCAGTGCGTGCGCAGCCCGAGCCGGTGGGCCGTGCGGTGCGTCTCGAGCCAGACCTCGCCGGGCTCCTTGCCCGGCGCCACGATCTTGCGGACACGCGGCGCGAACACCTCGGCGCCGCCGCCGGGGAGCGTGTCGAGACCGGCCGCGATCAGCTCCTTCAGCACCTCCTCATGGGTGAGCCCGGAGAGCCTGGTCATGTGGTGGATCTCGGACGCCGTGAAGAGCTTCAGATGCACGTCCGGCATGGCCTGGCGAAGGGCGCGCGTGATGTCGGTGTAGTACGCGAAGTCGAGGTGCGGGTTCTCGCCGCCGACCATGTGGATCTCGGTGAAGTCCTGGTAGGCGCGGATGCCGACCGCTTTCGCCACCAGGTCGTCGATGTCCCAGATCTCGGCGTCGGCCTGCTTCGAGGTGCGGGCGAACGCGCAGAACTTGCACTTCACCCGGCAGATGGTGGTGTGGTTGAGGTAGAGGTTGTTGACGAAGAAGACGTCATCCGTCCCGCCCCGCAGGCGCCGCGCGGTGTCGGCGAGCTCGCCGAGCCCGAGCAGGTCGTCGCACTCGAGCAGCGCGATGCCGTCGTCGAGGTCGAGGCGGGCCCCGGCCAGCACCTTCTCGCGGATCTCCGCGAGCTCCGAGGATTGGGTGGTCGCTACTGCCATGGGTTCAGCCTTCCCGGTCGACCACTCCGCGCGCGATCGAGCGGAGTTGACGGGTGTCGAGGGTTTCATCGATTTCGTCGAGCGCGGCCTCGGCCCTGCGCACGTGGTCGTGCGCGAGGTCGCGCGCCTCGCCCAGCGCCGAAGTCTCGCCGACCCGGGCCAGCAGCGGCAGCACCTGATCCGGCGCGACCGGAGCCCGCAGGGCCGCCGAGACCACCTCGTCCGCGCGGGCCGCGAGCAGCAGCGGCAGGGTGGCCGTGCCGTCCAGGAGGTCGGTGCCGAGCGCCTTGCCGGTCGTGTCTGGCGACCCGGCGCAGTCGAGCACGTCGTCGGCGATCTGGAACGCGAGCCCCAGACTCGTGCCGTAGGCGCGCAGACCCGCCAGGGCGGGCCCGGCGAGACCGCCGAGCCGGCCGCCGAGGGCGCAGGCGGTGGCGAACAGCAGGCCGGTCTTGAGGGCGCACCGCTCGAGGTACTCCTCGGGCGTGGTCTCGGGTCGCCGCGCCTGCTGCATCTGGAGGGCCTCGCCGCGGGCCAGACCGGCGGTGCACTCGGCGAGCTCGGTCACGGCCGCCATGTCCCCCGTCTCGGTCAGCAGCGCGAAGGCGCGCGCGAACAGGTAGTCGCCGGTGGCCGTTGCGACGTCCTCGCCGTCCGTCGCCCAGACCGTCGGGCGGCCGCGGCGGGTGGTGGCGCGATCCAGCACGTCGTCGTGGACGAGCGTCGCCGAGTGGATCAGCTCCACGGCCGCGCCGGCCCGCACCACGTGCGGCGAGTCGCGGGCCGCTTCCGGTGCGGACAGGTAGCTGAGCAGCGGGCGGAGGCGCTTGCCACCGGCCGAGAGCGTCTGCCTCGAGGCCGAGGCGGCAGGGCCATCGAGGTAGGACACGGCGCCGTCGAGCATCTCCTCGAGGCGCCCGAGGTACGCCCGGATGGTGGGCGCGGTGAGGAGGGACATGGCGTCGATCGCACTCAACGGACGGGCACCTCGCCGACGTGCAGGGCGACGATGCCGCCCGCCAGCGTCCGGTAGCGGACCCGCTCGAGACCCGCCCGGTACATGATGCGGCCGAGCGAGACGGGGTCGGGGAACCGCTGCACCGACGCCGGCAGGTAGCTGTAGGCCCCGTCGCCACGATCGGCGATCGCGCCCACGCGGGGGATCACGCGGTCGAACCAGACGCCGTAGAACGCGGCCAGCGGCCCGGACGTCGGCCGGGTGATCTCGAGGCAGACGACTCGCCCGCGCGGTCGCACGACGCGCGTCAACTCGCGCATTCCCGCCTCGTAGTCGGCCAGGTTGCGCACGCCGAACGCCACCGTCGCCGCGGCGAACTCGTCGTCGCCGGCGGGCAGGTCGAGTGCATCGCCCGGCACGAACCGGACGTTGCCGAACCCGCGGCGGTCGGCCTTCTGCCGGGCGATCGCGAGCATGTTGTCGGAGAAGTCGACGCCGAGCACCTCGCCGGCCGGGCCGACGCGCTCGGCCAGCTCGAACGCCAGGTCGCCCGTGCCGCAACAGCAGTCGAGCACCGTCGCCCCGGCGCCCACCGCACACTCGTCGGCGGCCAGCGACCGCCAGCGCTGGTCGAGACCGGCCGTCATCACGCGGTTCATGGTGTCGTACGGACGCGCGATCCGGTCGAACATCGCCCGGACGCGCTCGGGCGGCAGCGACCCGTCGGCCTCCGGAGAGTCCGCGGGGATCAGCTCGGTTCCCGTCACGACTGCCCCCACCGGCGGAGGAAGCCCGCGTCGATCCCGATCAGGTCGAGCACCTTGCCGGCCACGAAGTCGATAGCGTCCTGCAGCGTATCGGGGTGGCCGTAGAAGCCCGGCATCGCCGGGGCGATGAGGGCTCCGGCCTGGCGCAGCTTGAGCAGCGCCTCCAGGTGGATGGCCGACAGCGGCGTCTCGCGCGGCACCAGCACCAGCCTGCGGTCCTCCTTCAGCGCCACGCCGGCGGCCCGGTGGATCAGGTTCGCCTGGCCGGAGCTCGCGATCGTGCCGGCCGTGGCCATCGAGCAGGGGCAGATGACGTAGGCGTCGCAGCGGGCCGAGCCCGAGGCGTACGGCGAGAACCAGTCGCGCTCGTCGTAGGCCGTCACGGCCGGGGACCCGTGGTCGGCGAGGAAGCGGGCGAGCGCATCCGCGGCCGGAAGCGACCGGTCGCGGTACAGCTCCCAGGCGATCACCTCGCAGCCAGCCGCCGAGGCGCACAGGCCCACGTCGGCTCCGGCACCGACGAGCCCTGCGAGGATCCGGGCGGCGTAGGGAGCGCCGGAGGCGCCGGTGATGCCGAGGAAGACGCGCATCGGTCAACAAAGAGTGCCTGGAAACCGCGGACGGCGATGCAGGCCCCACCCCGGCTCGCTCGAGGTCAGCCCCCGGCCTTGTAGATGCCCCCGGCAGCCTCGCAGGATGCCGGATAGGTGGCCTTGGCAGAGGCCGCGTTCGGCCCCGGGGTCGCGCCGTTGGCGCCGGCCCAGGTGGCTATGTACCCCGCCATGCACTTCAGCACGTCGTCGGTCACCCCGGCCTTGCCCGCGAACTTGGGCATGCCGCCCTTCCCGTTCTGGAGCGTCGTCAGCACCTTGTCGTAGTCCGGTTTGAGCTGATCGAGGTTCGGGCCGACGTTGCCGGTGGCGCCCGCGTCCTTGAGCGTGTGGCAGGACGCGCAGCCCAGCCCCGAGACGGCGAAGCCGGCGGCACCGGCGTGGGTCGACGCGGCGCCGGCGACGGCCGGGGCCTGCGAGCCCTTCTGCGTCAGGTACAGCAGCGTGAACGGCACCAGCACCAGCATCACCGCCGCCAGCGGCCGGCGGGAGAGGCGTCGCTCGGGGCGCCGGTCGTAGAACGGCAGCCCGATCATCGCCACCATCAGGAGCGTGGGCACGATGATCGTGCCGAACAGCAGCAGCTGCGGCGTGTCGAAGATGCGCAGCAGCTGGAAGAGGAAGAAGAAGTACCACTCGGGACGCGGGTCGTAGGCCTCGGTGCCCGGGTCGGCGCGGTTCTCGTAGGCCGGGCCGAGGAACCCGCCGTCGCGGCCGGCGATCGGGTCGTGGGAGACCGGGCCGAACTGCTGGTGCCAGATGACGGCCAGGCCCATGATCACCACGACGGTGATCAGGCTGGTGATGGTGTCGTGGAGGACCGCGTACGGGAAGAACGGCTTGCCGGTGCGCTTCTGGAACTGGTACTCGCGCTGGTAGGCCTCGCGCCGCTCGCGGGCCGTGAACCTCGGCATCAGAGATCACCGACCTTGGCCCGGTGCTTCGACCACGGCGGCGAGGTGACGCCGAGCCGGATCACGAGCCAGAGGTGCAGGCCGATGAAGGCCATGATGCCGCCTGGCACGGCGAGCATGTGCAGCGAGTAGAACCGTGACAGCGTGCTCTGGGTGAACTCGGGGCCGACGCGGAGGAACTCCGCGATGTAGGGGCCGAGGATCGGAGCCGTGCCGTTGATGTTGATGGCGACGACGCTGGCCCAGTAGGCGCGCTGATCGAACACCAGCAGGTAGCCGGTGAGCGACATGAACATGACCATCAGGAACAGCAGCGAGCCCGTCAGCCAGGTCATCTCGCGCGGGTACTTGTACGAGCCCATCAGGAACACGCGGCCCATGTGCAGGAACAGCAGGATCACGAAGACCGACGAGCCCCACTTGTGCATGCCGCGCACCAGCCAGCCCATCGTCGCCTGGTCGGTGATGTACCGGATCGAGGTGAAGGCGCCCTCGGGATCGGGGTGGTAGTACATGGCCAGGATCACGCCGGTGATCGCCTGCACGGCGAACACGGTGATCAGAGCCGAGCCGAGCGTCTGCAGCCACGAGATGTCGCGCGGCACGTTGCGGAACAGCAGGTAGTTGTTGACCGAGACGAGGCCGGAGCGCTCCTCGACCCAGTCGACGGGCGCCTGGACCATCTCGCCGGGGGTGGGAATTGCGGGGGGCACCAGATGCTCCTACCGGGTGACCGGCGGGTAGAGGTAGGAGAGCAGGCCCTGCACAGGCTGGCCGGGGTCCTTCCACTCCGAGGTCATGACGACCTTGCCGTTCTGGAGCTCGGACGCGAAGGCGCGCCCGATCAGGAGGCTGCCGTTCTCCACCTTGGCCTCGAACCGGTTCAGCGGCCGCACCGGCGGGCCCGCCGTGCGGGCACCCTCGAGGTCGTACTGGCCGCCGTGGCACGGACACGCGAAGCCGAGCGACGTGTTCACGACCGGGCAGCCGAGGTGCATGCAGGTGTTCGAGATCACCGTGAAGGGCGGATCGCCCGATGTGTCCTTGCGAACGAAGGCGACCCGGCGGGCGATGTTGCCGCCATTCGGCGTGTTCTCGAAGATGACCGGGGTGAACTTGCCCTCGGGGAACTGGTCGGTCTTGCCGAGATCGACCCAGTACCAGTCCTCACCGGCGAACGACGGCCCGAGCGCGAATCCGATCACGGGCACGGTGATCGCGGCGCCGATCAGGCCGCCCAGCCCCAGCGTGACACCCGTCAGGAACTTGCCCCGCGAGACGGCTGCGCGGGCGCTCGCCGGATCGGCGTAGGCGCCAGCGGCGTTCGCCGTGTCATTGGATCCTGCGGGGCTCCCGGAGGGATCCGCCACGAAGTTCGACCTCCTGCGAGGAGCTTGTCCCGCGCATTCTGAGTGCGCAGCCGGACAGCGTCAATCTGGGAACGGACCGCACAAACTCCCCGGCACCGGCGACGGACACTGCAAGGGCGCCGTCACGAGCCGCGCCTGCGGAGGCCGCGGCGCCTGCCGGACGCCGCCACGGACGGAGCCGTGCGCGACCCCTCGGCCCCGAGCCCGAGCTCGGGCCAGCGCGCGTCGACCCGCGCTCGCACCTCGGCGGACATCCTGGCGACCTCCGGCCACGAGCGCGGATAGCCCTCCGACGCCCAGGTGCGCGTGGCGTCGAAGCCGAGCTTCCCGCCGATGCAGGGGATGTTCGGAGCGTGATCGAGCTGGTCGAGCGGGCCTTCCGACAGCACGACGTCGCGGGCCGGGTCGACGTTGGCGCCGAGCTGCCACATCACCTGCTCGTAGTCGTGCACGTCGACCCAGTCGTCCACCACCACGACGGACTTGGTCAGCGACAGCAGCCCGGTGCCCCAGATGGCGTGCATGACCTTGCGCGCGTGGCCCGGGTAGGCCTTCCGGATCGAGACGATGCAGCAGTTGTGGAACGCGCCGGCGAACGGCAGGTCGTAGTCGACCACCTCCGGCATGGTCATCTGCACCGCCGGCAGGAAGATCCGCTCCGTCGCCTTGCCGAGCCAGACGTCCTCGGACGGGGGCACGCCCACGACGATCGTCGGGTACACGGGGTCGCGCCGGTGCGTGATGCACGTCACGTTGAGCACCGGGAACGGCTCGACCGGGGTGTAGTAGCCCGTGTGATCGCCGAACGGGCCCTCGTCGCGCAGCACCCCGCGCTCGCAGTAGCCCTCGATCACGATCTCCGCGTTGGCCGGCACCTCGAGGTCGACCGTCTTGCACTTCACGAGCTCCGTCCGCTCGCCGCGCAGCACTCCGGCCACGGCCAGCTCGTCGATGTGCTTGGGCAGCGGCATCGACCCCGCGTAGGTGGTGATGGGATCGGCGCCGAGCGCGATCGCGACCTCCATCCGCCCGGCGCCTTCGCGCCAGTCGGCAGCGGCGTCCTTGTGGATCTGCCAGTGCAGCCCGAGCTCGGTGCGGGAGTGCTTCTGGAGCCGGTACATGCCGACGTTGCGCCCGCCCGTGCGGGGATCGCGGGTGATGACCGACGGCAGGGTGATGAACGGCCCGCCGTCGCCGGGCCAGCAGGTGATGATCGGCAGGAGGTCGAGATCCGGCGCTGCCATCGTCACCTCCTGGCAGGGCCCCGAGCTCACCAGCTTCGGCTTGGAGTCCTTCAGTGTCCGCAGGCCCGTGGCGGCCGCGCCCAGCACGTCGGACAGACCCTTCGGCGGCGCCAGCAGCTCGAACACGTCGGCAACGCGCTGACGGACCTCGTCCAGCGTTTCCACGCCGAGCGCGAGGCACATGCGCCGCTCGGTGCCGAACTGGTTGATCAGCACGGGCATCGTCGAGCCGCGCACGTTGCGGAACAGGAGCGCGGGGCCGCCGCTCTTGACGACCCGGTCGGCGATCTCGGTGATCTCGAGGTGCGGGTCGACCTCGGCGGCGATCTCGTGCAGCTCTCCCGCCTCGCGGAGGGACTCGAGCCACGACCGCAGATCGCTCACGCGAGCCCCTCGGCCGTCGCTCGCCACAGTGCCGGATCGTCCTCGAGGCCGCGAGCGCGGCGGTCGGAGACCCGCGAGATCAGCTCCGCCAGGGCCGCCACGGCGGCGATCTCCCCCGACCGGCAGACATCGACCAGCCCGAGGGCGTAGAGGTGATCGCCGAGCAGGATCCGCTGCTCGGCGTCGCGCGGTGCGAACGCGCGGCTCATGTGGTTGTGGACGAGGTAGCCCTCGTGGATCTGCTCCATGCCCAGCGCGAAGCGCTCGGCGCACAGCGAGCCGTACAGGGGCGCGTCGACCAGGTCATGGCGGATCACGTCCGTCCAGAACGGGCTCGCGGCCGAGGCGCGGCGGGCGAGTTCCGCGATCACCTCAGGCCAGCCATTCCGCGGCGTCGATCGCCGAGTAGGTCATGATCACGCGGGCGCCAGCCCTGCTGATCGCGACGAGCGACTCGAGCGTCGCCGTCGGCAGGTCGAGGGCGCCTGCCTGGGCCGCGAAGCGGAGCATGGCGTGCTCGCCCGACACCTGGTAGGCGGCGACCGGCAGATCCGTCGCCCGCGTCAGCCGCTCGATGACGTCGAGGTACGGCCCCGCGGGCTTGACCATCAGGATGTCGGCGCCCTCGCCGGCGTCGAGCAGCGACTCGTACAGCGCCTCCCGGGCGTTGGCAGGGTCCATCTGGTAGCTCTTGCGGTCGCCCCGCTGAGGCGCGGAGTGGGCCGCATCCCGGAACGGTCCGTAGAAGGCCGAGGCGAACTTCGCCGAGTAGCTCATGATCGCGGCCCGCTCGGCGAACCCGGCCCCGTCGAGCGCGGCCCGGACGGCGGCGATGCGGCCGTCCATCATGTCGCTCGGGGCGATCAGGTCGGCGCCTGCTCGGGCGTGCGACACGGCCACGCGCGCGAGCAGCGGCAGGGTGGCGTCGTTGGCGATCTCGCCGTCGTCGGAGAGCACCCCGCAGTGGCCGTGATCGGTGTACTGGCAGAGGCAGACGTCGGTGGCGATCACGAGCCCGGGGGCGGCCTCGCGGATCATGCGCGCCGCGGTCTGCACCGGTCCGTCGTCATCCCAGGCCGACGAGCCCTGCGCATCCTTCGTGGCGGGAAGCCCGAACAACAGCACGCCGCCCACGCCCGCCGCGGCCGCCCGCGCGGCTTCGGCCGCCGCGAGGTCGGGCGACAGGTGCGCGACGCCCGGGAACGTCGCCACCGGCTCGCGGCGGTCCTCGCCCGGCACGACGAACATCGGCAGCACGAACGCAGCCGGATCGAGACGGGTCTCTCGAACGAGGGCACGCAGTCCGGCCGTACGGCGCAGCCGACGGAGCCTGGTGACGGGGAACGTCATCCGCGGTGATCGTACCGCTACGCCGTCAGGCGGGGTGCAGCCAGACGGGCCGCGGCGCCGAGCGCGAACGCGAGCAGGGCGAGGTGCACGCAGCCGCGCACCAGCGCCTCGCCGGGCCGGGCGTCGTACAGCGTCCCGGCGACCGCGTCCGCCAACGGCGAGAACGGGAACGACGCCGTCACGACGCGCAGCGCGCCGGTGGCATGCGGGGTGACACCGACCAGCACGAAGGGAAGTGCGAGCAGGACGGCGCCGAGTGCCGAGGCGGCCTCGTCGCGGGCCAGTGCGGCGACGAGCGCACCGGCCGCGGCGGCGGCCGTCCCGCCCAGCAGCGCCAGCGGAAGCAGCAGGAGGAGCCGCCCGCCCGGCAGGCCCGGGCCTCCGGCGATGGCGAGCAGCGCGATGTAGGCCACCACCACCAGCACGGCGAGGGCCGCGCCCGCGAGCGCGCCGACCGAGAGCTTGGCCGTGATCAGGCGGCCGAGGCCGACGCCGGCGTGGACGAGACGGCCCAGCGTGCGCTCCTCGCGCTCGGCGGCCAGCGACGTGGCTCCCAGCACGGAGCAGGCAAGCACGAGCCCGACCGCCAGCACGATGCCGATGCCGCGGCTGCCGAACGGATCGTCGCCGCCGATCACGGTCGCCGCGACCTGCACGGGCTGGGCGACGGTTCGCAGCGACGGGGCGGCGAACCCCAGGCCGAGCTTGGCGGCGGTGGCGAAGTCACGCACCCGCTGCAGCTCGGCCCGCTGGGCCGGATCGGACACGAGTTGCATCTGACGGTCGACGATGCGGGCCGCCTGGTCGAGCCCGAGCACGTCGAGCTGGGTTCCGGCCAGATCCGCCCGCCCGCCGTTGATGACGACCTTCAGGAACTGGATGGCCTCGGCCAGGAGCTCCTGCTGGACCTGTCCGTTCAGCTGGTACACGAAGGCCTGGATCTCCCGCAGCGCCCGCTCTCCCGCCGCTCCGCCGCGGACGGCCACGTCGATCTCGGGCGAGCTGACCGTCGAGCGCAGGGTGTCTGCAAAGCCGGCCGGGATGCGCACCGACGCGACCACCGAGCCGTCGGCCAGGGCCCGCTCGGCCTCGGCGGCCGTCATCGGCACGAGCTCGGCGCGGTGGCGGACCTCGTCCACGAGCGCGCCGTAGTCGACGCGGGTGGAGTTGACGGACAGCACCCGCGGCAGGCCGGCCTCGTCGACGTAGGCGATGCGCGGCAGCGAGCCCGCGTCGCGCGCGACCAGCGCGAGCAGCGCGGCGAGCAGCAGCGGGTAGAGGACGAGCGCGGTCAGGAGTGCGCGGGACCGGATCAGGATCCGGAGATCCTTGGCGATCAGCAGCCGGATCACGAGGTCTCCGACACCGAGTCGAGGAACCGCACGAACGCCGTCTCGAAGCCCTGTTCGGCCGACACGCCGACCCGATCGCGAAGCTCGCCCGCCGTCCCCTGGAACACGACCACGCCATCCACCAGCGCCACCATGCGGTCGGCGTGGAGCGCGACCTCTTCGACGTTCTGGGTCGTGAAGACCACCGCCCCGCCGCGCGCCGCGACGGGCGCGAGCAGCTCCCAGAGCAACCGTCGCTGGCGCGGGTCGAGGGAGGCCGTGGGCTCGTCCAGCAGCATCACGTCGGGATCGCCGAGCAACCCGGCGGCGACGTTCACGCGCTGCGTCTGCCCGACCGAGAGCTCGGCCACCGGGCGATCGGCGAACTCGTCCAGCCCGGCCCGGGCCAGCAGCGCGTCGGCAGCGGCCTCGGCATCCGCGACCCGCTCCACCTTCGCCAGCAGCCGGAGATTCTCACGGGCGCTGAGGCGCCGCCACAGCGAGGTCTGCTGGGTTACGAACCCGCCTCGCCCGCCGGCCGTCGAGGCGGAGCCCTCGCTGGCTCCGAGCACCCCGGCCAGGATCGTCAGCAACGTCGTCTTGCCGGCCCCGTTGGGCCCGACCAGCGCGACCGTCTCGCCCGGGGCCACGGTCATCGATACGTCGCGGAGCGCCCATCGGGCACCGAACCGACGACCGACCCCGCGCGCCTCGACGAGTGCCACCGGGCCGGTTTCTCGGCGTCCGCCGTGGATCCTGCGTCTACCCTTGAGGGGTGGTCACGGACGAGGAGCGCGACCTCCGGCGGAAAGCAGGTCGACGGATGGGCCGGCGCCGGCGCGAGATCGAGCCGCTGGACGAACCCGTGCGGGCGCGGCGGCCGCGAGCCCGCCGGTCCGGCGCCGAGTGGCGGCGGCTTCGCAGGCTCGTCGCCAGCGGGGCCGTGCTGGTGGTCACCGCCGTGACGATCGGATCCATGCTCCGGCCCAGCTCGGCAGCCGCCCCCGACCCCGGCGCCCTGGGCCCGATGCCGGTGGCGAGCCTGGCCCCGACGCCGCCGCCCAAGCCGCTCAAGCTGGCGTCGCGCGGGCCGGTGGTGCTGTACGTCCCGATCGCCTCCGACCGCATCACGGCCATCGCGTACCACAAGGTCGCGGACGGCGGCACGCTCGACCTGGAGCCCTCGGGCCGCCTGGAGAACGCCGGCATCCTCGACCGCATCGAGCGCCAGGTCGTCGGCGCTGCCGCGGCCTCGCCGAGCTACTTCGTGTCGGGAGGATCGACGGCGAGCGTCGACGTCGGTGCCGAGGCCGGCGTCGAGGTCTACGCGCCGGTGAACGGGACCGTCGTGGGCATCTCGCCGTACGTGCTGGACGGCAAGGCCTGGGGCGCGCAGATCTCGATCCAGCCGAGCGCCGACCCGACCGTCGTCGTGGTGCTCACGAACCTCTTCCCGACACCGGGACTGAAGGTCGGCCAGCAGGTGGCGGCGACGCAGCGACCGACCAGGGTCGGCACCGTCGCAGACCTGTCGCAGGTGCTCACCATGGACCTGTCGCGCTACACCTCCGACGCCGGCAACCACGTCCACATCGAGCTCCGGCCGACCATCCTCAACTACATCCCATGAGGATCCTGTTCCTCGGCGACGTGTTCGCGCAACCCGGGCTGCGCGCGATCGAGCAGCACCTCCGGGGCATCCGCGAGGAGCTCGCCCTCGACCTGGTCATCGCCAACGCCGAGAACGTGGCGGATGGTGCGGGCTTCACCGGTCGGCTCGCCGACCGCCTGCTGGACGCCGGCTGCGACTGCCTGACGCTCGGCAACCACGTCTGGCGCCGGACCGGCGTCGGGCCGTACCTGCAGCAGGCGGAACGGGTGGTGCGCCCGGCCAACCTCCTGGAGTCGCTCCCGGGACGTGGCGTCACGCGCGTCGAGACCGCCGGGGGCACCGGGGTGGCGGTCGCGAACGTCCTCGGCCGACTCACGCTCGACCCGGCCCGCTCGCCGTTCGAGGTGATCGACGCCGTGGTCGACAGCGCGCGGCGGCTGGCGGACGTGGTGATCGTGGACGTGCACGCCGAGGCGACCAGCGAGAAGGTTGCGCTCGGCTGGCACCTCGACGGCCGGGTGACGGCCGTGATCGGTACCCACACCCACGTCCAGACGAACGACGCCCGCGTCCTGCCGGGCGGCACGGCCTACCTGTCGGATGCCGGCATGACCGGGCCGCACGACTCCGTGATCGGCGTCAAGAAGGAGATCATCCTGCGCCGGTTCCTCACGCAGATGCCGCAGCGCAGCGAGCCGGCGGACGGGGACGTGAGGCTCGAGGGCGCGCTGGTGGAGTGCTCGGAGGAGGGCCGGGCGACGGCGATTTCGACATTTCGCCGAAACGTGTGAAGGAGATCCGTCCGGCGCGAGGAAGATGATGTCCCAGGATGGTGATCGCCGCAGCGATCTGCGCGCTTCTCGCCCTCGCCGTGTTGGTCAACATCGAGGCCTGGCGACGTCGCACCGTCGCCGAACTCCAGCTCTCGACCCGACGCCAGACCGCCCGCGAGCGGGCCTGGGCCGCCGTCGACGGGCTGGATCCCGAGATGTAGCCCTCACAGCGGCCGGTGGACGCGCCACACCTCGACGCCTCCGATCGTGCGGGGGGCGCCGAGCGTCGAGAACAGGCTGAACCACGGCCCGGCGGTGTCGGCGCGTAGGACGATGACATCGACGCTGCGCGCGTTCAGGAACCGGCGGAGCTCTCCCGCGGGGTCGGGCGGTAGCGGCAGGCCGTACAGCGCCTTGGCCATCGGGAACCGCCACATGTTGTACGGCACGGTGGCGGAGACGTAGCCGCCCGCCATGCGGAAGCCGTATCCCGCCCGCTGCTGCCACAGCATCGAGTTGTCGAGGAACCCGATCGGCACCACCAGCACGTTGTCGCCCGGTCGGATCGCCGCCCGCCACTGGCCGTGCTCGAAGAACGGCGGCACGACGAGGTGGGTCACCCACCGGTTGTACTCCAGCGTCGGGGCGAGCGACAGCGCAAGGCCGGCCACCAGCGCGTATCCGGCCAGCCGCGGGATGCGAGCCACCAGCAGCGCGACCAGGACGGCCAGCGCGAGCCAGAGGTACACCGTGAACCGCGCCGGGAGGGCATGGCGGACCAGGGGCAGGTCGACCAGCCAGGCCAGAGGCAACCCGCCCCGTTCCTGACCCTGGTAGTGGAGCCGGCCGCCGAGCGAGGCGAGCAGCACGAGGATCGCGAAGGCGACCGTCGCCAGCGCGAGCCGCGAGCGCCACAGCACCACGGGGGCCACCAGGAAGGCAGCGATGGCTACCGGGCCGAGGTAGCCGGTCTGCTCGGTCAGGTTCCCGGCCATGCGCGCGGCGACATCGGAGCCGCCGAACGGGTGCCAGCCGGTCACGACCGTCGGCGTGAACAGGTTCGCCAGATCGAGCGGATAGAGCTTGCCGAGCACGCTCTCGATCGGGTTCCGGTCGGACAGCGCGACGTAGAGGTACGGCGAGAAGAGCACCAGGGCGGCGGCGTAGGCGACGCCCGTCAGCGCGGTCGTCCGGACGAGCCGGCGGCGCACCGCGCCGGGCGCGACGGCGAACGCCATGCCGAGTGCGAGCAGACCTGCGCCCGTGAGCGTGAGGAAGGTCTCGAGGAACGTCGCGGCCTCGAACAGGAACGTCGCGGCCAGCGCCACCGTGAACGCGCGATCGCCGATCCGGCGGCGGGCGTGACGGACAACGAGGTACGCCGCCAGCGGGATGGGGAAGACGAGCGAGAGGTCGAGGTGGTTCAGGGTCTCGGTCGCCATGTAGCTCGAGAACCCGAACACCAGCCCGCCCGCGATCGCCGGCCACTCGCCGGCGTCCAGCTCGCGGCACAGCAGGTACGCGCACAGCGCCGCGAGCGCCGGAGCCGCCAGCGCCAGCACGTTGTAGGCGACCACCGGGCCGAACAGGGCCGTGATCGGCCACGCGAGGATCGCCGGTCCGGCGATCACCGTGGTCCAGGCCAGGTTCCAGCCGTCCGGCGCGTAGACGAGGTGCGTCAGCAGCGGGTTGGTACCGGTCTCGATGGCGTGCGGCCACCACGCGAGTGACCAGATGAACACGCCCTGGTCCTCCCCGAACGACCCGACGACGTCCGAGGCCGGGTGGCGCACCGCGCCCCGGCCGAAGAGGCAGAGGGAGATGGTCGCGTAGAGGAGGAAGGCCCACGCCACCGGGTGCCGCCCGACGGCAGCCGCGACCCTCCTCACGCGAGGGCGTCCGCGGGAACGGTCGCCGGCGACCGGCGACCGGGCGCGACCTCGACTGCGTCCTCCACGGTGCTGGCGGCGAACTCGCGGCGAGGAGCGAGCAGTGCGATCACGAGGCTGGGCACGAACCAGGGGATGTACAGGTAGAACCAGTGCGTCAGCACGATCTGGAACCCGATCAGCAGGGCCGCCGAGAACGCCGCCACCCGGGCGAGATCGAGCCGCCTGGGAAGCAGGTAGAGGCCGAGCGCGAACACCACCAGCAGGCCCTTGAGCACCTTCTGCACGGTCCCCAGGTCGGGGAAGCCGGGATACCCGCCCCAGTCCCAGATGCTGAACGGCGACGGCCGGTCGAGCTGCCAGCCGAACGTCCGGTCCCAGAAGACCCGCAGCCCGTGCGGGCCGTCGAGGACGACCAGGACACCGAACGCGATGACGGTCGCAGCGAGCAGCCCGAGGATGGTCCGGAACCCGCCCGGGCCCAGCCGGACAGCGTCGAAGGCACGCCCGGCGCGGCCAGGCCGGCGCACGAGCGCCGGGCCGCGGTCGTCGTAGGCCCACTCGGCCGGCTCGGTCCGCGGTCGCCGGCCGGCGCGGATGAACAGCGGGATGAGGACGAGCGGCGCGAACTTCGCCCACGCGGCCAGGCCGAGCATGAGGCCGCGGACGAACGGGTAGGTGAACAGGGCCAGGGACCACGCCATGAAGGCGGCAACGACCGCGTCGTTGGAGTTGGAGGACATCGCGAACACCGTGAACGGGAAGGTGGCCCAGAAGAACAGCGCGGCGGCCGCGAGCCGGCGGCCGCCCAGCCGCCAGCCGCAGAAGGCGACGCCCATGGCCGCGAGGGCGTCGAACAACGCAGCCGTGCCGTGGGCCGCCGGTAGGTCGTCCCACTTCCCAGTCCACCCGAGCGCCGCGGTCATCGGCACGTAGGCGTCGTACATGACCGGGCCGTAGGTGTCGCCCTGCTCGACGGGCGCCTCGCAGCGTCCGCTCTTCTGGACGTAGGCGGAGTAGGTGCCGTCCGAGTACTTGATCCCGCAGGGCTTGCCGGTGGGCTTCGGCATGTTCCCGTACGGGCTCTGGCCGTCCAGCAGCCGGCTCGCGCCGACCACTCCGGCGAACCCGATGTCGGCGACGTTCGACGACCAGTAGTTGAGCCCGCCCCGGAACCCCATCGCGAACACCGCGATGCCGGCGACCAGCCACAGCGGCCACCGCGTCATGTACGCGGATCGCCGGCCGCGGCCGCACCCGATCGCCACCATGCGGCAGAAGAGGTACACCAGCGGCGGGTACTGCAAGGGCACCGACCAGAAGACCAGGCCGCGGTTGAAGTAATGCAGCGAGATGCCGAACGAGGCCAGCGCGATCACGTCGAGCGTCCGCAGCGACCGCAGGCGGCGCCAGTCGAGCATGCCGATGCAGAACACCGCGAGCAGTGGCAGGAAGATGATCGGGTCGTTGATGCGCTTCCCGAACGCACCCTTACCGCCCCGCGCCATCGACCACGCGACCTGCGGCCCCGTCCAGACCGTCGTGATGGTGCCCTTGCGGTCGTCGATCACGACCCGCGCGATCTCCTCGCCGTTCGACCACCAGTGCGTCGTCCACGTCCCGCCGACGTCGTAGGCCGTCTGGGTCTGGATCGCGCGCCCGGCCCGCTTGTACCGCGCCACCCAGTCGGCTGCCTTCGGGGACGCGGCGGCGATCTTCGCCGCCTTCTCCTGGGTCAGGTTGACGGGCGTCTTCGCGGCAGGGCGGATGCGGGCGCCGACCACCTCGGCATCCGCGTCGCGGACGGTGACGACCGCCAGCACCGCCTTGCCGGGCTCGGCCAGGCGCACGATCCACCAGCCGCGCCGGGTGACGTACACGGGCTGCCAGTACGCCAGCGGATGCGCGGTCATCGCCGCCGTGACGCGGGTGTCGCGGGCCGCGATCGAACGCACCTGGAGGTCGGTCAGGTGGGTGCCGGCCGCGGCGGGAACCGCGAACGCCAACAGGAGTACCGCTGCTGTGAGCCCGGCGCGCGGCACGAGCCTCCGATCAGCGGAACGACCAGAGCTTGTTGCCGAGGAACGAGATCGGCATCACCAGCGTCACGGCGATCAGCTGCGCGACGACCTTGCCCATCCCGAAATGCTCGATGAAGAGGGTCAGCAGCACGGCGTTGCACAGGTAGGCGGCCGTGGAGACGACCAGGAAGCGCGCGGCCTGGAACGCCGCGTGGGAGGCATCCTTGCGATGCCGGAAGGTCCACAGGCGGTTCCAGAGGAAGTTGTTCATGACCGCGACGCAGAAGGCGAGGAACGACGACGGCAGGTAGTGCAGACCGACCTTCCGCAGCAGGAACACGTACACGACGGTGTTGACGAGGAAGCCGGAGACCCCGACGACGCCGAACTGGATCAGCTGGTACCAGTTGGCCGGCTTCCGTAGCCCGTGCAGCAGCCGCGCCATGGGCGCCTGCGGTGCAACGGACGCGTTCTCGGCCGGCGGCGCCATCGGCGGCACTCTACCCGAGTCGCGGTCAGCCACCCGAGATCAGGGGGACGAACCGGCAGGGGACGGAGTGGGTGATCTCGGGACCGCTCGCACCGGGCCGGACGAGCTCCAGGCGCTGCGTCTCCGGCGGCCCGACGGGGGCGACCATGCGGCCGCCGGGCCGAAGCTCGTGGTAGAGCCGCATCGGGAGCGTCTCGGCGGCGGCCGAGACCAGGATCGCGTCGAACGGCGCCTCGGACGGGATGCCGCGGGAGCCGTCGGCGCCCAGCACCCGCACGTTGGCGGCGCCCGCGGCCGCCAGCGCCCGGGCGGCGCGCGCCGCCAGCTGCGGGATCCGCTCGACTGCCACGACGTCACGCACGAGCCGGGCGGCGACGCACGAGGCGTATCCCGAGCCCGCGCCCACCTCCAGCAGGTGCTCGGTGCCGGCCAGCTCGAGCAGCTCGAGCGCGAGCGCGACGACGTACGGCTGCGAGATCGTCTGGCCGTAGCCGATGGGCAGCGCGCGGTCGGCGTAGGCCTCCTCCTCGGACTCGACCGGCACGAAGCGCTCGCGCTCGACCTCGCCCATCGCCGCCAGCACCCGGGCGTCCCTGATGCCGCGATTGGCGAGCTGCAGCTCGACCATCAGCGCACGCTCGCGGGAGCGGTCGTCGGTCATGGCCACAGCTCCGCCGCCGTCGCGGCGATCACCTCGAGCTTCCGCCGCTGCTCGTCCGGGTCGAGGGAGTTCCCCAGCGTCGAGGTCGCAAAACCGCACTGGGTGCCGATCGCGAGGCGTTCGAGGGGGACGAACCTGGACGCGTCCAGCACCCGGGCGCGGAGCTCGGCGACCGTCTCGACCCGCCCGGTCTTGGTCGTCACGAGTCCGAGCACGACCAGCGCGTCCGAGGAGACGTGCTCGAGCGGCTCGAAACCGCCGGAGCGCTGGTCGTCGTACTCCAGCAGGAGCCGGTGGGCGCGGATCCGCGAGAAGACCGGCCGGGCGATCGGCTCGTAGCCGCCCGCGACCAGCCAGCGGCTGGCCTGGTTGCCGCGGCAGAGGTGGAATCCGAAGGTGAGCTGCGGGGCGGCGGCGATGACCGCGTTGTCGAGATCCACGCCGAGCGATAGCCAGGTGTCGAGGTCCCAGCCGCGGCTCTCGTAGAAGGCGCGCCAGGCCGGATCGATCAGGAGTGGATAGTGCGGCGCGTCGAGCTGGACGTAGGTGCAGCCGAGGCGGGCGAGCTCGCGCACCTCGCGGATCAGGATCGCGGTGACATCCTCCAGGAACGCCGTCAGCGACGGGTAGGCGCCGGTCGAGCGCTCCGGCGTCCACAGGTTCGCGTAGAGGCTCGGCGACGGCAGGGTGACCTTCACGATGCGCTTCGCCACCGACCGCGCGAAGGTGAACTCCTCGGTCGCGAGCATCCGGCGCTGCTGCAGCGGGCGTACGACCGCCAGCTCGCTGGGCCGGTCGAACCTGGCGTCGCCGACGACGTCGGAGTGCCACTCGCCCCACAGCCACGCGCCGATCCCGGCGCCGTCGATGCCGTCGACCGACGACGCCAGCTGGTCCTGGAACGACTCCCGCCGGTACTCGCCGTCGGTCACGACCGGCATCCCGGCCTGCTCCTGCATCGCGATGGCGTCGCGCACGGCGGCATCCTCCACCCGCTTGAAGGCGGGCGGCGCGAGCTCCCCGGCCGCGAGTGCCGCGCGGGCCGAGAGCAGTTCCGGGGGCCGCAGCAGGCTGCCGACGTGGTCAGCGCGTGCCAGGATCATCTGGGGATTGTGAACGAGGGGCGTTGCGGCTATAAGCGCCCCATGGCATTGACGGAGATCGCGGCGTGCATGCTCCCGGCCGAGGCCGGGCTTCCCGCCGGCGTGGACGCGCGTCACGCGGAGCGTGCGCTGCGGGCGCGCCGTGACCTGGCGCCGCTCGTGGATCGGGCCGTCGCCGCGTGCGAGGGCCGCGACCCCGCCGAGGCGCTCGAGTCGCTCGCCGCGAGCGATCCGCCCGCCTACGAGGCGCTGGCGCTGGTCGTGTCGGCCGCGTACTTCATGCACCCGAAGGTGCGGCGGCGGATCGGGTTCACCGCCCATGCGCCCGCGCCGGTGTACGCGGACGAGGCGGACATCGACCTCGAGGGCGGACTGCTCGAGCAGGTCGTGCAACGGGGCCGGCCGGCGTGACGGACGTGCTGGTGATCGGTGCGGGCGCATCCGGCGCGCTCGTGTCGCACCGCCTCGCACGGCATGGCGTGCAGGTGACCTGCCTCGAGCAGGGCAGGTGGTGGAACCCGACCGAGTACCCGGGCAACGGGCCGGAGTTCGAGATCGCCGCGCTCGGGCCGTTCAGTCCCGACCCGAACGTGCGCGGGCTCGACGAGGACTATCCGTGCGTGGTGGGCGACGCCGAGGTTCACCCGCTGATGTGGAACGCCGTCGGCGGCTCGACCATCCACTACGCGGCGATCTGGACGAGGCAGCGACCGGACGACTTCCGCACCGCGAGCCAGATCGGCGCCGGTGACGACTGGCCGATCACCTACGACGACCTCGTGCCCTACTACGAGCAGGCCGAGCGCGAGCTCCACATCTCCGGCCACGGCGGCGACCCGGCCTACCCGCCGGGCGCCGCGCCTCCGCTGCCCGCGTTCCCGATCGGGCGGGGCGGACGGCGGATGGCGCAGGGGATGAACGCGCTCGGCTGGCACTGGTGGCCCGCGTCGAACGGCATGCGCTCGCGGCCCGTGGGGCAGCTCGCGGCCTGCGTCCGTCGCGGCACGTGCGGCGGAGGCTGCCCCGAGGGCGCCAAGTCGAGCGTCGACGTCACCCACTGGCCGGCCGCGCTCGGCGCCGGCGCCCGTCTGGTGACCGGCGCCCGGGTACGGGAGATCATCCTCGACGCGAAGGGCCGCGCACGGGGAGCGGTGTACGTCGACCGCGACGGCCGCGAGCACCTCGAGGAGGCCGAGGTCGTGGTGATGGCTGCGAACGGCGTCGGTACCGCCCGCCTCCTGCTGCTGTCGGCGTCGGCGCGGTTTCCGGACGGCCTCTCCAACAGTTCCGGCCTGGTCGGGAAGCGGCTCATGCTGCACCCGTACGCCAAGGTCGTCGGCGTGTACGACGAGGATCTGGCCGGCGAGCGCGGCCCGCACGGGGCGATGCTGGTGTCCCACCAGTTCGCCGTCTCCGACGAATCGCGCGGCTATGTCGGTACGACCCACTGGGAGCTGACGCCGCTCGGCGGGCCGCTGACCACGCTGACCGCCACCGGCCACGACGCCCTGCCGCCCGCCCGGCGCTTCGGTGCGGGATTCCACGCCGCCGTCGCCCGCACCTTCGACCGGTCGATCGCGTGGGGCTTCACGGCCGAGGACTTCCCCGTCGACGGCAACGAGCTCGGCCTCGACGCCGAGGTGACCGACTCGGACGGGATCCCTGCGCCGCGCATCCGCTACCGCATGGACGACAACACGCGTGCCAACATCGCGTTCCAGCTGGCCCGAGCCCGCGAGGCCCACATCGCGGCCGGCGCGATCGAGTGCCACGACCTGCCCCGGTATCCGGACTGCGGCTGGCACCTCCTCGGGACGGCGCGGATGGGCACCGACCCGGCCACGTCCGTCGTCGATCCCTTCGGGCGAAGCCACGACGTCCCGAACCTCTACTGCGTCGACGGCAGCGTCTTCGTCACCTCGGCAGCGGTCAACCCGACCGCCACGATCTGCGCCTTCGCCCTCCGCGCCGCCGACGAGATGCTACGGAGGCGTGGGCGCTGAGCTACAGGACGATCTCGAGCGGCGCGCCGCGGACGTCCATCTCGAACTCGAGGCCGACGACGGGCGGCCGCGCCAGGTGCCACACGAAGCCGTCCGGGGCCACGCCGGTCGCCGTCAGCTCGTCGCCGACCAGCCAGCCGATGTCGTGCACGGTGTAGACCTGTACCGAGGTGGCGTCGCGCCAGCCGGCCCCGAGCGCCGCCAGTCGGCGCGCCATCTCGGCGACGACGAAGCGCGTCTTGTCGCGCATCGCGTCGGGCGATGTCTCGCCCTCCCGGACGATGCGGCCGCTGTACCCGGAGGCGCCCTCCGCGGCGTCGCCGCCGCCGGCGACGATGAAGCCGCCGTGCGGCCGGGACGACGGCACGGTGTAGGAGAACGCCCGCATCGAGGGCACGGGGGGTGCGTCGTGCAGCGGGCAGACGTTGGTGCGGGCGACCGGATTCACGCCGTCGCGGTAGAGGCCCCAGCGCTCGAGCGTCTGGACGTACTCCCGGTTGAACTCGATGAACCCCTGCTCGGTGAAGGGTGCGGGCGAGCGTAGCTCGCACGCGGCGAACGCGGTCAGCGGCCGTCCGATGGCGCCGAGATGCGCGCTGACGGCGGTGAACGCCTCCTGCAGCGGCAGGCACGACGCGAAGCGCGCGCGCTCGATCGCGAAGCCGGGCTCGGCGGCCACGCCGCCGGAGTACTGGAATACCGCGCTGATGTAGCGGTAGCCACCCGCCGGAAACGCGACGATCTCCATCACGCAGTTCCTCCCAGCCCGAAGTGACGGCGGACGAGGCCCTGGATGTCGGTGATCGACGGTTCGTCCGGCAGGCCGGTGGTGTCGACGCCGACGGTGACGAGCGGCACGACCGAGTCGTCGGCCGACAGCGAACCGTGCGAGCCGCCCGGCACGTGGGTGGAGCCGCCGCCATCGACGAACTCCACACCCGGGCCGGCCGACACGACGACCTCGCCGGCGTTGACGCAGCCGAGCAGGCCGGCGAGCCGCTCGAGGGCGTTCGGGTAGGCGGTGGACGACACCAGCTCGCCGTCCCGCTCCAGCCGGAGCACGCCTTCCTCCCCGGCCAGGGTGAACCTGTTGCCGCGGCGGTCGAGGGTGTCGCCGCCGGCGCGGAACCGCAGCTCGGAGCCGGCGCGGCGCACGACGATGTCGTCACCCTCCGTGAACGCGACCAGATCGACGCCGTCCACCGGCTCGACCAGCGCGGCCAGGGCCCGCGCCGGCGGCGCATCGGTGAGCCGGTAGAGCATGGCGACGCGGTTCGAGGCGGCGACCGCGACGTGGCATTCGCCGGCCCGCGACCGGAGCGAGCCGGCGAACAGGGCGAGGTCGCCGAGCGCGGGGCGCAGATCGCATGCCCGGCTGACGGCGGTCTGGCCGTGGTCGGCCACCAGGATCACGGCGTACCGGGCCAGGAACGCGTCGAGGCCACCCGCCTCGTCGATCACGCGTGCGATGCTCGCGTCGGCCTGCTGCACGTCGTCCAGCGCGCCCTGCGGGCCGACCCGGTGCTGGGCCTGGTCGACGTCGGGCAGGTAGTAGAGGAGGAAGTCGAAGCCGTCGCGGGCGACCAGCCAGCGGCCGACCGCTGCCGCGTGCAGGTCGTGGGAGGTGTTGATGCCGAGATTGGTGGGTGCGCCCGTGCGATCCGACGCGAACAGCTCGCCGAAGAAGAATCGCGAAGGCCCGTAGGCCGCGTCGAAGACGCCGATCCGCCGGGCCAGCGCCGCGGCCGGCCGCCACTTCAGCGGGTGCCGGTGGCGGCCGCGGAAGACCGGGAAGTTGATCGACGCCGCCACGAGGCCCCCGTCCTCGACGACCTCGAAGATCGTGCGCTCGGCGTGCGAGAGGTGGAGGTGGTTGAGGTTCATGATGGAGTCGTTGATCGCCAGGTGAGCGCCTTCGACGAGGGTCGCCGGGAAGCTCGACCCGTACTCGACGAACCGCTCCTCGCCCCGCCGGTACCACGTCAGGCCGGGGATGAACGAGCCGTCGGGGTGGCGGCCCGTGGCGATCGCCGACAGGCACACCGGGGTCAGGGACGGGAACGACGACGCAGCCGGGGGATGCAGCGTGCCGCGCTCGACCAGCGCGGCGATCGTGGGCGCGCGCCCGGTCGCGAGGGCCTCGGTGAACAGCGGCAGGCCCAGGCCGTCGACGACGCAGAGGACGAGTTTCACCGCAGCACGCGCAGGCCGGCGAACTTGCGATCGCGCCTGCGCCGGACCCGGATCGCGAACCAGATCGCGACACCGGCTATCAGGTATCCCACGAACGGCACGATCGCGAGCCCGGCGACACCCGCCGCCGCCGCGGCCGAGAGAGCGGCCACGCCACCCGGGGTGCCGCCACCGGCCTTCGCCCCGTCGAGCACGGCCGCTGCTGCGAAGGCCGCGACCACGGCGATCACGGCGCCGATCGCCAGCGGCGCGATCGGCACGACGTCGCCGGCCGTCATCTCGCAGACGGCGCCGCCGCCGGCAGCCGCCAGCCCGAGCCGGGCGGGGCCGGCCAGGAAGGCCGCCCCGGCCGCATTTGCCACCGCGGCGACGGCCGACCCGGCGATCACGGCCGTGTCGTCGTAGGCGGCCAGCGCACCCGGAAGGGCACCCGCGGCCGCGGCGATCGCGCCGATGAGCAATGGCACGAGGGCGACCAGACCGCAGGCCGCGGCGAGGCCGACGCCCTGCCCGAGCGCGATGCCGACATCCATCGAGGGAACGCTACACCAGGATCCACGCCCCGGCCTCGTCGACCCCGAACTCGCCGAGGGTGACGTCGCCGATGTCGTCGCCGTCGACCTGGGCGGGAAGCGGACGATCGCAGACGACGCGAGCGGCGGCCAGGTCGTGGAGGTACAGGATCTCCGGGACGCCGTTGCCGAGCGCGTGGCGTCCGGAGAACACGAGGTAGCGGACGAACCGCGGGACGTCGCGCCGGCGGAGCTGGCGGGGCGCCACGATGTCGAACCCGGCTTCCGGTTCCGCGCGCGGCGCGACCTGGACGGCGATGCGGCCCACGTAGGTCCACGGATGGATGTTCGCCGCAATCACCGACACCGCCCGCGCCGTGGCGCCGGCCGCCTCGAGCGTCAGCAGCGGCCTGCGGTACGTGCGCGAGAACACGACTCTCGTCAGCTCGTAGGCGAAGGCCGCGTCGCCCGGGCGCCGGCCTCCGGCGCGGCCGCGGGCATCCACCCGGCGGACGATCTCCGCATCGAGGCCGATGCCCGCTGCGAAGCTGAACCGCCGGCCGTTCAGCACGCCCAGGCGCAGCCACCGCATGCGGGCCGCAACGAGCGCCGCCCCGACCTGCCCGGCCGCCGCCACGGGGTCGCGGGAGACCCCCATCGCCCGGGCCAGGACCGATGTGCCGCCGCAGGGCAGCACCCCGACCGGCAGCCGGTCGCCGATCCCGTTCAGGACCTCGTTGACGGTGCCGTCTCCGGCGGCGACCACGATCGCATCGAACCCGGCGTCGGCTCCCTGACGTGCGAGCTCGGCGGCGTGCATCGGGCGCTCGGTGTGCACGAGCTCGACCTCGACGAGCCCCTTCAGCTCACGCAGGATCCGGCCTTCGATGGCCGGATCGATGCCCGATGCGACCGGGTTGGAGACGAGGAGCGCCCGCTTCACCGGCCCCGGAATACCGCCGGCCGCTTCTCGAGGAAGGCCGCGATCCCCTCACGGAAGTCGTCGGAGCCGATGCACTCGGCCTGCGCCTCCACCTCGGCGGCCAGTGCCTCTCGAAGCGACTGGCTCTGGGCCTCGCGGAGCAGCTGCTTGGTGAGGCCGATGGCAAGGCCCGGGCCGGCGGCGATGCGCCCGGCCAGCTCGCCGGCCCGGGTCGCGAGCTGGTCGGAGGGCCACGCCTCGAGCGCGAGGCCGAGCCCCTTCGCCTCGTCGGCCGGGATCCGCCGCCCGCTGACGGCGATCTCGAGTGCGCGCTGGTAGCCGACCGCGCGCACGAGGGTCGAGACGGTGCCCGAGTCCGGAACGAGCCCGATGCCGATGAACGCGCACGACAGGAACGCGTCGTCGGCCATCACCAGCAGGTCGCACGCCAGCGCCAGGCCGAGACCGGCGCCGGCCGCCGGTCCGTTGACCGCCGCAACCACCACCTTCGGCATGCCCGCCAGCAGCTCGACCAGCGGGTTGTACTCGCGCTCGAGCACGTCGCGCACGTCGATGTCCTCCTGGAATGCCCGGATGTCCTGTCCGCTGCAGAAGGCCCGTCCGGCGCCCGTGAGCACGACGACGCGGACGCCGTCGTCCCCGGCGAGCTCGCGCAGGTGAGCGGCGAGCCCGAGCCTGACGCCCGACGTCAGCGCGTTGTAGGCCTCGGGCCGGTTGAGCGTCAGCGTCGCGACGGCACCGTCCCTCGTCACCAGGATCTCACCCACCGGCCGACCTCCCTTCCCCGGGTAGCGTAGCCAGGCCCGGTCGAGTAGGTATGGTTCGCACATGGACGTGATCGGTGAGCGATTCCCGCGCGAACCCGGAGGCACTCCCAGGGCCAGCATCGCCTGCTATGCCGTGGCCGTGCTGACGGCGGCGGTCGCGGTGGCGGTCGGGCTGTTCGGCGGCACCGGGCGCACCGTCGCCGAAGGTCTCCTCGTCGCGATCGGCGGCGCGACGCTGTGGGTGGCGATCGGCACCGGCCTGGCGCTGCTCGCCCAGATCGCCGACCGCCGCTGACGGTGCTCCGCCGACTCGTCGGCGGCGATGTCCCGACCCCGCTCCGGCCGCTGATCACGGTGCAGCTGCTGCGGTCGCTGTCAGGGTCGGCGATGTTCACGTTCCTCGGGCTCTGGGGGCTGCAGCGCCTCGGGGCGAGCACCGGCGAGCTGTCCATCGCCTTCCTGGTCGCGGCGCTCGGCGCCCTGGCCTCGAGCTACGCGGGCGGGCGGGTGTCGGACGTGGTCGGTCGTCGCCGCCCGGTGCTGATCGGCGCGCTGGTGGGAGTGCTCGCGCCCGTCGGGGCGCTGCTGGTCGGCGATGCCAAGTACCTCGGCCTGGCCGTGATGATCGTGTGCTGGGCCATCGGCGCGTTCGGCGACGCCGCCGACCAGGCGATGGTCGCCGACCTGGTCGAGCAGCCCGACCTCGAGCGCGGGTACGCGGCCATGCGCGTGGCCGGCAACAGCGGAGCGATCGTCGGACCCGCGATCGGCGGGGCGCTGCTGGCCATCGGCTGGAACGCGCTCTTCGCGGGATCGGCGGCGCTGGGCGCCGCGAGTTTCGTGATCGCGATGCGGAAGATCCCCGACATCCACGGCGTCCCGCGCCCGCCCGGCGCTGCCGCGCCCTGGCGCGTGATCGCGGCCGACCGACGGTTCCTGGTGCTCATCGCCGCGTCGATGTGCTCGTGGATCGTCTACCTGGCCTACGACTACCTGATGCCGATCTCGCTGGTGCAGAACCACGGGTTGCAGGCGAACGTCTGGGGCTTCCTGATCATCGCCAACCCGATCGCCGTCACGTTCCTCCAGCTCCGGGTCACGGACGGCACCGCCTCGGTGCCCGCGGTCCTCCGGCTGGTCGCCGCGATGGCCCTGATGGGCCCGCCCTTCCTCCTGCTCGGCGTCAGCGATTCGCTGGCCACGATCCTGGCGATCCTCGTCGTGTTCGTGTTCGGCGAGATGCTGTGGGTGCCGGCCATGCAGTCGGCCGTCGCCCAGCGGGCTCCGGAGGATCTGAGGGGCGCATACATGGGCGCCGCGGGCGCCGCGCCCAGCACCGCGTTCGCCCTGACGCCGCTGCTGGGACTGCAGGTGCTGAGCCAGTACGGCGATCAGGCGATGTGGGCCATGATCGCGCTGGTGGCGCTGGTGGCGGCCGTTCTCTTCGTGTTCGCCCTCGGCGCGCGTCAGGAGCAGCGTTCGATCACGACGGCCTGACCCTGGCCGACGCCGACGCACATGGTCGCGATCCCGTAGCGCAGCCCCGCACGCTCGAGCTCGTGCACGAGGGTCACGAGCATGCGGGCGCCGGTGGAGCCGAGCGGATGCCCGATCGCGATCGCACCGCCGTTCACGTTCACGCGGTCGGGATCGAGCCCGAGCTCGCGGACGGATGCCACCACCTGGCTCGCGAACGCCTCGTTCAGCTCGACCAGGTCGATGTCCTCCACCGACAGGCCGGCGCGGCCGAGGGCCTTGCGCACCGCCGGCACGGGGCCGACGCCCATCACCCGCGGCTCGACCCCGGCGGCGGCCGAAGCGACGATCCGGGCCCGCACGGGGAGCCCGAGCTCGGCGGCGCGGGCCTCGTCGGCGATCACGAGCGCCGCAGCGCCGTCGTTCAGACCCGACGAGTTGCCGGCCGTGACCGAGCCGCCGTCGCGAAACGCGGGCCGGAGACTCGCCAGCTGCTCGGCGGTCGTGCCGGGCCGCGGGTGCTCGTCGCGGTCGAAGACCACCGGCGGGCCCTTCCGCTGCGGCACCTCGACGGGCACGATCTCGCGCCCGAACCTGCCCTCTGCGTCGGCTCTCGCCCACGCGCCCTGGCTGCGCAACGCCCAGGCGTCCTGATCGTCGCGGCTCACACCCCACTCCTCGGCGACGTTCTCGGCCGTCTCGCCCATGGCGTCGACGCCGTAGCGCTCCCGCATGCGCGGGTTGACGAACCGCCAGCCGATGGTGGTGTCGTGCAGCGTCCGGTCGCCCCGCGGGAAGGCGGCATCGGGCTTGCCCATCACCAGCGGGGCGCGGCTCATGGACTCGACACCACCGGCGACGAACACCTGGCCGGCGCCTGCCGCGACGGCGTGCGCCGCGGTCTGCACGGCCTGCAGGCCGCTGGCGCACAGCCGGTTCACCGTCGTGCCGGGAACCGCGACCGGGAAACCGGCCAGCAGCAAGGCCATGCGGGCGACGTTGCGGTTGTCCTCGCCGGACTGGTTGGCCGCGCCGAGGATGACGTCCTCGACCAGCGCAGGGTCGAGCCCGATCCGGTCGACGGCCGCGCGCACCACGTACGAGGCGAGGTCGTCCGGCCGCACGGCGGCGAGAGCTCCGCCGTACCGGCCGACCGGCGTCCGCACTGCCGAACAGATCACCGCACTCGCCACCGCGCAAAGGGTAAACGGCCACTCCGAAGTACGGGTGTGTACCCCTTTCAGTGCTTAAGACCACGCTCGTACGAGCCGATGCATGTCCTGCGATGATCAGGTTCCGACCCAAGCGCCCGCGCGAAACGCCCCCGCCGCTCCACGTCCCCCGGATCAACTCCCGGGTCGTGCTGCTGGCAGACGGCGCGCGGCACACCGGCCGCCTCGACGACATCGAGCCCGGCCAGCTCGTGGTCGCGGCCCCGGACGCGCTCATGTCACCGGAGCGCGCACTGCTGCTGGAGTGGCGCGACCAGGCCGGGCTCTGGCAGCTGCCGTGCCTCGTCACCGAGACGCGCGAACAGCCGTTCACGGTGGTGGCGCTCCGCCCGACGGGCGCATCCGAGTGCATCTCGGAGGCACAGGTCGTCAACGCCGACGGAGCCGGCACCCTGCGGGTCGCGGCCCGCGTGATGGAGGCCGACCATCTGCCCCTGGGCACGCGGATCCCGGTCACCTCGCTGCAGCTCGCCGGCGACCGGATCGCGTTCTGGACGATCGTCCCGCTCGCCCCGGGCGACCACGTCGAGCTCACGGCCCGTACGCCCGACGGCGAATCGCTGCGCATGGGCCTCGTCACAGCCCAGATCCACCTCGCCACCGCCGGCTACCTCCAGCGCGTGGACTGCGACGCCGAGAACCCCTACGCCCCGGCCGTCGGCCGCCTCGTCGCGCATCTCCTGGCCGCGGCGGCCCCCGCCTCGGCAATGGCGTAAGCGCTGATCGCTGCCGGTTACGGCAGCGGGTAGCCGAACGGATCGACCGGCTGCTGCTGGGGTGCCTGCTGCGTGGCGGCACTCGCGGGCTGGTGGCCCAGCGTGACCTTGACGGCGGCCTTCGAGCCGTCGTTGTGGACGACGCTGAGGGTGACGACGTCGCCCGCTCGGTGCTGCTGGATGGCGGACTGAAGGTCGGTCACGGTCTTCACCGGGGCGCCGTCGATGGCCGTCACGATGTCGCCGCCGATGACGTAGGTCTGACCGTCGAGCACGACGCGGTTGTTGCCGCCCTTGAGGCCGGCCGCTGACGCCGGGCTGTTCGGCGAGACCGCGGCGACCATGACGCCCGACGAGACCGGAAGGTTCTTCAGCGACGCCACGAGGGCGGGGTCGATGTCGGAGAGCGTCACGCCGAGGTAGGCGTGCTGCACGGAACCGTGCGCGCGGAGGTCGGTCTCGATGGACTTGACGAGGTTGATCGGGATCGCGAAGCCGACGCCCACGTTCGCGTTCACGCCCGAGTCCGCGATCTGCGAGTTGATCCCGACGACCTGGCCCTGCATGTTCAGGAGCGGGCCGCCCGAGTTGCCGTGGTTGATGGCCGCGTCGGTCTGGATGGCGTTGTTGATCGGGAAGCCGTTCGGCGATTCGATCTGGCGTGCGACGGCCGAGACGATGCCCGACGTGATGGTGCGGTCGTAGCCGAACGGGTTGCCGATCGCCACCACCGGATCGCCGACCTGGATCGTCGCCGAGTCACCGAGCGGGATCGGATGCAGCGCGCCGGACGGCTCGCTCACCTTCAGCAGCGCAACGTCGGTCGACGCGTCGGTGCCGACCAGCTTCGCGTCGACCCGGTCGCCGTTCGAGAACGACACCGTGATCGCGCCGGTGGCGTCGACCACGTGCGCGTTCGTCAGCACGTAGCCGTCGCGGTCGATGACGAAGCCCGACCCGGTGCCCTGCCCACGGCTCACGGTCACGACACCCGGGGCCGCATCCTTGTAGATGGCGGTGATGGTCTCGCTGGTGCCGGCCGGGACGGTGACGGTCTTCGCGGCGGCCGAACTGACGGGTGCCGGGGCGCCGGAGACCACGACGGTCTTCGTGGCGCCCCGGTCCGTCACGGCGACGACACTGGCGGCGGCAACGCCGCCGCCGAGCACTGCGGCCAGTGCCAGCGGGAGGAGAGGGCTTCGTGGCCGCTTGCTGGTGGTCGTCGGGGCCTCGGGAAGGGGAGGGACGCTCATGCATCTGTTGTACCCGACCTGCGTGAACGGCGGACCACCACTTGTGTTGCGGCGCATGGCGCGGGTGTTAAGCCGTCGTGAAGTAGCCTAGGGCGGATGGCGCAGGCGAGGTTGTACGTGCTCGTGTTCGTGGCGGGGGCCTGTTCGCTGGCCACCGAGATGGCCGGCGCGCGCCTGCTCGCCCCCTACTTCGGTGCGTCGAACGTCGTCTGGGCGAACGTGATCGGCCTGATCCTCGTGTACCTGTCGCTCGGCTACTGGCTCGGCGGCAAGCTGGCCGATCGCTACCCGACCGAACGCGCGCTGGGCCTCGTGGTGCTGGTCGCCGCCGCCACGATCGGCCTCCTGCCGTTCGTCACCCGGCCGCTCTTCTCGGCCGCCGCCAACGCCTTCGCCGACCTCTCGGCCGGGGCGTTCGTCGCGTCGTTCCTCGGCACCCTCGCGATGTTCGCGCTTCCGGTCACGGCGCTGGGCGCCGTCAGCCCGTGGGCCATCCGGCTGGCCATCCGCGACGTCCGCGAGGCGGGCGCGGTCGCCGGGCGGCTGTACGCCCTGTCCACGCTGGGCTCGATCGCGGGGACGTTCCTGCCGGTGCTGGTGCTGATCCCGCTGATCGGGACGCGCCGAACCCTGCTTGCGGCCGCCGCGGTGCTGGCGCTGGCGGCGCTGCCGATGCTCCCGCGGCGCGCCGTCGTCGTGCCGGCGGTGCTCGCCGTGCTGTTCGCGCTGCCGCCGGGCGTGGTCAAGGCGGCCAGCGACGGGAAGGTGCTGTTCGAGGGCGAGTCGCCCTACCAGTACGTGCAGGTGGTGCGCCGGGACGACGGATCGACCGTGCTGCACCTCAACGAGGGATGGGCGGTGCACTCGATCCTGCCCGCCGGAGGCGGCCTCACCGGCAGCTACTGGGACGGCTTCCTGGCTCTCCCGGTGCTGACCGGCCGCCCGGCCGGCCGCCTGGCCATCCTCGGGAACGCCGGCGGCACCGTGGCCAACCTCTATGCGCGGGCCTGGCCGGCCGTGCACGTCGACGGCGTCGAGCTCGACCCGCTCGTCTCGGAGGCGGGCCGGCGCTACCTCGGCATGAACGACCCGAACCTGACGGTGCACACCGCCGACGCGCGCTTCTGGCTGAACGGCACGAGCGCGCGCTTCGACGCCATCGTCGTCGACGCCTACCGGCAGCCGTACATCCCCTTCCACCTCGTCTCGCGGGAGTTCTTCCAGCTCGTCCGGGATCGGCTCAACCCGGGCGGCGTCGTGGCCATCAACGTCGGTACGCCACCCGATCTGACCCAGGCGGTCGACTGGATCGCCCGCACCATGCGGGCCGTGTTCCCGGCCGTCCAGCAGGTGCGCTACGACCCGTTCAACTCGATCGTCATCGGCTACACCGATGCCGCCACGGCCCGCCGGGCCCGCACCACCCTCGCCTCCGCGCCGGGGCCGGCGGCCGCGCCGGCGCGCACGCTGGCCGCCGGCCTCACCGACGTCGCGCCCGGCGGCGACATCCTCACCGATGACCGCGCCCCGATCGAATGGCTCACCGACCGGGCGGTACTCGAGTACCTGCAGGAAGGTGCGCCGGGCGCCCAGGGGCCCTGACCCCGGGGTTTACACAGCGATGGGTGTGCAAACCCGGTACAATCGACGGGCAACCGCGCCTTCTGGAGCCCGAATCTTGGCCGACCTCGTCATCCGCAACCTGCACGCGAAGATCGCCGACTCCGACAAGGAGATCCTGCGAGGGGTCGACCTCGAGGTGTCCCGCGGCGAGATCCACGCGATCATGGGCCCGAACGGGTCCGGCAAGTCGACGCTGTCGCACGTGCTGATGGGCCACCCGAGCTACGAGGTGACCGACGGCGAGGTCCTGTTCGACGGTCAGGACGTGCTCGAGCTCGAGGCCGACGAACGCTCGCGGCTCGGCATCTTCCTCTGCTTCCAGTACCCCCACGCCGTGCCCGGCGTGACCGTCGCGAACTTCCTGCGGACGGCCGTCAACGCCCATCGCGGCAAGGACGACCCGATCCGCATCCCCGAGTTCCGCAAGAAGCTCGAGGCCGCCGCGAAGCTGCTCGAGGTCGACCGGTCGATGACCAGCCGCTACCTGAACGACGGGTTCTCGGGCGGCGAGAAGAAGCGCCTGGAGATCCTGCAGATGGCCATGCTCGAGCCGCGGCTCGCGATTCTCGACGAGACCGATTCGGGCCTCGACATCGACGCCCTCCAGGTCGTCGCGCGCGGCGTCAACACGCTGGTCGGCGCGGACATGGGCGCCATCGTCATCACGCACTACCAGCGGATCCTGAACTACATCCAGCCGAGCCACGTGCACGTGTTCGTCGACGGCCGGATCGTCCAGTCGGGCGGCCCGGAACTCGCCGCCGAACTCGAGCGCGACGGCTACCAGTCGCACCTCACGGAGGTCTGACATGTCCGCGACCGAGAACGATCTCGCCGCCCTCCAGGGCATCGGCGAGTACAAGTGGGGATTCTCGGACGTCGAGCGGCCCGTCATCAAGGTCGAGCGGGGCCTCAACGAGGACATCATCCGCCAGATCTCGGCCCACAAGGGCGAGCCCGAGTGGATGCTCGACTTCCGCCTGAAGTCGTACGAGATCTTCCGGCGCAAGCCCATGCCGAACTGGGGCGCCGACCTCTCCGGCATCGACTTCGAGAACATCTACTACTACCTCAAGCCCGCCGACCACATGTCCCGCACGTGGGACGACGTGCCCGAGGACATCAAGAACACGTTCGAGAAGCTCGGCATCCCGGAGATGGAGCGCAAGTTCCTGGCGGGCGTCGGTGCCCAGTACGAGTCCGAGGTCGTCTACCACAACCTGGCCAAGGACCTCGAGGACCAGGGCGTGATCTTCATCGATACCGACCAGGCCCTGCTGAAGCACGAGGACCTGTTCCGCGAGTACTGGGCGAAGATCATCCCGGCCAACGACAACAAGTTCGCGGCCCTGAACTCGGCCGTGTGGTCGGGCGGGTCGTTCATCTACGTGCCGAAGGGCGTCAGGGTCGAGCTGCCGCTGCAGGCGTACTTCCGCATCAACGCCCAGAACATGGGCCAGTTCGAGCGGACGCTGATCATCGTCGACGAGGGCGCCTACGTGCACTACGTCGAGGGCTGCACGGCGCCAACCTACTCGTCCGACTCGCTGCACTCCGCGGTCGTCGAGATCATCGTCAAGAAGGGCGGCCGCTGCCGCTACTCGACGATCCAGAACTGGTCGCAGAACGTGTTCAACCTCGTCACGAAGCGGGCCATCGCCGAGGAGGACGCGACCATGGAGTGGGTCGACGGCAACCTCGGATCCAAGGTCACGATGAAGTACCCGGCCGTCATTCTCAAGGGTGAGCGCTCGCACGGCGAGGTGCTCTCGATCGCGTTCGCCGGCGCGGGCATGCACCAGGACGCCGGCGCGAAGATGACCCACATGGCGCCGAACACCTCGTCGGTGATCACGTCCAAGTCGATCTCCAAGAACGGCGGCCGCGCCTCCTACCGCGGGCTGCTGCGGGTCAACAAGGGCGCCCACGGCTCGCGCGCGAAGGTCGTCTGCGACGCGCTGATCCTCGACGAGCACTCGCAGTCCGACACGTTCCCGTACATCAACATCGGCGAGTCGGACGTGGACATCGGTCACGAGGCCACCGTCTCGAAGATCGGCGAGGAGCAGCTCTTCTACCTGATGAGCCGAGGCCTCACCGAGGCAGAGGCCTCCGCGATGATCGTCTCGGGATTCATCGAGCCGATCACCAAGGAGCTTCCGCTCGAGTACGCGGTCGAGATGAACCGGCTGATCCAGCTCCAGATGGAGGGCTCGGTCGGATGAGCTTCCTGGTCGAGCGCCGGCGGGAGGCCGCCGAGCGCAGCGCCGCGCTGCCCGTGCCCACGATCTCGGACGAGCACTGGCGCTACACGAACCTGCGGGGCATCGACTTCACGGGCTACACGCCGGCGGCCGCGCCGGTGTCGCTGGAGGCCGGCTCGCTGCCCGCCGGCGTGGTCTTCATGGACCTCGAGAGCGCGGCGGCGGAGCACCCCGAGATCGTCGAGCGCCACCTGGGCTCGATCGTGGGCACGGACGAGAAGTTCGCGGCCGAGAACGCCGCCCTCTGGCGCGACGGCGTGCTGCTGTACGTGCCCAGGGGCGTCGAGGTGCCCGAGCCGGTGCGCGCCACCTTCGCGATCCGCGAGGCCGGCGCGGCCCAGCACTGGCGCGTGCTGATCGTCGCCGAGGAGGGCGCCAGGCTCACGTTCGTCGAGGAGCATGCGGAGGGCGAGCCGGGCTACGCCAACGGCGTCGCCGAGCTCGTCGTCGGCGACGGCGCCCGCATCGAGTACGTCTCCTTCCAGCACCGCCACGACGAGACGCTCCACTTCGCCTGCCACCGGGCGGAGATCGCGCGCGACGCCGAGCTCGACTGGGTCGCGGTCGCGCTCGGCTCGAAGACCGGCAAGACCCGCATGGAGTCCAGGCTGGGCGGCCCGGGAGCGACGGTCCGCCTGACCGGCGCCTACGTGCTCGACGGCACCCAGCACGCCGATCTCGACACGACGCAGGAACACGACGCTCCGCACACGACGTCGGACCTCTACTTCAAGGGCGCGCTGCGCGACCAGGGCCGGTCGGTCTGGCGCGGCGTGATCCGGGTGGCCGAGGGCGCGCAGAAGACCGACGCCTACCAGCAGAACCGCAACCTCGTGTTGTCCGACCGCGCCCACGCCGACTCCATCCCCGGGCTCGAGATCAAGGCCAACGACGTCCGCTGCACGCACGGCGCGACCATCGGCCGGGTCGACCCCGAGGCGCTGTTCTACCTCATGGCACGCGGCCTGGAGCGCGCCGAGGCCGAGCGCCTGATCGTCCAGGGCTTCTTCGCGGACGTGCTCGAGCGCATCGACTCCGCGCAGGTGCGCGAGTCGCTCACCGCCGCCGTCAACGCCAAGCTGCCCTAGCCGGCGCGGTCGCGGTGCTCTGGCACCACGACGTTTAGACAGCCAGCGCTGTTGAAACGGTAGAATGCCCGCGATGGCGACGCACCTGAAGCGACCCTTCGACGTGCTCCGGCTGCGGGCGGACTTCCCACTGCTCGCGCGCGAGATCCACGGGCATCCGATCGCCTACCTCGACTCGGCGGCGACGGCCCAGAAGCCGCGCCAGGTGCTGGACGCGATCGTGGACTTCTACTCGACGTCGAACGCCAACGTCCATCGCGGGGTCTACACGATCGCCGTCGAGGCAACGAGTGCGTTCGAGGCGGTGCGACCCAAGGTGCAGCGGCTGCTGAACGCGCCGTCGCACCGCGAGGTCATCTTCACGCGCAACGCCACCGAGGCGCTGAACCTCGTCGCCTACACCTGGGGCCGCGCGAACATCCGCCCGGGCGACGTGATCGTGTCGACCGAGATGGAGCACCACTCCAACCTCGTGCCGTGGCAGATCCTGGCCGACGCCACGGGCGCCCGGCTCGAGTACCTGCGCATCGACGAGCACGGCGAGCTCGAGCTCGATGCCCTCGACCGGATCGCCGGGCTCGGCCCGGTGCGCCTGCTGGCCATGGCCGACCAGTCGAACTCGCTCGGCACCATCAACCCGGTGGCCGAGCTGGCGGACTGGGTGCACGGCCAGGGCGGCGTGCTCGTGGTGGACGGCGCGCAGGCGGCGCCTCACCGGCCGGTCGACGTCCAGGCGATGGGCTGCGACTTCTTCGCCTTCAGCGGGCACAAGCTGGGCGGGCCGACCGGCGCCGGCGCGCTCTGGGCCCGCATGGCGCTCCTGGCCGACATGCCGCCGTTCCTCACCGGCGGCGAGATGATCCGCACGGTGGAGCTCGCGGAGACGACCTGGAACGAGCCGCCGTGGCGGTTCGAGGCCGGGACGCCGGCCTTCGGCGAGGTGGTCGGCATGGGCGCGGCGATCGACTACATCACGGAGATCGGGCTGGATGCGATCCACGCCCACGAGCAGCTGATCACCCGATACGCCTCGGAGCGGCTCGCGGAGCTCGACTTCATCACCATCCAGGGCCCGGCCGACCTCTCGCGCAAGGGCGGCGTCGTGTCGTTCACCGTGGCCGGCGTGCACCCGCACGACGTGGCCGAGATCCTCGACCGCTCCGGTATCTGCGTCCGCGCGGGCCATCACTGCACCCAGCCGCTGATGGACCGGCTCGGCGTCGGCTCGACCACCCGCGCCTCCTTCTGGCTCTACACCACGACGGACGAGATCGATCGGCTCGTGGCCGGCCTGCACGACGTTCGCGGGGTCTTCGCCTGATGGACGACCTCTACCGCGAGCACATCCTCGACCACTACAAGCACCCGCGCAACCACGGGCAGCTCGAGGACGCCGACATCACCACGGAGGGCCTGAACCCGCTGTGCGGCGACCAGCTCGAGCTGGCGCTGAAGATCGAGGACGGCCGGATCGCCGACATCAGGTTCGACGGGCGCGGGTGCTCGATCTCGCAGGCCGCGACCTCGATGATGACCGAGCTCGTCAAGGGCAAGACGGTCGAGGAGGCCGCCGCGCTGACGCGCGACGACATCACCAGCGAGCTCGGCATCCCGCTCTCGCCGGTGCGGCTGAAGTGCGCGCTGCTGGGACTGGGCACGCTGCGGGTGGCGCTGCACCGGCACTCGGGCACGCCGCTGCCGGATGGTTGGGCCGGCATGGACGAGGTCGACTGGCGATGACCGGCGCGGCTCCTGTCAAACAGTCATACTCCGCGTCATGTCCCTGACAGAGGCCGAGCAGGACTACCTCGAGAAGCTGTACTGGTTCGAGGAGGCCGAGATCGAGCCGACGCAGGCGAACCTGGCGCGGGCGATGAACATCTCGCAGCCGTCCGTCACCGAGATGGTGCGCCGGATGGTCGACGACGGCCTGGTGGTGCGCGACGACCAGCGGCTGCTGCGCTTCACGCCCGAGGGGCGCGAGATCGCCCACCGGGTGGTGTCGCGACACCGGCTGCTCGAGGCGTTCCTGACCGAGGTCTTCGAGATCCCGTGGGACGAGGTGCACGAGGAGGCCCACAGCCTCGAGCACCGCCTGTCGGAGTCGGTCGAGCGCCGCATGTACGCCATGATGGCGCAGGCCCAGCAGTGCCCCCACGGCCATCCGATCGGCGACGCGCCGCGCGAGGCCGGCGAGCCACTGACCCTGGTGCCGCAGGGCTCCCTCGTCACCGTGCTGCGTTTCGAGAACGAGGACGGCGACCTGCTGCGCACGTTCCGGCGGGCAGGACTGGAACCTGGAGCGCGCTACCGCCTGACGAGCACCAGCGACGGCACGGTTCGGTTCGCAGCCGAGGCGGGCGGCGAGACCCACGCGCTCGAGGCGCCGGCTGCGGGCACCATCTCCGTGCGCGTCGAGGCCCGCGGCGACGGCCCGCCGGCGACCGACCTGCCGGTGACCGGCGCGGCCGCGGCGCTGCTCGGAGAGACCAGCTGGGGCATGTGACTTCGCTGCCCTTGGCATCGAAGTCATAGGGGGACCAAACCCCCGACGCCGTGGAGGGCCAAACGCGAGCGAGGACTCCGGCCGATGAGCGTCCCGCGCCGGCCCACCATGACGTCGACCGCATCAGCCACGTCGCCGATGGCGACCACTGCGGTCGGCGCCAAGTCGCCGGGTCCCGTTGGCGGTGGCCACAGAACACCTTGATTCCTGGGTCGCCGAAGGCGACCCAGGAACGACGACGGGACGCCGCGCGCACTCACTGCGCAGCGACGCCCCGTCCGGTTACTCGCGGGTATTTCGCAGGGGTGGGCGGCCTTGTCGGCCTGCCCCAACGCTGGCTAGGCGATTCCCCGTCGGTTCAGGGGCACCGCCCCTACGAGCGAGCACCTCCACTAGCCCTGGTACATTCAATCAACGTACGGACCACCTCCTTTCCGCGGTAGCTCCGAGGCTATCACGGAGCACGGCGTTGCTCAATCCCCGATATCGGCGAAGTTGCGCCAGTAGGCCGAGGGGGTGGGGCCCTCCTGACCCTGGTACTTCGAGCCGAGAGCGCCGGATCCGTAGGGGTTGTCGGCCGGTCCGGTCATCTCGAGGAAGCTCACCTGGCCCACCTTCATCGACGGGTAGATGGTGATCGGAAGGTTCGAGACGTTCGAGAGCTCGAGGGTGACGTGGCCGTCGAAGCCCGGATCGATGAAGCCCGCCGTGGAGTGCACCTGCAGGCCCAGACGGCCCAGCGAGGACTTCCCCTCGAGCCTGGCGACGATGTCGTTGCCGAGCGTGACCCGCTCCAGCGTGGCCCCCAGGACGAACTCCCCGGGGTGGAGGATGAACGGGTCGTCGCCGGCGACGGTCACCAGCTCGGTGAGGTCGGGCATCGGCTGCTTGACGTCGATGAACCCGTAGCGGCTGTTGCGGAACACGCGGAACCGGCGGTCGCAGCGCACGTCGATCGACGCAGGCTGCACGAGGTCGAGATCGAGCGGGTCGAGCCGGATCCGCCCCGACGCCAGCGCCTCGCGGATGCTCCTGTCACTGAGGACCATGGAGCCGATTCTACGGCCACTCTTGCTACCGTGAGTACGATCGAAACGAGCTGCATAGACGTGGAGGACACGTGAAGTCGATCGTGCTGAAGACGGAGGTTCCCGGGCCGCGCTCGCGCGCCCTGACGGAGCGCAAGGAACGGGTCGTCGCGCGGGCGAAGGACCTCTGGATGCCCATGTGGGTCGACCACGGCGCGGGCGCACTGCTGACCGACGTGGACGGCAACACCTTCATCGACTTCGCCGGCGGCATCGGCTGCCTCAACGTCGGTCACGCGCACCCGAAGGTGACGCGTGCCGTGCAGGAAGCCGCGGCGCGGTTCCTGCACACCGACTTCACCATCGTCCCGTACGAGAGCTACGTCGAGCTGGCGGAGCGGTTGCTCGCGCGGGTGCCGATCGCCGGACCGACCCGCGCGGCCTTCTTCAACTCCGGCGCGGAGGCGGTCGAGAACGCCGTCAAGATCGCGAAGGCCGCCACCGGCCGCACGGGCATGATCGCGTACGAGAGCGCGTTCCACGGCCGGACGATGATGGCCATGTCGCTGACCTCGAAGCCGCACCCGTACAAGGCGGGGTTCGGCCCGTTCGCGCCCGAGGTGTACAGGGTCGCGTTCCCGAACGAGTTCCGGCTCGGCCCGGACGCCGCCGAGATCGCCCTGCGCGACCTGCATCACGCGTTCAAGACGCGGGTGTCGCCGGAGTCGATCGCGGCCATCATCATCGAGCCGGTGCAGGGTGAGGGCGGATTCGTCCCGGCATCCACCGAGTACCTGCGCGGCCTGCGCGAGGTGTGCGACGAGCACGGCATCGTGCTGATCGCCGACGAGGTCCAGTCCGGCTACGGGCGGACCGGGAAGATGTTCGCGATGGAGCATTTCGGCGTCGAGCCCGACCTGATCTGCGTCGCCAAGTCGATCGCGGGCGGCGTGCCGATCTCCGGCGTGCTCGGCCGCGCCGCGCTCATGAACGCTCCCGGCGAGTCGACCATCGGCGGGACGTTCGTCGGTAACCCGCTCGGGTGCGCGGCGGCGCTGGCGGTGCTCGACGTGATCGACGAGGAGCACCTGCTCGATCGCGGCACGGAGATCGGCCGGCGCATGCGGACGCGCTTCGAGGCGCTCCAGGCGACGGTGCCCGCCATCGGCGACGTTCGTGGCATCGGTCCGATGATCGGGATCGAGTTCGTGGCCGACCCGATCGGCACTCCGGCCCCGGACGTCGCGACGCAGGTCGTCGTGGAGTCGCTCCAGCGAGGGCTGATCCTGCTCAAGGCCGGCACCCACGGCAACGTGATCCGCACGCTGGTGCCGCTCGTGGTGACGGACGGCCAACTGGACGAGGCGCTCACGATCTTCGAGGAAGCCGTCATCGCGGCGACGTCTCGCGTGCCGGTCTGAACGAGTATTCAGGAGAATACGCGCCGCATTACAGGATTGTTCCTTGTCGCCGTCCGGCGGCGGCGGTACAAGACGTGGCGTGCGCCGACTGGGGATGGTTGTCGCGATAGGGCTGTTCGTCGTCCTGCCCGCGCCGGTACTGGCTGCTCCGACGAGTGCGGAGCGCGCCCTGCTGCGGCGCATCAACGGCGCCCGGGCAGCCCATCACCTGAGGCCCCTGCGCCTCCGCAGCGCGCTGGGGGCGATCGCCGTCGTCCACACGCGGTACCTGATCCACATCCAGCAACTCCGCCACGAGGCCGCCGACGGCTCGTCGCCCGACGTGCGGATCCGGCGGGTGCTCAACGTCTCGACGACGGGTGAGACCCTCGCGCTGGCCGAGTCGGTCGGCGCGCTCTTCACGGCCTGGATGAACTCGCCGCCGCACCGCGCGATCCTCCTGGCCCGCAACCTCAAGTACATCGGCCTCGGGGTTCGCAGCGGCCGGTTCCAGGGGTACAACGTGCGCTACGCGACCGCCGATCTCGGCGGCTGACCCTCACCGCGACTTTGCTCAAGGCCCGCCGGACGCCATCCGATAGATGGGGTGTGGCTCCGAATCGTGACGGCGAGCCGAACGAGCGAACAGGGTCCGAGCAGGGATGCGAGGCAAGCGCGTTGGGTGACTTCCACGTCAAGAAGATCATCCTTCCCAGTGGGAAGGCGGTCGAGATCGTCTACTTCGATGCGCTCGGTTCGAGCGCGGATCTCGCGCGCGGCGTCGCCGACGACCTGACGCCGACCTCGAGCGCCGCACCGATCAGGCGCCTCGAAGCGTGCCCCGAGTGCTCGTCCGAGCTGGTCTACCCGATCGACTGGCGCGAGGCCGACGGCGAGGCCTGGGAGCTGGAGCTCCGCTGCCCCTCGTGCGAGTGGCGCCACCGCGACGTCTTCGATCAGGACGCCGTCGAGCGATTCGACGATGCACTGAACGCGTCGACCGACCAGCTCATCGACACGCTCGAGCAGGTCTCGCGCGACAACATGCGCGCCGAGATCGAGCGGTTCGTCGACGCGCTCGCGAACGACCACATCCTGCCCTTCGACTTCTAGCGTCGGTGCGCCGCTGCGCGGTGCATCGACGCTCGAGGCGGTCCGACGGCGCCGGTCGATGATCTAGTCTCCCCGAGTGATCGGAGCACTGGCCGGTGAGCGGTACGCCTTGGCCGAGCGCCTCGGCTCGGGCGGCACATCGTCGGTGTGGCGGGCGCGGGACACGAAGACCGGGCTCGACGTCGCGGTCAAGGTGCTGCATCTCGACGCCACGGACAGCCCGGAGGCGGTCGCCCGGTTCGATCGCGAGGCGAGACTCGTCGCCGAGCTGCACAACCGGAACATCGTCGAGCTGTTCGACCGGGGGCAGCTCGAGGGACGGCCCTACCTCGTGTTCGAACTCGTCGAGGGCGTCGACCTTCGCGAGTACCTGCGCCGGCACACGCCCATCCCGGTGGCGGATGCGGTCGCCATCGCGCTCCAGGTCGCCAACGGGCTCGCGGCCGCGCACTCGCTGCGGATCGTCCATCGCGACCTCAAGCCCGGCAACGTCCTGATCGACGACGCCGGCCGGGTCCGGGTCGCTGACTTCGGCATCGCCCGCGCGATCGAGGAGCCGGGCATCACGCAGGCGGGCCGGGTGGTCGGTACCGGGGAGTACGTCAGCCCCGAGCAGGCACTCGGCAAGCCGGTCGACGAGCGCAGCGACCTGTACGCGCTCGGGGTCCTGATCTACGAGATGCTCGCCGGCCGGCCGCCCTTCCGCGGCGCGTTCTTCGCCGACGTCGCGGCCCGCCACGTGCGGGCCCCAGTGCCGCCGCTCGCAGAGGCCCGGACGGACACCCCTGAGCCCCTGTGCGACCTGGTCGCCGAGCTGCTCGCCAAGAAGCCGGCCGATCGCCCGGATTCGGCAGCCGCCGTCCGCGACCGGCTCCGCCGGCTGCTGGAGGACCTCGGCGGGAGCGGTGCGCTGGCGGCTGCGAGCCTGGACGAGTCGTTCGACGCCCCGGCCGGCACGCCGCCGGCCATGGCCGGCGCGTCGCACCTCGACGATGTCGCCCCCTGGGAGGACGTCACCCCGCCGTCGATGGACTTCCCTCTCGCGCCGCATCCCGGCGCGGTCGTGATCGAGTCCTCCCCCTACCAGGTGCCACCGAGCGCACGCCCGAACAGCGGCCCCCTGAGGTGGGTGGCAGTGGCCGCGCTGATGGTGGCGGTGGTGGCGGCGAGCGTCCTCATCGTCAGGGCCGGCAACGGTTCGACGGCTACCACCACCACAGCCGGTACGACCACTTCGGCGGTCAAGACCGGGACCTTCGCGACCACCGGTACCGCGCCGCCTCCGTCCACGGCCAGCGTCGCCGCCGCAGCCCTACCGCTCCGCGGGGACGTCGCGACGTTCGATCCGCCGCCGGGTGGCGACAACAGCGAGAACGACGACCAGGCCCCCAACGCCATCGACGGCGACCCGTCCACGTGGTGGGAGACCGAGACGTACCGGAACAGCCCCGACATGTCGAAGGGCAAGGGCGGCGTTGGACTCATCGTCTCGCCCAGGCGCGCCGGCGCCATCGCCGCCGTCGGCCTCCAGGTACCGGCCCCCGGCATCACCGTCACGATCTACGTGGCCGCCGGGGCGGCGGCACCGCAGGCACTGTCGGGCTGGACGGTCGCGAGCAGGGCGACCGTGGTGCGGAAGTCGCGCCAGCGCATCGACCTTCATGGATCACCGACGGCTCGGCATGTCCTGATCTGGATCTCCGGCCTCGTGCGCGCCCCGGGTGGGGGCGGGTACTCGGCCCGGATCGCCGAGGTCCAGCTCTTCGGCACGGCTCCCGCACCGGGGTAGACTGGCGGCATGGCAACGGCCGCCGCCACCGACCTGTCCGTCCGCAGCCGGGCGGCGGCCCGTGTCCTCGCCGGCCTCGACCGGCCGCAGAAGGACGCGGCGCTGCAGGCCATCGCGGAGTCCATCCTCGCCGATGGCGACGCCATCCTGGCGGCCAACGCCGACGACGTCGCGGCGGCCCGCTCGGGCGGTACCTCGGCCGCGCTGCTCGATCGGCTGACGCTGACGCCCGGCCGGCTCGCGACCCTCGCCGAGGCCGCCCGGGCCGTCGCCGCGCTGCCCGATCCGTGCGGCGAGGTCGTCGAGGGCTTCCGGCTCGGAAACGGTGTCGAGGTGACCCGGGTGCGGGTTCCGCTCGGCCGCGTGCTGGTCGTCTACGAGGCGAGGCCCAACGTGACGGTGGACGTCGCGGCACTGTGCCTCAAGGCCGGCAACGTGGCCCTGCTGCGCGGATCGTCGTCGGCGCGACGCACGAACGCAGCGCTGCTCGCGGCCGTCCACCGGGGGCTCGGCCGGGGCGGGGTGACGCAGGACGCCGTGCTGGCGCTGGAGCTCGACCGGGCCGAGCTGGCGGAGGCCGTCGCCAACCCGGGGACGGCCGAGGTCGTGATCCCGCGCGGCGGCGAAGGGTTGAAGGACTTCCTCCTCGAGCACGCCCGCATCCCGGTGCTCGCCGCGGCCGGCGGCAACTGCCACGTGTACGTCGATGCCACCGCCGACCCGGCGATGGCCCGGCGGATCGTCGTCAACGCCAAGACCCAGCGCCCCGGGGTGTGCAATGCGGCAGAGACGCTCCTCGTCAACCGCGAGCGCCTCGATGACCTGCAGGGCCTGCTCGCAGCACTCCACGACCACGGCGTCGAGCTCCGCGGCTGCCCGCGGACGGTCGCCGTGGCGGGTGGAGTGCCCGTCGTGCCGGCGAGCGACGACGACTACGCCACCGAGTTCCTCGACCTCGTCCTGGCGGTCCGCGTCGTCGACTCGCTCGACGAGGCGCTCGATCACATCGCCCGCTACTCGACCGGGCATTCCGAGGCGATCGTGACCTCGGCGGTGGAGTCCGCCGACCGGTTCTGCCGCGAGGTCGACTCGGCGTGCGTGTACGTGAACGCGTCGACCCGGTTCACCGACGGCGGCGAGTTCGGGATGGGCGCCGAGATCGGCAACTCCACCGCCCGCCTCCACGCCCGTGGCCCCATCGGCCTCCGCGACATCACCACCACCAAGTACGTCGGGCGGGGCTCGGGTCAGATCCGCGAGTGAGAAGCTCTACGCGTCGACGCGGCGCAGCAGGGTGCAGCCGTTGTGGCCGCCGAGGCCCATGGAGTTCGAGAGGGCGTGGGTGAGTGTGAGCTTGCGGGCGCCCTCGATGACGTAGTCGAGGTCGCACTCGGGGTCGGGGTCGAGCAGGTTGATGGTCGGCGGGACGATCTGGTCGCGCAGCGCGAGGGCGCAGACGGCGGTCTCGAGAGCGCCGGCGCCGCCGAAGAGGTGGCCGGTCATGGACTTGGTCGAGGACACCGCGATGCCGTCGGCATGACGGCCGAACACCGTGCGGATGGCAGCGGTCTCGGCGGGGTCGTTGAGCGGCGTCGACGTGCCGTGGGCGTTGATGTAGCCGACCTTGTCGAGCCCCACGCCGCTGCGCTCGAGCGCGGCGCGCATCATCTCGACGACCCCGATCCCCTCGGGATGCGGTGCCGCGATGTGGTACGCGTCGTTCGACGCGCCGTGCCCGACGATCTCCGCGATGGCGGCCGCGCCGCGGGCCCGTGCGTGGTCGGCGCTCTCGACGACGAGCACCACGGCCCCCTCGCCGATCACGAACCCGTTGCGGGTGCGATCGAACGGCCGCGAGGCAGTGGTCAGGTCGCCGGCGTCGCGGGGGGTCCCGAGAGCACGCATGACCGTGAAGCCCGCGAAGAGCATCTCGATGATGCCGGCCTCCGTGCCGCCCGCCAGAATCACGTCCGCCTCGCCACGGCGCACCATCTCGGCCGCAGCACCGATCGCGTGGGCGCCCGTGGCGCATGCCGACACGATCGCGAAGTTCGGGCCCCGGAGGTTGAGGTCGTTCGCGATGTAGCTCGTCGACGTGTCGACGAGCATGTTCGGCAGGAAGTGCGGCGAGAGCCGGTCGGGCCGCTCGGCCAGCACGGCGGCCTGCTCCACGATCATCTGCATGCCACCGACGGCCGAGCCCACCACCACGCCGACCCGCGACGGGTCGCGGTCGTGCAGGCCGGCATTCGCGATCGCCTCGCGCGCGGCCACGACCGCGAACTGGCTGGACCGGTCCATGAGCCGCGCGTCGCGCTTGGACACGTGGTCGAGCGGATCGAAGCCCCTCACCTCCGCCGCCACCGTGCAGCCGATGCGCGAGGCGTCGAAACGCGTGATCGGGCCGAGGCCGCTGCGGCCGGCGAGCAGGGCCGACCACGTCTCCTCGGTCGTGTTTCCGACGGGCGTCACCGCGCCGATTCCCGTCACAACGACAGATCCGCCCTCCACGGAACGCTGATGGTAGCGTGCGGACCGTGGAGGAGGCACCGCGGGCGTTCCTGGAAGACCTGCTGCGAGCCCACGGCCCGTCCGGCCACGAGGAGCCGGCTGCCGCCGTGTGGCGCGGCTACTGCCGCGGCTTCGCAACCGTCAGCGGTGACGTCCTGGGCGGCTCGTACGCCCGCATCGGCCCGCAGGAGGGCCCCGCGGTCCTGCTGATGGGTCACATGGACGAGATCGGCCTCATCATCACCAAGGTCGAGGACGAGGACGACGACTCCGACGGCCTGCTGCGGGTCAGGTCGATCGGCACCTGGGACCCGCAGGTGCTCGTCGGCCAGCACGTCCGGATCCGCACGCGCAGCGGCGCCCTGGTGCCCGGCGTGGTCGGCAAGGCGCCCCGGCACCTGCTCAACGACCACGATCTCGAGAGGGCCTCCACCATGGAGTCGCTGTGGGTCGACATCGGCGCGCGCGACGCGGACGACGCTCGCAGCATGGTGACGATCGGCGACCCGATCGTCTGCGTCGGCGAGCCGGTGGCGCTCGCGAACGGCCGCCTGGCGTCGCGGGCGCTGGACAACCGCTCCGGCGCGTGGGTCGTGGCGGAAGCCGCGCGACGGGCCGCCGGGCAGGTCCGGGTACCGGTCGTTGCCGGCGCGCCGGCGCTCGAGGAGACGCTGATGGACGGCGGCCGGGCCATGGCGCACGCCGTCGCCCCCGCCGTGACGATCGTCGTCGACGTCACCCACGCCAGCGACGTGCCCGGTGTCGACGCCGGCACCACCGGCCGGGTGCGGGTGGGTGCGGGACCGGTCCTCACCCGCGGCATCGCGCTGCACCCCGTGCTCTACGAGCGGCTCGCGGCCGCGGCGGCGAGCGCGAGCATCGCGGTGCAGCTGGAGGCCATGCACGTCACCGAATCGACGTGGACGGACGTGGACGGCGCGCTCGATGCCCTCACTGGCTCGGCCGCGGCGCTGGTCTCGCTGCCGCTGCGTCACATGCACACCCCCGGCGAGGTCTGCTCGCTCGACGACCTCGATAGCGCGGCCGAACTGCTGGCCCGATTCCTGACCACCGTGACCCCGGAGGATCGATGGGAGCGATGAGGTACCTGCCCGCCGCCACCCTCGCCGCCCTCGCGCTGGCCGGATGCGGCGGGAGCTCCACGAGCAGCACCCAGGCGGGCGGCGCCGGCTCGTCGGGGTCGGCACCGGCCGCCGTGAGCACCGGCGCCGACGGCTGCAACCACGACGCGCCGCCGAAGGCGTCGCCGAAGACCTACTCGCAGGCCCCGGCACCGCCCTTCGACACCGAGGGTGCGACGCTGACGATGCAGACGTCCTGCGGGACGATCCGGTTCACGCTCGACAAGAAGCTCGGCGGCGCGGTCACGGACGCCATCGCCGGCCTCGTCGCGGACGGGTACTACGACGGCCTGACGTTCCATCGCGTCGTGCCCGACTTCGTCGAGCAGGGCGGCAGCCCCACGGGTGAGAGCGTCGGGGGCGCCGGATTCACGGTCGTACAGGCGCCGCCGAGCGACTACGTGTACCAGCTCGGCGACCTCGCCATGGGCAAGACCGCCACCGAGCCCGACGGCGCGACGGACGGTCAGTTCTTCATCGTGTCGGGCTCGCAGGGCGAGCTCCTGCCCCCGCAGTACGCGATCATCGGCCACGCCACCGACACGGCGTCGCTCGACACGATCGCGCGCATCGGGGCGCTCGGCGTCGCCGACGGCCCGCCGTCGGCGCCCGTGTGGATCCTGAGCGCGAAGGTGGCGCCGAAGTAGTGGACGTCCAGGTCTGGCTCGCCATCCTCCTCGCGAGCCTGGCTCCCACCCACGTCACCCGCGGCCCGGTCGTCACCCGCGCAACCACCTCGGGCGCCCACGTGTCGTGGCTGACCGACCAGCCGACGGCGACGCTCCTGCGCATCGGCTCGCGGACGTTCACGGGCCCGGCCGGCACCGACCATGGGGCGGTGGCCACGGGGCTCAGCCCCGGCCGCACCTACGCCTACGACGTGATGAACGGCGCCGACCAGATCGCGCACGGGACGTTCCGCACCGACCCCGGGCCGAACGGCCGATTCCGGGCAGCCGTGTTCGGCGACTACGGCGAGGGCACGAAGGACGAGACCGCCGTCGTGCGCCTGACGGCCGGGTGGCGGCCGGACGTCCTGGTCTCGACCGGCGACAACGTGTACCTCTTCGCCGCCGGCGGCGCGCTGCTCGACCCGAACATGTTCGGCCCGCTGCGGCCGCTGCTGGGGCAGGCGGTGTTCGTGCCTGCGCTCGGCAACCACGACACCGTGCTCGACGGCGGCGCGACGCTCTTGGGCGCGCTCGACCTGCCTGGAGCGAAACGCTGGTACGTGCAGCGCTACGGCCCGGCGGCGTTCATCGTGCTCGACTCCGACAGCAGCGTGGCACCGGGGTCACCGCAGATCGCGTTCCTCCGCCGGGCGTTGCGCCAGACCCGCGACTCGTGCTTCCGGGTGGCGGTGTTCCACCACCCGCCCTTCGCCCCGCACTCCGGGACCATCGCCGGAGCACTCCTCCACACCGTCGTGCCGCTCCTCGAGCGCGGCCGTGTCCAGCTCGTGCTGCTGGGCCACGTGCACGACTACGAGCGTTCGCACGTCCGTCGCGGCGTCACGTACGTGACGGTGGGCACCGGGGGCGCGGCGATCGGGCGCTACCGCGCCTCGACGATCCCGCTGGCGGCCATGCTGACCAACACGTTCGGGGCGCTGCGCCTGGACGTGGCGCCCCACCGGATCCGCGGCGCGTTCCAGGACGTGACCGGCCGCGTTCGCGACCGGTTCCAGGTGCGCTGCTGACGCGGTAGATTCCACGCATGGCGACCAAGGTCACGTACATCTCGACGACGCTCCCGAGCGACGAGCAGAATGCCGCGTTCGATGCGGCCGTCGCCGCGGCCCGGGGACGGCTCGGCGCGCACGAGCTGAAGATCGGCGGCGAGTACCGGGCGGGGGGCGGTGGCACGTTCACCGAGCACAACCCCGCCAACCGCGACGAGATCCTCGGCACCTTCGCCGACGGCTCGGCGGCGGACGCGGCAGCCGCGGTCGCCGCGGCCCGAGCGGCCTTCGAGTCGTGGCGGCACACGCCGTGGCAGGAACGGGTGGCGATCCTGCGGCGTGCCGCAGACCTGATCCGCGAGCGGGTCATGGAGCTCTCGGCGGTGGTCGCCCTCGAGGTGGGGAAGAACCGCGTCGAGAGCGTCGGCGAAGTCGAGGAGGCCGCCGACCTGATCGCGATCTACTGCGACTCGGTCGAGCGCGAGCAGGGCTTCGTGCGCGAGAACGCATCCCAGACGGGCGCCGACGCCAACTCATCGGTCCTGAAGCCCTACGGCGTGTTCGGCATCATCTCGCCCTTCAACTTCCCCTCGGCCCTGGCGGCCGGCCCGTGCGGCGCGGCGCTCGTCGCCGGCAACACGATCGTGCTGAAGCCGGCCGAGACCACCACGTGGTCGGGCGTCCTGCTGGTCGACCTCCTGCACGAAGCCGGCGTGCCGGCCGGCGCGGTCAACCTGCTGACCGGCGGCCCGGACACCGGCAAGGCGCTCGTGCGAACGCCCGGCGTGGACGGCATCTGCTTCACCGGTTCCTACGAGGTCGGCCTCGAGATCTACCGGACGTTCGCGGCCGGTGGCGCCTACGCGAAGCCCTGCATCACCGAGATGGGCGGCAAGAACCCGACGATCGTGACGGCGAAGGCGGACCTCGAGAAGGCCGCGAACGGCATCCTGCGATCCGCGTTCGGTGCCAGCGGCCAGAAGTGCTCGGCCTGTTCGCGGGTGCTCGTCGACGCGTCGGTGCACGACGCGCTGATCGCCCGGCTCGTGGAGGGCGCGGCCTCGTGGACCGTCGCCGATCCGGTCTCGGACGACTGCCGTCTCGGCCCCGTACAGAACGCCGAGGCCTTCGAGAAGTTCCGCCGCGCCGCCGAGGAGGCCCGGCGCGACGGCGAGGTGGTCGTCGGCGGGCGCACGATCGACGAGGGCCCGCTCGCGAACGGCTACTTCGTGGCGCCGACGATCGTCACCGGCCTGCCGCGCGGCCACCGGCTCACCCGCGACGAGCTGTTCGTGCCGTTCGTCGCGGTCGAGAAGGTGGACGGGCTCGACGAGGCGATCGACCTGGCCAACGACCAGGTGCTCGGCCTCACGGCCGGCGTGTTCACCGAGGATGCGGGCGAGCAGGACCGGTTCCTCGACCGCATCGAGGCCGGCGTCGTCTACGTCAACCGCGCCGCCGGCTCCACCACCGGTGCCTGGCCCTACTACCAGACGTTCGGCGGCTGGAAGGGCTCCGGATCGACCGGCAAGAGCGCCTTCGGCCCCTACTACGTCATGCAGTTCATGCACGAACAATCACGGACGGTGATCTCCTGATGGAAGGCTTCGGAGCGTTCGGCGGGTTCGACCCCGAGATGTTCCAGCGCGCGCTGGGCGACATGGCCGAGCAGGCCCGGCAGCAGCAGACGGTGGCGTTCGCCGACTCGGCCATCCACCTGGCGGTGCAGATGACCGTGGCGGCGGTCGGCAGGCTCTCACCGGAGGGGACCCCGGAGCAGCAGGCCGACCAGCTGCGGGCCGCCATCACGCGGATCTACCCCGAGTGCGTCGCCCTGGTGCGCGAGGCGCGTCAGGGCCTCTCGTGAGGGTCGACCACACGGTCGTCCACGTCACCGACGCGGCAGCATCGGCCGAGTGGTACCGGCGAGTGCTCGGCGCCGAGGTCGTGGAGCTGTCGTGGGGTCGCACGGCGTTCGTGATCGGCGAGGCCCGCCTGCACGTCCACGCGCCGGACTCGACGCCGCACCCCCGACCTGCCCGGCCCGCGGGTCCCGGTTCCGGCGACCTGTGCCTGGAGTGGCCGGGCACCGCGGACGAGGCGATCTCCCACCTGTCGGAGGCCGGCGTCGCCGTCCTGGAAGGCCCCGTGCCACGACAGGCGGCGAAGGGCATCGGCCAGTCGGTCTACCTCCACGACCCGGACGGCAACCTGCTCGAGCTGATCAGCTACGCCCCCACGGACGCTGCGGGCACTTTCGGATAGCGGGCGGATGTCGTACCTTTAGGTTCGTGCGACCGATCATCGGCATGACCCTCGAATTGAACGACCACCTGATTCAGGAGGTCGAGAAGGGGTTGCGGGAGCCGCTGGCGCGCGAGGGCGCGCTCGTCATCGCGATCCCCCGTGACACGCCCGTGCAGGAGATCGACGCGGTGGTCGGCATGATCGACGGCCTGCTCCTGTCCGGCGGCGCCGACGTGCACCCCGCCCACTACGGCGAGGACGTGCACGAGCTGACCCACGCCGCGCCGGAGGAGCACGACGCGTTCGAACTCGGCATCACCCGCCGCGCGCTGGACATCGGCATGCCGGTGCTCGGCATCTGCCGCGGCTCGCAGGTGGTCGCGGTGGCCGACGGCGGCGCGCTCACCCAGGACGTCGAGACCCTGCACGAAGGTGGCCGGCGGCACACCGGGCCGTGGTACGAGATCGCGCTCAACCCGCCCGGGGACCACTGGCACGAGATCACGGTCGCGCCGGGCTCGCTGGTCGAAGGCTGGCTGGCCGGCGGCCGGCTCTGGACGAACACGTTCCACCACCAGTGCGTCAAGCGCCCGGGCGACCGCATGCGCGCAACCGCGTGGGCGCCGGACGGGGCCGTCGAGGCCACCGAGCGCGTGGACGGGCGCGGCTGGGCGGTCGGGCTGCAGTGGCACAACGAGCTCATGCACCGGCACGATCCGCGCTTCGAGGCGCCGCACCTCGAGCTTGCGCACGCTGCGCGGGCGTTCGCCGAGCGGCGCTCGCTCAGGATCGCGTGACCTGACTGCCGCCGACGATCGCGTCGCGGCCGTCGGCAAAGCGCACCATCGCCTTGTGCGTGCCGTCGTAGTCCGGGCCCCACAGCACGAGCGTGGCGTCGGCACCGCGCACCTGGCAGGGCTCCGTGCCCTCGGGATCGAGACCGCGCCAGATGCGGATGAACGGGTTGCCCTCCCACTCCGCAGCGACCGTCGTCGGCTCGCAGTGGCCAGGGTGGACGCGCGTCTCGGGCGGGAGCGTCATCAACCGCTCCATGATCGAGTGCCGCTGATCGGCGTAGCCGGTAGGGCCGCCGCCCATGGTGCCGCCGACGGTGCCCTTGAACAGGCAGTCGGCCGTGATGCAGTCGGTGTCGTCGACGAGCAGCGCGAGATGATCGAGGCAGTGGCCGGGCGTCGCGATCACGCGGATGGTGAGCGCGCCCGAGAGCACCACGTCGCCGTCGGCGAGCTCCCCGGTGACGCCCGGCACCGACTCGTCGAGCCGGTGGGCCAGCACCGGCACGTCGAAGCGGGCGCCGAGGCCGGCCACGTCCACGACGTGATCGGGGTGGGCATGGGTGACGAGCACGTGCGTGATCGTGATGCCCTCGCGAGCGATGCGGTCGAGGAGCGGCTGCTCGACGCCGTTCGAGTCGACCAAGACGCCGGAGCCACCCGGCCCCTCCGCGATCAGGTAGGCGTTGGAGAGCCAGCCCGGGTGCTCGGCACGGTCGATGAGCATCATGCGCCTCCGAAGTGGATGATGGAACGGATCCCGTCCTGCGCCTCCATCAGATCGAAGCCCCGGTTCACCTGGTCGAGGGTGATCCGGTGGGAGAGCAGGGCAGGTACGTCGATGTCGCCGGCAAGCCAGCGGTCGACCAGGAGCGGCACCTGCGTGCGCCCCTTGACGCCGCCGAACGACGAACCGGTCACCCGCCGGCCGGTGATCAGGAACCGCGGCACGATGTCGACGGTCTCGCCCTTGCCGGCGACGCCGATCATGGTTGCGAGCCCCCACGCCTCGCGGGCCGCCTCGACGGCCTGGCGCATCACGCGGACGTTGCCGGTCGCCTCGAACGTGTAGTCGGCACCGTAGCCGCCCGTCAGGTCGCGGATCGCCGGGACGACGTCGTCGCCCGCGAGCATGGTGTCGGTGGCGCCGTGCGCGCGTGCCATCTCGAGCCGGCCCTCGGCGAGATCGATCGCGATGATGCGCTCCGCACCCTGCAGCCGGGCGCCGGCCACCGCGCCGAGGCCGACCAGGCCGCAGCCGAACACGGCAACCGTCGAGCCGGGTTCCACCTTCGCCGTGTACATCGCAGCACCGAGCCCGGTCGACAGCCCGCACGCGAAGATGCACGCACCGTCGAGCGGCGCCTCCGGAGACACCCGGGCGAGGGCGATCTCGGGCATCACGGTGTACTCCGCGAAGGTCGAGGTGCCCATGAAGTGGCGCAGCGCCTCGCCGTCACGGCTGAGCCGCGTGGTGCCGTCCGGCAGGTAGCCCTGTCCCTGCATGTCCCGGATGGCGATGCAGCGGTTCGTACGGGGGCTGAGACAGTGGACGCACTCGCCGCACTCGGGGGCGAAGAGGGTCACGACATGGTCGCCGGGTGCCACGAGCGTGACGCCCGGCCCGACGCGCTCGACGATGCCGGCACCCTCGTGGCCGAGCACGCAGGGGGCATAGCCGGTCGGGTCGGCGCCGGACGCGGCGTAGAGATCGGTATGGCAGACGCCGCAGGCCTCGAGCCGGACCAGCACCTCGCCGGAGCGCGGCTCGGCCAGATCGACCTCCTGCACGACGAGCGGTTGCCCGAACCCCTCGAGCACGGCAGCACGGATCTTCATGGGCGAGATCGTAGCCGCGCGGTCAGGGCCCGGCGACGAGCGGCCAGGGACGGTGCGCCTCGATCGCAGCGGCCACCCGGACGGCGGTGGCGTCGTCGTAGGTGCGACCGACGACCTGGACGCCGATCGGGACGCCGACCCCGTCGCGGCCTGCGGGGACGCTCAGCACCGGACACCGGCCGGCGGCGTTGAAGACCTCGGTGAGGCAGAGGTCGTGGAGGGTGTCGTACGGCGTCCCGTCGATCAGGTACGGCCGCTCGCCGTAGTCGACTCCGGCCTCGAACGCGGGGACGGCGACCGCCGGGCACAGCAGGGCGTCGTATGCCTCGAACACCGCGCCCAGGCGCTCGCCGATCACACCCTCGGCCTCGAGTCCCGCGAGCATGTCCGGAGCACCTTCCAGCGAGCGCAGCCAGGCGATGGTGTACGGGTTGACCTCCGCCTCGCGGCCGGCGATGGTGCGGGCGACGGATGCGGCGAAGATGGCGGCGTAGTGGGCGTCGGCGGCGGTTCGCAGGAGGCTGCGCTCGATCGCCAGCGGCACCTCCTCGACCACCGCGCCGGCGAACCGCAGCGCGTCGGCGACCTCGTACAACGCCCGGCGCACGACGTCGATCACCGGCCAGTCGCCGAGGTCCGGCGACAGCGCGATCCGCAGCCCTCGCACGTCGGTGCCGGGCTCGCCCAGCCGCAGCGCCGGTCGCAGCGAGGCGTGATCCAGAGGATGCGGACCGACCATGACGTCGGCAGCGAGTGCCGCGTCGGCCACGGTCCGTGCCAGCGGACCGAGGTGGCACCAGGCGTCGAGGCCGTAGGGCGCCGGCTGCGGGATCCGGCCGTAGGACGGCTTGTAGCCGACGACGCCGCAGCAGGCGGCCGGCACCCGGATCGATCCCCCGATGTCGGAGCCGGTCGCGAGCGGCGTCATCCCGGCCGCCAGCGCCGCGGCAGAGCCGCCGCTCGAGCCGCCGACGTCGAACGCGAGGTTCCACGGGTTGCGGGTCACGCCCCAGAGCCGGCTGTGGGTGAAGAACGTGATCGAGAACTCCGGCGTGAGCGTGCGGGCGTGGATGATGGCGCCGGCGGCGAGCAGCCGCTGCACCATCGGCTCGGTGCGGTCGCAGACCTGGTCGACCCACAGCAGCGAGCCATTGGTCGACCGCTTGCCCGCCAGCTCGGCCTCGTCCTTGACCGCGACGGGCAGCCCCTCGAGCGCGCGGGCGGCGCCGGATGCGTACCGCCTGGTGGCCGCCTCCGCCGCCACCAGCGCCTCGTCGAAGTAGGTGTCCCCGTAGGCGTTGATACGCGGCTGCATCGCCTCGGTGCGGCGGATCAGCGACTCGAGGTACTCGACCGGCGAGAGCTTTCGACCGCGGAACCTCGCGAGCACCTCGCGGGCCGAGAGCGCGTGCAGGTCGGCCGGGCCGGACGACTCGGTGGCGGCGTGGTTCATGATGGGTAGCTACTAGTCTGTGATTGACTTGATTTCTAGGGACGCCTAAAATAGGACGTGTGGCAACCGAAACGCTGCGGGTCCCGGATGTACTGCCCGGCGAGTCGCGCGTCCTGGAAGCAGCCTACCGATCGCTGCGCGGTGAGCGCCGCGGACTAGGGGCGATCTGGCCGTTTCTCGGGCCGGCCTTCGTGGCGGCCGTGGCGTACGTCGACCCTGGCAACTTCGCCACCAACATGGCGGCGGGCTCGAAGTACGGCTACATGCTGCTGTGGGTCATCCTGGCCGCGAACCTGATGGCCATGCTCGTCCAGTCGATGAGCGCCAAGCTCGGCATCGCCACCGGGCAGAACCTGCCCGAGGTGTGTCGCGAGCGCTTCCCGCGCCACGTCTCGGTGCTGTTGTGGATCCAGGCCGAGGTGATCGCGATGGCGACCGACCTCGCCGAGTTCATCGGCGCGGCCCTCGGGCTGCACCTGCTCTTCGGGGTGCCGCTGTTCCCCGCCGGCCTCATCACCGGCGTCGTGGCCTTCGGCATCCTGGCGCTTCAGGCCCACGGCTTCAGGCACGTCGAGGCCGCGATCGCGGGACTGGTCGGCATCATCGTGATCGGCTTCGCGTTCCAGGTGTTCCTCGCCCACCCCTCGACGGCCGCGATCGCGCACGGACTGGTGACGCCGCAGTTCGACGGTGCGGGCAGCGTGCTGCTGGCGGCCGGCATCCTCGGCGCAACCGTGATGCCGCACGTCATCTACCTCCACTCCGCCCTCACCCAGCGCCGCGTGGTCGGTGCGACCGAAGCCGACCGGCTGAAGATCTTCCGCTTCGAGCAGGTCGACGTCGTGATCGCCATGGGCATCGCCGGCTTCGTCAACATCTCGATGCTGGTGATCGCCGCCGCGGTGTTCCACTCGGCCGGCATGACCAACATGAACGACCTCGAACAGGTCTTCAGCGGCCTCGGCACGTATCTCGGCGACCACTCCGACACCGCGTTCGGGATCGCGCTGCTGGCCTCGGGGCTCTCGAGCTCGTCGGTCGGCACCATGGCGGGTCAGGTCGTGATGCAGGGCTTCGTCCAGCGTCAGATCCCGCTGATGGTGCGCCGCACCGTGACGATGGCGCCGGCCATCCTCGTGCTCGCGATCGGCGTCAACGCGACGACGGCTCTGGTGCTGTCACAGGTCGTGCTGAGCTTCGGGATCCCGTTCGCCCTGATCCCGTTGCTGATGTTCTGCCGCAACCGGGATCTGATGGGCGGGCTCGTCAACCGCCGCGTGACCACCGCCGCCGCCATTGTGGTGGCCACGCTGATCGTCGGGCTGAACGTCTTCCTGCTGACGCAGACCCTGACCGGGTAGCGATCCGCCCCCCGCCGGGGTGCGGTTGGTGATGGGCATCCGCCGGTCGCGGCCAAAGGCCTTGGGGTGCAACTTGAGACCGGGCGGCGCCTGGCGGCGCTTGTACTCGGCCAGGTCGACGAGGCGTGCGACCCGGCGCACCGATGCCGCGTCCCCGAGGCCGCGCGCGACGATCTCCTCGACGCCGAGATCGCGCTCCACGTACGCCTCGAGGATCGGGTCGAGCTCCTCGTAGGGCGGCAGGCTCTGGTCGTCGCGCTGGCCCTCGCGCAGCTCGGCCGTGGGCGGGCGCTCGATGATCGAGGCCGGTATCCGCTCGCGCCCGGCCTGCTCGTTCAGCCAGCGGGCGAGGCGGAAGACCGTCGTCTTGGGAACGTCCTTGATCGGCGCGAACCCGCCGGCCGAGTCGCCGTACAGCGTCGAGTAGCCGACGGCCGTCTCGGACTTGTTCGACGTCGTCAGCACGAGGTGGCCCGACTGGTTCGAGATCGTCATCAGCACGACACCGCGGATGCGCGCCTGCAGGTTCTCGGCCGCGAGGCCGGAGGTGTCCGGCAGCTCGGACAGGAACGCGAGCCGCAGGTCCTCGATCGCACGCTCCTGGAACGAGATGCCCAGCGACTCGGCCACCAGCGCGGCGTCCGACCGGGTCTCCGAGGCGTTGAAGCGGGTGGGCATCGAGATCGCCTCGACCCGGTCCGGCCCCAGAGCGTCGGCCGCGAGCGCGGCCACCAGGGCCGAGTCGATACCGCCCGACAACCCGATCAGCACCCGCTGGAACCCGTTCTTGGCCACGTAGTCGCGCAGCCCGACTACGAGCGCACCCCAGAGGTCGGCCTCGGCGGTCGCGAGCGGCGGCGCGATCCGCGGCGCCACCGCCGGCCGGTGGAGCCGCGCCGGCAGCTCTGCGGCGGCCGCGATCGGCGGCGCCGACCAGGCCCGCCGGGGACGGGTGTCGCGCAGGCGGGCCCCGACCGCGATCGCGGGGTCGACGTCGCAGACGAGCACCTCCTCGGAGTAGGCGGCGGCGCGCGCGACGACCAGGCCCTCGGGGTCGATGACGACGCTGCGGCCGTCGAAGACCAGCTCGTCCTGACCACCGACGAGGTTGCAGTACGCCATCCACACCAGCTCGTCGCGGCAGCGCGTGCGCAGCATGTCCTCGCGCGTGGCTCCCTTGCCGAGGTGATAGGGCGAGGACGAGAGGTTGAGGACGACGGTGGCACCTCCCCGGGCCGCCCGGTTGACGCCCTCCGGGAGCCAGACGTCCTCGCAGATCGTGATCGCGCAGAGGGCGTCGCCGACGCGGATGGCGAGATCGCGGCCACCGGCTGCGAACGTTCGCTCCTCGTCGAACACGCCGTAGTTGGGGAGCTCCTGCTTGTCGTAGCGCACCGCCACGACGCCGCCCGCCAGCAGCGCGGCGCTGTTGCGCACGCGGTCGCCATCGAGCCAGGGCGTGCCGGCCAGGAGCGGGATCTCGACCCGCCGCGCCAGCTGCTCCGTTGCCTCCCGGCACGCCGCCACGAAGGCCGGCCGCAGCACGAGGTCCTCCGGCGGGTACCCGGACACCGCCAGCTCCGGGGAGATCGCCAGATCGCAGCCCTGGCGGGCGGCCTCGGCGCAGGCCTCCGCGAGACGCTCGACGTTCGCGTCGATCGCGCCGACCGTGAGGTCTACCTGCAGCAGCCCGAGTCGAAGCACCCTTTGCAGTCTAGAGTGCGGTCGCGACTGCGGCGTCGAGGGCGATCGCGGCGTGCACGGCGGCCGCCTCGGGCGTGCGCGGACGCTGGCCCGAGATCGCGTGGACCACGGGCAGGAGCCGCTCGCGCGGGGTGTGCAGCTTCGCCGCCTCGCGCTCGACGCGCCGTACCGTGAGGTGCTCCACGCCGAGCAGCCGCCCCTCCTCGCCGAGCTGGATGGCCGCGCCGGGCAGGAAGGCGTCCGCGGCGCCGACCCGGGCCAGTAGTCCGGCGGCGAGCACCACCGGCTCGTCCAGGCGGGGATGCAGCTGCACGACCTCGCGCAGGATCGTCGTGACGGCGATGGTGTGCTGGAGCGCGCCGCCGGCGTAGGAGTGATGGCCGTCGACCGTGACCGGGGCATGCCGGAAGAGCGCCCGGAAACGGCCGTCGGCGAACACGGTCTCGACGAGCGTCCGCAGCGTCGTGTCGTGGATCTCGCCGGCCAGGAACTCGAGGAAGCCCTCGAGGTCCTCGGTGTCGCGCCGCGAACCGGGCACGTACACCAGCGGGTCGCCCGGCGCGACCCGCTCGACGCTGCGCACGACGATCTGCGGCCGGCCCCGGTACTCCTCGACGGCGCCCAGCACGCGCACGGTGTCGCCCTGATCGAACCGTGCGTCCAGCAGCGGCACGTCATCGAAGACGACGGCCGGGACGCGACCGGTGCGATCGCCGAGGTCGAGCGACAGAAACGCCCCGCCCGTGCGAGTCCGCCGGCGGTCCTTGCGGATCACTGCGAACGTCGAGTCGACCAGCCGCCCCGCCTCGAGATCCCGCACCCAGGTCTTCTCGATCGTCGTCACGATGCACCGAGTGTAGAGGGTCCCCGATAGGATCCGGTGCGATGCCCGCTCCCCGCGTACGTCCCTTCCGGGCGCTCCGTTTCAACCCGCGCCAGGTCGAGGTCGCCGACGTGGTGGCGCCGCCGTACGACATCATCGACGACGACGAGGCGGCGGCCCTGGCCGCGCGCAGCCCGTACAACACCGTCCACCTCATCCTGCCGCGCGAGGGCCACGAGGAGGATGCCAACGAGCTGTTCTGCCGCTGGCGGTCGGAGGGCGTCCTGATGCTCGAGCCGGAGCCGTGCTTCTACTGGGTGCAGCAGGACTACACGGGCCCGGACGGCGTGCGGCGGACGCGTGGGGGGTTCATCGGCGTCGTCGAGCTCGAGCCGTACGAGGCCGGCGTGATCCGGCCTCACGAGCGCACCCGCACCGCACCGAAGCTCGGCCGGCTGCGGCTGCTGCGGGCGACCCGGGCCCAGCTCTCGCCGGTCTTCGCCGTCTACCACGACCCGGAGGGGCGGGCCGAGGCTGCGCTACGGGCCGGCCGGGACGACGCGGCGGAGGTCGACGTCACCGACCGGGACGGCACCCGGCATCGGCTGTGGCGCGTGCCGCGCGGGCACGAGGCGGTGGAGAGCGCGCTGGCGGCGTCGAACCTGCTGATCGCCGACGGCCACCACCGCTACGAGGTCGCACTGATGTACCAGCAGGAGGTCGGCGCCGGCGCGGGCGACCCGGCCTCGGCAACGATGGTGTACCTGTCGAACGCCGACGCCGACGGGCTCGTCATCTTCCCGACCCACCGCGTGGTGGCGGGGGTCGACGCGGTGACGCGCCGGGGCCTGCCCGACCTGCTGCGGGCGGCCGGTCTCGAGGTACGGGAGACGACCGACCCGGTAGCGGCGCTCGCGGCGCTCGACGGCACCGCCGCGTTCGCCGTGCTGCGCGGGGATGGCCCGGCGTTCGTGGCCGTCGGCGCCGACGGGCTGCTCGACACGGAGCTCGTGCAGGAGGCACTGCTGACCAGGATCGGCCTCGACCCGGCCGAGGTGGCCGACACCCGTCGCATCCGGTATCACCACAAGGTGGAGGACGCCGAGGCGGAGGTGGGTGGCGACACGATCGCGGTGCTCGTCCGCGCCCCGACGGTGGCGCAGGCCGAGGCGGCGGCCGAGGCGGGCCGCACGATGCCGCAGAAGTCGACCTACTTCTTCCCGAAGATGCTCGACGGCTTCGTGTTCTACGGGCTGGACGACTGCAGCTGAGCCGTTGCCGTCGCGAACAGGTTCGCGCTCGCGAAGCGACGCGCATCGGCCTGCGCGAGCCGTTCCAGGCGCGGGCGCAGACCGGACGGGGCGACCAGCCGCAGCGGCACCAGCAGGCGCATGAACAGCCCGGCACCGTCGACATCGATGGTGGCCAGGCCCTCCGTCGCCAGTAACGCGACCAGCTCGGTGGGCGAGAAGTGCTCGTGCCATCGCTTCTCGGCCGAGACGTCGCCGACCAGACCGAACGGGTTGGCGCCGTAGCGGTGTTCATAGCCGGCTTCGCCGTGCCGCCACACGTACCAGCGGCGGTGCAGGCCGGGGAGGCGGAACTTGAGGTTGCCGAGGTCGAGCACCGAGAAGACGTGCCGACGCGGCACGGTGACGATGAAGCGGCCGGACGGCCGCAGCACCCGGCGCACCTCCGCCAGCAGCGCACGCTGGTCGGAGAGCGGGAGGTGCTCGAGCACGTCGAGCAAGGTGATGGTGTCGAACGAGGCGGTCTCGAAGGGCAGCTCCCGGGTGCCGGCGACGTGCACCAGCTCGAGCTCCGGGAACCGCGCCCGCCCTCGGTCGACCGCATCGCCGTCGACCTCGACCCCAACCAGGCGGGCGACCCCGATCGGGGCCAGGGCGGCCAGGAACGCGCCGTCGTGGCACCCGATGTCGAGGTGGCTGGTCGATGCGGCCTCGCGTACACGCTCGAACGCGTAGGCGTGGCGACCCGCCCCGAATGGATTGCCTCCCGACCGGGCCGTCCGCATCGGCGGGGAATATAGCCCGCTACCCTTCACGGCGATGCTGCCGACCGACGAAGCAATCCACGAGGCGCTGTCTCGCGTGCAGGACCCCGAGCTGCGGCGCAGCCTCACCGACCTCGGGATGGTGAAGCACGTCGAGATCGCCGAGACCGGCCACGTGTCGGTGCTGATCGCGCTGACGGTGCCAGGCTGCCCGCTCAAGGCGAAGATCGAGGGCGACGTGACCGCCGAGCTGCGACGCGTGCCCGGCGTGACCGGCGCGTCGATCTCCTTCACGCACATGTCCGACGACGAGCGCTCGGCACTCTCGACGCGGCTGCGCGGCGGCGAGAAGGAGAAGAAGGGTCTCAGCATCCCGAACCGCACGCGCGTGATCGCCATCGGGTCGGGCAAGGGCGGCGTCGGCAAGTCGTCGCTGACCGTGAACCTCGCCGTCGCCCTGGCGCAGCAGGGTCACGAGGTCGGCATCGTCGACGCCGACATCTACGGCTTCTCGATCCCGGGCATGATCGGCATCGATCAGCGCCCGGTGACGATGGACGGCATGATCCTGCCGCCGGTGGGTCACGACGTGAAGACCATGTCGATCGGGTACTTCCTCGAGGAGGAGGGCGCGGTGATGTGGCGGGGACCGATGCTGCACCGGGCGCTCGAGCAGTTCACGCAGGACGTGCACTGGGGCGACATCGACTACCTGCTGATCGACATGCCGCCGGGCACGGGCGACATCGCGATCTCCCTCGGCCAGCTGCTGCCGGCGGCCGAGGCGATCATCGTGACGACGCCGAACCCGGCCGCGCAGCGGGTGGCCGAGCGCGCCGCCGCCGTGGCGCATCGCATGAAGATGTCGATCACCGGCGTCGTCGAGAACATGTTCCTGGCGGGTGTGCCCGTGCTGCGGCGAGCGCGACGACGTGTTCGGCGCCGGCGGGGGAGCGAGCCTCGCCGAGAAGATCGGCGCACCGCTGCTGGGCCAGATCCCGCTCGAGCCCGCCGTCCGGGCCGGCGGCGACGAGGGGCTGCCGGTCATGGTCTCGAACCCGGAGTCGCCGGCCGCGGTTGCGATCGCCGACCTGGCCCGCGGCCTCGCCCGCAGCGGGACGGCAGATCCGGTGCAGCGCATGACCAAGCGCCTCACCGTCCTCTAGAGCGCGACGTGGGGCGTCCAGCCGCCTTCTTCGACATCGACCGGACGCTGATCTCGCAGTCGGCGACGATGGCGCTCGCCCCGGCCTTTCGGCGCGCAGGCCTCATCAGCAAGCGCCAGCTTGTGCGGAGCCTGCTCTGGCACATGGCCTACAGCGCACGCGGGGCCACGCTCGCCGATCTCGAGCGGGCGGCCTACCGCGGCATCGCCGCGATGAAGGGCTGGCGGCCCGACGACGTGACGAAGATCGTCGAAGCCGAGCTTGCGCCGACGCTGCTGCCGCTCGCCTACGCCGGGGCCCTCGCGGTCGTGGAGCGCCACCGGCAGGAGGGTCGCGCCCTGATCGCGATCTCCGGCTCCCTGGCCGAGATCGTGGAGCCGTTGTCGCTGGCGCTCGGTCTCGACGGCGGCATCGGCTCGCGGGCCGAGGTCGGCGTGGACGGCCGCTTCACCGGCCGGCCGGCGCTGGTGTGCTTCGGCCGCATGAAGGTGCGCAGCCTCGAGCTCGCCGCCGACCGGCTCGACATCGACCTCAAGGCCTCAGCGGCCTACTCCGACTCCTACACCGACCTGCCCCTGCTCGAGCGGGTCGGCCAGCCCCACGCCGTGAACCCGGATGCAGAGCTCCAGGAGGTCGCATCGAGACGCGGGTGGCCGGTTTTGCAATTCTCGTGACGGAAGCTGCCGATCACCCTTCCGAGGGAGCAGGCACGCCCCGTGGGAGTGCCGATGGTTGACCAAGGTGATCGACGAGCTCAACACGCTGGCACTCATGCGGGCACGCGACCAGGCTCGCGCTCTGCTCGCGACCGTCCGCAGGGCCATGGTCGAGGTCGAAGCTCCCGCCCGCCTCGCCCTCGTCTGCCTGCTGGCTGACGGCCACCTGCTGATCGAGGACGTTCCCGGCGTCGGCAAGACGACGCTTGCGCGGATCATCGCGCGGACGATCGGCGGCCACGACTCGCGCATCCAGTGCACGGCCGACCTGACGCCGACCGACATCATCGGCATCGAGATCCGGTCGGACAACCCGGCACTGCGACCGCACGTGTTCGACCCGGGCCCGATGTTCGCGAACGCCGTCGTGCTCGACGAGGTCAACCGCGCCACGCCGAAGCTCCAGGCCGCGCTGTTCGAAGCGATGGAGGAGCGGTTCGTGACGGTCGCGAAGAAGCGCCATCCGCTGCCGCGCCCGTTCTTCGTGGTCGCGACCATGAACCCGCACAGCCCGGAGGAGGACACGTTCCGCCTGGCCCACGGCCAGCGCGACCGGTTCGCGATCCGCACGGGCATCGGCTACCCGTCCGAGCGCGGCGAGTTCGACCTGCTCGACCGGTTCTCCGGTTACGACGCGCTGGCCGACATCGATCCGATCGTGGCCCCGGGCGACGTCGTGAAGGTGCAGCGGAGCGTGTCGCTCGTCGACATCTCCGATGTCGTCCGCGAGTATCTCGTGCGGGCGGTGCGGCTGACGCGCCACCACGCCAAGATCGAGGTCGGGGCCTCGCCGCGTGCCGCGCTGTCGCTGCAGCGCTGCGCCCAGGCCCTGGCCCTGCTGGACGACTCGACCGAGGTCGAACCCGGTCACATCCAGGAGCTCTTCCGCCCGTGCCTCGCCCACCGCATGCAGTTCAAGGCGCGGGCCGACGAGGGTGCCGTGTGCGAGGAGATCCTGCGCCAGGCCAGTCCCCCGGCGTGGGAGCGGGCCGACCTGCGCACGGTCGACGCAGGTCTCGACGACCCGACCCCGGCGCCGATCTCGACCGACCTGCCGGGCGTGTCGAGCCTCCAGCGCCGCTTCGAGCAGCGCCGCAGCGGCTAGACGCGACCGCGCACGCGATGTAGGCTCGCGCCGTGCGCACGGTGTTCGCCACCGCGCTCGTCCTCGGAGCGCTCGCCACGCCGGCTGAAGCTCGCTCGCGGCCGGATCTGGTGGTGGGCGCGGTCTCGGCCAAAGGCTCCCCGGCGAGCCTGACCGTGACGGTCGTCGTCAAGAATCGCGGGCGTGCGACGGCGGCCGCCACGCGGACTGCGGTGTATCTCACGACGAGCAGCGGCGCGAGGGGTGCCACGGCCTGGTTGCGCATCCTCACGGGGCGGATCGCCGCCGGGGCGAGCCGCACCCTCACGGTGAAGACCGCCGCGCCGCCCATCGCGCTCCGGCCCGGCACATACCGGCCCTACGCGTGCGCAGACGGGCTGTCGAAGATCGCCGAGGCCAGCGAGCGGAACAACTGCCGGCTCGGCACGTCGCAGGTGAAGCTGCTCGATCCCGACCACGACGGCTACGCCCGCAACGACTGCGCTCCGGCCGATCCGACGATCCACCCGGGCGCTCCCGACCCGGTCGATGCCGGGTACGTCGATGCCAACTGCGACGGGACGGACGGCGACCTGGCCGCGGCCGTGCTCGTCGCGCCCACCGGCCTCGACGGCGCGGCGTGCGGCACCCGCGCCGCTCCCTGCCACACGATCGCCGGTGGCCTGGCCCGGGCAGCCGCGGCCGGGCGAGGCCAGGTCTACCTCCAGGCCGGGACGTACCCGGAGCAGGTGCACCTGCAGGCCGATGTTGCCATCGCGGGCGGCTTCGATGCCGGCTTCGTCCGGACGCCCGCGGCGAGCGGGAAGGTGACGGTGATGGGGGGCGTCGCCACCGAGGCGGTGGGGGTGCTCGTGGATGCGGGCGTCGCGGCCTCGCTGACGAGCCTCACGGTGGTCGCTCCCGATGCGACGGTCCCTGGGCACAGCTCGTACGGGATCGCGATGTCATCGGCAACGGTGGCGCTGTCGGACGTGGCCGTGCTGGCCGGCAAGGGCGCGGATGGGGCGGCGGGCGCGGACGGCGCCGATGCGCCGAGCCTCACTCCGGCTGCGACGGGCGGGACGGGCGCGGACGGACAGGAGTACACCGTCACCTGCGACGACGTGAGCTTCGGTGCCGGCGGCGGCGGCGCTGCGAACGGCGTTGTCAGCGGGACGGCCGGCGGGAACGGCGGCGATGGCGGCACCATGGACACCAACTGCTACTTCCTCTCGTACGACTTCAACGCCCGCCCGGGGTCCGCCGGCCTGGACGGAGCCGGGGCCGTGGCCAGCTTCGGGCATGGCAGCGCGGGCGGCACCGGCGGCGGTAGCTGCGGCCCCGTGCAGCCCGGCCAGGACGGCATCGTCACCAACGGCCCTGGCGGTCCCGGAGGAACGCCTGCCCACGCCGTCGCGTCGTCCTGGCTGGTCTCGGGCAACGGCAGCAATGGCTCGACCGGCGTGGCGGGTGGCGGCGGTGGCGGCGGCGGCGGCGGCGGCGGCTGCGACAGCGGGACGGACGCCTACGGCGGTGGCGGTGGCGGTGGCGGTGCGGGTGGGGCCGCCGCGCCCGGGGCCGGAACCGGCGGCGGTGGCGGTGGCGCGTCGGTCGGAATCCTGGTCGTGGCCAGCACGCTGGCGGTCGATCACGTCACGATCACGGCCGGTACCGGCGGTCGCGGCGGCGACGGCGGGATCGGCGGCACGGGGCAGCCGGGCGGCGCGGGTGGTCCCGGTGGCGCCCACCCCGGTTCGGCGCTGCCGGGGAGCGGTGGTGCGGGCGGCCACGGCGGGCATGGGGGCGGCGGTGGAGGCGGCGCCGGCGGCGGCTCGTTCGGCATCGTCCGTACGTTCACCGCCAGCCTCAACGGCCTGCCGGCGGTAACGGTCGGCGCGCCAGGAGCCGGCGGCTCCGGCGGCGCAAGCGGCGTGCTCGCCGCGCCCGTCGATCGAGATGGGAACCCCGGCGGGCAGGGTCAGGTCGGGGCCGCGGCTGAGGTGTACGTCCTCAGCTGATCGAGTCGCCCGGCCGCAACGGGTGCACGGTGATATCCGTCACGCCGAGCTTGCCGAGCTCTGCCTGGACCGCCTCCGGCGTGCCGGTGAGGGGCGGGAACGTGCCCCAGTGGCCGCCGAGCACGTGCTTGGCGCCGACCAGGCGCGCGGCGTGGGCGGCCTCGAGCGGCCCCATCGTGTAGAGGTCGCCAATGGGGAGGATCGCCACATCGGGCTTGTAGATCTCGCCGATCAGGGCCATGTCCCCGAACACGCAGGTGTCGCCCGCCTGGTAGATCCGGAAGCCGTTCGAGAAGGTGATCACGAAGCCGGCCGGCTCGCCGCCGTAGCCGAGGACCGCGTCACCGGACGAGATCGATCCGGAGTGGATCGCCTGGGTCATCGTGAAACGGACGCCGGCCGCTTCGACCGACCCGCCGGTGTTGAAGCCGACCACGTTCACGCCCTTGCCGCCGAAGTACATGGCGAGCTCGTACTTCGCGAGTACCGGGCAGCCGTGGGCGGCGTGGACCTCCTCGACCTCGGCGATGTGGTCGACGTGTCCGTGCGTGAGGGCGACGACGTCGACCTTCGCCGGGTGGCGCAGCGCGGGCGGCACCGTCGGGCCGCTGAGCCAGGGGTCGATCAGCACCATCGCCCCGCTGGGATCGCGATGCAGCCAGGTGCCGTGTCCGCACCAGGTGATCTCGACGCCGCCACCGATCATCGCTGCCTGCCTCCGTTCGATTCGCTGTCGCAGAGCATACTTCCCCGATGGCGAACGAACGGCTGGACGGGACGGCGGGAACGGTGCGGACGGCGCTCGAGCAGCTGTTCGATTCGATCGACCCGGGCGATGCGGCATGGCGGGGCCGGGTCGGGCCGGCATTCCAGGAGGTGGCGGTCACCGTCGGGCTCCGGGAGGGGCGGCCGTTCGCGACGGCGCGGGGCACCGTGACGGCGGCGCCGCGTCTCGACGGCACGCTGGCCAGGGCCATCGCGCGGGAGCACGACGGGCTGCTGTTCGGGCGGTTCCGGTACGACACGGGCGACGTGATCGTCGAGCAGGCCATTCTCGGCGGCGCGACCCTCGCCCTGCAGGAGATGCGCATCGCGGCCTGGTCGGTCGGCTGGGCGGCCGGCGCCTTCCAGGAGCGGTTCGACCGGCACCTCGACGGGGACGTCATCGGCGGCGACCAGCCGGTGCCCCAGGTGGCACCTCGGCGAGGCGCCGACGAGCGGATCCGGTCGTGCGAGGAACGCGTCACGCGCTTCATCACGGCGCGCTACGGGAAGTTCGAGCGCGACGCCGTGTGGGGCTTCCACGGCGGATTCGGATCGACGCGCGTCTTCGTCACCGTCCGGCACACACTGGAGGTCTCCACGGCCGTACAGGTCGCGGCTCCGGTGCTGATCGGCGTCGACCTGACCGACGCCCTCGCCCTCGACGCGCACGCCATCGCCGAGCAACACCCCCTGGGCCGATTCTCGTACAGCAGCGAACGCGCCGAGCTCTGGTGCGAGCACGCCATCCTGGGCGACGACCTCGACCCCGAGGAGCTCGAGCTGGCGATGGACGCCGTCGCCGCCATCGCCGACGGCTCCGACGAGCGCCTCCAGGCCGCGCACGGCGGCAAGCGCTACGCCGACCTCACCTGAGGTTTTCGCGGCACGGCACGCCACTTCGCACGGCGCGGACCGCGCGCGCCACGCGCGCCGGCCTCGTGCGACGTTCCGTGCCGTGCTGCGAACCAGGACTCACGACGAACCGCACGCCGGACACACGCACAGCGGAGTGCGGCGTTCCGTGCCGTGCCGCGAAATTCGCAGGCCGCCCAGAACGCGGGCGCCTCGTCGACGGCAGCGGGAGTCGGGCGCGGAGTTCGCGGCACGGCACGCCACTTCTCACGGCACGGACCGCGCACGCCACGCGCGCGGGCCCGGTGCGACGTTCCGTGCCGTGCTGCGAACCAGGACTCACGACGAACCGCGCGCAGGTCACACGCACAGCGGAGTGCGGCGTTGCGTGCCGTGCCGCGAAAACCGCAGTCAGCGAGCGGCGAGCAGGGAGTGGGCGGCCTGGCCGGCCCAGGTGAGCATGTCGGGCGGGTAGATACCGAGCCAGAGGATGACGGCGGCGGAGGCGGCGGCGGCGATGGTGGCGAGGGCGACGCCCGGGATCGGTGGACGCATGGCGCCGTCGAGTGCCGAGCGGTCGTAGAGGGCGATGCCGATGCGCAGGTAGTAGCCGAGGCTGATCATGGTGCCGATGGCGCCGATGACGGCGAGGTACGTGTAGCCGCCGTCGATGGCGGCGCCGAAGATGTAGACCTTGGCGAGGAACCCGGCGGTCGGCGGGAAGCCGGCGAGCGAGAGCAGGCAGATCGACAGGACGACGCCGAGGATCGGGTGGGCGAAGCCCCAGGCGCGGATCGAGTCGAGCGTGGCCGGCGCGCCGATCTCGCGCTCGTGGACGACGACGACGATGAACGCGCCCAGCGTCGTGGCGGCGTAGACGACGAGGTAGAAAAGCAGCGCCTTGGCGCCCTTCTCCGTCGCGGGGACGATCGCCATCAGCAGATAGCCAGCGTGACCCACGGAGCTGTAGGCGAGGATCCGCTTGAGGTTGCGCTGCCGCAGGGCCGCGACGTTCGCGAACAGCATGGTGGCGATCGCGAGCGCGATCAGGGCGGGTCGCCACTCGTCGGTCTCCGGCGCGAGCGGCCCGGTCAGGACCCGCAGCAGGATCGCGAAGGCGGCGGCCTTGGTGGCCGCGCTCATGAAGGCCGTCACGGGCGTCGGTGCGCCCTCGTACACGTCGGGCGTCCACATGTGGAAGGGCACGACGGCGATCTTGAACGAGAGGCCCACGAGCACCAGAGCCGTGCCGGCGAGCGCGAGCATCCCGCCGGCCTTGCCCGCGTGGAGTCCGGCCGCGACCGCGCCGAAATCGAAGGAGCCGGTGGCGCCGTACAGGAACCCCGAGCCGTAGAGGAGGATCGCCGAGCCGATCGAGCCGAGCACGAGGTACTTCAGGCCCGCCTCGAGCGACGACGCGCTGCGCACCTCGAACGCGCACATCGCGTAGAGCGTGACGGAGAACAGCTCCAGCGAGACGAACAGCGACACGAACGACTGCGACGCGACCAGGAGGTCCATCCCTGCGGCGGCCACCAGCAGGAAGCACGCGAACTCCGGCCCGCGCTCGCGCATCCGCGGCCAGCCGTAGGCGGCCAGAAGCGTGCAGACGCCGCTCGCCGCGACCACCAGCCGCACCACGTTCGTGAACCGGTCGACGACGAACTGATCGGCGAGCACCGACCAGCTGCCGCCGTGCTCGCTCCACAGCGTGACCGCGGTGATCGCCGCCGCGACGAAGCAGCCGACGCCGATCACGAGCGAGGCATCCCGTGCCAGCCGGCCACGCACCATCACCGCCGCGAGCAGGAGCACGCCGGCGCCACCGAGCAGGATCAGCTCCGGCGCGATCGCAAGCCACTGGATGACCGGTGCCTTCATCTACGGAGTCAGCAGCCGTCCCGCGGCCGGGTCGACGAGGGCGAAGACCGAGTCGTGCAGCCGCTCGGTGACGGCGTTGGGATAGAACGACAGCGCCAGCACGGCCGCGACGAGGACGATCAGCGGGATGAAGGCCATGCCGTCGTAGGCGGCGACCGAGCCGCGGCCCGAAGGCAGCAGATCGGGCGGGTTCTGGGCGGCCACGGCCGAGCCCTGCCGGTCGTGGAGCACCGCGCTGATGAACCGCAGCATGTACATCGCGGCCAGCACGACGGCCAGGGAGGCCACGGCACCCAGCCACCACTGCCGCTGGAACGCGCCCAGGAGGATCAGGAACTCGGAGGCGAACAGGTTCGACCCCGGCACCGCCAGCGCCGCGATGCCGATGATCATCGTCATCGTGGCCAGCACCGGCCGGCGCCGGGCCATGCCGCCCAGGCTCGCGAACGTGCCGACGCCCGTCGTGACCTCGATCCACCCGGCGAGCAGGAAGAGCGCGGTGCTGATGAGGGCGTGGTTGACCATCTGGAACCCGGCGCCATTCGAGCCCTGCGGGTTGAGCACGAAGATCCCCAGCACGATCAGGCCCATCTGCGCGATCGACGAGTACGCGATCACGCCGCGGGCGTCCGGCTGGCGGAACGCGAGGAAGGAGCCGTACAGCAGGCCGACCAGGGCTGCGGCGATGATCCACCACCGGTACTCCACTGTCAGCGCCGGGAAGACCGGCACCACGATGCGCAGGAGCCCGTAGGCGCCGGCCTTCGACGCCACCGCCGAGAGGATGGCGGCGACCTCCGGAGGGGCGCTGCGGTACGTGTCCGGCAGCCACCCGTGGAACGGGAACACCGGGCACTTGATGCCGAACGCCAGCAGGAAGGCCACGAACAGCCACCCGGAGTTCGAGGTGCTCAGGTGATCGAAGCTGAAGCTGTGCCGCTCGAGGCCCAGCGTGATGATCGCGACCAGCATCAGCAGCGTGCCGACGAAGGTGTAGATGACGAACTTCAGCGTCGCGCGGCGCCGGTTCCCGGCACCCCAGATACCGACCAGGAAGTAGAGCGGGATCAGCATCGCCTCGAAGCCGACGTAGAAGAGGATCAGGTCGTGCGCGACGAACAGCAGCATCAGGGCCGCCTCGAGCAGGAGCAGCAGCGCGTAGTAGCCGCGGCTGCGGAACCGGCCCTCCCACAGCGCGTAGGCGATCGCGCAGACCAGCACCAGCGAGGTCATGGCCACCATCACCAGCGACAGGCCATCCACGCCGAGGTCGAACCGGACCCCGATGTCCGGCAGCCACGCCTTGCTGGTCGAGAACTGGTAGCCGACATGGGTGCCGACCTCGTTGCCGCGCGTGAGCGGCTCGAAGTTGCGGATCAGGCTCACGACCGCGCCGACGTTGACGGCCGCGGCCATCAGCGCGATGAACCCGGCGGTGGACGGCCGCACCGGCAGGATCGCGACGATCACCGCCACGACCAGCGGGATCATCACCAGGTGCACGGCGCCGAACGAGATCGTGGTCACGACTGCACCATGAAGTAGAGGACCATGCCGGCCACGCCGAGCGCGAAGACCAGGGCGTAGAGCCGCACCACGCCGGTCTGGACGACGGCGACCGAGCGGGCGAGCGATTGCGCGACCGAGCCGACCAAGTCGACCGGGTGCAGGAACACCGGCCACTCGACGAAGCGCGCGAGCGCCCGCGCACCCCACGAGGCAGGTACGTAGAACAGGGCGTTGTAGACCTCGTCGAAGTAGAACTTGCGCTCGGAGACCACCGCCAGCGGGAAGCGCACCGGCGTCGTGCGGCCGCGCCAGTACAGCGCGAAGGCGATGGCCGCGCCGGCGAGGCCGGCGGCGTTGGCGGAGATGGTCGCGATCCAGTCGTTCCTGGTCGACGAGTCGAGCGGCGGGATGGCGTAGTAGCCGATGTTGTCGAGCCAGTCGGTGATGTAGCGGGTCTCGCCGGGGAAGTGCATGGCGCCGGCGACCGCGGCGCCGACGGTGAGCACGTACACCGGCCAGAGCATCGTCCAGGGAGCCTCACCGTGCTCGGTGTGATGCGGCGCCTCGCGGGCCACCACCTCGGACGGCTCACCGCGGAACGCGAGGAACAGCAGCCGGAAGGCGTAGATGCCGGTCAGGAACGCGCCGACGATGCCGCCGATGAAGGCGACGTTCCCCCACGTGCCGCCGACCTGGAGTCCGGCCGCGATGATCAGGTCCTTCGACATCGAGCCGGACAGCGGGAAGATGCCGACCAGGGCGATCGTGCCGATCCACATGCAGATGTAGGTCTTCGGCAGGAAGCGGGCCATGCCGCCCATCCGGCGCAGGTCCTGCTCGCCGGCCAGCGCGTGGATCACGACCCCGGCCCCCATGAACAGCAGCGCCTTGAAGAACGCATGCGTGACGAGGTGGTAGATGCCCGCCGAGTACGCCGTCAGCCCGACGCCGACGAACATGTACGCGATCTGGCTCATCGTCGAGTACGCGATCACGCGTTTGATGTCGGTCTGGGAGAGCGCGACGATCCCGGCCATCAGGAGGCCGGCGACGCCGATCAGCACGATCAGATGCTGGATGTCGTGGGCGTCGCTGAACAGCGGGTTCATGCGGGCGATCAGGTACACGCCCGCGGTCACCATCGTGGCGGCGTGGATCAGGGCCGAGACCGGGGTCGGGCCCTCCATCGCGTCCGGAAGCCACGTGTGCAGCGGCAGCTGGGCGGACTTGGCGAGGCCGCCGACCAGCAGCAGGCCGCAGATCCAGTTGATCGTCGAGGTGTCGGTGCCGAGGTCCGCGTGATGCTTGAAGACCTCCGCGTAGTCGACCGTGTGGAGGTGGGTGAAGATGAGGAAGATCGCCAGCGCCATGCCGACGTCGCCGATGGCGTTCATGACGAATGCCTTCTTGGCGGCGGCCACGGCCGAGGCCCGCTCGTGCCAGAAGCCGATCAGCAGGTAGCTCGACAGGCCCACCATGCCCCAGCCGGCCAGCAGCAGCACGAAGTTCGCGCTCAGCACCAGCACGAGCATCGAGAAGACGAACAGGTTGAGGTAGGCGAAGTACCGGCGCTCCTCGTTGTCGGCGTGCATGTAGCCGACCGAGTAGACGTGGATCAGGAAGCCCACGCCCGACACGACCAGCAGCATCACGGCCGACAGCGGGTCGTACAGGATGTTCACGTCGATCCGCAGCGTCCCGTTGTGCAGCCAGGTCCAGAGCGTGTCCTGCACCACCCGCGCGCCCGGCGGCTCCGAGGCGCGCTCGTCGAGGCGCACGAACGCGACGACCCCGAGCGCGAACGACAGCAGCATCGCCGCGCACGCCGTCAGCCCGGCGATCCGGACCGGAATCCGCTCGAAGAAGCCCATCAGCGCGATCAGGACGCAGCCGGCGAGGGGCGCGGCGTACGCGAGCCAGACGGTCTGAGCGATCGTCATCCCTGCAGCTCCACCAGCTCGTCCGTGTCGAGCACCAGGCGCCGGCGCTCCATGGCGACGATCAGGCCGAGGCCGACCACCACCTCGGCGGCGGCGACGCCCATCACGATCAGCGCGAAGGCCTGCCCGTCATGTCCGCCGTAGTAGCGCGAGAACGCCACCAGCGAGAGGTTCGCGGCGTTCAGCATCACCTCGAGCGACAGCAGCAGCACCAGCGGGCTGCGACGCAGCATCACGCCGACGAGGCCGATCGTGAAGAGGATCGCCGAGACGATCAGGTAGGGCCCCAGGCCAGGACTCACGCCACGGGCTCCTCGGCGCGCAGTTCGGCCGACTCGCGGGCGGCGCGCACCCGGCGCTCGCGCTCGTCCATGACCCGCATCGGGCGCGGGCCGGCCCCGAGCACGACCGCGGCGATGGCACCGATCAGGAGCAGCAGCGAGACGATCTCGAACGCGCCGACGTACTTCGTCAGCAGCACCTCGCCCAGCTTCTGCGGCGACCCGAAGCCGGACGGGGCGGCGGCGGGCGACTCGAACGCGGTGCGGCCGATCACGAGCGCCACCTCCACGACGATCGCCGCACCCGCGATGACCGCTGCGACGCCCTGCCAGACGGGTCCGGAGTGGCCCGCCACCTCGGCCCGCGGCCCGATGTAGGCGATCACGAACAGGAACATCACCATCACCGCGCCGGCGTAGACGATCACCTGCGCGGCGGCCACGAAGTCGGCCTGGAGCAGGATGTAGAGGGTCGCGAGCGACGCCAGGTGGCCGATCAGCGAGATCGCCGAGACGAACGGGTTCTTCTGCAGCACCACCCCCATGGCGGTGGCGATGGCCGCGCCGGCGGCGAGGAAGAACACGACGGTGATCACCAGAGGCCTCCGGCCTCGGGATCATCCGGCGTCCCCTCGGGATTCGTCGCCGTCACGATGTCGAACATGCCGAGCACGCGCTCCATGTCCTGAACGGGGGTGTCGAAGAGCTCGACCGACTTCGAGGGCGTCCGCCGCTGCGGCTTGGCGAGCAGCATGTCCTTCGTGTAGACGAGCGCCTCGCGGGAGATCTCCGACAGCTCGAAGTCGTTGCCGAGCGTGATCGCGTCGAACGGGCATGCCAGCTCGCAGTAGCCGCAGAAGATGCAGCGGGCCATGTTGATCTCGTAGATGCGGGCGTAGCGCTCGCCGGCCGAGACGCGGTTGTCGTGGGTGTTCTCGGCGGCCACCACGCGAATGCAGTCGGACGGGCAGGCGGCGGCGCACAGCGAGCAGCCGACGCACTTCTCGAGGCCGTTGTCGTGGCGATGCAGCTGGTGGCGGCCCCGGAAGCGCGGGTACACCGGCCGCTTGTACTCCGGGTACTGCTGCGTGACCGGCTTCCGGAACAGGTGCCGGAGGGTGACGCTGAAGCCTTTGACCTGATCCAGCATCAGGCATACACCACGAAGGCGGCGGTGATGAGGAGGTTGAGCGTCGCCAGCGGCAGCAGGACCTTCCAGCCGAGCGACATCAGCTGATCGAAGCGAACCCGGGGGACCGTGGCGCGCAGCCAGATGAAGATGAACAGGAAGATGCCCGTCTTGAGCAGCATCCACAGCGGGCCGGGCAGGATCGGGCCGGCGGGGCCGCCGAGGAACAGCACCGCGGCGAGCGCGGAGAGCGTGATGGCGTTGATGAACTCGGCGTTGGCGAACATGGCGAAGCGCAGGCCGCCGTACTCGGTGTGGTAGCCGGCGACGACCTCGCCGTCGGCCTCCGCCAGGTCGAACGGGGGCCGGTTCGACTCCGCGACCGCGGCCACCATGAACACCAGGAACCCGAGGAACTGCGGGATGATGAACCAGACCCAGGCCTCTTGCTTCTGCACGATCTCGATGAACGACAGCGAGCCGGTGTGGATGACCACGCCGATCACCGCCAGCGTGAACGCCACCTCGTAGGAGACGAGCTGGGCGACGGCCCGCATACCACCGAGCAGGGCGTACTTCGACCCCGACGCCCAGCCGCCGATGAGCAGGCCGTAGAACCCGATCGAGCCGAGGGCCGCCACCACCAGCAGCGCCACGTCCGAGTCGGCGATGTAGAGGTGGAACGAGACGTCGGTGCCGGGCACGGTGGCCACGCCGCCGAACGGCATCAGGCCGAACGCGCCGATCGCACAGGTGAGCGCGACGAACGGCGCCAGCAGGTACAGGCTCCGCCGGGCGCTGTCGGGCACCATCGACTGCTTCCGCATCAGCTTGCCGAGGTCGGCAATCGGCTGCAGGAGTCCTGCCGGACCCACCCGGTTCGGTCCGAGGCGCGCCTGGAAGCGGCCGATCAGGCGTCGCTCGACCCAGGTCATGATGGCGAAGAAGCCCATCAGCAGGTTGGCGAGCACCAGCACCTTGACGATCGTGATGAAGGGACCGTCGACCATCAGGCGCGCGCCACCGTCGCAGGGCCGGTCACGGGCGCGCCGGCCCAGTTGATGCGCACGGCGCCGGCCCGGAGCCGGCGTGAAAGGCGCAGCGGTCCGGTGTGCGCGCCGCCGGCGTGGGTGACGACGACCGGGTCGCCCGCCGAGAGCCCGAGCCGCTCGGCGTCTGCCGCCGCGAGCATCACCCAGGCCGCCCGCTGGTGCGCCAGCGCCGCCGTGCGCTCGACCGCGGCGCCACGGAAGATGGGACGGGGCGCGATCAGCGCGAACCCGTCGGCCGCGACGGCCTCGGCGACGGGCGGCCAGGCGGGCTCCTCGGTCAGCTCGGGCCGGGCCGCGATCGGCGCCCGCCCGTTCAGCTCGTTCCAGGCCACCGGCAGCCCGAACTCGGCGGCCATCATCGCGAAGGCGGCGCTGGCGGAGGCCGGGACGTCGAGGCCGAGGTTCTCGGCGATGGCCGCCACGGCGGCGAGATCCTGGCGGCCGGAGGGCGGCTTGGTGGCCGGCCGCAGCCGCTGCACCCGGCCTTCGAGGTTCGTGACGGTGCCCTCGCGCTCGTAGTCGACGGCCTGCGGCAGCACCTCGTGGCTCCAGGATACGGTCGTGTTGACGAACGGCGACACCGATGCGACGTACTCGGTCTGGGCGAGGGCCATCTGCCAGCGGCCGGCATCGGGCCACTCGGTGGTGGGGTCGACACCGACGAGCACCAGCCCGCGCACCTCGCCCGACTCGAGCGCCGCCAGCACGTCGGCGCCCCCGCCCGCCAGCCCGAAGGCATGGGCGCCGCGCTCGTTGGCGCCGGCCGGAGCAACCAGCAGCCCGCCGCGCTCGTCGAGCCGCAGCGACCAGGCGAGCGACTCGGCCCGGGCCGCGAGATCAGGATCGGTGACGACGACCACCGGATGCGACGCCTCGGCCAGCCGCGTCCCGATTGCCCGCAGGGCATCGGCGTCGGCACCGGCCGCGCCCGCCACGGCCGCCACGCCGGCCGGCTCGCCGGCCTGCGGCGCGTGGACGCCCGGGCGCTGACGGACGGTGTCGCCGCCGTGCTCGCGCGCCGCCTCGCCCAGCGCCGCCAGCGCCTGCGAGGTCGCACCCGGGACGGTCTGCAGGAAGCTCGAGGCATCGCGCTCGAGCAGCGTGCCGCCCGGGCCGACGATGGCGACGTGCGCGCCGGCACGGCGCGCCCTGCGGATCCGGAGATCGAGCACGCCGGCTGCGTCGGCGACGTCGGCGTCGCCGACCACCACGATCAGATCGGCGCGATCGAGGTCGTCGATACGCGCGGCGTAGGGCGCGAGCCGGTCGTAGGCGCCGTCGACCGCACCCGAGGCGGTGCGCGCCTGCAACTCGCGGGCGACCCGGCCCCAGGCATAGGCCTCCTCGTTCGTGAGGTTCCCGCCGGTGACGATCGCCACGGCACCCGCACCGTGCAGGGAGGAGAGGTGCCGCAGCCGGCGGGCGACCGTGGTCGCGGCGTCCTCCCAGGCCGTCTCGTGCAGCCCGGCGTCACCCCGTTCGAGCGGGGTCGTCAGCCGATCGGCGAGCGGCTCGTGACGGGCGAAGCGGCCGCGGTCGCAGAGCCAGCCCTCGTCGACCTGCGGGTGGTTGCGCGACAGGATCCGCTCGGCGCGGCCCTCGCGCACGGTGACCCACGTGTTGCATCCGGTCGAGCAGCCCTGGCAGACGGTCGGCACGTTGACGATCTCCCACGGCCGGGCCTTGAACCGGTAGGGCGTCGGCAGCAGCGCGCCCACGGGGCAGAGCTCCGTCACGTTGCCCGAGAACGCGCCCTCGTAGGGCCGCTCCTGGAAGGTCGCGATCACGGAGGAGGCGCCGCGTTCGCGCGCGATCAACTCGCCGTCCTCGGCGACGTCGCTCGAGAACCGCGTGCAGCGATAGCAGAGGATGCAGCGCTCGCGGTCGAGCACGATGGACGGTGAGATCGGCAGCGGCTTCTCGTACGTGCGCTTCTCGAGCGTCATCCGGCTCCGGGCCGGGCCGTAGCGGAAGGTGAGGTCCTGCAGCGGGCACTCGCCGCCCTTGTCGCACACCGGGCAGTCGAGCGGGTGGTTGAGGAGCAGGAACTCGAGCACGGCGTCCTGGCCCTCGCGGGCCTTGTCCGAGGTCGCGCCGGTCCGCACCACCATGCCGTCGGCCGCGGTCATCGTGCACGCCGCCTGCAGCTTCGGCATGGGCCGGCCACCCATCTCGATCTCGACAAGGCACATGCGGCACGCGCCGACCGGCGGTCCGAGCCGCGGCTCGTAGCAGAACACCGGGATCTCGATCCCGGCCTCGGCCGCCGCGACGACCAGCGGGGTGCCGGGCGGCACCGTCACCTCGCGGCCGTCGAAGACCACGGTCACGACGTTGGTCTCGGTGGCAGCCATCAGGCCGGCACCATCGGCAGCAGTCGCTTCAGCTCGGGATAGAGCGCGCCGAACGGGCTCGCGTCGCCGCCGGGGCAGGCGCCGCCGGTGACGTGCGCGTCGAACTCGGCCCGGAAGTGCTGCAGGTACGAGCGGACCGGCATGGCGCAGGCGTCGCCCAGCGGGCAGAGGCACTTGCCCTCGATGCGGTCGCACATCTCGACCAGGAGGTCGACCTCGGCCAGCGTGCCCGCGCCTGCCTCGATCTTCTTCAGCAACTCGACCATCCAGCGCGTGCCCTCGCGGCACGGCGTGCACTTGCCGCACGACTCGTGACGGTAGAAGTCGGCGACGCGGAGCGCGAGCTGCACCATGCAGGTGCGCTCGTCGATGACGATCACGGCCCCCGATCCCGCCATGGTGCCGGCCGCGGCGCAGGTCTCGACGGCGATCTGCACCTCGAGCTGGTCGGGCATCAGGATCGGCGCCGACGACCCGCCGGGGATGAAGCACTTCATGGCGCGCCCGCCGGCCACGCCACCGCCGCAGCCCTCGATCAGGTCGCGGAAGGTGGCGGTCACCGGCAGCTCGTAGTTGCCCGGCCGCTGCACGTTGCCCGACAGCGACATCAGCCGCGTGCCGGTGGTCTGCTCGGTGCGTAGCTCCTGGTAGCGGCTGGCGCCCATGCCCAGGATGAACGGCACGGTCGCCACGGTCTCGACGTTGTTCAGGAGGGTCGGGCTGCGCCAGGCTCCGGACACGGCCGGGAACGGCGGCTTCGCGGTCGGCTGGCCGCGTTCGCCGTTGAGCGCCGACAGCAGCGCGGTCTCCTCGCCGCAGATGTAGGCGCCCGCGCCGCGGTGCACGTAGATCTCGACCGCGTTGCCGGTGCCGGGCAGCGCCGTGCCGAGGTACCCGGCGGCGTAGGCCTCGTCGACGGCGGTCTGCAGGATCTCGGCCTCGGTCGCGTACTCGCCGCGGATGAAGATGTACGTCCGGCGGGCGCCGATGGCGTTGCACAGGATGATGCAGCCCTCGATCAGGGCGTGCGGGTTGCGCAGCAGCAGCTCGCGGTCCTTGAAGGTACCCGGCTCGGACTCGTCGGCGTTGATGACGAGGAACCGCTCGCCCTTGCCGATGAACGACGCCTTCATGCCGGTCGGGAAACCGGCACCGCCGCGGCCGCGCAGGCCCGATTCCTTCAGGTCCTGCACGACGTCCTCGAACGAGCGCGAGGCCTGCGCCTTCGCCACCGCGTAGCCGCCGCCGCGCTCGTAGCCGGCGATGTCGCGGCGCTCGCCCTCGAAGGCCAGCAGGATCGCGTCCGGTCGCGCGGTGGCGTAGGTGGGACCCTGCATCAGTGGGCGGCCTTCGCGGTGCGCAGGTCGGCCACGACCGCCTTCGCATCGTCCGGGGTGAAGTGCTCGAGATAGCGATGGTCGACCGAGACCACCGGCCCCCAGCCGCACCCGCCCAGGCACTCGACCGAGCGCAGCGTGACGGCGCCGTCCGGCGAGGTCTCGCCGAGGTGGCAGCCGAGCTCGTGCTCGAAGGCGGCGACCACGTCGGTGGCGCCGACCAGACAGCAGGAGACGTTGGTGCACACCTCGACGACGTGCGCACCGACGGGCTCGAGGAAGAACATGTCGTAGAACGACGCCACGGCCTGGCACTGGGCCGGGCTGAGGTCGATGCAGCGCGAGACCTCCTCGAAGGCCTCGGGCGACAGCCAGCCGTACTTCTGCTGTGCGAGCCGCAGGGCGGCGAGGATCGCGGAGCGCCGGTCCGGGTACTTGGCGATCTCGGCCTGGATGGCGTCGTAGAGGGTGTCGGCGGCCATCAGCGGTCGCAGTCCCCCATCACCGGGTCGAGCGACGCCAGGATCGCGATCAGGTCGGCCAGGTAGTGACCCTCGGCCGCCGCCGCGACCGCCTGCAGCGCGACGAAGCTCGGGGGCCGCAGGCGCGCCCGCCAGGGCTTCGGGCCGCCGTCGGCGATCATGTAGAAGCCGAACTCGCCGCGGGCCGACTCGATCGGCGCGTACACCTCGCCGGCCGGCACCCGGTAGCCCTCGGTGACGATCTTGAAGTGATGGATCAGCGACTCCATCGAGGTGTGCAGCTCGTGGCGGGGCGGCAGCACGACCTTGCGGTCGTCGGAGATGTGCGCGCCCTCGGGCAGCCCGTCGAGGCACTGCTCGATCAGGTCGAGCGACGAGCGCATCTCCTGCACCCGCACCCAGAAGCGATCGAACGTGTCGCCGTTCCGGGCCACGACCGGCTGGTAGCCGAGCTCGCGGTAGGCGCCGTAGCCGCCGTTCGCCGACCGCAAGTCCCACGGGATGCCCGACGCGCGCACGTTCGGCCCGGACAGGCCCATCTGGATCGTGAAGTCCGGCGGGAGCACGCCGACGCCGACCGTGCGCTCGCGCCAGATCGGGTTCTGCCCGATCAGGTCCTCGTAGTCGCCGATCCGCCGGCGGAGGTAGGCGATCACCTGCCGGGCCTTGGGCTCGAACCCGGCCGGGATGTCCTCCGCGACGCCCCCGACCTGGCAGTAGCGCGGGTGCATCCGCTGGCCGGTGACCATCTCGAACAGGTCGAGGACGTAGTCGCGGTCGCGGAAGCAGTAGAACAGGAGCGCGATGCCGCCGAGGTCGACCGAGCCGGTGCCGAGGAAGATGAGGTGCGAGTGCAGCCGCGTGAGCTCCTGGAAGATCACGCGCAGGTACTCGGCCCGGCGCGGCACCTCGAGCTCGAGCAGCTTCTCGACCGCCATGCAGAACGCCACCTCGCCCGAGAAGAACGAGAGGTAGTCCATGCGCGGGACGTACGTGATGGCCTTCCAGTACGTCTTCTGCTCGATGTTCTTCTCGATGCCGGTGTGCACGTAGCCGAGCTCGTTGCGCAGGCCGACGACGATCTCGCCGTCCAGCCTCACCACCAGCCGCAGCACGCCGTGAGTGGAGGGATGGTTCGGCCCCAGGTTGAGCTCGAGCAGGTCGGGGTTGTCGCTGCGCGGAAGGACCACCGAGGGCGTCGGCGACGGCACCGCCAGGGTGGGCCAGATGCGAGCTGTTTCGGTGGTCGCCATCAGGTCGCGTCCGAGAACTGGACGGGCTCGCCGCCGATCGGGTAGTCCTTGCGCTGCGGGTGGCCCTCCCAGTACTCCGGCAGCAGGATCCGGACGAGGTTCGGATGCCCGGTGAACGGAACGCCCATCATGTCCCAGGCCTCGCGCTCGTGGTAGTCGGCCGTCGGGTACACGCCGATCAGGGTCGGCACCGGCTCGCCGTCGTCGACCCACGTCTGCAGGCGCAGGCGGCGATGCTGACCCTCGGCGACGGTCCGCAGCTTCAGCAGGTGGCACGAGACCGAGAAACGCTTGGAGCCGAGCGGCTCCGGCACCTGCTGGTTGCCCCACGAACCGGCGCGGTTCATGTCGCGGCCCGCGAACTGAGGCGAGCCCCAGTAGCCGGCCACCTCACCGCCGAATCCCAGCCAGTCGGCCGTGACGACGTCCGAGCAGAAGTCGTATCCCTCCGCGTCTCGCATGTGGCGAGCCGCGTCCACCCAGCAGGCGACGGCGACGTGGATGGTGAGCTCGTCGCGATCGATCTTGTGGCCGAGCACGCCACCCTCGCCGAGGGCCACGGTGAGCCGCTCGAGCGCGTCCGTGTCGGGGTCGCCCCAGGTGGGCGACGAGATCTCGCGGATCGGCTCAGGCATCGCTCTGCTGCTGGAGGTAGGCCGGCGGGATGCCCGCCTTGATCTTCTTCTGGAGCGTCAGCAGACCCTCGATCACGGCCTCGGGCCGCGGCGGGCAGCCCGGCACGTACACGTCGACCGGGACGATCTTGTCGACCCCCTGCAGGACGGCGTAGTTCGCGAACATGCCCGCGGTGGAGGAGCAGGCGCCCATCGCCATCACCCACTTCGGCTCGAGCATCTGCTCGTAGAGCTGCCGGATCGGCTCGGCCATGCGGTGGGCGACACGGCCCGAGACGATGATCAGGTCGGCCTGCCGGGGGGTGGCCCGGACGACCTCGGAGCCGAAGCGGGCCACGTCGTAGCGCGCGCTCGTGATCATCCCGATCATCTCCATCGCACAGCACGCGAGGCCGAAGCCGAACGGCCAGAGCGAGTTGGAGGACGCCCACGCGAAGGCCTTCTCGACGGTCGTCGTCATCACGATGTCCTCGAGCTGCGTGGCCCGCAGCGCCCGACGGACCTGTGCGGGCGGGATCACTTCCACTCGAGCGCGCCTTTCCGCCACACGTACACGTACCCGATCGCAAGCACGACGACGAACACCACGAGCTCGGCGAAGGCGAAGGTCTTGAGCTGGTTCAGGAGCACCGCCACCGGGTACAGGAACACGATCTCGATATCGAAGACGATGAACAGCATCGCGGTCAGGTAGTAGTTGATCGAGAAGTTCGACGGCTCGAACGGGCCCTTCGACACGCCGGACTCGAACGAGTAGGACTTCTGCCGGCCGGAGCGCCTGGCGTGGGTGCCGAGGGCGATGGAGGCGAACAGCAGCGAACCGGCGATGACGCCGGCGAACAGCAGGTAGACGAGGAACGAGGCCCAATCTCCGAGCATCAGTGCTTCCCAGTTCGGACGAGGACGAACGGGTCCTTGACCGAGGCTGCCTCCGCAGCGGACTCTAGCGCGGCCCCCTACGGGTTACAAACTCATGCCAGCCCGGCCCGGGACGTCCTCGGAAATCTCGCACGGCGAGCGGCATCGGCGCTGACCGCGGGCCGCGTGCTACGTGTTACAAACCCGCGCGCCCCCAGGGTGCGGAGTACTAAGGTGCGTGGATGGAGAAGGCCGAACTGCGCGGCACCCTCCGCGCTCGCCGCGGGCAGCGGGACGCGGCTGCGCTCGGAGCCGGCGGGGTCGCACTGGCCCGGCATGCCGGCGATGTTCCCGGCCGGCGGCTCGCCGCGTTCATCAGCTTCGGCGGTGAGCCACCCACGCCGGCGCTGCTGGAGGCGCTCGTCGCCGGCGGCCGCGAGGTGCTGGTGCCGATCCTGCTCGCGGACCGGGATCTCGATTGGCGGTCGTACGAGGGCGCCGAAGCGCTAGGGCGCAACACGATCGCCACCGTCGACCTGGTGCTGGCGCCGGCGCTGGCGGTCGACCTCATCGGACACCGGCTCGGGCAAGGCGGGGGCTCGTACGACCGCGCGCTCGTCCGCACGACGGCGCCCGTGGTGGCGGTTGTCTGGGACGACGAGGTGCTCGCCGAGGTCCCGGTCGAGGAGCACGACCGGCCGGTGGACGGTGTGCTCACCCCTTCGGGGGGGATGCGGTGGTTCCGGGAACAGGGTCGGCCGACGAATCGTTCGCTACCCTGAGTGTTGATGATCACCATCACCGAGCGTGCTGCGGACAAGGTCCGCGAGTTCATGGCCTCCGAGGACGACGGCGCCGAGGTGCTGCGCATCGCCGTCCAGGGCGGCGGCTGCTCGGGATTCCAGTACGCGCTCGGCTTCGACGAGGGCCCCCAGGAGGGCGACGCCATCGTCGAGATGCACGGCGTCCGGATCGTCGTCGATCCGTTCTCGCTGCCGTATCTCGACGGAGCGGGTGTCGACTTCTCCGACGGCCTCGCGGGCACCGGCTTCAAGATCGATAACCCGAACGTCGTCGCTGGCTGCGGCTGCGGCTCCTCCTTCCAGCTGAAGGACGGGGAAGAGCCCGCTGAGGCCGCCGACGGCTGCGGCACTTGCAGCCACTGATCCTGCCCGCGTAGGATCGGTGCCGTGATCACACGGCGACTCGTGCTCGTGCTCGTCGCACTCGGCTGCGCGGCATCCCCAGCCCACGCGGCCGCGGCGGTTAGCTGGCACGCGTGCCGCGAGGCCGCGCCCCGGGCCCGATGCGGGACGCTCCGGGTCCCGCTCGATCGCAGCCACCCGGCCGCCGGGACGATCCCGATCGGGTTCGAGCTGTACGTGCGGACCGACACCGCGCAGCCAAGGCAGGGCATGCTGGCCTCGATCGAGGGTGGGCCGGGCTACTCGACAACGGCCGACCGCGACTCCCGGCTCGAGCTGTCACGTCCGCTGATGCGGCACCGCGATCTGCTCCTCGTCGACCTCCGTGGCACCGGCCTCTCGCACCCGCTGACCTGTCGGGCGTTCGCTCGGTCGACGTCTCGCTACATCGTTCGAGCCGGGCGTTGCGCCGCCGAACTCGGGCCGGCCCGCGACCTCTACGACACCCACCAGGCGGTCGAGGACGTCGCCGACGTGCTGGCGGCCCTGCACGTCGCCGACGGCACCGTCGATCTCTACGGCGACTCGTACGGCACGTACTTCTCCCAGGCGTTCGCCACCCGGCACCCGGAGTACCTGCGCTCGCTGGTGCTGGACGGCGCGTACCCGACCCCGGGCACGGATCCGTTGTTCAGCGACCTGGCGACCGCGACCCAGCGCGCGCTGCGGATCGCGTGGTGCCGGCGCAACCCCGCCTGCGCCGACCCGGTCGTCATCGTCGCAGGCTTCGTCGCGGAGCTTCGCCAGCGACCGATCGTGGGATACGCACGCGACGCCGACGGCACCCGCGTCAGGGTTCGCGTTGACGAGACGGCGGTTTCCGGGATGATCCAGTCCGGATACTGGAACCTGCCGATGTACCGCGACCTGATCGCGGCGTTCGAAGCGTACGCCGCGGGCGACGACCGGCCACTACTGCGCCTCGCCGCCGAGACGCGCGAGGTGAACGGCGGCGGGGCCGACCCACGGTCGTGGTCGGAGGGGCTGTACCTCGCGGTGACGTGCCACGACTACCCGCAGCCGTGGAACGTCGCCGACGGCGTCCTCGCGCGCCGCGCGGCCTTCGACGCGGGAATCGCCGGCGCCGATCCGGCCACCTACGCGCCGGTCTCGGCCCGCGGATGGCTCGGATTCGAGTATGAGGGCGCCGGCGCCTGTCTCCGCTGGCCCGCGCCCGCAACGAACGACCCCGCCGTCCCGCAGGGCGCCACCTGGCCGGATGTACCGACGCTGGTCCTGAACGGCGACCTGGACAACATCACGCCCTCTGCCGATGCGCAGGCGGTCGCGGCCCGGTTCCCGCACGCGACATTCGTCGAACTGCAGAACTCCGTCCACGTGACGGCGCTCGCCGACCGAGACCGCTGTGCGTCGGTGATCGTCCGACGCTTCGTGGCCACCCTCCAGGCAGGCGACACCTCGTGCGCAAACCGTGTTGCGCCCGTTCGCGTTCTCGACGAATTTCCCCGTACTGCCCGGGACGGGAACGTGCCGACGTTGGCAGCGGAGACCCTGGCCGACGTGATCCAGCGCTGGGCACTCAACTACTCCGGCACGATCCCCGGCCTACGCGCCGGCTGGACAACCTACGAGGACGACGCGAACGTCGAGACCTTCCACCTGAGCGGCGTGCGCTTCGTGCACGACCTGTCCGTCAGCGGCCGAGCCGTATGGCGGACGCGCAGCGGCAGTGTCCACGCACACCTCCAGGTGCTCGGGCCGGGACACGCCCGCGGCAACCTGCACATGACCTGGTCGATGCAGGGGCCGGCCGCGACTGCGTTCATCACCGGCACCTACGCCGGGCGCAGGGTGAGGATGACGATCCCCGCACCCTAGGAGTGCTGCACATGGTAATGTATGTGCATGTTGACGCGGCGACTGGTCGTGCTGCTCGACGACGCCCGCTACGCCCGCCTCGAACGGGAGGCGCACCGGCGGCGGGTCAGTGTCGCGGTCGTCGTCAGGGACGCCCTCGACGCGGCGCTCGAAACGGACCGCGCCAGCAAGGAACAGGCGATCGCCTGGCTCCTCGCCGCACCGCCGATCGGGCCGGCGCCCGACCCGGCCGACCTCCGCCGCGAGCTGGATGAGATCCGCGCCGGCCAGCCGTGATCGTCCTCGACACGACCGTCCTCGTCTATGCCGTCGGCGGCGACCACCCGCTTCGTGAGCCGTGTCGCGTGATCGTCGCCGCGGCGGGCGAGCTGCAGGCCACGACCACGGTCGAGGTGATCCAGGAGTTCGCCCACGTGGCGGCCCGCCGCCGCCCGCGCGGCGACGTCGCCGACTACGCCGACCGCTACGCGACGGCGTTCGCTCCGCTGCTCCAACCAGACGGAGACGATCTCCGCGAGGGACTCGGGTTCTTCCGGCTCGGCACGACGATGGGGGCGTTCGACTGCGTCCTCGCAGCCACGGCCCGCCGCCGCGAGGCGCGCTGCCTCGTATCGGCGGACACCGCCTTCGCCGGAATCCCGGGCCTCCGCGTGGTCGACCCGGCAGACGCCGCAGCCGTGGCGCACCTCCTGCATGCCTGACACTCGAGGCGGGCCCCCGGCTGCGCCGGAGTACCGCTAGGGACGTCGTCCGGATCGGTGCGCGGCGAGAAGGTTGAGGCCGAGGAACTCGTAGGCGACGTTGGCCGCGAGAAGGGCGGTCGGCTGGCCGGGGCCGTCGAGCTGCGGGGACACCTCGACCACGTCGTACCCGCAGAAGTCGAGGCCGGCGAGGGAGCGCACGAGGCGCAGGGCCTGATGGGGGGCGAGGCCGCCGACCTCCGGGGTGCCGGTGGCGGGGGCGAAGCACGGGTCGATGACGTCGATGTCGAACGACAGGAATGCCCTGGCGTCGCCGACGCGATCGCGCACGCGCCGGCCGTAGTCGGCCGGGCTCATGTCGAGCAGCTCCTCGGCAGGGATCACGTCGAAGCCGAGCTCGCGCGGCCGCTCCCACTCGCCGGCGTCGTACAGCGGGCCGCGCATGCCGGCCATGACGCTGCGCTCGGGCAGCAGCAGCCCCTCCTCGACAGCGCGGCGAAACGGCGTGCCGTGGAAGATCTTCTGGCCGTAGTAGACGTCGTTCGTGTCGCAGTGCGAGTCGAGCAGCACCAGGGCGACCGGGCCGTGCACCGCCGCATGGGCGCGAAGCTCGCCAAGCGCGATGGTGTGGTCGCCGCCGAGCACGATCGGCGTCACGCCGGCCCGGAGCACCGCCTCGAGCTGCCGGCCGATCTGGGCGACCGTCAACGTCGCGTCGCCCGGCGTCGTCGCGAGATCGCCGTAGTCGACGACCGACTGGGTGGCGAAGACGTCCACGCCGAGGTTGGGGTTGTACGGCCGCAGGAGCGTCGAGCCGGAGCGGATCGCCTCCGGGCCGAAGCGGGCGCCGATGCGGAAGCTCGTGCCGGTATCGAAGGGCACGCCGATGGCCGCCACGTCGACGCCGTCCAGATCGCGTACGTGCGGGCAGCGGGCGAAGGTGCGGACGCCCGTGTAGCGCGGCGCCAGCAAGGCGTCGGCAGGGCCGTAGCGCGGTGTGGACATGGTCTGGGATCATCCGGGCCATGACCCTCGAGGGCAAGCGCGTCATCGTCACGGGCGGCACCGACGGCATCGGCCTCGCCACCGTCCGCCTGCTCCACCACCGCGGCTGCCGCCTGGTGGTGGTTGCCCGCCGCACCGGGCCGGCGGCGGCCCTGACCGCCGAGCTGGGCGCCGACCGGCTCGCGACCGTCTCGGCCGACGTTCGCGACGACGATGCGCCACGGCGCACCATCGACGTGGCCCGGGAGCGATTCGGCGGCGTCGACGGCCTCGTCAACAACGCCGCCCAGGACCACTTCGGCGCGCTGCTCGAGGTGCCGGACAGCGAGATCCGGGAGGTCATGGAGATGGATCTGGTGGCGCCGCTGCGGATGCTGCGCGACGTGGCCGGGGCGATGGCCGAGCAGGGCACCGGCGGCTCGATCGTGAGCGTGTCGAGCCGGCTGGGCACGATCGGCGTCCCGACGATGGGCTATTACGGCGCCGCCAAGGGCGGCCTGAACGCCTTCACGCGCCACGCCGCCGTCGAGCTCGCCCCGCACGGCATCCGCGTCAACACCGTCGCCCCCGGCGTCACCGGGACGCCGCTGATCGCCGCCTGGCTGGCCACCTTCGACGACCCGGCCCGCCAGCGCGCGGCGGTCGAGGGGGCGATCCCGCAAGGCCGGATGGGTACGCCGGACGAGGTCGCGGCCACGATCGCCTTCCTGCTCTCCGACGATGCTCCGCACATCACGGGCGCGCACATCGCCATCGACGGCGGCTACACGGCGCAGTGAGCTTCGTCGAACGCCTCTCCGAGTTCTGCGGGATGGACACGTTCACGGGCGACGTCCCGGCGCTCGACCGCTGCGCGGCGGTGCTGGCCGGCTGGGCCGAGAGCGCAGGGCTGTCGGTCGAGCTCGTCCCCTCGCCGGACGGTCAGCACCTGATCGCATCGACCGCCGGCGCGGGCACGGGCCGGGTGCTGTTGATCGGCCACCACGACACCGTGTTCGTACCCGGCACGGCAGCCGCACGGCCGGTGCGGGTCGAGGGCACCCGAGCCCTCGGCCCCGGCGTCGCAGACATGAAGGGCGGGGTGCTGGTCGCTCTCGACGCCATGGCCCGGCTGGCGCGCGACCCCGCCGGGCCACACGGCCGCGTCGAGCTGCACTGCGTGCCCGATGAGGAGGGCCGGAACATCGAGCCGCACACGCTCGACCGCATGCGCGGGGCGACGGCGTCGCTGTGCTTCGAGTGCGGCCGGGCATCCGGCGCCATCGTCACGCGCCGCAAGGCCGGCACCTGGCTGACGCTGCTCGCCAGCGGCCGCGCGGCTCACGCCGGCACGGAACCGCACGAGGGGCGCTCGGCCCTCATGGCCCTGGTGCACGAGGCCATCCGGATCAAGCGCGAGGTCGACGGGGCCCGGCCCGGCATGACGGCCAACATCACCTACTTCCGCTCCGGCGACGTCAAGAACACGATCCCGGACTGGGCCGAGTCGGCCGTCGACGTGCGCGCACAGACCGCTGCCGACCTGGACTGGGCGTTCGAGGCGGTGGGTGCCTTCGACGCGTACGACGGCGTCACGGTGACCCGCTCCGACGACCGCGGCTTCCCCGCCCTGGAGCGTGCCGACTGGCTGGCCGACCGGACGCTCGAGATCCTCGCCAGCGTCGGCGCCACGGCGCTGGAGGAGACCGCCGGCGGCGTCTCGGACGGTTCCTGGACGAGCCGCATCGGCGTCCCCACGGTCGACGGGCTGGGCCCGGTGGGGGCCCTCGACCACACCGAGGACGAGTACATCGAGCTGGCGTCGGTCGAAGGCCGCATCGCGACGACGGTGCGGCTCTGTCAGGAGATCGGGCAGAGGGCTACCCTTCCGGCATGACCGAGGCGGTCTCCCCTGCCATGGAGGACTACCTGAAGGCGATCCACCAGATCGCCGAGACGACGGGCGAAGCCGTCTCCACCCAGGAGATCGCCGACCGGCTGCACGTCTCGACCGCCTCCGTGACCGGCATGGTCAAGCGGCTCGATGCGATGCAGCTCGTCACGCACCAGCCCTATCACGGCGTGGCGCTGACCGATCGCGGCACGACCGTCGCGCTCGAGGTGCTGCGCCACCACCGGCTGCTGGAGCTGTACCTGGTCGAGGCGCTGGGCATGCGCTGGGACGAGGTGCACGCCGAGGCCGACCGGCTCGAGCATCACATCTCGGAGGGCCTCGAGGACCGTATCGCTGCGAAGCTCGGCCAGCCGCGGCTCGATCCCCACGGCGACCCGATCCCCGCCCGGGACGGCTCGATGGTCGAGGTCTCGACGATCCCACTGGCCGTCGTCGAAGAGGGCGCGAGCGTGGCGATCGCGCGCGTGTCCGACCGCAGCTCCGACCTGTTGCAGTACCTCGCCGAGCGCGGTCTGCGGCCGGGCGCAACGGTGGCCGTGGTCGCCCGCGATGAGCTCGCCGGCGTGATCGCGCTCGAGGTCGAGGGCACGCGGTACACCCTCGCCCTGCCCGTCGCCGCCACCATCCAGGTCGAGATCTGATGCGGATCCTGGTCCTCGGCGGGACGGTGTTCCTGGGCCGCCACGTCGTCGGCGAGGCGCTGATGCGCGCACACGAGGTGACGACGTTCAATCGCGGCACGCGGCCCAACCCGTTCGAGGCCGTCCGCGAGCTGCGCGGCGACCGGGACGGTGGCCTGGATGCGCTGCGCACCGGAGCGTGGGACGCGGTCGTGGACTGCTGCGGGTTCGTGCCGCGCCTGGTCGGCGATGCCGCGCGGCTGCTGGCGTCGCGCATCGGCACGTACGTGTTCGTGTCCAGCATCAGCGTCTACGAGGCGACCGGGGCGCCGGTCGACGAGTCCAGCCCGCTGCAACGGCTGGCGGCTCCGACCGAGGACATCGGCGACGGCGCCTACGGCGCGCTCAAGGCGCTGTCCGAGCAGGCCGCCGCCCAGGCCATGGACGGACGCAGCCTGGCCGTCAGGTCCGGCCTCATCACCGGGCCCTACGACCCGACCGGGCGACTCACCTACTGGCCGCACCGCTTCGCTCGCGGCGGCGACGTCCTCGTGCCGGTCGGCCCGCAGTACCTGGCCCAGTGGATCGACGTGAGGGATCTGGCCGGGTGGATCGTCGACGCCTGCGAGGCAGGCCGCACCGGCGTAGCCAACGTCACCGGCGACCCGGTGCCGATGGCCCGGCTGGTGGACGCCTGCCAGACGGTGACCGGAACCGGCACGCCCGTGTACGTCCCGGAGGACCTGCTGCGGGCGGAGGCGGTCGGGGAGTGGATGGAGCTGCCGCTCTGGATCGACACCGCGAACCCCGAGTACGCGGCGCTCGGAGGCGCGTCGATCGAGCGCGCGCGGGCTGCGGGCCTGCGGCTGCGCCCGGTCGAGGACACCGTGCGCGGTGCGCTCGAGCACGCGAGCCCGGTGGAGGGCGTCGGGTTGGCGCCGGACCGCGAGGCGGCGATCCTGGCGCGCTACCGCGCGGGCTGATCAGAGCGGCAGGCGGACGCGCCGGTCGGACGCGAGCGCGAAGGCGGCCTGGAGGTCGCCCGGGAGCGGCTGGAGGCCGAGCGCCCCGAGCGTGAAGCGGCAGGTGAGGTCGTGCCACAGACGACCGCGCGCGATCAGCTTGTGGCCGGCGCCGAGCAGCTCGAAGCGGACCAGGTTGTCGGCGTGGTGCACCGCGTCGCGTGCGTAGGCCAGCGACTCCACCGGGTTCGTGGTGCGGTCGCGGTCACCGTGGGCGATGAGCACGCTGCGCCCCGCCAGCTGACGCACGGGCTCGCCGGTCGGCAGCCACGGCGCGAGCGCGCAGACGGCCGTCACGGACTCCTGGCCCGCCGCCCGGAACGCGGCCCGCGCCCCCATGGAGTGGCCCACGAGGCAGATCGGAACGCCGCCGAAGCGCGATCGCACGTCCGCGATGGCGCGTTCCACGTCTGCCACCGGATCGGCGTCGTTCCAGCCGACCGCGCGGTAGCGGACGACACCGGTGAAGAGGCCGTCATCGCGTCCGGCGCGGGCGAGCCCTCGCCCGAACGTGTACATCCGCAGCGCCGCCGTCCGGTGACGGGCGTCCGGGGTGAACCCGCGGACGCGACCGCCGTGCAGCAGCAAGGCGACCGCGGTGACCGCACCGCCCGGCGTCGACACGGCCAGGAACGAATCGTTCACGGCGCGGACGACGCGACCTCGTGCAGGTCGCGGCCGAGCTCACGGAACCTGCCGAGGGAGCCGCCGAGCCCGCCCCACGGCTCGGTCAGCACCTTCCACGCCAGCACCTGGCACCAGCCGGCCGAGGGCGAGCCCCCGCGCAGGCGGAAGGCGAGCTCCCGCGCGTACGGCACGTAATCGGTCGGCTCGGCGTCGCCCGCACCCACCAGCCCGAACGGGTCGTGATCGATCAGCGCCGTGTGCACGCGCGACGCCAGCGGCTCGGCCCGCAGCAGCTCGGCGACCGTAGAGCGCGACGGCGCGATCAGCTCCGGGTTCCCCGCCTCGAGCTCGCGGTACAGCTCGACCAGGTGCGCCAGCCGCCCGCCGAGATCGCCGTAGGCGCTGATCGGCCCGGTGCTGGCAGCCGACGACCAGCGCCGGATCACCGCCCAGGCGATCGCGGTGCAGTGCACCGAGTCGGGCTCGATGCCGCGGATCAGCTCCGCGATCTCCTCGGCCTCCGCGACGTAGGCGCCCGGGGTGTCGCCGGCATCCAGCGGGTCCTGGCGCAGCAGCAGCTGCAGCACCCCGGCGCAGAACGGGTCGGCCGGTGGCGGCATCAGCCCCGGCAGGGCGTCGAGCTCGATCGCATCCAGCTCGGCCCGCACGTGGTCCTGCAGCGCGACCAGCTCGGCGAGGTCGACGCCGACGGCGGCCAGCCGGCTGCGATGCAGCCCGCCGAACTCACCCTCCAGCACGTCGCGCGCGATCTGCGTGCAGCCGGCCGGGTCGGCGGCACCGTCGGGCAGTCCGCGGGCGATCTCCTCGGCGGCGCCGACGTAGCGCAGCTGGTCGTCGAGCAGTCCCTCGTCGGCCGGGTCCTCCGCCTCGACGCAGGCCGGGTCGCGATCGTCGAGGATCGCGAGCACTGCCAACACGATCGGATCCGCCGGCAGCTCGCCGACGGCGTCCTCGAACTCGTCGTCCGAGTCGAGGTCGTCGAGCCGGCCCATCGGCACCGAGCCGACGTTGGCAGCCGAGACGTCCGCGCCGATGGGCATGTAGCTGGACACGGGGCCGGCCTCGTCGGCGCCGGCGTTCCCCGCCAGCACCGTCCACACCACCGACGCGCACTCCTCGACGCCGAGCTCGGAGCCGGCGACGAGCTCGGCGATCTCGTCCGCCTCGATCAGGTACGCGTCCTCGAGGTCGGCGCCCGGCTCGTCCGCGATGCGGAGCGGGTCGTGCCGTATGAGGATCTCCGCGATCCGATCACGCAGCGGGTCGCGACTCGTCAGCGTGCCCCCTCCATCGGGCCGAAGTGTGCCCGGTCGGAAGGCATCAGAGGGTCACCACCCGGCTGGCACCCGCGGCCGCAAGCCGCTGTTCCTCGGCCCGGTAGCTCGAGCGGACGAGCGGCCCGGCGAACACGGAGCCGAAGCCCATCCGTTCGCCCTCCTCACGGAAGCGGCGGAACGAGTCGAGCGGCACCCAGCGGTCGAGCGGCAGGTGCCGGGCCGTCGGCTGGAGGTACTGGCCGATCGTGACCACGTCGACGCGGGCTGCGCGCAGGTCGCGCATCGTCTCGAGAATCTCCTCGTCGGTCTCCCCCATGCCGGCGACGATCCCGGACTTGGTCAGCAGCGGGGCCCGCTCCGGCCACTGCTCGGACCACACCTGCCGGGCCCGCGCGAGCAGCTGGAGCGCCCGGTCGTAATCGCCCCGGATGCGCACGGTCGGCTGCACCCGCCGGCAGGTCTCGATGTTGTGGTTGAAGACGTCCGGCCCGGCCTCCAGCACCGTCATCAGCGCGTCCTCGACCACGCCGAGGAAGTCCGGCACCAGCACCTCGACCGTGGTATCCGGGCAGCGGCGGCGCAGCGCCCGGATCGTGCGCGCCCAGTGCCCGGCGCCACCGTCGGCCAGGTCGTCGCGGTCGACCGAGGTGACGACGACGTGGCCCAGGCCCATCCGCTCGGCCGCCGCGGCGAGCTTGGCCGGCTCGAGCGGATCGACCGGGTCGCCGTGCTTGCGCGACGTCACGGCGCAGTAGCGGCAGGCGCGGGTGCAGGTCTCGCCGAGGATCTGGAAGGTGGCCGTGCCGCGGCCCCAGCACTCGCCGATGTTCGGGCAGCGCGCCTCCTCGCAGACCGTGTGCAGGCCGCTACCGCGCACGATGCCGGTCAGCTCGTCGAAGCGCGAACGCTGCGAGGGAGCGCGCACCGTCATCCACGGCGGCCGCTCCCGGGCGATCGGACTCCAGGGCACCTCAGGCCTCCGCGAACTCGATCAGCAGGCCGTCGGGATCGGCGACGCCGCAGTAGCGGTGGCCGTCGGCGTCGGTGACCACGTCGCCGAGCAGGGCGGCGCCTCGTCCCCGGAGGTCGGCGAGCAGCGCATCGAAGTCGTCGGTGAGGCAGGTCACGTAGACGCCGGCCTCCTCCATCCAGTGCCGTCCGCGGCGGCGCGGCCGGCCGCCGCCCTCGACGCGAAGCTCGAGGTTCTCGCGCCGGGCCACGAACGACCCGTCATCGTCGTCCACCACGTCCATGCCGAGCACCGAGGCGTAGAACGCGCGCGACCTGGCGATGTCCGACGCGATCACGGCGAGGCCCGCGCGCGTGATCACGATGCCGCCACGCCCGGCAGGGTCTCGAACTCGGAGATGCCGAGCGACTCGGCCAGGCGCGCGACGAGCGCCGCCGACGCCTCCTCGCGCGAGACATCGCGCCCGGTCTCGCGCTCGACCGAGGTGACCGCGACGTCGGGCAGGCCGCACGGCACGAACAGCGTGAACGGCTCCAGGTCGCAACTGACGTTGAGCGCGAACCCGTGGGTGGTGATCCAGCGCGACACGTGGATCCCGATCGACGCGATCTTGGCGCCCGCTGAGGTGAACACGCCGACGTGGCCGTCGCCGTCGCGCGGCGAGGCCGGCACGCCGAGGTCGTCGAGCGTGGCGACGAGCGCCTCCTCGAGCTTCGTGACGTAGGCCCGCAGGTCGCGGCCGTAGTCGGCCAGGTCGAGGATCGGGTAGCCGACCAGCTGGCCGGGGCCGTGGTAGGTGACCCGTCCGCCGCGGGGCACCTCGACCACCTCGATACCCCGCGACTCGACGAGCGCGCGGGCCGGCAGCTCGACGTCGGCGTCGGCCGAGGCACCGAGCGTGATCACCGGCGCGTGCTCGCAGAGGATGAGCGTGTCGGGCACCGCCCCCTGCGAGCGGGCGCCCGCCAGCTGCACCTGGAGCTCGAGCACCTCGCCGTACGGGCTGATCCCGGGCAGATCGTACAGGTACGCACCGCCCGGCTGGCGGCGCAGCGGGACGCGATCGGTCACGCGAGGTAGGCGTCGATCGGCCAGGTCTCGAGATTGCGCTTGAGGTCGCGCATGAACTGCGCGGCGTAGGCGCCGTCGACGAGGCGATGGTCGTACGTCATCGGCAGGTACATCATCGACCGGATGCCGATCGCGTCGTGGCCCTGGTCGTCGGTGATCACGACCGGCCGCTTGAGGATCGCCTCGACGTCGATGATGGCGGTGGTGCCGGTGGGCAGGATCGGCGTGCCCATCAGGGCGCCGTAGCCGCCGGGGTTGGTGATCGTGAAGGTGGCGCCGCTCATCTCGTCCGGAGTGAGCTGCTTGGTGCGGGCGCGGTCGGCCATGTCGGCGAGCGCGCGGGCCAGCCCGACCATGGACAGCGACTCGGCGTTCTTGATCACCGGCACGAGCAGGCCCTTGGAGTCGTCGACGGCCACGGCCATGCCCAGGTTGACGTAGTGCTTGACGATCGCCTCGTCGCCGCGGATCTCGGCGTTGACCCACGGCCACTTGCCGATCGCGTCGACCGTCGCCTTCATGATGAACGGCAGGTACGTGAGGCTGACGCCGTGGCGGGCCGCGAAGTCGGGCTTCAGCGTCTGGCGGTAGCCGACGATCGCGGTCATGTCGACCTCGAAGATCGACGTCAGCTGCGCGGTCGTCTGGATCGACTCCAGCATGTGCCGGGCGATCGCCTTGCGGATCGTCGTGAACTTGTAGATCTCCTCGCCGGCATTGAGCGAGCCGGCCGCGGCCGCCGGTGCAGGCGCCACGACGGGTGCGACCGGCGCGGCGGCGACCGGCGCGGGAGCCGCTGCCGCGGCGACCGGGGCCGCCGGAGCGGGTGCGGGCGTGACTGCGGGAGGCGCGGCCGGCGGGCCGCCCGCGCGGGACTCGAGGTAGGCCTCGACGTCGTGCTTGGTGACGCGGCCGCCGCGGCCGGTGCCCGCGATCAGGTTCACGTCGAGCCCGTTCTCGGCGACCATGCGCGCCACCACCGGCGACATGAACGTACGCATCGTGTCGTCGGCGCCGCCGTTGGTGGCGGGCGCCGCAGCCGGCTCCTCGGCCCCGGGCGCGTAGCCGCCGTCGCTGGTGCCGGGCCCGAAGTGCGGCGGCGGCTCGGGAGCCGACTCGGCCACGGGGGCCGCGACCGGCTCGGGCGGCGGAGCCACGGCCACCGGCTCGGGCGCGGCGGCCGGCTCGGGAGCGGGTGCAGGTGCAGGCGTGGCCGCAGCCGGGGCGCTGCCGCCGCCGGTGTCGATGCGGGCGATCGCGGTCGTGACCGGCACCGTCTCGCCTTCGGCGACGAGGATCTCGACGACCGTGCCCGATGCCGGCGAAGGCACCTCGGTGTCGACCTTGTCGGTCGAGATCTCGACGATCGTCTCGTCCGCGTCGATGTGGTCGCCGACCTGCTTGGCCCAGCGGCTGATCGTGCCTTCCGAGACGCTGACGCCCATCTGGGGCATCACCACGTCGACGAGGCTTCCGACTGCCATCTTCGTCTACTCCTGTCTCGTCCGGGTCACGTCACGCCTCAGTACGCCGCCAGGCGCTCGATCGCCTGCACGACGTCCTCGACCTGCGGGATGAATGCCTTCTCGAGCGGTGGTGAGAACGGCACCGGCGTGTCCGGCGCCGCCAGCCGCACCACCGGTGCGTCGAGGGTCTCGAAGCCCTCCTCGGCGACGGTGGCGGCGATCTCCGCGCCGAAGCCGGCCGTACGGGTGTCCTCGTGGAGCACGATCAGCTTCGAGGTGCGCGCCACCGACGCCAGCACGGCCTCGCGATCCCAGGGGATGATGGTGCGCAGGTCGATCACCTCGACCGACGTGCCATCCTTGGCCGCCACCGCCTCGGCCGCGTCGTCCGCCGTGTACACCATGGCGCCCCACGTGACGATCGTCAGGTCGGTGCCCGCCCGGTGCACCCGCGCGCGGCCGAACGGCGTCGCGTACTGCTCGTCGGGCACCTCGCCCTTGATGCGCCGGTACAGGTGCTTGTGCTCGAAGTACAGCACCGGGTTGGGATCGCGGATGGCCTCGACCAGCAGGCCCTTGGCGTCCTCCGGGGTGGCCGGGCAGACCACCTTCAGGCCCGGGATGTGCGCGAACGAGCTCTCCGGGTTCTGGGAGTGGAACGGACCGCCCGAGAAGCCGCCGCCGGACGGACAGCGCACGACGAAGGGCAGCGCCGCCCCGGTGCGGTAGTGCTGCTTGGCGGCGACCGTGGTGAGGTGATCCCAGGCGCAGGAGATGAAGTCGGCGAACTGCATCTCGGCCACCGGCCGCAGGCCCATCAGCGAGGCGCCGGTGCACGCGCCCACGATGGCCGTCTCGGCCAGCGGCGCGTCCAGCACCCGCCAGGGCCCGAACTCGGCCTGGAAGCCCTGCGTGACCTTGAAGGCGCCACCGTAGACGCCGACGTCCTCGCCGATCACGAACACGCGCTCGTCGAGGCGCATCTCCTCGCGGAGACCGTCCGAGATCGCCTGCAGATAGGTCTTGATGGCCATGTGCTACCTGTGGTGTGGGGTGTCGAGCTCGCCCGCGTCGGCGAACACGCCGTCGGACACGGTCGAGGGGTCGGGCAGCGCGCTCGCGTCGGCCCGGCGGAGGGCCTCGACGAGGAGCGCCTTCGCGTCCTCGCGGATCCGGCTGTCGGCCTGCTCGTCGAAGCCAGGGAGTTGACCGGACAACCATGCACGGTAGCGCTCGATCGGGTCGTGCTGCGCCCATTCGCTGGCAACGCCGCGCGGCACGTAGAACGCGTCGTCGTGGACGGCGTGGCCCTCCATGCGCAGCGTCCTCAGCTCGAGCAGGGTCGGGCCGCCCCCCGTGCGGGCGTGCTCGATGGCGGCGCGGGCCTCGCGCACCACGGCCAGCACGTCGCAGCCATCGACCACGACGCCGTCGAAGCCGTAGGCCAGGGCGCGCTCGGCGATGGTCTCGGTGGCGAACTCGAGGTGGTTCGGAGTGGAGTAGGCGAACTGGTTGTTGTCGACGATGAACACGACCGGCAGCCGCCGCACGCCGGCGAAGTTGAGCGCCTCGTGCCAGTCGGAGCGCTGGGTGGCTCCGTCGCCCGACCACGCCACCGCCACTCTCGGCTCGCTCCGGATCCGGAACGCCAGCGCGCACCCGGTCGCCACCGGCACCATCGCGGGCAGGTGCGACACCATCGGGATCAGCCCCAGCCGGAGCTCGGCCATGTGCACGTTGCCGTCGCGGCCGTGGGTCGGGCCGTCGACGCGGCCCATGTACTGGGCGAAGATCCGCCACGGGTCGGTGCCGCGCGCGACGTGCACGCCCATGTCGCGCTGGGTGGGGGTGCCGACGTCGTCGAGTCCCATCGCGAAGCCGACCCCGACCGCAGCCGCCTCGTTGCCGCGGCCGGTGTAGAACGAGCCCGGCACCTTGCCCTGGCGGAACAGGATGTGCCCGCGCTCCTCGATCCCCCGCGTCACCAGCATCAGCCGGTAGAGCTCGATCAGATCGACGCGGTCGAGACCCGAATCGCGAGTCTCCTCGAGCGAGATCACTGGACGTGCCTCACGGGCGATCGCCATCGCTCATACCCTAGCGCGCGGCAGGGCCTCAGAGCTCAGGCCGGGCCGTCTTCCGTGAAGCCGAGGATCAGCTGGGCGGTCTCGAGCGGGACGTCGAGCTGCGGGCAGTGGCCGACTCCGTCCAGCACCACCCAGTCGGCCTGCGGAAGCCACTCCTCGCGGAAGCGCGCCGCAGCGGCCGGCCACGGCAGCAGCCGGTCGTCGGTGCCCCAGACGACCCGGACCCGGCAGCCGATCCGCTCGGCCTCGAGCGGAAAGCCGGCGCCGAGCGCGTTGTCGATGAGGGCATCGGCGTCCGGGCAGGCGGCGGCGCCGAGCGTGATGTGCGCGATCAGCTCGGCCGGGATGTGGTCGAACTGCTCGGTGATGTACCGCGTCGCCCGGCGCCGGCCCGCCCGCTCGGCGACCATCGCATCCACGTAGGGTGCGGCCGCCCGCAGCTGGCGGTGCAGCGTCCGCTGGAAGGCGAGCGTCTCGCGGTACGACTCGTCGCCGCGTGCCCACCCGCCGGCGGGGGCGAGTGCGACCACCGATAGCGCCCGCCCGCGGGCCGCCAGCTGCAGCGCGACGTAGCCGCCCAGCGAGTTGCCGACGAGGTGCGCTGCGCCGAAGCCGGCCTCGTCCATGGCACGCTCGATGGCGTCGGCCATCACGTCGCCATCGATGCCGCCGGGGATCGGCGGGCCGCCGGCGTGTCCCGGCAGCGTCGGCGCCAGCACGTCGTGGCGGCGCACCAGCGCCGGCAGCACCAGCTCCCACGTCCGCCACGTGTCCATGAATCCGTGCAGGCACACGAGCGGCGATCCGGAGCCGCCGCGAAAGGCCGGGGTGAACGGGGCGGGCACGTCCGAAGCGTACGGTTTGCGTTTCCGCCGCCCGCGGGCGACGATGCGCGCCGTGCCCGGATCCGGCTCCCGACTCTCGATCGCCTCCACCGACTCGCTGCTGTCGATCGCCTCCCGGGGCTCGGTGCTGTCGATCGGGTCGGTCGGCTCGGTGCTGTCCATCGGGTCGGTCGGCTCGGCGGCATCGGTGCTGTCGATCGGGTCGGCCGCCTCGGCCGGATCGGCGCTCTCCTTCGCCTCACGGTGGTCGCTGCTGTCGGCCGCCTCGGCCGCCGCCGTCCTCGGCCGGCGCCCGCCGCGCGGATTGCCCGCACCCGGCCCGGTGGCCATGGCCGCGATCGGGCTGGCGGCGATCGGCGGTCTGGCCCTTGCCGCGCGGCGGCGGGATGGAGCGCCGTAGGCCGGCGGATCGTCCCGTACCCTCCCGGGGTGGCCCGCGACTCCCGCAAGAGCCGAATCCTCGGCGACCGCTGCGCCGTCTGCCCGCGCTGCGGGTTCGGCCGGCGCTACCTGTCGGGCGTCACGATGCCCGAATCGGACGCCTGTCCGGATTGCGGCGCGACACTGATCGTGGCCTGCCCGGAGTGCGGCGAGACGATCGAGAGCGTCATGCAGGTGAGTTGCCGGGCATGCGGCACCGAGCTGCGGCCGGCGGAGCTGTTCGGCGTCCCGATCCGGCGCAAGGCGGAACCGGCCGCCACGCCGCTCGCGGACAACGACGGCTGAGGGTGCGCTACGCCTCGCCGCGCGGCACGCGGGCGTAGGCGGACACGTCCTCCTCGCCGAAGCCCGCCTCGACGATGCGCTGCTCGAGCTGCGCGAACAGCTCGGTGACGGGCATGTCGACGCCCAGGCCCTCGGCCTCGGCCAGGGCGATGCGGATGTCCTTGAGGTGCATCCAGAGCCGGAAGCCGAGCGGGTAGGTGGAGTTGATGACGTTGCCCGACCGGTTGCGGATCACCCAGGCGTCGGCGGCGCCGCCCTGCAGGGCGAGCACGAGCGCGTCCATCGGCAGCCCGGCCTTCTGCCCGAACACGAGCGCCTCGCCCAGCCCGGCGTAGGCGCCGGCGAGGAAGATCTGGTTGACGGCCTTGGCGGCCTGGCCGGCCCCGACCGGCCCCATGTGCGTGACCGACTTGGTGAAGGTCTCCAGCACCGGCCGGGCGCGTTCGAGCGCGGCCTCGTCGCCGCCCGCGAACATCGTCAGCGCGCCCTTGACGGCGCCCTCCGAACCGCCCGACACCGGGCAGTCGAGCACCTGGGCGCCGCGGGCGGCGAGCGCCGCGGCGACGTCGCGCTCGACGGTCGGCGAGACCGTGGAGCAGTCGACCAGCACGGCACCGGACACGATGGTCTCGACGATGCCGCCCGGGCCGAGCACGACCTGCTCGAGGTCGGGCCCGTCGGAGACGCAGGTGACGACGACATCGGCACCGGCAGCCGCCTCGGCGGGCGTGGCGGCGCGGCCGGCGCCGCGGGCGGCGAACGGCTCCTCGCGGCTTCGGGTGCGGTTGTGCACCACCACCTCGTGACCGGCATCGAGCACGTGGCCGGCCATCGGCCCGCCCATGGTGCCCAGCCCGACGACGGCGACGCGCATCAGGACCGCCCCTCCCGGATCTCGGAGAACGAGATCACGGTCACGACGTCGTCGTCGGTGATCTCGCGGTTGTACAGCCGGCGCATGAAGTCGAGGAACTCGTCGATGTGGCGGATCTCCGGGTTGTCGTGCTGGATCTCGCGCGGCGACAGCTCCGCGAAGGGCTTCACCTCGACCTTGTCGATCACGGCGTCGAAGACGCGCTCGCGCGGCCCGAAGCGCTGGCCGACGAGCACGGGCACGATCATGCCCTTGCGGTACTTCGAGGTCTTGTCGCCAAGCCGGATCGTGACGGTCTTCCGGCGGTGGCGCAGCTGGTCGGCCACCAGCGGCGAGTAGAACATCAGCGCGTACAACGGATCGCCTCCCGGCACGGTCTGCGTGATCCTACCGTGCGCCGTATCGTTCCGCGCCGTGCGCCGCATCGAGATCGCCGTCGCGCTGAGCCTGTTCGTCGAGGCGGTGCTGTACCTGGCGGTGATCCCGCTGCTGCCCACCTACGTCGACCGGTTCGGGCTCACGACCACCCAGGCGGCGCTGGTGATGGCGGTGCTGCCGCTGATGATCGTCGCGACGTCGGTACCGCTCGGCTACCTCGGCAGCCGCATCGGCAACCGCCGGATCGTGATCGGCGGCAACCTGCTGCAGACGATCGCGACGTTCGTCTTCGCCTTCGCCCCGAACGTGACCACGCTGGTGGCTGCGCGGGCCGTGCAGGGTCTCGGCAGCGCCGTCACGTGGGGCGCGGCGATCGCCTGGCTGACGGCCAACGCGCCGGTCGAGCAGCGCGGCGCCTACATCGGCCGTGCGATGGGCTTCGTGTCGGCCGGCTCGATCGCCGGCCCCGCCATCGGGGCCCTGGCCGGCGTGACGTCGATCGCCTGGGCCTTCTCGGCGGTGGCCGTCGCGGCGATCGCGGCCACGCTCGCGACGGTGGCGGCGCCGGCCGGGCGCGCCGAGACCGGCGACGGCACGCTGCGCCAGGGCCTCGCCGCGAGCGCGCGCGAGCCGCTGGTGATCGCGGGCTTCGCGCTGGCCATGGCCGAGGCCGTCTGCGGCGCCGCCGCCAACCTGCTCGCGCCGCTGCGCCTCGGCGCGCTCGGCTACGGCGCGGTCGCCATCGGCGCGGCCCTGCTGGTGGGCTCGGTGGGCGGACTGGCAGCGGCGCGGCCGGCCGGCCGCCTCGTCGACCGGGTGGGAGCCCGGCGGGTGGGCACCGTGGCCGGCGCCACGGGAGTCGGAACCTGCCTGCTGCTTGCGCTCCAGCCGGGGCCGGCCGTGATCATGGCCGCGCTGGCGGGGCTGGGCGTGCTGTTCACGTTCCAGGCCACGTCGGTGTACCCGCTGGCGACGGCCGGCGCTGACCGATCGGGCATCCCGCACGGCGTCGTGAGCGGCATCATCAACCTCAGCTGGTCGAGCGGGATCATGCTCGGCCAGCTGGGCGCGGGCGTGATCGCCGACCACGTCGGCGAATCGGCCGCCTACCTGGTCGTGGCCGCGGCGATCGCGGCGCTGCTCGGGGTCATGCGCCGGATGGCGGCGCGAAACTGGCGCTCTCCCGATGAGAGTGCCAACGTTCCCGCTTGACTCTTCCCGGAACTGGGGATAGGATGCCTTTGGCACTCAGACAGCTGGAGTGCCAAGACATGTCAGTCAGAGTCCTGGAGGAAACTGGATGAACCTGAAGCCGCTGGGCGACCGCCTCATCATCGAGGTGCTCGAAGAGGAGCAGACCACCGCGAGTGGGATCGTGCTCCCGGACACGGCGAAGGAGAAGCCGCAGCGCGGCCGCGTCCTGGCCGTGGGCAAGGGCCGGTACGAGGACGGCAAGCTGGTTCCGATCGATGTCGAGGTCGGCGACGAGATCATCTTCTCCAAGTACGGCGGGTCGGAGATCAAGGTGGATGGCGACGAGGTCCTCATCCTCCGCGAGTCGGACGTCCTGGCCAAGCTCGACCGCGCCGCGGTCACGGCGTAACGACGGAATCGAGGAGTAAACGCATATGGCGCACAAGATCCTGAAGTTCAACGAGGACGCCCGCAGGGCGCTCCTGCGCGGGGTCGACACCCTGGCCGACGCGGTCAAGGTCACCCTGGGCCCGAAGGGCCGCTACGTCGTGCTGGACAAGAAGTTCGGCGCCCCGACCATCACCAACGACGGTGTCACCATCGCCCGTGAGATCGAGGTCGAGGACGTCTTCGAGAACCAGGGCGCGCAGCTCGTCCGCGAGGTCGCCACGGCGACCAACGACGTTGCCGGCGACGGCACGACGACCGCGACGGTGCTCGCCCAGGCGATCATCCGCGAGGGCCTGCGCAACGTGACCGCCGGGGCCAACCCGATGGGCATCAAGCGCGGCATCGAGAAGGCCACCGAGAAGGTCGTCGAGGCCATCAAGGCCATGGCGAAGGACGTCGACGGCAAGGAAGACATCGCCCGCGTCGCCACCATCTCGGCCCGCGACCGCGAGATCGGCGACGTGATCGCCGACGCCATCGAGAAGGTGGGCAAGGACGGCGTCGTGAACGTCGAGGAGGGCCAGACCTTCGGCCTCGAGCTCGAGTTCACCGAGGGCATGCAGTTCGACAAGGGGTACCTGTCGCCCTACATGATCACCGACTCCGAGCGCATGGAGGCGGTCCTCGACGACCCGTACATCCTCATCGCCAACCAGAAGATCGGCGCCGTCAAGGACATCCTGCCCGTGCTCGAGCAGGTCATCCAGAACGGCCGCCCGCTCCTGATCGTGGCCGAGGACGTCGAGGGCGAGTCGCTCGCCACGATCGTCGTCAACAAGCTCCGCGGCACCTTCACCGTGGTGGCCGTCAAGGCTCCCGGCTTCGGCGACCGCCGCAAGCGCATGCTCGAGGACATCGCGATCCTCGCCGGCGGCGAGGTCATCACCGAGGAGATGGGCCTCAAGCTCGAGAACACCACGATCACCCAGCTCGGACGGGCCCGCAAGGTCGTCGTCGACAAGGACTCGACCACGATCATCGACGGTGCCGGCGAGTCTGACGCGATCAAGGCCCGCATCAAGCAGATCAAGCAGGAGATCGAGAACACCGACTCCGACTTCGATCGCGAGAAGCTGCAGGAGCGCCTTGCGAAGCTCTCCGGCGGCGTTGCGGTGGTCAAGGTCGGCGCTGCCACCGAGACCGAGATGAAGGAGAAGAAGCACCGCGTCGAGGACGCGCTGCAGGCCACCCGCGCCGCCCTCGAGGAGGGCATCGTGCCGGGCGGCGGCGTCGCGCTGCTGACCGCTGCCGACGCCCTCAAGCTCGACGCCTTCGAGGGCGACGAGCGCACGGGCGCCATGATCATCAAGCGGGCCCTCGAGGAGCCGCTTCGCCAGCTCGCGACCAACGCCGGCCTCGAGGCCAGCGTCGTCGTCGATCAGGTGCGCAAGGCCAAGAAGGGCCAGGGCCTGAACGTCGACACCGGCGAGATGGTCGACCTGGTGTCGGTCGGCATCATCGACCCCGCCATGGTCACCCGCTCGGCGCTGCAGAACGCGGCCTCGATCGGCAAGAACATCCTGACCACCGAGGCCATCGTGGCCGAGGCTCCCGAGAAGAACACGGGCGGTGGCGGCCCCGAACATGGGCGACATGGGCGGCATGATGTGTTCGCTCCGCCTTCGGCGAAGCGAACTTACTTAGTGGACCTAGCCACGAAGGGCCCCCGGACGCGCAAGCTCCGGGGGCCCTTCGTCGTCCTGACCGCCGCGCCACAAGCACCCGGAAGGTGAGTCGATCATCCAGCAGGCGCGCCAGGCGCCAGTCCTCGTCCGTGCGCTGCGCGATCGGCGGCAGGCGGACACCGTGACGCCGCAGCCAGTCCGGCTGCGTGCCGTCGAAGACGACGGTGAGGCCGGCGGCAAGGAGCGCGGCCCGGACCACCGTGAAGTCGACGTCGGCCGTGAGGTCCTGCGTGCCGGGTGCCTGCAGCGGGTCGCCGCCCGGCTGGCCCGCGATGTAGGTGCGCACGGGGTCACGGCGGCCGTCACCTGGGCCGTCCGCCCCGTAGTCGATCAGCACAACCAGCCCGGCGGCCAGCGGCCGGACGAGTTCGGTGACGAAGCCCGCCAGGCCCGGCCGGACGACGAAGCGGCCGCGGTCGGGCAGCGCAAGCTCCGACTCGCGGTGGTCACGGCGGAACCGGCCCCCGCCGTCGAGCCCCACCCAGACCTCGCGCCCGCCCTCGACGAGCCGGAACGGCAGTGCGTCGAGCACTTCGTTCGCGACGATCGCGCCCGAGAACGACTCGAGCTCCGAAGCGGCGGCGACGAACCGCGCCGAGGGGTTGTGGTGTGCCTGCCGCGCGCGCATCCCGAGGGCCGGCTCGATCAGGACCTCCGCCCCGATCGCGGCCGCCAGCGACCCGTCCCCCGGGCCGGCCTCGACGATCGTCCCGGCGCTCGCGACCTCGGCCGCGACGGCGGTCGCGAAGGCGGGATGCAGCGTCGGCGCGGTGGCGAACGCGCCGCCCACGCCGATCCGCGCACCACGGGCGTAGAAGCCGTCTGCCGGGTCGTAGAGGCAGGCGTCGACCCAGGCGTCGAAGCGCAGCGGGCCGTCGCGCCGGATCCGCTCGCGCAGGCGCGCCGCTAGCGGCGCAGGATCGGGCGGGTCAGGCAGGTCGGGCCTCCGTCGCCCTTCAGCGACACCTCCGAGCCGTCGTAGGCGTGCACCTCGACGCCTCTCGCCTCCATCGCCCGCCGTGCCTTCGGATTGCCGTCGACGACGACCACGACGCCGGGCCGCACGGCGAGCACGTTGCAGGCCATCGTCTCGTACTCGTCGGCGTCGACCGGGATGGTGGCGATGCCGCGGTCGGCGAGCAGCTCGACCAGCGGCACCGGCATCAGGGGCTCGAACACCACGGCCAGGTCGGGCGCCACCGGCGAGATGAACGACATGGTGTGCAGCACGTGGGCGGCGCCGCGGTCGTGGGGAAGATCGACGCGCTCCAGGGCGACGCCCCGCGGTGCCAGCAGGGCTGCGAGCTGGCCGTGCGCGGCGGCGTTGGTGCGGTAGCCGCGACCCGCCACGAGCGTCGAGTCGTCGAGCCAGAACAGGTCGCCGCCGTCGGCACGGGCGTCGCCGTCGAGCGTGCCGATGACGGGCACGCCCGCCTCGGCCAGCGCGGTCGCCGCAGGGCCGGCCTCATCGACCCGCGCCGGCTTCGCGGACCGCAGCACGATCGCGCCGTCGGAGACGACGAACGCCGAGTCGTACATGTAGCAGGCGTCGACCAGGCCGGGCACGGACGGGGCGACGACGACCTCGCAGCCGAGCCCGGCGAGCAGGTCGCAGAACGCGGCGTGCTGGGCCAGGAGCAGGTCGGCGTCCGGAAGCCGCCAGCCCGCACCGGCGAAGTCGCCGCCGGTGGTGGGCGTACGGACGAGCACGCGGCGCAGCGGCGCCGACATCGAGGTGACGCCGAAGCTCATGGCGTGAAGGTACCGCCGCCGAGGTGGTCGACGACCACGTAGGACGCCCACAGCATGGCCATCATCATGGCGGGCATGGCCGTCTTCAGCGCCGTGTCGAACCGCTCCTTGCGCCCGAGCAGGGCGAGCATCCAGAAGATCGGGAAGATCACCAGCCCGAAGCGCGGGAACCCGAGCCACATACCCGTCGCCGCCGGCAAGACGAGGCACGAGAAGCCGTAGATGAGGTACTCGAGCCCGGCCCGGCCGGTGCGGGCGAGCAGGAACAGGAGCCAGAAGTAGGCGCACGCGGCAAATGCCGACAGGGCGAGGCCCAGGTCGTGGTTGTCGAACATGATCCAGATGCCGTGCAGCGCGGCGATCGGCAGCGCAAGGACGTACAGCGGGTTCGGCGAGCGACTCCAGCCGCGTTCCTCGGCCGCGTTGGTGGCGAGGGGCTGGCCGGTGCGCCACCACAGGTACGACTGGAACCCGAGCAGCGCGAGCGGCATCAGCAGCACCGGCGCCAGCCGCCACACCAGCCGCCAGGAGAGGCGCCGGCCCTCATCCTGGAACACGCGCCAGGCGATCGCAGGCGCGATCAGGATGCCCACCGGGCGCGTCAGCACCGCCAGCGACCCGAGCACGGACGCCGCGAAGATGCGCCGGCGCTCGAGCATCAGGAAGCTCGACACCGTCAGCAGCAGGGCGAGGCTCTCGGTGTAGACCGCCGAGAAGACGAAGGCCATGGGGCTGATCGAGAGATACAGCACCGTGCGGCGGGCAACGCCCTCGCCCCAGCGCGACAGCGTCAGCCGGTAGAGCACCATCAGCGCCGGCAACAGCAGGACCGTCGAGAGCAGCACGCCCAGGAGCGCATTCGACACCGGCGCGACGAGGTGGACGAGGCCGATCAGGAACGGGTAGAGCGGGAAGAACGCGGGGGCGTTGCCGTGCCAGAGCATCGGGTCGTAGCCGTACTTGGAGATCAGGATGTACCACTGCCCGTCCCAGAGCCCGAGCGGCCCGGGCGGCAGCAGGTGCGAGATGCCGTGCGCCCCGCGCGGCCGGCCGATCCAGCCGATGAAGGCGACCCCGAAGAACGTCAGCGCACGCGACCACGCCCACACGCCGATGGTGTAGCGGTACTCGCGCAGCATCCGGCGAACGGGGCCCCTCCGCGCGGCCGGTCGCGCGCCGCCGAGCGGGTGCTCGGCCGGAGCGGCATCCGGCGCCTCGGCGAGGGACATCGTGCGGCTACTGGAGCTCGACGGGCTTACGGGCGATGACGGTGAAGATGTCGCCGAGCTTGATCCCGACGGTGCGATCGGCCAGCCCGCTGCGGTCGAGACCGCGACCGAGCAGCCGGGCCAGCGGCGGCACGTAGGCGTCGAGCCGCGACGCGAGGTAGGACAGGCGCACGCGCCGGGTGTGGAGGGTGACGTCGGCGATCTGGAACCCCTCCCGCCGCAGCAGCTCGCACAGCGTCTGGCGCGAGAAGTAGACCAGGTGCATCTGCATGTACCAGGGCCACCGCCGGCCGAGCACGCGTGCGAACAGCGAGTCGACGTCCATGGTCGAGACCGCGAACACGCCGCCGGGCCGGAGCGCGCCGAAGATCGCCCGCACGTCGATGGCGGGATCGGGCAGGTGCTCGATCACGTCCCAGAGGGTGATCACGTCGTAGCCGCCCTCGGGGAGCGGGGCGTCCTCGATCGCGCCGCAGTGGATGTTCCCGTCGACCCGGCTGCGGGCGATGTCGGAGGCCCAGCGCGACGGCTCGACCCCGGCGACCTTGAAGCCGCGGGCCGACGCGACCTGCAGGAACGTGCCGACGTGGCAGCCGACGTCCAGCAGCTGACCCGTCGGGATGAAGCGCTGGATGTGGTCGACGCTCTCGCCGAAGGTCTCGAGGCGGCCCTGCTCCTCCTCCAGGTAGCGCGCGTCCTCGACCGACGCGTAGTTGTCCTGGACGTCCTGATGGTGCGGCCGCGGGTTCATGTACACGAGCGAGCACGAGCGGCAGCGGACGATGCGGCCGTGCTCGCCGAACGCACTGGAGGTGGAGGTGTAGTGCACGTTCGGCGCGACATCGACGCCGGACAGGCGATCCTCGAGCCGCACCTCGTAGTCGTCGGCGCCGCAGAGCGGGCACCGGACGGCGACGTAGGCGGGGAACTCCGCGCCCTTCGCCTGCGTGTTCGCGGCCGTGTCGCGAGGGGTTGTCATGGCGCGGCGCCTCCGAATGTCCGGGCGTTTTTCAGCGGTGGTGGGAACGGGCCGGCGAGTCGCGAGAGCCGGCCGTCGGGACGAACCAGGCGTAGCGCGATGCGCCAGGCAACCAGTGCGGTGATGGCTCCGGCGACGACGTCGAGCACGTAGTGGTCGCCGAGGTAGACGATCGTGAACCACATCAGGATCGGGTAGATCGCGAAGATCCGCCCGGCGACACGTCGCCAGCGCCGGGCGATCAGCCAGGTCAGCAGCGCGAAGGCGGCATGCAGGGAGGGCATGGCCGCGACCCGGTTGGCCGGGATGTGCTGCTCGATGAAGGAGCCGCCGTGCGGCAGCGACGACGCCGCCGACTGGATGCCGTTGATCGAGACGACGTCGAGCAGATGGTGACGACCGGCGTACCACGGGGGCGCTGCCGGGAACAGGAAGAAGACGACCGCCGCGATGAACGCCGCGACGATCACCGCCGTGGCTCCCGTGTAGAACAGCTCGCGGCGCTCGAGCCAGATCACGAACAGCAGCGTCGGCGGGACGAAGAAGTGGGCGTGGTCGAGCAGGGCGACGAGCTGGTCGGCGGTGCCGAGGTGACCGTCCCAGAACCAGCGCTGCAACAGCTCCGGCGGCGTCGTGCCGAGACCGACCAGCCGGTCGAAGGTGATCATCGGCTCGAAGTAGGCGTGGCGGTGGAGGACGTCGAAGTTGACGACCCGCCCGTAGCCGCGCATCAGCTCGTACACGAACAGGAGGCAGATGAACGGCAGGAAGTCGAGGACGTAGCGCCGGGTCAGCCCGAGTGCCAGTGCCGGCACGAGCAGGATCAGGAAGTAGCGGTCGGGCGAGATGAAGAAGCCGAACGAGAGGATCGTCCCGACCAGCGCGGCCACGTAGGCGATCGCGAGAACGACGACGCGCCGCGGAGTCCAGAGGCTCCTCGCAGGATTCTTGGTCAGCGCCACGGGCGCTTGAACGAGCAGGGTCGACTGATCGGTCATCTCAAGCAACCGCGCCGGATCGTACCCTCCGGGGCCGCTACGTGGGCCCGTTTCCGCTCCGAGCGGTAGACTCCTCTGTCAACCCGGGAGGACAGCGTGATGCGCCGAGCAGTCCCGATGGCTCTTGCCGTGATCCTGTTCACGGCGATGCCGGCCACCGCAGCGGTGGCCACGACGGAGCAGATAGTCCTTGCCACGAGCAAGGACGAGAAGACGCCGGCCGTGGCCAACGGCATCCTCGGCTGGACGGTCATCGACAGCCGCGGGGCGCCCCACGCCATCGTGCGCCTCAACGGCCATCGCGCGAAGCGGATCGGACCGCCGACCGCCCAGACCTGGCTCGGCGGCGTGGACGGAACCAGCGTCGTGTTGCAACTGGTCAACGGCACCTCATCGGAGATCCGCGCCTACAGCGCGACCAGCGGCGCGCGCCTGACGCTGCCGGGGGCAGTGGCGTCGACACGCTGGGAGTACGCCCCGACGATCTCGGGCGGCAGGGTGTGGTTCCTGCGCGCCGGCAGCAGCCGGACGGATGGGCTCCTCGTCACGATCTCCACCGGGCGCGTGCACAAGGTCGTCAGCATGCTCGGCACCGCGGGCACCCTGCAGGCCGGGCAGCTCTCGCAGGGGTTCATCGCCTACGGCGCCTGCGGCCACGGCCGCTGCACGATGAAGCGGTACGCGCTCGCGACCAAGACCACGCTCAGCGTGCCACGCCAGTCGGGCAGGTTCGACGTCGCGCCCGGCGTGGCGAGCGACGGAACCGTGTACTTCTGGCGGTCGCGGGCGTCGTGCGGCGCCTCCGTGCACCTCATGCGGTGGCGGCCCGGCGCCGCACCCGCGGCGGTGCTGGCGCTGCCGGCCGGGATCGACGCCGGCAAGACCTTCGTGTATCGGGCCGGCGACGGGCTCGCGCGGGTGTACTACGAGCGCTACCACTGCACGTCGTCGGGTCGCAGCACATCGGATCTGTATCGGATCGTCGACACGACCGACCCCGCGCACCCCGCGCCGTGAGGCAGACGCTCGGCGCCTCGTACACTCCGGGGGTGATCACGACGGCGCTCCACGAGCGGCTCGCGGCGGCCGGCGCGCGGTTCGCCGAGCTGGACGGATTCGAGACGGCGCTCGACTTCGGTGACCCCGGCCGCGAGGCCGCCGCCGTGCGGGCCGCCGTGGGCATCGCCGACCGCGGCTCGCGCGCGTTCACGCTGATCGCCGGGCCAGACGCCGGCCGCTTCCTGCAGGGACTCGTCTCGAACGACGTCGCAGCCGTGGCCGTCGGCAGTGCCACCTATGCGCTGATCCTCACCCCGAAGGCACGCGTGATCGCCGACCTTCGCCTGACCAGGGTTGCCGAGGACGCGTACCTGGCGGACAGCGAGGCGTCTGCGGCCGCCGACCTCCGGACGACCCTGACGCGCTACCGCCTGGCCGCGAAGGCCCGGATCGAGCCCGCCGAGGACCGCTACGGCGCCCTGGCCGTGGCCGGGCCGAAGGCTCCGGCGCTGATCGCGGCGGCGTTCGGCTTCGCGGCGCGGCGCGGCGCGCCCGAGGGTGAGGGCCACCAGGTGGTGGAGGGCCTCCACGCCATCGTGTCGGTGTTCTGCGGCGCGCCGGCATACGAGCTGATCGGCCTGCGCGAGACGCTCCCGGCGGCCTGGGACGCGCTGGCGGCGGTGCTGCCGGCCTTCGAGGGCCGGCCGTTCGGCGCCACGGCCGCCGAGACCCTGCGCATCGAGGCCGGCGTGCCCCGCTTCGGGGCCGAACTGACGGGCGAGGTGATGCCGGCCGAGGCCGGCGTCGTCGGACGAGCCGTCTCGTTCACGAAGGGTTGCTACATCGGCCAGGAGCCGGTCGCGCGTCTGCACTACCGCGGGCATGCCAACCGCGGCCTGCGCACCATCCTGGTGGACGGCGCGCCGCCCGAGCCCGGGGCGACGGTCTCCCATGACGGCCGCGACGTCGGCCGGGTCACCAGCGCCGCCGTGTCACCGGCGCTCGGCCGCACGGTCGCGCTCGCCATCGTGCGCCGCGAGGTCGAGCCCGGGCAGCGCGTCTCCGTCGGCGATGCGGAGGGTGTGCTCGCCTCCGCGCCCGCCTATCCGAGAGCGTGAGCGCACCTTGATGCGCCCGGCATGATTCGAACATGCGACCTCTGCCTCCGCAGGGCAGCGCTCTATCCCCTGAGCTACGGGCGCTCCGCCAGCGAGGATACCAGGCGCGTTCGGTCGGGCCTCACACCGTGACGGCCGAGACCTCGCGGATGCCGGCGGCGACGCCCTCGACCATGGCGGCGAGCTGCTCCTCGGTGGTCACGTAGGGCGGCGACAGCTGGATCGCGACGCCGCGCAGGGGCCGCGTCACGACGCCGGCGCGGCGGACGGCCATGCCGATCGCGTCGGCCAGGCCCGGGCGGGCCTCGCGGGCTTCGGCGGAGAACTCGACGCCGCCGAGCAAGCCGACCGAGCGCACCTCGGAGACGATGTCGAGCTCGCGGAGCGGCTCCAGCAGCTCGGCCAGCAGCGGCTCGAGATCGCGAACGCGGGCGACCAGGTCCTCGCGCTCGATGATGTCGAGGTTCGCCATGCCGACGGCGCAGCGGTGGCGTGCGCCGAGTAGGTGTAGCCGTGCCGGAACATCGGCGCCGCCCTCCGCCCAGAACGGCTCCTTCACGCGGGCCGAGGCGAGCACGCCGCCGAGCGGCAGGTAGCCGGAGGTGACGCCCTTGGCGAAGGTCATGATGTCGGGCTCGACCCCGTAGCGCTGGGCACCGAACCACGTCGCCGAGCCGGCCGAACCCGCAGATCACCTCGTCCTGCGATGAAGAGGACGTCGCGCTCGCGGCAGATCCGCTGCGACCTCGGCCCAGTAGCCGTCGGGCGGCGGGATCACGCCGCCGGCGCCGATCACCGGCTCGCCGATGAACGCGGCGGTGCGGTCGTCGTAGCGCGTCGAGCGTCTCCGTCGAGCTCGTCCGGGTCGTCCCACCGCACCCGACCGTGTCGGGGATCGTCGTCGACGAGTGCCGCCGTAGCCCTCGCTGGTTGGCGGGGATGCCGGCCGAGCGACGTACCGTAGGCGTTCATCCCGTGGTAGCCGTGCTCGCCGCGAGACGATCACCTGCTTCTCGGGCTGACCGAGCACGGCCCAGTAGCGCCGCGCGAGCTTGCCCGCGGTGTCGATCGGCGTCGGAGCCGCCGCAGCCGAAGAAGACAGCCGCCGTCGTCGATGCGGCGAGAGCGCGGCGATGCGCTCGGCCAGCTGGAGCGCCGGCTCGTTCGCGTAGGTCGCCGAAGGTGTGGTGCGCGGCGAGCGTCGCATCTGCGCGGCGGCCGCGTCGGCGAGCTCGCGCGCGGCCGTGGCCGACGTTAGCAGAACCAGAGCCCGGCGGTCGCGTCGAGGTACTCGCGTCCCGTCGACGTCCCAGACCGGGCGCCCTCGCCGCGGGCGATGACGAACTCGGCGCCGTCGACGGCGCCCATCCGGCGAAGCCGTGCCAGAGGCTGCTCATACCCGGAGCCTACCGCAGCAACCGCCGGCGGGCTACGCCAGGACCTTCTCGCGCTTCTTCTTGCCGGGGTCCTTCTGGTCGACGAGCAGCTCGGGATCGACGGCGGCGTCATCGGCAGCGACGTGATCCTCCCAGCTCGTGAACAGCTGGCGGCGCTTCACCACGAGGCCCGCGGCCCCTGCGGCGACGAGCAGGAAGATGACCACCTCGCCACCGGGCAGGCGTTCGAGAGTCGCCAGCGCGGCGCCCGCGAGACCGGCGCAGGGCAGCGTGATGAGCCAGGCGACGCCGATCTGGCCGGCCACGTTCCAGCGGGTCGAGCGCCACCGCTCCTTCGAGCCCGAGCCGAGCACGGAGCCCGTGATGACCTGCGTGGTCGAAACCGGGAAGCCGAGGCTCGCTGCCTGCCAGAGCCAGACTGCGGCCGAGGTCTGGGCGGCGACGCCTGCGCGCAGGTCGAGGTTCGACATCCGCCGGCCCAGCGTGTGCACGATCTTCCAGCCGCCGACGTAGGTGCCGAGCGCGATCGCCGCGGCCGCGGACGCGATCACCCACGTCGGCGGATCGGCCGTCGGGCCCAGGTTGCCCGTCACGACCAGCGCCAGGCCGATCACGCCCATCGTCTTCTGGGCGTCGTTGGTGCCGTGGGTCAGGGCGACGAAGCCGCCCGAGATCAGGAGGGCGGCTCGCATCGGCTTGGGGCGCCGGTCGAGGTAGCGCCCGACCGCGCCGGACAGCAGCAGCGCGAGCACGCCGGCGAGCACGAAACCGAGGATCGGGACGTAGACGGACGGCTTCACGACCTTGTCGAGGATCCCGTTCCACTTGACGACGCCGAAGCCCCCCGCCGCGACGGCGGCGCCGGCGATGCCGCCGATCAGCGCGTGTGACGACGAGGTCGGGATGCCGCGCCACCACGTGAAGAGGTTCCACGCGATGGCGGCGGTGAGGCCGGCCAGGATGGTCGGAAGCGTGATCGCGCTGGCATCGACGATGCCCTTGGCGACGGTGTTGGCGACCTTCAGCGAGATGAACGCGCCGACGAAGTTGAGCAACCCGGCGAACAGGACCGCCAGGCGCGGCGAGATCGACTTGGTCGAGACGGAGGTCGCGATGGCGTTGGCGGCATCGTGGAAGCCGTTCGTGAAGTCGAACAGCAGCGCGATCGCAATCACCAGGACGAGTTCGAAGGTCACCCGACTTCCTCTCAGGAGAACGTGGTACCGCGATGTTCCGCGATGTCGTGCCTGCACGCATCGGTGTTTTTCCGCGAGGGGTGATGCCACGGGTCACCGATGGTGAAGGTTTGGTGAAAGTGGCTGCCGCGCACCCCCGAGACGGCGAGTTACCCTGGGCTCCCACCCAGATCGAGGAGTCCCGCGATGCCGCTCGTGACGATGCGCCAGCTACTGGACGAGGCCGCGAAGGGCGGCTACGGCGTCGGTGCCTTCAACGTCAACAACATGGAGCAGATCCAGGCGATCATGGAGGCCGCCCGGGCCACCCGTTCGCCCGTCATCATCCAGGCATCGCGCGGCGCCCGGTCGTACACCAACGACCGCTTCCTCTGGCACCTCATGCTGGCGGCGAGCGAGCTGTACGAGGAGATCCCGGTCGCGCTCCACCTCGACCACGGCAACGCCCCCGACACCTGCCTGTCGGCGATCGAGCTGGGCTTCACGAGCGTCATGATGGACGGCTCGCTGGAGGCCGACGGCAAGACCCCCTCGAGCTTCGAGTACAACGTCGCCGTCACGAGGGAGGTGGTCGACGTACGCCCACGCGCGAGGTGTCACCGTCGAGGGCGAGCTCGGCACGCTGGGCGGAATCGAGGACGGCCACGGCTCCGGCGAGGTGCACCTCACCGATCCCGACCAGGCCGTCGAGTTCGTCCAGCAGACCGGCATCGACGCCCTGGCGGTCGCGATCGGCACCAGCCACGGCGCCTACAAGTTCACGCGCCGCCCCGACGGCGAGGTGCTGGCCATGAACCTGATCGAGGAGATCCACGCCAAGCTGCCGACCACGCACCTGGTGATGCACGGCTCGTCGCTCGGTGCCGCGCGACCTCGTCGAGGAGATCAACCGCTACGGCGGCCAGATGAAGGAGTCGTGGGGCGTGCCCGTCGAGGAGATCCAGCTGGGCATCCGGCACGGCGTACGGAAGATCAACGTGGACACGGACTCGCGGCTCGCGATGACGGGCGCGATCCGCAAGGCGCTCGCCGAGAACCCCGCCGAGTTCGACCCGCGCTCCTACCTGAAGCCGGCGCGGGCAGCGATGCAGAAGGTGATCGCCGAGCGCATGGGGGCCTTCGGCCAGGCCGGGCACGCCGGCGACTACGACCCGATGCCGGTCGAGCGCATGCGCGCCCTGTACGCCGCCGGCGTCGCGTGACCGCCGATCTGGGGAACCTCGAGGAGGTGCTCGCAGACCTCGAGGGCCCGCGACGCCTGGCGACCGCCGCGCCCGGTCCTGGTGGCTGCCGTGCTCGACGACCTGGGCCTCGACGAGGACGACGTCGCCCGGGCGACCCGACGCGGGCTGCTGCTCGCGGCCGCTTCCGGCGACCCTGCGCAGGCGGCGGCCCCGGGCAGCCGAGCCGTGCTCGAGACGGCCGCCGAGCTGGATCGAGAGGAGGTCCCGGAGCGCCTGCTTGCGGCACTCAGGGACCTTGGCTCCTCCCCCATCGGGCCCCACGTCCGGGGCACCGCTCTCGAGCTCGCAGGCCACCGCGACATCGCGCTCGAAACGCTCGCGATGGTCCTGCTGCAGACTCTCTAGTGTCCCGAGTCCGGAGTTCGTCGGCAGGTCGGCGCGAGGAGCAAGCCTGGCAAGAAGCAGGCCCGAGAGGCAGGCTGGTGGCCTGTCCGAGGGCCCGCGACGAAGCCCACCGGCTCCGCCGGTGGTTCCAGGCGCCGCTCCGCAGCACCGGGAATGACGGCGAACTTCCGACTCGGGCCACTAGCCGATCGGGCGCTCGACTGACTCCGTCCAGAGGACGAAGGCGAACAGGAACGAGATGCACGCGATGATGCCGACCACGCCGCGGGCGAGCGACGGGGGCGCCATCGAGGGCGCGAAGACGCCGGACAGCATGGCGGTTGCCGCCAGCCCGGCCCCGGGGAGTGTGAGGTCGTGGCGACCGCTGGCGATCAACGCGAGCGATGCAACGATCGCCAACACGGTGAGAGCCACGGCGCACGACCAGGCCAGAAGCGGATGATCATCGAGCCCGAGCGCCCCGAGCGCCAGACCCACCCCCACTACGGCCGCTGCGATCTGCCTCATGTGGCCAAGCTACGCCCGGCGCCGAGCCGCGGTCAATGGGCCCCACAAGGTCCTTACAGGGACTTACGTGGTCTTTACAAGAGCTCGTACCGGGGGTCGGCGAGCAGCTCGTCGATGAACCGCTCCCGCCGGGGTCCGGCGAGCAATCCCGCCACCGCGGCCATGGCCGCAGGACTCCCCGAGGAGCGTGCTGCGTACAGGGCTGCGTGACAGATCGCGAAGCCCCGCGCGGTCTCGGCCCGCACCACTCCCGGGGCGTGCGCAGCCGCGGGCACCGGCCGTGGCGCGGCGGCCGGGCCGAACAGCAGCGCCGCGGCGACCGCGTGACCCAGCGCGGGCCGAGCGGGCTCGCCCGCGATCCCGACGGCCCAGGTCGCGGCCCCCGCGTGTGCCAGGGCGAGGGCACAGCCGAGCGCGCAATCCCGGGGTTCGGCGACGGCCGCGAGGACGGCCGCGCAGCGCTCGACCGCGTCGTCATCGGCGGCGGTCACGGGCAGCGGCCGGCCGGAGCCGGCCGCACATCCGAAGGCCGCTGCCGGCAGCACCGCCCGGGCGACGGCCGGGCCGAGCATCGCCAGGCGGGAGGCCCGCTCGAGCAGCACGAGCGGCCAGAGGCCGCGGAACCGCTGCGCAGCTGCGGCGGCGAGCGCCGCCACGATCTCGTCGCCCGGCACGCCGGCTTCGAGCATCCCCGCAACCGCCCCTTCGGCGGCCTCCGCATCGGCCTCGTCGAGCAGCGCCGCAAGCGTGCCGGCGACCCCGAGGTCGGCCCAGGCGAACGGCGTCGCCGGCTCGGCGCCGAAGCGGGGCGGGGTGCGCGCCAGGCGCTCGGCGATGCCGGCCGCGACCACCGGCCAGGCCCGGTCGTCGCCCGCCGAGAGCACGTCGGCGACCACCCCGACCTCGGGCTCGAGGCCTGCCTCGGCATGCGAGCCGCCGTACCGTGCCAGCACGGCGGCGAGCCCCGCGGGTTCGACCCCGAACGCCCGTAGGCGGGCGGCTCGCCGGGCCGCCAGCGCCGGGCGACCGAGCTCCAGCGCCCCGAGCAGGCCCTCGGTGGCGAACTCGCGCTCGCGCTCCGTGGGCTGCACGTCGTCGTCGACCAGGACGTCATCGCCCTCGACGACCACCCGGTAGGTGCGCAGGTCCTCGCCGGGCACGAGGCACGAACCGGAGGCGAGCTCGAACCTCCAGCCATGGGCCGGGCAGGTCAGCACGCCGCGGGCGACCTCGCCCCCGTCGAGGCGGAAGCCCTCGTGGGGACAGGCCCGATCGACCGCGTGCACGGCCTCGCCCGAGCGGACGACCAGCAGCTCGCGGGGGCCGACCGTGACGGGGAGCATGCCGGCGGTGGCGGCGAGCTCCCGGAGCGAGCAGACGCGATGCATCCGCCCGACTATACGCCGACCCTGGAGGCTAGATCTCCAGGCCCTCGTCCGGTGCCTCGTCGAGGCCGGCGACGAAGTGGAGGGCCAGCGAGCGCAGGTGGTGACCGTCGACGAGCAGCTCGAACGAGTAGTAGCCGGGCTTGTCGAAACGGACGCCGTGCATCTGCAGGATGATCGGCGCGGTGCGCACGGGCACGCCCAGGAACGGCGGGCGACCGGTCGAGAACTCGCCCTCCAGCGGCGGGACGACGTCCTGGCCGTCGACGTCGAGCAGCTGCAGCTTGAGCCGGTGGTCGCCCTCCTCGGTCGGGTGGGCCTCCATCCGCACCACGAGCACCATCGTCGGGTACGTGAGTGGGAAGCTCGAGGCGTGGATGGAGTCGAACTCCCCCAGGATGTTGAGCTTGCCCTCGCGCGAGACGTTGGCCGCGTCGCAGAGCACCGCCAGGTTCACTTGCATGCCTCGCACGCTACACGGAACCCGCCGTGACGGCTGGTGCAAACTGCACCGATGCGCTGCGTGTCGGAGGCGGAGGTCGAGGAGGCGCTACCCGCGGCCGGGGTGGTCGCCGCGGTCGCGTCGGCACTGGCGGGCGGCGACGCGGTCGTCTCTGCCGCTCCGGAGGCCGGCGACGGCATCGTCACCGGCCGGGCGCAGATCGCGGTCTCGGGCCAGACGGTGGGCGTCCTCGCCGGGGCCGCCAGCCGGACCGGCGACGGCGCCGTGCTCACGGTGTTCGACGCCGGAGGCCGGCCGCTGGCCTGCATCGCGGCGGACTGGCTGACGCGGATCACGGCTGCGGCGGCAGCCACCGTGGCGATCCGCGCGGTCGCTCCCCGCCCACCGGCCGTGGCGGCCGTGATCGGCGCGGGACCCCTGGCCAGGGCCGTCGTCCTGTGCCTCGATGAGGTGCTCGGCGTGACCCCACGCCATGGCCCGCCGCGCGACGCCCAGCGGCTCGCGCGCGATGCGGACGTCGTGGTGACCGCGACGCGGGCGCGCGACCCGGTCGTCCGCGACGACTGGCTGTCCGAGGGGACGCTCGTCGCCGCGCTCGGCGCGACCGGGCCCGACGAGCGCGAGCTCGACTACCGGACGCTCGTCCGCGCGTCGCTCGTCCTGTGCGACTCCGCCGCAGAGGCACGGCGTCGTTCCGCCGACCTGATCGAGACGGTGGCGGCCGGGCACCTGGACTGGCTCGAGGTCCACGAGCTGGCAGAGGCGGTGAGCGGCGACCTGGAGGAGCTCGTGCGGCCGGCGGACGTGGTGGTCTACAAGGGGCTCGGCTCGGCGGCACTGGTGCTGGCCGCCGCCGCGCCGCTGATCACATCTGCGATCTGATGCGCGCGACGGCTTCCTCGCCGACGGCACGCGAGATCTCGGCATGGTCGAGGAGCGCCCGCACCTCGAGCGGCTCGGCCCGGTTCGTGATGTAGGCGTCGCCGAGGATGTCGTCGAGGTCCCGGCCGGCCTCGATCTCGCGCAGCACGTGCTGGAGGAGCAGTTGCTCCTTCTGGGAGCCGAAGAACCGCTGCAGAAGGTCGTCGGAGTCGGCCATCTCCGGGCATCATACGAGGCAACGAGCGCCCGAGGAGTAAGCAGGATGCAGAAGCACGACGATCCGGAACGGTTCGCCGAACGCACCGTACGCGGGCGTGACGATCGAGGTCAGGCCGAGGTGGTCACGCTCTGGATCGACTACCGGCCCGGCGCGATCTGGAGCGTCGGCCGGGGTGTGAACGTCGCGCTCCGCGACAATCCGGATCCCCGTCCCGAGGACGAGCTGTTCCAGGGCTACGAGCTCTCGGACGCGCTGCTCGCAGCGAACGAGGCGCTCGAGGACGACCTCGAGGCCTCGGCAGACAACGACGATCACAACGCCGGGGTCAAGCCCTTCACCGAATCCGAGATCCGGCCCCGGCTGGAGCGGTGGTTCTTCGATCACGCATGATGCGCGCGTGAAGATCCGCGTCGGCCACAGCCCCGACCCCGACGACGCGTTCATGTTCTGGGCGATCGCCGCCGGCCGGGTCGACACCCGCGGCTTCGACATCGAGGGCATCCCGGCCGACATCGAGACCCTGAACGGCTGGGCGCTCGAGGGCCGGCTCGAGGTCACCGCGCTGTCCGTGGGCGCGTACCCGCACGTGGCCGACCGCTACGCGCTCCTCCCGCACGGAGCGTCGCTCGGCGACGGCTACGGCCCCGTCGTGATCGCGCGCGAACCGCTGCCCGTCGAGGCGCTGGCGGGGCGGCCGGTCGCAGTGCCGGGCCGGCTGACGACGGCGTTCCTGGTCGCGCGGCTCGCGCTGCCGGCCTTCGAGCCCGTGCAGCTGCCGTTCGACCGCATCATGGACGCCGTCCGCGGCGGCGAGGTCGACGCCGGGGTGGTGATCCACGAGGGCCAGCTGACGTGGGCCGACGACGGCTTCGAGCGCGTGCTCGACCTCGGCCGCTGGTGGCACGGGGAGACGGGCCTGCCCCTGCCGCTGGGCGCGAACGCCATCCGCCGCGACCTGCCGCCCGACGTGGCCACCGGCGTGTCGCAGGTGCTCCGGGAGGCGATCGACGCCGGCCTCGAACATCGCACCGAGGCCCTCGAGTACGCCAGCCGGTACGGACGCGGCATCACCGAGGACGCCAACGACCGGTTCGTCGGCATGTACGTCAACCAGATGACCCGGGACTACGGCCCCCGCGGGCGGGCGGGCGTCGACGAGCTCCTGCGGCGCGGGGCCGCGATCGGTGCGTTCGCCGCACTCGAAGGCGTCGACTATGCGTCGTAGGGCGGTCGCCTCCGGCCTCGTCGCCGGGGCGGCCGCCTTCGCCGTCGCCGGGGCACGGCGGGCGTACCGCAGCCCGGTGCCGAATACCGACGGCCGGCTCGAGCTAGCCGGACTCGGGGCGCCGGTCGAGATCATCCGCGACGTCAACGGCACGCCGCACATCCGGGCCGCCAGCGAGCTGGACGCCGTCACGGCCCTCGGCCTCTGCCACGCCCAGGACCGTCTGTTCCAGATGGATCTCGTCCGCCGGCTGACCCGCGGAACGCTGGCCGAGCTCGTCGGCAAGGAGGCCCTGGAGACCGACCGCTACGCCCGCATGCTCGGTCTCGGCGCGGCCGCCGACGCCGAGGCGGCGGGGGCCGGCACCGTGGCCCGCGCACTGCTCGATGCCTACTGCCTCGGCGTCAACGCCTGGATCGACTCCCGCCACTTCCGGCTGCCGCTCGAGTACCGGATCCTGCTCCGCCGCAGCGTCGAGCACTGGACGCCGGGCGACTGCGCGACCCCGATCAAGTTCTTCGCGCTCACCCTCGGCCACAACTGGGAGAGCGAGATCGTCCGGGCGCGCATCATCGAGCGCCTCGGCGCCGATCGCCTGGCGGAGCTCGAACCCGGCTACCCCGCGCACGGCTTCACGTCGCTGCCGGCGGGGGCGGCGGACGCAGCCAGAGCAGGCGCCAGCGCCCGGGCGGCGGCGGGCGGCGGGGCCGGCGCCGGTTCGAACAACTGGGTGCTCGCAGCCGGACGCACGACCACCGGCGGGCCGATCGTCGCGAACGACCCGCACCTCCTGCTCGGCGCTCCGGCGGTGTGGTACGCAGCTGATCTGGCCTCGCCGGACGGCCGCGTGGCCGGCTTCACGATCGCCGGCGCCCCCGGCGTGGTGATCGGACAGAGCGAGCACGCCGCCTGGGGCCTGACGAACGTCGAGGCGGACACCCAGGACCTGTTCGCCGTCGACCTGGCGACCGAGCCGCACGAGGTGCGGGTCGAGGAGATCCGCGTCCGCGGCCGGCGTACGACCCACCGGGAGGAGGTCGTCGTCACCCGGCACGGCCCGGTCGTGACACCGCTGGCCACGGGCGAGACGCGGGCGCTGGCGCTGCGCTGGACCGCGCTGGAGCCGGGTCGTTCGATCGACGCGTTCCGCGACCTGGCCCGCGCGCGCACCGGCGACGAGATCGTCGCGGCGCTCGAGGGATTCGCCGGGCCGGTCCTGAACTGCGTCTGGGCGACGACCGCCGGCGAGATCGGCTACCAGATGATCGGCGGCCCGGTTCCGCTCCGCGGCCGTGGGAACGGACTCGTGCCGCAGGCGGCCTCGGACCCCGCCGCCGACTGGCAGGGGACGATCCCGTACGGCGAGCTCCCGGCGTGGCGTGACCCCGCGGACGGCGCGATCGTGACGGCGAACAACCGCATCGTCGGGCCGGAGTACCCGCACTTCATCTCGGCCGAGTGGCTGAACGACTACCGCGCGCGCCGGGTCGACGCCATGATCGCCGCGGCGCCCCGGCACTCGGTGGACGACTGCGTGCGGATGCAGACCGACCTCGAGTCGCTCCCGGGCCGTCGCCTGCAGGGTCTCGTCGGGTCGCAGGCCGGCGAGGGCGAGCTCGAGCGGCGTGCGCTCGACATCCTCGCCGCCTGGGACGGCCGCATGGCGACCGACTCGGCGGGCGCCGCGATCGCCGCGGTCCTGCAGCGCCACCTGGCGCGCGAGACGTTCGCGGAGGTGGGCGACGAGCTCGACCGGTTCCTCGGCACGGAGGGGCTCTCGCAGATCTCCCCGGCAGCGGAGTTCTTCGGGCGCTCGACGCCGGTCGTGCTCGACCTCCTGGAGCGACGCGACGACGCCTTCTTCCGGGACGGCCGCACCTGGGACGGCGTGATCGCGAAGTCCCTCACGCGGGCCTGCATCGAGCTCGAGCAGCGACTGGGCGCCGACCCGGACGCCTGGGCCTGGGGGGACGCGCACCTGCTGTGCCTCGACCATCCGCTGGCCGCGATCCCCGGCCTGGCACGGATCTTCCGGCGCGGGCCGATCCCGCATCCGGGAGACGGCGACACGGTCTGGGCCGCCACCCAGGCCGCCGATCCCGTGTCGGGCACACGCACGGTCGGGCCCGGCGTGCGATTCGTGGCCGACCTCGCCGACCCGGACAACACGCGCTTCGTGCTCTGCGGCGGCCAGTCCGGGCACCCGGCCAGCGCGGCCTACGACGATCACCTGACCGACTGGCTGCTCGGCCGGACACGACGCCTCAACTGGTCGGACGCGGCGATCGAGCGAGAGCGGGTGGCGACCACGGTGCTCGAGCCGGCCTGATGCCCCCGGAAGCGCTTGCGCTCGCGTTGTCCGCCGCGGTGCTGCACGCCATCTGGAACCTCCTCCTCGCGCGCTCGCCCGACACGCAGGCGGCCACCGCAGTCGCCCTCACCGCCGCCGTGGTCGTCTTCCTCCCGGTCGCGATCCTCACCTGGCGGGTGGAGACCGCGGCGATCCCGTTCATCGTCGCCTCGGGACTGTTCGAGCTGGCGTACATCGCGCTCCTGACGACGGCCTACGAGCGAGTCCCGCTGTCGATCGTGTACCCCGTCGCCCGCGGGACGGCGCCGGTCCTCGTGACGGTGATCGCCGCGGTGGCGCTCGGCGTGGCAGTGAGCCCCATCGAGGTGGGGGCGATCGTCACCATCGGCTGCGGCGTCATGCTCGTCCGCGGCCTGTCGCGGGACGTGCCCATGCGCACGCTGCTCCTGCCGCTCGCAGTGGCCTGCACCATCGCCGGCTACACCCTCATCGACCGCTACGGGATCCGGCATGCCGCGGCGATCCCCTACTTCGAGCTGACCGCCATGATCTCGCTGCTGTACGTCCCCTGGGTCGTGAGGCGCCGTGGCATGGCGCCGCTCCGCGCCCAGTTCGGCGTCAGCGCGGTGCTCGCGGGCATCGCCATGTTCGCCGCCTACTGCTTCGTGCTGGCGGCGCTGCGGATCGCGTCACCCGGTGCCGTCGCGGCCGTCCGCGAGTCGAGCGTCGTGATCGCCACCGGCCTCGCGGCCGCGTTCCTCGGCGAGACCGTGTCCCGCGTGCGAGTGCTCGGCGCGGTCCTCGTGGCGCTCGGCGTCGCCATTCTCGCGCTGGCCTGACAGCGACCGGAGCACCAGACGAGCCCCGTGCGGGCCGGCGCCGAGGATCTCGCAGCCCGCGCAGCCCGGCCGGGCCGTGGCCTCGGCGTACGCCTCCGGCAACGCCGACCACGTGTGCCAGGCGAAGGCCGTATCCAGGCGGTAGCCGGCGGCGGCCAGCCTCCGCATGTGGGACGGCAGGTCGTACCGCGACTGGGCCCACGCGCGGGCGACGTTCTGGCCGAGGTCGTCATGATCCGTCCCCAGGGCCTGCGCGGCCGCCTCGACGCGGGCCGCGGCCTCACCGTGCCTGCCGGCCGCGATCAGGATCAGCAGCGCCGAGGCGGGGCGAAGGCTGCCCAGCGCCCCGTCCGGATCCTGCGCGACGCGCAGCAGCAGGTCGGCGGCGGGCCGGTCGGCCAGCAACGCGAGCTCCGGCAGCGTCCCGGCCTGCGCAACCGACCGCAGGCCATCGATCCCGGCTGCCACGTCGGTCACCAGGTAGGCCCTGCCGGCCTGCGCATCCGGCCGCGCCCGCAGCGCGAGCAGGAGCGTGTCGGGCCCGCGCTCGAGCACCAGCGAGGCGAAGCCGGGCCCGGAAGCACCGGCGCCGGGATCGTCGCCCGCCGCGAGATCGGCCACGGAGGCGACCTCGTACCGCTCCGGGAAGAGGCCGAGCGTGAGCCCGGCATCGCGAAGCCGGCTCTCCACGGCGACGCCGGCCATGCGCGCCGGCACGCGCGCCGTGAGCGAGCGGCGGTCGATCGCGACCTCGCCCACCAGGTCGACGTCGGGTTCCTCCACGCGCCGCGGCTCGGCCGGCTCGAGGCCGCACCCACGGGCCCACGCAACCGGATCGAACGGCTCGGGCGGCATCTCAGCGAGTCTCCTCGAGCTCGTCCCGGATGAGCGAGCGGCGCACCTTGCCCGTCGTCGTACGGGGCAGGTGCTCGACGAACCGGATCGACCGGGGGTACTTGTACGGGGCGGTGACGTGGCGGGCGTGGTCGCGCAGGGCATCCGCCAGCTCGTCGCTCCCCGCATGGCCGGGCCGCAGGACGACGTCGGCATGCACGATCTGGCCGCGGTCGGTGTCGGTCAGGCCGACGGCCGCGACCTCGAGTACCGCCGGGTGCGACGCCAGCGCCGACTCGACCTCGCCGGGGCCGATGCGGTACCCCGACGAGGAGATGACGTCGTCACGCCGGCCCCGGTAGATGAGACGGCCCGCCTCGTCGTGCTCGACCAGATCGCCGGTGTGCCAGAGGCCGCCGGCGAGCTTGGCCGCGGTCGCGGCCTCGTCGCGCCAGTAGCCGGAGAACAGCGTGGGCAGCGTGTCCGGCACGACGCAGAGCTCGCCGTCGACGATCTCGACCACGACCCCGGGCAGCGGCGACCCCATCGAGCCGGGGTCCGGCGCCGCGCCGGCGAGGATGCCGGTGATGGCACCGGTCTCGGTCTGGCCGTAACCGTCGCGGACGGCGATCCCGTAGGCGTCGCGCCAGTGCTCGACGGTGGCGGCGTCGAGCGCCTCGCCGGCGGCCACCGCCTCGCGCACGTGGCTGAGGTCGTGGCGGCCGAAGCCGGCCGACTTGGCGCAGAGGCGGTACTCCGTGGGCGACATGCAGAGGACGTCGGGCTTCAGCTCGACGAGCAGCGCGAGCCGTTCATCAGGGTCGAAGCGGCCGGCGTGGATGAGGGCCTCGGCGCCGGCGAGCTCGGGCGCGAGCCACACGTTGCGGAGGGACTTCGACCAGCCCGTCGCGGCGGTGCACCACACGCGGTCTCCCGCGCGCACGCCCATCCAGCGCTCCACCTGGAGGCGGTTGCGGTCGAAGTAGCGGCGGGGATGCAGCGCACCCTTCGGACTCCCCTCGGTGCCCGAGGTGAAGAGCAGGAACCCCGGAGCGTCGCCCTCGGCCGTGGCAGTCGGAGCCGGGCCGTCCGCGACCGGGACATCGGCGGGCTCGAGCACGGCCAGCACGGCTCCGGACCGCTCGACGCGGTCGGCCACGTCCAGGTCGGTCAGCTGATCCGAGCACGGCAGGGCGACGGCGCCGATGCGGTAGAGCGCCCGCATCGTGCACAGCCACTCGACGCTCTTCGGGAGCCGGACGAGCACGACATCGCCCTGGTCGACCCCGCGGGCCGCGAATCCCGCCGCGACCGACTCGGTGAGGGCGGCGAGACGGGGTTCGGGGTACTCGTCCCGCTCACCCGACTGCTTGACGATGAGGGCCCGCACGATCCCGAGAGCGTAGACGCATCGCGCACGATTCCCCCGTGGGGGTGATCGCCAGCGGGTTCATATTCGCCGAAAACGATAGGGATACGCCGGATGCGGCGTATCGCGACGGAGCAAGACTCAGCCCGACGACCGCCGTACGGCCTCGGCCAGGCGGTCGTCGAGGGAGCCTGCGAGCGGAAGGCCCGCCTCAGCCAGCCGTTCCAGCCCCCGGCGCCCGGCGATCTCCGCCACCTGCGCGCGGATCCAGGCGTCATCGCGCGCCCGCTCGGCCTGACCGGGCGTGGTCGCCGCGACGGCGCGGGCCAGCTCCGGGATCCCCTCGCCCGTCCGGGCACTGGTGACGAAGATCGGCACCTCCGAGCTCGGGCGGGCGAGCGGTATCGCTCCCGCGAGCTCGGCCAGCGCAAGCCGCGCCTCGTCCCCGGCGTCGCACTTGGTCAGCACGATCGCGTCGGGGGTCTCCATGATGCCGGCCTTGAAGTGCTGGAGGGCATCGCCCGCAAGCGGCTGGAGCACCAGGTAGACGGCGTCCACGGCGGCCGTGACGGCGGTCTCGGACTGGCCCACGCCGACGGTCTCGACGAGCACCAGGTCGAACAGCCGGCGCATCGCGCGGACGACGGGGTAGGTGCGCGGCGCGAGGCCGCCGACAGCGCCACGGGAGGCCTGGGAGCGCACGAAGACGCGGTCGCCCGGTGCCCGGATGCGGGTGCGGTCGCCGAGCAGTGCACCGCCCGAGATCGTGGACGAGGGGTCGACGGCGATCACGAACACGCGGCGGTCGGCGAGCTGTGCGGCGACCGCACCGATGAGCGTCGACTTGCCGACACCGGGCGCGCCCGTGATGCCCAGCACCGGGGCGAGGGGCGCATCGCCCAGCGACTCCTCGAGCCCCTGGCGAGCGGCCGGCGCAGCCGGGTCGTCGCGTTCCAGGAGGGTGATGAGACGGGCGATCTGGCGCGGCGACCGGTCAGCCGGCATCCTCGATCACCGCCACCACGCGGCCGATCACATCGACCAGGTCGTAGTCCTTCGGGCTGAACACGTCGCGGACGCCCATCTGCCGCAGCGCCTGTTCGTCGGCCACCGGCACGATCCCGCCGACCACCACCGGCGTGTCTCCTGCGCCGGCCGCGACGAGGGCGGCCAGGAGCTGGCGCGTCACCTCGACATGCGAGCCGGACAGCACGGACAGGCCGATCACCGTGGCGTCCTCCTCGACGGCCTGGCGGGCGATCTCCGCAGCCGATACCCGGATGCCCGCGTACACCACGTCGAGCCCGCAGTGCCGGGCCGCCAGCGCGACCATCTCGGCGCCGTTGGAGTGGCCATCCAGCCCGGGCTTGCCGATGACCAGGCGCGGTCGCCGGCCGAGCCGGGCCTCGAGCGCGGCCACCCGCGCCCGCAGCGCGTCGAGGCGGACCGGGTCGAGCCGCAGGGTCTGGCCCTGCACGCCCGTCGGCGCGCGGTACTCGCCGAACACCTCCCGCAGCGTCCCGGTCCACTCGCCGGTCGTGACGCGCGCGTGGGCGCAGGCGACCGAGGCCGCGACCAGGTTGGCCCCGGACGCCGCATCGGCGCGCAGGCGGTCGAGCGCCGACCGCACCTCCGCCGGGTCTCGCTCGGCCCGGGTGCGGGCGACGCACTCCGCCGCCCAGCCGACCTCGGCAGGATCGAGCTCGAGGATGCCCGAGCCCTCGCCGCCGGCCAGCGGCGAGCCGAGCCCGTCCGTGAATCGGTTGCGGCCGACCACGACCTGTTCCCCGGCCGCGACGCGGGCGACGCGCTCGGCCTGGCTCGACACGAGCGCGGCCTTCATCAGGCCGGACTCGATGGCCGCCAGCGACCCGCCGGCCTCGGCGATCCGGGTCAGCTCGGCGACGGCACCCGCCTCCAGTTCGCGGGTGAGCGCCTCGACGACCCGCGAGCCCTCGAAGATGTCCGGGTAGTCCAGCAGGTCGGTCTCGTAGGCGAGGACCTGCTGCAGCCGGAGCGACCACTGCTGATCCCACGGCCTGGGCAGGCCGAGCGCCTCGTTCCATGCGGGCAGTTGCAGCGCACGGCAGCGGGCGTCGCGGGACAGCAGGACCCCCAGCGTCTCGATCGCGATCCGCCAGGCGTTGTTCTCCGGCTGCTCCTCCGTCAGCCCGAGCGAGTTGACCTGGACGCCGTAGCGGAAGCGGCGCAGCATCGGATCGGTGACGCCGTAGCGTTCGCGGCAGGTCGCATCCCAGAGCCGCCCGAAGGCGCGCATCTTGGCGAGCTCCTCGACGAACCGCAGCCCGGCGTTGCAGAAGAACGAGACCCGCCCGACCGCCCGGTGCAGCTCGGCCTCCGACAGGGAGCCGCGATCGCGGAGCGCGTCGAGGTAGAGCGTGGCGGCGGAGAGGGCGAAGGCGAGCTCCTGCACGGGCGTCGCGCCCGCCTCCTGCAGGTGGTAGCTGCACACGTTCGACGGGTTGAAGCGCGGGACGTGGCGGACCGCGTGCTCGTACATGTCCGCCACCAGCCGCACCGAGGGACCCGGCGGGAACACGTAGGTCCCGCGCGAGAGGTACTCCTTGACGATGTCGTTCTGCGTGGTCCCCTCGAGCGACGCCCACGGCACGCCCTGCTCCTCGGCCAGCGCGAGGTAGAGCGCGTACAGCCACATGGCCGTGGCGTTGATCGTCATCGACGTGTTCATGCGGTCGAGGGGGATGCCCTCGAACAGCACCCGCAGGTCGTCGAGGGAGTTCACCGGCACGCCGACCTTGCCGACCTCCGGCAGCGCGATGAGGTCGTCCGAGGAGTACCCGCACTGCGTCGGCAGGTCGAACGCGATCGACAGGCCGGTCTGGCCGCGCCCGAGGTTCTCGCGGAACAGGCGGTTCGACGCCCGCACGGAGGTGTGCCCGGCGTACGTACGGAAGATCCACGGCCGGTCGGGCTCGGCGAGCCGGGCCGGATCGGCGTCGGTCACGGCTCGGTCGCGCCGAGCCCCGGCTCCGCGGCGCCGACCAGGACCACCATCTTCCCGAGGTGGGCGTTCTCGCGCATCATCTGATGCGGCGCAGGGCACTCCGACCAGGGGAAGGTGCGGGAGAGCACCGGCATGATCTTGCGCTGGATGATCAGCTCGTTCGCGCGGGTGGCCTGGTACGCGTTGGCGAAGTGGGAGCCGATGATCGACTTCTGGCGCATCCACAGGTAGCGGACGTCGAACGACAGGGAGAACCCGGACGTCGCGCCGCAGATCACGACCTTGCCGAACGTCCGGCAGACGAAGACCGAGGTCGGGAAGGTCGCCGCACCGACGTGCTCGAACACGATGTCGGGATCGCGGCCTCCCGTCGCGGCCCTGATGGCCTTGCCGAACCGCTTCATCTCGGCGACGTCGGGATGCCCATCGTCGCCGACCAGGCCGAACTCGCGGCGGTCGATGACCGCCCGGGCGCCGAGCCGCTGGCAGAGATCGGACTTGTCGTCCGACGACACCACCGCGATCGCGTCGGCCCCGTACAGGCGGCAGATCTGGAGCCCCATCGAGCCGAGCCCGCCACCCGCGCCCCACACCAGCACCGCGTCGCCGGCCTTCACCTCGGCCTGGTCGACGAGCATCCGGTAGGCCGTGAAGTAGACGAGGGCGTAGGAGGCCGCCTCCTCCCAGGACAGGTGCTTCGGCTTCGGCACGAGCTGCTGGGCCTGCACCTTCGCGTACTCGGCGAACGATCCCCAGTTCGTCTCGTAGCCCCAGATCTTCTGCTCGGCGCAGGCCATGGGATCGAGGCCGTTGCACTCAGGGCACTCGCCGCAGCTCTGGTTGCAGTGGACCACGACCTCGTCGCCCGGCTTCCAGCGGCGGACGCCGGGGCCGACGGCCGCCACGATTCCCGAGGCGTCGGAGCCGGCGATGTGGAAGTCGTCGCCGGTGTACCGGAAGATCGACACGGGTTTGCCCATCGCGGCCCACACGCCGTTGTAGTTGACGCCGGCTGCCATCACTCGCACCAGCACCTCGCCCGGCCCGGGCTCGGGCACCGGCACCGTCTCGAGCTGCATGGCGTCCTGGGGCTCGCCGAGGCGTTCGGGCCGGATCACCCAGGCCTGCATGGTGGCCGGGACCTGCTCGCTGGTGGGGTCGTCGATGACGCGCAGCGCGGGCATGCCGGTCATGGCTACAGCGTACGCGAACGGCCAGGACGGCCGGTGCCGGTACGCTGCCCGGGTGCGTGGACGCCTGACGCTCGTTGCCGTGGCGCTCGCCGCCGCGCTGCCCGTGCAGGCGCACGCCGCCGTCGCCTACGACGCCGCAGTGCGTATCAGCCGCGACATCGGCGCCCGGCCCGCGGCCACCCGCGGCGAGCGCCGCGCGCTGGCACTCGTCGCCCGCGAGTTCGCCGGCGACGGGTTGCAGGTCGTCCGCCAGCACTTCGGCGTGCCGGGGCGGGGCCAGTCCGGGAACGTCATCGGGGTGCTGGACGGGCCTCACTCGTGCCTGCGGATCGTCCTCGCCCACGTCGACTCCGGCACGGCCGGGCCCGGAGCGAGCGACAACGCATCGGGCACCGGCGTCCTGATCGCCATCGCCCGCCGTCTCGAGACGCTGGCACCGTACTGCGACGTGTGGCTGGTGGGCACCGGCGCGGAGGAGCGCTTCGTCTGGGGCGGTGCCGAGCACCTCGGTGCACTCGCGGTCGTCCGCCGGCTGCGCCGCCTGGGCCTCACCGCCAGGGTGCGCTACGCCCTGAGCCTCGACACGATCGGCACCGGGCGGCGGTTCTGGCTGCGTTCACCGGTGCCGTCGGCCCGCCGCGGCGTCGAGCGGGAGGTGCTGGCGGCGGCGGCGAGCGCGGGCGTGCTGGTGCAGTGGCACCGTGACGACGGGGCCGGCAACTCCGATCACCGCGAGTTCCAGCTCGCCGGCATGCCCGGGATGGTGATCGAGATGTGGCGCGGAACCGATCCCTGCGGCGAGGCCGCCTGCGACACGTGGCGGCGGCTGAACGCACGCGGCATCACGAGCGTCCAGCGGATCGCCGAGGCCGTCATCGTCCGCCCGTAGAGCTGAGGCGCGTCCTCACTCGGAGCGGCCGAACCAGCGGGCACGGCGGCTCGAACCGAAGTGGTCCTTCTCGGCGCGCAGGGCGGCGGATGGCTCCTGGAACGTCCCGGTGGGCGATGGCCCGGAGAAGAAGTCGACATCGACCCGGCCGATCCGGCCGGCCCCGAACTCGATGTAGCAGGAGCCGGTGCCGGTGTGCGCGCGCGCCTCGCCCGCGGCCGAGCGCCGGGCGATGATGGCCGTGGCGACGGTGCGCGCCGCGCCCTCGGCGAACACGCCCGCCTTCGGCGTGCCCTGGGTTGCGACGTCGCCGAGCGCGTAGACGCCGGGGAACCGCGTCTCGAGCGTGAGCCGGTCGACCGGCACGTAGCCGTCCTCGGTCATCCCGCTGGCCGCGACCACGGCCGCCGCGCGGTGCCGCGGCACGCCGAGGAACAGGTCATAGGCCAGCTCGCTGGCGTCGTCGAGGACCGCGACGCGCCGGGCGGGGTCGAGCGAGGCGACGCGCCGGCCCGGGACGAACCGGATGCCGCGCTCGGCGAAGGCCTCGACCAGCGCCCGCGACGTATCGGGGGAGGGCGGCACCGGTGTCCCGAACGGCATCACGATGCTGATCTCGCAGGCGTCGCGGACGCCGCGGCGGGTGAGGTGGTCGTGCAGGAGGAGCGCCGCCTCGCTCGGGGCGGGCGGGCACTTGAACGGCGCCCCGCAGACCCCGATGATCGCGTGGCCGCTCGAGAACCCGGGCAGGATCCCGCGCAACCGCTCGGCACCGGCGACCGAGTAGAACTCGTCGCCGCCCTCCGCGAGGCCCGGTGTCCCGGCCATGTCGTAGTCGGCGCCGAGCGCCACCACCAGGACGTCGGCCTCGTAGGTGCCGCGGTCGGTCTCGACCCGGCGCGCGACCGGGTCGATCGCCGTGATCTCCTCCTGCCGGAACCGGACCCCCGGCTTGACGAACTCGGCGTAGGGCAGCCGGGTGGCCTCGGGCGTGGTGAGGCCGTACATCACGTCGAGCTTCGAGTAGCCGAACGCGAAGTGGTCGTTGCGGTCGATCAGGGTCACGTCGGCGTCGGCGCCCAGCGCCTCGGAGAGCATCGTCGTGAGCTCCAGGCCGCCGAATCCCGCACCGAGGACGAGCACCTGAGTCTGCATGGGCGGGAGTATCACCGAAGCGCCGGCTCCGTGCCCGCCCGCGAACCGCGAGCAATCCGGCTCTGAGAGCTAACGCCCGCGCAGGGCCGCGCGGCGCTCGCGGACGCCGGCGACCGCCAGCTGACCGCAGGCCGCTGCGATGTCGCGGCCGCGCGACTGACGGAGCGTGTGACCGATGCTGCGCCGGTCGAGCGCTGCGCGGAAGGCGCCGACGGCGGCGGCCGGCGCAGCGCGGTACGCGGCGCTGGTCGGGTTGTAGACGATGAGGTTGACGTGGAATCCGCCGGGGAGGCTGCGCCAGAGCAGGTCGGCGAGGCGCTCGGCGTGCTCCGGCCGGTCGTTGACGCCTTCGAGCAGCAGGTACTCGATGAAGATCCGGCGCCGGGTGGCCTCGCGGTATCGGCCGCAGGCCGCCATCACCTCGGCGATCGGGAACCGCCGGTTGACCGGCATCAACTCGGCGCGAAGCGCATCGTCCGGAGCGTGCAGCGACAGCGCCAGCTTGACCTGCATCGGCTCGCGCGCCAGCCGGTCGATGCCCGGAACCCACCCCGCGGTGGAGATGGCGATCGATCGCGCCGCCAGCGCGAAGCCCTCGGGATCGTTCGCGATCCTGCAGAACGCGAGCACCTCGTCGTAGTTCTGGAACGGCTCGCCCATGCCCATCATGACGATGTTGCCGATCCGCGCGCCGTCCGTGCGCGCCTCGCGCGCGGCCCACAGCAGCTGCTCGAGGATCTCGCCGGCCGTCAGACTCCGGCCCAGGCCCATCGCCCCGGTGGCGCAGAACGTGCACGCCAGCGCGCAGCCGGACTGCGAGCTGAGGCACACCGAGCGCCGGTCGCCGTGACGCATGAGCACGGTCTCGATGGGAAACCCGTCGTTGGTCTGGAACCGCGCCTTGACGGTGCCGTCGGCGGCCCGCGCGGTCTCTGCCATCCGAAGCTCGGCGAACGGCACCTCGGCGGCCAGCCGCGACCGCAGCGGCTTGGAGAGGGTCGTCACCTCGTCGTAGGACTCGACCAGGTCGCGCGTCACCGCCGCCGTCAGTTGCGCCCGGCGGTACGCGGGCTCGCCCCAGGACTCGAGGGCAGCGAGTGCGGCGACGAGTTGCACGATGGCAGGGTAGTCCGCCCGGGCCTCACGCGACGCGCGCGGCGAGCGCGCGGCCGAGCTCGAGCGTGACGTCGACGAGCGCGTCGACGTCGTCGGCCGTCGTCCGGTAGTTGACGATGCACGGCCGGAGGCAGGTGCGGCCGTCGATGGCGGCCGACGACACGTACACGCGGCCGTCGGCCTGCAGGGCATCGACCAGTGCGGCATTGTGGGCGTCGAGATCGCGATGGCCGGCGGGAACGTGGCGGAAGGGCACGACCGACAGCTGCGGCTCGACGAGCAGCTCGAGCTCCGGCTCGGCCCGGATGCGCTCCGCGAGCCGATCGGCCAGCTCGAGGTTGGCCGCGATGGCCGCCCGGAACGCCTCCGCGCCGTGCACGCGGAACGCGAGCCACAGCTTGAGCGCCCGGAAGGGTCGCGAGTACTCGAGCGTCCGGTCGACGGCGTGGACCTCGTCGTCGTCATGCAGCAGGTACGCCTCCGAGTGGCTGAACGCCGTCTCCAGCGCCACCCGGTCGCGGACCAGGACGGCGCTGCACGCCTTCGGCAGGTAGAGCCACTTGTGGGCATCGACGGCGATCGAGTCGGCCCGGTCGAGGCCGCGGAAGAGCGGGCGTGTCCGGGGCACCGCCGCAGCGGGGAGGCCGTAGGCGCCGTCGACGTGGAGCCACACATCCTCGGCTGCGGCGAGATCGGCCAGCCCGGCGATCGGATCGACCGCTCCCGTGAGCGTGGTACCCGCGGTGGCGACGATCGCCACGGGCACGACGCCCATCGCCCGGTCATCCTGGATCGCCTGCCTGACCCGCCCGACCACCATCCGCCGGTCGGCGTCGATCTCGACGGCACGCACGGAGGACGAGCCGAGACCCAGCAGCTCGGCCGCGCGACTGACCGAGTAGTGCGCCTCCGCCGAGCAGTAGAGGGCGGCCGGCCGGCCGGCGAGCCCGGTCGTCCGGGCGCCCGGGAGCGCGCGCTCCCGGGCCGCCGCCAGCGCCGTGAGGTTCGAGAGCATGCCTCCGCTCGTGAACGTCCCGCCACGCGCGGGGAAGCCCAGGAACTGGCCGACCCACGCGAGTGCCTGGCCCTCGACGGCGTCTGCGGCGCCGGCGTTCGTGGCGAGGTTGACGTCGTGACACGACGCCAGTGCGTCGGCCAGCACGGCCACCTCGAGGCCGGACGAGCCGACGAAGGCGAAGTACCGCGGCCGTGCCGGCGCGAGGCTCTCGTCCAGGATCCGCGCGGCCTCGTCGATGCCGCGCACCGCACCGGCGCCGGACTCCGGGAGCCGCGTGCGCAGCATCGCCGCGAGCTCCGGGTCGAGCGCCGGCTGATCGGGGCGCGCCTGGTCGAAGCTCCGCCAGGCCTCGGCCAGGTGCTCGGCCACGCGTGCGAGCGCCTCCTCGCGCGGGACGTCCAGTGGCAGGCCCGTCATGGTCGGAATCTACCGGTTGGCCCGCCGCCGTGTCCGCGCTGTAAGGTGCGAAGACACCCTCCGTTCACCACCGTGGCCCCGGCAAACCGCTCCCACCGCCCGCTCGTCCACCGCCTGGCCGCCGCCCGCGGGATCTCGCTCGCCGGCAGCGAGGCGGCGTTCATCGGCCTGGTCGCAACCACGCTGACCACGACCGGGTCGCCGTACTGGGTCGCGGCGGTGCTCGCGGCGTGGCTCGTGATCGGCGGCTTCGCGGCCCCGATCGCCGGCACGATCGGCGACCGGTACGACCGCCGCCGCGTGATGATCGCCTCCGACCTCGCCGGGGCGGCCTGCTTCGCGTTCCTGGCGGCCCTCCACACGCCTGCCTGGTTGCTCGTGTTCGCCGCCCTGGCCGCGCTGTGCGAGGCGCCGTTCGCGCCTGCGTCGTCGGCCGCGGTACCGAATCTCGCGCCGGCCGACGACCTGGCCTGGGCCAACGGGTTCGTCTCCGCCGGATCGACGATCGGCCGGCTCGCCGGCCCGGTGCTGGGGGGCGTCCTGATCGCCGGGCTCGGACCCGGCGCCGCGTTCTCGGCCAACGCGATCAGCTTCCTGGTCTCGGCCGCGCTGGTCGCGAGCATGCACGGGCGGTTCACGGGATCGCGAGCGGACGGCGACTCCGGCGGCATGATGGACGGCTTCCGGTTCGTCGCGGCAACCCCGTTCCTGCGCTCGATGGTGGTCGCGTGGTCGATCTTCCTGGTCGGCGTCGGCATGGTGATCGTCAGCGAGTTCCCGCTGGCCCGGCTGCTCGATGCCGGCCCGGTCGGGTACGGCCTGCTCGCCTCCGGGTGGGGCGCCGGCGGGCTCGTCGGGTCGCTCCTCGCCGCCCGCGTGATCCGGAAGCTCGGCAGCCTGCGCAGCCTGGTATGGGGGGCATTCGCCGCCGCCATCGCGATCGCGTTCGTCGGCACCGCAGGGGCGCTCGCCGTGGCCGTGGCGTGGATGGCGATCGCGGGCGCCACGAACAGCGTCTCCTCCGTCTCGGAGGAGACGATCGTGCAGCAGGCGACACCCGACAAGGTGCGGAGCCGGGTGCTGGCGGCACAGGAGGCGGCCTGGGTGGGATCGCTCGGCGTCGGGCTCGTGGTCGGAGGCTTCGTGGTCTCGGCGCTCGGCCCCCGCGTGGCCTACGGCACCGCCGGCGTTCTCGGCGTGATCGGGTCGCTGACGCTGTGGGCGGCCCTCAGGGCCGGCCACCGGCCGGTCTTCGTCTCCGCGGAGACGTGACGCGAGCCCTACCTGGTGCCGAGGAAGGCGGGCGCCAGCGAGGTCGAGACGTCCTGCACCGCGTCCGGTAGCGGCACGGCGCCGCCCGCCTCCGGGGATCCGCCCACGGCCGCCGCGATCGACCCGTCATCGAGGCCCGACGCCGAGCCGAGGTCGGTCGATCCGCTCTCCGTGACGGCGTCGGGCGTCGGCGCGGGTGCCGGCGAGCTTCCGGCCTGAGACGCGGCCGGGTTGATCCCGGGCGTCGAGGCGAGCCACGCCGTGACGTAGGCCAGCGGCGGCACGGCCCAGCCGCCGCCCGGGTGGATCTCGAAGTGCAGGTGGAACGGCGTTCCCTGGGCGTCGCCGCTGTCGCCGGCGAAGCCGATCACGTCGCCGGCGTGCACGACTGCGCCGTCCTGGGCGATCGGCGCGAAGCCCGACAGGTGCGCGTAGTAGAAGAGGTTGCCGTGCCCGTCGTCGAGCCAGATCCGGCGGCCGCCGAGCCGGTTCCAGCCCACCAGGAAGAGGGTTCCGTCGTGCACGGCGACGAGCGGCGTCCCGTCGGGCGCGAAGAGGTCGATGCCCTGATGGAACCCGGTGTCCGCGCGGGGACCGCCGAAGTCGTCCGAGAACTTCGCGCCGCCGACGACCGGGAAGACGTACTCGGACGACAGCAGCTGGGCACGAGCCGCATCGCTGATCGGGGGCGTGCGGGTGAACCCGCCGGGCGGGGGCAGCTCGGCCCGCGACGTGTCGTGGCCCGCGGCGTCGCCGTTGCTGGGTGCCGGCACCACGAGAGCGGGCACCACGGGCGGCGGTGCCGGCGCAGCCGCTCCGGCCTCGGCGTAGCCCACCAGGACCTCGGTGCCGGCCGGATAGGCGCCGAACGCCTTGTGCAGACGGAGATGCAGGGCGACCTCGAACCCGCGGTGGCCACCCGGCATGCGGAGCGCGTCGACCGACTCGGCGACCGTGAGCGTGCCGATGCCGGCCAGCCGGATCACCTGCTCGGGGCGTGGCGCGACCGCCTTGCCCGCGATCTCGAGGGTGGCGAAGCGGGTCTGACCCGCGCCATCGGACGCGACGCCGTCGGCGGTCGCGGTAGCGGTCACCCGGACACCGGTTGCCTTGATCAGGCCACCGAGCATCGCGACCTCGGCGAGACCGGCGGCTGCTCGCGCCGATGCCCGCCGGGCGCCCGTGGCCGCAGCGGCGGTCTCCGAGCCGTCTTTCACGGTGACCAGCGACCCGTCGGCCGGGATGGAGAGGGAGGCCGATCGGGTCACGACGCCGTGACGGGACGCCGCCTGCCCGTGCACCTCGCTGCGTCCCTGCGGCGACACGATCTGGACGAGCAGCGCGGACGCGCGTGCAACCGGATGCAGCGGCGGGCCCTGGGCCGCCGGGGCCAGCGCTGCCGTCGCCGCGAGGGCGATGGCGACCAGAAAGGGGAGGGGCGCGGCGCGCATCGGCCTACACCGATGGTACCCGACGTCGGGCGCCTGGCGCGAGGCCGTCGTCGCGATCCGGTCCGGGCCGCTGTAGCCTACACATCGAACTGCGAGAGGAGACGACATGAGTCAGGCCATCGAGGCCCTGCTCGCGGAGAACCGCACCTTCCCGCCGCCGCCCGCGTTCACGGCTGCTGCGCGCGTTTCCGACACGGCGATCTACGACCTGGCCGAGGCCGATTTCCGCGCCTTCTGGCAGGGCCACGCGCTCAGCGAGCTGACCTGGTTCAAGGAGCCGACGCAGGTCCTCGACGACTCCGACCCGCCGTTCTACAAGTGGTTCGCCGATGGTGAGTTGAACGTCTCCTACAACTGCCTCGACCGGCACGTCCGTGCCGGCGGCGGCGACAAGATCGCTTACATCTGGATCGGTGAGCCGACGGGTGAGGAGCGCCGGATCTCCTACAGCGAGTTGCTCGCGGACGTGGAGCGGTGCGCGAACGCGCTGCGCGACCTCGGGGTGCAACGCGGCGACCGGGTCGCGATCTACATGGGCATGGTCCCGGAACTGCCCGTCGCGATGCTCGCCTGCACGCGCATCGGCGCGGCCCACTCGGTCGTCTTCGGCGGGTTCTCCGCGAACGCGCTGGCCGACCGCATCAACGACGCCGCCTGCACGGCGCTGGTCACCTGCGACGGCGCCTGGCGACGCGGCCAGGTGGTGCCGCTCAAGGACATGGCGGACGAGGCCGTCGCGGACTGCCCGTCGATCAAGCACGTGCTCGTCGTGCGCCGCACCCAGAACGAGGTCGCGTGGACGCCCGGCCGCGACGTGTGGTGGCACGACGCGCTGGCCGCCGCGGCGGAGAGCTGCGAGCCGGAGTCGATGGGGGCCGAGGACGTCCTCTACCTGCTCTACACCAGCGGCACCACCGCCAAGCCCAAGGGGATCTGCCATACCACGGCCGGGTACCTGCTCGGCTGCGTGATGACGCACAAGTGGGTGTTCGACATCCGGCCCGACGACGTGTACTGGTGCGCCGCCGACTGCGGGTGGGTGACCGGGCACAGCTACATTGTCTACGGGCCGCTCGCGAACCACACGACCGGGGTCATCTACGAGGGCACGCCGGAATTCCCCGACTGGTCGCGCCACTGGGAGATCGTCGAGCGCCACCGCGTCACGATCTACTACACGGCCCCTACGGCCATCCGGGCCTTCGTCAAGGCCGGTGACGACCACGTGGCCCGGCACGACCTCTCCAGCCTGCGCCTGCTCGGCTCGGTCGGGGAGCCGATCAACCCGGAGGCCTGGATCTGGTACCACAGCCGCATCGGCGCGAGCCGGTGCCCGATCGTCGACACCTGGTGGCAGACCGAGACCGGCTCGATCATGATCTCGCCCCTGCCCGGCGTGACGACCACGAAGCCCGGGTCGGCAACGCGCCCGCTGCCCGGGATCCTGGCGACGGTGGTGGACGAGCAGGGCAGCGAGGTGCCGCTGGGAGGCGGTGGCTACCTCGTGTTGAAGCGGCCATGGCCGGCGATGCTGCGCACCCTGTGGGGCGACGACGACCGCTTCGTCCAGACCTACTGGAGCCGGTTCGGCCGCGACGTCTACTTCACCGGCGACGGCGCCAAGCGCGACGCGCAGGGCGACTTCTGGCTGATGGGCCGTGTCGACGACGTCATCAACGTGGCCGGCCATCGCATCTCGACCACCGAGGTGGAGTCCGCCCTCGTGGGGCATCCGGCGGTCGCGGAAGCCGCCGCGATCGGCGCCCACGACGCCATCAAGGGCGAGCAGATCTGCGTCTTCGTGATCCCGAAGGACGGCGTCGAGCAGAACGAGGAGCTCCGGACGGCGCTGATGGCGCACGTGGCGACGGAGATCGGCAAGTTCGCGCGGCCGGGCATGCTCCTGTTCACCACCGACCTGCCGAAGACGCGCTCCGGCAAGATCATGCGGCGGCTGCTGAAGGACGTGGCCGAGGGTCGCGAGCTCGGCGATGCCACCACCCTGCGCGACCCGGCCATCGTGCAGACGATCAAGCACCAGGCCGACCGCCAGCTCGGGCGCTGACCGCCGGGGTGGGCCTGCTCGCGCCGTTCGTGGCCGATCCGGCCGGCAGCGCGATCCTGCTCGACGTCGACGGCACGCTGGCGCCGGTGGTGCGGCATCCCGAGCTGTCGGCGATCCCCGAACAGACCCACCGCGTGCTGGCCGGTCTGGCCGGCCGTTACGGGCTCGTCGGCTGCGTGTCAGGGCGCCGGTTCGCGGACCTGCGGCGGCTAGTGGGCAACGAGCGGATCGCGCTGGCCGGCTGTCACGGCCTCGAGGGCGCGGCCGGGTTCGCACCCGAGGCGGCCGCGTGGCTGCCGGCGATCGCGCGGGCGGCCTCGCTGCTGGCCCCCGCCGCCGGGGCGGTCGGGGCGTGGGTGGAGGACAAGGGGGTGGCGCTGAACGTCCACTACCGCGAGGCTCCCGACCCGGCGCGCGCCGGGCAGGAGCTCGCCGCCCTCGCAGGTGCCATCGAGGCGCTCGGGCTTCGGCTACGGCACGGCCGCATGAGCCTCGAGGTGCTGCCGCCCGTCGCCATCGACAAGGGCACGGCGGTCCGGCGGCTGGTTCGCGAATCGGGCACGAGGCGATCGCTGTATGCCGGCGACGACGCGACCGACGTACCGGCGCTCCTCGCGGCCGATCTGGCGATCGCGGTGCGGTCGGAAGAGTCGCCCGCCGAGCTGCTGGCAGCGGCGGCGATCGTGGTCGACGGCCCGGCGGGGTTGCTCGACCTGCTACGGGGTCTGTAAGAGCTCAGGCGCGCAGGCCGAGGTGCTGTTTGAGCCCTCGCGTCTGGCGCCGGGCGACCTCGAGCACGGTCCCGTCGGGGTCGGTCAGCCGGACACCGGTGCGGCCGGGGGCGATCTGCTCCAGCGCCGCCACGCGCCGCAGGTTGACCAGGCACGAGCGGTGGATCCGGAAGAAGATCGTCGAGGGGAGGTGGTCCTCGAGCTCACGCATGGACTGCGTCGAGAGCAGGCGCTCGCCATCGGTGTGGATCCAGCAGTAATCGCCGTCGGCCTCGGCGTAGAGGACGTCGTCCGGATCGATCAGGAGCGTCTCGCCACGACGCGTCACCGGCACCCGGGCCAGCTCCGGGCCGGGCCGCCGGGTCGTCTCGCCGCCGCGGAGCGCCGCGACGCGCTGCACGCAGCGGGTGAGCCGGTCCTCCGAGACGGGCTTCAGGAGGTAGTCGACGGCATCGACCGAGAAGGCCTGGATGGCATGGTCGTCGTGAGCGGTGACGAACACGACCGCGGGCCGCTGCGGCCAGGTGGAGATCTCGCGAGCCGCGTCCATGCCGCTCAGCTCGGGCATGTTGATGTCCAGGAAGACGACGTCGTAGGACAGTCGCGAGGCGAGCGCCAGCGCCTCGCGGACGGATGCGGCCTCGCCGACGACCTCGACGCCGCCCTGGCGGTCGAGCAGGTACCGGAGCTCGGCCCGCGCCGGCGCCTCGTCGTCGACGATCAGTGCCAGCAGCGTCAACGCGAGCTCACGCGTGCGGCGGAATGACGGGGACGAGGACGGACACCACGGTCCCGAACAGCGGCGAGGACACGATGCGCAGACGCGCGTCGTCGCCGTAGAGGGCACGCAGTCGCTGGTCGACCGACGCCAGCCCGAGGCCGGCGGCTCCGGAGCCGACGCCGCGCTCCAGCACGCGCTCGATGACGTCGCCGGGTATACCGCGCCCGTTGTCGCGCACGGAGACCCGGAGCCGGCCGAAGCGCACGTCGGCACGGATGGTGACCCGCAGTGGCCGCGATGTCTTGCCGTGCTTGATGGAGTTCTCCACGAGCGGCTGGATCAGGAACGGCGGGACCTGCGCGTCGAGTGCCGACGGCGCGATCCTGCGCTCGATCTCGAGCGTGTCGCCGAATCTGGCCGTCTCGAGGGCGAGGTAGGCGTCGACGTGGCGGAGCTCGTCCTCCAGGTGCACGAACGACGCGGGACGCCGCAGCGACGACCGGCAGTAGTCGGCGAACGACAGCACGAGCTGCCGGGCCTCGTCCGGGCGGGTGCGGCAGAAGGCGGCGATCGTATTGAGCGCGTTGAACAGGAAGTGCGGCTCGATCTGCGCCTGCAGCGCGGCCAGCTCGGCGCTCGCGGTCGCCCTGACGTGCACCTCGGCCTCGCCGGCGGCCAGCTCGGTCGAGAGCAGGCCGGCCACGCTCGCGGCGATCGCCCGGTCGCGATCGGAGACGTTCAGGGCGCCCTCCGAGAACAGGATCACCGACCCGATGACGTCGCCGCGGATATCGATCGGCGCCACCACCGCCGAGCGCAGCGGGCAATCGCGGCCGTCGCAGCCATGGCCCCAGCCGACCGGCAGGCGAGCCACCCGGTGCGCGGCCATCGCGCCCACCGCGCCGGGCGGCGCCGGCGTGCCGGCGCCGTGGTGGTCGGCCGCGAGGCCGGCATGGGCCACGACGTGCTCGCGATCGGTGACGGCGACCGCGCCGTAGCCGAGACGGGCGTGGAGTTCGTGGGCCACGATCCGGCAGGTCATCTCGCCGAACCCCGTACGCAGCGCGGGCCGGCAGGCTTCGACCGCCTCCAGGATGCGCGCCGCGGGGGCCTGGCCCAGCGGTACGACGGCGCCGAAGGCATGACGCACGAGCCCCATCCAGAGCACGAGCCCCAGGGTCGTCACCGCGACGATCGGCACGAGCAGCTCCAGCGGGAGGCCGAGCTCCTGGACGATGCGCAGGGCCAGGTACACGACGCCGGCCTGCAGGAGCGCGAGCGACGCGGACGCGAGCAACGGGCCGCGGACGTCCCGCCAGCGGCGGCCGACCCGGGCAGCCGCGAGACGACGGCCGGTCGACACCCACACCAGCGGCGGATCCCGTCGGCGTTCCTCCACCGGACGCTCCGGAAGGGCGCTCATTCCAGGTAATCGTATCTTCCGGCGGGATCTGAGCCCTGGAACGCCGCCATCTCGTACCCTTAGGGGTCCTTCCCCGCCCCACCGGCGATGGCAACGCGCGAGTACACCCAGGACCCGCTCCTCCGCACCGCGGCGAGGAGACAACTCCGCCGGCAGCGACGAACGCGCACGGCATTGCTCGCCGCTGCCATCGCGGTCCCCGTCATCCTCGGCGGCCAGTGGCTGCTGACCCGCGGCGAGATCGCGCAGGGTGTATCGGTCGGCGGGGTCGACGTGAGCGGGATGTCGCGGGACGGAGCCCGGGCGAAGCTCATCAACGATCTCGGCAGCGAGCTCGACCAGCCGGTGCTGCTGCGTGCTGGAACGGTCGAGGCCGAGGTCGTGCCGGCGCGACTCGGCGTCACGATCGACGTGGAGCGCACGCTCGACCGGGCGTTCGCCGCCGGCGGCGGGCCCCGCCGGCTCGTGCCGTACCTGCTGTCGTACCCGATCGAACCGGTCTTCGTCCTGCCATCCACCGTCGGCCTGCCGGCGCCGCTCGCTTCCGTGGAGCGGCGTCCCAAGGACGCCCGGCCGGTCGTCAGCGCCGACGGCACGGTCTCCGTCGTCCCGGCCAGGGACGGGATCAAGTACGACACCGCCGCGCTGCTGCGCGGACTCGCGGCAGCGGCCCTGGCGGGCGACTCGGCCCTGGAGATCACGCCCGTCGTCGCGGCGCCGGCGATCTCGACCGACGAGGCCACCAAGACCGCCGATCTCGCCCGCACGCTGCTGGCCGGGCCGATCGCGCTCACCTGGCACGGCAAGAAGCGCGGGACGCTCCACCCCGAGCAGCTGGCGCCCGTGCTGCGCGTGCGCCACGGCGCGAATGCCTACGCACTGGCGTTCGATACGTCGGCGCTACGCGCCGTCCTCGCACCTCACGCCGTCCGCGTGACGCGTCCGGCAGTGAACGCCACCTGGGCGACCGACGGCCACCGTGCGCGCGTCGTACCGGCGAAGGACGGCCGCGAGGTCGACGTCGCTGCGACGGGAGCCGCCATTCTGGCAGCGGCCGAGGGCGGCAGCCGATCGGCCGAGGTGGCCGTGACGCGGGCGGCGCCATCGCGCACCACCGACGAGGCGCGGGTCATGGGGATCCGGCAGCAGATCTCGACCGTGACGACCGACCTCGGCTCCTCGTCCGCGAACCGCATCTTCAACGTGCGCCTGATGGCCGACATCCTCGACCGCCAGGTGATCCCGCCCGGGGGCGTGTTCAGCTTCAACGGCCGCGTCGGCCCGCGAACACCGGCGCGCGGCTTCAAGGAGGGCCAGGCCATCATCGGCGGCCTGCTGCTGCCGTCGATCGGCGGCGGCGTCTGCCAGGTCGCGACCACGATCTTCGACGCGGCCTTCTACGCCGGCTTCCCGGTCCAGCACCGCATCAACCACGCGTGGTACATCTCGCACTACGCGATGGGCATGGACGCCACCGTCGCCGACGGTGGCCCGGACCTGGTCTTCACGAACGACTCGCAGTACGCGGTCCTGATCCGGGCCTCGGCGACGGCCTCGACGATGACGGTGTCGCTGTACTCGACCTCCCGCGGCCTCCAGGTCGAGAAGCAGGCCGGCGCTCCCTTCGGCTACGTCGATCCCCTTCCCCGCTACATCCGGAATCCGGCCCTGAAGGGGAAGGAGAAGATCCAGAAGACACAGGGTGTGCGCGGGTTCTCGATCGTCATCAAGCGCATCGTCCGCCGCAACGGGAAGATCATCCGGCAGGACAGCTTCACGTCGAACTACCACCCCGAGGCCGTCATCTACGTCGTGGGCGCGAAGTTCAAGCCCACCGACGGGCGGCCGGTCGAGGCCGCCCCGCCCCAGTTCGCGTTCTGACGCCCGCCCCGGCGCGCAGTCAGGCGCCGGCGGTCGAGGCGCGCACGTGGAGCTCGGGGGAGATGGTGCGTCGACGGCCGCCGACGCCGGAGACCAGGGCGTCGACGAGCAGCTCGGTGGCGGCCTGGGCGACGCGCTCGGCGCCCCAGGCCGTGCTCGTGAGCGGGGGCGCGAGCAGGCGGGAGATGGGGTGGTCGTCGAATCCGGCGACGGCGACATCGCCCGGGATGCTCAGGCCCAGCTCGGCGCACGCGGCGTAGACGCCGTAGGCGATCGAATCCGACAGGCAGAAGACGGCGCTCGGGCGGTCGGACGACGAGAGCAGATCGACCGCGAGCGGCGTGGAGCCGTTCAGGGAGTAGGCGCACGGCACGAGCTCGCACGTGATGTCGAGCTCGGCCGCGACCTTGCGGACGGCGCGCTCGGTGCGCCGCCCTGGAGCCGTCGCGAGCGCCCACGAGAGCACGGCCACGCGCCGGTGGCCGAGGCCTGCGAGGTGCTGCAGCACGTCGGCGACGCCGCGCTCGTTGTCGAACTCGACCGCCCCGGCGGTCTGGACCCCGGCCAGCGGGTCGCCCAGGGTCACGGTCGGCACGTCCCGGGCGATCGCCTCCCAGCCGTCCCCGGGAGGGCCGACCGGCGCCACGATCAGCCCGTCGACGCGGTGGTCGACCAGCCTCCGGGCAAGCTCGAGCTCGAGCGCGGGCTGGCCGTCGGCGTCGGTGAGGAGCATGTGCCGGTCGGTGGCGCGCAACTCCCGCTGCACGGCGTGGACCAGCTCCTGCGTCCAGAAGTCGGCGAGGCTACCGACGAGCAGCCCGACGACGCCGGTGACACCCCCGCGCAGGGCGCGGGCGATGGGATCGGCCTCGTAGCCGAGCTCGGCCGCGGCGGCGCGGACCCGCTCGACCGTCTCTGCCGAGACCTGCACTCCGCGCAGCGCGTAGCTGACCGCCGCCGGCGAGAGACCCGTATGGGCCGCGAGCTCGCGGATCGTTGCACGTTTCGGCCGCTGTACCACGCGGCGAACGGTACCCGGCCCGGCCCCGCTTGACAGAGAGGGGTTGGGCAGTGTGTAATGTGAATCGGTTCAGTGAATCGGTTCACAAGGAGTGGTCTACGGTGAAACTGCCCGGTGTCGCTGGGGATCGGACGCTGTCGGAGCAGGAGCTGGCCACGCTCGTCCGGAACCTCGCGGCGGACGAGGAGACCTGGCGGCCGCTCGTCCAGTTCAGCGCGGACCACCGCGGCTACCGCCAGCTCGCCCGCACCGACCACGTCGACATCTGGATCCTCGGCTGGCTCGAGGGCCAGGACACCGGGTTCCACGACCACGACGTGTCGGCGGCGGCGATCGCGGTCGTCGAGGGGAGCGTCGTCGAGGAGCGGCTTGCGCTCGGCCGGCCGAACACGCGCAACGAGCTCGCCGCCGGTGACGTCCTGTCGCTCGACGCGAGCTGCATCCACCGCATGTACAGCGAGACCGCCGCGCCCGCGATCACGATCCACGCGTACTCGCCGGTGCCGCAGCGCAACGGCGCCTACATCGTGGACGAGGACGGCACGCTGCGCCGGCAGGCGCAGGACGCGGACGAGGAGCTCACGCCCCTCGCCGTCGCCTAGCGTCGACCTCGGCCCAGGGCCGCGTGTTGACGATCGCGTCGGCGGTCGCCCATCCGCGCCGGGCCGTCGCGACGCCGTAGCGGATGAAGTCGAGCGTCGCCACGCGGTGGGCATCCGTCGAGATGACGATCCCGACCCCGGCCTCTGCCGCCAGCCGGATCGCGGGCGGCGGCAGGTCGAGCCGGCGCGGGTTCGCATTCACCTCGAGGAAGGTGCCGTGCCGGAGGCAGGCCTCGATCACGGCCTCGAGGTCGTAGTCGTACGCCTCGCGCTCGCCAAGCTGGCGGCCGGAGGGATGCCCGATGACGTCGACCAGCGGATGCGACGCCGCTGCCACCAGCCGGGCCGTCATGCGGTCGCGGTCCTGCCGCTGGGCCACGTGCACGCTCGCAACGACCCAGTCGAACTGGGCGAGCACGTCGTCGGAGTAGTACAGGCTCGCATCCGCCATGACGTCGACCTCGGCCCCCGCGAGGAGCGCGAAGCCGCTCCCGGCGAGCCCCTCGGCGCAGCGACGGACGCGCTCGACGTGACGGAGCATGTCGTCGGCCTCGAGACCGATGCCCATGCCGACGCCGGCGGAGTGGTCGGTGATCGCGAGATACCCGTAGCCACGGGCCATCGCGGCGGCCGCCATGCCCTGGATCGAGTCGTGGCCGTCCGAGGCGGTGGTGTGGGCGTGGAGGTCACCGCGGATGTCTGCGATCTCGACCAGCACCGGGAGCGAACCGGCCCTCGCCGCCTCGAGCTCGCCGGCGTTCTCCCGCAGCTCGGGCGGGATCGGCTGGTAGCCGAGGTGCCGGTACACCTCGTCCTCCGAGGCCGTGCGGAACACCTCGCCGGTGGCCGTGTCCTCGACTCCCCACTCCGAGATCGAGAGACCGCGCTGCACGGCCTCCTCGCGCATGGCCACGTTGTGGGCCTTCGAGCCCGTGAAGTGCTGGAGCAGGTTGCCGAACGACCCGGGCGGCACCACCCGGAGATCGACCTGGATCGAGTCGTGAGTCAGGATCGAGGCCTTCGTCTCGCCCGTGGCAGTCACCTCGGCGACCTCGTCCAGCCGGCAGAACGCCGCGAGCAGGGCGACCGGATCGTCGCTCGACGCGATCAGGTCGAGATCGCCGACGGTCTCGCGGCGCCGGCGCAACGACCCCGCCTCCGACGCCGCGACGCAGGCGGGGTGCGCGCGCAAACCCGCAAGCAGCGCGTCGGCACGTTCCAGCGCGCGGTCGAGCAGGATCGCCCCCTTCCGCGGCCCCCCGCCCGCGGCGATCGCGGCGAGGATCTTCTCCTCGGCCCGCGCGCCCAGGCCCGGCACATCGCGCACCCGGCCCGCCTCGCACGCGATGCGCAGCTCGTCGATGCCGGCGACGCCGAGCTCGTCGTGCAGCTTCCGCGTGGTCTTCGCGCCGACGCCCGGCAGCCGCATGATGTCGACCAGCCCCGGCGGGTACTTGGCCTCGAGGCGATCGAGCGCGGCCAGCCCCCCGGTGGTGCGCAGCTCCTCGACCTTCGCCGCGATCGTCTCGCCGACATCAGCCAGCTCCGTCAGCCGGCCCTCGCTCGAGAGCCGGTCGACGGACTCGGCGGTCACGCGCATGCGGGCCGCCGCCTTGCGGTAGGCGATCACGCGGTAGACCACCGCGCCGTCGAGTTCGTAGAGGTCGCCCAGCCGGTCGATGAGGTCGGCGACGTCGGCGTTGCGCAGCGGCACGATCGGCCATCATACGCCGTCGATGCCGACCGCGCTCGTCTGCCTACCGACCTACAACGAGCGCGAGAACCTGACCGCGATGGTCGACGCGCTGCAGCGCGTCCGGACGCTCGAACCCGGGCTGGACGTGCTGGTGATCGACGACGACTCGCCCGACGGCACCGGCGACATCGCCGATCGCCTGGCGACCGAGCGACCGTGGCTGCACGTCCTCCACCGCCAGCGCAAGGAGGGACTCGGCCGCGCGTACCTCGCAGGGTTCGCGTGGGCGCTCGAGCGACCGTACGATCGCGTGCTCGAGATGGACTGCGATTTCTCGCACGATCCCGAGCGGCTCCCGGCGCTGATCGCCGCGACCGCCGACGGCGGCGCGGACGTCGCCCTGGGCTCGCGCTACACGCCGGGCGGCGGCGTCCGCAACTGGGGCATCGCCCGGCGCTTCATCTCGGCAGGCGGCTGCCTCTATGCCCGAACCATCCTCGGACTCCGCGTCCGCGACCTGACCGGTGGGTTCAAGTGCTTCCGGCGCGCCGTGCTCGAGACCATCGACCTCGACGCCGTGACGGCGGAGGGCTACGCGTTCCAGATCGAGATGACCTACCGCGCGGTCCTGCTCGGCTTCGAGGTCGCCGAGGTGCCGATCACCTTCGCCGACCGCGTCGCCGGCGGGTCGAAGATGTCCCGCCGGATCGTCGCCGAGGCCGCCTGGCGGGTGCCCCAGTTGCGTCTTCGCGCGGCGCGGGGCGGCATTCCGCGTCGCTGACGTAGTACCTTGAGGCATGGCCTCGTGGCGCATCATTGCGCTCGGAGCGGCTCTCGCGGCGTCCGCCCTCGCCGGCGGCGCCGGAGCGTACGCGGTCGTCACGCGCCCGGCTCTCGGCGTGGAGACACCCGCTGCGGGCGCAACCGTCACGTCCGCCTCGCCGCTGCTGCTCGTCGCCGCGCGGAACGGCACGGGGCTGCGCCGGGTCGTCGCATCGGTCGACGGGAGGGCCGTCGTACCGGAACTCCGCACCGATGCCGTCGTGCTGGCAGCGCGCGGTCTGGCCGAGGGCCGCCACAGCGTTCACCTCGAGGCCGAGCTCCCGGGTCCGCTCGGCGGGCGAGTCGCTCGCACGTGGTCCTTCGTCGTCGACACGCGTCCGCCGCCGATCACGTTCCTGACGCCGGGCAACCACTGGTCCAGCACGCAATGGCTCCTCGGCCGGTCGGAGCCCGGGGCGAGCGTCGCGATCGCATGGCCCGGCGGCGGTGCGCGGCAGACGGTCGGTGCCGACGGCACGTTCCGCGTCCTGCTGCCCATCCCGCCCGGCCGCACGTCGATCCGCCTGACCGCACGAGACCGCGCCGGCAACGAGCGGAACCTCACGCGGACGGTCGGGTACGACCCCGATCCCCCGGTGCTCACGGAACCGGCCTGGCCCGCAGTCAGCCGCGCCACGGCATCGCCGGTGCTGACGCTGGCCGTGACCGACCTCACGCCGCTGGTGGCCACGGTCACGGTAGACGGCGACTCCTTCCACGCCGACGTCGTCAAGGGCGGCTTCCAGCTGCGGTTCCACGATCTCCCCGAAGGCCTCCACCAGATCGCCATGCGCGTCGCCGACCGCGGCGGCCACGCGGTGGAGGTGTCGCGATCGCTGCTCGTCGACTCGACCGAGACGCTCGCGCCCGGCCTGACGCTGATGCCGGGCGCTCGCGGCAACGACGTGGTGTCGCTGACCAGACGGCTCCGGCTGGAAGGCGCCTGGCCGTACCGCCGGCTGGACCGGGTCTACGACCGCCGGGTCGTGGCCGCGGTGCGCCGGTACCAGGCACGGCACGCCATGGCGGCCGACGGCATCGCGCGGCCGGCCCTGCTCGCCCAGACGCAGGGCAAGCTGGTGATCGTCAAGCACGAGTTCCGCCTCCGGGCCTACCGCGACGGCCGGCTCGTGGCGGTGTTCCCGATCGCCATCGGCCAGCCGCGGTACCCGTCCCCGACGGGCACGTTCGCGATCACCGAGAAGCTCAAGAACCCCACCTGGATCCCGCCCAACTCACCGTGGGCGAAGGGTCTCGAGCCGATTCCGCCGGGGGCCGGGAACCCGCTGGGCACCCGCTGGATCGGCACGTCGGCGCCGGCGGTCGGCATCCACGGTACCCCGAACGACGCCTCGATCGGCACCGCGGCATCGCACGGGTGCATCCGCATGCACATCCCGGACGTCGAGCGGCTCTTCGAGCTCGTCGACGTCGGCGAGACCGTCCAGTTCATCCCGTAGCGCCGGCCAGACGCCGCGAGGGCCACAGGAGGCGGATCGCGAACGCCGCCGCGAAGGCGATCAGCGACGCCGGCAGGGCCCCGCCGCCGACCGGGTGGTCGGGGAGGAGCGGCCGCAGGAATCCGATCGTGCTCGGCTGGATGGCCTGGTAGAGGACGAAGCCGACGGCCCATGCCACTCCCGTGGCGAGCGGCGCGGGCGGGCGGAGCCGATCCGCCATGACCGCGGCGTAGAGCGGGACGAAGAGCGACCCCACGAGGTAGAGGAACTCGAAGAACCGGTTCATGTCGAGCGTGTACGCGATCACCGTCGCCACGGAGCCGATGACGATCACCGCCGCGTGCTGGGAGAGGCGCGGCAGCAGGTTCTGGGCGGAGACCGCGGTCGAGTAGATGTTCGCGAAGGTCTTCTCCGACTCGTCCGCCACCAGCACGGCGGCGGCCGCGGTGCCGAGCGCGACGGTGGTCATGGTCGCCACCGGATCCATTCCACCGGACACGAGTCCGACCAGGAACACGAGCGTCGCACCGGCGAAGTAGCCGCACGACGCTCCGGCGGCGGCCCGGAACGGCCGGGCCGAGAACCGCGTGTAGTCCGGGGCCAGGGGCAGCCAGGAGGCGTTGTAGGCGATCACGATGTCGAGCGCCGCGAGCGTCGTGAGGCTCCCGTCGCCGACGGCCGACGTGTCGGCCCGGCCGCCGAGCCGGACGAGCAGGTACGCGAGCGACACGAACAGCAGCGGGGTCACGTAGCGGCGCAGCAGGCGCCGCACCACGGAGAGGGGTCCGGCCAGCGCGAGAGCGAGGCCCGCCACCCCGGCCAGCGCGTAGTAGGCGATCTTCGGACCGCGACCGATGAGCTGCTCGGCGGCGGACGCGACCGTCCACACCTCCACTGCGCTCCAGCCGACGAGCTGGGCGACGTTGAGGACCGTCGGCACCATCGAGCCGCGGATGCCGAGAGCGCGCCGCAAGATCGCCATGCCGGGCAGTGCCGTCGCGGCGCCCATGTAGGCGGAGCCCCCCAGCAACAGGCCGCCGACGATACCGCCGACGAGGACGACGACGAGAGCGCGCCAGAACCCGAGCGCCGGCACGAGCGCGGCGCCGGTGACAACGCCCACGAGCGACACGCCGAGGTTCGCCCAGAGGGTGCCCTGATCGATCAGCCCGAGCGTGCGCCGCTCGGCCGGTACCGGCTCGATGCCGTCTGCGACCGGCAGCTGCATCAGGCCAGGTGATCCCAGCCCGACAGCGACCCTTCGGCACCGGCGCCCACGAACACGACACCCTCGCCGGCCTCGATGCGCCCGATGATCGTGACACCGCCGGGAACGGCATCGGCGGCCACGGCCGCGAGCAGCTCGTAGTCCTCGCCACCGGTGGCGGCGAACACGGCGGGCTCGACGCCCAGCTCCCGGGCGAGGTCGGCGACGCCGGCCTGCAGCGGCAGCCGGTCGAGATCCACGACCACGCGCACGCCGCTCGCCTCGGCCAGGCGCCGGGCATCGGAGGCCACGCCGTCGGACACGTCGAGCATGGCGTGCGCGACCTCGGCCAGGCGCCGGGACTCGGCCAGGCGAGGCTGCGGGCGCCGGTGGCGATCGGCGAGCGACGGCTGGGCGGTGCCCCGCTCGAGGAGCATCCTCCCGGCTTCGGAGCCGCCCAGTTCACCCGTGACGACCAGCAGGTCGCCGGGGTCGGCACCCGACCGCAGCACCGGCCGGAGCGCCTGCCCGATCACGGTCACGGCCAGCGTCAGCACGGGCGCGCGGGAGACGTCGCCGCCGGCGACAGGGCACCGGAACGTCGCGGCGCAGTCGTAGAGGCCGCGGTAGAGCTCCTCGGCGTCGGCGTCGGCGAACCCGGCCGGGAGACCGAGGCCCACCAGAGCGCACACCGGATCGGCCCCCATGGCGGCCAGGTCGGAGAGGTTCACGGCCAGCGCCTTCCAGCCAAGGTCCTCGAACGAGGAGGTCGCCAGCCGGAAGTGCACGTCCTCGACCAGCAGGTCGCAGCTGGCCACCAGACCGCCGGCGAGCACGGCCGCGTCATCGCCGATCCCGACCCGCACCGCGCCGCTCGCAGGCCCGACGACAGCGGCCAGCCGAGCGATCAGATCGAACTCGCCTCCCACCCTGCGGGCCATGGTACGCTGGCTGGCGATGGCACGCGCCGTCTTCCGGTTCTTCTTCTTTACCCCGCCGGGAGGCTGACGCGCGGCAGTTGAGTTCGCGCAGCGGCCCCCGGCGCTCCGGCCCCGGGGGCCGCGCCGTTTCCGGGTGCGAAAGCGAGTGCCCATGTCGTACGTCCACCGTCCACGCATCGCGTATCCAGGCGCCGCCGGGTCCTACTCGGCGGAGGCCTCGGCCGTGCTCTACCCCGACGCCGACCTGTACTCGGCGGGGACGTTCGAGGACGTCTTCACGGACGTCCGGGCCGGCCGCGCCGCGGCGGGCGTCCTGCCGATCGAGAACTCCCTCGCCGGCCTGGTGGCGGACACGTGCGACCTCATCGCCGACGGCGAGCTCCCGATCGGCGGCGAGGCCGTCCTGCACATCCCGCACTGCCTCTCGAGCGTCCCCGGCGCAACCGAGGCGGGCATCCGGCGGATCTACTCGCACCCGGTCGCGCTGGAACAGTGCCGCCGGTTCCTGAACGGCCGCTTCGAGCGGATCGCGTGCACCACCACCGCCGACGCCTGCCAGGAGGTCACGAGGGCGGGCGACCCCGCGTTCGCCGCCATCGCCTCGCCGGGCGCGGCCCTGCGCTACGGCCTCGAGGTGCTGCGCGAGGACATCTCCGACCACCCCGAGAACTACACGCGGTTCATCGCCGTTTCGCGCGGCCCGATCCGGCCGATGACGTCCGGCGTGCACTGGCGCACCGCCCTCCGCCTCGTCACCACCCACCGCCCCGGCGCGCTGCACGAGGCGATCGAGCCGTTCCGCTACCACGACGTGAACATGGTCTCGCTGCACTCCCGCCCGCTGCCCGGCGAGCCGTGGCGCTACCAGTTCTACCTCGACGTGGACGGGCACCGCGAGGAGCCGACGGTGGCGCGGGCGCTGGAGGACGTCGAGCGCCGGAGCGCCCTGCTGGTCGTGCTCGGCGCGTACCCGGCGGCGGAGCGACCCGGAGCCTGATGCGGCCCTGGGCGGACGTCCTGGCGCTGGGCCTGCCCCCGAACGAGCCGCGCCTCGCCCACCTGGAGGAGTTCGACCCGTCGGGCGCCGTCACGGTACCGCTGCCCCCGGACCTCGATCCGCGGCTCTGGTCGGGGCTGGTCGGCCGTGGCATCACCACCCTCTACCCGCACCAGGCGGCGATGTGGGAGCGCGCCCGGGACGGCGCGAACGCCGGCGTCGTGACCGGCACGGCGAGCGGCAAGACGCTGGCCTATGCCCTGCCGGTGATCCAGCGGCTGCTGGACGATCGCCACGCCCGGGCGTTCTACCTGTCGCCGACCAAGGCCCTGGCGCAGGATCAGGCGCGGGGTCTTCGCGACCTCGGGCTCGGCCGGGCCCTCCGGCCGGCCCTCTACGACGGTGACGTCGATGCGAGCGGGCGCGCAATGGCGCGGCGCCACGCGAACCTCATCCTCACCAATCCCGACATGCTCCACGTCGGCATCTGCCCGCACCTCGATCGGTGGGGCGACGTCCTGGCGAACCTCGCGTTCGTCGTCATCGACGAGGCCCACGTGTACCGGGGCGTGTTCGGCTCCCACGTCGCGAACGTGATCCGGCGCCTGCGGCGGCTCTGCGCCGCAGTCGGGGCCGAACCGCAGTTCCTGCTCGCGTCGGCCACCGTGGCCAACCCGGAGGAGGCCATGAGCGAGCTGATCGGCGCGCCGGTCGAGATCGTCACGGGCGACGGCGCGCCGCGGCCGGCTCGCACCGCGGCGCTGTGGAATCCGACCCTGCTCGATCCCGACACGGGCCAGCGGGCCTCGGCGCTGGCGGAGGCGGCCGCGCTCGTCGCCGAACTGGTGGCTCGCGACCAGCGCGTGATCTGCTTCGGCCGTACCCGGCGGACGGTCGAGGTGGTGCAGCGGATCGCGCGCGAGACGATCACGGCCCGCGCGCCGCACTTCCGCGACGCGATCGCCCCGTACCGCGCGGGCTACACGGCAGAGCAGCGCCGCGAGCTGGAGCGCCGGCTCAACGACGGCGACCTGCGCGCAGTCGTGACGACCAACGCCCTCGAGCTCGGGATCGACATCGGCCTGCTCGACTGCGCGATCTCGATCGGGTTCCCGGGCACGGTGGCGAGCCTGCACCAGCAGTGGGGCCGGGCAGGTCGGTCGGGAGCTGGCCTCGCCATGCTGATCGCGTCGCCGGACGCGCTCGACCAGTACTTCCTGCGCAATCCGGACAAGCTGTTCGGGCGACCGGTCGAGGCAGCCATCCTCGACCACGCCAGTGCGGAGATCCGGCGGGCCCACATCGCCTGCGCCGCCTTCGAGGCGCCCATCACGGAGGCCGACGACGAGACGCTCGGCCCCGGCGCCTACAGCGCCGCCCTGCGGATGACGGAGGACGGCGACCTGCGGGTGACCCCGGCGGGGATCGCGTGGGCACGGGGGAGCTTCCCGGCGGCCGAGATCGCGCTGCGGTCGTCATCGACCGATCACGTGGTGATCGTGCAGGAGGAAACCGGTCAGGTGCTCGGCACGGTCGAACGCAGCCGGGCGTGCCATACGGTCCACGAGGGCGCCGTGTACCTGCACCTCGGCGAGTCCTACCTCGTCTCCGGCCTCGATCTCGACCGCCGCGTGGCGCGCGTCCGGCCCTTCGACGAGGCGTGGTACACCCAGGTGAGGTCCGCCACGGCGACCGACATCGACCGCCCGCTCGAGCAGCGGTGGTCCTGCGGCGTCCCGCTCGCATTCGGCGACCTGGCCGTGACCGAGCAGGTGCTCGCCTACCAGCGCAAGGCACTCCCGCGGCACGAGGTGCTGTCGAGCACCGACCTCGATCTGCCGGCGGACACGTTCGCGACCCAGGGACTCTGGTTCACCGTTCCCGACGATCTCACCCGAGCCTGCGACGACCGGCTCGGAGCGCTGCACGCCGCCGAGCACGCGCTCATCTCGGTGCTGCCGCTGCACGCCATGTGCGACCGCTGGGACATCGGCGGGCTGTCCACCAACCTGCACCCCGCCACGGCCCGGCCGACCATCTTCATCTACGACGGGCACCCCGGCGGGATCGGCCTGACGCGGCTCGGCTTCCGGCGGTTCGAGGACCTGGTGGGCGACGCGCGGGACGTCGTGCGGGACTGCCCGTGCACGGACGGCTGCCCGTCGTGCGTGCAGTCGCCGAAGTGCGGCAACCTCAACGAGCCGCTCTCGAAGGCGGGCGCGCTGGTGCTGTTCGACGGCATGTGCGACCGCTGCTAGGCTGGACCGCGGAGGTCGCTCTCGCTGCGCGTAAGGGGGAAGCCCGGTGCAATGCCGGCGCGGTCCCGCCGCTGTGAGGGGCGTCCAACCGGTCGCCGGTCCTTCGGGCCGCCCACTGGCTGATAGCTGGGAAGGGAGATCGGTTGGCCGGCGCAGATGCGCCGCGAGTCCGCCCCGAGTCAGAACACCCGCCTCCCGATACCAAGACCCCCTCGAGGAGCAGGAGGCACCATGAAGCCGATCCGGCTGTGCAGCACCGTCCTGGCGGCGCTGCTGATCGCCGTCCCGGCGGCGTCCGCCGCCCGCGCGACCGTGCGCGTGATGACCGCCACCGCGGACCTGATCGGGCCCGTCCCGGAGCTGTCCGGGGCCGCCAGGTCCTACGTCGACGACACCGGCACCGTCCAGGTGCTGCCCGCCGACACCGTGATGGGGCAACTGGTCGCCGTCGCGGCCGTGCACGACCTCGCCGTCGGCGTGCACGTCAGCTCGTTCGGCGGGTACGTGACCGGCATCGGCGGCGTCACGCCCGACCCGACCGCAGGGTTCTGGGAGCTCTTCGTCAACGACGCGGCCGCGACCGCCGGCGCCGATCAGACCACGATCCACCGCGGCGACGAGGTCGTCTGGGTGCTCGACCCCGACTTCACCAGGCCCGGCCCGTCGTTCCTCGACCTGAACCTGGTGACGCGCCGTCGCCGCCGCGCGGTGCTGCACGTGACCCGGGTCGACGAGACCGGCGCCGTCCCGGGCGCCGGCGCCCACCTCCGGGTCGCCGGGCGCCGGTACGTGGCCGACGCCCGCGGCAACATCGTGATCCGGGTGGCGGGGCGGTTCCGCACCCGGGCCTGGCTCGCGGGATCGATCTCCTCGCAGCGCATCACCGTGCCCGGTGCCTAGTGCTGCGGCGCGCCGTCATCCTGCTCTGCGCTGCCGGCGTCGCGGTGACGGCGTGTGGTGAGCGCCGGCTGAAGGCGGCACCGGCCTCGGAGACGGCACCGACGGCGCGGATGGTCGTCACCGCCGGGTACGGAGCGACGGTGCTGCGGGACGCGAAGGTGGCGCCGGCCCAGACGGTGATGGCCGCGCTCCAGGCGATCACGACCGTCACGACGCGCTACGGCGGGCGGTTCGTGGAGTCGATCGACGGTCGCGAGGGCTCGCTCGGGCGCGCGGAGGACTGGCTCTACTTCGTGAACGGGATCGAGGCCGGCAGCGGCGCGGCGGACACCACCGTCCACGCCGGCGACGTCGTCTGGTGGGACTTCCGGCGGTGGAACCACTACGCCCACGTCCCCGTGGTCGTCGGTGGCTGGCCGAAGCCCCTGAAGGCAGGGGCCACGCCAGGCCCCTGCCGGGTCCTGATCGGCGCCGAGGCGGACATCGATCGCCAGGCCCCGGCCTGGCCGTCGGCCGAGCGGGCTCCCCAGGCGTCCGGGCTGACGGCATGGATCGACGGAGACACCGTGCGCATCTGGGACGCGGCAGCCCAGGCGCCGCGGACGGTCGGCGGCGGCCGGGCAGTCGCCGCAGCCGTGCTCGACGGCTCGTGCGCCACGCTGGTGGTGGCAGGGCTCGATGCCTCCGCCGCGACAGCGGCGGCGAAGCGCATCGCGGCCGACCCCGGGGTGCTGGCGCACCGCTACGCCGTGGTCTTCGGCGCCGCCGGCGAGCCGCTGGCGTACGGAGGCGGAGGGTGAGGGCCGGGGTCGCACCGCTGCCGGCCGTGCTGGTGCACGGTGGACTCGGCGTGGTCGCGTTCTCGACCAACGACCCGGTGGTGCTGGCGGCCTGCCTGGCAGCCGCGATCGCGCTGCTGGCGGTCTCGCGGGCTCCGTGGCGGCTCTTCGCAACGGTCGCCGTGGTGACCGGGCTGAGCGTAGCGCTGCTGAATCCGCTGGTCTCGAGCCAGGGCGACCTGATCCTGTTCGACGGGCCATCACTGCCGCTCCTCGACCTGCAGGTCACGCTCGAGGAGGTTGCGTACGGCCTCGCCATGGGCACCCGGATCGCGGCCACGACGCTGCTGTGCGGCGCCTTCCTCGGCATCGTCGATCGCGACCGGCTGGCGGCCGCGGTATCGCGGGTGGCTCCCAGGTCGGCGCTGACGGTGGCGCTGGCCGCGAGGATGCTGCCGGCCCTGCGCCGGGACGCGCAGTCCATCGACGAGGCCGCGCGTCTCCGTGGCATGGTGACCGGCAGCCGCCGGGCCCGGCTGCATGGCTACGCGGGTCTGCTGGAACCGCTCACGGCCTCGGCCCTCGAGCGGGGTATGGATCACGCCGAGGCCATGGCCGCGCGAGGCTACGGCGAGGGCGCGCGCACGGCCATCCCCGAGCCTCGCCTGACCATCCGCGAGCGGCTGGCGACGGCGACCGGGGTGGCGGCGGCCGTGCTCGCGGCGGCCTCGATCGGCGGGGTGGCTCCGTTCGGCTGGTACCCGACGATGACAACGGTCACGGCCGCGGCCTGGCTGCTCGCCTCCAGTACCCTCGCGGTGGGGCTCGCCGCGGCCAGCCTGTTCCGGGATCGCACGTGATCGCCGCCCGGGCCGAGCGGGTGACGTACACCTACCCCGGCGGCACGGAACCGGCGCTCCGCGACGTGTCGTTCGCATGCCTCGAGGGCGAGTTGGTGGTGCTCGCCGGACCGTCCGGCGGCGGCAAGACGACGTTGCTGCGCGCGCTGGCCGGGCTCGTACCCCAGTTCCACGGCGGCCGGCTGGAAGGCCGCGTGTCGCGGCGCGGATTCGCCGGCATCGCATTCCAGGACGCCGAGGCCCAGGGCGTCTATCGCGACGTCGTGCGCGACGTCGCCTTCGGCCTCGAGAACCGGGCGTGGCCTCGACATGCGATCCGGCCGGCCGCGCTCGACGCGCTTGACACCGTGGGCGCCCGGCACCTGGCAGGTAGGACCCTCGACGCGATCTCGGGCGGGGAGCTTCAGCGGGTCGCGCTGGCGGGCGTGCTCGCGCCCCGCCCATCGCTCCTGCTGCTCGACGAGCCGACGTCGCAGCTCGACGACGAGGCGGCGGACCGGCTGGTCGCGGTCCTCCGCGATCTCGCATCGCAGGGTGTCGCCGTCGTCGTTGCAGAGCATCGCGTCGATCGCTTCGCCGCCGTCGCCGGCCGCATCATCGGCGTGGAGAACGGCGCGATCGACGCGTATCGCCCCGTCCGCGTCCCCGCCGCGGCCGTTACCGAACCGGGCCCTGCCCTGCTCGAGACGGTCGCCCTCACGGCGCGTCGTGGCACCGGCGGCGTCGAAAACGCGGCGCTCACGCTGCGGGCGGGTGAGGTCGTTGCACTGCACGGTGCCAACGGCGCCGGCAAGACGACGCTGCTGCGCGTGCTCGCGGGTCTCGACCGGCCGCTCACCGGCGCGGTCCACCACCACGGCGTCGACGTCACCTCGCACCCCGCGGAGCAACGCCATCCCGCCATCGCGCTCGTGCCGCAGGACCCCGGCCGGTACCTGCTGCGGTCGACCGTCGCCGACGAGGTCGGATCGGCCGAGACGCTCGTCTTGCTGGGCCTGTCCGAGGTGGCCGGACGCCACCCGTTCGACCTGTCCGCCGGCCAGCGCGAGCGGGTGGCGCTGGCCGCGGCGATGGCCCGCGATCCCGAGGTGCTGCTCCTGGATGAGCCGACCCGAGGGATGGATCCGGCCCGTCGCGTCGAGCTCGCCGGCCTGCTTCGCGCGCGCGCCACGCGAGGGGGCGCCGTGCTGGTGGCGACGCACGACCGCAGCTTCGCCGCGGCGTGCGGTGCGCGCGCGCTGGAGCTTCGCGACCGCCGGCTCGTGAGCGGACGCGTACGGGTGCACGTGGCATGACCGGTGCCGAACTCGTGATCGTCACCGGCGTCGTCGCGATCGCCCTCGGCATCGTCGGCTGGGAGCGCGGCAGCGGCGGCACGCGGGAGATCGCGCTGGTGGCGACCCTCGCCGGGGCCGCGGCAGCCGGGCGCGTGCTGTTCGCCGCGATCCCGTCCGCCCAGCCCGTCACCGCCATCGCGATCGTGGCCGGGATCGCGCTCGGCCCGCGGGCGGGGGCCGCCGTCGGCGCGACGGCCGCGCTCGTGTCCAACGCGTTCCTCGGTCAGGGACCGTGGACGCCCTGGCAGATGCTCTGCTGGGGCCTGGTCGGCGCGAGCGCCGGGTGGCTGGCGCCGCTGCTCGAACGTCGCATGGCGCTGATGGTGTTCGGGGCGATCTGGGGAATGGCCTTCGGCGCCATCATGGACGTCTACCAGCTGGCGGCGTTCGGGCCGGCCCTGAACCTCTCGGCGTTCCTCGCGGTCCACGCCCGCGGCATTCCCTTCGACCTCGCCCATGCGATCTGCAACGTGATCCTGCTCGGCGCGGCCGGTCCCGCGCTCGTCCGTCTGCTGCGGCGATACGCCCGGCGGCTGCGCTACGAACTCGTACCCCTGGAGGGACTCCCGTGAAGCACCTCGCCCTGGCCATCCTCTTGCTCGCGGGCTTCCCGGCGGTCGTCAGCGCATCCCCGGCCGGGAAGGCCGCCGTGTACCTCGAGTCGCTGCAGGCACCGGGGGGCTGCATCGGCACCTGGCAGACGACCGGCTGGGCCGCGATCGCCCTGAAGTCCGGCGGGCATGGCACGTCGTCACGGCGCGCTGCCGGCTGCCTGGCCACGCACGCCGGAGAGCTCGTCGCCGGCACCGACCTCGAGCTGGGCATCATGGCGGCCGTCGCCGGCGGCCGCAGCGCGCGCTCGTTCGGCGGGCGGGACCTGCTGCGCGACCTCGCCGCCATGCGGCATGGCGGGTACTACGCCACCTCCGCGCTGACCAACTCGTCGATCTTCGGCATCCTCGCCCTGCGATCGCTCGGACGACGCGTCCCGCACGCCGTGATGGTGCAGGTCCTCCGCGACCAGTCCTCCCGGGGCGGCTGGGACTTCTTCCCCGAAGGCGGGCAGGCCGACATGACGGCCGCGGGCATCGAAGCCCTGCGGGCTGCCGGCTACTCGTGCTCCCGATCACCCGTCCGCCGCGGGTTCGCGTTCCTGCGCCGGCTGCGCAACCGCGACGGCGGCTTCCCCTACGCCGCGGCGCAACCCTCGAACAGCCAGTCGACCGCGTGGGTCGTGCAGGCGTACGCTGCGTGCGGCCACACGGACCGCCGGGGCCTCGCGTTTCTCCGGTCGCACCAGGCCGCCGATGGCGGCATCGCCTACGGTCCGAGCGGGGTGGGACGGGATTGGGTGACCGCCCAGGCGATGCCCGCGCTCAGGTTGCGTCCGCTTCCGGTGCGCTGAGCGCGACCACCGGCTCGCCGTCGCCCTCGGCGGTGCCCCACACGCCCATGGCGCGGAACTTCGCCCGCCGCGCCAGCCGGCGCTGACGGGGCGGCAGTGTCCCGAGCTCGCCCAACGCGGTCTGGATCGCCTCGTCGAGATGGTGCGCCGCCCGGTCGTGGTCGCGGTGGGCGCCGCCCGAGCCCTCGGGCACGATCACGTCGATGACGCCGAGGTCGAGGCACGCGCGGGCGGTGGGCCGGAAGGCGAGCGCAGCCTTCTTCTTCTGGGTCGCGTCCTTCCACAGGATCGACGCGCAGCCCTCCGGCGAGATGACGCTGTAGATGGCGTTCTCCTGCATCAACACCCGGTCGCCGACGGCGAGAGCGAGCGCACCGCCCGAACCGCCCTCGCCGATCACGCAGGCCACGACCGGCACCTGCAGCCGCGCCATGGACAGGATCGACCGCGCGATCATCCCGGCCTGACCCCGCTCCTCGGCACCGGCGCCCGGATAGGCGCCCGGCGTGTCGACGAACGTGATGACCGGCACACCCAGGTGATCGGCGAGCTCCATCGCGCGGATGCCCTTGCGGTAGCCCTCCGGCCGGGCCATGCCGAAGTTGCGATGCGTCCGCTCGGCCAGATCCCGGCCCTTCTGGTGGCCGATGAAGACCACCGGGGAGTCGTGATAGCGGGCGACGCCGGCCACGATGGCGGCGTCGTCACCGAACGCCCGATCGCCGTGGAGCTCGAACATGTCCGTGAACAGCCGTCCGGCGTAGTCGAGCGTGTACGGTCGTTCCTGGTGACGCGCGAGGTCGACGGCGTCCCACACCGCCGACTCCTCCTGGCGCTCCTGGAAGCGGCGGCGCAGGCGCCGCACCTCCTCAGTGACCCTTACCATCGCCCCTCCCAAACCATCCGGCAACGCGTCCCCACAGCGACGCCGTCGGCAGGCCGTCGTGGGTGTCCGCCGTCGTACCGGATGCCGGCGAGGCCGCCGGCGCGAGGATCTTCAGGAGCCGCGCCACCGTCCCGCGAAGCTCGGGCCGGGCAACCACGGCATCGACGTGACCGAGCCGCAGGTTCGCCTCCGCCAGGCCGAAGTCCTCGGGCAGCTCCTCGCGGGTCGTCTGCTGGACGACCCGCGGGCCGGCGAAGGACATCAGCGCTCCCGGCTCGGCCAGGTTCACATCGCCGAGGGCGGCGAACGAGGCGATCACGCCGCCCGTGGTCGGGTGCGCGCAGATCGAGATGTACGGCAGGCCGGCATCGCGAACCTGATCCACGGCCACGACCGTCTTCGCCATCTGCATCAGCGCCAGGATGTTCTCCTGCATTCGCGCCCCACCCGATGCGGCGACGGAGATCAGGGGAATGCCACGCGCGCAGGCCAGGTCGGCCGCCTCGGCGAACTTCTCGCCCACGACCGACCCCATCGACCCGCCGAGAAAGCCGAAGTCCATCACGGCCAGCGCGCACCGCTGCCCGTCGATCGCGCCCGTTCCGATCACCACGGCGTCGCCGAGGCCGGTGGCGAGCTCGGCATCCGTCAGGCGGTCGGCGTACGGCCGCAGGTCGACGAACACCAGCGGGTCGGCCGAGCGCAGGTCGGCGGCGGCCTCGACGAACGAGCCCGCGTCGCATAGCTGGGCGATGCGCATGACCGCGCCCACCGGGAAGTGGTACCCGCACTGCCGGCACACCCGCAGGGCGGCGGCCAGCTCGTCGTCGCGGTAGTGCGAGCGACAGGACGGGCAGGTGTTCGGATGCCTCGCGGCGCCGTCGGGCGCCGGTTCGTCCGGCTCGCGCTGGATGTCGACGGAGATCTCGGCCACGATCTGCAACGTTGGACGCACACCGCGCCGGCCGGCGTTGCACCCAGACGCCGGAGTCTAGCCATTCTCGGCGCGAGCGGCTCACGCGGCCGCGCGCTCTCAGCCTGGAGGCCTAGTTCGAGAAGCGCTCGATCACCAGGCAGGCGTTGTGGCCGCCGAACCCGAAGCCGTTCGAGATCGCGACGTCCACGGCGAGCGGTCGCGAGACGTTCGGGACATAGTCGAGGTCGCACTCCGGGTCGGGCGTCTCCTGGTTGATCGTCGGCGGCAGGAAACCCTCGTTGATGGCGATCACGCAGATCACGGCCTCCGTCGCCCCTGCAGCGCCGAGCATGTGCCCGGTCATCGACTTCGTCGAGGAGACGGGCACCCGGTGGGCCAACTCGTCCCCGAAGACGCGCTTGAGGACCCTCGTCTCCGCCGCGTCTCCGACCGGGGTGGATGTCCCGTGCGCGTTCACGTAGTCGACGTCGGCGGGCGAACGGCCCGCATCGGCTAGCGCCATGGTGATCGCCCTGGCCGGGTTCTCGCCGGTCGGGTCGGGTTCGGTGACGTGGAGCGCATCCGAGCTGAGACCGTAGCCCGTCAGCTCGGCGAGGATCGTCGCGCCACGGGCTCGCGCGTGCTCGAGCTCCTCGAGCACGAGCACCGCCGCCCCCTCGCCCATGACGAGGCCATCGCGGCCGGCGTCGAACGGCCGGCTCGCGCCCGCCGGGTCGTCGTTGCGGGTCGACATCGCCCGCATGCCGTGGAACCCGCCGATGCCCATGGGTGTCACGGCGGCCTCCGAGCCGCCGGCGAGCATCACGTCGGCCATCCCCTGGCGGATGTACATGGCGGCATCGCCGACGGCCATCGAGCTCGCGGCGCAGGCGGTGCAGCTCGCCACCAGCGGTCCGCGGGTCCCGAGCTCCATCGAGACGAAGGCCGCGCCCATGTTCGGGATCAGCGACGGCACCCAGAAGGGCGAGAACCGGTCGAGACCGCGGGAGAACAGGTGCTTGTGCGCGTCGTAGAGCGTGTTGAGCCCGCCGATGCCGCTGCCGATCGAGGCGCCGATGCGCTCCGCTTCGGGCGCGATCTCGAGCCGCGAGGCAGCGACGGCCTCGCGCGCGGCGGCGACGGCGAGCTGCGCGAAGCGGTCGGTGCGGCGGACCGTCTTGCGGTCGAGCACCGTCTCCGGGTCGAACCCCTTGACCTCGCACGCGATCCGCACCGGCGACTCGCTCGGATCCCAGAGCGTGATCGTCGCCCCGCCCGATCGGCCCGCGCGCAGGCCCTCCGTGAAATCCGGGATACCGCTGCCGACGCCGTTGAGGGCGCCGATGCCCGTGATGACGACGCGCCGGCGCTCCATCACATGCCCATGCCGCCGTCGACCGGGAGCACGGCCCCCGTGATGTAGGCCGCCGCGTCCGAGAGCAGGAACCGCGTCACCCTCGCGACATCATCCGGATCGCCGAGCCGTCCCAGTGGCGTCGCCTGGAGGATCGCGTTGCGCTGGGAGTCGTCGAGCACGTCGGTGAGCTCGGTGCTGATGTACCCGGGAGCGATGCAGTTGACACGGATACCGCGCGACCCGACCTCCTTGGCCAGGGCCTTGGTGAGCGCGATGACGCCCCCCTTCGAGGCGGCGTAGTTGGTCTGGCCCGCGTTGCCGTGCACGCCGACCACGCTCGACATCGTCACGATCGCGCCGCGGCGCTTGCGCAGCAGCTTCCGGCTCGCGGCCTTCAGCACCCAGAACGTCCCGCCGAGGTTGACGTCGATCACGTCGCGCCAGTCGTCCTCGCCGATCCGCGCCATCAGATTGTCGCGGGTGATGCCGGCGTTGCAGACAACGTTGTAGAGGTCGTCGCCGAAGGCCCGCTCGACCTCTTCCACCAGGGCCGCGGCCTGCTCCGCGTCCCGGACGTCGCCGGGAATCGGCGTCGCGTCCCCTCCCGCGTCCCGGATGGCGGACACTACCTCCTCGGCCGCGTCGGCCCGTGCCGCGTAGTTGACGCCGACGCGCGCGCCGGCGAGGCCCAGCTCGAGCGCGATCGCCCGGCCTATGCCGCGGGACGCTCCGGTGACGAGCGTGACACGGCCCTCGAGCTCACGCACCGAGGGCCTCCAGTTGCGCGATGGCGTCGGGCGTCGGCACCGACACGGCCTGGACGCCCTTGTCGATGCGTCGCACCAGACCGGACAGGACCGTGCCGGAGCCCAGCTCGACGAACCTCGTCACGCCACGGCGGACGAGTTCCTCGACGGACTGCGTGAACTTGACCGGGGCGGTCAGCTGCCGGACGAGGACGGGGACGATGTGGCGAGCGCTCTCGAGATGGCAGGTCACCGTGGACAGGAACGGCGTCGCGGGCTCGGCGAAGCTCGTCGCCTCGAGCACCGGCCGGAGGCGGCGCTCTGCCGACTCCGTCAGCGGCGAGTGGAACCCGCCGGAGACCTTGAGTCGTACCGCGCGCCGTGCACCGGCAGCCGTCGCGGCCTCGATCAGCGCAGCCACGCCCGACTCCGTGCCGGACACGACCAGCTGGCCGGGACAGTTGTAGTTGGCCGGCCAGACTCCCTCGATCTCGGCACAGAGCCGCTCGACCTCGGCGTCGGGCAGTCCGATCACGGCCGCCATCGCGCCCGGCGACTCGGCGGCTGCCTCGGCCATGGCGAGACCCCGCTCCCGCACCAGGCGGATCGCGTCGGCCTCCCCGAGCGATCCGGCTGCCACCAGGGCAGCGTACTCGCCAACCGAGTGGCCGACGACGAAGTCCGCCGAGTGGCCGCGCTCGCGGACGGCGGCGAGACAGGCGATGGAGGTCGCGATGAGCGCCGGCTGGGTGACATCGGTCGAGCTGAGCCGATCGAGGGGTCCGTCGAAGCAGATGGCGGCCAGATCGAAGCCGAGCGTCTCCGAGGCGCGGTCGAAGACCGCCCTCGCGGCCGGCGACGATGCCGCCATCGCGGCTCCCATGCCGACCTCCTGCGAACCCTGCCCCGGAAAGCAAAAGGCCACCTTGCCCACGTCTACACCCCTTCCTGCGCGCGCTGCACGCCGGCCCACTGGACGAGGCAGGCACCCCACGTCAGCCCGCCTCCGAACCCCACCATGAGGATCTTGTCTCCCCGCCGGAGCCTGCCGTCGCTCCACGCCTCGTCGAGGACCAGCGGGATGGACGCGGCGGAGGTGTTGCCGTACCGATCGAGATTCGTCAGCACGCGGGCCGGATCGGCGCCGAGGCGCTTCACGGCATGGTCGATGATGCGGATGTTGGCCTGGTGCGGGATGAACCAGTCGACATCGTCGATCGAGATCTCGCACGCGGCCAGCACCCGCTGCACGGAGTCGACCATCACCCGAGTGGCGAACTTGAACACCTCGCGACCGTTCATCTCGATCACGCCACCGCCCCGCAGCGCACGGACGAAGAGGTCGTCGGCCCGCGAGCCGTCGGCACCGAGCTCGACCCCGAACGGGTTCGCCTCGAGCACCGACGCCGACAGCACGGCCGCACCGGCGCCGTCGCCGAAGAGGATGCAGGTGCCGCGGTCATCCCAGTCCAGCAGCTTCGAAAGCGTGTCCGAGCCGATGACCAGCGCATGCTCGGCGAGGCCCGCGTGGATCTGCGCAGCGGCCGTGACCAGCGCGTAGACGAAGCCGCTGCACGCAGCCGAGATGTCGCTCGCCGCCGCCGAGTGCGCGCCGACCCGATCGGCCACCAGCGCCGCAACCGACGGGAAGTACGCGTCGGGCGACGTGGTCGCCGTCATGACGAGATCGATTTCGGCTGGCGCCAGGCCCGAGCGGTCGATCGCGATCTCTGCGGCTCGCACGGCGAGGTCGGAGGCGTACTCGTCGGGGCCCGAGACCCGCCGTTCGCGGATGCCCGTGCGGGCCGCGATCCACTCGTCCGTCGTGTCGACGCGTTGCGAGATCTCGTCGTTGGTGACGATCCTGTCGGGCACGGCCGCGCCGACGGACACCAGCCCGAGCCGGGACTGCAGGACGCCGATCACGCGGGCGCCTCGTCCAAGAGGCCGAACGTGAGCGCACCGGACACGGCCAGCTCGTCGCCGACCCGGATCGTGGCGCGCACGCGGCCGAGGCGACCTCGCAGGCGCTCCACCACGATCTCCATGTCGAGCACGTCGCCCGGCCGGACGAGCCGGCTGAACCGCAGGTCGTCGATCGCGGCGAACACGCCGAACTTGCCCTGGTGATCGGGGTGGGTGAGGGCGCAGACTGCGGCGGTCTGGGCCGCCGCCTCGGTCATGATCACCCCGGGAACGATCGGGTTGCCGGGGAAGTGGCCGGCCAGGAACCACTCCTCACCGGTGATGGCGAGGCGGCCGACCGCCCGTACCCCCGGGTCCAGTTCCACGATCTCGTCGACGAACCGGAACGGCGCGCGATGCGGGATGATCGCCTCGATGGCCGCGGCGTCGAGGGGCGCGCGGAAGGTCACGCCGGCCGCCGGAAGTGCGGGGCGAGGCGCTTGCGGCCGCGGTGCGCGTGGCACTTGACCGTGCCGACCGGGAGATCCATCACCCGCGCGACGTCCTCGTAGCGCAACGCGAGCACGTCCTTCAGGACGATCGCGCGCCGCTGCGCCAGCGAGAGTGCGGCCAGGTGCACCAGAAGCTCCGGCCGGTCGGCGCGCCCGAAACCGTCGTCCTCGGCGCCGGCATCCGCACCGGCACCATCGATGTCCGGAACCTCCGCCCGGCGGCGTCGATCGACCTGGCGGCCATGGTCGACGCAGGCGTTGAACACCAGCCGGTGGAGCCAGGTGGAGAACTGCGACTCGCCGCGAAAGGTCGAGAGGTGCTTCACGAAGCGCGCGAGGGCCTCCTGCGTCGCATCGCGGGCGTCCTCCGGATCGCGGAACCGTCGTCGTGCCAGTCGCTCGATCAGCGGCAGGTGGCGGGCGACGAGCGCGTCGAGGGCGGCGGCGTCACCCTGACGAGAGCGGGCGATCAGCACGACGTCGGAGAGGGATGATCGGTCGAGCCCGTTTCCCGGACGGCGAGCGGCGAGGTCGACGGTGACGTGTCGGCTGCGGCGCATCGGGCGGCTATTGTAGCCGCGTGGCCGCACCGTCCATTGCCAGGCGGGCCCCTTGCTTCGGCCGGGTCGCGGCGTTGCTCGGCGATTGCCCCTCGACCCAGGACGTCGTCCGCGAAGCCGGGGCGGGCGCTCCGGAAGGGTTCATCGCCGTCACCGATCACCAGACGGCAGGCCGGGGTCGACGCGGACGGACGTGGCACGACCATCCCGGCCAGGCGCTCATGTTCTCGCTTCTGCTGCGTCCGCGTACGCCCCTGGACGCCCTCTCGCCCATCACGCTGGTCGCCGCCACGGCCGTGGCGGAGGCCCTCCCGGTGGCAGCGCGGGTGCGCTGGCCGAACGACGTGGTGGTGGGTGGAAGCAAGATCGCCGGGCTGATCGCCGAGCTCGAGACCCCGGCGGGCACGGACCCCTACGTGATCCTCGGGGTCGGTATCAACGTGAACATGCCCGCCACCGCCGCCCCGCCGACCGATCGCCTGGAGGCGACGTCGCTGCTGATGGAGCTCGGCGGGCCGGTCGACCGGCTCGAGCTTCTCTACCGTGTGATCGCGCAGATCGAGGCGGCATACCTCGCCTTCGAGGAGCGGGGCTTCGCGGCCCTCGTCGATCGCTACCGCGACCTCGACGATCTCGCCGGACGGGGCCTGACGCTCGCGCTGGGATCGGAGACCGTGGCCGGCACGAGCCGCGGAGTCGACCTCCGCGGCCGCCTCCTGCTCGAGACCGCCGGGGGAGAGCAGTCCTTCGACGCGGGCGAGGTCGTCAGCGTCGGCGGCGGCTGATCAGAGCACGCGGACGCGGATCGCCCGGCCGACGTTGCCCAGCCGGTCGGTGGCGACCAGCGTGATCGTCCGGCGGCTGCCGAGCGAAGCGCGGGTGAGGGAGATGCGGATCTGGCTCCGCCCGACCACCGTGACGGTCTTGACGGTCCTCGCTCCGATCCTGACCTGGACCGCGGATCCCTCGGACACGTTGACGGCCGTCGAGACGCGCGTCGCGTTGGCGCGGACGCGAGTGACGGCCAGCACGGGGCCGTGCGTGTCGATCGCGAGCGGCTGCCTGAGGTCGAGTGCCCCGCCGGCGCCCGCTGCGAACACCTGCAGCTGATAGGAGCCGTCCGCGGCACCCGCGCCGGCCCACGAGAAGTGGAAAGCCCCCGGCGCCTGGCCGTAGAGACGGGCGATGGTCGCGACGACCTTGCCGGCCGCCAGCAGGCGGATCGACGCGTCGCCGGCCTCGGCCCGGGCGAAGTCGAGCTCGGCGGTGTCCGCGACCCCGTCGCCGTTCGGCGAGATCGCGGCAGTGGCAGTGAAGCCGCTCACCTGGTGTCGCACGTCGACCGCCGCGACCGACCGCCCGGTGGCGCCACCCGCGGTCGGCGCGGCCGTGACGACGTAGCGGTAGTGACCGCTCGGGACGGTCGTTCCGCCGCTGCCCGTGGCGTTCCACGCCACCGAGTAGGCGCCGGCGACCGTCGCCGTCGCCGACTGCAGCACGACGACGGGCGCGCCCGCGGTCGTCTCGACCTGGACGGTGACCGACGCCGGCGCCGACAGCGAGAAGCCCACGGCGCCCGTATCGGCATGACCGTCGCCGTCGGGCGTCAGGACGGACGGACGGGCGGTCACGGAGGCCACGACGGGAAGCGGCGCGCCGACGGCGAACGGACCCGCGGCCGGCAGGGCGGCGGCGGCGGCGCGCGTCGCCTGGATGCTCCATCGCAGCGAGGAGACGGGCGGAAGCGGGCCGCCGGATGCCACCCTGCCGTTCCAGGTCGCGCGGACGTCGGTCCCGGTGCCGCGCACCGAGGCGATCTCGACGCCGGCGGTCGTGGACACGACCACGCGCCAGTGGGCGACCTTCGAGACCCGCGCCGTGAAGGTGACGGGCCGCGGCGCGCCCCCGGTCATCTGGATCGTGGCTGGGTTCAGCACCGGGCTGTAGATCTTCAGTCCCCCGATCGTCCCGACGGCTCGCCGGATGGCCGGGAGAAGGGAGTAGAGACGCGAGCCCGGGCAGTCGGTGAGGCCGGCGTCCCGATGGCCGGAGATGGCGTTGAAGCGGACGTTCCGGCCACTGGCATAGCGCTCGTTCCCGAGCGAGGTGAGCAGCGGGCGACCCGCTGGATCGGCGTGGGCCACGTCCAGACGCCAGGCGAGCAGCCGCTCGAGGCTGCGGATGGCCACCGTCGGTGGCGGGACGGAGTTGAAGTCGCCGATCATCGCAACGCCGAAGCTGTTGCGGTTGAACCCGCCCGTGTGCGCACCGATCACGTTCTGGACGATCCCGCCGTAGCGCCCTTCGAAGACGCGTCCGAAGCGGTCGACGAGGAAGTTGTACCCGATGTCGTCCCAGCCGTTGCCGCGGACGTGGTACAGGTAGATGCTGCGGACGATGGCGGCGGAGTCGGCGGCGCTGTACCCGTTCGGGGTCGCCGTGTGATGGACGAACGCCGTCGTCACGAGCGGCGAGAACCTCGGCGCGTGGCGGCGGATCCCCTCGTCCGCGCCCCAGGCGTGGCGCAGGATGATGGGCGGCTGGGCCGGTGCGGCCGAGGTGGCAGCCGTGAGGCGGGCGGCACTCGATGGGCCTGGATCGACTCCGATCACCTGGAGGGACGTGACGCGCCCGCGGGATCGCACCTGCACGATCGAGGCCCGGCCGACCCATGCGCCCTCGGTGGCGTGGACGGCGCCGGGCGCCCGTTCCGCCGGCGACGGGGCATCGGCGGGGTCGAGCGCGAACCACGCACCGAAATGGCGGCCGTCGACGCGGACCCGCGCCTCGATGGCGACGAGTGGATCGCCGCGCCAGTGAACGCCGACCAGCCGGAAGCCGCCCACGATCCTGACGGAACGCGCGACGCGCCAGCTCCCGAGCGCCGCCGGGGCCCGCGTGGCCAGCGGCACGTGGGCACGGCGAACCGACCCGGCCGCCTGGGCGGGTGCTGCGGCCGCCGCGGCGGCGCAGAGGGCGACCGGCACGGCCGCCCATCGGATCAGTCGTACTCTCGACATGGGGCGGTCTTGGTGGTCCTCAGAGTCCAACCCTACCCGGGGAGTCGGCAAACTGCCACTCGATTCGCCATCAGAGTGCCGAAGCCTGGATCGCCAGCCTTTACGTGGCATTCGCGGCGTGGTAGCTTCGCGGGAATGGTGTCCAATGCCGACCTGCTCGAGCCCGTCGACGTTCGCGACCACCTGCTGGGGCTCGAGTTGACGCTCGGGCAGGTCTGCCACGTCGCGGGCATCTCGAAGATGCAGCTCGACTACTGGACGCAGAAGGCGGACATCCCGACCCACGGCCGCAAGCAGCGGGTCTACGATCTCGACGCCGTCGAGACGGTGCTCCTGATCAAGCAGGCCAAGGACCGGGGACTGTCGCTGTCGGCCGCCATCACCGCGGTGCGCGAGTTCCGCGGGAGGACCGCCGAGCAGGTCGTGCCGGCGCCCTCCCAGAGCGCCGGCTGAGGCCCGGCCCAGGCTCAGCCTCAAACGGGCGACGGCGTCTCCGGGCCGGGGCCGGCGTCGAGTTCGAGGTCGGGGACTTCGCCCGGGTCGCGGATCATCGCGATCGCCGCGATGCGGTCGTCCTCCTCGCGGACCTTCTGGACGATGACGCCCTGTGTCGCGCGGCCGGTCTGGCGGATCTCGGAGATCGCCTGGCGGGTGACGATGCCGTTGGCGGTGATGACCATCAGCTCGTCCTGGTTCGACACGGTGAGCGCCCCCACCAGCAGGCCACGGCGCTTGATGGCGGAGCGATCGACGGTCAGGACGCCCATGGTGCCACGGCCCTTGACCGGGTACTCGTCGACCGGCGTGCGCTTGCCGTACCCGAACTCCGTGACGACCAGCAGGTCGTCGCCGTCGCGGGGCACGCGCATCGCGATCACCTCGTCGCCGGACCGCAGCAGCATGCCGCGGACGCCGCTGGCCGCGCGCCCCATCGCCCGCACGTCGCGATCGAGGAACGACACGCAGGAGCCCATGCGGCTCACCATCATGATCCGATCGCCGTCGTTGGCGAGCCGCACGTCGACGAGCGCGTCATCCTCGCGGATCACCAGCGCGATGATCCCGAGCTCCTTGAGCGGCGTGTTGTAGGCGGCGAGCGCCGTCTTCTTGACGACCCCGTGCCGGGTCGCGAAGACCAGGTACTGGCCCTCGGAGTAGTCGCGCGTGCGGAACACCGCCATCACCGTCTCGCCCTCGGCCAGCGGCAGCAGGTTCTGCAGGGCCCGGCCGCGGCCGTCGCGGCCGCCGACCGGGAGCTGCCAGATCTTCCGGCGGTAGACCTTGCCGACCGACGTGAAGAACAGCAGGAAGTCATGCGCCGAGGCGACGAACAGGTGCTCGATGGGGTCGTCTTCCTTCAGCGCCATCCCGCGCACACCGACGCCCCCGCGGCCCTGAAGCCGGTACTCGTCGAGGGGGACGCGCTTGGCGTAGGAGTCGCGGCTGATGGAGATGACCATCGGCTCGTCGGCGATCAGGGCCTCGACGTCGATCTCGCCCTCGACGTCCTCGATCTGCGTGCGCCGCTGATCGGCGTACTGGGCGCGGATCTCGGAGAGCTCCTCGCGGATCAACCCGTACACCCGCGCCTCGTCCCCGAGGATCGCGCGCAGCTCGGCGATGCGGGTCGTCAGCTCGCCGTGTTCCTCGCGGATCTCGTCCTGGCCGAGACTGGTGAGGCGCTGCAGGCGGAGGTCGAGGATGGCCTGCGCCTGCTCCTCGGACAGCCCGAAGTGGCTCATCAGGCCCTCGCGGGCGGCCTCGGCGTCGGCCGACACGCGGATCAGCGCGATCACCGCGTCGAGGTTGTCGAGCGCGACCAGGTAGCCCTCGAGGATGTGCGCCCGGGTCTCGGCCTTGCGCAGCTCGAGCTGGGTGCGGCGGGTGACGACATCCTTCTGATGGGCGACGTAGTACTGGAGGATCTCGCGGAGCCCGAGCGTGCGCGGTACGCCATCGACCAGCGCCACCATGTTCGCGCCGAACGTCGACTGCAGCGGCGTGTGCTTGAACAGCTTGCTCAGCACGACGGAGGGAATCGCATCCTTCTTCAGGCGCAGCTCGAGCCGCATGCCGCCGGCGCCGCGCCCCTTGCCGGAGAGATCGACGATGCCGTCCTCGCGCGTGATCTCCGAGATCGTGCCGTCCGATACGAGCTCTGCGATCCGCGCGATCACGCCGTCGTCGCCGCCCTTGCGCACCATGTACGGGAGCTCGGTGATGACGATGGCCATGCGCCCGTTGTCGAGCTCCTCGACCTCGGTGCGCGCGCGTACGCGGATCCGACCCCGGCCCGTCACGTACGCCTCGTGGATGCCGGACCGGCCCATGATGATGCCGCCGGTCGGGAAGTCCGGGCCCGGCAGGTGCTCCATGAGGCCCTCGACGGTGATGTCGGGGTCGTCGATCATCGCGATCACGGCATCGATGGTCTCGCCGAGGTTGTGCGGCGGTACGTTCGTGGCCATGCCCACGGCGATGCCCGTCGAGCCGTTCACCAGCAGGTTCGGGATCCGCGAGGGCAGCACGAGGGGCTGCTGGCGCGAACCGTCGTAGTTGGGCCCGAAGTCGACGATGTTCGGATCGAGATCGCGCAGGACCTCGCGCGCGAGGGGCGTCAGGCGGCATTCCGTGTACCGCATCGCGGCGGCCGGGTACCCGTCGACGTTGCCGAAGTTCCCCTGGCCGTCCACCAGCGGGTACCGCGACGAGAACGTCTGGGCGAGCCGCACGAGCGTGTCGTAGATGGCCTGGTCGCCGTGCGGGTGGAACCTGCCCATGGTGTCGCCCACCACGGACGCGCACTTGACGTAGGGCCGCGTGGGCTGGAGGCCGGCCTCGTCCATGGCGAACAGCACGCGGCGGTGGACCGGCTTGAGCCCGTCCCGGACATCTGGCAGGGCGCGGCCGACGATCACGCTCATCGCGTAGTCGAGGTACGACGCGCGCATCTCGTCGGAGAGCTCGCGCGGCTCGATGTTGCCGCCGCCGAGATCGTCGAGATCGGTCAGGTCAGACATCGAGCGACTTCACCTCGCGGGCGTTCGATTCGATGAACTCCCGGCGCGGCTCGACGCGGTCGCCCATCAGCAGCGAGAACAGCTCGTCGGAGGCCTGCGCGTCGTCCATCGTCACCTGCTGCATCGTGCGGGTGCGGGGGTCCATCGTCGTCTCCCAGAGCTGCTCCGGGTTCATCTCCCCGAGGCCCTTGAACCGGTTGATCTCGATCCCGTCCTTGGCGAATGCCAGCACCGCCTCGCGAAGTGCACCGTAGGTCGTCGCCACCCGCTCCTTCTTGCCCGCGCGGACCATGAACGGGCCCTCGCCGAGCTGCTCGGCGAGCCGCGAGTGGATGCGCTCCAGCCGGCCGAAGGCCTCCGACCGGAAGAGCGAGACGGGCACCGCGACCGTCTGGACGGTGCCGCTGGTTCGCTCGGTGAGGCGGATCAGGGCCGAACCGTGGTCGTCGTCGCGCACCACGAGCTCGGAGGAATGCGTCGTATCGGCCTGAGCAGCACCGAGCAGGAACGCGGCCAGGTCGTCGAGCGACTGGATCCCCCGGCCGATCAGGCCGTGGTCGCGGATGTACTCGACGACACCGGCGCCGTGCTCGGCGCGCAGCCGGCCGAGCCAGCCCTCGGCCTCCCGCAGAGCCCGCGACATGAGCCGGAAGCGGTCCAGGTCGATGTCGACGACGGACCCGTCGGGAGCGGTCGCAGCGATTCCGCCGATCCGCTCGCCGATCACCCAGTCCTCGAGCTCGCCCTCGGATTGCACGTACATCTGCGAGCGGCCCGCCTTGACCCGGTAGAGCGGCGGCATCGCGATGTAGACGTACCCCGCATCGATCAGGCCCTGCATGTGGCGGAACAGGAACGTGAGGATGAGGGTGCGGATGTGCGCGCCGTCGACGTCCGCATCCGTCATCACCACGATCCGGTGGTAGCGGGCGCGATCCAGGTCGAAGTCCTCGCCCGTCCCGGTGCCGATGGCGGTCACCATCGCCTGCACCTCCGCGTTGCCGAAGACGCGGTCGATGCGCGCCTTCTCGACGTTCAGGATCTTGCCCCGCAGCGGCAGGATGGCCTGGAACTCCGAGTCGCGCCCGTCGTTGGCGGATCCGCCGGCCGAGTTGCCCTCGACCAGGAACAGCTCCGACCGCGCGGGGTCGCGGGACCGGCAGTCGGCGAGCTTGCCTGGCAGTGCGCCGCCGCCGAGCGCGTTCTTGCGGGCCGTCTCGCGCGCCTTGCGCGCCGCCAGCCGGGCGCGCGCGGCCTGAGCCGCCTTGGTCACGATGGCCCTGCCGTCGGTGGGGTTCTCCTCGAGGAACTCGGCCAGCTTCTCGTTCGTCGCCTTCTGCACGAGGCCGGCCATGAACGGGTTGCCGAGCTTCGTCTTGGTCTGGCCCTCGAACTGCGGCTCGCGGAGCTTGACCGAGACGATCGCGGCCAGGCCCTCGAGGACGTCGTCGCCGGACAGGTTCTCGTCCTTCTCCTTGAGCACGCCCTGGTCGCGGGCGTACCGGTTGAGCGTGGACGTGAGGGCGGCCTTGAACCCGGTCAGGTGGCTGCCGCCCTCGTGGGTGTTGATGTTGTTGGCGAACGAGAACACCGCCGGCTGGTAGCTCGAGTTCCACTGCAGAGCGACCTCGACCGCACCCTCCTCGGTATCGGTCGAGAACTGGATGATCTTGTCGTGCGCGGGATCCTTCGCCGAGTTGATGTGCCGCACGTACTCGCCGATCCCGCCCTCGTACCGCCAGCTGTCGGTGCGCTCGCCGCCGCGGCGGTCGACGAGCACGAGCTCGAGGCCCGCGGTGAGGAAGGCCATCTCGCGCATGCGCTGGGCGAGCACGTCGTAGTCGAACCGGCCGTCCTCGAAGATCTCGAGGTCGGGGAGGAACGTGATGGTCGTGCCGCTCGGGCCGTCCTGGTCGCCCACGCGACTCAGCTCGTGGTCGGGTTCGCCACGCGCGAAACGCTGCTCGAAGACGCCGCCGTCGCGGCGGACGACCACGTGCAACCGCTCGGAGAGCGCGTTCACGACCGAGATGCCGACCCCGTGGAGGCCGCCCGAGACCTTGTAGCCGTCGCCGCCGAACTTGCCGCCGGCGTGCAGCTTCGTCATGACCACCTCGACGGCCGACAGGCCGGTGCCCTCGACGATGCCGACGGGAATGCCGGCGCCATTGTCCGTGACGGTCACGGAACCGTCCGGGTTGAGCGTCATGACGATGCGATCGCAGCGCCCGGCCAGCGCCTCGTCGACGCTGTTGTCGAGAACCTCCCAGGCCAGATGGTGCAAGCCGCGCGGCCCGGTGGTACCGATGTACATGCCGGGTCGGCGCCGGACCGCCTCGAGACCTTCGAGGACGGTGATGTCCTTTGCGCCGTACTCGGTGTCAGCCAAGAGCCGCCTCTGGTTGGGAGCCAAGACGGGAGCCGGCCCTCACCGCGTCGCGGAGGCCGGATTGCTCCCACGGGCATGGTACCAGAGTCCCCGGCCGGAACCGCCCGCAAACCCGCATCGTTAGGTCGATTCGCTGCGGGCGAGGACCGCGCCGATGGCGGCCTGCGCAGCGGCTCGCAACTCCTCGTCCCGGATCGGCGCGGCGAGCGACGCGGCGCGGCGACGCGTGGCGTCCGAAACGGGCGGCGACGCACGATCGGGCGCCGGCTCACCGCGGTCGGGCACGGGTCCCACGACGAAGCGCAGGGCGGCCGGAACGTCGCCCCCGGTCGCGGCCCGCAACCGCACCGCCATGGGCTCCGCCAGCAGCTGCAGCTCGGTCACCCAGACGGAGGACTCTGCGTGGACGACCAGTGCGCCGCTCGCCATCCTGGCCGGCCATGCGTGGTGGGAGATGACCTCCCCGACGACCTCGGGCCACGCCCGCACGATCGCCAGGAGTGCGCCCCGCCCCGCCGGCTCCGCAGGGAGACTCTCGCCCAGCAACTCGCCGATGCGCGTTGGGCGGCCAGACCGTTTCACGCGCCGAGCGTACTACGGCGACCCGGTGATCGCGCCGGCCGCGACGTGGACGACGGCGTCGGGGGGTTCGGGCAGGTGCGACTCGTCGGTGGCGGTGATCACCGCCTGGCCATGCTCGCGGACGGCATGCACGAGGCGCGCCCGGCGGTTCCGGTCGAGCTCGGACAGGACATCGTCGAGCAGCAGCACCGGTCGCTCGCCACGGGCCTCCGCGAGCGCGGCCGCCTCGGCCAGCAGCAGCGCGAGGACGGCCGACCGCTGCTCGCCCTGCGAGCCGTGACTTCGCACCTCGCGGGCCTGCTCGACGAACACCACGTCATCGAGGTGCGGCCCGGTCGTCGTCAGGGCCCGTTCGATGTCGCGGGCGCGGCGCCGCAGCAACTCGGCGCCGATGGCCGCCTCGTCGCCGTCGCAGCGCGGCCGGTAGGCGATGGCCGCACCCGGCGAGCCTCCCAGTGCGACGAGCCGATCGGCGAAGAGCGGGCCGACGCGGGCGATGACGGCCTCGCGTCCGCGGACGACGGCCGCTCCCTGCTCGGCCAGCTGGGCGTCCCACACGTCGAGGGAGTCGGCCGGCACGGCGCCCGCCCTGATGCGGCGAAGGAGCGCGTTGCGCTGCGCCAGCGCCCTGGCATAGCCCGCGACCGCAGCCACGTGCAGCGGGTCGAAGCGACCCGCGGCGCGGTCGAGGTACGCCCGCCGCACTGCGGGCGCCCGCTTCACGACGGCCAGGCGATCGGGGAGGAACACGAGGCACGCCCACCACGCGTCGAGATCGAGGCGCGAGCGGAGCGCGCCGCCATCGCGGGTGAGCCGGCGGGGGACGCCCGGGGCGAGCACGGCCGTGAACACGTGGCGCGCCCCTCGCGTTTCGCCCTCCACCTCCACGCGGGCGAACGGCGACCCCTCGCGGATGCACTGGTGATCGGACGCCGTCCGCGGCGAGTAGCCCTGGCACGCCAGGTGCACCGCCTCGATGAGGCTCGTCTTGCCGGCGCCGTTGGGCCCGACGACCGCGGTCACACCGGGCGCGAGCGCGGCTTCGGCAGCCGGGTAGCAGCGAAACCCCTGGAGCCGGATCGCGTCGACCCGCACGCGGCGTCCGGCGGCGTCAGGTCAGCCGGATCGGCATGATCAGGTACCAGAAGTCGTCCTCGGGACCTGAGAGCAGCGCCGGCCGGAGCGGGTTGATGAGCCGCAGCACCACGTCATCGGAGGCGGCCGCATCGATGCCGTCGCGGACGAACTCGGGGTTGAAGCCGATCTCGAACAGCTCGCCCCCGAACGAGACCGGCATCGTCTCGCGGGCCTCGCCGACGTCGGGCGTCTGCGCCGACACCGCCAGCTCGCCCGGGCTGAACGAGAACCGCAGCGGAGCGTTGTTGCGGGCGAAGACGCCGACGCGCTTCACGATCTCGGCCAGCTCGTCGCGGGGCAGCCGCACCTCGTGCTCGAAGCCCTCGGGCCGCAACGACCGGAAGTTCGGGAACTGCCCCTCGATGCGACGCGCCGTGAGCCACGTGCCGTCGACCCCGAAGGCGACCTGGTTGCGATCGAAGTTGCACGCGATCGCACCCGTGGAGCCCGCGGAGAGCCGCGCCAGCTCCTGGAGGGCCCGTGCCGGGACGATCGCCTCCAGCGCCTCGGGCACCTGCACCTCGACGACGGACTCCTTCACCGCCAGGCGGTACGAGTCGGTGGCCGCCGCGGTCACGCGGCCTGGCTCCACCTGCAGCAGGACGCCGGTGAGCACGGGTCGCGACTCGTCACGGGAGGCGGCGCGGATGACGCGATCGACGGTGCTCGTGAACCCGTCCCGGTCGATGTCGAAGAGGCGTTCCGGATCGATCTCCGGCAGCCGCGGGAAGTCCTCGACCGGATGGGTGTGCAGCGAGTACTCACCGCTGCCCGAGGTGATCCTGATCCGGCCGCCGGCCGGATCGCTGGCGAGGGTGACGCGGTCCGTGCGGAGCATCCGCACGATCTCCTGGGCGACCCGGGCCGGCACCACGACGACACCGGGCTCCTCGACCTCGGCGTCGAGCGGCACCCGCAGCGACAGCTCGAGATCCGTCGCGGCGAGCTCGCACGGTTCCTCGCCGGAGCCGGCGGTGATGCGGACGCCGGAGGCGACCTGGATACTGGCCCGCGTCGATGTGGCCCTGGCGGCCTGGGCGAGCCGGTCGGCCAGGTGTTCGGTCTGGCAAGTGATCTTCAAGACTGAAGTAGTGTAATTACACCAGTCCTCGTAGTAGGGGGTGTGGGTCCGTGGGATTGTCCGGCGATCCCGGTCGGCATGCCGGTTCACGGCACCACGGGCCTGTGCAGTGACCGGGGATGACCGTCCCCGGGTTCCCCGCCGGCGGTGGAGGCTGCGGTGCTCTGACCACCGCAACCTGGGGATGGACCGCCCATCGATGGGCGGAGTGCACAGGCCTGGGGAGAGCGCCTGGGACGACGCCGGCGGGCCGGTGCGGGCCGCGTCAGACGCGGCGGATGCTCGCCGTGAGGTCCTGCATCAGGCTGTAGGCCTGGCGGTCCTCGGTGATGAGGCGGCTGATCTTGGTGACGGCGTAGTGCACGGTGGTGTGGTCGCGACCGCCGAACTTCTCGCCGATCTTCGGCAGGGAGAGGTCGGTCAGGTCGCGGCACAGGTACATGGCGAGCTGGCGCGGGTAGACGAACTGCTGGGTCCGGCGGTCGCCCTTGAGGTCGGCCACGGTCACGTTGAACGCGTCGGCCACGACCTTCTGGATCTGCTCGAGCGTCACCGGCCGCGCACCCTCGGGATACTGGTCGCGGAGCACCTCGCGGACGAGGTCCTCGGTCACCGGCACGCCGTTCAGCGACGCGAACGCGACGACCCGGGTGAAGGCACCTTCCAGCTCGCGGATGTTGGTCTGGATGCGCTGCGCGATCGCCGCCAGCACCTCCGGTTGCGTCAGCCGGATTCCCTCGCGGTCGGCCTTCTTGCGCAGGATGGCGATCCGCGTCTCCAGATCCGGCGGCCGGACGTCGGTGATGAGCCCCCACTCGAAGCGCGACCGCAGGCGCTCCTCGAGCTGATGGATGTCGCGGGGAGGCCGGTCGGAGGAGAGCACCATCTGCCCGCCGGACTCGTGCACGCTGTTGAAGGTGTGGAAAAACTCCTCCTGGGAGCGATCCTTTCCCCCCAGGAACTGGACGTCATCGACGAGGAGAACGTCGTACGTCCGGTACCGCGCCTTGAACTGCTCGAGGCGTTTCTCCTGCAAATCGGCGATGAATTCGTTCATGAACGCCTCGGATGTGACGTACCTCGCCCGCAGGTGCGGCAGCGACGACCTCACGTAGTGCCCGATCGCCTGGAGCAGGTGCGTTTTCCCCAGGCCGGTGGGCCCGTAGATGAAGAGGGGGTTGTAGGCCTGCCCTGGCGCCTCTGCGACCGCCAGTGCGGCCGCGTGCGCGAAACGGTTCGATGCGCCGATCACGAAATGGTCGAACGTGTACTTCTCGCGTAGCGGTCCCTCGACCCGCGCCGGCGGGTTCGGCGCCGCCGCAGGCGGGGGCGCGATCGCCCGCACGGGGTCGTCGATGACGACCGGTGGTGCCGGGGCCGGTGCCGAGGCGTCGACGCTGAACCGCACGTCGAGCGGCCCACCCGGGACCGCGTGCGCGGCAGCGGTCACGAGCGAGGCGAGGTTGCCCTCTATCCACTGACGCGTGAACTCGTTCGGAACCGTGATCTCGAGGTGCCCGTCGGCGATGGCTCGCGGCGTCGCGGAGGCGAACCAGGCCGACCAGGTCGCCTCGTTCAGCATCTCCTGAAGACGCACCGACACCTCGTGCCAGACGTCAGCAGCATCGTCACCGACCAGCGGATCCACGCGCAGCACACCCTCCCATCGGCTCACCACCGACATATCGGAACCACGTCCGACGAGGGAGCACGATAGCAGTCACCGTCAGGCGTCAGACAGGGCCGGCGATACGCAAAAGCGTGCATTTTGCAGGAAAGACCGATTGTCCCCAGAATGATCCCCAACTGGGGAGAACCGTGCGGGTGGCCGGGAACCCGCTCACCGTGCCGTCCGGCGGTCGTCGGGGCGAACCGGTTGTCCCCAGCCCTCCTCGGCGGGTCCGCCGCTACCCCGGCGGATCGGGCGTATACTGCCGGGCCGGCCGTGCTCGCGGCCCCTTCAACCTGCAACGGATTCCCGCATGAAGCGCACCTTCCAGCCCAACGTCCGCAAGCGGGCGAAGACCCACGGCTTCCGCAAGCGGATGTCCACCGCCGCCGGCCGCGCCGTCATCAAGCGCCGCCGCGCTCGCGGTCGGAAGCGCCTCTCCGCCTAGGACGTTGGTCCCCTCGCGGCCTGCGACCCGACGTCGGCTGACCCGTTCGGCCGACTTCGACGCCGTCTACCGCAGCGGCCGCTCGCGGTCGTCGCGCCATCTGGTGGTGTACGTGTTCCCGCGCGCCGACGGCGAGGCCGCGCGGCTCGGTGTCACGGTGCCGCGCAAGGTCGGCCCGGCCGTCGACCGGAACCGCGTCAAGCGCCAGATCCGCGAGGCCTTCGCGCGACTCGGCCCCGATGCCGCGCGCGGCAGCGACCTCGCGGTCGTCGTCCGGCCCGGTCTGGCCGACGCGATCGAGGCGAGTGGCTTCGACTGGCTGGTCGGCGAGCTCGCCGGTCTGATCGAGGCGGAGCCGGCGTGACGACCCTGGTGCGCCTGCTGGTCGGTGTCTACCGCTACGTGATGCGGCCGCTGTGGCCCGGCGGGGCGCCGCCCGAGCGGCACTGCCGATTCGAGCCGACCTGCTCGGCCTATGCCGTGGAGGCGGTGGCCACCCACGGCTTCCTCCGCGGCATGCGCATGGCCGTGAAGCGGCTGTCCCGCTGTCATCCCTGGAATCCCGGCGGGTACGACCCGGTGGTACCGCGATGATGGTGCTCGCCGCCCTGCTCGAGCCGATCGAGGCGCCGCTTCGCTGGCTGCTGATCCAGATCCAGTCCATCACCGGCCTGTCATGGGCCTGGGCGATCGTGCTGCTGACGTTCGTGGTGCGGAGCGCGATGGTGCCGCTGACCGTGAAGCAGCAGCAGTCGATGCGCCGCATGCAGGCGTACCAGCCGCAGATCAAGGCGCTGCAGCAGAAGTACAAGGACCCGCAGGAACGCAACCAGAAGGTGATGGAGTTCTACCGGGAGAACAACATCAACCCGTTCGCAGCGTGCCTGCCGATGCTCGTGCAGCTGCCGGTGTTCATCGGTCTCTACCAGGTGCTGCGCACCCCGTCCCAGTTCGTTCAGCCCGGCGACGACGTGTCGTTCCTCCACGGCTGGATCCCCAACATCACGGATCCCCTCAGCGAGCTGCCGACGACGACCTTCGCCGTGATGATGGTCGTCTACGTCGGGTCGCAGGTCGGCGCGAGCCTGCTGATGCCGACGACCGCCGACCCGCGCCAGAAGTACCTGATCGCCGGCCTGCCGCTGCTGTTCTCGTTCTTCATCATCGCCCAGCGCAACCTCTTCCCCGTCGGCCTCATGATCTACTGGATCACCACCAACCTCTGGACCTGCGGCCAGGCCTTCGTGATCCGCCAGTGGTTCCCGCCACCGGTACCGCCGCCGACGGCGCACGTGGTCAAGGGCGCCGCCAAGCCGGCCCCCGCGAAGCCGACTCCGAAGTCCCAAGACAGGCAAGGGCGAAAACGATGAGCGAAGACGTCACGTTCGAGGCATCCGGCGAGACCGTCGGCGAGGCCAAGTGGGCGGCGCTCCGTGAACTCGAGCGCCGCTATCCCGGCCTCGACCGGCAGGGAGTCTCGTTCCAGGTCCTGGCCGAGGGCGAGCGCGGCCTGATGGGCATCGGCCGCGAGCCCGCGCGGGTGCTGGCCACGCTCTCCGAGGTTCCTTCCTCGGAGCAGCAGGCCGCGGCTGCGGCCAGGAAGCCCGCGCCGGCGGACCCGCAGCGCTCGGCGCCGCGGCAGCCGGTGGCGGCGCCGACGGGCCCGGAGTCCGACTCGCCGTTCGCGGCCGAGGTGCGCGAGATCATGGTCGCCGTCGCCTCCGGACTCGGGCTCGAGGTGCGCGTGCACGTGGCGGAGACGGACGAGGACGTGACGGCGACGCTGTCCGGCGGCGACCTCGGCGTGCTGATCGGCCGCCACGGGCACACGATCGACGCGCTCCAGTACCTCGTCAACGCCTCCACCAGCCGCGCGGACGGCGCCAAGCACGTCACGGTGGACGCCCAGGGCTATCGCGAGCGCCGCGAGGCGACGCTCCGCGAGGCCGCCACCCGCGCCGCCCGCGACGCCGTGCGGACGGGCGGCCCCGTCGCGCTCGACCCCATGTCGTCGGTGGAGCGCAAGATCGTCCACCTGGTCCTGAAGGACCGCACGGACGTCGAGACGGGCAGCGAGGGCCGGGAGCCGTTCCGGCACGTCGTGGTCTCGCCGCGAGACCCCGAGGCCGACCTGGAGAGCGAGCCGGCCGAGGCGCCCGACCCGGAGGCCTAGCGGACGATGTGCGTCTCGACGAGCTCGGCGACCTCGTCGAGCCGGCGGAGCAGTCGTGCGAGCTCGGCGTCCGAGGTGACGGCGAGCTCCAGCTGGATCCTCCCGCGGCGCGGCACCACCCGTACCGGTACGCCGAGCGCACGGTGCGCGCTGTCCAGGAGCTCCGTCTCGTCCGCCTCGGTGACCCACGCCGGCCGCTCCGACGCCGGCCGGCGCCCGGGCCTGCCCCGTCGCGCCAGCTCCTCGGTCTCACGGACGGAGAGGCTCGCCGCGACCACCTGCCTGGCCAGCCGCCGCCGGTCCGCGTGGTCGGCCGCCTGCAGGATCGCCCGGCCGTGCCCTTCGCTGAGCACGCCGCGCTCGATCATCGCGATGACGTCATCGGGTAGTTCCAGCAACCGCAGCGTGTTGGAGATCGCCGACCGGCTGCGTCCGACCCGTTCCGCGACGTCGAGCAGGCCGAGTCCGAGCTCGTCGACCAGCGCGGCGTAGCCCCGGGCGACCTCGATCGCGTTCAGGTCCTCGCGGATGACGTTCTCGACGAGGGCCAGCAGCAGGCTCTGACGTTCGTCGGCGGTGCGGACGATGGCGGGCACGTCGCGGAGCCCTGCGGCCGTGGCGGCTCGCCACCGGCGCTCGCCGGCGATCAGCTCGTACTGCCCGTCACCGCGATCGCGGACGATCAGGGGCTGGATGATGCCGTCGCGCCGGATCGACCGGGTCAGGTCGGCCAGGCCCTCCTCGGAGGGGTTCCCGCGCGGCTGGCGGGGATTCGGGACGATCCGCTCGATCGGGATGCGCACGTACGGCGCGTCGGACGATGCGGGATCGAGCATCGCCGCGAGGCCGCGTCCCAGGCCCCGGCTGGCGCTAGCCACGCTCCACGACCTCCAGCGCCACCCTGAAGTACGCCTCGGCGCCGGGCGACCGCGGATCGTAGGTCGAGATCGGCTTGCCGTGCGACGGCGCCTCGGCGAGCCGCACCGATCGCGGCACGACGCTGGTGAAGACCTTCGAGCCGAAGTGCTCGCGCACCTCGCGGGCGACGTCGGAAGCGAGCCGCGTACGGCCGTCGTGCATGGTCAGCAGGAGTCCGGTCAGGGCCAGGCCCGGATTCACGCGAGCCCTGATCAATTCGACCGTCTCGAGGAGCTGGGTGAGGCCCTCGAGCGCGAAGTACTCGCACTGCACCGGCACGATCAGGCGGTTCGCGGCGGCCAGGGCGTTCAGGGTGAGCATCCCGAGCGACGGCGGGCAGTCCACCAGGACGTACGGATACTCGTCGCCGACGGCCGCGATCGCCTCCCCGAGGACGCGGTCGCGGTCCTCGCGATCCGGGAGCTCGACGGCCGCGGCAGCCAGATCGGGGTGCGCGGGCGCCAGGTCGAGACCTTCGATGCCCGTCGGCACGATGATCTCGCGCAGCGCGCCCCCGTGCAGGAGGTTGTACGTCGAGCGGCCCCGTGGTGGTCGATGGCCGAGCCCGGTGGTCGCGTTCGCCTGCGGGTCGAAGTCGACGAGCAGGACCCTCGTGCCGGCCTCGGCGAGGCACGCCGCGACGTTGATCGCGGTGGTGGTCTTGCCCACCCCGCCCTTCTGGTTCGCGAGCGCGTAGATGCGGGACATTGCGGCAGAGCGTACCGCCGCGTGCGGACATCAGCCCGGCAGCGGGCGCTTGGCGGCCATGCCGTCGCGACGCGGGAATCGGGCCGGCGTGGGTCCCAGCTTGCGGATCACGACGATCCGCCGGGCGGTACCGTCGGTGTACGCGATCTCGGCCTCGAGTTCCGCCTCCAGGGCCCTGGCCGCCGCCTCGAACGTCGAGCGCGCGGCGTCGCCCAGCCACAGCACGAGGGCGCCGCCGGGCCGCACGAACGGCAGGCACAGCTCGACCGCGACCGGTGGCCTCGCCAGGGCGCGGCACACCGCGACCCCGTAGGCATCGCGATCCGCGCCACGCGCGGCGGTCTCCGCTCGCCCGGCCACGACGCGCACGTTCCCGAGCCCGAGCTCGGTGGCCATGCCGGCGAGCGCCGCGGCCTTGCGGCCGTTCGCCTCGAGCAGGGCCACGTCCCGCCCCGGGTCGGCGATCGCGAGCACCATGCCGGGAACGCCGGTCCCGGAGCCGACGTCGATCAACGCACCCGGCTCGGCTGCGACTGCTTCGGCGCCTGCGAGGGCGTCGGCGACGTGTCGCTGGTACGCGTCTTCCGGCGGCACGGCGGTCAGTCGCACCGGCGAGGCCAGGAGCAGCTCGATGAAGCGGTCGTAGGTCGTCACGTCTCGATGCCGTACCGCTCGCACATCGCGACGTAGCGCTCCCACGCGGGGCCGTCGAGGTCGGGGGCGAGGTGACGGGCGAGGAACGGCGCCAGGACGTCGCGCAGCGGCCGGCCGCGGCACATCCACTGGTAGTACTGGCGCCCCGAGTGGTCATAGGGCCCGTACAGTCGCCCGGCGGCGACGTGCTCGGCGAGCCACTCGAAGATCGCCCGGTGGCGGACGTGCATCCGGAGCGTGACCTGCGGCTGGCGGCCGTCGCCGCCGAAGTGACCCTCGCCCGCGAGGAGCCCGATGAGGTAGCCGGCTTCGAAGCTGGCGTCGGGGGGAACCGGTGTCGGCATGATGTTTCACCGTAAGGTAACACGTGAAACGGATATCGACCTTCCGTTCCGAGGGTCGTCGGTATACTCGGACGGGCGGGCGATTAGCTCAGTTGGTTAGAGCGCCTCTCTGATAAGGAGGAGGCCCCTGGTTCGAGTCCAGGATCGCCCATAGGATTCCGGCATGGCATCCAGCGCATTCGTGACGGGAGGGGCGTCGGGCCTGGGCGCTGCCAGCGCCACGCGACTCGAACATGACGGCTACCGGGTGGTGCGCTTCGACCGGGCCGCCGGCGCCGGCGTCGTGCAGGGCGATGTGATCGCGCCCGACGATGTCCGGCGAGGCCTCGAGGTGGCGCTCGCCGCCGGCGACCTGCGCGTGTGCGTCACGTGTGCCGGCGTCGCGGCGGCGGCGCGTCTCGTCGGGTCGGCGGGCGCTCACGACCTCGACCTGTTCCGGCACGTGATCGACGTCAACCTGGTCGGCACCTTCAACACGCTGCGGCTCGCCGCCGCCGAGATGGCCGGCAACGAGCCCGACGCCGACGGGCAGCGCGGCGTGATCGTCATGACCGCGTCGATCGCCGCGTTCGACGGGCAGATCGGGCAGGCCGCGTACGCGGCCTCAAAGGGCGGGATCGCCGGACTGGTGCTCCCGGCCGCGCGGGACCTGGCCAGGCACGGGATCCGCGTCGTCGCGATCGCCCCCGGCACGTTCGACACCCCGTTGCTGGCGGGGCTCCCGGAGGCGGCCCGGGAGTCGCTCGCCGCGGCCGTCCCGAACCCGTCCCGGCTCGGTCGCCCCGATGAGTTCGCTGCCCTGGTGTCCCACGCGGTCGCGAACACCATGCTCAACGGGGAGACGATCAGGCTGGACGGCGCGCTCCGGATGGCGCCACGGTGAGGGCCGTCGCGCTCCGCGCGACCGTCATCGTCGAGGTCCCGGCGACCCATCCGCGACAATAGGCGCTCGTGCAGGTCGGGATAACGGGAGTTGGCGTGATCGGCCCCCACGGGGTCGGTACGGACGTGTACTGGGCGGCCCTGCTCGACGGCCGCTCCGGACTGCGGCGCTTCCAGGCCCCGGAGCTCCAGAACCTGCCCGCGTCGGCCGGGGGCGAGGCACTCGACTTCGACCCGACCCGCTTCATGGAGCGCCGGGTCGCCCGCCGCATGGGCCGGTTCTCGCAGATGGCAGTCGGCGCTGCGGTGCTGGCGCTCGAGGATGCCGGCATCGCGTCGTTCGACCCGGAGCGGACGGGCGTGACCGTCCACACCGGCGCGGGTGGGATCCTCGAGGGGGATCGCGAGGTCGCCGCGCGCGCCGATGACCCGTCACGGATGGGGCCGCTGTACGTCCCGCACGTGTCGGCCAACATGGGCGCCGCCAACGTGGCCATCCACTTCGGCATCACGGGCCCGACGACCGCCGGTGTCGGAGCGTGCGCGGCCGGGGCGATCGGCGTGGCGGAGGGATATCACCTGCTGCAGCGCGGCGGGATCGACCTCGTCCTCGCCGGCGCCTCCGATGCGGCCCTCACGCCGCCGCTGGTCGCGTGCCTGGCGAATGCGGGCGCCCTGTCCACCTCCACCGCCGACCCGGTGACCGTCTCGCGGCCGTTCGACCTCGACCGGACCGGGTTCGTCCCGGCGGAGGGTGCCGTGATGATGGCGCTCGAGCCGCTCGATCGCGCTCGGGCCCGCGGTGCGGAGGTGTACTGCGAGGTCGCGGGCGCCGGACTCGGCTGCGACGCGTACCACATCACCTCGCCCGAGCCGTCGGGAGCCGGGGCGGAGCGGGTCATGAGAACGGCCCTGGCTGCGGCCGGGATCGATCCGGCCGACCTCGCCTGCATCATCGCCCACGGCACGGGCACCCGGCTCAACGATTCGGCCGAGGCGGCCGCGATCGGCCGCGTGTTCGGCGACCGCGCCACGTCGATCCCGGTCACCGCCCCGAAGTCGAACGTCGGCCACACGCTCGGCGCGGCAGGCGCCTTCGGCGTCGCAACGGCCGCCCTCGCCGTCCGCTACGGGTTGCTGCCGCCGACGCTCAACTACGAGACGCCCGACCCGGAGTGCCCGCTGGACGTGGTGGTGGGCGGTGCGCGCGCCGGGGAGCTCGGGTCGGCCATGGTGAACGCCTTCGGCTTCGGCGGTCAGAACGCCGTGATCGCCCTGCGGCGTGCCGCGCGACGGTAAACTGAGAGAGCCGTGAAGCGGATGACGATCTACGGCGTGTCGTTCGACGTCGTCGGCAAGCAGCCGATCGTCCTCCTCAAGACGGCCGACGAGAACCTCTTCCTGCCGATCTGGATCGGGCACCCGGAGGCGTCGGCGATCCTCAGCCGCCTGCGGGGCGAGGAGACCGCCCGGCCGATGACCCACGATCTGTTCGTCGCCGTGGTCGACGAGCTCGGGGCGGAGGTCGTCCAGGTTTCGGTGACGGAGCTGCGCGAGTCGACCTATCACGCCGAGATCCTGCTCCGGCGCGGGGGCGAGACGTTCGCCATCGACTCCCGCCCCAGCGACGCGATCGCCCTGGCGGTGCGCACGAACGCGCCCATCTTCGCCGCCGACGAGGTCATCGCCGCCAACGCCCACGAGATGGACCCGGATGCCGACGGCGAGGAGTCCGAGAGCGACGATCCGGACGCTCAGGGCGAGATCGCGAAGTTCAAGGAGTTCCTGGAGCAGGTTCCTGCCGGAGGATTTCGGCAGCGGCCCACCGGCAGCAGGCTGACGGGTCAGGCGCCCCAGCGCCGCCCGCGGAGCCTCGTGACCTCGTCACGGGTGATGCTCAGGATCGCCGCCACCAGGTTGGCGACGCCCGACTCCGACAGCTGGCCCGACCTGGCCGTGGTCAGGCGGTCGAGTATCTCCTGCTCACGCCCCGGGTCTGCCAGGGCCAGGCCCACGGCCTCCTTGTGCTCGTGCAGCGCCCGCACGGCCTTGATCCGGCCCTCCAGCGCGTGGAGGATGGTGTCGTCGGCGGCGTCGATCTCTGCTCGCAGGGCGGCGGTGGTGGGATCGGCGGCGCTCATGAACGCGGAAGGTACATCAGGTGAGCAGCACGAGCGCGAGTGCCAGCGCGTTGTTGACCGAGTGCGCCAGCACGCCAGGCCAGATCGACCCGCTGCGGCGCCGCGCCCAGCCGAGGACAAGGCCGTCGATGAACAGCACCGGGAACGCCGCCGGGATCAGGTGCAGGGCCGCGAACAACGCCGCCTGGATCACCAGGGCCGGCAGAGCGGCGCCGAGACTGGTGAACAGGAGCCCGCGGAAGTAGTACTCCTCGCCGAGCGGGCCGATCACGACCAGGACCGCCATCACCAGCACCAGGCCCACGGTCGCGGTGGCGCCGCCCGGGAAGGGCGAGGCATCGAGCAGCTTCCGCTGCGCCTGCGTTCCGCCGAAGAGCGGGTCGATGGCGAAGCCCGCGAGCGTGACGACGGCGATGGCGACCCCGGCCAGTCGCAGCATGCGCCGACGGCCGGGCCATGCCAGTCCGCAGTCGGCGCGGAGCATCCGCGCCACCCAGCGGGTACCGAGCAACAGGCCGAGGTAGCCCGCGAGCGCGGTGAGACCGAACGCCGGCGAGTAGATCTTCGCGGCCGCAGCGGTGGGCGGGGCCAGCAGGGCGGTCGCGACGCCCTGCGCGACGAGCTGCGTGGTCAGGGGAACGATGCAGAGCGCGAGTCGAGCCGCTCTCGGCAGGTCCTCAGGCATGGTCGAGGTCGAGCAGCGCCGGCAGCTCCAGCAGGGTTGCGATGCGCGGACGCCTGCTGGACGCCCGGCCCGGGCGCGCGAGCAGCACGGCACGCAGCCCCGCGCGCCGCGCCCCGTCGACGTCCGCCTCCGGATCGTCGCCGACGTGGAGCATCGCGTCCGCGTCGACGCCGAGCGCCTCGCTGGCCTGCTGGAAGATGGCGGCGTTCGGCTTCAGCGCCCCGGCCTCCGCAGAGGTGACGACGGCGGCGATGTGCCGGTGCAGGCCCAGGCGTCGCAGGACGTCCCGGAGCGATACGTCCCAGTTCGAGATCACCGCGATACCCAGCCCGGCATCGGCGATCCGGGCCATGGCCTCCGCGGCATCCGGGAACGCCCGGTAGGCGATCGCGTCCGTCAGGCACGGGAGCATCGCCGGCCCGTCGACGGCGACGCCCAGGCTGTCGGCGAGCACGGCGGCGCACTCGAGGCGGACCGCCGCCAGGGCCGCGTCGTCGCGGGCGCGGATGTTGACGGCGCGGTAGTGGCGCATCTCGGCCCCCATCGCCGCCCGGCAGCGGTCGATGGACACGACCAGGCCCAGACGGCGCTCCAGTGCGTCCCGGAGCCGCGGCGCGGGGTCCTCGAGGGCGAGCAGCGTGCCGAGCGCGTCGAAGGACACGACGGCCAGGCCGGGTGCGTCGACCGGCGTCGTCACGCCGTCGGGTGCAGGAGGCGGGCGAGGGCCAGGAGCTCGGCCGCGAAGGTCGGCGAGGGCTCGAGCCTGGTCGGATCGATCCGGGCCACCCGGCCGCGACGCACGGCGGAGACGTTCTTGAGGTCGCGGAGCGTGCGCAGCTGGGACAGGGACGACGAGCCCGGGGCAGTGCCGAGCCACACCTCCGGATCGAGCGATCGGATCCGGCTCGGAGTCAGGATCGCGGGTGCGGCCACGATGTTCGTACCGCCCAGCCGCGCGATCAGCCGGCCCAGGCCGGAGTCGGGGCCGAGCGCCTCGAATGTCCCCTGCTCGACCATCACCCGCACCGGCGGCGCGCCGGCTACCCGGGCCAGCACGTCGCGCTCGCCGGCGTCGATCGCGTGGGCGAGGGTCACGGCCTCTGCGCCGTGCCCGAGCAGCAGCCCGAGTTGCACGATCGCGAGGCCGGGTGACGTCGTCGCGCCCGGCGGCCACCGGAACGCGGGGACCCCCGGCGGCGGTGCGGGGTCGAGCGGGCCGAGCACGAGCAGGTCCGGCGCCGGATCACCGGCCGCAGCGGCAGCCAGGTCCTTGGGCGCGACCTTCTCGACCTTGACGTCGGGCGCGATCGCCGCGATCGTCGCCGCGGCCGCCGCGTCGGTGACGACCACGTGCTGGGCCGGCCCGGGCAGGGTGACCGGCGCCCCGGTGGCGTCCCTGGCGGTGATGGATCCGCCCTGGCCGAGCGAGCCCGTCGGCTCGCCGCGGACGCCGCAGGCGGCCGCCAGCACGGCGATGAGCACGAACGGGACCAGGCGGTTTCGACCCTTCAGCAACGGCCGAATGATAGGGAGCCGCCCTCGGGTGCCGAATAGGGCCGGCGTGAGCTGGCTCCGAGACCACGAGGCATTCGCCGCGATTCTGCTGACCGCGGTCGTCGTGATCGTCATCCTGGCGATCCTGGAACGCACCCTCAGGCGGCAGGAGGCGAGCCTCGAGGCACGGTACCCGGGCGACTTCGCCAGCGCGAAGACGCGCTTCCGCCTCCTTCGCCGCATCACCGTCGCGCTCGTGGTCATGATCGGCGCCATCGCCACGATGCTCGAGTTCGCGCCGGCGCTCGGCCAGACGTTGCTGGCCTCGAGCGCGGTGGCGGCCATCGTCGCCGGCCTCGCGCTGCGGACGCCGCTCGCGAACGTCGCCGCCGGCGTCCAGCTCGCGCTGACGCAGCCATTCCGGCTCGGCGACCGGATCCGGGTGGGCGCCGAGACGGGTGTGGTGGACGAGATCAAGGTTGCGTATACCGTTCTCCGCACCGATGACGGCCGCCGGGCCTACATCCCCAACGAGCAGATCATCGCCACGCCCATCGTCAACTCCACCATCGAGGACCCGATCCGATCCGAGACCATCCGGATCCCGGTCTCCCTCGACGCGGACCTCGACGTCGTGATCCCGGCCCTCCGCGACCTGGTCGTCGCGACGGAAGGTCACGTCGCCGACCCGGCGCCGTCCGTGCGCGTCGACGATCTCACCTCCGCCGCCGTGATCGTCGCGATCACCGTCTGGACCGCCGACGGCCATCAGGCGCTGCGGACCGCGGCCGACGTGCGGGAGCGGGCGATCGCGCGGTTGCGCGACCTGGGGGCGCTCGCGCGTGCCTGACGAGGCCCGCAGCGGCACCCGCCGCCGCCGGAAGGCCGCACGCCTCTCCCGCCGGCGACGGCGCATCGTGCTGATCGTCTCGGCGCTCCTGCTGATCACCGTCGGCTTCGGTGGCCTGGTCGGCGCCGGCCTTGCGATCGGATCCCGCTACATCGATCAGATCGACTCCGAGGTGAGCGCTCTGGAGGCCCACCCGTTCGCCGAGAACTCGATCATCTACGCGAGGAACGGGCAGCAGCTCGCGATCGTCCCGAGCGCCGAGAACCGCCAGTACGTGCCGATCACGAGGATCTCCCCGTGGCTCGGCAGGGCCACCGTCGCGATCGAGGACCGCCGGTTCTACGAGCACCACGGCGTCGACTGGAAGGCCGTTGCCCGCGCCGCGATGCGGAACCTCACCGCCGGGAAGGTCGAGGAGGGCGGGTCGACGATCACCCAGCAGCTCGTGCGCAACCTGTACCTCACCCGCGAGGTCTCCTACAGCCGCAAGATCAAGGAGGCCGCGCTCGCGCTCCAGTACGAGAAGACGCACACCAAGTCGCAGATCCTCGAGCAGTATCTCAACTTCGTCCCGTACGGGCATTTCGCGTACGGCGCCGAGGCGGCCGCATCGACGTACTTCAGCATCCACGCGTCCGCGTTGACGATCCCGCAGGCGGCGCTGCTGGCCGGGTTGCCGCAGGCACCGTCGCAGTTCGACCCCTTCCTGCACCCGGCGGCGGCCAGGGCCCGCCGCACCGAGGTGCTGAAGGCCATGCTCGATCAGAGCATGATCACCCAGGCCCAGTACGCCTCGGCGCAGCGGGCGCCGCTCGGTCTCAAGCGGGGCACGCGCTACCTCGACACCGCCAGCCGTTTCCCGTACTTCGTCAACTACGTCCGCAGCGCGCTCCAGGACGACCCTGCCTTCGGTGCCGCGGCCGTCCGCAACGGCGGCCTGCGCGTCCGCACGACCATCGATCCGCGGCTGCAGAAGACGGCGTACGGCGCCATGCGCTCGGTGCTGAGGAAGGAACCGTGCCTCGGGAACCCGGCGCCGTCGTGCGACCCGGCGGCCGTGATCGTCTCGATCGATCCGCGAAGCGGCGAGATCCGGGCGATGGCGTCGACGGCCCAGTTCTCCCAGAGCCAGTTCAACCTCGCGCAGGGCCAGCGGCAGGTCGGGTCGACGTTCAAGCCGTTCACCCTGGCCACGGCGATCGAGGAGGGCATCGACCCGGCCACCACCCGGTACCTGTCGGCACCGTTCGACATCAACCCGGGCAGCGCGCTGTTCCGCCAGTACGGCGCGTGGCACCCCCGCACCGCGGGCGGCGACTACGTCGGCCCGGTCACCATCGAGGCGGCGACGTTGCGCTCGGACAACACGGTCTACGCGCGCCTCGCGATCGACGTCGACCCACGCGCGATCCGCGACATGGCCCGGCGCCTCGGCGTGAACCGCGCCCACCTCTCGGTCGGGCCGGCGATCACGCTGGGCGTGGACGGCGTCACCGCGGTGGAGATGGCCAGCGCCTACGCCACGCTGGCCGCGCAGGGCGTGTACCACACACCGCACGCCATCTCCCGGGTGGACTTCGCCAGCGGCGCGAAATCCAAGACGTTCGCCGTGAAGGGCAAGCGGGTGGTGCAGGACGGCGTCGCCGCCGAGGTGACGCGGATCCTCGGCGAGAACATGGTCTCGGGCACCGGGGCGGGCGCGCGCATGAGCGACCACCGGCCGGAGGCCGGCAAGACGGGCACGACCGATCAGTACCGCGATGCCTGGTTCTGCGGCTACACGCCGGTGCTGGCGACGTGCGTCTGGATCGGCTACCCGAAGGGCGAGATCCAGTTGCTCAACGTCGAGGGCGTCTCGCGCGTGTCCGGGCCGACCCTGCCGGCCGACATCTGGCACGCGTTCATGAACGCCGCCCTCGCGCGGACGCCTGCGACGGACTTCCCGGCGCCACGGCACCCGCCGGTCTTCGCGCCGTTCCAGTCGTTCTTCACGCAGGAAGCGGTGGTGGTGGTTCCGACGACCAGCGGGAAGACGGGCAAGACGGATGCGGGTGGCGGTGGCGGCGCTCCGCCCCCGGCGGCCACCGGCGGCGGTCCGCCGCCGGCCTCGACCGGCTGAGCAGCGGCCTTCCGGGCCGCGATCAGAACCCGGTCAGCGTGACCGGCGTCGTGAACGTGGTGGTGACGGCCGGGACCGTGTAGGTGAACGGCGTGGTGACGGTGGTCGGCCCGGTCTTGGTGACCTGGGTGGTCTTGTACACCGTGGACACGATGACGGAGTACGGCAGCGTGAGCGTGCCCGTGGCGTTGCCGTACACCGTGGTCGGTCCGGCCGGCGCGTAGACCGTGCTGCCCGACGGCACCACCACGACGGTCGGCGGTACCCCGGTCGGCTTCTGGCCGGTGTAGGTGGTCGTGGACACCAGGGTGATCGTCTCCGCGGCGGCCTCGTCCTTGTTCCTGGTGACGGCGAAGGCCGCCACGATGCCCAGGATGGCGATGGCAGCGGCCCCGAGGAGAAGCGCGAACCCGGCTGCCGGCAGCGGTCCGCGGCGCATGCCCGGCCGTGCGGCGGCGACGACGGCGACCGAGCGCGGCCCCTCGATCGCCGGCTCGCCGGCGAGGTCGCGGAGGCGGAGGCCGACGGCGGACGCCGGCGGCGGAGGGCGAGTCGGGTCGTCGGTCAGCATCGCGAGCAGCAGACCGTTCAGCGCCGGCTCGATGTCGGGCGCGATCTCGACCGGCGCCGCCGGGGGCTGGGCCGGCGCCCGGCCGCAGACGAGCGCGTACAGCATGCGACCGAGCGAACGCACGTCGATCGCGGGATCGGCGTCGGGCGCGGCGGAGCCGAGCGCGGCGGCCTGCAGCAACCCCGTCCCGCCACCGCTGACGATGGCCCGGCCGGCCCGGTCGAGGACGACGGCCTCGGGCGCCATCGCGCCGTGCACGAGGCCCGCCGCGTGCAGCGCCGCCAGCGCATCGGCCGCGTCGGCTCCGACGAGCAGGGCCGTGCGCCGCGGCAGGACAACGCCCGTCCCGAGCCGGGCGCCCTCGATGTGCTGCTCGACCACGAGCGGATCGACCGCGAGATCCTCGCCGGGCTCGGTCCATGCGAGGATCGGGGCGAGGCAGGGGTGTCGCACCGCCTGATGGCGGGAGACGAGCTCCGAGAACCCGGCGGGCACGCCGCCGCTGCGCGCGAACCTGGCGACCTCCACCTGACCGTCGGCCACGGTGTCGACGGCCAGGTCGCGGGGGACGCCGCCGACTGGCGCGAGGGGTGCCACGACCCTGTACCGGCCGGCGAGGATGTCCCCGCGGCCGGTCATTGGTCGGACCCGTTTCGCATCGCCGGGGCGTTTATAGCATGCTCCTCTGGCCAGCCGTGGACATCGATGCCTCTCAGAGACTACGTTCTTATCCCGAGGCGCGCGGGATCCTGCTTGCCGCGGCCAGGCAGATGCCGGCCGAGTCGGTCCCGCTGGGGGCGGCGATCGGCCGCGTGGTGGCGACCGACGTCGTCGCGCCGATCGACCTGCCGTCGTGGGACAACTCGGCGCTCGATGGCTATGCCCTCCGGGCCGCCGAGGCGGCGGGCGGACTGCCGGTCGTCGGCGGCGTCGCGGCCGGGGACGACCCGCCGCCGCTGGCGCCGGGTACGGCCGTCGAGATCGCGACCGGCGGCGTGATCCCGCTCGGCGCCGACGCCGTGCTCGCCGTCGAGCACGCGATCGTCGCGGAGGGCATCGTGCGACCGGCCGCGGGCGCCGCACCGGTGGCCGGGGCGGGCGTGCGCCGGGTCGGTGCGGACGTCACGGCCGGCACCACGATCCTCGAGCGGGGTACGGTCCTCGGCCCGTCCTCGGCCGCCGCCATGGCAGCGGTCGGCCTCGCCGAGGCGTCGGTCGCGACCCGGCCGCGAGCGCTGGTGCTGACGACCGGCGACGAGCTGGTGCCGCCCGGTGCGCCGCTGCGCCGGGGCCAGGTTCACGACTCGAACTCCCTGCTGGCAGGGGCGACGCTCGACGCGTTCGGCTGTGCGGCCGAGGTACTGGGGCGGGTCGGCGATACGTTGCCCGAGACGCGCGAGCGGTTCGCGGCGGCGCTGTCGGCGGATCTCGTGATCTCGACCGGCGGGGTCTCGGTCGGGCCGCGCGACCACGTCAAGCGCGCGCTGGACGACCTGGGCGTCGAGGAGCTCTTCTGGCGGGTCGCGATCCAGCCGGGCAAACCCGTCTGGGCGGGGAGAGCGGCATCGGGGACGGTCGTGCTCGGCATGCCCGGCAATCCGCTGTCGGCCATGGTCGCGCTGCACCTGCTGGCCCGGCCCATGATCTCGGCCATGCTGGGCGCCGCGCCCGCGCCGGCCATCTCCCGTGCGCTGGCCGCCTCCGTGCGCCAGATGCCGACGCGCCTGAGAGCCCTCCCAGGCGTCATGACCGGCGAGGCCGTGGAGGTCCTGGCCGACGTCTCGCACCAGGTGGCGCGAACTGCTCGTGCGAATTGTCTCGTTCTCATTCCGGCCGGCTCGGCCTCACTCGCCGCGGGCGCGGTGGTCGACGTGGTCACCCTGTGACCGTCACCGCCCGCGCGCCCGTCAGCTGGATGCGCACCAGCCGGGCGAACACCACGTAGCGCTGCGACGCGGCGAAGAGCGGGTGGCACGCCGACAGCACGACCTGCTCGTACCCGACGTCCTTGATGATCGACCAGTCCGAGTTGTCGACGATGCGATGCGACGTGACGGCGTACGCGAACACGCCGTAGGGCATCCGCAGGGTGAGCTGGTCACCCTTGCGGAGGTCGTCGATGTGCCTGAACCACGCACCGTAGGTCGTGCGATGGCCGGCGATCCCGATGGTCCGGCCCTGACCGGGGAACTCCGTGTTCGCGTAGTGACCGGGACCCTTGGTGAGGGAATTCGAGTCGGTGCCCTGAACGACGATGGCGGTGATGCCGAGGCGGGCGATGTGGATCTTGCCGATCGGATCGCCGTAGCGCCGCCCGTACTCGCGCGAGAACCGGGCGGCGAGCGCGCGGGCGGCGACGATCGTGTCGACGGCCGGCGCCGAGGGCGGCGGATCGGGTTGGGCGGCGGCGATCACGGCGTACTCGCGCTCGACCCGGGTCAGCGGCGCCGCAAGCTGGCGCTGGCGGTAGGCGTTGATGGCGTCGGTGACCGGATCCCGCCAGAACACGACGGCCGCGGCGTACACGATGCAGAGGACGCCCGTCGCGATCAGCAGGGTGCCGGTGCGGTGTCGCAGCTTGCGCATCATCCGCGCTCACCGTACCCGGCTGCCGTGGATTTCTGGAGAAGATTGCGTGTGAGCAGCCCCGCGGCGGCGACGATCCCGACCGCTCCGAGGGCGGCTGCGGGCGGAAGCCGGCCGTCGACCAGCATCCTCGCCAGGTCGGCGGGCCTGGCGCCCGCGGCCCATGCCGCGGCGAGCGCCGGAGCGACGGCCGGCACCCAGATCAGGGCCGCGCGCGCCGTCGGGCCGCCACGGTCCGTGCGGTGGAGGACGAACCACACGTGGAGCGGGATCACCAGCAGCAGCCCGGCGGTCGGCGAGGCCGCGATCGCGATCGCGGCCGATGCCGTGCCGGCCCCGATGGCCGTGCCGATCGACACCGCCATGCCGTCCGCTGGGTCGCGGACGGCGGCCCCGGGGCGCGGGTAGATGCGGAGGACGGCGACGGCCGTCGCGACGCCGAACGCCGCCAGGATGAGCGTCCCGACCCCCACTCCCGATCCGGTCGGCGGGAACGGCGGCCACCAGGGGTCGGCGGGAACCGCGCCGACGGCGCCGGCGAGAAGGACACCGGCGACCAGGCCGGCGCCGGGAAGCGCCAGCTGACCCCAGCGCAGGAGCTCGGGCCGCAGCGCCGCGCCGTTCCGGCTCGCCCCTGACAGCAGGTGCACTGCGACGAGCGCCGGCGAGACCAGCAGGGTCACGGCCAAGAGCGCGATCACCCACCCCGACACCACCTGCTTGCCCAGCACGAGGTAGGAGCCGTGCGGCCCATCCGGCGGGGCGCCGGCGTCGAGCGCGAGCACGAGCTCGTTGATCGCCTGGCCATTCGCGGCGAGGCGGCTCCCGGAGATCCGGGCCCCGCCAGGCTCGCCGGTGTCGGCGCCGATCTGGATGGCGGGCACGCCGCGGTCGACGAAGGGAGCCTGTCCGCCCGGCGCCGACTTCGGGAAGGTGAGGTCGAGGAGCTGGCGGGACAGGCCCGGCCGGGTCACGCGGCCGGTCCCCGGGATCGCCGCCAGCATCTGCTGGAGCGCCGCGACCAGCCCTGCGTGCCCGCGCGCGCCCCGGTCACCGGCGTCGGCGACCGGAAGCAGATCGCCCGGGCCGGCGATGGCGGCCAGGTCGAGCACGGTGAAGGGCGTCAGGTGGCGGGGGAAGCGCGCCAGCAGCCGGCGAGCACCGAGGTCGCCCGAGACCCCGCCGTCGACCGAGGCGAACAGGAGGGTGCGCGCATGGGCCTGGTTCGCGAAGGCCCGTGCCATCTCGACGACGGTCGCCGTACCGACGGCACTGTCCACCAGACCCGGGCCGGGCGGGATGTCGTCCCGGTGCGCCAGGAGGACGATGGTCTCGCTGGACGTCCCGGGCAGGATCGCCACGAGGTTCACGAGCCGCGCCGGCGTCCCGTCCCGCAGGGCCCCCGCGAACGTGTCCGTCCTGGCCGGTGCGCCGGCGTCGCTGAATGCCTGCCGGACGAGGTCGGTCGCCAGTGCCGCGGTCGCCGTTCCCGGCGTGCGGTCGCCGATCGCCGCGATGTTCCGGGCGAGCGCGGCAGCGCGGCCGGCGTCGAATGTCGGCGGCGTCTGGGGGGCGGCGCCCACGCCGGCCGGTGCGTGGAGGCCGATGAGGGCGACCACCAACGCGACGGCGGGTGCGGCCAGTCCCAGGAGGTACGCGCGCTCGACGCCGATCGCCGGGCGTCGTAGGCGGCGCCGCCGAGCCGTGCGCCGCCGCCCGCTGCGATCCGACGTATTCCGGTCCACTGGACCGGCGGACGGTAGCATTCGGCCATGACCGAGCAGCCGCTCGTCCTCGTCATCGACGACGAGGATTCCATCCAGCAGCTGCTGCAGGCCGCCCTCGAACGGGAGGGATACCGGGTGGAGCTCGCCGGCGACGCGACCAGCGGCCTGCTCGCGTTCGAGGAGCGCCAGCCTGACGTGGTGCTGCTGGACGTGATGCTGCCCGACATGTCGGGCCGCGAGGTCTGCCGTCGGATCCGCGCCAGCTCGAGCGTGCCGATCATCATGCTCTCGGCGCTGGACGACGAGGTCGACAAGGTCGTCGGGCTCGAGCTCGGCGCGGACGACTACATCACGAAGCCCTTCGGGCTGCGCGAGCTGCGGTCACGCGTCAGGGCCGTGCTGCGCCGTTCCCAGCAGCTGCCGGCCGCGGCCGAGGGCGACAGCGCGCGGCTCGAGCGCGCCGGCGTGGCGCTCGACGCGGCCCGCCGGACGGTGACGGTCGACGGCGGTCTCGCCGACCTCACCTACGTCGAGTTCGAGCTGCTCCAGATGCTGATGGCGAGCCCGGGCCGGGTGTTCTCCCGGTCGCAGCTCCTCGATGGGATCTGGGGCTCCTCGGACTACCGCGAGCCGCGGACGGTGGACGTCCACGTCCGTCACCTCCGCGAGAAGCTGGAGCGAGACCCGAGCGAGCCGGTCCGGATCCAGACCGTGCGCGGCGTCGGGTACCGATTCTCGGACTAGGCCATGGCTTCGCTGCCGCGCATGGTGTTCCCGTTCCGACGGCTCGCGATCTGGCTCTCGGTGCTGCTGCTCGCCGTGGCCGGGCTGGCGGTGGGACTGACGGCGCTGCTCGTGATCCCGTCGCTGAACGACAACCTCGTGCGCGACCGGATCAACGAGGTGCGCCGGTCGGCGGGTCCGATCCTGACGCAGTTCCCGAGTGAGAACCTGAACACCACCGTGTCCCGGGTCGAGGGCCTGACGGGCTTCCAGGTGGCCGTCCTGGAACCCGTGACGGGCGGCTACGTGGTGCTCGACGGCCACATCCCGGGCACGCTCGACGACGCGCTGCTGCAGGCTGCGCACAGGACCGGGCGGCCGCAGACGGGCGAGGTGCGGGTCGACGGCCGGTACGCCGCCGAGCTCGTCGTCCCCCGTCAGGACGGCCTGCTCGTGGTGACGTCGCCGCTCAACGACGTCTCCCGCACCGTCTCCACCGTCAAGCACGACGTCTTCCTCGCGGTGGCCATTGCGCTGCCGGTGGCCTGGATCGTCGGCCTGCTCGCGGCGGTCGCGCTGTCGCAGCGCATCCGTCGTCTCGAGCGCGCGGCCCGCCGGATCGCCGCGGGCAACCTCGCCACGCCCGTCTACGACGAGGGCCGTGACGAGATCCACGAGCTCGCCCAGGCGTTCGACCACATGCGGCTCGAGCTCGAGCGCACCGATCGCGCGCGGCGGGCCTTCATCGCCAACGCCTCGCACGAGCTGCGGACGCCGCTGTTCGCGCTGGCGGGCTTCCTCGAGCTGCTGGACGAGGACGACGATCCGGCGTCCCGCCGCGAGTTCGTCCGGACGATGCGGGCCCAGGTGAGCCGGCTGACGCGGCTGGCCACCGACCTCCTCGACCTCTCGCGCCTCGACTCCGGCCGCGTCGAGCTGCTCCGTCAGGAGGTCGACCTCGGTGGCATCGCCGGCGAGCTCGCGTCGGCCTTCGCACCGGTCGCGCACGAACGGGACGCCGTGCTCATCGCAGAGGACGGCGAGGTGATCGCGGTCGCGGACGAGGCGCGCGTCGCGCAGATCGGCCGGGCACTGGTGGCCAACGCCCTTCGCCACAACCCGCCCGGCGTCGAGGTCGTGATCGGCGTGACGGCCGAGCGGGGCGCCGTGTCGCTGCTCGTGCGCGACGACGGCCCGCAGCTCGATCAGGTGGTCGCCGACCGTCTCTTCGAGCGGTTCTTCCGCGGGCCCGCGAGCGCCGAGGGATCGGGTCTCGGGCTGGCGATCGCCCGCGAGCTGGCGATCCGGATGGGCGGGACGCTCACGCTCGAACAGGACGACGGCACGCCCGGGAAGACCTTCCGGCTGAGGCTCCCGGCGGCCGAAACGCCGGCCGTCACTATGCTGGGAGCATGACGCCGCGGGGCAGGGCCAGCCGGATGGCGCCGTTGATCGGTGCGTTCGTGGCCGGGCTCGTCGGGGCCGGCCTGGTCGTGGCCGCCACCGGTGCCTTCCGGCAGGAGGGCCCATCGACGACGGTCGTCGTGACCCGGGCCAGCTCGGATCCGGGGTCGGCCACGGTCGTCGCCGATCTCCGGGGCACGCGCTTCGACCCGCGGCGGATCTACCGCGAGCGGGCCGCGGCCGTCGTCACCATCGACGCCACCGTGGCCGGCTCGGGAGTCACCGGCAGCGGGTTCGTCGTCTCGGCGCGCGGCGACATCGTCACCAGCGCGCACGTCGTCACCAACTCGCCCGACGCACCGCGCGCCGCGGATGTGAGAGCGGCCTCGTCCCTGTACGTCCTGTTCCAGGACGGCAACTCGCTGCCGGCCCGGCTGGTGGGCTACGACCTCTTCGACGACATCGCCGTCATCCGCGTCGATCCCCACCTCCAGCCGCTGACCGTGGCCTCGTTCGGGACGACTCGCAGCCTCCACGTGGGCGATCCGCTCGCCGTGATCGGCTCGCCCTTCGGCTCGCAGCAGGAGCAGTCGCTGTCCGTGGGCGTCGTGTCCGGCCTCGGGCGGGAGATCGATCCGCCCGCGAACATCCCGTTCCGGACGCCCGGCGCGATCCAGACCGACGCGGCCATCACGCACGGCAACTCGGGCGGTCCCGTGTTCGACGTGCACGGCAGGGTGGTCGGCGTCGCGGCGCAGATCTCGACCCAGAGCGGCGGCGGCGAGGGCGTCGGCTTCGCGATCCCGGCCGAGGCCGCGGCCCGGTCGTATCGCGACCTCGTGCGGACCGGGAAGGTCGCCTATGCGTGGCTCGGGGTGAAGACCTACCCGGTCACGAGGGAGCTCGCCCGGCAGTTCCATCTGCCGGTGATCACCGGGTTGCTGGTCGACGGCGTGACCGCGGGCGGGCCGGCCGAGGCAGCCGGGCTGACCGCCGGCCAGAAACGGGCCGCCTTCCAGGACGCCGGCATGGTGCACGTGGCGGGCGACATCATCGTCGCCTTCGACGGCCACCCGGTGCGAACGGCGCCCGACCTCACGGCCCTCGTGGCGCTGTCGCCGCCGGGTCAGCGGGTGCCGGTCGAGGTGATCCGGGGCGGCCGCCACATCACGATCTACGTGACGCTCCGGGCCCGCCCCGCCACGTTGCCGGCGGACTAGGGACACTCGGCCCGTCCACCGCGGCCGTAGTAGGCTTTCCAGCCTGCACCGGTGCAGGCTCACCCGTGACCACGCGTCGACTCGTCATCGCTTCGAACCGCGGACCGATCATCTACGGCCGCGTGGATGGCGTGCGGACGACCCGCCGTGGCGGCGGCGGCCTGGTCACCGCTCTGCAGGGCCTGGTCGCAGCGCATGACGTGACGTGGGTGGCGGCGGCCATGTCGGAGGAGGACCGGGCTGTCGCGGCGGAGTCGGAGGGCGAGCCCGTGGAGGAGCTCGATCGCGGAGGCAACCGGTTCCGGCTGCTCCTCGTCGATCTCGACCGGGCGGACTACGACCGCTACTACAACGTCTTCTCCAACCCGCTGCTCTGGTTCATCCAGCACGGCCTCTGGAACCGGCCGTACTCGCCGGAGATGCGCGCGGCCAGCAGGAGCGCGTGGGAGTCCTACCAGCGGGTCAACGAGCTGTTCGCCGACGCCGTGGCCGGTGCCGCTGCAACCGGCGCCGACGCCGTGTTCGTCCACGACTATCACCTGTACCTGGTGCCGCGACTCCTGCGCCGGCTGGGAGTGGACGCGCCGCTCTCGCACTTCACCCACATCCCGTGGCCCGGTCCCGACGCGTGGCGCGTGCTGACCGCAGGGATGCGCGACGGGATCCTCAACGGTCTGCTGGGGGCCGATGTCGTGGGCTTCCACACCGCGCGGTCGGTACGGGCGTTCCTGGCCTGCGCCGAGGAGTACCTGCCGGAGGCCTTCGTCGACCACGTGCGGCCCACCGTCTCGCACGGTGGCGACGTCTGCCACGTGCGGTCGTACCCGATCTCGGTCGATCCGGACGAGTTCGGCGCGCTCGGCTCCGACCCCGATGTCCTCGCCAGCGAGGAGTCCATCGTCCGCGATCGCCCGGAGAAGCTGATCCTGCGGGTCGACCGCACGGATCCGTCCAAGAACGTGATCCGCGGGTTCCACGCCTTCGCGCGCTTCCTCGCAACCCGTTCCGACTGGCACGGGCGGGTACGCATGCTCGCGCTGCTGGACCCCTCCAGGCAGGAGATCCCGGAGTATGCGGAGTACGTTGGAGCGATCCATCGCGCCGCGCGCGAGGTCAACGACCAGTTCGCCACCGAGGTGTGGACGCCGATCGAGCTCCGGGTCAGTGAGAATTTCCCGCAGGCCGTCGCCGGCTACAAGCAGTACGACGTCCTGCTCGTCAACGCCATCGTCGATGGCATGAACCTGATAGCGAAGGAGGCTCCGCTCGTGAATGAGCGCGACGGGGTGCTGATCCTCTCGGAGAACGCGGGCGCACACGAGGAGCTCGGGGCCTGGGCGCTGTCCGTCAACCCGTTCGATGTCGAGGGGACCGCGGACGCGATCGCCATCGCGCTCGAGATGCCGGCCGCCGAGCGCCGGGATCGTCTCGAGTCGATCAGGGACCATGTCCGCGAACACGACATCCGGAGCTGGATCGCCGCGCAGCTGGCCGATCTCGACTCGATCGGAGGAGGCACCCGGCCATGAGCGACGCGATGCTGATCGTGGCCGCGCTGAACGGCACCCGGACGCCCGACGAGTGCCCGAAGGTGCCGATCACGGTGGAGGAGATCGCCGCAGAGGCCAAGCGGGTGGTCGACGCCGGTGCAGCCGTCGTGCACGTCCACGCCCGGAAGAAGGACGGGGGCTCGGCGTTCGATCTCGTCATCGATGACCTGATGCAGGCCATCCGGGCGAAGGTCGACGTCCCCATCTCGATCACCACCCAGCGCACGCGGTCCACCTCGCTCGGCACCGTCACCGCGCTGTTCGACGTGCTCCGGCACCCACCCGACCTCGCGACGATCTCGGTGCGACCGCCCGAGCCGGACATGCCGGCCCATCGCGAGGAGGCACGGCAGATCCTCGAGGCGTGCGATCGCGCCGGCGTGCGGCCGGAGCCGGTCGTGATCAGCGTCGACTCGCTCTCCGACTTCGAGCAGCTCTACCAGGACTCGCTCCTGCAGCGCATGCCGTACGTCATCGTCGAGCTCGGCACCTCCGACGGCCGGGCGTCCGACCGGTCGGCCGGCACCCCGAACAACGTGCTGCGCATGAAGGACGCCTGCTCCGCGGCGTTCTCGCGGTTCGACGTCGTCATGTCCGGCCAGGACGAGGCCAGCCCGAACGTCCAGGCGGTCGCGGCCGCGGCCGGCTGCCACGTGCGCTGCGGCTTCCAGGATGCGCCCACGCTGCCCGACGGCTCGGCGGCCGCCTCCAACGCCCAGCTGGTCGAGATCGCAGTGCGGCTCGCCGAGGCCGTCGGCCGGCCCGTGATGGAGCCATCCGACGTACGCGCCCTTCTCCGGTGAGGGCCCGCGGCGGGCCCTGAGGGCTGCAATACCACCCGCGACCGGGCGCCGGGACCGGGATACACTGGGGCAATGCGGCCGTTCATCGTCCTCGCCGCAGTCGGTACGGCGCTCGCCCTGCTGGGAGCAGTGCTCCTGGTCGGCCTGCGGAACGGCGACCGGGTGGCGGCCCCTCCGGTGACCGGCCCGCCGGCCCAGGCGGGATCCGGCGCGGCTGCACCCCCGCTCGCGGGCCAGACGATCACGGGGGCGAAGCGGGCCGACCTGGCAGCCCTCCGGGGCAAGACGGTGATCGTCAACTTCTGGGCATCCTGGTGTACCCCGTGCCGCAAGGAGGCCCCGCAGCTGCTCGCCTTCGCCGCCCGCCACCCGGACGTCGCGATGCTGTCGGTCGACACCAACGAGCCCACCGCCGCCGGCGTGAAGTTCGCCCGGCAGGTCGGCTGGAACTGGGCCATCATCGGCGACCCATCGCGTGACATCGCTGCGGCCTGGGGCGTCGACGGCCTCCCCCAGACCTTCGTGGTCTCGCCCGCCGGCAAGGTCGAGTTCCGGAAGTTCGGCGCCACCACGGCGAGCGAGCTCGATCGCCTGGTCCCCGCGTGATCGCACTCGCCATCGAACTCTCCGGGCTCGGTCTGATCACGGCCTTCGCCGCCGGCTTCGCCTCGTTCGTCTCGCCGTGCGTGCTGCCGCTCGTCCCCGTCTACCTCTCGGTCGTCTCCGGTGTGGCCCACGAGGACCTCGGGGCCAACACCCGTCGCGTGACGCTCGCCACGGGCGCGTTCGTGGGCGGTTTCACGATCGCCTTCTCCGCGCTCGGCGCAGGGGTCGGCTGGGCGGGGTCGGTCCTGCTGACCCACCGGCGCCCGGTCGAGGTCGTCGGCGGGATCACGATGATCGTGATGGGCGCCGCCCTGCTCGGCTTCGGCGCCCGCTTCTTCGGCCGCGAGTGGCGCATCCACCGGCGCACCGAGCGCGCCACGCTCGGCGCCGCGGCACTGCTGGGCTTCGTCTTCGCGATCGGCTGGACGCCCTGCATCGGCCCGGTGCTGGCGGCGATCCTGACGTTCGCCGCGCAGTCGGGGCCGGCCCAGGGCGCGGCGCTGCTCGCCGCCTACTCGCTCGGGCTCGGCGTGCCGTTCCTGCTGGCCGGGCTCGGGACGTCGACGACGCTCGCGGCGCTGGGCGTCTTCCGCCGCCACGGCGCGCTCGTCGTTCGCATCAGCGGCACGCTCATGATCCTCGCCGGCCTGTTGCTCGCCTCGGGCGAGCTGACGCGGCTGTCCGCCCAGCTCGGCACGTGAGCCGGCTCGCCCGCCCCGGCGCGGTGATCCTCGACTTCAACGGCACGCTCTCGCTGGACGAGCCGGTCCTCGACCGGGTCTTCCGCGAGCTCTTCGCCGAACGCGGCATCGTGTTCGACTCCGCCTTCTACTACCGCGAGCTGGCCGGCCTGGCCGATCCGGAGATCGTGACGCGCGCCTACGAGCTCCACGGCCGCCTGCCGGATCCGGTGGACGTCGAGCGGATGCTCGCGGAGCGCCTCGCCCGCTACCAGGCGATCGTCGCCCGGGAACCGACGCTGACGCCGGCGTCGGTGCGGTTCGTCCAGGACGCCGCGAGCAGGGTGCCGGTCGCGATCGGCTCGGGCGCCCTGCGGGAGGAGATCGACTTCGTGCTGGCCCAGCACGGCCTCGCGGCCTGCATCTCGGCGATCGTCACGGCCGATGACGTCACCTGCGGCAAGCCCGATCCCGAGACGTACCTGCGGTGCCTCGAGCTGCTCCGCGGACAGGGCCATGAGCTCGCGGCCGGGACGTGTCTCGTGTTCGAGGACTCCCGCCACGGCGTCGCCGCCGCTCACGCCGCCGGCATGCGCTGCGTCGCGGTCGCGTCCACGCCGGATGCGGAGGCGAAGGCGATGGCGGACGCCGTCGTGCAAGATCTGCATCCAGAGCTGATCGACTGGGGTGAGGGATGACGATCGACGACGTGATCGCCGGGGTTCCGGCGTGGCGCGGCCTCGAGATCGCGATCGAGCCGATCGAGGGCGGGCTGACGAACACGAACTACCGGCTGACGGTCGCCGGCGAGCGGTTCTGCGTGCGCATACCGGGCCAGGACTCGTCGCTGCTGGCGATCGACCGCGAGGTCGAGTACCGCAACACCGTGGCCGCCGCCGAGTCCGGCGCGGGTGCGCGGGTCGTGCACGCCGTCGGCGACACGCCCGTGATGGTGCTGGAATGGATCGACGGCGTCGTGCAGAGCGGCGAGTCGCTGCGCCAGGACCCCGCCGTGCCGCGCATGGCCGACGCCATCCGCCGCCTCCACACGGGCCCGGCCTTCGTCAACAGGTTCGACATGTTCCGCATCGCCGAGGGTTACCTCGACATCGTCAAGCAGCGTGGGTTCGAGATCCCTTCCAGCTACGAGGAGCACCTCCCGGCCGTGCGGCGGATCGAGGCCGCCATGGCCGTGCGCAGCGCCGACCTCGTCCCGTGCAACAACGACCTGCTGGCCGCCAACTACATCGACACCGGCGACGGCTTCCGGATCATCGACTACGAGTACTCCGGCATGAACGACCCGTGCTTCGAGCTCGGCAACACCTGGGCCGAGTCGGAGCTCTCGCCGGATCAGCTCCACGTGCTCTGCGAGCGCTACTTCGGCGCCAACCTGCGCAACCGGGTCGCGCGCGCCCGGCTCTGGTCGATCATGTCCAACTACGGCTGGACGCTGTGGGCTGCGATCCAGCACGCGGTCTCGGACATCGACTTCGACTTCTGGGAATGGGGCATCGACGGCAAGTTCGCCCGCGCCGAGCTCGCCCTCGCCTCACCCGACTTCGGCCACCTGCTCGAGGATGTCGCCCGCGACGACTGAGTGCCCTACTGCTCCGTCCCGCAGATGCCGAGCGTCCCGAAGGTGCAGCTGCCGGGCGGCCGCGGGCGGGCCCAGAACGGTCGGTCGAGGACGTGGCGGCGCGCGGTGCGGGCCTGCGAGCGCAGGTTGGCCGGGACCGTCCGGGCCGCGTCTGCGGCATGCGCCGACCGCTGGACCCGGTAGGTCACGGCGAGCCTCACCGCCGGCGCGATCGCCGGCTCGGCCCGGTGGTGCTCGTCGAAGGCGTGGAGCGAGCCGACCGTAAGGGCCGCGCCGACCAGGGCCGCGGCGACCCCCTTGGCCAGCAGTGCGATGACGGGCGCCGTCGCGGCCGGCGCCACCGGTACCGGCCCGGCGGTCGGCGGCGGAAACAGCGACCGCAGTGCGGCACGGGTGCGGCGCGCGCCGGCGACGGCGGCCCGGCAGGCCGGGCACAGGGCCAGGTGGCGGGCGACGGGCCCATCCGCGCGAGGCTTCCAGGAGCCGTGCGCGAAGGCCTCGAGCGTTGCCGCGAGCCGGTCGCACTCGGTCCCGTCGAGCGACTGCCGCGCTCGCGCGATCGCCGTCGCCCGTTCCTCGTCGAGGACTCGCTTGACGGCGCGTTCGGATGACCCGAGCCGCCCGGCGATCGCGGACCGCGACCAGCCGGCGGCGTCGAGCACCAGCGTGGCGCGGGCCCGCGGCGGCAGGTCGCGGATGGCGTCGGCGAAGGCCTGAACGCCGAGTCGCCGTTCGAGTGCGCCGTCGGGTCCGTCCGCGTCGACGGGAGCCTCCGGCAGCGTCGTCCTGGCCGGGCGGTGACGGAGGGCCCGGCGGCGGACGGCGGTGACGGCGTAGGCCTCGGCCTCGATCTCCTCCAGCGGCAGCCGCCCGGCGCCGGCGGCCAGCCGGGCGAGCACCTCCTGGACGGCGTCCTCGGCCTCGTCGCCAGCGCCGGCCGCGCGGGCAGCGGCGATCAGGCGCGGGCGCCGGGCCAGCGCCAGATGCCGGACGATCGCGTCCCGGCTCCGTCGCACACGGGCACGTTAGGGCCGGTTGGCGAGGAAGTAAAGCACCTGGACGGCGCTCGGTGTGAGCGGCGAGGGCGGGTCGGCGGCGGGGAACGTCGCGAGTCCGATCACCTCCGGCGGGCGCACCGTGAACGGGCCGTCGTGCCGGAGGCGGAACACGCCGGCCATCTCCGTCTCGGCCGGCAGGCGCATCAGGAACACGCCGACGGGCTCGAGCCCGTCGCCGTGGATACCGACCTCTTCCTGCAGCTCGCGCCGCGCGGCCTGCTCGTACCCCTCGCCGGCGCCGACGTGCCCTGCGCAGGCGAGGCACCACGCGCCGGGGTAGCTGTCCTTGCCGAGCCCGCGCTGCTGGAACAGCATCCCGGCGGCCGTCTCGACGACGACGAAGACGGAGCGGTGGATCAGCCGCGGGTCGGCGTGACAGTCCGCCCGGCTGCGCGCCTCGAGAGGCCGGTCGGTCTCGTCGACGACCTGGAACAGCTCGGCCTGGTCGTCGGTGCCGGCAGCCACGCGGCCATCGTAGCGGCGCCGGTACGATGCCGGAATGGTCTGGGATGTGGCGGTGGTTGGCGCGGGCTATGTCGGGCTGCCCCTGGCGGCGCGGTTCGCCGAGGTCGGGCGGACGGTGCTCTGCGTCGAGGTCGACCCGGCGAAGGTGGAGTTGCTCAACGCCGGCACGTCGTACATCGGCGACGTCTCGTCGGACGAGCTTGCCGCCTACGTCCGCGAGGGCCGGCTGCGAGCGACCGCGGCGTTCGCGGACGTCGCGGAGGCGAGCGCCATCATCCTCTGCGTCCCCACCCCGCTGACCCGCAATCGCGAGCCCGACACGAGCTACATCCGCTCGGCCAGCGAGGCGATCACGCCCCACCTGCGAGCGGGGCAGCTGGTCGTGCTGGAGTCGACCACGTACCCCGGAACGACCGAGGACCTGGTGCGGCCCATCCTGGACGGCTCCGGTCTGGTCTGCGGCACGTCCTACCACCTCGCGATGTCGCCCGAGCGCATCGATCCGGGCCGCACGGACTACACCGTGCGCAACACGCCCAAGCTCGTCGGCGGCGTGACACCGGCGTGCACGGCCCGGGCCGTCGATCTGTACCGGGCCTGCTGCGACACGGTGGTCGAGATGTCGTCGCCGGCGGCGGCCGAGCTGACGAAGCTGCTCGAGAACATCTTCCGCTCGGTCAACATCGCGTTCATCAACGAGATGGCGATGATGTGCGACCGTATGGGCATCGACATCTGGGAGGTGGTCGAGGCCGCCGAGACCAAGCCGTTCGGGTTCATGCCCTTCCGGCCCGGGCCCGGCCTTGGCGGCCACTGCCTGCCGATCGACCCGTTCTATCTCTCCTGGCGGGCGCGCGAGTTCGACTTCTACACCGAGTTCATCGAGCTGGCCGGCAAGGTCAACGAGAACATGCCGTACTTCTGCATGCAGAAGATCAACGCCGCGCTGAACGGCCGCAGCCGTAGCGTCAGCGGCTCGAGGGCCCTGGTGCTCGGCATCGCGTACAAGTCGGACGTCGGCGACGTCCGCGAGTCACCGGCCCTGAAGCTCGTCGAGCTCCTGGCCGCGGGCGGCGCGACCGTCGCCTACCACGACCCTCACGTGCCCGAGTCCGCCGAGCTGGGGCTCCGGTCGGTCGAGCTCACCGACGAGGCGCTCGCGGCCTGCGACGTTGCGATCATCGTCACCGCCCACCGGGCCATCGACGTCCAGCGTGTCGTCGACCTCGCACCGCTGGTCGTCGACCTGCGCAACGCCACCGGCGCCGCCGGCACCGCAGCGCCCCACGTGCACAAGCTCTAGAGCCCGCGGTCAGCCGTGGTGGAGGGCGAGCGTGTACGCGCCGCTGCCGCTGAGGCGGCGTACCACGACGTTCCAGATGCCGCCCGACGGCGCGGCGAAGGCGAGCCGGCGGGAGCCGGAGGCGAGCGACCGGGGGTGGGCCGAGAGGCTGCGTGCGCTCGCGGGGTACAGCCCGAGGCTGAACGACGCGCCGCGCACCGGCGGACGCATGTTGACCCGCAGCCGTTCGCCGGCGCGAAGGCGCACCCGGTACACGTCGACCGGATCGTCGCCGGAGAGCGTGGCGGTGAACCGGTTGTGGCGGGGCCAGCGCGCCTGGGAGCCGGTGTCGTCGTTCGGCTCCGAGACGTCACGGGGCGGGAGGGGGCCATGCAGCGCCCGGGCGAGCGCCGCGCCGACGTCCAGCTCTCCGAACCCGGTCGCCGCGTCGAAACCGGTGGGCCCGACGTCGCGCGCCGTCTGCTCCAGGATCATCATCACCTGGCTCGGCTGCAGATCCGGCCGGATCGACAGGATGGCCGCGGCCGCGGCCGCGACGTGGGGCGCCGCGAACGAGGTGCCGCTGATCGTGCCGCCACCGTCGATCATGCCGCCGGCGCCGTTCGGCGCGTCGCGGGTGAGGCCCGACGCGACGACGCTCACCGGCACCAGGGACGGGATGCTGACGCCCGGCGCGGCGACGTCGTTCAGGCTCCGGTCGCGGTTCGAGAAGTCGGCCGCCGTGCGGGTCTGGTCGACGGCGGGCACCGACAGCACGTGCGGCAGTGCGGCCGGCCAGTCCGCGTAACGCCAGCCGTCGTTGCCCGCGGCAGCCACGACGAGCACGCCGCGGCCGACCGCGTAGCGGATCGCCTCGGCCTCCGCAGCCGAGTAGCCGTCCTCGGGCAGGCCGTTCAGCGCCGGGTTGCGCGGCGCGCCGAGGCTGAGATTGATCACCCGGGCGCCGTGGTCGGCCGCGTAGCGGATCGCCGCGGCCTCCTCGCTCGGATAGATGTCGCCGGACGCGCGCACCACGTGCAGGTCGAGGATGCGGACGTGGCGTGCGATGCCGGCGAGCCCGATGCCGTTGCCGGTCGTCACGCCGAAGATGCCGGCGACCATGGTGCCGTGATACGTGTTGACGGGGTCCTCTCGCGGGACGAAGGACTTGTGCTGGAGCACGCGCCCCGCGAGGTCGGGGTTGGTGGTGTCGACGCCGCCGTCGATCACCGCCACCTTGATGACGTGGAACGTCGTCCCGGGCGGAAGGGTCTCCGGGTACGCGTTCACCCCTTCCGGCCCGAGGTTCCACTGCTCGCCGAGGAACGGGTCGTTGGGCGTGTAGTCGAGCAGGTGCCGTGGCACCTCCGCGGCACCTGCAGATGCGGCTAGCACCGCGACAGCCACCGCGGCCAGGAACGTCGCTCGACGGAACATGACCCTTTCCCACCGTACCACGCGTCTGCTCGGGTACCGTTCGTTCGATGTTCCGTACGCAGACGCTCGAAAACGGGGTCAGGATCCTCGAGGCGCGCATGGACGGCGCCCCATCGGTCGCGGTGTTCATCGGCGTCGCCGCCGGGTCGCGCTACGAACAGCCGGAGGCCGCGGGGATCGCCCACTTCGCCGAGCACATGTTCTTCAAGGGCACCGAGCGCCGGCCCACCGCCCGCGACATCTCGGCCGAGATCGACGGCATCGGCGGCGAGTTCAACGCCTTCACCGGCAAGGAGCTGACCGCCTACTACGTCAAGTGCGCGGCCGAATCGGCACCGGTAGCCGTCGACGTGCTGTCGGACATGCTGCTCGCCTCGCGGTTCGACGAGGACGAGATCGAGCGTGAGAAGGGCGTGATCATCGAGGAGATCAACATGTACCTCGACACGCCCCGCGACGTCATCGGCCTCGTCCACGACGACCTCCGGTTCGGCACGACGCCGATCGGACGCCCGATCATCGGCTCGAAGGAGACCGTGCGGGCGGCGACCGGCGCGACGTTCCGGTCGTATCTCGAAGCGTGGTATCGGCCCGAGCGCCTGGTCGTCGGCCTCGGCGGCGCGGTGTCGGACGCGCTGGTGGCCGATGTCGCCGGCCGCTTCGGCGTGCTCCCGGCGGTGAAGACGCCCGCACCGCCGGCGCTCGACCTGCCCGTCGTCGATGGCCCGCTCGTCCGCATCGAGCGCCGCGACTCCGACCAGGCACACCTCATGCTGGGCGTCGCCGGCCTCCCGACCAGCCATCCCGACCGTTACGTCGCCAGCGTGCTGCAGGTGCTGCTCGGCGGCGGGATGTCGTCGCGGTTGTTCACCGAGGTGCGCGAGCGCCGAGGGCTGGCCTACTACGTCTTCGCCTCCGCCACCGCCTACACGGACGTCGGCAGCCTGATCGTCCAGGCCGGCGTCGACACCGCCCGCATCGGCCTCGCCATCGAGACCATCTGGGGCGAGTTGCGCCGCGTGGCGGACGAGCCGATCGAGCCGCCCGAGCTCGACAAGGCCAAGCGCTACCTCGTCGGCCGCACCGTGCTCGGCGTCGAGGACCCGCGCGGCATGATCCTCCACGGCCTGCGCCGGGAGCTGATCGAGGGCAGGGCCGCCGAGCTGGACGAGGTGTTCGCGGGCATCCGCGCCGTCACCGCCGGCGACGTCGCCCGCGTCGCCGGCGACCTGATCCAGACGCGCAACGCCACCCTCGCCGTCGTCGGCCCCTTCGACGACCCCGACGCGCTCCGCGCACCGCTCCTCTGAGCCTCGTAGAGTGCAGGTCTGATGGATGACGCCAGGGAGCACGCCGAGCAACTGCTCGGACGCGTTCGCGCGAGCCTCGGCACGCTGTTGCCGGCGGACGCCGTGCTGGCCGACGCGCACACGCATCTGGGTGTCGACGAGGACGGCATGGCCATGGACCTCGAGACGCTGCTTGGCGGGATGGCGGAGTTCGGCGTCGCGCGGGCACTCGTCTTCCCCCTCCACGAGGCCGACCGGCACCCGGCCTACCGGGCTCCCAACGACCGGGTGCTCGACTGGGCTGCCCGCTCGGGAGGCAAGCTCGTCCCGCTCGCGCGCCTCGATCTGGCCGAGGACCCGATCACCGAGGCCCGTCGCTGCCTGGCGCGCGGCGCGCGGGGCATCAAGCTGCACCCGCGGGCGCAGGCGTTCGCCGTCGACGACCGGCGGCTCGAGCCGGTGTTCGAGCTGGCCGAAGCGGAGCGTCTGCCGGTCCTCATCCACGCCGGTCGCGGGATGCCCCCGATCGGCGCCGACCTCGCCCGCGTGGCGGAGCGCCACCCGGGCGCGATCCTGATCCTCGCCCACGCGGCGATCGTCGATCAGGAGCGGATCTGCCGGCTCATGCAGGGGCTTCCGAACGTGTTCTTCGACACCTCGACGTGGAACGTCGTCGACATCGTCAACCTGCTGTCGCTGGTCGCGCCCGAACAGGTGCTGTGGGCGACGGACCTGCCGTACGGCAACCATCTCACATCGCTGATGGTCATCGCGGCCGTGCTGGACGAGCTCGGTGCGACCGAGCAGGTGCGTCGCGGCGTCCTGGGCGAGACGCTGGAGGGCATCGTCCGGGGCGAGCTGCCGACGCTCTCGGATCCGATCGCGCCGTCCCAGTGGACGCTGCCGCACGCCCGCCAGCGCGTCTACACCTACCTCGCAGCCGCCACGCCGATGTTGTGGACGGGCCACCGCGACGTGATCGGCGTCACCGGCCTGGCGCTCGGCGCCACGCTCGACACCGACGGCGAGCTCGCGCCCGTCGGCGAGCTGATCGAGGCCGGCACGCGTGTGTGGGAGGCCCAGGGCTCCGAGTTCACGCGCTCGGACGTTATGGCCGTCTATCGCCTGTTCCAGCTGGCCCAGGTGGCCTGCTTCGCACCTGTCGCCGCCGGGAGGTCCTACCTGTGCTCGTGACGCTGTCCGTCAACGGCGAGCCGCATGCGCTCGTCCTCGACCCCGCCGCGCGCCTGGCAGACGTGCTGCGCGACGACCTGCACCTGACCGGCACCAAGATCGGGTGCGGCGAGGGCGCCTGCGGTGCCTGCGCCGTGCTGGTCGACGGCGAACCGGTCAACGCCTGTCTCATGCTCGCGGCCGCCGCGGAGGGTCACGAGATCGTCACCATCGAGGGCATCTCCAGCGACGGCCTGACCTCCTTGCAGCAGGCATTCCTCCAGGAGGACGCCCTCCAGTGCGGCTACTGCACCGCCGGCCAGATCGTGACGGCGACCGCGCTGCTGCGCCGCGTGCCCTCGCCGACGCCCGGCCAGGTGCGCGACGCACTGGCCGGGAACCTCTGCCGTTGCGGGTGCTACGTCAAGATCGAGCGGGCAGTGCTGTCGTGTGCCGAGGGAGGCGCCTGATGCCACGGCTGGTCAAGACCGTCACCGAGATGGAGGGCCGCTTCGAGGAGAAGTGGGTGCTCGTCGAGGAGGAGGACATCGACCGCTGGGGCGCCGACGCGCGGCTGTCGGTGGTCGGGCGACCGGCGGTGCGGATCACGGGTCCCCAGCGCCTGTCCGGGTCGGCGCGCTTCACCGTCGACGTCCAGCTGCCGGGCATGCTCCACGCCGCGGTGCTGCGCTCGCCGGTAGCCCACGGCCGGGTGCGCTCGATCGACCTCGCCGCGGCGCTCGCCGTGCCCGGCGTCCGGGCCGCCGTGGGACCCGGATCCGAGCTGGGATTCTCGATGCGGTCCGGCCCGCTGTTCGACGAGCCGGGCTTCGCCGGCGCACCGATCGCGGTGGTCGCCGCCGACAGCCCGGCGGCCGCGCTGGCCGGGCTGCGCGCGCTTGCTCTCGACGTGGAGGCGCTGCCGTTCGTGATCGACTTCGACGAGGCGTTCCGCGACCAGCGATTCGACGGCGACCCGGAGGAGCAGTCCCGGGGCGACGTCGACGCCGCACTTGCGTCCGCCGAGGTGCGCGTGGAGCTGACGTTCGAGACGCCCACCCACATCCAGACACCGCTCGAGCCGCACGCCGCGGTCGCCTGGTGGCAGCCCGACGAGCTGACCTGCTGGGTCGGCACGCAGGGCATGTTCTCGGCCCGGGACGAGCTGGCGAAGCGATTCGGGTTGGCCAAGGAGCGGGTGCGCGTGCTGGTCGAGTACCTCGGCGGCGGCTTCGGCGGCAAGCAGGGCGCCGGGTTCGAGGCGCTGATGGCGGCCGAGCTGTCCCGCCGCACCGGCCGGCCCGTGCGGCTCGTCAACGACCGCCATGGCGAACAGCTCGATCAGGGCTGCCGTGCGGCCACCCGTCAGACCGTCCGGCTGGGCGCGACCCGGTCGGGCGAGCTCGTCGCCGTCGACGCCGAGGCGCTGGTCGGCAAGGGCATGTCGGGCTGGCGGGCCGTGAACACGCCCGCCATGACGCTCTACAAGATCCCGAACGCCCGCGGCATGGAGGCCTCGCTCAACCTGAACCTCCGTCAGGGCAACGCGTTCCGGGCCCCGGCCGTGATGGAGGGCGTGACGGTGCTCGAGCAGGCCATGGACGAGCTCGCCCTGGCGCTCGCCATCGACCCGCTCGACCTGCGCCGCCGCAACTTCACCGCGCTCGACCAGCCCAGCGGCCTGCCCTACTCGTCGAACGGCCTGCTCGCCTGCTACGACCGCGTGGCCGCGCTGGCCGGCTGGGCCGACCGCGACCGGCTGCGCGAGCCGCAACCCGACGGCCTGCTGCGCGGCATGGGCTGCGCAAGCCAGATCTGGTGGGGCGGTGGCGGCCCACCGGCCCATGCCACCGTCCGGCTCGGCGGAGACGGTGTGGCCACCGTCGTCGTCGGCGTCCAGGACATCGGCACCGGCAGCCTCACCGCCACGCAGATGGTGTGCGCCGAGGAGCTCGGCCTGCCGCTCGATCGCGTGCGGGTCAGCGGCGGTGACACCCGCCCGAACGTCTTCGGGCCGGTCGCCGGTGGCTCCCAGACCATCCCGTCGGTGATGCCCGCCGTGCGCGTCGCGGCGTCGCAGGTGAGGCGAGCGGTTCTGAAGCTGGCCGGGGACGTGTTCGAGGCCTCCCCGGACGACCTCCAGCTGGTCGACGGCCGGATCCGCTCCAGCGACGGCGCTCTCGACCAGCCCTACACCGAGGTGGTCGGCAAGCTCGGCGATGCCACCATCGACGGCTCGGGCATGCGCGGCCCGAACCCGGACGGGTTCCGCACCAACACCTTCGGCTGTCAGATCGCCCAGGTGTCGGTCGATCCGGGCACCGGCGAGGTGCGGGTCGAGACCATCTGGGCGGTCCACGACATCGGCCGGGTGATCAGCCCGCTGCAGGCGTCCAGCCAGGCCGAGGGCGGCATCCTGCAGGGCATGGCGCACGCGCTCACCGAGGATCGCATCGTCGATCGCACCACGGGCGTGCCCGTGAACGCGACCCTCGACGACTACAAGATGCCGACCATCGCCGACACCCCGGCGATCGTGGTCGAGTTCGTCGAATCGAGCGACGACCGCCTGTCCAACGTCGGTGCCAAGGGGCTCGGCGAGCCGCCCATCGTGCCGACTGCCGCGGCCATCGCGAATGCGTTCCGCCACGCCACCGGCCGGCGGCCGGTGGCGCTCCCGCTGACCCGGTGGCGCGTCCTGGAGACGCTGGCGTGACCGCCTACACCCGCCCCGCGTCGCTCGCGGAGGCGCTCGACCTCCTCGCGGCACCCGGCGCCCGTCCGATGGGCGGCGGCACCGATCTGGCCGGCCAGATCGACCGCGGCATCTCCGCCCCGGCCACGATCGTCGACCTCCAGTCGGTCGGCCTCGACCGGATCGAGGCCGATGGCGACGGCGTCCGCATCGGCGGAGCCGTGACGCTCGCCGCGGTCGCCGCGAGCGAGACCCTGGCCGGCTACGGCTCGCTGACCGCGGCCGCGGCGGCCGCCGCGTCGCCGCTGCTGCGCAACGCCGGCACGGTGGCGGGCAACCTCTGCCAGCACACGCGCTGCTGGTACTACCGGGGGCCGGAGTGGACCTGCTGGCTCGGCGGCGGCGACACGTGCTACGCCCAGATCGGCGAGCACCCGAAGCACGGCCTCCAGACCGGCGATTGCATCTCGGCGCACCCCTCCGATCTGGCCCCGGCGCTTGCGGCGTGCGGTGCCACCGTGTTGCTGGCCTCGCAGGACGGCACCCGCGAGATCGGCCTGCTCGACCTCTACCGGAGGCCCACCGAGCCGGACCGGTCGCTGGTCGTGCTGCGGCCCGGCGAGATCGTCACGGGTGTCCGGCTGCCGCAGGCGCCGCTCGCGAGCGTGTACCTCCGGGCCGGTGAGCGCCAGGCGTTCTCGTTCCCGCTGGTCGGCATCGCCATGGCCCGGACCACATCCGGGATCCGGGCCGCAGCCGCGGGCGTCGCCAACATCCCGGTCGCGATCGATCCGGCCGATCCGCTCGCAGGCCTCCCCGGCAACCCGCAGTCGGCGTGGAAGCGCACGGTCCTGGCCACGCTGGTCGAACGCGCGGCCGTGGCGGTTGCGTCATGATCGGCACCGTGGTCCTCGCGGCGGGAGGCGCGACGCGGTTCGGTTCGCCGAAGCTGCTCGCCGAGTGGTGGGGGCGTCCGCTCGTGGAGTGGGCGCTGCGGTCGGCGCCGGACGACGGCCCGAGGGTCGCCGTCGTGGGACGTGAGACGGTCAAGCTCCGGCCGCTATTCTCGCGCTACGGGTTCGCCGTGGTGCGCAACCCGCGTCCCTCGAGCGGCCTGGCCTTCTCGCTGCGGATGGGCCTCGACCGCATGCCGAGGGAGGTGGAGGCGGCGCTCGTGCTGCTGGGCGACGCCCCGGACATACCGCCGGCCGTGATCGAGCGCCTGCGCACGGCCTACCGGCGCGAGAACGCCACCGTCGCGGCCGCATACGACGGCGTGCGGGGCCACCCGGTGATCCTGCCGCGAGCCGTCTGGGACGACGTGCCGCGTACGGGCGACCGGGCCGGTGCCGTCCTCGATGCGATCCTCGAGGAGTGCAGCGACCTCGCACCCGGCAGCGCCGACGTGGACACGCCCGACGACCTGTTCGCGCTCGCCGCCCACCGGTCGAACGCCGAGTTGCTGGCCGTGGCCGATGCGGCGACGATCGCCGGCCGCCTGGACGACCCCGCGCAGTTCGCGGTCCGTGCCGACGACGCCGGCGCGCTCGACGTCGCGGCACTGCGGGACGCCGCGCTCGCGCACGGCCGGATGATCCAGGTGATCGCGCGGGTCGGCACCGAGTACGCAGCGCTCGTCGGGTGAGGCGCCGGACCCGAAGCGGCCTGGCGGAATAGCGGCGGGGTCGGGCCGCGTTCTCGACTCCGTATGGCCGTCGCCGTTCTCGAATCGCCCTGCTACGCTCGGCGGATGGCCGAGCCCGCCGTCAGTCGTCCGGCCGAGCGGATCCAGTTCGAGGAGGACGCCCTCGCGCTGGCCGACGACGTGTGGCGCGTGGCGCGCCGGCTCGCGCGCGACGTGACCGAGGCCGAGGATCTCGTCCAGGAGACCTACCTGCGCGCGATCCGGTCGTGGCGCAGCTACCAGCCGGGCACGAACCTTCGGGCGTGGCTGCTGCGGATCCTGCACAACCTCGCCATCGACCAGGCACGCCGTCGCCGCAGGGCCCCGGACACCGAGCCCCTGGAGGAAGGCGACTACTTCCTCTACAACCGGCTCGAGCAGAACGCCGGGCCGGGTGAGATCGACCGGTTGATCGAGCAGTTGAGCCAGGGTCCCATTCTCGACGCGCTCGCCGACCTGCCGGCGAACTTCAAGGAGGTCGTCGTGCTCGTCGACCTCGGCGACTTCAGCTACCAGGAGGCCGCCGACATCCTCGAGATCCCGATCGGCACGGTGATGAGCCGCCTCCACCGGGGTCGCCGCGCGCTCAAGCGGGCGCTGGCCGAAGGAGCGGTGCCGGCATGACGGTGGATGTCGCCTGCGCCAAGGCCGAGCAGCGTCTGCAGCACTACGTCGACCGGCAGCTCACGGCCGCCGAGGTCGCCGAGGTCGAGGCCCATCTCGCCGTGTGCCCGCCCTGCGCGCGCTGCTACCGGCTCGAGTCGGAGATGCGCGCCTCGCTCAAGCGGCTGTGCAACGAGCCCTGTCCGGAGGCGCTCAAGGTTCGACTGCGCAACCTCTGCGCCGAGTGCGACTGCGAGTGATCGCCGCCCTGCGGGTGATGGTGACGGCGGGCGGTGCCGGGATCGGCCGGGCGGTCGCCGAGGCGTTCGCCGCCGGCGGTGCCCGCGTCCACGTCTGCGACGTCGACGCCGATGCTCTCGCGGCGACGGCCGGCGGGCGGGAGTCGATCGTGGCGACGCGGGTCGACGTCACCGATGAGACCGCCATCGATGCCTGGTTCGAGGGCGCGCTGGCCGACCTGGGCGGTCTCGACGTGCTCGTCAACAACGCCGGCACCTCCGGCCCGACCGCGGCGGTCGAGGACATCGCGTTCGCGGACTGGCGCCGTTGCCTCGGCGTGTGCCTCGACAGCCAGTTCCTCTGCGCGCGGCGCGCCGCGCCCGTGATGAAGGGCCAGCGCTCGGGGGCGATCATCAACCTGTCGTCCACGGCCGGCCTCTTCGGATACGGCCACCGCACCCCGTATGCCGCCGCCAAGTGGGCGGTGATCGGCCTCACCAAGTCGCTCGCGGTCGAACTCGGCCCGTTCGGCGTGCGCGTCAACGCCATCTGCCCCGGCCCGGTGGAGGGCGATCGCATGGGCCGCGTCATCGAGGCCGAGGCCGCCCTGCGCGGCGCGACGCCCGCCGCGGTGCGCGACGAGTACACCCGCGGGAGCTCGATCGCCCGCTTCGTGGCACCGTCCGAGATCGCGGACGCCTGCCTGTTCCTGGCCTCGCCGGCGGCGAAGATGATCTCCGGGCAGGCGCTCGCCGTCGACGGCCACACCGAGACGTTCCACCTCAGCTGACACCGTGTCCCTTCCGCTGCAGCCGCCGATCGAACCGCAGCTCGCGAAGCCCGCGAAGGAGCTCCCGCTCGGCGAGGGCTTCGTCTACGAGCCGAAGTGGGACGGTTTCCGGACGATCGCGTTCGTCGACGACGGCGAGGTGTACCTGCAGTCCCGTGGCTCGCGGCCCCTGCAGCGGTACTTCCCCGAGCTCGTGCTGCCGGCCGGCCGCTACGTCCTCGACGGCGAGATCGTCATCCTCGACGAGGACGGGCGTCCCCGCTTCGAGGCGCTCCAGGCCCGCCTGCATCCGGCCGAGTCGCGGGTCAACCGGCTCGCCGCGGAGACACCGGCCACGCTCATCGCCTTCGACCTGCTGGCGCACGACGACGAGGTGCTGCTCGACCGGCCGTTCGCCGAGCGCCGCGCCCGTCTGGAGGCCATCACCGGTGCGACCCCGGCCAGCGCCGACCCCGCACAGGCCGAGCGGTGGCTGGACACCACGGAGGGTGTGATCGCCAAGGAGCTGGCGGCACCCTATCGCCCCGGCAAGCGCCTCGGCATGTTCAAGGTCAAGCGCGTGCGCACCGTCGACGCGGTCGTGGTCGGCTACCGGCCGGGCGTCGACGAGGGCACGATCGGGTCGCTGATCCTCGGCATGTACGACGCGGGCGGTGCGCTGCACGTGATGGGCCATTCATCGGGCTTCTCGGGGCGGCTGAAGCGCGACCTCGTCGCGCGTGTCCTGCCGTACGAGACGGGCGAGCGCGGCAGCGGCGATGCCAGTCGCTGGTCGGCTGGCCGCGACCTCGAGTGGGTCTCGCTGCGCCCGGAACTCGTGGTCGAGGTGTCCTTCGACCACGCCTCCGGTGGTCGCATCCGCCACGGCGCCCGTCTGCTGCGCTTCCGCGACGACAAGCCGCCCCGCGAGTGCCTCCTGGTGGAGGAGCTCGAGACGTGATCGCCGGGCAAGTCGGCCTCGGCACGGTCGGCCGGATCTTCGCGGGCCATCTCGTCGCGGCCGCCGACGAGCTCCACGTCTACGACGTCGACCCGGCCGCCTGTGAGATCGTGCGGGCCATGGGGGGCCGGGTCTCGTCGTCGCCCGCGGCCGTCGGCGATGCCAGCGACCTGGTGCTCGTGTCCCTGCCCGACCCCCCGGCGGCGGAATCCGCCCTGCTGGGGCCCGGCGGGCTGGTGGCCGAAGGCCGGCCGGGCATCGTCGTCGTCGACACCTCGACCGTCGACCCCGGCACCTCGCGCCGGGTGGCAGCGGCCGCGGCCGCCCGCGGTATCGGCTACCTCGACGCGCCCATCTCCGGCGGCGAGCCGATGTCGGGTGGCGTCGACGGTGCTCGGCGCGCCAACGTCACCTTCATGGTCGGGGGCGAGGCCACCGACCTCGAGCGCGCCCGGCCGCTCATGAACGTGCTCGGCGCGCACGTCCACCACGTCGGGCCGGCCGGCTCGGGCACGGTCGTGAAGCTGATCTCGAACCTCTGCTCGGGCATCTACGCGCTGGTCGCCGCCGAGGCGTTCGCGATCGGCGAGGCGGCCGGCTTCACCGCCGCGCAGCTGACGGCCGTGTTCCGCGATACGGACGCCAAGAGCTTCTTCATGACCGACTACCTCGTCCCCCGCCTGCTGGCCGGCGCCCTCGACCCGGGCTTCGCGATCGCCCTGCAGCTGAAGGACCACCGGCTGGCGTCGGAGCTGGCAGGGTCGCTCGGCGTCGAGGCGCCTTTGAACGACCTCGCGGTCGCCGCGTACGAGCGGATGTGCGACGCCGGCCTGGCGAGGCGCGACGTGACCGCGGCGATCCCCTTCGCGAGCTCGAGCTCCGACGGGTAGCGGAGGGCGGTCTGGCGGCAGCGCCGCCCGGTCGCCCGCCACGGCCCTACACGGTCAGCCCGTCGTCCTCGAAGGTGCGTCCACGGCCGGCCGGCGCCGCTGCATCGCGCAGGGCGAGCGCCAGTCGCGCGAGACCACGGTCCGCCTCGGCGTCGGTAGCGGTCGAAAACGACAGCCGCAGGTGGGCCGTCGGTACCCCCGGCGGCACGTAGGTCTGGCCGGGCGAGACGATCACTCCCCGGTCTGCGGCGCGGGCGAAGACCTCCTCCTCGGTGACGCGCTCGGGCAGCCGGAGCCAGAGGTTGAACCCGGCCTGCGGCGACAGCCACGACGCGCGGCCGCCCAGCCGCCGCTCCAGGATGCGGATGAACGCGTCGCGGCGGGCTCGGTACAGCAGCCGCACGCGCTCCAGGTGCTCCTCGGCTTCCGGCCGGGCCAGGTAGCGGGCCAGGGCATGCACGAGCGGCGGCGAGGTGTAGCGATCGGCCACGAGCTTGGTCGCGAGCACGCGCCGATCGAGCGAGGGCGGTGCCAGCAGCACTCCCAGCCGCAGGCCCGGCAGCACGGTCTTGGCGTAGCTCTTCACGAGCAGCACCGGCGCCTCCGGGTCGCAGGCCGCGATCGGCGGCGGCACCGGGCCGTCGTGCACCAGTTCGGCACCGGTGTCGTCCTCGATGATCACGAGGCCCGTCTCGGCCGAGAGCGCCGCCAGCCGCTCCCGGCGGTCCTGCGCCAGGACGGTGCCGGTGGCGTTGTTGCCGGTCGGATTGCAGAACAGGAGCCGCGGCCGTTCGCTACGGACGGCATCCTCGACGCCCTCGACCTGCAGGCCGTGCGAGTCGGCCGGCACCGGGACGATCCGCGCCCGCGCCGCGACCAGCGAGTCGATCGCACCGGCGTAGGTCGGGGTCTCGCACAGCACCGTGTCGCCCGGCTCGACCAGCGCGCGTACGGCGAGGTCGATCGCCTGCTGGCCCGAGGTGGTCACGAGCACCGCCTCGGGATCGGCCTGGAATCCGCGGGCCCGCCAGGCGAGGGCGACGAGGTCGCGCAGTGCCGGGTCGCCACGAGGGTGGCCGTAGGCGAACAGCCGCGTCCCCTCGCTGCGTACGACGGCCTCCAGTTCGGCCGCGACCGCCGCCGCGATCTCGTCATCCACGATCGGCACCCCGGCGGACAGGTTGATGGTGCCGGGCCGCTGCGCCGCCGCCAGACGCTCCTGCAGCTCGAGCGTCGCGGACGGCGTCGGCGGCCGGCGCCGCACACCGACGTCGACCAGCGCGCCGTTGCCGGCCTGGCCCCGCGCCACGTAGGTGCCGCGACCAACCCGGGCGACGACGCGCCCCTCGCGGGCGAGCATCGCGTACGCCTCGCCGGCGACGGCGGCCGAGACGTGCGCCGTGGCCGCCGTGGTCCGTACCGGCGGCAGCCGGTCTCCGGGTGCCAGCTCGCCGGCGTCGATCTGAGCCCGGATCTGCGCGGCGACCTCGGAGGCGAGCGACATGCCCCCTATCGTCGCACGGCTCCGGTACCGGCGCCACGGAGCGAACCCCGATGTAGGCTGGCCGGGTGTCGTTCCGCCGGCTGTTCGCGCCCGAGCAGTTCCCCCGCTGGGTGCTCGCCACCTTCATCGCGCTCTACGTCAACCTGCTCTCCGGCGCGCTGGTGCGGGTGACGAACTCGGGTCTCGGCTGCCCCGACTGGCCGCTCTGCCACGGCGGGCCGGCGCCGCCGCTGGCGGGCCACGCGATCATCGAGTTCTCCAACCGCGTGTTTGCGTTCACGGTGATCGTGGTCACGATCGCGAACGCCGTGGTGGCGTGGCGCGGCGTGCGATCGTCGAACCGGCTCCAGTTCCGGCTGGCGCTCGCGGTCGCGATCCTCACGCTCGCGCAGGGCCCGCTCGGCGGCATCACGATCATCACGGGGCTCAACCCGATCGTGGTCGGCAGCCACTTCCTGCTCTTCATGGTCGACCTCTCGGTGGCGACCGTGTTGCTGGTCGACGTCCGCGGCGACTCGCCGCCGGTCCCCCGCCCCGGCTGGCTCTCGGCGGCGGTGATCGCGCTGCTCGTCTGGACGTTCGCGCTGATCGTGTCCGGCTCGGTGGTGACGATGTCCGGCACCCACCCGGGCTCGGACAACGTCCCGCGACTCTGGAACCTCCTCGACGCCGCCTACTGGCACGTCCGCATCGCGGCCTCGTTCGTGGCAGTCCTGGCCGCGTTCCTGTTCGCGACGGCGCGGCTCGAGGTGACGAACCACCGCGTCCCGAGGCTGGCGTGGCTGGTGGTCGCGTTGACCGCCGCGCAGATCCTGATCGGCGAGTGGCAGTGGCGCAACCAGCTGCCGTGGTGGTCGACCTGGCTGCACGTCGCCACCGCGACGGGCCTCTGGGCGGCGACGGTCGCGCTCGGGTGGTCACTGCTCAGTTCTTCCACGGCCCCCAGCCGCTCACCCGCTGCGGTGCGATCCGCAGCGTGAATCCCGGTGGCGGGTCGTCCATCGTGGGGAACGTGCGGTCGTCGCCGAAGTAGACGTGGGCCAGACGCTGCAGCACCTCGGCGCCGCCACCCTCGACGATCCGCGCCGTGCCGTAGACGACCAGGTACTCGTCGATGTCCATCGCGTTCCTGGTGGGCGACTCGAAGGACAGCGCCACGCGCGGGTCGCGGGTGACGTTCTCGAGCTTGCGGTGGCGGGCGAGATGTCCCGAGACGATCTCGTCGCCGTCGAGACCCACCCAGACGCAGGTGACCTGTGGGCTCCCGTCCGGGTTCAGGGTGACGAGATGCGCGAGCGCATCGGATTCGATCAGGGCGCGGGCGGCATCGTTGAGGACGGACATGTGGCCTCCGGGCGTTGCGGTGCCGACATGATCGAGGTTCCCGGCGAGCTTCGCGAGGCGATGGCGTAGTCACCACTGGCGCCGGCCGTGCAGCGGCCGGCGCTCAGACGTGCTTCCAGGCCATCCAGGGCGCGGAGTTGAAGAAGCTCGCCACGACGCTGCCCGGCGTCACCAGCTCGTCGCACGTGCGCCGCAGCTCGGGCGAGGCGGTCATTTCGAGCACCGGTGCGAGGTTCTCGAGCTGGGCAACGGTCTTCGGGCCGATGATCGCGGCCGTGATGCCGGGCTGGTCCTTCAGCCACGCTGCCGCGGCCTGGGCGGGCTCGTAGCCCAGCTCGCGGGCGGCTGCCGCGAACCTGTTGCCGGTGGCGATGCCCGCGTCCGTGACGCGCTCGGCGTAGATGCCACCCCGCACGGCCGCTCGCGTATCGGCGGCCCGGCCCTCCTCGTAGCGGCCCGCCAGCATGCCCATGGCGAGCGGCGACCAGCAGATGATGCCGACCCCGTGGGCCCGGCACGCGGGCACGAGCTCGTTTTCGATGCGCCGGTCGAGCAGGTTGTAGGGCGACTGCTCGCAGACGATGCGCGAGAGACCGCGGGCGCGTGAGGTCATCACCGATTCGACCACGTGCCAGGCCGGCGCGGTCGACGACCCGATGTAGCGCACCTTGCCCTGGCGCACCAGGTCGTCGAGCGCGCCGAGCGTCTCGTCGAGCGGTGTGTCGAAGTCCGGGCGGTGCGACTGATAGAGGTCGATGTGGTCGCGGCCGAGCCGGCGCAGCGACCCCTCGCAGGCGCAGATGATCGCCTGCCGCGAGTTGCCGCGGTCGTTCGGGCCCGGCCCGAACGGGTAGTGGAACTTGGTGGCGACCAGGACGTCGTCGCGGCCCAGCTCGCGCAGCGCCTTGCCGACGACCCGCTCCGACTCGCCGGCGGCGTAGCTGTTGGCCGTGTCGATCAGGTTGATGCCGGCGTCCAGGGCCGCCGCGATGATCCGGATCGACTCCTCCTCGGGGGCCGGGTTGAGGAAGTTGTCGGAGCCGAGCACCAGCGGGGAGATGCGGAGGCCGCTCGATCCGAGTTGGCGGTAGTCCATCAGACCGCCGTGTACCCGGCGTCGACCGGGACGACGGCGCCGGTGATGTAGCTGGCCGCGTCCGAGCAGAGGAAGACGACGACCCGGGCGATCTCGTCGGCCGCCGCGAGCCTGCCCATCGGGATCGTCGCCATCGCCATCCGCTGCAGCTCCTCGTCGGTGGCCGGCCGGTCGCGACCGCCGGAGCGGAGCATCGGCGTGTCGACCTCGCCCGGCGCGACGGCGTTGATGCGGATGCCGTCGCGGGCGTGGTCGGCCGCCATGGCCCTGGTCAGCTGGTGCACCGCGCCCTTGGCGGCGCAGTACGCGGCGTGCCCGCGGCCGCCGACCGAGCCCCAGATCGACCCGAAGTTGACGATCGCGCCCGATCCCCGTGCCTGCATCGCGCGCACGGCGGCGCGGCTCATGAAGAAGGTGCCGTCGACGTTGACCGCGAACTGCCGCCGCCAGTCGTCGTCGCTCGTCCCGAGCGCGTCCGCCCGCACGATGGTGCCGGCCGCGTTGACGAGCGAGTCCACCCGGCCGTGCGCGGCCAGTGCCCCGTCCACGGCCTGAGCGCAGGCCGCCGGGTCGGTGACGTCGCAGGCGACGATGCCGCCGCCGGCCCGCAGGTCGATGCCGACCACGGCCGCGCCGGCCTCCCGCAGCAGTCGTGCCGTCGCAGCGCCCATGCCCGACGCCGCTCCGGTCACGATCGCGACCCTGCCCTCCATCGCCGGCAGTCTACCGGGGGGCGATGAACGGCTGGATGAGCTTCACCCGCCGCGCCGTGTGATCGAGGCCGCCCTCGACCCCGTCGGCCGAGCCGAGGATGCTGACGATCGAGCGCGAGGCCACGAACCGCAGGGGCTCGGGCTCCCAGTTGCGGCTACGGTGGCCGACCCACGGCATCGTCACCAGGTCGGTCGTGCGGCGCAGGATCAGATCGGCGAGCGTCCGGCCCGAGATGTTCGCCTGCAGCACGCCGTGCCCGGAGTAGCCGCCGGCCGCCGCGAGCCCCGTGACCGGGTCGTACGTGACCGAACTGCACCAGTCGCGAGGCACCGCCAGCGCGCCGCCCCAGTGGTGGGTGATGGAGGCGTCGGCCGCTGCCGGGAAGTGGCGGCGCAGGGTGGAAGCGAGCCGCTGGCGGACGTCGTCGCTGCGCTCGCAGCGCTCGTCGAGGGGCGAGCCGAGCCGGTACGGCGCGCCGCGGCCGCCGATCGCGATGCGGCCGTCGGTGGTGCGCTGGGCGTAGAAGAACAGATGCCGGAAGTCCGCCACCGTCAGCCCGTCGCGCCAGCCGAGATCGTCCCACACCCCGGTGGACAGCGGCTCGGTGGCGATCATCAGCGAGTACAGCGGCAGGAATCGTCGCCGTTCGCGTGGCAGCTGCACCGTGAAGCTCTCGGTGGCCCGGACGACGGTCGCCGCCCGCACCGTGCCGCCGGTGCAGAGCGCGCGGCCCGGCTGGATGTCGACGACCGGCGAGCGCTCCGCGATCAGGACGCCGTGCCGCTCGCACGCATCGGCCAGCCCGCGCGCGAGCCGCGCGGGGTCGACCCGGGCGCAGTGCGGGGAGTGCATGGCACCGAGGGCGCTGCGGGCGTGGACGTGGGCATCGAGGTCGGCCGGCGAGAGTTCCTGCACGTCGGCGGCACCCCAGCCGAGGTGGCGCTTGCGCTTGATGCTGGCGCGCATGCGCTCCAGCTGCGGCCGGCTGGCCGCGATCGTGACGGTGCCCTGCTTGGAGAAGCCGCAGTCGATGCCCTCGGCCACCACCACCCGCCCGATCTCGTCGACCGTGCGGAACGTCTCCCGCTCGGCGCGGCGGACGGCGTCTTCGCCGTGGCTCCTCGCCAGCCGCGAGGGCATCGACGCCATCCCGGCCGATACCCAGCCGCCGTTGCGGCCGCTGGCGCCGAACCCGGCGATCTCACGTTCCAGCACCGTCACCCGCAGGTCGGGCTGGAGCGTCTTCAGGTAGTAGGCCGTCCACAGCCCCGTGAACCCGGCGCCCACGATGGCGACGTCGCAGTCGGCGTCATCCGCCACCGCCGGCCGCGGTTCGAGACCGCCCTGCAGGCCCTCGAGCCACAGGCTGCGGTTGCGGTAGCGCCGCTCGAGCGCGGACGTCACGCGCGGATCCGGTCGCCGCTCGGGTCGTACAGCGGCTCTGCACGCACCTCGGCGCCGACCCACTCGCCGAAGATGTCGATCTCCAGCCGGGTGCCCGGGGTGGCGTGGCTGGCCGGCACCCAGGCCCAGGCGATCGAACCGCCAACGGCGAACCCGTAGCCTCCCGTCGTCACACGCCCGATGGTATCGGCATCGGGCAGGCGCACGGGCTCGGAGCCGAGCGCGATCGCACGGGGATCGTCCAGCACGGTGCAGACCAGGCGGTTGCCGCCGCCGGCGGCCCGGCGCGCGGCCAGCGCGTCGCGGCCGATGAACCCCCCGGGCTTGTCGATCTTGACGGCAAAGCCGAGCCCGGCGTCATCGGGGGTGGTGTCGGGCGTGATGTCCGATGCCCACGCCCGGTACCCCTTCTCGAGGCGAAGCGCGTCGATGGCGCGATAGCCGCAGGCCACGAGCCCGTGTTCCGCGCCGGCTGCCCAGAGCGTGTCCCACAGCGCGGCACCGTACTCGGACGGGCAGTACAGCTCCCAGCCCAGCTCGCCGACGTAGGTGACGCGAATGGCGAGGCAGGGAACGTCGCCGACGGCGATCTCGAGGGCGGTCATGTACGGGAAGTCGCCGTTCGCCAGCGAGGTCCTCGTGAGCGGCTGCAGGATGTCGCGCGCCCGCGGCCCCCACAGCCCGAAGCACGCCCTGCTCGAGGTCGCATCGAGGACGTAGACCGAGCCGTCCCGAGGCGCGTGACGCTCGATCCAGCGCCGGTCGTGCGCGCCGAACGCGGTGCCGGTCACGAGCAGGAAGCGGTCCTCCGCCAGCCTGGTCACCGACAGGTCGCACTCGATGCCGCCGCGCTCGTTCAGCATCTGGGTGTACGTGACGCGCCCTACCCCCCGGCCCACATCGTTGGCGCAGAGTCGCTGCAGCAAGTCGAGCGCGCCGGGCCCCAGGACCTCGCTCTTCGCGAAGCTCGACTCGTCGAACAGCCCGGCGGTGGTGCGGGCCGCGGCCGCCTCGGCGCCGATCGCGGGCGACCAGTTCTGACCCGCCCATCCGCGGGGCCGGAGCGTCTCGTCCCCGGCGGCCTCATTCGACTCGTACCAGTTGACCCGCTCCCAGCCGGCCTTTTCGCCGAACGCGGCGCCCAGCGTTCGATGGCGCTCGTAGGCGGGTGAGACCCGCAGCGGCCGCGCGGACGTGCGTTCCTCGCCGGGGTACTTGATGTCGTAGTACTTCGACAGGGCCTCGTAGGTGCGCTTCAGCGTGAAGGCCTGGCTCCTGTAGTGGCCACCGCCGAACCGGCGCACGTCGAGCGCCCACATCTCCCACTCAGGCTGGCCGTCGACGATCCACTCCGCCATCGCCTTGCCCAGGCCGCCACCGCCGGCGAGGCCGTGGGCGCAGAACCCGGCCGCGATCCAGAATCCCGGCACCTCCGACTCGCCCAGCAGGAAGTCCGCGTCGGGGGTGAAGGCCTCCGGGCCGTTGAAGAACCGCTTCACCGGCGCCGACTCCATCTCGGGCACGCGGGCGATCGCGTTCGTGAACAGCTCCTCCATGCGATCCCAGTCCTCGGCCAGCAGCTGCGCCTCGAAGCCCGCCGGGATGCCGTCCAGCGCCCACGCTGCGGGCGCCCGCTCGTAGCCGCCCATGACGAGACCGCCGACCTCGGTGCGGAAGTAGATCAGGTGGTCGGGGTCGCGCAGCGTCGGCAGCGGAGGCAGCGGCGTCTCGAACGGCTCCGTCACGACGTACTGGTGGCCGAACGGGATGATGGGCACCGTCACATCGACCATCCGGCCGATCTCGGGGGCGTACATGCCGCCCGCATTCACGACCACGTCGCACTCGATCCGGCCCTTGTCCGTCACGACCGCCGACACCCGCCCGCCGATCAGCTCGATGTCCGTCACGGTGGTGCGGGTCTCGATCTCTGCGCCGAGTCGCCGGGCGCCGTCCGCCAGGGCGAACGTCAGCTGGCTGGGATCGAGGTAGCCGTCGTAAGGCAGGTAGGCGGCCGCGCGCACGCCGTCCGTCGACATCGGTGGGAAGAGGCCCTGCGCCTCGGCCGGCGAGACGATCTCCATCGGCAGCCCGAACGTCCGCGCCCACGCGTTCTGGCGCTGGATCTCCTCCAGCCGCGCCTCGGAGCACGCCAGCCGCAGCCCGCCCAGCTGGCGCCAGCCGGCATCGAGCCCCGTGAGCTCCTTCAGCTCGCCGTAGAGCCCGACCGAGTACATCATCATGCGCGTCAGCGAGACGGACGACCGCAGCTGGCCCACCAGTCCCGCCGAATGCCAGGTCGAGCCATGTGTCAGCTGGTACTGCTCGACCAGCACCGAGTCCGTCCACCCGAGCTTGGCCAGGTGGTACAGGATGCTGCAGCCGCCGACACCGCCGCCGATCACGACGGCTCTCGCCCGATCGCGCACGAACCCTCCTTGGTCTGGGCCAGGACGACGGTGGATTATGCCAGCGGCCCGGCGCTCTCGCCGGTCGGCAGGAGGCGGAACCGGACGCCGAGCCGGCGATACGTGATGGCAGCGCGCCGGTCGAGCGAGACGAGCATGGCACCCGCCCGCGCGGCCGCCACCGCGACCAGGCGTCGAATACCATCGGCGACATGATGGGTTCCCCGGCTCGCGGCACTCCCTGGGTCGTCGCCCAGTTCGCCCTCATCGCAGTGGTCGCGGCGAGCTGGCTGGTTGGCCCGCCCGCCGGCGGGGTGGGGCCGGCCGGGCTCGTGCTCGCCGTGGCCGGGGGCGCGGTCGTGCTCTGGGCCGCGCGCGCCATGGGCCGCTCGCTGACGCCCTTTCCCCGTCCGGTCGAGCACGGGACGCTGATCGAGACCGGGCCGTTCCGCTACGTCCGGCATCCGACCTACAGCGGCGGGATCGTGTGCCTGGCCGGCATCTCGCTCGGCACGAGCCCCCTGGGCCTCGTCGGTACGGCGGCGCTGGCGGTGCTGTGGTGGTTCAAGGCCGGGTTCGAGGAGCGGCTGCTCCTCGAACGCTACCCGGGCTACGGCGCCTACATGCGCCGCGTCCCGGGACGCATCATCCCGCGGCGACGGGGCCGGGCGGGCGCCGTGGAATGAGGACGCGGCGGCGGAACTCGCAGACGGTCTCGTCGCGCTGGTTCCATGCCACCGTCTCGATGTAGACGACGCCGCGGTCGGGCTTGGACTCCGACGGCCGGACGTCGAGCACCGTCGACCGGGCATAGATCGTGTCGCCGTGGAACGTCGGTTTGGGGTGCTTGAGCGAGTCGACCTCGAGGTTCGCGATCGCCTTGCCCGATACGTCCGGCACGCTCATGCCGAGCGCCAGCGAGTACACCAGGTTCCCGACCACCACGTTGCGCCCGAAGTGGGTCTCGGTCGCGGCGTAGTGCGCGTCCGTGTGCAGCGGGTGGTGGTTCATGGTGATCATGCAGAACAGGTGATCGTCGTACTCGGTGATGGTCTTGCCCGGCCAGTGGACGTACACGTCGCCGACCTCGAAGTCCTCGAGGTAGCGGCCGAAGCGGGTCTCGCGGGCGTTGAACTCGCGGGTCATCGTCACCCCCTGTAGCGGGCCAGCAGCCCGCGTGCGATGATCGTCTTCTGGATCTCGGACGTGCCCTCGCCGATCAAGAGCATCGGCGCGTCGCGGTACAGACGCTCGATCTCGTACTCGGTCGAGTAGCCGTAGCCGCCGTGGATGCGGAACGCCTCCTCGACGACCTCCTTGCACATCTCCGAGGCGAAGTACTTGGCCATGCCCGTCTCGACGTCGGCTCGGCGGCCGGCGTCCTTGGCCCGGGCCGCCTGCACGGTCAGCAGGCGGGCCGCCTCGATCTTGGTCGCCATCTCGGCCAGCTTGAACTGGATCGCCTGATGCCGGTGGAGCGGCTTGCCGAACGTCTCGCGCTCGTGGGCGTAGCGGATGCCCAGCTCGTAGGCGCGGCGGGCCACTCCGACGCCGCGGGCAGCGACGTTCGCACGGCCGACCTCGATGCCGCTCATCATCTGCTGGAAGCCCCTGCCGATGCCGTCCTCGCCGCCGAGGACGGCGTTCCCCGGCACCGGGTGGTCGTCGAACACGAGCTCGGTGGTCTCGACGCCCTTGTAGCCCAGCTTGTGCAGCTGCGGCGGGATGGTGAGCCCGCCCTGCCGGGCCACACCCGGCTCCTTCTCGACCATGAAGCACGTCATGCCGGTGTGGGGCGGATCGGCGGCCGGGTCGGTCTTGACGAGCGTCGCCACCAGCCCGCTGCGCAGCCCGTTCGTGACCCACATCTTCTGGCCGGAGATGCGCCAGCCGTCACCGTCCCGCACCGCGGTGGATCGGATCGCCTGCACGTCGGAGCCGCAGTGGGGCTCGGTCATGGAGAACGCGCCGCGCACCTCGCCGGTGGCCATGCTCGGCAGCAGCCGCTCGCGCTGCTCCTCGGTGCCGGAGGCGAGCAGCAGGGCCGAGCAGATGAAGTGGGTGTTGATGATCCCGGACACGCTCATCCAGCCGCGCGAGATCTCCTCGATGGCCAGGCAGTACGTCGTCAGGTCGAGGCCCATGCCGCCGTAGCGCTCGGGGATCGTGAAGCCGAAGATGCCGAGCTCGCGGAGCCCGTCGACGATCGGCTGGGGGAACGTGTCGGTGGCCTCGTACTCGCTCGCGGCCGGGATGATCTCGCCCTCCACGAACTCGCGCACGGCCAGCAGGACGTCGATCTGATCCTGGGTCAGGCCGAGAGCGGCGTGGTCGGGAATCACGCGACCGGCTCCATGCCGGCGGCGCGGCCTGCGGCCTCGACCTGCAGCGCCATCTTGCGGGACGCCTCGTCGATCATCTCGCCGCGGAACATGACCGCGCCCTTGCCCTCGTCGTCGGTGGCCACGCGGTACGCGTCGAGCATGGCCACTGCGAGGTCGAACTGGGCCTGGCTCGGCCGGTACATCTCGTTCAGGATCCCGATCTGGTCGGGATGCAGTGCCCACTTGCCGTCCATGCCGAGGAGCCGCGAGCGCCGCGCCACCTCGGCGAAGCCGGCGGCATCGCGGATCTGGGCATAGGGGCCGTCGATGGCCTGCAGGCCGTACGCCCGGGCGGTGTTGACGATGCGGGCGTTGATGTAGTGCCACTGATCGCCCGGGTAGTCCGTCTCGATCTGCCCGACCGTGAGCTGCGGGATACCGAGGTTGGCGGCGTAGTCGCCCGGCCCGAAGATGAGCGTCTCGGCGCGCGGCGAGGCGGCGGCGATCTCGTCCATCTTGACGCAGCCGTGGCCGGTCTCGATCTGCAGCTCCAGGCCGATGCCGCCCGGCTCGAGCCCGTGGTCGAGCTCGAGCTGGGTGAGCAGGTGATCGGCGAAGTGGACGTGCGAGGCGTCGTGGACCTTGGGGATCATGATGCAGTCGAGTCTGCGCCCCGGCGTGCTCGACGACGTACGTCACGTCACGCCAGCACCAGCGCGTGGCGACGCCGTTGACGCGGACGACGAGCGTCTTCGCGGCCCACTCCTGCTGCAGCGCGTCGACGATGTTCTGGCGTGTGGCGTCCGTCTTCTCGCTCGGGGCGACGGCGTCCTCCAGGTCGAGGAACACCTGGTCGGCCGGCAGCGACCGGGCCTTCTCGAGCATCTTGAGGCTCGATCCGGGGACTGCGAGACAGGAGCGGCGTAGGCGCACGTGGGCATCCTCAGGGGTCGTCGGTGCCGGTGCATCGTAGGCACGGAACCCTAGGGCCCGTCTCAGTAGGTGAACACTTCACCTGGCATGCCCTGCGACGTCGCGCTGGTGACCGCGACCGCTCGCCAAGACATCCCTTGTCAGGTATTGGCTTCGCAGTCGCGCTTCCCATCGCGAGGCCGCAGGGGGCGCCATGTGCCACGTCACCTACTGGGACGGGCCCTAAGATCTGAGGCAGTGACCGCCGCGAGAATCCTGCTCGCCCGTCACGGGCACGCGACCAGCGGCCCGGATCACCGCTGGACCCGCGACGACCCGCTGACGGAGCTCGGGCTGCGACAGGCCCGCGAGCTCGCCGCGCACCTCGCGGCGCTCCGCAGGCGGCCGACGCACATCGTCGCGTCGCCCGCTGCCCGCGCTCTGCAGACCGCGGAGGCCTGTGGCGAGGCGCTCGGGCTGCCCGTCGAGACCGACGAGCGACTGCTGGAATTCGGCTCGGGCGCCGTGTCCCCGTTCACCATGGCCGAGATGCTCGAGCACATGCCCTACGACGACGTATGGCATCCCGACGACCCGGGCTACGACGGCGAGCCGATCGGCGTGTTCTGGCGTCGCACCGCGGCGGTTGCCGACGACCTCCTGGAACGGGGCGGCCTGCCGCTGGCCGTCTCCCACGGCGGCACCACGACCGGCATCCTCCGGCACCTGCTCGGCGTCGCGGGCCACCTCCCGGACGCCGTGCACTTCCACATCGACAACGCCAGCCTCACGGACGTGCGCTTCCGCATCGATCGCAATGGCAATCGCCGTGTGGTGCTGCGCCGGCTCGGCGAGACCGGCTACCTGTCGGACGTCACGGAGCTTTGACGGCAGCCCGCTTCGCGGACTGCCGTCAAAGCTAGCTGGACCCCTGCGCGACGCCGGGTGGTTCTTCGTGGTCGGGCGATGCGCCGGGTCGCCAGCGGACGGTGGGCCGTGGTCCCTCTAGCGGTGATGTGCCGCGCAGCGGCAGATCACCGCTCTCGGAACCGCAGGATCGCATCGAGGTGCTGTTCGCGGAGGGCCGTGTCGCGCACGCCCAGCCCCTCGTCCGGCGCCATGCACAGCACGCCGACCTTGCCGAGGTGGAGGTTGTGGTACACGTCGTCCGCGGCCCTGCCGGCCTGCGCGAGCGGGTAGCTGCGGCTGATGATCGGATGCGTCCGCGCGGCGCGGACGAGCTCGTTGGCGCGCCAGGCCTCGGCGTAGTTCGCCAGGTGCGAGCCGATGATCGACTTCGTGAACATCCAGAGGTAGCGGTTGTCGAACTCGTGGATGAAGCCGGAGGTCGAGGCGCACGTGACGATCTTGCCGCCGCGGCGCGTCACGAACACGGAGGCGCCGAACGTGTCGCGACCGGGATGCTCGAACACGACGTCGACGTCGCGCCCACCGGTCAGCTCGCGGATCGCCTTGCCGAGGCGCATCTGCTCGCGCGGATTCTGCCGGCCCGACTCGGCGTCCCAGAACGTGAACCCGAGCTCGCGCCGGTCGATGACCCACTCGGCTCCCATGTCGCGGCAGATCCGGGCCTTCTCCGGGCTCGACACGACGCAGACGGGATACCCGCCGCCGTTCAGCACGTACTGGGTGGCGAAGCCGCCCAGCCCGCCGCCGGCGCCCCAGATCAGCACGATGTCGCCCTGCTGCATGTTCGCGCCGTTCGGGCCGACCAGCATGCGGTATGCCGTGCAGTTGACGAGCGGCATCGACGCCGCCTCTTCCCACGTCAGGTGCTCCGCCTTCGGCATCAGCTGGTTGCCCTTGGCGATGCAGATCTCGCCGAGCCCGCCGTAGTTCGACTCGAAGCCCCAGACCCGCTGGTCGGGGTCCTTGACCGTGTCGTTGTGCCCCTGGGGATCCTCGAGTGCGACGTCGCTCGGGTGCACGACCACCCGGTCGCCCGGCTTCCATCTCGTGACGGTCGAACCGACCCGCAGCACCACTCCGGCGGCGTCCGATCCGACCACGTGGAACGGCCGGTCGTGCCGGGTGCCCCACGTCCCGCGCACCTTGCCGTAGCGCGACAGGAACGCGAACGTCGGCACGGGCTCGAAGATCGCCGACCACACGGTGTTGAAGTTGATCGACGACGCCATGGTCGCGATCAGCGCCTCGTCGGGCGCCAGCTCCGGCATCGGCACGGGCTCGAGGTGCATGGCCAGCGACGGGCGCTTCTCGCCGCGGGGCAGCTTGCCCAGCGTCTCGGCCTCGTCGGCGTGCAGCGCCACCCCGAGGTACTCCGCCGGGAGCGGGATCGATCCGAACTCCTCGCTCGAGGCGCCGGCCGCGACGGCCTGCAGCACCGCTCGCGTGAGGTCGGTGTCAACCGCGTTCGTGCTCATACGTGCTCCTTGGGGACGATGGTGGTCGCCCGGGCGCGGGCGACGAGGACGGGTTCGGACAGGACGGTGGCGTGGGCGCCGCCGGCGGCATCGCCGGCGATCACCCTGTGCACCTCGAGGTCGCAGAGACGCGAGGTGGTGCCGCGGCGGATCATGGTCGCGCGAGCCTCGAGGAAGTCGCCTGCCGACACGGGGGCGAGGAACTCGACCGACTCGTAGGCGCGCAGCAGACCCTCGTGGCCGCCGGTGAGGAGCGCGATCTCGGTCACGAGGTCGCCGAACAGCTTCATGCAGAACGCGCCGGCGACGAGTCCGCCGCCGTAGTGGACGTCTTCCTGGCCGACCCGTACGCGAAGGGTCGAAACCACCGGATCTTGTGTCATGACTGGCCTCCTCGGGCGAGTACGTCGATCGCGACGGCGCGCCCGTTGAGGCGGTCGACCGCGAGCGGATTGATCTCGATCTCGACGGCGTCGCCCGTGCGGAGGGCCGAGCCCAGCGCCACGAGCAGGTTGCAGACGGCGGCCGTCCAGGCCGCGGCGACATCTTCGTCGACCTGCGCCCCGACCGTACGCCGCAGCAGGTCACGGGCCTCGGCGGCGGTCTCCGGAGCCAGGTCGGAGACCGCGAATCCCGCCTGCTCGGTCAGGGCCCCGCCGGCGCCGAGGGTCGCGCGCGGTCCCAGCTGGGCGTCGACCGCCACGTGCACCAGCAGCTCCAGATCGGCCGAGACCTGCTCGACCAGCTCGAAGCCGGTGCACCCGGGGATGGCAGCCATGCGCGTGCAGACCGCCGGAACATCATCGGGGTGCAGCCCGAGCGCCACGCCGCCCACCTTGGCGCGGTGCGCCGGCCCGACCGCCTTCACGACGAGCGGGGCCCGGAACCCACGGGCGGCGCCGACGGCCTCCTCGACCGAGGTGCACAGCGCGGTGCGTGGCACGGCCACCCCGAGCCGGTCGAGCATCGCCAGCGCCCGTTCGTGCGGCATGCGGTCGCCTGACGTGCCCCACGCACCCATCACGGCCAGGCGCTCCGGCGGGACGCGGGGGCCGCCGGGCGTCAGCAGCTGGGCCAGCGCGCGGATCCCGGACGCGCCCCGCAGCGACGAGCAGCCGAGCCGGACGATCTCGGCCTCGACGGCCGGGTGCAGTGGTGCGTGGAGCGGCGTGAGGTGGACGACCCGCCAGCCGTCCGAGTCTGCCGTCGCCTCGTGCGCGAGCCGCACCATGCCGGCGCCGAGCTCGGCCTCGAACGCGCCCTGGTCGGGCGGCGTGTCGGCCGCGACCACGAGCGTGCCGCCGTCGGCGTGGCGCGCGATCATCCGGTAGCCGGCGCCATAGGCCTCCTCCCAGTGCGCGAGGGCCCACAGGTCCATCGGGTTCGACGGCCGGCCGGCATGGGGGAACGCTTCGGCGAAGTCGGCCAGATGGGCGGCGGAGGGCTGCGGCAGCTCGACGTGGTCGAACCGGTCGAGGACGTCGGCGATCTGGGCACCCTGTCCACCGGAGTTGGTCACCACCCACAGCCGCGGCGACCGCGGCCGCATGGCGCGATCCTGTGCGATCGACCCGACCTCGTGCAGTTCGTCGAGCGTCTCGACGACCGTCGCGCCCTGCCGCCGGGCGAGCCGGGCCCACAGGTCCCAGTCGCCGGTGATGGCGCCCGTGTGGGTGAGCGCCGCCGCGCGCGAGACGGCCGAGCGGCCGACGCGCAGCACGGCGATCGTCACGTCGGCGTCGGCCGCGCGGCCCAGCAGCGCGAAGTAGCGCGCCGGCTCCTCGATGCCCTCCTGGGAGAGGAGGATCGTCGTCGTCCGGCCCTCGTCGAGCAGGAACTCGATCACGTCCTCGGTCGACAGGTGCACCTCGTTGCCGGTCGACGCCAGCATGCGGTAGCCGATCCGCGGGCCCATGGTGATCACGGCCTCGACCACCGCGCCGGACTGCGACAGGAACGCGACGCCGCCGGAGCGCAGACTGGCGGGACAGGTGCCGATGTAGGCAGTCAGGTGCTCGGGCGGCGCCACGATGCCCATGCAGTTCGGCCCGACCACCCGGATGCGGCGATCCGGACGCCGCAGGTGCTCGGCGATGACGTGCGCCTGCGGGCCGGCGTCTGCCTCACCGGCCCCGGGGATGACCGCCCAGCGCGTGCCGACGGCCTCGGCGTCCTCCAGGATCTGGGGCACCGCCCGCGGCGGCGCGAGGACGACCGCGATGTCGGGAGCCTCGTCCAGATCGGCGAGCGCCGGCACGCAGGGTCGTCCCGCGACCTCGCGGTTGCGCGGGTGCACCTGCGAGATGCGGCCCGGCCAGCCGTGCCGGTCGAGATTCCGCTGGGTGACGGTGCCGACGAACGACGACTCGGTCGCGCCGACCACCACCACGTGGCGCGCGGCGAGCAGGTCGGCGAGCGAGGTCGTGGGCGCCACCCGGGGATTCTGCAAGGTATGAGGCGCGCCCCGCGCTGCTAGCTTTCACCGCATGGCGACGAGGGTCGACCGAGCGTCGACGGACATGGAGGCGATCTTCACGCCGATCCGGACGGCGAACGCCTTCGAGCAGACCGTCGAGCGCATCGGCCGCGCGATCAAGATGGGGTTGCTGCGCCCGGGCGAGCGACTGCCGTCGGAGCGCGACCTCGCGGCGCACCTGGCACTGTCCCGCTCGACCGTGCGCGAGGCCCTGCGCGTGCTGGCCGAGGCCGGCTACCTCGAGGCGCGCCGGGGGCGCGGCGGCGGCACGTTCGTCGTCCAGACGGTGCCGGCGCTCGAGGCCCGGGACCCGCACGACGTGCTCCGCGAGCTCGGCGACACCATGACGGACATCCTGCGCTTCCGGCGGGTGCTCGAGGTCGGCGCGGCCGAGCTCGCCGCCGAACGCGCGACGCCCGAGGACTGCGGCCGCCTGGCGCGGCTGATCGAGGAGGCGACCGCCTTCGACGCGGCGGACTACCGGTCGTACCGCGCCGTCGACTCGCGGCTGCACGTCGCCATCGCCGCCATCTCGGGGTCCGTGAGGCTCGTGACCGCCATCACCGAGGTGCAGGGCACGATCTCCGAGGTGATGAACGGCATGCCGAGGTCGGACGAGACGCTCACCAACTCCACCGCCCAGCACTACCGGCTCCTGGCCGCGATCGAGGCGCACGACCGCGATGCCGCCAGGGTCGTCATGCGCGAGCACGTGGAGGGCATCGAGCGACTGCTCTCCGGCCTCATCCCGCCCCACGCGTGAGAGTCCTCGTCGCCCGCTGCGAGATCGGCTACGCCGGCCGGCTCGAGACGCGGCTCGGCCCCGGCGACCGGATCGTGCTGTTCAAGGAGGACGGATCGGTGTGCGTCCACGCGCTGCGCGGCGCGAAGCCGGTCAACTACATGCCCGGGCCGACGATCATCGAGGAGGCGGACGATCTGATCCGCGTCCGCCGCGCAGCGAGCGGCGAGACGCTCACGATCCTGGTGCTCGAGGTCTACTCCGACGAGCGATACGCGCTCGTCGACGAGGCCGCGTTCGAGCGTCAGGGCCGCGAGCGGGAGCTGCACGAGCTCCTGGCGAAGGCGCTGCACGTGATCGAGCCGGGCCTCGTGCTGATCGACCGCGAGCGGCCGACCGAGGTGGGGCCGGTCGACCTCTACTGCCGCGACGCCGACGGCCGGGTGACGCTGGTCGAGGTGAAGCGCGTCCGGGCGGTGGCGGCCGCCGTGGAGCAGGTGATCCGCTACCGCGAGCAGGTCGAGCGGGACCCCTCGCTGCAGCCCGTGCGCGCGATCGTCGCGGCCCCCGACTTCGCCCCGCAGGCGCGCGTGCTCGCGGCGTCCCGCAACGTCGAGTGCATCGCCTTCGATCCGGCCGTGCTGCGGGGCACGGCGGTGGCGGATCTGACGCTTTTCTAGCGGAGTCTCGCCGGTGGCACTCCATTTCGGGGGATGCGTCGTCGCGGCTCACGGCCCGATCCAGAGAGGGATGGCGTATTCCAGCAACGCGGCCGACGGTCGCCTCCTCTCCGCGCTCAACGACCTCGCGTCGCTCACCGGGCCGGCACCGTCGCTCAGCGCACGCGACCGGCTCTGCGGCCTGCTCGGGTACCGCCTCTACCGGAGCCTCGTGGCCGGTCTCGTCGGCTAGACGTCGAAGGTCGCGCCCGGCAGCGCCAGCGCAACGGCGGCGAGGACGGCGTGCGCGGCTGCCAGCGCCGGATCGCGGTCGCTGGCGTCGAGGTGCGTCAGCACGAGCTGGCGCGCGCTGGCGTCGACGGCCAGCTGGGCGGCCTCGTGCGCCGTGAGGTGCACGCGGCGCATGCCCGGCTCGGCCTCGATGGCGCCCAGCGAAGCCTCGCAGAGGAGGACGTCGCAGTCGCGGGCGTGCTCCTCGAGCCCCGGTGTCGGCGCCGTGTCGCCGGTGTAGACGAGCGACCTCCCACCGTCCTGGATGCGGGTCGCGTAGCTGTGCGCCGAGTGGCGCGTGCGGAAGAACGAGAGCTCCACGTCCCCGATGTCCGTGCGCGTCGCTGCGCGGTACTCGCGCACCGGCAGGGCCGCCTCGAGGTCGCGGAGGCGAAGCCCGAAGGCGGTCAGGACCTCGTCGAGGACCACGCGGCCGCCGGGCGGCGCGTACAGCTCGGCGTCGGGCCACCTGAGCGGCCCGTAGCGGATCGCGAACATGATCGCGAAGACGTCGACCATGTGATCGGGATCGAGGTGCGACAGCACGATCGCGCGCGGCCCGCGGTCGGTCAGGGCGCGGAATCGCGACAGCACACCGCTGCCGCAGTCCAGCAGCAGCAGGCCCGCGGAGGTCTCCACGAGGTAGCCCGACGAGGCTTCGCCCGGGTTCGGCCAGGAGGGCGACGAGCCGAGGATCGTCAGGCGCACGCGGGGTTCACATCCCCATCGCGTGGTAGCCGGCGTCGACGTAGGCGATCGTCCCGGTGACGTTCTCGGCGTCGAGGAGGTACACCGCCGCGTGTGCGACGTCCGTGGCGTCGATGTTGCGCTTCAGCGGCGCCCGTTCCTCGACGATGTCCGTCATCGTCGTGAACCCCGGGATCGAGCGTGCGGCGAGCGTGCGAACCGGCCCGGCCGAAATCGCGTTGACGCGGATGTTGGACGGGCCGAGGTCGGCGGCCAGGTAGCGCATCGAGGCGTCCAGGGTGGCCTTTGCCACGCCCATGACGTTGTACCGCGGCACGGCGCGTTCGCCCCCGAGGTACGTCATGGTCACGATCGAGCCGCCACCCCGGGCCACCATCAGCGGCTCGGCACGCCGGGCCATCGCGGTCAGCGAGTAGGCCGACACGTCGAGCGCGAGCCAGAAGTCCTCGCGCTGCGTGTCGATGAACCGGCCTTCGAGATCGTGCGCCTGGGCGAAGGCGATCGAGTGCACGAGCAGGTCGAGCCCGCCGAGACCCGCCGCGACCTCGGCGAAGGCACGGTCGATGTCGGCATCGGAGCGCACGTCGCAGGGCACGACCACGTCCGATCCGATGCTGGCCGCCAGTTCCCGCACCGACTTCTCGATCCGCTCGCCCTGGTAGGTGAAGGCGAGCCTGGCGCCTGCTTCGTGCAGCCGCTCGGCGATCGCCCATGCGATCGACCGGCGATTTGCGACACCTGCGATCAGCGCGAGCTTGCCTTCGAGCACCTCGTCCCTCCCGAGTACTTGACGGCGGGAATCTATCGCGCCTTCCATTCTTCTGAGTAAGCTGAGTCCATGGGGGGTCGCGTCCGTACGACGGTCGTGACGGTTGCGGCAGCGGTTCTCATGGCTGCTTCATCCGCCATGGCCGCTGCGCCCACGGTGCGCGTCACGGGTGTGACCGCGCGGGCCGGCGGCGCCGTCGTCACGACCCTGCCCCGCGACACACCGCTCCGGTTCGACGTGCGCTACCGCGTCGCCGGTGCGTCCGTCCGCAATCGCCTCCGGGCCAGAGTGCGGATCGACCTGCAGCGGCTCACCTCGCGGCTGGCGATCGTGACCCGGCCATCGTCGGCGTACGCCGAGACCGGGCGCTACCGCTGGACCGTGCGCGGCCCCGGGGTTCGCGTCGACTCCCGCTACCCGGCGGGCCGGTACCGCATGGCGGTGCGGGTGGACCTGGTGCGCCGCGACGGGCGGGTCGTCGCCCGGCATGCACTGCAGACGACCATCCTCGTAGCCTGACGCGACACCGGCCGGCCCCGGGTTCCGGAGCCGGCCGGGCACGTTGTCAGCGGGCGCGGGCCGCCTGGACGGCGCGCTTGGCGAGCACGCCGGCGAGGTGGCGCTTGTATTCGGCCGAGCCGTCCAGATCGTCGATCGGGCTGGTGTCGCGGCCGGCCTCCCGGGCGGCATCCTCGAGCGACCCGCCGCCGTTCACGGCCGCCTCGAACGCGGTCGCCCGCACGGGCGCCGAGCCGAGGCCGGTGATCGCCACGGCCACCTGGCCGCCGCGAATGGCGGCCGCGGCGCCGATGATCGACCAGTCGATGGCCCTGCGGTGGAACTTGGCGTAGGCCGACTGGCCGGCGTCCGTCGGCAGCCGCACGTCGACGATCAACTCGTCCTCGGCGAGCGAGGTGGTGAGGTAGTCGACGACCAGGTCGGCCGCTGCGATCGTCCGGGTGCCGGACGAACTGCGCGCCGTGACCGAGCCGCCCACGGCAAGCAGCGCCGCCGGCAGGTCGGCGTGAGGGTCGGCGTGGGCCAGCGAGCCTCCGATGGTGCCGCGGTTGCGCACGGCGGGCGAACCGATGCCGGCCGCGGCGTCCGCGATGGCCGCGCAGCCTCGCCGCACGAGCGGCGACGCGGCGACCTCGCGGTGGCGTGTCATGGCGCCGATCACGATCTGCCCGGCCTCCTCGCGGATGCCGCGAAGCTCACCGCAGCCGCCGAGGTCGACGAGGCTCTCCGGCGCCGCCAGGCGGAGCCGCATCATCGGGATGAGGGACTGGCCACCCGCGATCGGCTTGGCGCCGTCGCGGATGGCAGCGAGCGCCTCGGCGAGCGAGGAGGCGCGGGTGTACGCCGTCTGGGTCGGGATCACGGCTCAGGCCCCCGTCGGGTTCGCGTGGCGGATAGCCTCCCAGATGCGGGATGGCTGCATGGGCATCTCGAGATGCCGTATGCCGAGCGTCGACAGGGCGTCGACGGCGGCGTTCACGACCGCCGGACAGGCGCCGATGGTGCCCGCCTCCCCGATGCCCTTCACGCCCATGGGGTTGGAGGGCGACGGCGTGACGGTGCGGTCGGTCGTGATCGAGGGCAGGTCCGCGGCCGACGGCATCTGGTATTCGGCCAGGGTCGGCGTGCGCAGCTGGCCGTCCTCGCCGTAGACCGTCTCCTCGAAGATCGCCTGGGCGATCGACTGGATCACGCCGCCATGCACCTGGCCGTCGACGATCATCGGGTTGATCACGTTGCCGCAGTCGTCGACCGCGGTGTAGTTGCAGACCTCGACGCGACCCGTCTCGGGGTCGATCTCGACCTCGCAGACGTGGGTGCCGAACGGGAAGGTGAAGTTCGGCGGGTCGTGGAACGTGGTCGCCTCCATGCCGGGCTCGAGGCCCTCGGGCAGGGCGGCTGCCACCCATGCGGAGGTGGCGAGCTCCTGGATCGTCCGGCCGCGGTCGGGCGAGCCCTTGACCTGCCACCGGCCGTCCACCCACTCCAGGTCGTCGACGGAGCACTCGAGCTCGTGGGCGGCGATCTGCTGCGCCTTGTCGCGCACCTTGTAGATCGACCGGTAGAGGGCCGTGCCGGCCACGGCGAGCGAGCGCGAACCGTAGGTGCCGAGGCCGTAGGGCGCGAAGGCCGTGTCGCCGTGGATGACCTCGACGTCCTCGAACGGGACGCCCAGCTCGGTGGCGCAGATCTGCGACCAGGAGGTCGCGTGGCCCTGCCCGTGCGGGGAGGAGCCGGTGATCACGGTCACCTTGCCGAATGGATGCATGCGGACGGTGGACGACTCCCAGCCGGGCGCCGAGATCCCGATCGCCTTCGTCACTGCCGAGGGGGCCAGGCCGCAGACCTCGACGTACGACGAGAGGCCGATACCGCGGTAGCGCCCGCGGCCGCGGGCCTCGGCCCGGCGGCTCTCGAACCCGGCGTAGTCGGACAGCTCGAGCGCGCGGTCGAGTGCCTTGCCGTAGTCGCCGGAGTCGTACGAGAGCCCGCAGGCGGTGGCGTACGGGAACTCCTGGATGAAGTTGCGGCGCCGCAACTCGGCCGGGTCGATCCCCAGCTCGTCGGCGATCTCGTCCATCAGCCGTTCCAGCCCGTGCGTCGCCTCGGGCCGGCCGGCGCCGCGGTAGGCGTCGGTGGGCGTCGTGTTCGTGAAGGCCTGACGGATCTCGATCGACACGTGCGGGATCGCGTACGGGCCGGGAACCATGAACACGGTCAGGTGCGAGATGGACGGGGTCAGCAGCTGCAGGTAGGCGCCGTTGTTCTGGACCGCCCGGAACCGCAGCGCCAGGATGCGGCCGTTCTCGTCCACGGCTGCCTCGTACTCCTGGTGCTGGTCGCGGCCGTGGATCGTGGCGACGACGTTCTCGCTGCGATCCTCGATCCACTTCACGGGCAGGCCGACCGCCTTGGAGGCCGCGGCCAGCACGAACTCCTCGCGGTAGCAGTTGAGCTTCGAGCCGAACCCGCCGCCGACATCGGGCGCCACGACGCGCACCTTCGACTCGGACGTGCCGTTGATGACGGCCACGAACGTCCGCACGAAGTGCGGCACCTGGGTCGAGGTGTACAGGGTCAGCTCGCCGTTCGAGGTGATCCAGTCGGCGACGACGCCGCGGGTCTCCATCGAGATCGGCGTGATCCGCTGGTTCATGTTCGAGCTGCGGATCACCCTGGCGCCCTTCGCGAAGGCCTCCTCGAAGCCCTCGGTCTCGTGGCGGAGCGTGCAGCAGAGGTTGTCGCCGTACTCGTCGTGCAGGACCGGCGCCCCGGGCTCCAGTGCCGCGCGGCCGTCGGTGACTGCGGGCAGCGGCTCGTAGTCCACCTCGACGGCGTCGGCCGCGTCCCGCGCGGTGTAGCGGTCGTGCGCGATCACGATCGCGACCGGCTCACCCTGGTAGCGGACGCGGCCCTCCGCCAGGAGCGGGTGACGTGGCTGCCGGGTGTCGCCGGTCGGGTTCGAGCCGCAGGGCACGCCGCCCTCGACGCCGAGGGTCTCGGCCGTCAGGACGGCCACGACGCCGGGCATCGACGCCGCCGTCGCGGTGTGGATGGCGTTGATGGTGGCGTGCCCGAACGACGACCGCGCGAACGCGGCATGCAGCATGCCGGGCAGGACCAGATCGTCGACGTACCGGCCCTGGCCGGTGATGAACGCCGCATCCTCCTTGCGCAGGACGCTCTCGCCGACTCCACCGGACGCGGGGCGGTGCTCGATCGCGGCCATCAGGTCCTCGCCATCTCGTTGGATGCCTGCATGACGGCGGCCACGATGTTCTGGTAGCCGGTGCAGCGGCAGAGGTTGCCTTCGAGGCCGGCCCGGATCGACTCCTCCGTCAGATCACCGTCGGCCTGCTCGATGATGCCGATGGCGGCCATCATCATGCCGGGCGTACAGAAACCGCACTGCAGCGCGTGATGCTCGTGGAAGGCGCGCTGCACCGGGTGCAGCTGCCCGCCCGACGCGAGACCCTCGACCGTGCGAATGGCGCAGCCGTCGGCCTGGACCGCGAGTGTCGTGCAGGCCAGGACCGCCTCACCGTCGAGATGGATCGTGCAGGCACCGCAGCTCGAGGTATCGCAGCCGATGTGCGTGCCGGTCAGCCCCAGGTCCTCGCGCAGTACGTGCACGAGCAACCGCCGCGGCTCGACGTCGAGCGTGTGCTCGTCGCCGTTCACCGTGAGCGTGATCGTTTGCCCCACGGACTTCACCTCCCGTGCTCTGAGGACCGTGAGCGTACACCTTCCTACCAGTCCAGGCCACCGCCGCTACCGTGTGACCAGGATGCCCCTCACGATCAGCGTGCCCGGCTCGTCGGCGAACCTCGGGCCGGGGTTCGACTGCCTGGGTGTGGCCCTCCCGCTACGGCTCACCGTGACCGTCGAGCGACGGCCCGGCCCGCTCGCCGTCCGCCTGCACGGCGAGGGCGCCCGCGAGCTCCCGGCCGACGGGTCGAACCTGATCGCCCGTCAGCTCGGCGATGGCCTGCACGACCTCGTCCTCGACATCTCGAACGAGCTGCCGCTGGCGGCCGGATGCGGCTCGTCCGCTGCGGCCATCGTCGCCGGCCTCGCCGCCCGGGACGCGCTTGCGGGTCGCGAGATCGATCCGGCGGCCCTGATCCGCGAGGCCGTGGCGATCGAGGGCCATCCCGACAACGTCGCCGCCGCCGTCCGCGGCGGGTTCACGATCGCCGTCGGCGACGCGACCATCGTCCGCCGCATCGAGCCGCCGGCCGGGCTGGCCTTCGTCCTGGCCGTCCCGCCCGAGCGCGTCGCCACCGTCGCCGCCAGGGCGGCGCTCGCCGAGCAGGCCGCCCGCACCGATGCCGTCTACAACGTGCAGCGGGTCGCGCTGCTCGTCTCGGCCCTGCACACCGGCTGCATCGACGACATCGCGGCCGCGCTCTCCGACCGCCTCCACGAGGACGCGCGCGCCCATCTCATGCCGACGTTCTGCCGCCTCCGCGCGGCCCGCCAGCAGCTCGGCGCGCTGGGCGTGACGCTCTCCGGCGCCGGTCCCTCCGTGCTCCTGTGGTGCCACACCGCGGAGGCCGAGCAGGTCGCCGCCGCCGTGCGTTCCGAGGCTCCCGCCGCCGCCGTGCACGTCATGTCGCCGGAGCGGCTGGGTCTGGTGGTCTCTTAACCCAGCGCGGCGGCGTCGACGATCCAGACGCAGTCGCCCATCAGCGGGTCGACGCGGCCGGCGGGGAGGTCCTCGCCGGAGCGGACGCGATGCAGGGCCTCGCGCTTCTCGGCTCCGAGCACCAGGAAGACGACGTGCCGGGCGGCGTTGATGGCCGGCAGCGTGAGCGTGAGCCGCCGGGTGCCGTTGGGCGCCGCGGCCGGGACGACGCGTCGCTCCTCCTCGTCCAGCGCGTCGCTGCCGGGGAAGAGCGACGCGGTGTGGCCGTCGGCGCCGATGCCGAGCAGGATCATGTCGAGGTGCGCCGGCAGGAGCTGCGAGTAGCGGTCGGCGGCGGCGTCGAGGTCGGGATCGTCTGCCTCCATGCGGTGCACCGCGTCCGCGTCGACGGGGACGAGATCGAGCAGCGCGCGGCGGGTCATGCCGTAGTTCGAGTCGGGATGGTTGGGCGGCACCGCCCGCTCGTCGCCGTAGAAGACATCGATCTCGTGCCAGTCGGACCGGTCGCGGTAGTCGTCGGAGGCGAGCAGACCGTACAGCTCCCGTGGTGTCGAGCCTCCCGCGAGCGCGATCGTCTGCGGCCCGAGGGCCGTGAACAAGTCGGCCGCTGCCCGGGTCGCGAGCTCCGCGGTCGGATACGACTTGATCCGCAGCGTCTGCGTCATGGTTTCATGCTACCGCCCGAACCGGGCGCCGCCGCCAGCGCGGCCAGGAACGCGTGATCGGTGGCCAGGAATTCGAGCTCGTCGCCGACGAGGGTTGCGAACGGCGGCACCCGCAGGGCGGCGTGACGCACGTGACGGCCCGGCACGGTGATCTCGGCCGTGCCCTCCCGGGGGCGGTCGACGACGTGGAGGACGCCGGAGCACGTGAGCTCCACCCGCACCAGCGAGCCGGCCCGCATGTCTCCCACCTCGACCGGCACCAGCGCCATCTCGGGCGTCGTCCCCGTCACGGCGGCGAGCCATCCGGCCAGCAGCCGGGCCTGCGCGTCGGAGCCGGCGACGAACCGGATCGCGATCCGCTCCAGCGAGGGCAGGCGCTCGCGGGCGCCGGCGTCGTCGAAGACGCTCGCGACCACCTCGCGCCAGCCGGTGATCTTCGTCCACGCCAGATCGGTGACCACGTGCTGGCCGCTCTCGACCAGGCCGTGCAGCCGGTCGAGCGTGTCCGGGAACCGGGTCGAGTCGGTGACGACCCGCGTGGCAAGGCTGGCCAGGCCGGCGAAGAGCGGGCCGTCCAGGGCAGGCGGCGCGACCCAGAGCAGGAACACCGGCAGGTCCGGCAGCAGCAGGCTCGCCGCCATGTTCGCGAGCCCGTCACCGTCGGCGGGCCCGTCGAGCCGCACCAGCTCGCAGCAGACCAGTGACTGGCCGCCCTCCTGCATCGGCGCGCAGAACACGGATGCGTCCGCCGTCACGCCGGTCATCCCGCTCACCGCGCACGTCACGATCGCTCGGCTCGGCCGGTGGTGGCGCATGCCCGCGACGACGGCGCACAACTCGTCGGCGGTCGCCCGGTCGTCGGCATGCCCGACCAGGTCGACGATGTGCGTCCGCACGCCGGCGTGGTCGCCGGCCGCCGCTCCGCGCAGCTCGGCCAGCTCGCGCTCGATGGCGTCGGGCGACGCGCTCACGCGGGGTTCCTCACGGCCGCCGCCATCGACGCCGATCCCGTGCCAGCAGCTCCTCGGCGGCCTCGGGCCCCCAGGTGCCGGACTCGTACAGGTGGGGGCCGCCGCCCTGTTGCGTCCAGGCGTCGAGCACGGGCTCCACGATCCGCCACGACTGGACGACGGCATCCTGGCGCGGGAAGTTCGTGCCGTCGCCGCGCATCGCGTCCAGCAGCAGCGTCTCGTAGGCCTCGGCGCTGGGAGCGGAGAAGGCGGTGTCGTACTGGAAGTCCATGTTCACGGTGCGGATCTGAACGCGCTCCGACGGGACCTTGGCGCCGAACCGCAGCGAGATCCCCTCGTTGGGCTGGATCCGGAGCACCAGCACGTTCGGCTCGAGCTGCTCGGCGGCGGCGTAGCTGAACGGCAGGTGCGGGACGCGCTTGAACTGGATCGCGACCTCGGTGACGCGCTTGGGCAGGCGCTTGCCGGTGCGCAGGTAGAACGGCACGTCCGACCACCGCCAGTTGTCGATCTGCAGCCGCGCGGCGACGTAGGTCTCGACGTCCGATGTGGCTGCCGCGCCCTCCTCCGAGCGGTAGGCGTTGACCGGCTGGCCGTTCGCGAACCCGGCTTCGTACTGACCGCGCACCACGTCGCCCGGCCGCAGGGGCCGGACCGCCTGCAGCAGCTTGCCGCGCTCGTCGCGCACGGCCTCCGCGGCGAAGGAGGCCGGCGGCTCCATGGCCACGAACGACAGCACCTGGAGCATGTGGTTCTGCACGATGTCGCGCAGCGCGCCCGCCTCCTCGTAGAAGCGGGCCCGCCCACCGACCCCGATCGACTCCGCGACCGTGATCTGCACGTGGTCGACGAAGTTGCGGTTCCAGACCGGCTCGAAGATGCCGTTCGCGAACCGGAACACGAGGATGTTCTGGACGGTCTCCTTGCCCAGGTAGTGGTCGATGCGGAACACCTGCGGCTCGTGGAAGGCCCGGTGGACGTGGCTGTCGAGCTCGGTGGAGGTGGCGAGATCGGTGCCGAACGGCTTCTCGATCACGGCGCGGCGCCAGCGGCCGGCATCCTCGATCGTCAGCCTGGCATGGGCGAGGCCGTCCACGATCACCGGGAACTGGCTCGGCGGTACGGACAGGTAGAAGAGGACGTTCCCGGCTGTGCTGCGCAGGTTCGCGACCTCCTCGAGCCGCCCCGACAGGGTGTCGTAGAGGGCGTGGTCGGCGAAGCCGCCCGTCACCCAGTGGAGCAGCTCGGCGAAGCCCGCCCACTCGGCGTCCGTGACCGGCGTGCGGGAGAACTGCTCGCAGCGCCGGCGCATCTCGGCGCGGTAGCCGTCGTCGCCGCCGATGTCCGTCCGGCCGACGCCGATCATCGCGAATCCGGCGGGCAACAGCCGGCGCAGGTACAGGTTGTACAGGGCGGGCACGAGCTTGCGGCCGGCGAGGTCGCCGGTGCCGCCGAAGATGACCATCGCGCACGGGCCCGGCACGCGGTGCATGCGGAACCCGTCGCGCAGCGGATTCGGGTCGCTCATCTCATCTCCCGCTCGTGAGCGCCGACCGCACCGCCGGCGCGAACTCGGCGGCGGTCAGCCGCGCCACCGGCTGGCCCGTCGCCCGGAGGGCCAGGGCATCGCCGCGGCTCTGGGCCTCGATTACCGTGCGGAACCCGTACGGACGCCCCGGGATCGCGACATCGGAGTCCCGCCCGGCGAGCACCTGCAGGTAGACGCCCTGGCGCGAGCCGCCCTTGTGCAGCTGCCCGGTGGAGTGGAGGTAGCGCGGCCCGAAGCCGAGCTGGGTCGCGACCCCGATCGCGTCGCGGATGTCGCGGCGAACGGCCTGCAGCGCCGCCTCGGTGGCCGCGTCCGGTGTCACGAAGGCCTGGATGACCACGAACGACCGTCCACGCTGCGCCGCGCCCAGCGCCTCGCCGACCGCGCCCGCGCCGACCTCGTCGAGCTGGCCCGAGCGCGTGTACGTGTCCAGCGCGGCGACGACGAAATCCTTCGCCGACTGGACGTTGGGCTGGTCGAACGGGTTGATGCCGAGGAGCGCGCCGCAGTAGGCGGTGGCGAGCTCCCAGGTGATCATCTGGGCGCCGATGTCCGCCCGGCTCTGAAGCGCGAAGCGCGCGACCGGGAACCCGGCGGCCTCGATCCCCGCGACGGCGCCATCGTGGGCCCCGTCCAGACGCAGGTAGGCGAACTGGCGGTCGTCCGCGTACACGGCCGGGTCGCCGATCGGCTCGTCGGCCAGCGGCACGACCCCGGTGCCGTTCTTGCCGGTCGACTCGGCCAGGAGCTGCTCGAGCCAGAGCCCGATCGGGCCGACGGCAGGGTCGGCGATGATCGTGAGCTTGTCTCGTCCGCCGCGCACGGCGTCGGCGAGCAGCGCCCCGAGCGCCAGCGGCGCGTTGCCGGCCGCATCGGCCTGCGGACCGGATCGCTCGACCACGGCTCCGGCTCGCTCCAGCAGCGGCCGGATCGGCACTCCCGACAGCGCGGCGGGCACAAGGCCGAAGTAGGAGAGCGCCGAGAAGCGGCCACCGATGTCCGGCCGGTTCAGGAAGACACGGCGGAAGCCCCGCTCGGCGGCGCGGGCGGCCAGCTTCGATCCGGGGTCGGTGATGGCGACGAACCGCGAGCCGTCGCCGCCGGTGGCGTCGAAGAAGTACTCCTCCATCACCTCGGGCTCGAGCGTCGAGCCCGACTTCGACGCGATCACGAACAGCGACCCGTCGACGGGCACGGCGGCAACCGCGTCGGGGTCGGTGGTGTCGAGCACGTGCAAGCCGCCGCCGAACGCCTCGCCGAAGACGAGCGGCGCGAGGCTCGATCCGCCCATGCCGCAGAGCACGACACGGTCGAACGAGCGCATGGCGTCGCCTGCCCACCGCTCGATCGCGGGTGCCTCCGCCGCCATCTCGGCCACGACGGGCAACCAGCCGAGCCACGATCCGATCTCGCTCGCGGTCGCGGGATCGTCGCTCCACAGCGAGCCGTCGCCGGCGAACAGCTTCGCCACCGCATCCCGGCCGACCAGCTCGGCGAGGCCGGTCACGACGGGCCCGCGGTGAGCCGGCGCACGGCCTCGCAGACCGCGTCCGGGCTCAGGCCGAGGTTCCGGGCCACGATCTTGCCGGGCGCCGAGGCGCCGAACCGGTCGATCCCGATAGCGTGGCCGCGCGAGCCGGTGAAGCGCTCCCAGCCGAAGGTCACGCCGGCCTCGATCGCCACCCGCGTCGAGCAGGCCGGCGGCAGCACGGATGCGCGATAGGCCTCGTCCTGGCGTTCGAACAGCTCCCACGACGGCATCGAGACCACCCGCACGCCGAGCCCCTCCGCCTCGAGGGTCTCCCGGGCCGCGAGCGCGTCGTGCACCTCGGAGCCAGAGGCCAGCACGATCGCGTCGAGGGGCGTCGTCGCCTCGGCCAGCACGTAGGCCCCGCGGCGGGCGCCGCCCCCGGCGGTCGCCGCCAGCGTCGGCAGGCCCTGGCGGGTCAGCATGATCGCCGTCGGCCCATCGGTGCGCGACATCGCCGCCCACCACGCGTCGGCGGTCTCGTTGGCATCGCACGGCCGCACGCACACCAGCCCGGGCATGGCGCGCAGGCTCATCAGGTGCTCGACGGGCTGGTGGGTCGGGCCGTCCTCGCCGAGCCACACCGAGTCGTGCGTCCACACGTACACCACCGGCAGGCCCATGATCGCCGCCAGGCGCACGCTCGGGCGCATGTAGTCGGAGAACACCATGAAGGTCGCGCCGAAGGCCCGCACGCCTCCGTGGGCGGCCATCCCGTTCAGCACCGCTCCCATGCCGTGCTCGCGGATCCCGAAGTGGAAATTCCGACCGGAGAAGTCGCCGGCGTGGATCGAGCCGTACTGCTTCATGAGCGTGTTCGTCGACGGCGCCAGGTCCGCCGAGCCGCCGACCAGCTCGGGGATGGCGTCGGCCAGGGCCTGGATCACCTTGCCGCCCGCAACCCGCGTCGCCAGCGAGCCGTCCTCGGGCGTGAACCGGGGCAGGGCCGACTCCCAGCCGGCCGGCAGGTCACCGGCCAGCACCCGGCCGTACTCGGCCGCGAGGGCCGGATGAGCATCGCCGTACGCTGCCATTCGAGCCACCCATGCCGAGCGGTCGGCCTGTCCCTGCGCCCGGTGGTCGCAGTGCGCCGCGACCTCCTCCGGCACCAGGAAGTGGGCGTCCTCCGGCCAGCCGTAGACCCCCTTCGTGAGCCGGATCTCCTCCTCGCCCAGCGGTGCGCCGTGCGCCTCCGCGGTGTCCTGGGCATTGGGCGCGCCGTAGGCGATGTGGGTGCGGAGGATGATCATGCTCGGCCGCGGGTCGCCCTGCGCCGCGGCGATCGCCGTGCGCAGCGTCGCGGGCGTCCATGTATCGTCGAATCGCTGTACGTGCCAGCCGTACGCCTCGTAGCGGCGCCCGACGTCCTCGGTGAAGGCGAGGGCCGTGTCGCCCTCGATCGTGATGTGGTTGTCGTCGTAGAACGCGATCAGCTTGCCGAGCCGAAGGTGACCGGCGATGGACGAGGCCTCGGCCGACACTCCCTCCATGAGGTCGCCGTCGGAGCAGATCGTGTAGACGTGGTGGTCGACGATCTCGTGGCCCGGCCGGTTGAACCGGTGGGCCAGGATGCGCTCCGCGATGGCCATGCCGATCGCGTTGGAGATGCCCTGCCCGAGCGGTCCGGTAGTGGTCTCGACTCCGGCCGTGTCGTGCAACTCGGGGTGCCCCGGCGTCCGCGAACCCCACTGGCGGAACGACTGGAGATCCTCGATGGTCACGTCGTAGCCGGCAAGGTGCAGTGCGGCGTACTGCAGGATGCACGCGTGGCCGGCCGAGAGGACGAAGCGGTCGCGGTCGGGCCAGTGCGGCTCCGACGGATCGTGTTTCATGGTCTCGGTGTAGAGCAGGTACGCGAGGGGAGCGAGCGCCATGGCCGTGCCGGGGTGACCCGCATTGGCCTTCTGGACGCCGTCCATGGCGAGCGTGCGGATCGTGTTGATCGCGAGCTCTTCGACGGGGGGCATGTCGGGTATCTCCCGGTGGCGGCTTCGGGGGCGTTCGGACTAGGGCAGCGTAAGGGGCCCGGTCCGCGGTTTGACTTCGTCGGCCGAGCCCCTACGGCGGATCTGGAGGGGCGTGGCGTGGTCGATATCGACCTGGATGGTCGTGTGCGTGAGCCCGAACTGCTCCCGCAGCACGTCCTCGAGCCGGTGCAGGAGCGCGTGGGTCTCGGTCCCGGCCGTCGCGACGATATGGACGGAGAGCGCGTCGAAGCCGGTGGTGATGGTCCAGACGTGGAGGTCGTGGACGTCCTTGACGCCTTCGACCGCGCACAACACCCGACCGATCCGTTGCGGATCGAGGCCGCTCGGCGCGCGCTCCAGCAGGATCGCCACGGCGCTTCCGATGAGGCTCCACGACGAGACGATCATCAAGAGGGAGAGGACGAGCGCGATGGCCGGATCGGCGGCCTGCCAGCCGAAGGCGCCCACGAGCACGCCCGCCAGCACCACCCCGGCCGAACCGAGCGCGTCGAAGGCGGTATGCAGCATGGCGCCGCGGAGGTTGAGGTCCTGCCCCGAGTGTGCGCGGTGCATTGCGATCACGCCGATGCCGTTGGCGAGGAGGCCGAGGAGGCCGAAGACGATGACGCCGCGGCTCGCGACGGCCGGCGGATCGGCGAGCCGCTGCGCCGACTCGACGGCGAGCAGCAAGCCGAGCGCCGCGAGCACGAGGCCGTTCATCAGTGCGACCAGGATCTCCGTTCGCCCCCACCCGTAGGTGCGGGTGCCGGATGCGGCCCGCGCCGCCAGGGCGGCCGCCACCAGCGCGAGGCCGACGGCGAGGCCGTCCGACAGGTTGTGCGCGGCGTCGGTGAGCAGCGCGACGCTCCCGAACGCGGCGGCGCCGATCACCTGGGCGATACCGAAGGCCGTCGTCAGTACGAGCGTCAACCCGAGGGCCGCGCGGGCACCCGAGCGATCGACCGGGCCGTGCGAGTGGCCTCCGCCCGTTTCAGGCCTCCGCGACGAGCAGGGCCTCGAGCGCCGCCCGGGCGACCTCGAGTTCGCCGGGTTCGGGCTCTCGGGTGCCGATGGCACGCTGCAGTGCATCCCCCGGGGCGCGCAGCGCCCGTGCGGCCCGCGAGTCGGGATGCCGGCCCATCCAGGCGAAGACCTCCACGGCCACGCCGGCCGCGGCGAGCGAGGTCGAGGCCCGCGCCAGGTGCTGCCGGCTGCCGCCGAGCCGCGAGGCCATCAGGTTGCCGACGAACGAGGTCGCCATCATGGGCGCCACCAGGTGCGAGCCACACCGGTCGTGCTCCTTGGGGGCCTCGCTGGCGACTCCGCCAGCCTCGTACGCGCCGATCGTCTTGTGCTCGGCGCCGTGGTAGCGGGCGACCGAGCCGGATCGCATCTGCGCGAGCGCCGGCAGGAGCGCAAGTCCCATGCTGACGGCCTCGACCGCGGCCGGGCTGAGGCGGCTGCGGCGCGCGCCGGCCGCGAACGCGGTGGCGCCGACGGTGATGGCGACCATCGCGGGCGACTCGAAGGCGAGCCGGGACTCCGGCAGCGCACGTCGCACCTGGGGAAGGATCGCGACGGCCTCGCCGAGCTTGGCGAGCCCGCGCAGCAGTGGCACGCGGCCGAACGGGGCGGCTCCATGCCCCTTGTGCCCGGTGGCGACCTGGACGGTGCCGTCTGCACCCCGGATGGCCGCCGCCCAGCTGGTCGGGCCGTGCACGAGCAGGCCGTTGCGAAGGGCCATGCCGCCGAGACGGAGGCGTTGCGGTTCGTCGGTCACGGTCGCATCCTACAATCCGGCGCGATGGCCGACCTCTTCGACGCGGCCGCCGACGAGCGGGCCATGGCCGGCGCGCCGCTCGCCGACCGTGTTCGACCTGCGGCGCTCGACGGCTTCGTCGGGCAGGAGCACATCGTCGGGGCGGGCACGATGCTGCGCCGGGCCATCGCCGACGACCGCGTTCCGTCGTCGGTGTTCTTCGGCCCGCCGGGTACCGGGAAGACCACCCTGGCGCGGATCATCGCTGCGGTCACGGGGGCCGCATTCGAGGAACTCTCGGCCGTGCAGGCCGGGAAGCCGGAGGTGCGGGAGGTGATCGGCCGCGCCCGCGAGCGGCTCGGCATGAGCGGGCGCCGGACGATCCTGTTCCTGGACGAGATCCACCGGTTCAACAAGGCCCAGCAGGACGCCCTGCTGCCGGTCGTGGAATCGGGGCTCATCACGCTCATCGGTGCCACCACCGAGAACCCCTACTTCGAGTTGAACCAGGCACTGCTGTCTCGGTGCGCCCTCTTCGAGTTCCTGCCGCTCTCGGCTGAAGACGTCCGGTCGGTGGTCCGCCGGGCGGCCGTGACCCTCGGTGCCGAGGTCGGCGAGCCCGTGGTCGACGCGATCGGATCGGCCTCGGGCGGCGACGCGCGCGCGGCCCTCGCCATCCTCGAGCTCGCCGAACGCACGGCCGGCGCCAGGGGCATCCCGGTCGGAGTGGACGAGGTGCGCGAGGCCGCCGTGAAGCGACCGGTCCGGTTCGACCGCGACGGCGACGTCCACTACGACGTGGCGTCGGCGTTCATCAAGTCCATGCGCGGGTCCGACCCGGATGCCGCCGTCTACTGGCTGGCGGTGATGATCGCGGGCGGCGAGGACCCGAAGTTCATCGCCCGGCGGATGGTGATCTTCGCCTCCGAGGACATCGGCAACGCCGACCCGCGGGCGCTCGAGGTCGCGATCGCCGTCGCCCGCGCCGTCGAGTTCGTCGGCCTCCCCGAGGGTCGCATCAACCTCGCCCAGGGCGTCACGTACCTGGCCCTGGCCCCGAAGTCCAACGCCTCCTACCGTGCGATCGACGATGCCCTGGCCGAGGTCCGGCGCACCGGCAACCTCACGCCGCCGGACCATCTCCGCGATGCGTCGTATCCCGGCGCTCGCAAGCTCGGCCGCGGGCAGGGCTACGTGTACCCGCACGCGCACGGCGGCTTCGAGTCGACCCAGCAGTACCTCCCCGATGCGCTCGCCGGCCGGGCGTTCTACGACCCCGCCGACATCGGGTTCGAGTCGCGTCTGAAGGAACTCCTCGACGGGTTCCGCAGCAGGCGGGCGGGTAGGATGTCGCCCGATGCGTGACGCGGCTGCGCGGATTGCCGTCGTCGGCGCGGCGCTCGACCTGGGACAGGACCGGCGCGGCGTCGACATGGGGCCATCGGCGATCCGCTACGCCGGCCTGCAGGCGCGTCTCGAGGAGCTCGGGTTCGAGGTCGCCGACCACGGCAACCTGGTCGCGGCCGACATGGCGGGCCTCGATCAGGGCGATCCCCGGGCCAAGTACCTCGCGCACATCCTGCCGTACTGCGCACAGGTGGCCGATGCCGTCGAGGACATCGTCCACGACGGAGCGTTCCCGCTGGTGGTCGGCGGCGACCACTCGATGGCGATCGGCGTGCTCGGTGGCCTCGCGAGAGCCGCCGGGGCGCCCGGAGCCGTGCTTTGGATCGATGCGCATGGCGATGTCAACACGCCCGAGACTTCCCCCTCCGGCAACGTCCACGGGATGCCCGTCGCCGCCGCCCTGGGCCTCGCCCGGCCGTGGTTCGACTCTCCGGCGTGGCCGCTGCCGATGATCGACATCTCCCGTACCTCGCTGATCGGCATCCGGACGCTCGATGCCGGCGAGCGCACTTTCCTGCGGACGTCGTCGGTCCGGGTGGTGACCATGGCCGAGATCGACCGGGTCGGCATGGAGGCCGCCGTCGACATGGCGCTCGACCGCCTGCGCGGGGCGCCGTGGGTGCACGTGTCGCTCGACATGGACGTGATGGACCCGCTTCACGCGCCCGGCGTCGGCACCGCCGAGCCCGGCGGGATCACCTACCGCGAGGCGCACCTGATGATGGAGATGCTCCACGAGTCCGGTCTGATGGGCTCGATGCAGGTGGTCGAGGTCAACCCGATCCTCGACCAGGCGAACCGGTCGGCGGCCCTCGCGGTCGAGCTGATCTGCTCCGCACTCGGAAAGCGCATTCTCTGATGCCGGCTGATGTGAGGTTCTCGGTGCTGGTGCTGCCGAACACCGCCTGGCCGGAGTTCCTGCGGCGCTGCCGCCACGTCGAGGAGCTCGGCTTCGACGGCCTCGGGTTCGCCGACCACCTGGTCGACTGGGCCGGCGGGAAGGGCCCGTGGTTCGAGCTGTGGTCGCAGATCACGGCCGTTGCGATGGCGACCACGCACATCCGGCTGGCGCCGCTGGTCGCGCAGATCCCGCTCCGCAACCCGGCGATGTTCGCGCTCCAGGCCCTGACGGCCGATCACATCTCAGGCGGCAGGCTCGATGTCGGGCTGGGGGTCGGCCTCGAGATCGATCCCTCCTACCGGATGATGGGGATGAAGAACTGGACCGGCCCCGAGCGCGTCGCCCGGCTGCGCGAGTACGTCGAGATCGTCGACCTGCTGCTCTCGCAGGACGAGGTCTCCTACGAGGGCGCCCACTACACGATCGATGCCGCCTCGCTCCGGCCGCGACCGGTCCAGTCGCCCCGGCCGCCGATCATGATCGCGGCCATGGGACCGGTCATGCTCGGCCAGCAATACGTGGC
>CAVZZG010000003.1:0-207500 GCA_963779685.1 uncultured Actinomycetes bacterium
GGGTCAAAAGCGGACATGTGCAGCGCAAAACGGCGTGTCCGCTTTACCCCCGAAAGCGGACATTCAAAGCAGCAATCGGATGTCTTCGGCCTAGTTGCCGACAAGACCCTTAGGCCCCGAAGAGATAACATTGAGCCGAAGTGGAGACGACTGCGAAAACAGCGAACTCGTTGGACCGGTCATCATGGGTTGTAAACATCTAGTTTTAGCATGTCATGAAACATCCCGCGGTCGGCCTACCGCGCGATGAAGTACTCAGTGTCTTTCGTGGGGGATTTTTTAGGCCCAACAAGAACGGTGCGGTGTAATCGCATAGCCGGCATAACTAGGAAACCTTTTGTCCGAAGTGTGAACCCTTTCACACAATTTCGCCCGGCGCCGTAATATGGTTGTCACTCGCCGTAACGTAGCATCGTGCTTTTAGCGGGGGCTGCGATGTCGACAGTGACGAAGCACGATGATTTCGATTTCTCCAGTTTGTCTCTGAAAGATTTGATCGAGGCGCGTGACCTCTACCATTTCCATCTGATGGACAAGGCCAATGTCGTGGGAACGGCAATTGGTCTTTACCTGATCCGCAAGGAAGAAGACTGGCCCCAAACTCCCGGAGAAGGTGTACGGCCCCGTCGCAAACTCACCTATCCGCGCACGCTTGGAAATTCACAGGTTAGAGATTATTCGTGGCCCTGCATTCTCGTGCTGGTCCGCGAATGGATTGACGAGTCCGATTTCGGCAAGCCTGACAAGCCGGGGCCATGGCAGATCCTGCCGAAGCGAATGGATTTGCCGGACGGGCGCTCAATACCGGTCTGCACAGTCCTCGCGCCGCCGATCGCGCAAAAGAACGGGCCTGCAATCGAGCCGCAGGAAATTGCAAATCCTTCGCCTATTTCTGGCGGCCATTATCTCGTCGCCGGCGGCCACTTTGGGGCAAAAACAGGCATCCGATCGCCATTCCAACCGGTGTCTTGTCGGATGGGGTCTCCAAGGATTGCATGAAACCTCCTCGGGGTATCTCTCACTACCCCGAGACGCGTTTCGACGTGTACGGCGACCCCTCCGACTTTTACGCTGCTTTGGCCCCCGACGAAAATCCGACAATCGCCTCCGATAACAACCATTATCGGAGCCAATCCTCCATCCCCTCCGCGCGCGGAGCATTCGGTGCACGTCAAGCTGGTCCAGGTGGCGGCAGATGTTTTCTGCGACCGATCTTTTAGTCGACGGCCTCATCAGTAATACCCGGCGTCGTCCGGATAGGAGCCGACGCTGCCTTTGTACCATTGGTCGAGCCATTCTTTACCGACCTCGTAACCCTCCTTGTGCAACCGGTGCATGAATTCGGCGCTGCGATCAAACTTCGACGAACATGGCAGTTCGTCGACGGTCGCTTTCCGCATCTTGATCGTGCGCACAATCACATCCCTGTGGCCAAACGGTGCAAAATCTTTGGATTGCGCCCTCCACCTGTTGACCTGCAGAAGGAAATCCAGCTCTTTGTGCAGCGACAGATTTCCCATCAGTTCGTTCTCCCGATCCTGGATGTCCGCATTGGTTTTGGGTAGCTCCGGCCATTGCTGCGGATTGATGCGCAGGATCCAGAGTTCGTCAGGCGCCTTGCTAACGTCAACGTCCCAAAAGAATTCGCGCAAAGGTGGATTCAGTGAGTAAAGGCCGTCCCAATAGTCGCCGCACTTGTCGATATGCTGGGCTTCGCGGAAGGCAGGCAGCGTTCCTGATGCAGCCACCCCAGCCAGGCTCAGCGGCAATTGCTGGTGCCAGAAACTAACCGGGGGGGGTAGTCCCGTTCCCTTATTGACGTCGGAGTCGAACACAGTCTCGAAGCCGTTGACGACCTCCGTGGCGCCAATCAGTAGGCGCGTCTTTACATTTTCCCAATTGATGTGTTTGAAATCTCCACAATGCTTTTTAAGCAAGTCCATCAAATCAAAATATTCCCTGCGCACGCCAAGGCCCGGCAGGAAGGCAGCGGCCGCCTTGTAGACGGCGCCGCGCGGATTGAGGCCGAAGACTGGCGGATATAATCCAAGTACGGGTACCTCGCTCTCCTCCGCCCTCAGTGCGCCGAATGTAAGGAAGTTCAGGAAAGTTTCGGGGCCTGTTTTAGCGACGAAGTCCTCCCAGAAGTGTTCGAGGTGGTGGATTGCTTTACCCGCTGAGCCGAGGGATTCGAGACCGTACCAAACCATCAGCGCGCACAGGGCGCCGGCCGACGTTCCGCTCAAGCCCACCAGTTCGAACTGGTTTTTATCGCGGATGTTCTCGAGGATAGCTTTGAGGACGCCGACCTCGAACGCAGCATGCATTCCGCCGCCTTGGCAACCGACGACTATTTTCTTTGGCTTGTCCATGTCCGCCCCCAAGCTCGGATAAAGGCTACTGTACCCACCCAAATATCGCATGAGCATGCCACACTATCGCGAAAGTTGTGTCAGCGGCGCTGACCTGTCATCGCGTTGTCATCGGTACTGAAGCGCCCCGAGTGCACATCGGGTATCGAAATTCTGTCGGGCCCTGTGCAATGCATGTCCGCTTTATCCCACAAAGCGGACGTTGAGCGGCTTAGGGATGTCCGCTTTGTGCCAAAAGCAGATATGGCAAAATCGCTCTGTGAAACAAAAAAACCGCCGCGCGGCAGTCTCTCCGAAATCCGATCAGGTGTTTTGATCGGGAGTGCTTCTCTCCGCTTGGGCAATAATGAGGTAGGTTAATAAGCGAGCAGCCCACGAGTATAGGCGCAGGCTATGAAGTCCGGTTGCCCAGCATTCACGGCTACAATTGTAGTGCATGGTTGCAGAACTGTCACGGCGTCGTTGAGCGGCGCGTACAGCAACAGATATACCCTATGCAATCTCGCGTAGCGGACTTAGAATGTGATCTGCCGCACAAACACGCGAACTAAGTCGGTCCAAACTCCAATTACGAGCTGCCGATCCGGAACTCGGCTGCGCGTAGAAGGGGCCGCTGCTAGAGCGCCACTCAGCAGCGGTCCCCTTTTTATTGTGCCTCCTCGTCGCCACAGAGTTAGTCTCACAACAGTCTCAGTCTCAATCAGTCTCACGCCATCTCGGCCTTCACTCGCGCCACGGTGCCGTTAGACAATCCGAAGGCTATCGCCAGAAATCCTTGAACGGCTTGGCGCTCAATTCCGCATAGTGGGCCGTGTACTTGATGTCGGAGTGCCCCATCCAAAGTTGAAGCCGTCTCACATCATGACCGGCATCGGCCAAGAGATGACCGCAGGTGTGGCGGAGCGCATGCGGGTGCGGGTTGGCTATTCCTGCCTCTGTGCCTGCCTTGGTGATCATCTTGGCGACGTTGGAGCGGGTCATAGGTCCTCCACGCTCGCTTGTGAACACAAACGACGATGAAGCCTCCTGCGAACGCTTAAGCTCACGCAAGGCCCTAAGCTCATCCCCTTGAACCGGATGCACACTATCGATGCCGCCCTTGAGGCGTTTGACGTGCAGATGGCCCTTGCTGAAATCCACCTGACGCCACTTGAGATCGCAGGCCTCGGTCACCCGTAAGCCATGTCGTGCCATGATGAGGACCAAGGTTGCGTCACGTTGGCCATAGCGCCCCTTACGTGCCGCCTTGATAAGCTTGGTAAGCTCGCCCTCGGTTAGATAGCGCCGCCGATTACTTCCCTTCATGCCTCACCCCGCGCACGGCTTCCACAGCCTTTAGGAGAGCCATCTCGACCGAACGTCGCACCGCCTCATCGGCTCCGAGGATTTCTATCTCGATCACCACACTGTCCGTGTATTCGGTCGAGTTCACATTGATTTCGACTTCGGGCATACGCTCGGTCATCGCACTCTCCCAGATATTAACTTTCCGCATTTCACCGCTTGGCGGCCTGATCGTGGCCTCAATGATTGCGGGCCATTTACGTCATGAGCGGTCAGCTACATTCTGCATAGTAAGCTAATTGCGGAAAGTCACAGAGCACAATCAGAGCAACATTGAATCGTTTCTCAGACTGTTTTTGAATCATTATTTTTCCGCGAGTGCAGGGCTACCGCTGCCGTGTCAGCCGACTCATGTGAAGTCCGTCCCGGCGATGACGCGAACCGTCCCCATCTGCCGCCGCCCCCCAATTGCGGCACCGCGTCATCGTCACCACCCATCCGGCATCACGACCGGCATCATGCCCCACCCCTACCCCCACCGTCTTGCCGTCCTGACTGAGCACGAGTCACTGACTCGATCTGCATTGGTGAGGTAGGTCAGGCTATCGGCTCAGGATGCAAACCGTTCAGCGGCCTTCAATGTCCGCTTTGTGCCAATAGCGGACATCCGAACTAACGCTTCATTTCTAGGATGGGCTTGTCCTTTTCGACAATCATGACGCCGAGCAACCTAAGGGGAACGGCGCTTACGACTTTGCCTCCGTGCCAGTGTTCTCGCTCAACATATTGAGCGTCGCCAGCCTTCATGATGTGGTCGGGCTTGCCCTCCACTTGCGGGCCCACTCGCCTGAGAGTACCAGGTGGAATTGATCGCCGTGATGAAAGTGAAGAGGTACCATGGCGCCGGGCGGTACTTCGTAGATATTGGCGATGACCTGCCTTGTGACGCCGGTTAGATCCATTTTGATCAAGGGCGTCACTTTGTTTCCGGAAAAACCTGGCTGATCTTGCGCCGACAGCCTCAGACTGCTCGTTGCCAAGCCAGCCAACAAGATCAACGCGCCAAAAACAAAAAGGATGGGCCAGGTTCGTTTCACGTCCGCCTCCCGAATTCAAAGTGCGATATCGTATTGGACCGGACGCGGGCGGTGAAGAGGGCGCGTCCGCTTTGGGTCATTAGCGGACATTTTGCGATGCTGGAGCGATGTCCGCTTTACCCCCAAAAGCAGACATGTGCAGTGCACCAGCCCATGTCTGCTTTGTGCCAATAGCGGACATTGGCATCGAAGTTTGGAACGCTTGGGAAGCGGTTACGTAAATCCCAAGCGGAACGCCACCAAGGCGAAGATCATGAAAAATACTGCAAGGAGTATAACTTCCGTTGAACCGTCGCCACCGTCGGGCGAAAAATCCAAATGTCGTTCAATAAAGTTCATAGGCGCTGCGCTTTTGTGAAGTACCCAAATGAGCAACGCGCCAAAAACCGCGATGATAGAACCTAGACCAATCATTACACCGCGTGCGCTCGGGTTCACGGCGTCCTCCTTATGCGCAAGGCAAAGGTGCACAGCAACCATCCACGGTGCTGCGCAAGACGATTGTGTGACTATTGGCCTTAGGGGCAATAATGTGCTTCCCGAGATGGCATCCCGCTCAGAGTTGCAAAAATATGATACGGGCACTGCCATAGTGACAGGATAGTGAGATGTCAGCTTGGGTCATAAGCGGACATTTGTCAGTGCAAAACGACATGTCCGCTTTCCCCCAAGTCCGGTGAGCAGTCACGCAGGCAAAGGCTCAGGTTCTTGCAAAAGCAAGGCCGCAAGCTCCTTGTATCCTTCCAAGAGTTCTTTGACGTCATCCTCCATCGCGATACCGGGATGGACAAGCGTCCAAAAATGAGCGGTTCTGATAAAAGCAAGAAGCGCTAGGACATACTCGAAGCGTTTGCCGCCAAGGGCCTGTCGCAGTGCATTTAGGGCACGCTCAGACTGCGTCGGGTTGACAAAGATCAGAGTGCAAACCGCAAACAACTGGTCTTCGATTTCGCTACCAGGAGCGGGCCAATCGACCGGCTTTTTCACGGCCGCCAAGCTGCTGTAAATCGGTTCGAGGTCCCGCCGCCAAGGCGGAGGTGTTTGCAGAAGCTCGATCACCTGCTCAATGGTCTGCGTGTGATGCGCCGGGGTCGCCCGCTGCGTCTCCATAGCCCACAAGAAATCCGCAGTGGCGTACAATGCAGTAGCGGACCGGACAGAACCGCGAGAGGAAGACAAAAAGCCGCTCTTTGAAGAGTGTTGGGATCGGATTGTCGAGGTACGCCGCCGCAGCAAAGGCCCACAGTCTTTCGAGGATCTCAGGGGCGTCCGGGGCCGACACAAAAAAGTTGGGCACTAACCGGAAGCGCTTTGCCACCTGCTCAGGAAACGAGGAATGTTCGCTCTCCTTAAGCACGGGCGCCGGAAAGGGGATGATCTTATCAGTGGTCATGGTGCACTCCCTTATCACAGGCGGGAGCGCTACCGAACTCTCAGCCACCGACGCCTGCGCCATGGGAGGCCGTGCCGGTGATGCCTTTGATGTGGGGTGTCCAACGCAGCTAGTCCAGTGTCAAAGGACAGACCAATGTCCGCTTTGGGTCATTAGCGGACATTTGCACCGCAAAACGGCATGTCCGCTCTTACTCCAAAAGCGGACATGTGCAGTGCAACTCGCGATGTCCGTTAAGTGCCAATAGCGGACATCGTTGACTATTCGATCACCTCGTTGGCGCGCGCAAGTAAAGGCGAGGGAACGCTAAGTCCAATCGCCTTGGCGGCTTTGAGGGGAGCCTTCAACGCAGCAGCGGGCTGAAAATCTCCGCTCGCAATTTGAAATATTCCCGAATTTCGGAGAATGCGGCCGGAGACTGGTTCGATGTCGACTGCGTGACCGCCAACCAGTCCAGTGTTTGGGCCCGTGCGAGCACACTCCAAAGCGAACATTGTAGTTTGACAGGATCAAAATCGCGCAGCGATTTTGTGTGTTGCGTGGCGAGAGGAATTTACGCACAAAGAAAAGCGCCCCTTTGTCGGGGCGCTTGTCCGATTGCATTCGGGGGTTGTTTTGGCTGAGACCGTCGCCGCGATTGTGGCAGCGCACCGGGCTGGGACAGTAACGCCGGAACAAACTGCCGCGCGCAGCGTTCGCCCGCATCCGCGCGCATGGCGATCCCGCTATCTTCATCAGCCTGCGACCGGAAGATGACGTGCTGGCCGAATCGCGCGCGCTTGGCGCGGCCGGCAATATTGCGCTGCCGCTGTATGGCGTTCCGGTTGCGGTGAAGGACAATATCGACGTCGTCGGTCTACCAACGACCGCAGCCTGTCCAGCTTTCAGCTACAAACCTTCGGAGGATTCAACTGCAGTGGCGCGGTTGCGGGCGGCCGGCGCCATCGTCATCGGCAAGACCAATCTCGATCAATTCGCCACCGGCCTAGTTGGTGTGCGCTCCCCCTATGGCATACCGCGGAACACGTTCAATTCAGAATTGATCCCTGGTGGATCGAGTTCCGGTTCGGCGGTCGCCGTTGCTGCCGGATTGGTGCCGCTGGCGCTCGGCACTGACACCGCTGGATCGGGACGCGTACCGGCGGGCCTCAATAATATTGTCGGGCTGAAGCCTAGCCTCGGCCTGATCTCGACCTTTGGCGTCGTTCCGGCTTGCCGAACACTCGACTGCGTGTCGGTGTTTGCGCTCACAGTCGACGACGCTTGGACTGCGCTTGGCGCCATGGCTGGGCTGGATCGCGCCGATCCGTATTCACGCGACCGGCCGCTCGGAGTAACCGGCATTATGCCGCCGCATGTAAGGCTCGGCATGCCGCGCGCTGGCCAGCTCCTGTTTTTCGGCAACCGCCAATACGAAGCTGAGTACAACGCGGCACTCGAACGGTTAGCGCGGCTCGGCTGCAAGCTTGTCGAGATCGATATCGAACCGTTTTATGAAACCGCACGTCTGCTGTATGAGGGCCCGTGGGTGGCCGAGCGTACGATCGCTGCGCGCTCAATATTATCGTCCGATCCCGACGCCATTCATCCGGTGACGCGCGAGATTGTGCTGAGCGGATTGCGCCCGACTGCAATCGATGCCTTTGCAGCATTCTACAAGCTCGAAGCGTTGCGCCGCGTCGCCGATCACGCTTTCAGCCAGATCGACGCTTTAGTGCTGCCGACCGTTCCGACCACCTATTCCATCAAACAGGTCCTGGCCGACCCAATCCAACTCAACAGTCAACTCGGTACCTACACAAATTTCGTCAATCTGCTCGATCTCTGTGGATTGGCGATCCCCGCTTCGGTGACGGAGGCCGGCGTGCCATTCGGCATCACGCTGCTGGCGCCGGGTGGTGCCGACGCGCGGCTTGCCGAGATCGGTCGCGTGTTCCATGCCGATAATGGCGTTGCCACTCGGCGCTCTTAAATGTCCGCAGGAACCGTTGGCTCCGGCATCAATATCGCTGGCCGACAGCGAGGTCGCGGTGGCGGTCGTCGGCGCCCATTTGTCCGGCCTGCCGCTGAATGGAGAATTGCGCGCGCTCGGCGGCCGTCTGCTCGAAGCGGCAAAAAGCGCGCCTGACTACCGGCTTTATGCGCTGACCGGCACAAAACCGCCGAAGCCAGGCCTGCTGCGCGTGGATAGCGGCAAGGGCACGGCGATTGAGGTCGAGGTCTGGGGCGTTCCGATGGAGGCCTTCGGCCGACTCGTCGCTGCCGTCCCTGATGCCGCTTTCGATCGGCACAATCAAGCTTGTCCGACGGCCGCGACGTGAAAGGCTTTCTGGTCGAGGCGGCCGCGACCATCGGCGCACGTGATATTTCGAGCTTCGGTGGCTGGCGCGCGTTCGTGGCACGCGAACAAGCGCCGGTCTGACCTAAGTTCAAAGCGCCTCCGTATAGGCTTCGTATTCGTCGCGCACGGTGACGATATGCGCATACATTGCCGACGCCGCTATCGATTGCTCGCCGCGCAGGATCGCTTGCACCACGCGATCGTGCTCGATATGCGACTTGGCGAGCCGACCGAGGTTGCGAAACTGTGCGCGACGAAACGGCTGCACCCGCGCCCGTGTTGATAGCGTTATCTCCGCAAGATACGTGTTGTGGGCGCCAGTATAGATGCTGTTGTGGAAAGCCTCGTTGACCTCGTGATAGCGTTGCGGATCGCCACTTTGAATCATCACGCGCAGTTCGTCATGGATATCTTCGAGCGTGCGCCGCTCGGCACGGGTCATTCGCTCGGCGGCAAATCCGGCGCAGAGCGCCTCTAGTTCCGCCATCGATTCGAACATGTCGGCAAGCTGGTTCGCACTTGGCCGCGCGACCACGGCGGCGCGATGGGCTCGCACTTCAACTAGTCCGCTCGCCGCAAGCAAACGGATCGCCTCGCGTACTGGGGTCCGCGAAACATGAAATCGGTCCGCAAGCGTGATTTCGTCAAGCGCCGTACCAGGCACAAGCGCGCCGCGAACGATCTCATCGGCAAGTTGCAGGCGCAACTCCTCGGCACGCGTTTTGCGTTGCCAGGAGACGGATCGCGCTTCGCCCACGGATGCTGTCAGAGTCATGCGGGCACCTTGAGAGAGGGCCTGTGCGCAGCGACCTCACCCGTCTGCTCAAGCGCGTGCGCGATACGCAAGGCGATATCTTCGCGCCAGGGCGGCGCGATGATTTGGACCCCAATCGGCAACGGCTGTAAGGGCACCGGGACCGCCACCACTGGCAAGCCGATGAAGGAGATCGGTTGCGTATAGAGACCCATGTTCGGCCGCAGAGGGAGTTCGACGCCACCAAGCATGAATGTCTGCTGGCCGATTTTCGGCGCGGTACAAGGTGTCGCCGGGGCCAAGATCGCATCGCAGGACTTGAACAGTTCAAGCACGCGGGTGCGATACCAGCGGCGGAAATTCTGCGCTTTCACCACGAGCGTCGATGGGATCATGGCCCCGGCGAGCAAGCGGTCGCGCACGGCTGGGTCGAATTCGTCCGCTTGGTTGCGCAGGCGGTTGAGATGTAGCGCCGCACCTTCGGTGGCGGTGATCACATAGGCTGCAGCACGCGCGCGCCGCGCCTCGGGAATTTCGACCTCGGTGTGTGCCCCGACCGCCTTGGCAACGCGGTCAAGCGCCGCAAGCGCCTCGGGGAAGGCATCTTGCTGGAAATAGCCGCCCGCCACGGCGATGCGCAAACCCTCAAGTCCATGCGAAAGCTCTGGCAATGTCGGCTCAACCCGACGATCGGCGCAGGCCGCATCGTCGGGATCGGCGCCCTGCATGACATCATACGATAGCGCCAGATCGCGCGTTGAGCGCGCGAATGGCCCGAGGTGATCGAGACTCGTGACGAAGGGAAAACTGCGCGCCCGCGACAGTCGCCCATAGGTCGGCTTGAGGCCGAAAATTCCGCACAGCGACGATGGTACTCTGATTGAGCCGTTGGTGTCGGAACCGAGTGCGAGTGGCACCATGCCGCCGGCCACCGCGCTGCCTGAGCCACCAGAGGAGCCACCGGTCATGCGCGTCGGATCGTGCGGATTGCGCGAGGCGTCGTAGTGCACGTTCTCGCCGGTGAAGTCGTAGGCGTATTCGCCCATATTGAGCGCGCCGACCAATACGGCGCCGGCCGTTTCCAGCTTTTCGATCAGCGGAGAATCGCGTTTCGCGGGCGGATCAGCGCGATTGATCTTCGAGCCGGCAACGGTTGCGATCCCGGCGACATCGAATAGGTTTTTGACGGCAAAGGGCACGCCGGCGAGCGGTCCAGGGTTTTGTTTTCTGCGTGCGGTGGCATCGATCGCCCGCGCGCGCGCGCGCGCTCGTTCCGCGGTGACCGCGGTGAACGCGTTCAGCACCGGGTTGTGTTCCGCGATGCGCGCGAGTGCATCGTCGACGACAGCCGTTGCGCTGATTTTGCCCGATGCGACCGCCGCCGCGATCTCGCTCGCGGTCGACCACGACGTGTCGAGCCGCGCGGGCTCAGGCCGTGAAGATGGGCGCAGGCTCGGCATCGTCCGGCAATTCAAATTCGGCGACCAACGCCGCGTGTTTGAGCGTAACTTCGAGATTGACTTTCACCGCCGGCAACCAATCTGGCTTCATCGGCAGGCCAAGCGTCCGCGCTGAAGCGGCGATGAAATCGTCAAGTGGATCGGGATTGGCCATGCGCTTTGCTCGTTACAGTGGCGGATGCGGGATCGCGGTCAGCAGGTCGCGGGTATAGGCCGCTTGCGGCGCTACCAAAACCTGCTCGGTCTGCCCTTGCTCCACGATCTGCCCCGCCTGCATGACGATGACGCGATCGCACAGCAGGCGCACTACGTTGAGGTCGTGGGAGACGAAGAGGTAGCTCATCCCCAGCGAATCCTTCAGGTCCTGCAATAAGTTAAGAACCACCGCCTGTACCGAGACGTCGAGCGCGGCGGTCGGCTCGTCAAGGATGATGAGGTCGGGCTTGAGCGCGATGGCGCGCGCGATGCCGACACGCGCTTTCTGCCCGCCGGAGAGCTGATGCGGGAAACGGTCGAGCAGCTCGACTGGCAGGCCGACCTGCCGCGCCAGTTCCTCGCAGCGTTCGCGCACAAAGGCTCTTTCGCCATTGCCGAGGCGCAGGATCGGATCGGCGATGGCGCGAGCTGCGGTAAAGCGCGGATTGAGGCTGTCGGTTGGGTCCTGAAACACCATCTGGATGCGCTTTCGCAACGGCAGCGTAGCGAATTTGCGTGCCGGGATTTCGCCGATGTCCTCGCCGTCGAACATGATGGTTCCGGAAGTCTTGTCGATCAGCCGCATCACCATCGTCGACGTGGTGGATTTGCCGCAGCCTGACTCACCGACGAGGCCGACGCTCTCGCCGCGGCCGACCGTGAAGCTGATGCCGTCGACGGCGCGGAAATTATCCGGCTTCACCGCCGGCTTCGGCCCGAACAGCTTCTTGAGCGAGCCGCCGGCGTCGTTGCGGGGATATTCCTTGACCAGCTTTTCAACGACCAGCAGCGGCTTGGTTGCACCGCCGTTGGTATGGCCGATGGGCTTGGCACTTTTTGCTTCTTCCTCAGGCAGAAGATCGCGCAGCGTCACGCCGGGACGTGGCGTGGCCCGCATCAGCTTGCGTGTGTAACGGTGCGACGGCGCCTTGAAGATCGTTTCCGCCCGGGCGGTTTCGACGACGTGGCCTTTTTCCATCACCACAACGCGATCGCAATAGGCAGCGGCCAGACCCAGGATCGTGAGTGATGAGGATCATCGACATGCCGCGCTCGCGGGTGAGATCCACCGTAAGATCCATCACAGCTTTCTGCGTGGTGACGTCGAGGCCGGTTGTCGGCTCATCGGCGATGAGAAGCTGCGGCTTGCAGGCGAGCGCCAGGGCGATGACGACCCGCTGGCACATGCCGCCGGACAGCTCGAACGGATAGGCATGGTAGCGCTCGCGGGGCCTCGCGATACGCACATGCTCGAGTATTTCGATCGCCTTTTCGCTTGCCAGCGCGCTGTCCACCTGTGCGTGCTGGAGCAACACGTCCTCGATCTGGCGGCCGACCTTGCGGATCGGGTTGAGTGCCAGCCGCGGCGACTGGAAAATCATCGACATTTCGCGGCCGCGCAAATCGCGCATCTCGTTTTCCGGCGTGGCGCGCAGATCGACGCCGCTAAACATCACGGTGCCATCGGCAATACGGCCCGCGCGGTCGAGAATGCGCATCACCGCGTAGGAGGTGACGGATTTGCCGGAGCCGGATTCACCGACGATCGCCAGTGACTCACCTTTGGCGACGGAAATGTTGATGTGCTGCACCGCGCGCACAATGCCGCGCCGCGTGGCGAACTCGACGGTCAGATCCTGCACGTCGAGCAGCGGCAGGCTCTTGTCGGAGTTGCGCAGCAGCGTTTCGATCTTGGTCGGTTTCTTGGCCATGGCTCAAGTCCGCCGCTGCGGGTCAACGAGGTCGCGCAAGCCGTCGCCCAAAAGATTGAAGCAGAACACTGCGATCATCAGCGCCGCGCCCAGGAAACAGCGCGATCCACCATTCGCCGGAAATTATGTTTCCGGCGCCCTCGGCCACCATGATCCCCCACTCCGGCGTCGGCGGGCGCACGCCAAGGCCGATGAACGAGAGGCCCGCGGCGTTGAGGATGGCATAGCCCATTGTGAGCGAGATCTGCACCATCATGATCGGCATGATGTTGGGAAGGATGTGCATCAACAGGATGCGGAAATCGCCGTTGCCGGACAGCCGCGCCGCCTGCACGAAACCGGCGTCGCGCCGCACATTCGCCTCGGCGCGAGCGACGCGCACATAAAGCGGGAAATTGATGATGGCGGTGGCGAGCACGATGTTGGTCACCGTATTGCCGAGCGCGGCGACGATGCCCATCGCAAGCACAAACAGGGGGAAGGCCATGATGGTATCGGAGATGCGGCCGACGATGCGGTCGGTCCAGCCGCCGAAGAAGCCGGCGGCGATGCCGGCGAACCCACCCATGGCGAAGACTAGCAGGACGGAGGTGATGGCGATGGTGAAGTCGAGACGCGTCGCCACGATCACGCGGCTGAAGATGTCGCGGCCGAGCTGGTCGGTACCAAACCAGTGCTTGAGCGATGGCGCGGCAAGTGTTGCCGACGTGTCACTCGCAAGTGGATCATGCGGCACGATATAGGGACCGATCAGCGCGCAAAGCGCGATCAGGATGAACAGGCCGAAGGCAAGTCCGGTGACCGGATTTTCCGCGATCACATAGCGCGCGTGGCGGAAAATGGAATTGCTCGGCGCGCTCGCCACCCCCGCCGCCTCTTGTGGACGGAGCGAGATGTCGGTCATGCCTCAAGTCTCACACGCGGATCGATGACGCCATACAGAACATCAATGATCAGATTGAGTACCACATAGAGGATCGCCATGGTGAGGACGAAGCCCTGCACCGGCGCGAAGTCGGAGGAGATCAGCGCCTCGACCGCATAGGATCCGATGCCCGGCCAGGCAAAGACTTTTTCCACTAGGACGTTGGCGCCGAGCAGGAAGGAAAACACCATGCCGAGCGTCGTGACCACCGGCAGCATGGCGTTACGGAACGCGTAAGTAAGGATGACGGTTCGGGTGTCGAGGCCACTGGCGCGCGCGGTGCGCACGAAATCAGAAGCGAGCACGGCAAGCATCGAGGCGCGTGTCATGCGTGCGATCGGCGCAAGGGAGAAGATGCAGAGCGTGAGGCCGGGCAGCAGCAACTGACTCAACGCAGCGCGGAAGGTCGCCAGGTCGCGGTTGAGCAGACTATCGATGAGATAGAAGCCGGTGACCTGCGGCGGCGGCGAAAAGAATACATCGAGGCGTCCGAGCGGCGCCGGCGACCAGCCCAGCAGGAAATAGAACACATAAACAAGCAATAACCCGGTGAAGAACACCGGCAGCGACACGCCGGCGGTCGCCACCACCCGGCAGGTGTGGTCGATCCAGGAGCCCTGCTTCACCGCGGCGAGGATGCCCAGCGGCACGGCGATCGACATCGACAGGATGAGACCGAACAGAGTGAGTTCGGCCGAGGCGGGCAACCGGTTCTTGAGTTCGGTGAGCACCGGCTGTCCGGTGGTGAGCGAAGTGCCGAGGTTGAGATGGCCGAGATCGGCGACGTAGCGGCCGAACTGAACGATCAGCGGCCTGTCGAGGCCGAGTTTGACACGGATTTGCTCGATCGCCTGCTTGTCCGCGGCGGGGCCAGCGAAATAGGCCGCCGGATCGCCGGGCAGCGCGCGTGTCAGCAGAAAGGTGATGATGACCACCCCGATCAGGTTCGGGATGACCAGCATCATGCGCTTTGAGATCAAGGTAAGCATGCGAACTCTCCGCCCTCAGGCGCCGACGCGCACCCAGGCACGCGGGCTACCCTTTCACCAGCGTCCGGTAATCGAGTCGGCGGTGAAACCAGTAGGCGTAGCCGGACACGTTCTTCTGCATCGCGACGTTCACATACGGCTGGTAGAGTGGGACGCGCGGCATGTCAGCGTAAGCGGTGTCGACGAAGCCTTTAACGTCCGTGTCGTAGGTTGCCTTGTCGCCGGTTGCTGCCGCGGTTACGGCGCCATCGATGAAGCCGTCCATCGTCTTCGACTGGTAGCTCATCGTGTTGAAAATCGAATTTTTGCCGTGGTAGCACCAGATGTAGAAGTACTCCGGATAATCGAGCCAGCCGGAGAAGACGTTGGTGTAGAGCGGCAGCGTCTTCTTATTGAGCTCGGTGCGCCAGTTGGCGCCGGGCACCTTGTTGATCGTGGTACGGATGCCGATTTGCGCAAGGCTCTCCTGCGTCAGCACGCAGAGCGGCTCGTTGACGCCGGCAAACCCAAGATCGAACGACAGCGTGGTGTCAAAGCCGCTGGGAAAACCGGCTTCCGCCATCAACGCCTTCGCCTTGGCAATGTCGGTGTTGTACTTGTGCGGTTGCGGCCAGGCCACCTGCGTCGGCGCATCGGAAGCTGCGCCATACATCGGTTTGGCGAGGCCGAACAGAACCGCGTCCATGATCTTCTGGTACGGGATCGCGTACGCCACCGCCTGGCGGACCTTGAGGTTGTCGAACGGAGGGCTCTTCACGTTCATGCCGATGTATTGGATGCCATTAGAGTACGGCGTCGAAACAATCACGAGTTTGCCGTCCTGCTTGAGCTCCACGAAATCCTTGTTTGGCAGATCGTAGGATATGTCAGCGTCGCCGCGTTCGAGCAATGCGCGCCGGTTGCCGGCCGAAGGAACCATGCGCCAGATGATCTTCTTCGTCTTCGGTAACGGGCCGCCCATCCAAGCGTCGTTGCGCTCCAGCACCACTTCGGTGCCGGCGACCCAGCTCGCCACCTTGTAGGCGCCACTGCCGGCGGTGTTCTGCTTGGTGAATTCCATGCCCCACGGATCCTTTTCGGTGGCATGCTTCTTCACCAGCTCGGAATTGACGATGCACGGTACGATCACCGCGAGATCGGGAACGGTAAGTCGGTCCTTGCGCGCGAAATCTACGCGGAAGGTATTGTCGTCAACAACGACGAACTGTTCAGGCTTGGTGAGCGAACCGGCACCCATCTGAAATGTGGGGAAGCCGCCGACGCTCACGGCGCGATCGAGCGACCACTTCACGTCTTTGGCGGTGACCGGCGCGCCGTCCTGGAAGGTCGCTTTCTTCTTGAGTTTGAAGGTGACCGACATGTCGCCGATGTTCATGTCTTCGGCGAGCTCGGGCTTGAACTTGTTCTTGTCGTAATAAGGCTGGCCGTTCGGACCGGTCTTCATCTCGTGACTGATGAGGCGGTCGTAGCAATTCCACGACACTTCGTATCCGGGAACGTTGGTGCCGACGCCGTGAATGTCGAGATTGTTGGGACCGCTTTCCGAGACGATCAGCAGCGTCTCCTGGCGCGATTGCGCCTTGGCTGGCGAGAACACGGCCGGCGCGCTTACGGCAGTGCTCGCAGCCAGGGCCGATACGGACTTAAGAAAATCGCGACGTTTCATGGAAGCCTCCCGAATATGTCCTGAGAGGCTTTCCGCAAGGGTCGTGCCAGAACCCGCGGCGATGCACAATTTCGTTAAGCAGTTGGTACGCTGAGAGAATTACCCGAATCAATTGGGGTCATTGCCTGGGAAGGCAACGGTCCGAATTGCATACAATAGGCGAAAATAGCCCAAGTTTTAGGCATTAATTTTCAGAGATCGACCGACGTGGACGACTAACTCCCGCGATAAGTCGAAAGCCATCACCACCACCGCTGCTGTTCGCATCGCAAAAAGCCATGTCCGCTTTCCCCCCGAAAGCGGACATGTGCAGTGCACTAAGCGATGTCCGCTTTGTGCCAATAGCGGCGAACAAGCGATTGCGCGTGCCCTCCGCTAGACAAGCTTGGCACGAAGGCGCTGAAATTCGTCCTCGGTTATCGAGCCCGACTTTTTTAGCTGATCGAGTTTGGAAATTTCGTCAGCCGCGCTGTAGCCGACCACGCTGCGCAGTTCATCGCGCGCCTGCTGAGCTTGCTGGGTATTCCGCTCGGCCATCTGTGTTCCTTGCGCAATCAGGTACGCGAGGATACCGAGGTACGACGTCAAAAGCAGCGCAATCACCCACAGCGCCTTACCCCAACCGGAGATGTCGTGACGCCTGAACAGGTCACGGAAAATCAAAACGAGCAACCAGAACCAGATGACGAATGCAAAAAACGAAATCACATCCGTCAAAAAATTTAAAAAAGTGAAGCCTCCATCGAAGAGCATTGCAGTTCTCCCCTGGTCGTCCATTTCAACTGAATAGACATTTGACCCAATCCAAGCACCGGTCGAATTGGACCAAGGTCCCATCTGAAAAAGGGTCGAGGGCCAATGTCGATCTGGCTGCCCATGCCGCCGAGCACGACGATGGCGAGGATGGTCGCCGATTCCATGAAGCTGAACGATTCCGGCGACACGAAGCCCTGCCGCGCGGCAAAGAATGCGCCGGCAAATCCGCCGAACATCGCGCCGATGGCGAATGCGGTCAGTTTGGTGTTGGTGGTGTTGATGCCGAGCGAGCGGCAGGCGATCTCGTCTTCGCGCAACGCTTCCCAGGCGCGTCCGACCGGCAACCGCCGCAGCCGCAGCGTGACGAACGCCGTCAGCAGCGCCAGCGCGAGGATGATGTAATATAGATAGATCGGTGCGGTAGATCGGACTGAACGGCAGGCCGAAGATCGCGGCAAAGCCATCGTCGTTGGCGTTGAACGGAATGCCGAAAAACGTCGGCCGCGGTACGCCGCTGATGCCGGCGTAGCCATTGGTCACCGGCACCCAGTTGATCAGTACCAGCCGGATGATTTCGCCGAACGCGAGCGTGACGATGGCGAGATAGTCGCCGCGCAGCCGCAGCACCGGAAATCCGAGCAGAATGCCCCAGAACGCCGCCAGCATTCCGGCGAGCGGCAACAGGATGAAAAACGACAGCCCAAACGTCTTTGCCAGCAGCGCATAGGAATAGGCGCCGACCGCGTAGAACGCGACATAACCAAGATCGAGCAGGCCGGCGAGGCCGACGACGATGTTGAGGCCGAAGCCGAGCATCACGTAGATCAGAATCTGAATGCCGAAATTGTCGATCCACTTGACGGCGCCGCCCATGCCGGTGAACGCAAAGACCAGCGCCGGATAGACGATGACGAGGCCGAGCGCGAACGGCGTAAAATATCGCGACACAATCGCGTGCTGCGTTGCTGGCGACGCGCGTACGTGCGCCAGACTTGGCGCGACGCGCGCGCCACGGCGCAAGCACCAGTGTGTTGAGAAACGCGCCGGCGACAACGATCGCGACGATGATGGCGAGCAATTCAAATCGCGTTTCGAGCACCAGCTCGTTGCGAATGTTCTGAACGGTCTTGAAGCCGATCAGCGGTAGAAACAGCGCGAACGCGAGACCGCCGGCGATGGCGGCGTCTCGCGCCGGCGCGCCCGAAGTCCAGGCGCGGCGACGGCGTGTCCGACGCGCGCGGCCATCTCAGACTTTCTCGACATCGGGGCGGCCGAGCAGTCCTTGCGGCAGGAAGATCAGCGTGATGGCCAGGATCGAGAACGCGGCAACGTCCTTGTAGTCGGTGGTGAAATAGGCCGACCAGAACGTCTCGATCAGGCCGATCAGCAATCCGCCGACCACGGCGCCAGGCAGCGAGCCGATTCCGCCCAGCACCGCGGCGGTGAAGGCCTTGACGCCGGGCGTGAAGCCGTCGGCGAACGACACCACGCCGTAGTACATCAGGTACATGGTGCCGGCGACCGCCGCGAGCGCCGCGCCGATGACGAAGGTGATCGAGATGGTGCGGTCGACGTTGATGCCGAGCAGGGACGCCATTTTCTGGTCCTGCTCGCAGGCGCGCTGCGCGCGGCCGAGCGAGGTTTTGCTGACGACGTACCAGAACGCCATCAGCAAGCACGGCGGTCACGATCCAGATGATGATCTGTTTGAAACTCAAGCGTGACCGGATAGTTGTCGCCACCCATCAGCACGAATTCGCCGGAGACGATCGGCGGGATCGATTTGTTGCGCGGACCCTGCGCGACCTGCACGAAATTCGACAGGAAGATCGACATGCCGATGGCGGAAATCAGCGGCGCCAGCCGAAACGAGCCGCGCAACGGCCGATAGGCGATGCGCTCGATCACCCAGCTTAAGGACCGATGTCATCACCATGCTGACGACGAGCACGATCATCAGCGCCAGGAAGGCGGAACTGATGCCGAAAAACGCGGTGAGGATCAGATAGGCGATCAGCGCGATGAAGGCCGACACCATGAACACGTCGCCATGGGCGAAGTTCACCATGCCGATGATGCCGAACACCATGGTGTAGCCGATGGCGATGAGACCGTAGATGGAACCGAGCGTGATGCCGTTGATGAGCTGCTGAACGAAGACTTCCATCAGCCTGCCGCGCCCCCGCGGCCAGCCGCCGAACTGGTCCATACGTTCTAACAGGATCGACCGGTTCCCGACAACGCGCACGAGTCGCCGCGATTCGGCTACGCGCATTGGCGGCACTGCGCGGAGCACGATGCAGGCGCGTGATTTGTGCCAGCGATCCCCGGTTTCGGGTCTTCACCCGCGTCGGCGCCGCTGACCATCTTCGGCGCTGAATTGAATGTCAATTCGACGGGCGACGCCCGGCCACAGGAGATCAACAATGCCGCAAGCGAAATCCGAGGACATCATCGCCGGCAAGAAGCGGCCGTTCACCGGGCAAGGAATATCTCGACAGCCTGCGCGACGGCCGCGAAATCTACATCTACGGCGAGCGGGTCAAGGACGTCACGACCCATCCGGCGTTCCGCAATGCCGCGCGCACCATCGCCAAGCTCTACGATGCGCTGCACGATCCGGCGCAGCAGGCGGTGCTGACCTGTCCGACCGATACCGGCACCGGCGGCTTCACCCACAAGTTTTTCCGCGTCGCCAAGTCGCGCGAGGACCTGATCGGCCAGCGCGACGCCATCGCGCACTGGGCGCGCATGTCCTACGGCTGGATGGGCCGCACGCCGGACTACAAGGCGTCGCTGATGAACACGCTCGGCGCGCACAGCGAGTTCTACGGAAAGTTCGCCGACAACGCGAAGACCTGGCACCGGCGCGCGCAGGACCACGTCCTGTTCATGAACCACGCCATCGTCAATCCGCCGGTCGACCGCGCCAAGGCGGCCGATCAGGTCAAGGACGTGTTCATCACCATCCAGAAGGAAACCGACGCCGGCATGTATGTGTCCGGCGCCAAGGTGGTCGCGACGTCGTCGGCGCTGACGCACTACAATTTCCTCGGCCAGAACGCGGCGATGCCGATCAACGATTCCGATCTCGCGGTGATGTTCATCGCGCCGATGAACGCGCCGGGCGTGAAACTGTTCTGCCGCACGTCCTACGAGATGATGGCGAGCGTGATGGGCACGCCGTTCGACTATCCGCTGTCGTCGCGCTTCGACGAGAACGACGCCATCTTCGTGTTCGACAATGTGCTGATCCCGTGGGAGGACGTGCTCGTCCACCGCGACATCGACCGCATCAGGACGTTCTATCCGCGCTCGGGCTTTCTCAACGGCTTCCAGTTCCAGGGCTGTACGCGGCTTGCGGTGAAACTCGATTTCCTCGTCGGCGTGATCGCCAAGGCGTTGCGCGCGACCGGCGCCGACGAGTTCCGCGGCAACCAGGCGATGCTCGGCGAGGTGATCGCGTGGCGCAATCTGTTCTGGGCGATCTCCGACGCCATGGCGATGAACCCGGTGCCGTGGATCGGCGACGCGGTGTTGCCGAACGTGCAGTCGGGCTCGAGCTATCGCGTGTTCGCCGGCGAGGCCTATGGCCGCATCAAGGAGATCATCGAGAAGATCATCGCCTCGGCGCTGATCTATCTGCCGTCGTCGGCGCTCGATTTCAAGAATCCGGACATCGACAAATATCTCGCCAAATACGTGCGCGGCTCCAACAACATCGGCTACCGCGAGCGCATCAAGATCATGAAGCTGCTGTGGGACTGCGATCGGCACCGAGTTCGGCGGCCGCCACGAGCTTTACGAAATCAACTATGCCGGCAACCACGAGGAAATCCGCATCCAGTGCATGCTGAATGCGCGCGGCTCCGGCGCGCTCGACAGCATGATCGCGCTCGCCGACACGCTGCATGGCCGATTACGACGAGAACGGCTGGACCGAGCCGGGATGGATCAATCCGGACGACGTCGCCTTCAAGCATGCATAGCTGGGTCGGCAGCCGGGAATGATCGCTATTCGTCCGTGGTAGGGTAGAATGCGCAGTGATTTGCGATTCATTCGTCATGACGAACTTGGATATCGCGATGAACTGGCGCGATCAGCGACCCGACGATGCGATGGTAGGCGCGTTCGACGCCTATGCGCCGCCGATTGTGAAAGCGGTCGCGGTCGGACCGTTCCGCGAGGCGATGAGCCGTTACGGCGCGGCGGTCCATGTCATCACGACCGACGGCCCGCGCGGCAAGGGCGGCTTCACCGCGACGGCGGTGTGCTCGGTGTCGGACGATCCGCCGACGCTGCTGGTGTGCGTCAACCGCAAGAGCCAGGGCGGGCAGATGCTGGCTGAACAACGGCGTGTTCTGCGTCAACACGCTCGGCGCGGACGACGAGGAATTGTCGAACGTGTTTGCTGGCCGCACCGGCGTGGCGTCCGCCGATCGCTTCGCAACCGGAACGTGGGAAACGCTCGCGACCGGTTCGCCGGTGCTGGCCTCGGCGATCGTCGCCTGCGATTGCCGCGTCGTCGAGATCAATGCCGTCGGCAGCCACAACGTGATCTTCGGCGTCGTCGAGGCGGTGAAGCTTGGGCCGGCGGTTCCCGCGCTCGTCTATCACGGACGCAGCTACAAGACGGTGTGAGCGGCGCAACTTTGCACGCCCTAAGCAATTACCGCCGCATTGGTTTGCGCGATACGATCTCCAATCGCCATCGACTTTCACAAAATGGATTCCGATGCGGTAAATAAATCTTCCGCACCGCACAAATCTCTGTGCAGATGGTCTCATTTGCGCCACCCGGCGAACAAAATTGGCGCTTACGTTTTCTGAGCGACGGGGCTGGCAAATGGAGACATCCAATGACTCAGCAGAACCCGAACCAACCGAACCAGAAGCCCAACCAGCAGAACCAGGGCGGCCAACAGAGCAAGCCAGGCCAACAGCAGCAGGGCGGCAATCCGCAGCAGAAGCCCGGACAGCAGCAGACGCAGCAGCCCGGCCAAGGCGGCCAACACGGCAGCCAGAACCGCTAGTCAGAAATGTCCGGTGGAGGCCTCGCTATGCGGGGCCTCCAGCTGGCAGGGTCCTGCTTAATTGACGGTGAATAACGGCAGCGCGCGCGTTTCCTTCCGCCAGCGGCGGCATAAGCTTGCGCCATGCGTGCCGTTTCCGCCCTGCCGCTGTTTCATCTTTACGGCGATCCGCCGGACGATCAGGCGTTCGATTTCATTCACATCGAAACGATCTCGTCGCGTTCGCGCGATTCACGACTGGATCATCCGGGCGCATCGTCATCGCAACCTGTTTCAGATCCTGGTGATCGGGCAGGGCGGCGGCGAGATGAACTACGAGGCGGCGACGCTTGCCGTTCGAAGCGCCGTGCGCCATTCTGGTGCCGGCGACGATCGCGCACGGCTATCGCTTTCGGCCGCGCGAGACCGAAGGCTTTGTCATCAGCTTCACCGAGGACGCGACCGCAAGGACTTGGACTTCGCTCCGACGAGGCGCTGACGCGGCTGCGCGCGCTCGCCGTCGATCCGGTCGTGCCGCTTGGGGCGGAGGAGTTTTCGCGCATCAATGCGCTCTGCGGCGCGCTCAACGAAGAGAGTTTTCTGGCGCGCGAGGGATTTCGGCTCGCGATGCGCGGTTATCTCGCGCTGATCGCCATCGCGATCGCGCGGCTGGCCGCGAGCCGCGCGCGCACCGGCGCGATGACGTTAAGGGCGGCCGATCCGACGGTCGAGGCGCTGCGCGAATTGCTGGAGGAAAATTTCCGCAAGCAGCGGCTGCTGGGTTTCTACGCCGAGAAACTCGCGATGACGCCGGACCGGCTCAACGATCACGTCAAGCGCGCGACCGGCGTGACCGCGGGCCATCTGATCCGCCAGCGGGTGCTGACCGAGGCCAAGCGCCAGCTCGTGTTCACCACCGAGCCGATCCACGAGATCGCCTACGATCTCGGTTTTTCCGATCCGTCGCATTTCGCGCGCTTTTTCCGCAAGCAGACCGCCACCACGCCGCAGGATTTTCGCGCGCAGGGTGGCGGTTGAGATCGCGGCGCAAGCGTGATCGATGTGTTACGCCTTCGCCATGTCCTTCACGATCTCGCTCGCCAGCCGGAACGCCGTGTTGGCCGCCGGCACGCCGCAGTAGATCGCCTGCTGCAGGATGATTTCCTTGATGTCGTCTGGCGTAAAGCCGCCTTCGGCCAGCGCGGCGCGCACGTGCATCTGGAATTCTTCCCACTTGTCGAGCGCGAGCAGGGTGCCGATGACGAGGATGCGGCGGGTGCGTTCGTCGAAATGCCGGGCGTGTCCAGATCTCGCCCCAGGCATAGCGGGTGATCAGGCTCTGGAACTCCTCGGTGAACGGCCGTCTTGTTGGCGTTGGCGCGGTCGACGTAGGCGTTGCCGGCGACCTTGCGGCGGCGCGCCATGCCGCGTTCGTAGCGTTCCTTGTCGTCCATGTGAATATCTCCGCGCTGTGTCAGTGTCGAGATTGAAAAAGCCGAGCACCTCCGCCGTGAATTTGTCCGCCTGCTCGACGTTGGAAATATGCGCGGCATCGAGCACGACGAGTTTTGAGCCGGGAATGTGGTCGCGGATGAATTCGGCATCGGCGACCGGCGTCGCGACGTCGTGCTTGCCGGCGATGATCAGCGTCGGTGCGCGTGATCTTCGGCAGCAGTGCGCGATGATCCATGTCGCGGATGGCGTCGCAGCAGCCGAGATAGCCATCGAGCGGCGTCGCCAGCACCATCTCCTTCAGCCGCGCGACCTGCGCCGGCTCGCGCGCGATGAAGCCCGGCGTGAACCAGCGGTTGGCGACGCCGGCGGCGACTGCGGCGATGCCGCCGGTCTTCACGGCGTTGATGCGGTCGGCCCAGGCGCTCTTGTCGGCGTAATAGCAGGACGGTGTTGCACAGGACGAGCCGGTCGAACCGCTCCGGCGCATTGGCGCCGAGCCATTGGCCGACCATGCCGCCCATCGACAGGCCGCACCAGCTCGCCTTCTTGATGCCAAGCCCATCCATGATCGCGAGCACGTCGCGGCCGAGCAGTTCCATCGTATAGGGCGGGGCGGTCACGCCGGACTTGCCGTGGCCGCGGCGGTCGTAGCGCACCAGCCGGAAGTGCTGGGTGAGCGCCGGCGACCTGCGGCTCCCACATGCCGAGATTGGTGCCGAGCGAATTCGACATGATCAGCACCGGCGCGTCGCTCGCGGCCATCGATCTGGACATTGATCGGACAGCCACCCGACTGAATCACCGGCATGATTTCCTCCGAATTGCAGGATTGTCGTGACGCGAGACTTGCCCGCGGCGTACGTTGTGACGATATCATGCCATGTTCGACCTGACGCTCTCGCTTCGACAACGGGCCCGAGCCCGACGTGACGCCGCTGGTGCTCGACACCCTGGCGCGGCGCGATCTGCGCGCGACGTTCTTCGTCATCGGCGAAAAGCTCGCGCAGCCGGGACGCCGCGCGCTTGGCCGAGCGCGCCCATGCCGAAGGGCACTGGATCGGCAATCACAGCTACACGCATTCGACGCCGTTCGGGCTGCGCACCGAGCCCGACCTTGCCGAGCGCGAAATCGGCCGCACCCAGGACGTGATCGGCGCGCTGGCGCATCCGCAAAAATTGTTCCGCCCGTTCGGCGGCGGCGGCAATCTCGATCGGCGGCTGCTTGAACAGCGACGTCGTCGAATTATCTCGAAGCGCGAGCGCTACACCTGCGTGTTGTGGAATGCGATCCCGCGCGACTGGGACGATCCCGATGGCTGGGTCGACACGCGCGCTGGCACAATGCCAGCGCAGCCCGATTCGACACGAACTGGACGCTGATGGTGCTGCACGATCTGCCGACCGGCGCGATGCGCCACCTCGATCGCTTTCTCGACGAGGTCGCGGCGGCAGGCGGCCGCATCCGCCAGGATTTTCCGCCCGATTGCCTGCCGATCGTCGACGGAATTGCGGTCCAGCCGCTTGAACCCTATGTCACGGTCGCGTGTCGGCTGGTAAGAATTGAACTGAATGCTGACGAGTTGAGCGGCGATTGGAGCAGTGTCATGGCTTTTACGATGTCCGGGGAAGTGCAGCTCAATGCGACCCGCGAGGCGGTCTATAAGAAACTGAACGATCCGGAGGTGCTGAAGGCCTGCATTCCCGGCTGCGAGCAGCTCGACATGGTGTCGCCGACCGAATTCGTCGCGTCAGCGTGATGAAGATCGGTCCGGTCAAGGCGCGCTGGAAGGGCCAGGTCAAGCTGTCGGATCTCGATCCGCCCAACGGCTACAAGATCACCGGCGAAGGCGAGGGCGGCGTGGCCGGCTTCGCCAAGGGCGGCGCGACGGTTGCGCTGTCGGACAAGGACGGCGGAACGCTGCTCAAATACGATGTCGAAGCCCAGATCGGCGGCAAACTCGCCCAGCTTGGCCAGCGGCTGATCGCGGGCGCGGCCAAGAAAATGGGCGACGATTTTTTCGCGAAATTTGCCGCAGAACGTCGCGGCCGGCGTAATTCGTAGCGCCGTACAAGCTGCCAATGGATCGGCCAGCCAGGTCGTCAAAGCCGCTGCCAAGTCGGTCATACCTCGCCTCTTGACCGCGCCACCCCCGGCGGGCGACACTTGGATGGGTTCTAACTTCAAAAAACGCCCGGAATTCTCGTCACGACGGCCGGCTTCGGCTGGCCAACATGCAAAATCGGCCATTTGGCCTGTAGTAGAGGAGGGGGAAACATGCCCACCGTCTCCATGTCGGTGAACGGCAAGCCCGTGAAAGCCGACGTCGATTCACGCACGCTGCTGGTTCAGTTTTTGCGCGAAACCCTGCGGCTGACCGGCACGCACGTCGGCTGCGACACCTCGCAGTGCGGCGCCTGCGTCGTCCATGTGAACGGCAAGGCCATCAAGTCCTGCACCGCGCTTGCGCTCAGTCTCGATGGCGCCGATGTGCTGACGATCGAAGGGCTCGCCGACGGCACCCAGCTGCATCCGATGCAGGAAGCCTTTCGCGAACATCATGGTCTGCAATGCGGCTTCTGCACGCCCGGCATGATCATGACCGCGGTCGATATCGTGAACCGCAAGGGCAACAACCTCGAAGAGAAGACGATCCGCGAAGAGCTCGAAGGCAACATCTGCCGCTGCACCGGCTACCACAACATCGTCAAGGCAGTCGGCGCCGGCGCCAAGGCGATGGCCAAGGGTGGTGGAATGCACAAGGCCGCCGAGTAGAGCGGCTACCGTAAGTCTCAACAGGTCGACAATAGTTCCGGGAGGAGCTGCCATGAGTGCGACCGGGATCGGTGCTTCGGTTCGCCGCAAGGAAGATTTTCGTTTCATTACCGGCAAGGGTCAGTACACGGACGACGTCAATCGTCCGGGCCAGACCCACATCTATTTCATCCGTTCGCCGCATGCGCACGCGAAAATCAAAAAGATCGACACCAAGGCCGCGGCCGGCATGCCCGGCGTCGTCGCGGTGTTGACCGGCGCGGATTTTGCGGCGGCAAAACTTGGCGGATTGATCTGCGGCTGGACCGTGCTTTCCAAGGACGGCTCGCCGATGAAGATGGCGCCGCATCCGGCGATTGCGTCGGACAAGGCCAACTACGTCGGCGACGCGGTCGCGGTCGTGGTCGCCGAAACGCTGGCGCAGGCCAAGGACGCGGCGGAAAAAGTCATCGTCGACTATCAGGTGCTGCCGGCGGTGATCGATCCCGCCAAGGCCGCGGCAAAAGGCGCGCCGCAGATTCACGAGGCCGCGCCCAACAACACGATCTACAACTGGCATATCGGCGATCCGGATGCGACCGCGGCCGCGTTCAAGTCCGCCAAGCACGTCACGACGCTGGAGTTCATCAACAACCGGCTGGTGCCGAATGCGATGGAGCCGCGCGCCGCGCTCGCCGATTACGATCCGGGCAGCGAAAGCTTTACGCTGTGGAACGCCACGCAAAATCCGCATGTCGCGCGGCTGGTGATTTCGGCCTTCATCGGCATGGCGCCGGAACACAAGCTGCGCGTGATCGCGCCGGATGTCGGCGGCGGCTTCGGCTCGAAGATTTTCATCTATCCGGAAGAAGTCGTCTGCCTGTGGGCGTCGCGGCTCGTCAGCCGTCCGGTGAAATGGACCTGCGAGCGCTCGGAAAGTTTCATCACCGACGCGCATGGCCGCGATCACGTCACCAAGGCGCAGACTGGCGTTCGATGGCGATGGCAAGATCACCGGGCTGAAGGTGCACACCACCGCCAATCTCGGCGCCTATATGTCGACGTTCTCGTCGGCGGTGCCGACGTTCCTCTACGCGACGCTGCTGTCGGGCCAGTACGCGATTCCGAACATCTATTGCGAGGTCGATGCGGTCTACACCAACACCGTGCCGGTCGATGCCTATCGCGGCGCCGGCCGTCCGGAAGCGACTTTCGTCGTCGAGCGGCTGGTGGAAGTCGCCGCGCGCGAACTCGGCATGGATCCGACCGATCTGCGCAAGAAGAACTTCGTCAAGACAGTTCCCCTACCAGACCTCGGTCGCTTCGCTCTACGACGCCGGCGACTACAACGCGTCGCTGACGAAGGCGCTGGAAATTCACGACTACAAGGGCTTCGGCAAGCGCAAGCGCGAATCCGAGCGCAACGGCAAGCTGCGCGGCATCGGCTTTGCGACCTACATCGAAGCCTGCGGCGTGGCGCCGTCCACTCTCGTCGGTCAGCTCGGCGCCGGCGTCGGCCTGTGGGAATCCGCGGAAGTGCGGGTCAATCCGACCGGCACCGTCGAACTTCTGACCGGCTGCCATCAGCACGGCCAGGGCCACGAGACGACCTTCGCGCAGCTCGTGTCCGAACGGCTCGGCATTCCGATCGAGAACGTCACGGTCGTGCATGGCGACACCGACAAGGTGCAGTTCGGCATGGGCACCTACGGCTCGCGCTCCGGCGCGGTCGGCATGTCGGCGATCGTGAAGGCGCTCGACAAGGTCGAGATCAAGGCCAAGAAAATCGCCGCGCATCTGCTCGAAGCCGCCGAAGGCGACATCGTGTTCAAGGACGGCAAGTTCTCCGTCGCCGGCACCGACAAGTCGGTGGCCTTCGCCGATCTCGCGCTGCAGGCCTATGTCGCGCACAAGTTCCCGACCAGCGAGATCGAGCCGGGCCTGAAGGAAGGCGCGTTCTACGATCCGACCAACTTCACGTTCCCGGCCGGCTGCCACATCTGCGAACTCGAGATCGATCCGGAAACCGGGCAGGCGGAGGTCGTGGCGTGGACCGCGGTCGACGATTTCGGCACCGTCATCAATCCGATGATCGTCGAAGGCCAGGTGCATGGCGGCGTCGCGCAGGGCGTCGGCCAGGCGCTGCTCGAGCACACGGTCTATGACGACAAGGGCCAGTTGATGACCGGCTCGTACATGGACTACGCCATGCCGCGCGCCGACAATCTGCCGTCGTTCAAGGTCGGGACTGACCATGACGAAATGTCCGTCGAACCCGCTCGGCATCAAGGGCTGCGGCGAGGCCGGCGCGATCGCCGCGCCCGCGGCGGTGATGAACGCCATCACCAACGCGCTCGGCACCGAGAAAATCGACATGCCGGCAACGCCGTCCGCGATCTGGGCGGCGCTCAACAAGATCAACAGCAGCCGCAAGGCGGCGGAGTAACGAATTCTCGCCGCGATGAATTCGAGACGACACAGGAAGTTTGGAGGTTCTCATGTACGCATTCACCTATCACCGCGCCAGCGGCCTGCGTCAGGCGGGCAACATGCTTGGCAAGCTCGACGATCCGAAGCTGCTCGCCGGCGGCCAGACCTTGCTGCCGACCATGAAGCAGCGGCTCGCCTCGCCCGCCAACATCATCGATCTCGGTGCAGGTCGAGGGCATGTCCGGCATCGAGCTCAAGGGCCGCTCGCTGGTGATCGGCGCCATGACGCGGCACGCCGACGTCGCCAATTCGCCGATCGTGCAGGAAAACCTGCCGGCGCTCGCCGCGCTCGCCGGCATGATCGGCGATCCGGCGGTGCGTCATCGCGGCACCATCGGCGGCTCGGTCGCCAACAACGATCCGAACGCGGATTATCCGGCGGCGGCGCTCGGCCTCGGCGCGACCATCGTCACCTCCAAGCGCAAGATCGTCGGCCGACGATTTCTTCAAGGGCCTGTTCGAGACCGCGCTTGAAGCCGACGAGATCATCACCAAGGTCAGCTTCCCGATCGCCAAGAAGGCCGGCTACTACAAGTTCCGCAACCAGGCCTCGCGCTTTGCGCTGGTCGGCGTGTTCGTGGCCAAGCGGCCGTCGGAAATCCGCGTCGCCGTCACCGGCGCCGGCGGCTCGGGCGTGTTCCGCGTGACGTCGTTCGAAGAGGCGCTGAAGAAGCGCTTCTCGCCGAAGTCGCTCGACGGGCTGACCATTCCGGCGACGGGCCTGGCCAGCGATATTCACGGCAGCGCCGAATATCGCGCCCATCTGGTCGGCGTTTGCGCGCGCCGGGCGGTCGAGGCTGCGGGCGGCTGACGACAGGCCGGAGTTTCGTCGCTATATTCAGCCAAAGGACGTCATGCCCGGCCTTGTGCCGGGCATCCACGTATTGGGAACGCCAGTATGCGTGGATGGCCGGGACAATCCCGGCCGTGACGGTTTAGGGTCGCAATTCATGGCAAACAGCTCCGATTTCCATTCCCGACCTCCATCGACGCCACGCTGAAGCTGCTGAGCGAAGGCCGACTATGTCGGCGACCGCTCGCTGGCGACGGTGCTGTTTCTCGCGCTGAAGATGGGCCGGCCGCTGTTTCTCGAAGGCGAGGCCGGCGTCGGCAAGACCGAAATCGCCAAGGTGCTGTCGTCGACGCTCGGCCGCCGGCTGATCCGCCTGCAATGCTACGAGGGTCTCGACGTATCCGCGGCGGTCTACGAGTGGAACTACGCCGCGCAGATGATCGCGATCCGGCTCGCCGAAGCCGAAGGCGGCGTCGACCGCGACCGGCTCACCCACGACGTGTTCTCCGAGCAATATCTGATCAAGCGTCCGCTGCTGCAGGCGCTCGAACCGGATACCGCCGGCGCGCCGGTGCTGCTGATCGACGAACTCGACCGCACCGACGAAGCGTTCGAGGCGTTCCTGCTCGAAGTGCTGGCGGATTTTCAGGTCACGATCCCGGAAATGGGCACGGTCAAGGCCGACGCATCCGCCGATCGTCATCATCACCTCGAACCGCACCCGCGAAATCCACGACGCGCTCAAGCGGCGCTGCCTCTATCACTGGGTCGGCTATCCGAACGCCGAGCGCGAACTCAAGATCGTGCACGCCAAGGTGCCGGGCATCGGCAAGAAGCTGGCGCAGGAGATCGTTCATTTCGTGCAGGCGCTGCGCAAGGAAGACCTGTTCAAGTCGCCGGGCGTCGCCGAAACGCTCGACTGGGCGGCGGCGCTCGCCGAACTCGACGCGGTCGCGCTCGATCCGGCGACGGTGTCGGACACGCTTGGCGTGCTGCTCAAGTATCAGGACGACATCGCGCGCATCGAAGGCTCGAAGGCGAGCGAACTGTTGAGCCAGGTGCGCGCGGAGCTGCGCGCGGCGGAGTAGTTGTTTGTCATTCCGGCGCGGCGTCCCGGAATGACGGAGTGACGTGCATGACAGAATCCGCACTGAACGCAGCGCGGCCGCCTTGCCGAAAACATCGTCTATTTCGCGCGCGCGCTGCGCGCCGCCGGCATTCCGGTCGGGCCGGGCTCGGTGCTCGATGCGCTCGCAGCGGTGACGGCCGCCGGCATCGGCACGCGCGACGATTTTTACTGGACGCTGCATTCCGTGTTCGTCAAACGCCACGAGCAGACGTTCCTGTTCGATCAGGCGTTTCAGATTTTCTTCAAGCGCCGCAACTATCTCGAACAGCTCATGGGCATGACGCTGCCGCAGGTCGAGGGCGCGGTGCCCGACACCCGCAAGCAGGCGTCGCAGCGCGTGCAGGAGGCGCTTGTTCGCCGGGCTTGGCGAAAAACTGCAGCGCGAGGTGCAGGAACTCGAGATCGACATGCGGCTGACCATGTCCGATCAGGAAGTGCTGCAGAAGAAGGACTTCGCGCAGATGAGCGCGGCGGAAGTCGCGGCGGCGAAGAGCGCGATCCAGCGGCTGGTGCTGCCGCTCGACGACGTCAAGACGCGCCGGCTCGCGCCGAACCGCCACGGCCACATCATCGACATGCGCCGCACCTTGCGCGCCAGCATGAAAAGCGGCGGCGATTTCATCGATCTGAAATATCTCGGGCCGAAAACCAAGAAGCCGCCGATCGTCGCGCTGCTCGATATTTCCGGCTCGATGACCGACTACACGCGGCTGTTCCTGCATTTCCTTCATGCGGTGACCGATGCGCGCAAGCGCGTGCACTCGTTCCTGTTCGGCACGCGGCTGACCAACGTCACCCGCGCGCTCAAGGCCAAGGATCCCGACGAAGCGCTCGCCGCCTGCACGGCCAGCGTGCTCGACTGGTCCGGCGGCACGCGCATCGCGACCTCGCTGCATATGTTCAACAAGCACTGGGCGCGCCGCGTGCTGACCCAGGGCGCGATCGTGCTGCTGATCACCGACGGGCTCGAGCGCGACCCGGACGACCGGCTCGCGTTCGAGATCGACCGGCTGCATCGCTCATGCCGCCGGCTGATCTGGCTCAATCCGCTGCTGCGCTACGAGGGGTTCGAGGCCAAGGCCAAGGGCATCCAGACCATCCTGCCGCATGTCGACGAATTCCGGCCGATCCACAATCTCGAGTCGCTTGGCGAACTGTGCCGCTCGCTGTCGCGAGACGGCAGCCGGGCGCTGCGTGCGCGGTCATGGGTCGGAAAGGCGGCCTGACTGGCCGCATGGCAGTCGCTGGAGCGTTGCCGAAATCGCCCCCGCGACCCATATTAGGTCAAGTGATTTGAAGGAGAACGATCATGCTGACACGCAGCGACGATATTCTCAAAGCCGCCGAGGACTGGCGCAAGGCCGGCCGCGGCGTGGCGCTCGCGACCGTGGTCGAGACCTGGGGCTCGGCCCCGCGTCCGGTCGGCTCCAATCTGGTGATCGACGATCAGGGCAATTTTCTCGGCTCGGTCTCCGGCGGCTGCGTCGAAGGCGCGGTGGTGTCCGAAGCCATCGACGTGATCGAAAGCGGCAAGCCGAAGACGCTGGAATTCGGCGTCGCCGACGAGACCGCCTGGAAGGTCGGGCTGTCCTGCGGCGGCACGATCCGCGTCTATGTCGAGAAGGTCGACTAGTCATTCGGCGCCGTGCAGCGCGCCCCGGAATGACTGACAAATGAAACTCGAAATTCTCAAAGCCCTGAATGCCGAACGCGCCGCGCGCCGCGCCGCAATTGTCGTCACCGACAACGAGACCGGCGAGCAGCGCTTCGTCAAGGCCGCCGACGTTGCCGCCGATCCGCTGCGCGAGACGCTCGAAAAATATCTGCGCATGGGCAAGAGCGGCATGGAGGAAACGCCGGCCGGAAAATTGTTCTTCACCGTCCATGTGCCGCCGCCGCGGCTCGTCGTCATCGGCGCGGTCCACATCAGTCAGGCGCTGGCGCCGATGGCGGCGCTGCTCGACTACGACGTGACGATCATCGATCCGCGCACCGCGTTCGCGTCGCCCGAACGGTTTCCCGATGTGAAGCTGATTGCCGAATGGCCGGACGTGGCGCTGCCGCCGCTGAACGTCGATCGCTACACGGCCTTTGTCGCGCTCACCCATGATCCGAAGATCGACGATCCCGGCGCTGACCCATGCGCTGGAGCGCGATTGCTTCTACATCGGCGCGCTCGGCTCGCAAGAAAACCCATGGCCGCCGCATCGAGCGACTGAAGGCGCAGGGCGTCGAGCGAAGCGTCTCTTGCGCGCATTCATGCGCCGATCGGCCTGCGCATCGGCGCGGTGTCGCCGCCGGAAATCGCAGTGTCGATCATGGGCGAGATCACCGCGCGGCTGCGCCTGCCGCCGGAGCAGCGGCCATGAAGTTCGGCGCCGTATCTCCCGGATGAGGCGGAAGGCGGCATCGTCGTGCATTCGATCCGCACCGACGCGCTGGTGCTCAAGAAAGGCACGGTGGTCGGCAAGTCCGAGATCGCGGCGCTGAAGGCGGCCGGCATTGCTGCCGTCACCGTCGCGCGGCTCGAACCGGGCGATGTGTCGGAAGACGTCGCGGCCGGCGATATTGCCGCCGCGGTCGCAGGCGAGCGGCGTGCGCGTCGATCGGGCCTTCACCGGCCGCGCCAATCTGTTTGCCGAGACCGGCGGCGTGCTGGTGGTCGACCACGCCGGCATCGACCGGCTCAACGAAGTCGATCCGGACATCACGCTGGCGACGCTGGATGCCTTTGCGCCGGTCGTGCCGGGCAAGATGATCGCGACGGTGAAGATCATTCCGTTCGCGATCGGCGGCGCGGCGCGCGATGCGGCGGTGAAGGTCGCGCGCGAAGCCAGGCCGCTGGTGCGCGTCGCGCCCTACACGATCAAGAAAGTCGGCATCGTTTCGACGCTGCTGCCCGGCCTTGCCGACAAGGTGATCGAGAAGACGCTGCGCGTGACGGCCGATCGGCTGGCGCCGGCCGGCGCAACAATCGTCGCCGAGACGCGCGTGCCGCACGAAACCGCGGCGCTCGCCAGCGCGATCAAGGACATGCTCGCCGCCGGCGCGGAACTCGTCGTCGTGTTCGGCGCGTCGGCGATTGCCGACCGGCGCGACGTCATTCCGGCGGCGGTCGAAGCGGTCGGCGGCACGGTCGAGCATTTCGGCATGCCGGTCGATCCGGGCAATCTGATGCTGATCGCGTCGGCGCAAGGGCAGGCCGGTGCTCGGCGCGCCGGGCTGCGCGCGCTCGCCGAAGGAAAACGGATTCGACTGGGTGCTGGCGCGGCTGCTGTGCGGCTTGCCGGTGTCGCGCCACGACATCATGGGCATGGGCGTCGGCGGGCTGCTGATGGAGATCGTCACGCGGCCGCAGCCGCGGGCGAGCGATGTGCCAGCCGCCGGACGGCGCATCGCCGCCATCGTGCTTGCCGCCGGCCGCTCGACGCGCATGGGCGGGCCGAACAAGCTGCTCTCCGATGTCGGCGGGCAAGCCGATGGTGCGCATCGCCGTCGAGCAGGTGCTGGCGTCGAAGGCGCGCCCGGTCATCGTCGTCACCGGCCATCAGCGCGAGCGGGTCGAGGCGGCGCTGAAGGGCCTGCCGGTGACGTTCGTGCACAATCCGGATTTTGCCGACGGACTGTCGACGTCGGTCAAGGCCGGCATCGCCGCGGTGCCGGCGGACGCCGACGGCGCGATCGTCTGTCTCGGCGACATGCCGCAGGTCGATGCAGCGCTGATCGACCGCTTGCTCGGCGCGTTCGATCCGGAGACACGGCGCGCTTGATCGTTGTGCCGACCGTCGACGGCAAACGCGGCAATCCGGTGGTGTGGTCGCGGCGATTTTTTCCCGAACTGGCCGCGCTCGAAGGCGATGTCGGCGCGCGCAATCTGATTGGCGTCCTATCCGGAGGCCGTTGTTGAAGTTCCGGTCAGCGGCAACGCCGCGTTTGATCGATGTCGATACGCCGGACGCGCTGGCGGCGGTGCGCGCCGATCTCGCCGGCGCGAAATAGCGCGCCGACACGGCATCCGCTTGCTCGGCGAGAATTTGAGCATCGTTCCAGCGAATGTGTCGCCGAATCTCAATATACATATAACATCATGCACATGCTTCAAATTATTGACTGAATAGTCAGTCATATATCTAAAACGTGATTTGACTGACTAGTCAGTCATGATAATATTCGACGTCCGACGAAATTGCATCGAGCGTGTGCGCGAAGGCTGATCGAAACGAGTTCGCGATGTGCATGATCGGCGTGACAAACGAAAATCGGCGCCAGCGCAAGGCCGATGCCCGGCCGGACGCCAGCTGCCGAGCAAACCCGGCTGCGCGCAAGCAGCAGAGCGCGGCGCGGCGCGAAGCAATCCTTGTCGGCGGCGCTCGATGAATTTTCCGCGCGCGGATTTGCCGCGACGCGCCTCGACGACATCGCGCAAGCGCGCCGGCGTCGCCAAGGGCACGATCTATCTGCACTTCGCCGACAAGGAGGCGCTGTTTCAGGACATCGTGCGCACCATGGTCGTTCCGTTCATCGCGACGCTCGAAGCGCATGCCGCCGGTCGATCTGCCGATCCGCATGATCTTCGATCGCCTGATCGACATGTTCGTTCGCGAAATCTATTCGACGCGGCGGCGCGAAGTCGTGCAAGCTGGTGATCGCCGAAGTGCCGCGCTTTCCGGCGCTTGCGGATTTTTACTATCGCGAACGTGATCGAGCGCGCGCTTGCGGCCGTTCGCGTGCCGATTGCGCGCGCGGTCGCGCGCGGCGAACTGCCGGACGACACGCTGCTGCGATTTCCCCAACTCATCATCGCGCCGGCATTCTTGTCGATCATCTGGAACGGCTTGTTCGAGCGCCACGCGCCGCTCGATGTCGCGGCGCTCATGCGCGCGCATCTCGATCTCATTCTCGGCAAGGGCAAACCAGCATGACGAAAATCGTCCGCATCGCGGCCCTGCGGCCTGTTGCTGGCGCTTGCCGCCTGCAACGACAAAACCACAGACCTATCAGGGCTGGGTCGAGGCCAATCTGATTTTTGTCGCGCCCGACGAGGCCGGCCGCATCGAGAACGCTTGCCGTGCGCGAAGGCGATCACGGTCGAAGCGGGCGCGCCGCTGTTTCACCGTCGACGAAGCAATTGCAGCGCGCCGACCTCAATCTCAACGCGGCGACAGCTGACCATGGCGCGGCAGACCTTCGAGCGCGCCCAGCAACTCAGCAAGACCGGCTCGGGCACGCAGCGTGACTATCGACGTCGCGCAATCGGATCTGCGCGTCGCGGAGGCGCGGGTGAATTCGTCGCAGACGCGACTCAACCGCCGCAAGATGGCAAGCCCGGTCACGGGAACCGTGCAGCAGGTCTATTTCCGTCCCGGCGAAATGGTGCCGGCCGGCCGGCCGGTTGTCTCGATCCTGCCGCCGGGCAATCTGAAGCTGCGGTTTCTATGTGCCGGAAGCCGATGCTGCCGCAGATCTCCTATGGCGACCGGATTTCGGTGCGCTGCGACAATTGCGCGGCGGACCTCACCGCGAAAATCAGCTTCATCTCCAAGACCGCGGAATTCACGCCGCCGGTGATCTACAGCCTCGAGGAGCGCGGCAAGCTCGTGTTCCTGATCGAGGCGTTGCCGGAGCAGCCGGAAAAATTCCGTCTCGGCCAGCCGATCGATGTCGTTCTGGCGGCGCCGGAGGCGAACAAATGAACGCCGCGCCGGAAACCGTGATCGACGTCGAAGGCCTGACCAAGTCGTTCGACGGCACGGGTCGTCGTGCGCAATCTGTCGATGAAGGTTGCGCGCGGCACGATCTACGGCTTTCTCGGGCCGAACGGTTCGGGCAAGACCACGACGATCCGCATGCTGTGCGGCTTGCTGACGCCCGACAGCGGCCGCGGCACCACGCTCGGCTTCGACATTCTCACGCAGGCCGACGAGATCAAGCGCCAGGTCGGCTACATGACCCAGCGCTTCAGCCTCTATCAGGACTTGTCGGTGCGCGAGAATCTCGAACTGGTCGCGCGCATCTATTCGCATCAAGAATCCGAAGGGCGCCGCGCGCGCCGCGATCGAGCGGCTCGGCCTGAAGGGCCGCGAGGAGCAGCTCGCCGGCGAATTGTCGGGCGGCTGGAAGCAGCGGCTGGCGCTCGGCGCCTGCACGTTGCCGAACCCGAAATTGCTGCTGCTCGACGAGCCGACGGCGGGCGTCGATCCGAAGGCGCGGCGCGAATTCTGGAACGAGATTCATGCGCTCGCCGCGACCGGGCTGACGGTGCTGGTCTCGACCCATTACATGGACGAGGCCGAACGCTGTCACGAGATCGCCTATATCGCCTATGGCGAATTGCTGGCGCACGGCACGGTCGATGAGGTGATCCAGAACTCCAACCTGATGACCTATACGGTCACCGGCGACAGGCTTGTCGGAGCTTTCAGCCGAGCTGGCGAAAACGCCCGGCGTCGACATGGTGGCGCCGTTCGGCACCAGCCTGCATGTGTCCGGCCGCGATCACGCGGCGCTGCAGGCGGCGATCGCGAAATATCGCGTCGATCCGGCGCTGACCTGGCACGAATCGCATCCCTCGCTTGAGGACGTGTTCATCGAACTGATGGGCAAGGCGCGCGACAATTTTCAACAGGACGCGCGGCCATGAGCGGGCCCAGCCGTTTTCGCTTCGCCGGGTTCTGGCGTCGCAGCGACGCGATGCTGATCAAGGAGTTCATCCAGCTCGGCGCGACCGCGTGTCGTTCGGCATGATCATCATGGTGCCGCTGATCCAGCTGTTGCTGTTCGGCTACGCCATCAACACGACGCCGCGCCATCTGCCGACTGCCGTGCTGCTGCAGGAGCAGACCGATCTCGGCCGCACGATCCTCAAGGCGATGGAGAACACGCAATATTTCACGATCACGCGAGATCGTCACGACCGAAGACTGAATTCGACGAGTTGCTCAAATCCGGAAAGGTGCTGTTCGGCGTCGAAATTCCCGTCAGATTTCGAGCGCGCGCTGCGGCGCGGCGACCGGCCGGCGATGCTGGTGGCGGCCGATGCGACCGATCCGATGGCGGCCGGCACGGCGCTGAGCGCGCTCGAACCAGATCGCGCAGACGGCGTTGCAGAACGAACGCGGATTGCCCGATGCCGGCACGCCGCTGTTCGAAATCCGCACCCATGCGCGCTACAATCCGGCGGCGACGACCGCGCTCAACATCGTGCCCGGCCTGATCGGCACCATCCTCACCATGACCATGCTGATTTTCACGGCGCTGTCGGTGACGCGCGAGATCGAGCGCGGCACGATGGAAAGCCTGCTCGCGATGCCGATCACGCCGGTCGAGATCATGATCGGCAAGATCGTGCCCTATATTCTGGTCGGCTTCGTGCAGGCCGCGACTCATTCTCGGCATCGGCATTCTGCTGTTCGGCGTGCCGATGTTCGGCAGCCTGACGCTGCTGGCGTTGCTGAGCACGCTGTTCATCACCGCCAACCTGTCGATCGGCTACACGTTCTCGACCGTCGCGCAGAACCAGCTGCAGGCGATGCAGATGTCGATCATGTTTTTCCTGCCGAATATTCTGCTGTCGGGCTTCATGTTTCCGTTCGCCGGCATGCCGGTGTGGGCGCAGTGGATCGGCGAGGCGCTGCCGCTGACGCATTTTCTGCGCATCGTGCGCGCGATCATGCTCAAGGGCGCGACGATTGCCGATCTGCGTTACGACACGGTGGCGCTGTTTGTGCTGATGCTGGTCGCGATGGCGATTGCGGTGATGCGATTCCGACGGACGCTGGATTGAGTGCTATCGCCGCGCCAGCACGCCGATGCGTCCGTAGACGCCGGAGCGATGATCGGAATCGCTGACGTATCCGGTGCCGAGCGACCATTCGAACGCGCCGGTCTTGAACGCCGTCACATGCACGCCGACGCGCCACTGGTGATAGCTGTCGTCGCCGAGCGCCAGCGCTTCCGGCCCGAGATAGAGCCGGTCGAACGCGCGCCAGCCATAGCGCGAGCGCGCGACCAGTAGCCGTGGCCGATGGTCGCGAACGAAACGCCGGCATTGGTCATCGTCGCCGTCGTCGGCTCCCACCAGAAATCCGCGCCGACGCGCAGGCCGGCATGGGTGCCGCGCGCGGGGTTGCCGAGATCGTCGGGCGGCAGGCGATGGTGCTGGATATCGAGACCGGCAAACACGCGTGATCTCGGCGCCGCCCGGCTTGAAGCGCCAGCCCGGCAGCACGTCGACCACGGTGGCGTGGCCGTCGATCGGCGTCGTCGCCGTTGCGATAGCGATAGGCGCCGGCTACCGGCCATCAGCTTGGCGGTAAAGCCTTCCTTGTCGAGCCCGCCCGGCGACCACAACAGTCCGCCGTGGGCGAAGCCGCCGTTGCGCCAGACGTCGGCGCCGCCGAACAGCAGAAATTGTTCGGATTGTCGGTGCTTCGGCCGCGCTCGGCGCTGGTGCGCCGGCGTCGCGCAATGCGAATGCGCAGCCGCAAACGGCGCGCCGAGCAACGCCGCCACGCCACCAACGCCACGCCAACGCATCAAGGCCCCCAGCCCTCGCAACGCCGGTCCCGACTGTCCCGCCGGAACGGTAGCCAAGTAAATCGCGTCAGGCCGGTATCGTCCACTCCGATCTGCGAAATTGGCATGGGAATTTCGCCTAAGTTCGCCGCTATATGCTCCGACAAGCCGGCCTGTTGCCGGAGGAAGGCTCGCATGTCCGTCGACGCCGCACGCCTCGCCCGACGCAGGCCGAGATCACGCCGCCGCCGCTCGCATCGGCTTTCTCAACTGGGCGCATTTTCTCGACCACTACGTCATCCTGATTTTCCCGACCGTCGTGATCGGGCTCGAAGCGGTCTATCGGCCGCAGCTACGGCGACCTGCTGATGCTGTCGACCGCCGCCTTCACCGCGTTCGGCATGTTCGCGCTGCCGTTCGGCTGGCTCGCCGATCACTGGAGCCGGCGCAACATGATGGCGATCTATTTTCTCGGCACCGGCCTGTCGTGCGATCGGCGTCGGCCTGGCGCCGGACTTTCACGACGCTCGCGATCGCGCTGTTCGCGGTCGGCGTGTTCGCGGCGATCTATCACCCGGTCGGCATTCCGATGGTGATCGATACCGCCGATCAACCGCGGCCGCACCATGTCGTTGAACGGCGTGTGCGGAAACATCGGCGTGTCGGTCGCCGCCGGCATCACCGCGCAGATCACCGTCTTCGTCGGCTGGCGCGCGGCGTTCTTCGTTCCGGCGGTCGTTGTTCCTGGTCACCGGCATCGCCTACATGATGCTGGTTCCCGACGACCGGCAAGCGCCAGGCGCCGCGCACGTGACTCGCAGGACGTCGCGCTCGACAAGCGCATGCTGTGGGCGGTGATCGCGCTGTTCATGACGCTTGGCGCTGTCGTCCGGTCTCGTGTTCAACGCGCTGACCATCACGCTGCCGAAAATCGTCGATGCGCGCATCGGCCGCGATATTCCGCTGGCGATGGTCGGCGCGCTGTCGACGCTGGTGTTTCTCGCCGGCGGCGCGGCGCAGCTTTCGGTCGGCCGCGCGGTCGAGCGCATCCCGCCGCACTATTCTCGTCGTCGGTGTTGCGCTCTTGCAGCTCGTCGGCGTGGTCTGGATGACCTATGCGACCGGCTGGCCGCTGCTGCTGGCGCTGGCGGTGGCGATCGCGTCGGTCTACGCGCAGGTCACGGTCAACGACATCGTGCTGGCGCGCTACACGCCGCCGGCATGGCGCGGGCGGATTTATGCGCTGCGCTTTTTCATGATCTTCACGTCGGCCGGTCCGGCGGTGTGGGGCATCGGCAAACTCTACGACCGCGGCGGCTTCGACACTCGTGCTGCTGGTCGACCGCGATCGTCGCAGCGATCTACGCCGTCAACTCGCTGCTGATCACGTTGCTGGTCGCCGGCGTCGAAGGCCGGCGCAGCGCGCGCCGCGACGTTGCCGGCGGAATAGACGCCACCGCCTCGACAAGAATATCCGCCGCAAGGTGCTCGACCTTGGCGCCGGTGCGCTCGCTGCACGATTTCCGCAATCCACTGCCGGTGACATTGTTTCGGGTCGCGCTCGAAGCACAGCAGACATAGCCGCTTGCCGCTGCGCGCCAGCGCGGTGAGTTCGTCGAGCTCCTCGCGCGCCTTGCGCGGTCTTGAGATGCTTGCTGTAGATCTCGAACAGCTTGTCCATGTTGCCGGCGCGCGCGGCGAGCCGGCCTTCTTTCGGCGTGCCGAGCCCTTGCAGATGCAGATAGCCGATGCCGCGCTCGTCGAGGCCGGCGGCAAGCTGGCGCTTGGAAAATCCCGGCTTGCGCGACGACGCGACCGCGCGCGTGTCGATCGACGATGTCGACTTTGGCGCGTTCGAGTTCGTCGATCACCGCGCCGACGGTCGCCTGCTCGTAGCCGATGGTTAACAGCGGCTTAATGGTCTTCGCGGTTTCGTTTTTGCTGGCTGCTTTTGCCATGTGGCATCATCTCCGAAGCACGACATCGTTTTGTCGCAATGCGTGTCTAGGGTGCTCTTGTGGATGCGGGGAACCGTAACTATATTGCGAATAACGATGTTGATGCCGCAAGGCTCCATCGTAAATGACGGCCACGTTAGCCAGGTGTCGCCGGATGTACGCGCACCTTCTCGTTCGTGGTCGTTAGCATTTTCAGCACTGCATGATCGTTCGTCGTCGCCCGCGCAGGCGGGCGACCCCGGTCATTTGTTCAATCCTTGACGAATCGAAACTCGCTCCATAAGGGCTAGATGGCGACTGCGAGTCGTGGCTATGCAAGGCTCAAAGATCGTGCGCGGCGATCATCGCGTCGCCCATGCGCAGCAGCCGTTCGCCCAGTCCCTGCCGTCCCATGCTCTGCGCGGTCACCCGCGCGCCTTCGATCAGCAGGAAGAGTTCGTCCGCCAGCAGGTCCGGGTCGGCGAGTGCCGCGGCGTCGCAGAGCTTCGACCAGGCGCTTGCGCTGCGCGGTCTTGAATTCTTCGATCACGCGCCGCGCCGGATGGTCCTTGTTCGGGCAGTTCGACGGCGGCGTTCGCCAGCGCGCAGCCGCGCTCCGTCGCTGTCGGCGACGTGGCCGGCCATGTCCTCGAGCCAGGCGCGAAGCTGCGCCCGCGGCTCGCCGGGATGTTCGGCGTCGCGCCGGTCCCAGGCCGTCTTGGCCTCGCCGGCCAGTCGGCGCAGGTATTCCGCCACCAGTTCGTCCTTGGAGGCGAAGTGGCGATAGAGCGTCATCTTGTTGGTGCCGGCGGCTTCGGCGATCGCATCGACCCCGACCGCGCGAATTCCATGGCGATAAAACAGGTCGGCGGCGGCGTCGAGAATGCGCGCGCGCGGGCGGAATTCGGTCGTCTTTTCTGAGGGTTACTCTTTTCTGTGGCGCGTCATGACGTTCCCCTTGACATGTAGGTGTTACCGGTCAGTATCTATCACGCATGTTACCGGTCAGTAACGCAAATGGGTACGAAACCACTTCCGTTCAAGCCAGCACGGGTAGCCGGTCGGAAACCGAGACAAGGTTCAAAGGGTTACGACGATGAAAGCCAATAAATTCTGCATCTTCCGGCTGCTGGCCAGCCTGCTCGCGGTTGCGATCGCTGGCGGGGCAGGGCGGCGGCCTTGCCGTCTCCTGGCGCAGCAGATCGAGATGATCGGCGCGCGCCAATGGCTCGGCCTGATGGCGGGTGCCATTGTCGCCAACGACGCCGGTGCTGGCGCCGGTGAGCCGGCGGATCGCCGGCCGCTTTGGCCGCCGGTCCATCAGCCCGGATGCTGACGTTATCTCTAGCCGCGACACCGCCTGACGTCCCCGCAACTCAAATCCAACTCACCTAACCCCGATCATCGGAGCAACCCCATGTCGAACATCCTCTACGTCACCAGCAGCGGGCGCGGCAGTGCGTCCTACTCGAACCGCATCGCCGACCACGTGATCCGCGAACTGCGGGAGGCCAATCCGAAAGCAACCGTGACCGTTCGCGATCTGGCGCAGGAACCGCTTCCACATATCGACGACGATTTCGCCGCGGCGACGCGTAGCGCCGATGGCCCGCAGACAAAAAGGCAGCACGCGTTCCTCGCGCATTCAGACGCGCTAGTCGATGAACTGCTCACCGCCGACACGATTGTCATCGCCGCGCCGATGATCAATTTTGGCGTTACATCGACGCTGAAATCCTGGATCGACTATGTGGCGCGCCCGAAACGGACGTTCAGCTATAGCGAGGCCGGGCCGAAGGGGCTCGTCACCGGCAAGCGCGTGATTGTAGCCACCGCGAGCGGCGGCATCTATTCGGGCGGCCAATGCGGCGATCGATTCTCAGGTGCCGTGGCTCAAGAACGTGCTCGGGTTCCTCGGCATGACCGATGTCGAGATCATCCGCGTTGAAGGCACCGCGTTCGGGCCCGAGGCCGCCGACAAGGCCGTTGCGAGCGCGCGCATGCGGGTGCAGGAAGTCGTCGCCGCATTGGCGGTAGCGGCATAGCGCGACCACATTGAATGACGCTTTAACCTAATAGGAAAGGGTCGCGGAACCGCCCGAGGGGGATCAGCGTTCCTGACTACGAACGGGGACATCTCCGACTAGGAGGCGAACATGGGCGTGGTGATCGTAGGGCCATGGAAGGCCCGGCCGAGGAACGGGCGAATTGAGCATGAACGGCACATTCTTGAACGGATTGCCGAACTGAATGCTGACCGCATTGCTCGTATGCCGCCGCAGACAGCCGCCATGTCGCGCGAGTCGCGAGGCTTCGCTTTTTTTGGCGACGACGGCAACAACTGATCCTAGCGTGCCGACCCAATTCTAAGCTTCGCGCAAAGCAAAAGGCCCGGGATATTTCCCGGGCCTTCGCATTTCTTGGTGAGTGGCTGGATCAGAAATCCATGCCGCCCATGCCGCCGCCGCCCGGAGGCATGCCGCCGCCGCCGCACCCTTCTTCTGCGGCACTTCGGCAACCATCGCCTCGGTGGTGATCAGCAGGCCTGCGATCGACGCCGCGTTCTGCAGCGCCGAGCGCACGACCTTGGTCGGATCGATGATGCCCTTGGCGACGAGGTTGACGTACTCGCCGTTCTGGGCGTCGAAGCCGTAGGCGTATTGATCCTTCTCGAGGATCTTGCCGACGATGATCGAGCCGTCCTCGCCCGCGTTGAGCGCGATCTGGCGCGCCGGAGCGGAGAGGGCCTTGCGCACGATCTCGACGCCGGTCTTCTGGTCGTCGTTGTGCGGTGCGCAGCTTCTTGAGCGACTTCCGACGCGCGCAGCAGCGCAACGCCGCCGCCCGGCAGAATGCCTTCCTCGACCGCGGCGCGGGTTGCATGCATCGCGTCATCAACGCGATCCTTGCGCTCCTTCACCTCGACCTCGGTCGCGCCGCCGACGCGGATCACCGCGACGCCGCCTGCGAGCTTGGCCAGACGCTCCTGCAGCTTCTCCTTGTCGTAGTCCGAGGTGGTTTCCTCGATCTGCGCCTTGATCTGCGAGATGCGGCCTTCGATGTCGGACTTCTTGCCGGCGCCGTTGACGATCGTGGTGTTTTCCTTGTCGATCATCACCTTCTTGGCGCGGCCGAGCATGGCGAGCGTAACGTTCTCGAGCTTGATGCCGAGATCTTCCGAGATCGCCTGGCCGCCGGTCAGGATCGCGATGTCCTGCAGCATGGCCTTGCGGCGATCGCCGAAGCCCGGCGCCTTGACGGCCGCAACCTTGAGGCCGCCGCGCAGCTTGTTGACGACGAGGGTGGCGAGCGCTTCGCCTTCGACGTCTTCGGCGAGGATGACGAGCGGCTTCGAGGTCTGCACCACGACTTCGAGCAGCGGCAGCAGTTCCTGCAGGCCCGACAGCTTCTTTTCGTAGATCAGGATGTAGGCGTCTTCCATGTCGACGCGCATCTTGTCGGCATTGGTGACGAAGTACGGCGAGATGTAGCCGCGGTCGAACTGCATGCCTTCGACGACTTCGAGCTCGGTCTCGAGGCTCTTGGCCTCTTCAACCGTGATGACGCCCTCGTTGCCGACCTTCTTCATGGCGTCGGCGAGGAACTTGCCGATTTCCGCATCGCCGTTGGCCGAGATGGTGCCGACCTGGGCGATTTCTTCGTTCGACGTGACCTTCTTGGAGTTCTTCTGCAGGTCCGCGACGACCGCTTCGACGGCGAGATCGACGCCGCGCTTGAGGTCCATCGGGTTCATGCCGGCCGCGACCGCCTTGGAGCCTTCCTTGACGATGGCCTGGGCGAGCACGGTGGCGGTGGTGGTGCCGTCACCGGCGAAGTCGGACGACTTCGAGGCGACTTCGCGCACCATCTGGGCGCCCATGTTCTCGAACTTGTCTTCGAGTTCGATTTCCTTGGCGACGGTGACGCCGTCCTTGGTGATGCGGGGAGCGCCGAAGCTCTTGTCGAGGACGACGTTGCGGCCTTTCGGGCCGAGCGTCACCTTGACGGCGTTGGCGAGAATGTCGACGCCGCGCAACATGCGGTCGCGCGAGTCGACGCCGAATTTAACGTCTTTAGCAGCCATAATGATTTTTCCTTTGGTTTGATCGTCTCCGTCATCCCGAGTTGGCCGCGCTAGGCGACCCTCGAAGGATGACGCCTGTTGAGTTACGCGGCCTTTTTCTTGGCGACGGTCTCGTCGAGAACGCCCATGATGTCGCTCTCTTTCATGATGAGATATTCGACACCGTCGATCTTGACCTCGGTGCCCGACCACTTGCCGAACAGCACCTTGTCGCCAGCGCGCACATCGATCGGGATCAACTTGCCGGCTTCGTCGCGGCCACCGGGGCCAACGCCAACGACTTCGCCCGTCTGGGGCTTTTCCTTCGCCGTATCCGGGATAATGATCCCGCCGGCGGTCTTCTCTTCGGCATCAATGCGCTTGACGACGACACGGTCGTGAAGCGGACGGAACTTCATGCGATCCTCCTTGGATTTTGAAAAAACGTCTGAGTTGCGAAAGACGGTCCGAGACCGGAAACGTCCAGAATATTCCGAGATGCCCCGTTCCGACCGCTTGTTGCCGAAATAGGTGGTGTCCAACCACCTGCAAGGCCTCGATGGAAATTTTCTAGCACTCACTTTCGAGGAGTGCTAGCAACTTATTTAAGCCGCTTGATTTGACATGGTTAATTCGGGCGTGGCGCGGTCGTCTTGCGGCGTGCGCGAACTGCCCTGGCGAGGCTGTCAGCAGTCTCCCTGACCGTTGCTGCTAATGCCTTGAAATTAAACAGTTAATTTACTTTTTAGGCTTGCAATGGAACCCGTTCGGCCTTGAAGATTTAATCCTCCACAACGGAGGCGGAATGGCTTCGGCGGAATTGCTTCGGCGGACTTTCGACGGCAGCTTGCAGGCTACGGGCTGACCACGGCGCAGATCTTCTACCGGCGCCCGGATCACCGCTGGTTGCTGCAAAGCTATGTCTGGCAGCACTACGATCTGTTCCCGGAATTTCCCGAGCTGCAACGTTTCCTCGATTTCTGGCAGACCAAGCTCGAAGGCCCGCTGCATTCGGTGCAGGTCGCGCACTCCAAGCTGATCAAGCCGGCAGAACTCAAGGCCATCAACGGCGAATTCCGGCTGCACTGAGTTGACCTTCCGTCGGTGGACGGAAGGATCGGATGGGACGTTAGCCTTGCCTCACGCACGATGACGTGCGGGCAGGGGAGAACGCCCATGATCGGTCGCAACGGCGTGTACGTCATCGCAACAATTCTCGGCGCCGCATGTTTCTCGCCCGGCGCAATGGCGCAGGACAGCTACCCCAACCATCCGATCACCCTGCTGCATGGTTTCGCCGCCGGCGGCAATTCCGACACGATTTCGCGCACCATCGGCGAGCCGCTGTCGCAACGGCTCGGCCAGCCGGTCATCGTCGAAGCGCGCGCCGGCGCCGGCGGCAATCTCGCCTCCGACCGTCTCGTCAAGTCGCCGCCCGATGGCTACACGCTGATCACCTTGACCGGCGGCCACGCGGTGTCGGGCGCCATCTACAAGTCGCTGCCGTTCGACACGGTCGAATGACTTTCAGATGATCTCGATGCTGATCTATTTTCCGTTCGTCATCGCGGTGAAAAGCGATTCACGCTTCCAGTCGCTGACGCAGCTGATCGCCGAGGCCAAGGCCAAGCCGAACACGATCAATTATTCTTCCGCCGGCGTCGGCTCGACCCAGCATCTCGCCGGCGCGTTGTTCTGCGCCATGGCCGGCATCGAAATGATCCACATTCCCTACCGCGGCGGCACCGGGCCGATCACCGATCTGCTTGGGCGGGCAGGTGGACATCCTGGTCGACACCCAGACCGTGACGCTTGCCGCATATCGCTTCCGGCGCGATCCGCGGACTCGGCGTGACCAGCCCGGAAGAATGGCCGTCGCTGAAAGGCATTCCGCCGGTCGGCAAGACCGTGCCGGGCTACGACGTGCGCTCGTGGATGGGCGTCGCCGCGCCGAAGGGCTTGCCGGCGGCGATCACCGAGCGGCTCAACAGCGAAATCCGTTACGTCACCGCGCGCGCGCCGGTCCCCTCGAGGAGCGGGCGGCGGCCGGGGGCCCGGCCGATGTCCGGCCCGACCTGACCGACCACCAGGAGGTTGCGGTCGCCCGGGTGCTGGCGGCCGTCGACGCACGCGACCCCGGCGCCATCCTCCTCTTCGGCGTGACCGGGTCGGGAAAGACCGAGGTCTTCCTGCGCGGCGTCGAACGCGCGCTCGCGGCCGGCCGGTCGGCGATCGTGCTGGTGCCCGAGATCGCGCTCGCACCCCAGACTGCGGGACGGGTGGCCGCGCGCTTCGGCCCGATCGTGGCGGTCGTGCACTCCGGTCTCACGGCTGGTGAGCGCGCCGCCGAGTACGCCCGCATCGCGCGCGGGGAGGCCCGGGTCGTGGTCGGTGCCCGGTCGGCCATCCTGGCCCCCGTCCGCGACCTCGGCCTGATCGTGATCGACGAGGAGCACGAGTCGGCCTACAAGCAGGACTCCGATCCGCGCTACGACGCGCGAGCCGTGGCGATGGTGCGCGCTCGTCACCACGGCGCGCCGGTCGTGCTGTCGTCGGCGACGCCGCGACCGGAGACCTGGCACCTCGTGCCCCGGGTCGAGCTGCCGGCGCGGGTCGCCGGGTCGCTGCCGCCGGTCGAGGTCGTCGACCTCACCCGCGACGGGTCCTACCCGGTGTCGCGGCCGCTGCACGACGCGCTCGGTGGCATCGCCGACGACGGCGGCCGCGCGATCCTGCTTCTGAACCGTCGTGGTGAGGCGCCGGCACTCCACTGCCGCGAGTGCGGGATCACGTTCCGGTGCCCGGACTGCGACGTGGCGATGACGCTCCACCGCGCCCCGCCCGGCCTGCGCTGTCATCACTGCGGCCGGGACGCGCCCGTCCCCGCCACCTGTCCGGCGTGCAACGCCGTCGACATCGCCCGGATCGGAGCGGGCACCGAGCGTCTCGAGCGGGTCATCGCCGACCGCTACCCGGCGCTGGAGGTGATGCGCCTCGATGCCGACGTGACGGCGCGGCGCGGGGCGCTCGAGGAGACCCTCGACCGGTTCGGCAGCACCGAGCGCGCGGTCCTGGTCGGCACGCAACTGGTCGCCAAGGGCCACCACTTCCCCGGCGTGCGGCTGGCTGCCGCGGTCGACGCCGACGTCGGGCTCGCGCAGCCCGACTTCCGTGCCGAGGAGCGCACGTTCGCGCTCCTCGTCCAGCTCGCCGGCCGCGCGGGCCGCGAGGGCACGGGCGGCCGGGTGCTGATCCAGAGCTGGAGCCCCGAGAGCCGGGTCGTGCGGCTGGCGGCGCGGCATGCGGTGGCGGCATTCCTCGACGGCGAGCTCACGCGGCGCGAGCTGCTCGGGTACCCGCCCTACCGCCGCATCGTCCGGGTTCAGGTCACGGCCGACTCGATGGCCGTCGCGAACACGGTCCTGCACCGCCTGGCCGACGCCGCCAGGCCCGCACTCGGCGGCGACGCGCTGCTCGGCCCGGCGCCGCTCGGGCGGCTGCGCGGGCGCGAGCGCGCCCACCTGATCGTCAAGACGGGCCGCGCGCGCCGCGCCGCGGCCGTCCTCGGGGGCCTGGCAGCGCGGGACGCGGCGGCGATGCGTCGCGCCGGCGCCACGATCGTGGTCGACGTCGACCCCCAGTCGATGGTCGGATAACCTCCGCGCGATGGCAGGCAGACGAGACGACGCCGATGAGGAGCGCCGCGCGCGGGCGCAGGTGCAGATCCGGCAGTTCCCCGACCCCGTGCTCAAGCAGCGCGCGCACGAGGTGGAGGTGTTCGACGAGGATCTGGCCGCGCTCGTCCAGCGCATGATCGGCCTCATGGACGACGCGCACGGAGCCGGGCTGGCGGCGCCCCAGATCGGGCTTCTCCGCCGCCTCTTCGTGTACCACCTGGGTGGCGAGGATGCCGATCCCGTCGCGCTCGTGAACCCCGAGATCATCGAGACCAGCGAGGAGACCGAGGTCGACGGCGAGGGCTGCCTCTCGCTCGCGCTGCTGATCGAGAGCGGCCACCAGGTGCCGGTGGAGCGCCATCTCCGGATCCGCGTGCGCGCCAGCGATGCCGCCGGCGAGGGCATGGAGTTCGACGCCGAGGGTCACGAGGCGCGCGTGATCCAGCACGAGATCGACCACCTCGACGGCACGCTGATCCTCGACCGCACGCCGAAGGAGTCGCGCCAGGAGGCCATGCGCATCCTGCGGGATGCCCTGACGTGACGCGCGTCGGCTTCGCCGGGTCGTCGGCCTTCGGCGCGGGCTGCCTGCAGCGGCTGCTCGATGCGGGAGTGGAGGTCGCGACGGTGCTCAGCCAGCCCGACCGGCCCTCGGGCCGCCGGCGCCGGCCGACGCCCACGCCCGTGGCAGCGTTCGCGCTCGAGTGCGGCCTGCCATTGCTGCGCCCCGATCGGGCCGCCGATGCCCTGCCGTCGCTCCAGGCGGCCCGGCTCGACCGGATGGCGATCTGCGCCTACGGGCAGTTGCTCGGCCCCGCGCTGCTGGCTGCGCTGCCGTGGCTCAACCTCCACCCGTCGCTCCTGCCACGCTGGCGGGGCGCTGCGCCGGTCGAGCGCGCCATCCTGGAGGGAGACGACCTGACGGGTGCGGCGGTCATGGCGGTGGTGCTCGAGCTCGACGCCGGTCCGACGGCCTCGGTCGACCCGTTCCCGATCGGCCCCCGCGACGACGCCGGCACGGTCATGGAGCGAGCGCTCGACGTCGGCGCGCCGCAGCTGGCGGCGGCGCTCGCCCGCGACCCCGCGCTCACGGCACAGGCCGCGGAGGGCGTCACGTACGCCCGGAAGCTCGAGCCGGTCGATCGGTTGCTGGACCCGGCGGAGACGGTCGTCCAGGCCGATCGGCGCGTTCGCGCCCTGTCGCCGCACATCGGCGCGGCGCTGACGCTCGGCGGCGAGCGATTCGTCGTGTGGTCGGCCGTCCCCGTCACGGCGGATCTGGATCCCGGTGAGGTCGACGCCGGCGACGGTCGCATCGTCTGCGGCTTCGTCGACGGCGCGCTGGAGCTGACGACGCTGCAGGCGCCGGGCCGGCGCCCCGTGCCCGCCGCCGACCTGCTGCGCGGCTGGCGCCAGCCGCTCTCGCCGGCCGTGCGGGCCGGCGGGTAGAGGCGTGAGTCAACTCGCGCCACAGGTCAACGACCGGCTCGTCGCGCTGCGCGTCATCACGCGGGTCGAGGAACGTGGTGCCTACGCGGACCGCGCCTTCGTCGCCGAGGCGGCGCGGGCGAAGCTGGATGCGCGCGACCGGGCCCTGGCGGCGTGGCTCGCGTTCGGGACGATCCAGCGGCGGCGGACGCTCGACCACGTCTGCGCCGCCGTCGCCGGCCGCGACCCCGCCCGGCTCGATGCGACCGCCCGTGACGTGATCCGCCTCGGTGCCTACCAGCTCCTGTTCGCCAACGCGATTCCGCCGCACGCGGCCGTGTCCACCTCGGTCGACCTGATCCGCGAGGCCGGCAGCGGGCATGCCGCAGGGCTCGTCAACGCCGTGCTGCGGCGGATCGCGGCCGACGGGCCAGCCGTGCTCGCAGGCCTTGGCGAGGCCACCGCCGAGGAGGCCGCCATCCGGCATTCCTATCCGGACTGGATCGCCCGCCTCTGGTTCGATGCCTACGGGGCCGACGAGGCGCGCGCACTGCTCGCGGCCGGCAACCGGCCCGCCGAGGCGGCGCTGCGGGTGTCCACGCTCCGCCCGGGAGCCGCGGCCCGGGTCGCGGCCGCGCTCGCGGCGGTGCCGCACCACGTGGTTGGCGACGCGCTGGTGATCGACGGGCCCTTCGACCTCGCGGGTTCGGCGATCCACGCCGACGGCGACGTGGTCGCCATGAGCCGGTCGTCGCAGCTGATCGCGCCGTTCCTCGGCGTCGAGCCCGGCCTGCGCGTCCTCGACGCCTGCGCCGCGCCCGGCGGGAAGGCGGGCCACCTGGCAGCCCTCCTCGGTGGCGGCGACGGGCTCGTCTGCGTCGAGCGCGACCGCAAGCGCGCCGGCGAGCTCGTCCGTTCGCTCGACCGCCAGGGCGTCCGGGGCGCCGAGGTGCTCTGCGCCGACGCGACGAAGCTCGCGGCATCCGCCGGGACGTTCGACGCGATCCTGATCGACGCCCCGTGTACCGGCCTCGGCGTCGTCGCGGCCCGCGCCGACCTTCGGTGGCGCCGCCGGGAGACCGATGTCGGCCGCCTTGCAGCCGTGCAGCGCAAGCTCGTCGACGCGCTCGGCCCACGGCTGCGACCCGGCGGCCGCATGGTCTACGCCGTCTGCACGCTGTCACCGGCCGAGAACGAGGGCGTGGTCGTCGACCTCGTCGTCGACGCCGAGCTCCGCACCTGGCCGCACCGCGGTGACGGCGACGGCTTCTACGCGGCCCGGATCACCCGCTAGGGGCACGCCGTGCCCGCGGCCGGGGCCTACCCTCGTGAGGTGCGCTGGTTCTGCCCCCGTTGCCAGGGTTCCGTCGACTCGCCGGTCGCCACCGCGTGCCTCGCCTGCGGCGGCGTGCTGAGCGCCGACCGGCGCGTCCACGAACCCGACTTGCCCGTCATGGGGCACGAACCCTCCGATCACTGGGTCGCCGTCTGCCAGGCCCGCCCCGAGCCCGCCGCGACGGAGCTCCAGGACGTCCTCGAGGGCTCCGGCATCCCCGCCATGCTGCTCCCCGGCGCCGATGGCCGGCCGTTCGTCGCGGTCCCCTCGCGGCAGGTCCGCGCGGCCCGCGAGCTGCTGGACGCGCTCGCCGCCTAAGGCCGCCCTACCGCGGCCTGCGACACACGATTACGCCCACCACCGCCTTCGTCGGCGGAGCCGCGGTAGGCGGGGCGTCAGTTTCCCGTCTGCCGTCGGGCGTTCGCCAGGAGGACGGGCCACCACAGGAATCGCACGCTCGCCTGCGGCTCGCATGCATTTCCCATGGCGGCGCCATCCCCCCGCTGCGATTCGCCAACGGGCGCGCCCTCAACAGCCGACGATTCTCGACCACCGCCACCCCTGACGCCGCGCCCGCCCACTACGACCGTCGAGCGAACGCAAGCTCCGGGACAGTCCCTTACACGGAGCGCATCGAGTGGCCGGCACCCGACTGGGACTGTCCCCGTCCACAAGCCGCCGCTTCCTCACAGGCAGCGAGGCGATCGGAGCGAGCGCCCACCACCACCCCCGAGCGAACGCCAACTCGCCCACCACAACCCCCGAGCGAACGCCCGCCCGCCCACCACCACCCCCCGAGCGAACGCCGCGCCGACCACGACGCCCGAGCGAACGCGGCTCGACGGCCTCCCGCCCGCCATAATCCGGTCATGCCCTGGCTGACCGACCTGCAGGTGTGCCCGTCGATCCTGTCCGCCGACTTCGGGGCGTTCCGCGCGTCCGTCCGCGAGCTGCTGGATGCCGGCGCCCGAACGTTCCACGTCGACGTGATGGATGGCGCATTCGTGCCGGTCATCACGTTCGGGCACGGCGTCGTGCAGGCGATCGCCGATGACGTGCACGCCGCCGGCGGAGCACTCTCGGTGCACATGATGGTCGAACGACCCGAGCGGTTCATCGCCGACTTCGCCGCCGCCGGCGCGGACGGGTTCACCGTGCACGTCGAGGCCACGCTCCACGTCCATTACTGGCTGTCGAAGATCCGCGAGGCCGGCATGGCGCCCGGCATCACCCTGAACCCGGGCACGCCGGTCGCGGCCGTCACCGAGGTGGCGCACCTGTGCGACACGCTGCTCTGCATGAGCGTCAACCCGGGGTGGGGTGGGCAGGCATTCATCCCCGCCTCGCTCGACCGGATCCGCGCCCTGCGCGAGCTGGTGGCCGACGGGGCGGGTGTGGAGATCGACGGCGGCGTCGGGCCGGCCACCATCGCCGATTGCCGGCGTGCAGGCGCCAACCGCCTCGTCGCGGGTTCGGCGATCTTCTCGACCCCCGACCCGGCCGCGGCGTATCACGACCTCGTGCAGCGGGCGACTGCGTGACCGAGGCCGACGAGGTCCACCTCCGTCGCGCGCTCCACCTGGCCGAACGCGGGCTGCGCACCACCGCGCCGAACCCGGCCGTGGGGTGCGTCATCGCCCGCTCCGGGTCGGTGCTGGGCGAGGGCTGGCACGTCGCGCCGGGGACGCCGCACGCCGAGCGCGCCGCGCTCGCCGCGTGTACCTCGGATCCGCGCGGGGCCACGGCCTTCGTCAGCCTCGAGCCGTGTAGCCACGGCGGTCGCCCGGTGCAGCCGTGCGCCGACGCGCTGGTCGAGGCAGGCCTTGCGCGCGTCGTCATCGGCGCGGCCGATCCCGCGCCGTGGGTGGACGGCGGCGGCATCGCACGACTCCGCACGGCGGGCATGACCGTCGAGGTGGCGGATGCCGAATCGCCGACCGGGGTGGCGGCGCGCGCGCTCACGGCGGGCTTCCGACGCCGGGTCACCGACGGCCGCCCGTGCGTCACTTACAAGGCGGCCGAGACGCTCGACGGCCGCACGGCCACGCGCGACGGCGACTCGCGGTGGATCTCGTCGGCCGCCAGCCGGCGACTCGTGCACGAGTGGCGGGCGTGCAGCCAGGCGGTCCTGGTGGGGATCGGTACGGCCATGGCGGACGATCCGCAGCTCACGGCGCGCGACTGCGAGCCCCCGGCGGAGCGCCAGCCGCTGCGCGTCGTGGCCGATCGGGCGTGCCGGCTCCCGCTCGGCTCGGCCCTCGCGCAGTCGGCGACGACCCATCCCGTGCTCGTGCTCTGCGCCGATAATGCGCCCGCGCCGCGCCGGTCGGCGCTCGAGGCGGTCGGGGTCGAGGTGGCCGCCGTGCCCGATGTGGCGGCCGGCCTGCGGCTGCTGGCGGAGCGAGGCGTGAACGACGTGCTGTGCGAAGGCGGGTCGACGCTCGCCGGTGCGCTCCTCGCCGGAGGGCTACTCGACCGGCTCCGGCTGTTCGTGGCGCCCATGGTCCTCGGCGACGAGATGGGCAGGCCGCTGGTCGGGCGCGCGCTCCTCGCCGCGGCCATGACCGAGGCGCTTCCGGTGACGTCGCTGACGGCGCAACCGGTCGGCCCCGATATCCTGCTCGACGCCTGGCTCTCCCTCCCCGCCTGATGTTCACCGGCATCGTCAACGAGATCGGCACCGTCACCGCCGTCCAGCACGGGCCCGAGGGCTCGGTGATCGCGGTTGCCATGACATCGGTCGCCGAGCGGCTGCGTGTCGGCGACTCGGTGGCCGTCGACGGGTGCTGCCTGACGGCCGTCGCGGTGACCGCGGATGGCGCCGCCTTCGAGGCGATGCGCGAGACGCTCGACCGCACCACGCTCGGCGATCTCGGGGTTGGTGACCGCGTCAACCTGGAGGGCGCGCTGCGGGCCGGTGACCCCCTCGGCGGGCACAACGTCCAGGGGCACGTCGACGGCGTCGGCGGCCTCGTCGGCGAACGCATGGAGGGCTTCAGCCGGGTGCTCGAGATCGTGCCGCCGGCCGGCCTGCTGCGCTACCTGGTCGAGAAGGGGTCGATCGCGGTGGCCGGCGTCTCCCTGACCGTCTCGGCCCTGACACGGGACGGGTTCGAGATCTGCCTGATTCCCCACACGCAGCACGCCACGACCCTCGGCGACCTCGCGGTCGGCAGCCGCGTCAACCTCGAGGCCGACATCTTCGCCAAGTACGTCGAACGCCTCGTCGACGCCCGCCTGGAGGCGCCGCTCTCGACCCGCAGCCAGGAGCCGGGCGGTGCTTCGCTGCGTCCCGGCAGCGGTCAGGCCGCTCCCTCGGCCGAGTGACGGCGACATCGCTCCGCTCCGCGCCCTTCGCCCGGCGGGGTGGCTCCGAGTTTCGCCAAACCTGCTGCTACCATCGAGGTTCGAGACGCCTCCTGAGGAGCGCATGAGCCAGTCCGAATCGGTGTTCGCGGCGATCGACAGAGCGATCGATGACATCCGCAATGGCAAGATGGTGATCGTCGTCGACTCGCCCGACCGCGAGAACGAGGGTGACCTCTGCATGGCGGCCGAGTTCGTCACGGCTCGCGACATCAACTTCATGGCCACCCACGGCCGCGGCCTGATCTGTCTCACGCTCACGCCCGAGCGCTGCGACGAGCTCGACCTGCAGCCGATGGTGCCGAACAACCAGACGCCGTACGGCACCGCCTTCACGGTCTCCATCGAGGCTCGCGAGGGCATCGCCACCGGTATCTCGGCGGCCGACCGCGCCCACACCATCCGCGTCGCGGTCGATCCCTCGAAGGGCGAGCGCGACCTGATCCACCCCGGCCACGTGTTCCCGCTCCGGGCCCGTCCCGGCGGCGTGCTCGAGCGCACGGGGCAGACGGAGGCGTCCGTCGATCTCGCACGGCTGGCAGGGCTGACGCCCGCCGGCGTCATCTGCGAGGTGATGAAGGAGGACGGCACCATGGCCCGGGTGCCCGACCTCGCGCAGTTCGGCCGCGAGCACGGCATCGGCATCATCACGGTCGCCGACCTGATCGAGTACCGCCGCCGCACCGAGAAGCTGATCGAGCGCATGGCCGCGGCGACGCTGCCCACGGTCTACGGCGAGTTCCAGGCGGTCGGGTACATCTCGAAGCTCGACGGCAAGCACCACCTCGCGCTCGTCTACGGCGACGTCGACGGCGCAGCCGACGTGCTGGTGCGCGTCCACTCCGAGTGCGTCACCGGCGATGTGTTCCACTCGCTGCGCTGCGACTGCGGCGAGCAGCTCGACCAGGCCCTGCGGCACATCGTCAGCACCGGCCGCGGCGTGCTGCTCTACCTGGCGCAGGAAGGGCGCGGCATCGGCCTGCTGAACAAGCTCCGGGCGTACGAGTTGCAGGAGACCCAGGGCCTGGACACGGTCGAGGCGAACGCGGCGCTCGGCTTCGCGCCCGACCTCCGCGAGTACGGCATCGGCTCGCAGATCCTGGCCGATCTGGGCCTCTCCACGATCAAGATCCTGACCAACAACCCGCGGAAGATCGAGGGGCTCGAGGGATTCGGCCTCACCGTCACCGAGCAGGTGGCGATCGAGACCACGCCCCAGGAGCACAACCTCGCCTACCTCCGCGCCAAGCGCGACAAGCTCGGGCACCGCCTCCACCACCAGCACCTCAAGCTGCAGGAGGGCATCCTGCCGTCCGAGCCGCCGAGGGTCGAGGATCCCGACGCCCCCACCGGTGCGCCCGTCGCGCCGGTGAAGGCTCCGTGAAATCCGCCGCCGACGGCGGCATGGCAGCCCCCGACGGCTGCGTGCTGGTCGAGGCGCGGCCGCTCGATGCGGCGGCGCGGATCGCCATCGTCGCGTCGCGCTACCACGCCGACATCGTGCAGCGCCTCGTCGATGGCGCCTTCGACGAGCTCGGCCGCCGCGGGGTGCCGCCCCAGCGCGCGACCCTCGCCTTCGTGCCGGGAGCGTTCGAGCTGCCGCTGGCCGCGAAGGAGTTCGCCGGCCAGGGTCGGTATGCGGCGGTGGTGTGCCTCGGCTGCGTGATCCGCGGCCAGACGCCGCACTTCGAGTACGTGTGCGCCGAGGCGGCGCGCGGCGTGACGCTGGCATCGCTCGAGACCGGCGTGCCGATCTCGTTCGGCGTCATCACCGCGGACACGCACGACCAGGCGCTCGCCCGGGCCGGCGGCGACGTCGGCAACAAGGGGGCGGAGGCGGTCGCTGCAGCGCTGGAGGTGGCCGGCCTCCTCGGGGGCATCCGCACGGGGTGAACGTGCTCGGAACCCGTGTCGCGGTGATGCAGGCACCCATCGGCGGTGCCTGCGACCGCAGGCTCGTGCTGGCGGTCTGCGAGGCCGGCGGTGTGGGGAGCCTCGCGGGTTCGTGGGAGGAGCCGTCGGCGCTTCGCAGCGAGATCCGTGCCGTGGCGAGGGCGGCGGCGGGACCCTTCGCCGTCAACCTCGTGCTCGACTTCCCCCAGGACGAGCGGATCGAGGTCTGTGCCGAGGAGCGGGTGCCGATCGTGACGCTGTCGTGGGGGATCCGTGCCGACCACGTCGCGCGCCTCCGGGCCGCGGGCTGCCGGGTGCTGGTGCAGGTCGGCTCGGTGGCGGCCGCCGTCGCCGCCGAGGGCGCCGGCGCGGACGGCCTCATCGCCCAGGGCGTCGAGGCCGGCGGCCACGTACAGGGCGAGACGGGCCTCGCCGTCCTGCTGGCAGGAATCCGGCGCGTGTCGGGCCTGCCACTCGTCGCAGCCGGCGGCATCGCCGATGCGCGCACGGCGGCGGCCGCCCGCGCCGCCGGCGCCGGTGCCGTCATGCCGGGCACCAGGTTCGTCGCCTGCCTCGAGTCGACCGCCTCGCAGATGTGGAAGGACCGGATCGTGGCGTCATCGGCGGAGGACACCGTGTTCACCCTCCTGTTCGACGTCGGCTGGCCGGACGCCGCCCACCGGGTCCTGCGCAACTCGACCTACCGGGCGTGGGAGGCAGCGGGCATGCCGGCCTCCGGCTCGCGGCCCGGCGAGGGCGAGGTGATCGCCCACGTGGGCGGGCAGCCCGTGGTGCGCTACAGCGACATGCCGCCGCACGACCGCGCCGAGGGCGACCTCGAGGCGCTGTGCCTGTACGCCGGGCAGGGCGTGGAGGTGATCGACGCCGTCCTCGAGGCCGGCGAGATCGTCGAGCGGCTCGCCGCAGCCGCGCCCTGAGCGTTGATCCACCGCGGGGCGGTGGATCAACGCTCATTCGGGTCGAGTGGCGTCGGGCCGGCTGGGGGCGTGGTGTTGCAGTTGGCGTTCTTTGCGTGGTCTCGGTGTGTTCGGCCTGATCGGGCCGCGGGTCCGTGCGGCCACGGCCATCGCTGTACTGAACTCAATATCCGTAGCTGTGATCCACCGCTCCGCGGTGGATCACAGCTACGGTGAGAGCCGTTCGACGACCCAGCCGGCGCCGTGGGGCCGGTAGCGGAGCCGGTCGTGGCTGCGGTCGTCCCTGTGCTGCCAGAACTCGAACAGCTGCGGCGCGACCCGGTAGCCGACCCAGTGGGGCGGTGCCGGCACGTGCCCTTCGCCGAAGCGCGCCGCGATCTCGGACTTCTGGCGATCGAGCACGTCGCGGTCCTCGATGACCTGCGACTGCAGCGAGGCCCACGAGCTGATCCGGCTGCCCACCGGCCGCGCTTCCGCGAAGGCCGCCGACTCCGCGGCAGAGGTCTCCGTGACGATGCCCTCGATCCTGACCTGGCGTCCGACCGGCTCCCAGTTGAACAGCAGCGCGGCGTGCGGGTTGACCGCGAGCTCGATGCCCTTGCGGCTTCGGCGGTCGGTGCAGAACACGAAACCGGTCGGGCCATGCTGCTTGAGGAGGACCATCCGGACGCTCGGCCGGCCGTCTGCGGCCGCCGTGGCCACGGCCAGCGCCTCCGGCATCGCGACGCCGTGACCGCGTGCGTCGGCGTACCACGCCGCGAACTGCGCGAACGGGTCAGCCAGGACATCCTGCTCCGCCAGCGGTCGCGTGCGGACGTCGCTCAACGCGGCGCGCTCTCGGCGATCGCGGGGACGAGGGCGCCGAAGGCCGTCGGGTCCTCGCGGCAGAGGTGCGCCGCGAGCGCCCGGTACTGCTCGGCGACGGCCCCGGCCGGGGCGACCGGATACTCCATCTCGTAGACGATCCGCCCGACTCCGGCCTGGATCGCCTCCTTGAGGCAGCCGAAGCAGGGACTCAGCGTGGTGTACAGCGTCGAGCCGTCGCTGCGCAGCCCGAAGCGGGCCGCCGCCAGCAGGGCGTTCTGCTCGGCGTGGACGCAGATGCAACGGTCGAGCGCGCGACCCGGCAGGTGTTCGGGATCGGCCATCTCGCCCACCAGCCCCTGACGGTGCAGCTCGCGGTCGCGGCAGCGCACGCAGCCGCCGTCACGGCAGTTGGTGAAGCCGTGGGGCGTGCCGTTGTAGCCGGTCGAGACGATGTGGTCGTCGAGGACCAGCACGGCGCCGACCTGCGACCCGAGGCAGTTCGCAGCCGCCCGCACCGCGCGCGCGATCTCCATGAAGTAGTGGTCGCGCCGGATCTGACGAGGGCTCAGCCGCTCCACAGGCCGGCCGGCGCTCAGAGAGCCTTCTGGACCTTGCCGCTCTTGAGGCAGCGGGCGCAGACGTAGGCGCGCTTCTGCACGCCGTCCACGAGAATCCGGATGTGCTGCAGATTCGGGTCGAATCGCCGCCTCGTCGCCACCATGGAGTGGCTGCGGTTGTTGCCGAACGAGGGCTGGCGACCACAGACGGAGCAGACGCGGGACACGGCCGCAGTATGCTCTAGCCCCGTCATGAGGGCAAACGGCAACCGTTCCCGGGATGGCTGCCGTCGATCCTGACACCGTGTCCGGCGAGATCTTGATCTCGGATGACGTGGTGGCCCAGATCGTCGGATTGACGGTGCTCGAGTGCTACGGCATCGTCGGGATGGCGTCGCGCCGGCTCGTCCACGGCGTCGCGCGGCTGCTCGGTCGCGATGCGCTCACGGCCGGCGTCGAGGTCGAGCGCGGCGCCGATGGCGGCGTCGGCATCGACCTCTACGTCGTGACGGAGCACGGGCTGAACCTCGCCGAGGTGGTCGAGAACGTCCAGACTCGCGTCAGGTACGAGGTCGAGCGCCTGACGGGGTTGCGGGTCGCCGCCGTGGGCGTCCACGTCCAGGGCGTCCGCCGGGACGAGCAGTGACGGATGCCGCGCTGCTCGACCGGGCGCGGGCGGTCGCGGCCGGCGCGGCGGCCGCGCTGGCGTCGGCGCAGGCACGGCTCGACAGCATGAACGTCTATCCGGTCCCGGACGGCGACACGGGTACGAACATGGCCCGGTCTCTGGCCGCGGTCGTCGAGGCGCTGAGCCGCACCGGGCCGCTGCCGGCTCCCGCACTCGCAGGCGTCGTCACCAGGGCGGCCCTGGCCGGTGCCCGCGGGACGTCCGGGGTCATCCTCTCCCAGATCCTGCGCGGGCTCTGCGACGTGCTCGGCGAAGCGGCATCGGCCGACGGGCCGGCGTTGGCCGCCGCCCTTCGCAGCGCTTCAGCCGCCGCCGACCGGGCGGTGCGACAGCCCGTCGAGGGCACGATGCTGAGCGTCGTCCGCTCCATGGCCGCCGCGGCCGGCGACGCCGCCGGCGAAGAAGCCGAGGACGTCCTCCGGGCGGCGGTGGCGGGCGGCGTAGAGGCGCTCGCGCAGACGACCGAGGTGCTCGCAGTGCTGCGCGATGCGGGTGTCGTCGACGCGGGCGGCGCGGGCCTGCTGGCGATCGCCCAGGGCGGCCTTGCCGGCTTCGCGCGGGCCTCGCGTGCGCCTTCCGGGTGATGGGCGGGCACCGAGCCTGGTGAAAACCGTGCAAAGCGCCATTCGCAGGCTCGCGACCTGGCGCGTACAACGAGACTAGGTGACCGAACTCATCGACCTGCGCCAGTTCCTCCGCGTCGGCGACCGCGGTGCCTTCACGCGGTCCGACGGCAGCGACCTGACCGTGCAGTTCACCCACATCTCCACGCGCTGGGCCACGGTCGAGGCGGTTTCCGGGGCGCTCGTGCCCGAGACTTCGGTGCGATCCGAGCTCCGCCGGGACGGCACCCGCCTGGTGGTGCAGTTCGAGGTGCTCGACGTCACGCCGCGCAACGGCGTGGACGTCGTCGAGCTCCGGTCGGGCAGCGCAGTCGTGCTCGGCGAGCGCGCCCAGCGCCGTCCGATCGACGAGGGCGACGCGACGGCGGTCCTGGTGCTGCCGGGCGACCACGTCGTGCGGGTGCCGGTGACGGTGGTCGACGTCTCGGCGTCGGGCGTCTCCTTCCAGGCCGAGGACCGGTTCGCGCCGGGCGACGAGATCTCGCTCGTGCGCGACGGCGAACACGCCTTCCGGGTCCACCTCCGGGTCGTGCGCCGAGGCGCGGGCAGCGGGGGGCGCGCGTCCTTCGGGTGCCGCATGATCGCGGCCACCGAGCACGACGAGGAAGAGCTGCGGGCCTTCGCGGCCATCGCGCACTGACCGTGACCGCGTAGGCCGGGGCTGCACAATGCCCGGCGTGAGATCCTTCGCCGGCGAACTCGACGACGCGAAGCCGCGTCCCGCCACGGCGCCCGACGACGCGCCGTTCGCGGCTGCCGTCCCGGGTGGGCGCGCCGGCGCGGCGCTGGCCGAGCTGGGCATCGAGACCGTCGGCGACCTCCTGGACACGTTGCCATTCCGGTTCGACGACTTCTCGACCGTCGAACCGCTCGCGACGCTGGCCGATGGCCGCGAGGCCACGGTGCTCGTCACGGTGGAGTCGGTCGGGGAGCGCCGGACGAGCCGGCGGAACCTGCGCATCATCTACGCGCGGGTGGGCGACGCCATGGGAGGCGAGGCCACCCTGACCTGGTTCAACCAGCGCTACCTCCTCCGCGCCCTCGAGCCGGGCATGGTGATCCTCGCCCGCGGCGAGGCCCGCGTCTCGGGCCGGCGGCCCGAGCTGTCGGTGCGCACCCACGAGATCGTCGCGACGGCCGACGAGGCCGCCGAGGGAGCGGCCGGCGAGGCGCTCGGCCTCGCTCCCGTCTACCACGCGTCGGCCCGGCTCTCGTCGCGGGCGCTGCGCCGGCTGGTGGGGGACGCGCTGCCGCTGACGGTGCGGATGCCGGATCCGATCCCGCCGCGGGTGCGTGCACGACGGGAGCTCCCGCTGCGCCGCGATGCCGTCGTCGCCGGGCACCGCCCGCGGGTGGCCGGCGACGTGGCGGTCGCCCGTGCCCGGCTCGCGTACGAGGAACTGCTCCTGCTCCAGATCGCGGTGCTCGGTCTCCGCCGCGACGTCGACCAGCGCTCGGCGGCCCTGCCGCTGGCCGCGCCAGGCGATCTCAGCCGGCGGTTCCTGGAGGCCCTGCCCTTCGCGCTGACGGGCGCCCAGGAGCGTGCCATCGCCGAGATCAGCGCCGACCTCGGCCGGCCCACCCCGATGCAGCGCCTCCTGCAGGGCGATGTCGGGTCGGGCAAGACCGCCATCGCCCTGGCGACCCTGCTGCGGGCCGTCGAGGCCGGCGGCCAGGGCGCCCTGATGGCTCCCACCGAGGTGCTCGCCGTCCAGCACCTGCAGACCGCCGAGCGCCTGCTGGCCGGCATCGGCGTGGAACTCGCACTCCTCACGGGCGACGTGCCCCGCCGCGAGCTGGACGCCCGCCGCCAGCGGATCGCCGCCGGAGAGCCGCTGATCGCGGTCGGGACGCATGCGCTGCTGCACGCCAGCTGGGGCCGGCTCCTGGTCGCCGTGATCGACGAGCAGCACCGGTTCGGCGTCGACCAGCGCGACGCGCTGGCGTCGGACGGGTCGGTGCCGCACGTCCTGCACATGACGGCGACGCCGATCCCGCGATCGCTGGCCCTGACGCTGTACGGCGATCTCGACGTGACAACGCTCGACGAGCTGCCGGTGGGGCGCCGTCCGGTGCGGACGGCCGTGGTCTCCGAAGATCGCCGGGCCGACTGCTACCGGTGGCTCGTCGAGCAGGTGCGGGCCGGCGGCCAGGCCTACGTCGTCTGCCCGCTGGTGGAGGGATCCGTCACGGTCGAGGCGAGAGCCGCCGAGGACGAGGCAGCCGCGCTCGCCGCCGGTCCGCTGGCGTCGCTGCGCATCGGCTGCGCTCACGGTCAGATGAAGGCCGCCGAGCGTGGCGCGGTGATGCGGCGGTTCGCGGCCGGCGAGCTCGACGTGCTGGTCGCGACCACCGTCATCGAGGTCGGGGTGGACATCCCGAACGCGACGATCATCGTGATCGAGGATGCCGACCGCTTCGGCCTGTCCCAGCTGCACCAGCTTCGCGGGCGCGTCGGCCGCAGCGCCGAGCAGTCGTTCTGCTTCCTCTTCGAGTCGGTCGAGCCCACCGAGGACGGCCGTCGGCGCCTGCGGGCGCTGGTCGATCACGCGAGCGGGTTCGATCTGGCCGAGATCGATCTGGACATGCGGGGCGAGGGCCACCTGCTCGGCCAGATCCAGAGCGGCCGCTCCGACCTGCGCCATGCGCGGCTGGCTCGCGACCGCGAGTTGCTCGAGCAGGCCAGGTGCGACGCCCAGGGGCTGATCGCCGCCGGCGGCGACGAGATCCTCGAGGTCGCCGCTGCGGATCGCTTCGGCGCGTTGATCGCCGGGATCCGCCGGGGATGAGGATCGTCGCCGGCGAGTTCGGTTCGAGGCGGCTCGTGGCCCCGCCCGGACGCGCGACCCGGCCGAGCTCCGACCGCTTGCGCGGCTCGCTGTTCGCCGCCCTCGGAGACATCCCGGGCGCGGTCTGCCTCGACCTCTTCGCCGGCTCGGGCGCGCTCGGCCTGGAGGCGCTTTCGCGGGGGGCGGCGAGCTGTGACTTCGTCGAGCAGGACCGTGCCGCCGTTGCCGCGCTGAAGGCGAACGTCGCCTCGCTCGGCGTCGGGGCGCGGGTCACCGTCCGGATCGCCGACGTGCGCGGCGCGCTGCGTCGCGCCGTCCGGGAGGGCCGGCGCTACGATCTCGTCCTGATCGACCCGCCGTACCGGCTCGTGCAGGCCCTGCTCCCCGACCTCGACCGCTCGCTGTACCGGATCACCTCCGTGGGCGGTCGCGTCGCCTTCGAGACGGCCGAGGCCGACGCACCGGCGCTCGCGGGCTTTCGGCTAGCATCCCGCCGTCGCGTGGGCGCAGCAGCGCTGACGCTCTTCGTCCGGACGGAGGACGCACCCTGAACCGCATCGCCATCTGCCCTGGCAGCTACGACCCCGTTACGCTCGGCCATCTCGACATCATCCGCCGCGCCGCGTCGCTCTTCGGACAGGTCGTGGTCGGTGTCGTTCGTGCGCCGAAGCACAAGGAGACGCTGTTCACCATCGAGGAGCGCATCGCGTTCCTGGAGGACTCCCTCGCCGACATGCCGAACGTGAGCGTGCGACCGTTCATGAGCCTGGTGGTCGAGTTCGCACGCGAGCAGGGCGCGACGGCGCTCGTCAAGGGTCTGCGCGCGGTCTCCGACTTCGAGTGGGAGTTCCAGATGAACCACCTGAACAAGCGATTGGCGGAAGACATCGAGACCGTCTACCTGATGAGTTCGAGTCGCTACTCGTTCATCTCGTCGAGCGGTGTGCGGGAGATCGCGGAGTTCGGCGGGCCCGTCGCCGACCTCGTCCCGGAAGCGGTCGTGCGGGCATTCAGCGCACGCTACGCTGCGCAGTAGGAGAGGGCTCGCATGGACGTACTCGTTCTCATCGACAAGCTCGACGACCTGGTGCACCAGGCGAAGCCGCTACCGCTGACCGATCAGGTTCGCGTCGATCGCGAGGAGATCTGGGAGATCCTCGATCAGATGCGCGCGACGATCCCCGAGGAGATCAAGCAGGCGCGCTGGATCGTCAAGGAGCGCCAGGAGATGCTCGGCGAGGCCAAGCGGGAGGCCGAGCGGATCGTCCAGGAGGCGCGTGAGCTTGCCCAGCGAGAGGCATCGCAGCAGGAGATCGTGCGGCTCGCCGAGCGCCAGGCCCAGCAGATCATCGAGGCCGCGAAGCAGCGCGAGCGCGAGGTCCGACTGGGTGCCGAGGATTACGCCGATCAGATCCTCTCGACCCTCGAGACCAACCTCGGCAAGTTCCTCTCGGCGGTGCAGCGCGGGCGCGAGCAGCTCGCCCAGGGCCGCAGCGACCTCGGCGGCCCGACGGGCGCCACGCACGGGTTCGACGTCTCCACGCGCGGGTGAGCCTCGACCTCCGGTCGATCCGGCTCGCCGCGGGCGAGCAGCATCGCGCGGCGGTCGAGGTCGAGATCGCGCCGTTCACGATCGGTGGCGAGCCGTACGCGGCGGTTCCGCCTGGCCTCCCGGCCGAACTCGTGATCACCCGCCTGGCCAGCGGATGGGTGTTCGACGAGTCGTTCCACGTCGACGTGCACGGCGCCTGCCACCGTTGCCTCGAGCCCGCGGTCGTGCCGCTGTCGGTGGAGGTCGAGGAGTTCCACGCCTCCCAGCCCGGTCCGGGCGCCGAGGAGGACATGACCTGCGAGTACCTCGCCGACCAGGTGCTCGACACCGATCGCATGGCGTCGGACGCCGTCGTGCTGGCGATGCCGCTCGTGGTCCTGTGCCGTTCGGACTGCGCAGGCCTCTGCCCCAGTTGCGGCGCCGACCTGAACCGGGGTCCGTGCGGCTGCGAGGAGCAGGCCCGGTAGCGACCGCTCGGCGCGTACCGCGCTGACGTGCGGTCGCTTTCGCTATTCTCCGACCCGATGGCCGTACCGAAGCGAAAGACGTCGAAGTCTCGGCGGGATCGCCGCCGCGCGCAGCATGGCATCGAGGTCGCGGCCGCCGCGACCTGCGAGCGCTGCCGGTCGCCGAAGCTCCCGCACCGAGTCTGCCCGACCTGCGGAACGTATCGCGGACGGGCGTACCAGGCCCCGACCGGCTAGCGGGCCCGCCCGATGTCGGCCGTCACGGTGGCCCTCGACGCGATGGGTGGCGACCGGGCACCCGAAGAGATCGTCGCAGGCGCCGTGGACGCCGTGCGGCCGGGCGTGCTCGACGTCGTGCTGGTCGGCCGCGAGACGGCGATCCGTTCCGCCCTGGGGGGCGACCCGCCGGCGGGCATCTCCATCCGCCACACCGACGGCGTGATCGACTTCGAGGAAGAGCCGGCGTCGGCCGTCCGCGGGAAGCCGGACGCGTCGCTGGTGATCACGGCGGCGGGCGTCCGCGACGGCTGGGCCGATGCGGCGGTCTCGGCAGGGTCGACCGGGGCGATGCTGGCAGCGAGCCTGTTCGCGATGCGGCGGATTCCCGGCGTGGTGCGACCGGGGCTGGCGACGTGCCTGCCAGGGCGTCGCGGGCCGATCACGCTGATCGACGCTGGCGCCAACGCCGATTGCAAGCCCGAGATGCTGGTGCAGTTCGCCCACATGGGGTCGTGTTTCGCCGAGGACGTGCTGGGTATACGGGAGCCTCGGGTGGGGCTGCTGACGATCGGCGAGGAGCCCGGCAAGGGCAACGAGCTCGCCCGCGAGGCGCAGGTCCTGCTGACAGCCGATCCGCACGTGCGGTTCGTCGGCAACGTCGAGGGCCGCGACCTCATCGGCGACCGTGCGGAGGTGATCGTCACCGACGGGTTCACCGGCAACGTGGCCCTCAAGACCGCCGAGGGCACCGCGAAGGAGATCTTCCAGCTCGTGCGCCGGGCCGCGGACTCGTCGTCGCGGGCGCGGATCGGCGGGTTGCTGCTGCGTCCGGCGGTGCGCGAGCTACGGGTGCGCATGGACCCCGAGACCTACGGCGGCGGGTTCCTGCTCGGCCTCCAGGGGATCGCCGTGGTCGCACACGGCTCGTCGTCGCGGCGGGCGATCGCGAATGCGCTGCGCATGGCCGCCGAGGGCGTCAGTCACGACGTCTGCGCCCACGTCGCGGCCCGCGTCGGTCGCACCGCGTAACCCGCTCTGCTACATTCGCCGCCGCACGGTTCAACCCACGGAGGGCGCATTGGCAGGCCGCGAAGAGGTCTTCGATCAGATCAAGGAGATCCTCGTCGAGCGACTCGACATCGACGAGGGCGACGTTCGACCGGAGGCGTCGCTGCGCGACGACCTCAAGGCCGACTCGCTCGATCTCGTCGAGCTGATCATGGACCTCGAGGAGCGTTTCGGGGTCAAGATCTCCGATGAGGAGGCCCAGTCGATCGGCACGGTCGGCGAGGCGGTCGACTTCATCGTCGAGCGCGCTGACTGACCTCCCGGAACTGGTCGACGCGCTCCCGGCAGAGCTGCGCGGCCGGGTGTTCAGCCACTCGTCGTGGCACGAGGACCGTGGGGCGAGCTACGAGCGACTCGAGTTCCTCGGTGACGCGATCCTCGGGGCGGTGATCGCCGAGGAGCTGTGCCGGCGCCACCCGGACGTCGACGAGGGCGTGCTCGCCAAGTTCAAGGCCCAGGTCGTGTCGGCCCAGTCCTGCGCCGAGGTCGCCCGCGGGCTCGGGCTCGGGCAACGGCTCGAGACGCAGGGCCGGTCGCTGGGCCGCGACGACGCCTCGGAGCTGGCGGCGAACCCTGGCGTGCTGGCCGCGCTGACCGAGGCCGTCATCGGTGCGATCTTCATCGAGCGCGGCTACGACGTCGTGCGTCCGGCGGTGGTCGGCGCCTTCGCGGAGCGCATGATCTGGGCCGAGGTGACGCGGGTCGATCACAAGACCGCCCTCCAGGAACACCTGCAACGTCAGGGCCGATCCGTAGAGTACGTCGTTGTGGACGTCACCGGCCCCCCGCACCGCCGCCAGTTCCTCACCGCCGCGCTCGTCGCCGGCTCCGAGCTCGGCCGCGGGGTCGGCGCCACCAAGAAGGCCTCCGAGCAGGAGGCCGCGCGCGCCGCGCTGCAGGTGCTCGAGGGCACGACGGGGTCCGCCTGATGCATCTGCGATCGATTCGCCTGCGCGGGTTCAAGAGCTTCGCGGAGCCCGCCGAGCTGCACTTCGAACCGGGTGTCGCCGTGATCGTCGGTCCGAACGGGTCGGGCAAGTCGAACGTGGCGGAGGCGCTGCAGTGGGCCATGGCGAGTCAGCCGCCCGGGGAGATGCGGGCGCAGGTCGCCGCCGACGTCCTGTTCGACGGTTCGGCCCGGCGCCAGGCCGCCGTGCTCTGCGAGGTCGAGCTCGTGCTCGACAACGCGTCCGGTCGCTTCGGCACGGGACGTCCGGAGATCTCGGTCATGCGCCGGCTGCGCCGCGACGGCGAGGCCTCCTACCTGCTGAACCGGGTCGCCGTGCGCCGGCTCGACGTGCAGGAGGCGCTGGCCGATGCCGGCCTCGGCCGCGAGCTGCACGCCATCGTCAACCAGGGCCGCATCGACGAGATCCTGCTCTCGCGGCCGAGCGATCGGCGCGGGTACATCGAGGAGGCGGCCGGCCTCGGCAAGTACAAGCGCCGCCGTCACCGCGCCATGCTCAAGCTGCATCGCACCGACCAGAACCTCATCCGGGCCCGCGACCTCGAGAACGACCTCAAGACGCGCCTGCGACCGCTCGCGCTCCAGGCCTCGGCCGCCGAGCGCGCGGAGGCGCTGGCCGGCGAGATCGACGCCGCCAGGATCGAGGTGCTGTCGTCGCGCATCGCCTCCGGGCGGCGCGCCCGCGCACGCATCGCCGCCGAGCTGCAGACCTGCCGCAGCGGCGCGGGTGCCCTCGACGAGGCGATCGCGGCGTCCGACGCCGAGCGCCGGGCCCTGGAGGAGGAGGTCTCGGGCCTGCTGTCAGCCCAGGAGCAGGCCGCCGGGCGCTTCTACGCGCTGGCGACCGGCCTCGACCGGCTGGTGGCCCGGCGCGAGTCGCTGGCGGAGCGGCTGGCGACGCTCGCCGACAGCCGCCGGCGATTCCTCGCGCGCGCCGAGCGCCTCGAGGGTGACGCGGCCACGGCGGCCACTGCTGCCACCGAAGCCGGAGCGGACGTCGAGCGGCTCTCCGGCACACTGGCTGCGATGGGCGATGGGGCCGACGACCCCGAGCTCGAACGGCTCACCGCGGAGGTGGCCTCGGCCCTGGGCGTGTCCCTGGCCGCACGTCAGGATCTGGCCGAGCTCGACGGCCGCACCGCACGCGCCGAGCGCGACGGGCGGGAGAGCGCCGAACAGGCTGGCGCCGCAGAACGGCGCGCGGCCGCGGCCGAGGAGGAGGTCGGGCGGCTCACGGCCGAGCGCGACGCCTCCGACGCAGCGGCGGCTGTCGCCGACGGTGCCGCGTTGCAGGCAGCCGCGGTGCTCGAACGGGCGAGGGCGGCGGCAGGCGCGGCCAGCGCCGACGTCGCGGCGGCGCGGGAAGCGGACGGGGCTGCGCGTGCCGAGCACGCCGCAGCGCTCGTGGCGGCGAAGGCCGCCGACACGCGGCTGTCGGGCGCGACTCGCGCCGCCGAGCGTGGGGATGGCCTCGCGCCCGCGGTCCGCAGGCTCCGGGACCGGGGAGTCTCACTCGCCCTCGACCTCGTCGACGCCCCGCCCGAGCTCGAGGTCGCCGTTGCGGCGGCCGTCGCCTGGCGGGCCGGCGAGGCGGTAGCGACGGACGCCGCGGAGGCCGTTGCCCTGCTCGCGGACGACGAACTCTCCGGCGCAGCCCTGCTCTGCCTCGATCGACTGCCTGCCCGCACGACGCCCTCGGTCGGCGTCCCGCTCGCCTCGCTGGTGAAGCTCCGCCCGGGCGCGCCGTCCGGCTTGCTCGAAGGCGTCGTGGTGGTCGACGACGCCGCGCAGCTGCCGACGCTGTCGGCGGGTGTCGCGGTGATGCGCGACGGGCGCGGCTTCGACGGCGACCGCGGGATGGCGTTCCGCGCTGCCAGCGGTGGCGCGGTCGTTCTCGAGCTCCGTCGCGAGCTGGACGCCGCCCGCGCGGAGGCTGCCGAGGCCGCGGCCGCGCTGGCGACCACGGGGCGCGCTGCCGGCGAGGCGGCGGCGGCGTTCGCGGCCGCGGAGCGCGCCGATGCGGTGGGCCGCGAGACCGTCGTCGAGGCCGCGCGCGCGTTCGAGGAGGCATCGCGCCTCGGCCGGGAGGCGGCTCGAGCCGCCGAGAGTGCCGCCCTGCGCGTGGAGCGCGCGGGGGAGCGCCTGGCCGTGGCGCGGGAGGAGCAGGGCCGGCTTCGAGAACGGTCGGCCGCAGCCGTCGCCGAGGCCGTCGAGCTGGGCGTGCGGAGAGCCGAGCTGGTGGAGCGCGCCGCGGTGCTCGAGCGGGAGCATGGCGAGCTCGATCGCCGGCGTCGCGACGTTGCGGAGCGGGTCGCGCGGGAGCGCGCCGAGCGGGCGGCGGGGCTGGAGCGGGTCGAACGGCGCAGGGCCGATCGCGCACGGCACGCCGAGGCGGCCGATACGGCGGCGCGGCGGGCCGAGGCGAACCGGTCGCGGGTGGTCACGCTGGACGGCCTGATGGCAATGGTGCCGGCCGTGGTCGAGCTGCTCGGAGCCGCTGCGCGGTGCGTGGAGGCCATCCGTGGTCCGGAGCAGGAACGCCTGAGGGAGCTCGAGGCCCGTGCCGGCGAGCTGTCGCAGCGCATGACGGACGTCTCGGGGCGGGCGCACGAGCTGCAGCGGCAGGCGCGCGAGGCCGCCGCCGCGACCACGACCCTCGAGGTCGAGGCCGCGCACGCCGAGGAGCAGCTCGGCGATCTCGTCCGGCGGCGGGCGGAGGTGCTCGCCCGGCGATCGGTGGAGGCAGTCGAGCGGATCGAGCCTCTCCCGACCGAGGACGAGGTGGCGCTCGATGCCCGCATCGAGCGTCTGGAGCGTCGCCTGGAGCAGCTCGGCGCGGTCAACCCGCTCGCCCGCCAGGAGTACGAGGAGGCCCGCCAGCGCCACGAGGAGACGGCCGAGCAGATCGCCGACCTGGAGGCCTCGATCCGGGAGCTGCGCCGGCTGGTGCGCGATCTCACGGCGACCATCACCGAGCGCTTCGACGCGACGTTTCACGAGGTCGAGCGGCACTTCACCGACACGATCACGACACTCTTCCCGGGCGGGCGGGGGAGACTCAGGCTGGTCGATGCTGACGTCCCCGACGCAGACGCCGCCGATGTCGACGCCGCTGCCGACGCACCACCGGAGCCCGCCGAACCCGGCGTGGAGCTCGAGATCTCGCCGGCCGGCAAGCAGATCTCACGCCTGCAGATGCTCTCCGGCGGCGAGAAGGCGCTCGGTGCGATCGCGTTCCTGTTCGCGATCATGCTCGCGCGGCCCTGCCCGTTCTACGTCCTCGACGAGGTCGACGCGGCCCTCGACGACATCAATGTCGACCGGTTCCTGCAGCTCGTCGACCGCTATCGCGGCCACGCGCAGTTCATCGTCATCACCCACCAGAAGCGCACCATGGAGGCGGCGGACGTCCTCTACGGCGTGACCATGGCCGGCGACGGCATCTCGAAGGTCGTCTCGCGCCGGCTACCGGCGGCGCACCGTGAGCCGGCCGACCTGGTCGCCACGTAGGACCTCTGGCGCCGGCCGCCGTGACGATCGACTACTCGCAGATGTTCGTCGGGCTCGAGGGCGCCGCACGGGCCGAGAGCTCGCCGGCCGGTGAAGAACGGCGCCGCGGGCTCTTCCGCCGGCTCGCGGACAATCTCTCGAAGAGTCGCCGGGCGCTCACTGCACAGCTGGCGACGATCGCCTTCGACCCGGCCGACGATTCGGTCTGGGAGCAGATCGAGGAGGCGCTGCTGCTGGCCGATTGCGGCGTCCCGGCGACGGTCGAGATCGTGCGCCGGCTCGAGGAGCGCAGCGCAACGGGCGGGCTCCGTACCCAGGACGACCTGCTTCGCGCTCTCCGCGAGGTCATCGCCGACATGCTGTCGGGCGCGGAGTCGCGCATCGACGTGTCGCATCGCCCGACGGTCGTCCTCGTCGTCGGTGTCAACGGCACCGGCAAGACGACGACGGTCGGCAAGCTCGCCGAGCACCTCCGCCGGGCCGGCGCATCCGTCGTCGTCGGCGCCGCCGACACGTTCCGCGCGGCCGCCGGCGAACAGCTCGAGACGTGGGCCGAGCGCGCGGGCGCCGACTTCGTCGGCTCGGTGCACGGCCAGGACCCGGCCGCAGTGGCGTTCGACGCCGTCAGCGCCGGCCTCGCCCGCGGCCGCGACGTCGTCCTCATCGACACCGCCGGCCGCCTCCACACCCAGTCCAACCTCATGGAGGAGCTCGCCAAGGTCCGCCGCGTCGTCACCCAGCGCCTCGCCGACGCGCCGCACGAGACCCTGCTGGTGGTCGACGCGACGACGGGCCAGAACGGCCTCCAGCAGGCCCGGCTGTTCGGCGCCGCCGTACCCCTCTCCGGCGTCGCCCTCACCAAGCTCGACGGCACCGCCAAGGGCGGCATCGCCCTCGCCATCGCCCACGAGCTCGGCCTCCCGATCAAGCTCATCGGCGTCGGCGAGACGCTCGACGACCTGCGCCCCTTCAGCGCCGCCGACTTCGCAGCCGCTCTCGTCGGGTAGCCGGAACCGGGGCGCGGTCTCCGCGGCCGGGTGGGTCAGGCTGCGGCGAAGGCTTCCGGGTAGAGGCGGATGACGAGCTCCTTGGCCTTGCCGTGGCGGGCGGGCTCGAGCTTGCGGCCGTAGAGCTGGCGGAGCTCGGCGTCGATGTCGCCCATGAAGCGGGCGGCGCGCTGACGCTTGGCCTCGACCTCGAGGCGGGCCTCGGGGTCGCCGGCGGGGTAGGTGACGCGGTCCCAGGTCAGCTCGAGGCGGTGGAGCCCGTTGACGTAGAGGTGCGAGCTGCGGCGGTTCTTGAGCTCGCCGATGTTCTCGAGCTCGACGTCGTCCGGCAGGTCGGCGGGCTCGGCGATCAGCTCCCACAGCTTGTAGCGATGGATGAGGGAGATGAACTCGGCCGAGTCGACCGGCACGTGGTCGATGGGCACCTCGACCTCCTCGCGCTGGCGGGCGCCGTCCTCGCGCCGCTCGGTCGGCCCCTTCCAGGTCAGGAGCGGGTGGGGCAGGTTCGACTGGCGCCGGATCCGCAGCGAGCAGCCAGAGCGCCGGACCCGGAACTCGGGGGTGTCCCAGAACGAGTCGACGATCTCGAACGTCAGCGACTCCGCGAGGGCGAAACCGGCGAGCTCCGCGGGAACCATCATCGCGTCGGTCGACCTGTACAGGTACTGGAGCTCGATCTCCACCGACCGGTATTGGAGCACAGTAGGCTTCGGCCACGTGTTCGACTCCCTCTCCGACCGGCTGACCTCGGCACTCGGCGACCTTCGCAGCCGGGGCAAGCTGACCGAGGAGGACGTCCAGCGAGCCATGCGCGAGATCCGTCTCGCCCTGCTCGAGGCCGACGTCAACTTCCGGGTCGTCCGCGACTTCGTCGCGAAGGTGCGCGAGCGCGCCGTCGGCGAAGGGGTGCTGACGGGGCTCAACCCGGGCCAGCAGGTCGTCAAGATCGTCAACGAGGAACTGACCGCGCTGATGGGGACGGGCTCCGCGAAGCTCTCGTTCGCCAGCCACGGCGCGACGGTGATCCTGATGGCGGGTCTGCAGGGGTCGGGCAAGACCACCGCCTCCGGCAAGCTCGCGATGCTGCTCGCCAAGCAGGGCAAGAAGCCGGCGCTGGTCGCCTGCGACGTCTACCGGCCCGCCGCTGTCGACCAGCTGAAGACCCTCGGCGCGCAGGTCGGCGTGCCGGTCTTCGATCGCGGCACCGACACCGACCCGGTGGAGATCGCGAAGTGGGGGGTCGAGGCCGCTCGCCAGCAGGGTCGCGACGTCGTCATCGTCGACACCGCCGGGCGGCTGCACGTCGATGACGACCTGATGGCCGAACTGGTGCGCATCCGGGATGCCGTGAAGCCCCACGACGTGCTCCTCGTGCTCGATGCCATGACCGGTCAGGACGCCGTCAACGTGGCGGAGACGTTCCGCGAGCGGGTCGCCTTCGACGGCATCGTGCTGACGAAGCTCGACGGCGATGCCCGGGGCGGCGCGGCGCTGTCGGTGCGGGCCGTCACGGGCGTCCCCGTCAAGTTCGCGTCCGTCGGCGAGAAGCTCGACCAGCTGGAGGAGTTCCACCCCGACCGCATGGCATCGCGGATCCTGGGGATGGGCGACGTCCTGACGCTGATCGAGCGGATCGAGGAGAACGTCGACCACCAGAAGCAGGCCGAGCTCGAGGCCAAGATCCGCAAGGCCGAGTTCAGTCTCGACGACCTGCTCGACCAGCTGAAGACGATCCGCCGCATGGGTTCCCTCGGCGGTCTCATGAAGATGATCCCCGGCATCGGCAAGCAGCTGCAGGGCGTCGACATCGACGACCGGCAGCTCGACAAGGTCGAGGCGATTATCCTTTCCATGACGCCGGAGGAGCGGCTGAGACCGGATATCGTGAGCGGGTCACGGCGCACGCGCATCGCGCGGGGCTCCGGGACCTCGGTGCAGCAGGTCAACGCACTCCTCCAGCAGCACAAGCAGATGAAGAAGATGATGCGCACGATCGCCGGTGGCGGTGCGCCGCGGATCCCGGGGATGCCCGGCCTGCCGGGCCAGTCCACGGGAGCGTCCAAGAAGCGCAAGAAGAAGAGGTGACCGCAAGGTGATGAAGATGCGCCTGACCCGTCTCGGGTCGAAGAAGAACCCGATCTACCGGATCGTCGTGGCCGACTCGGCGTCGCCGCGCGACGGTCGCGCGATCGAGTACATCGGCCGCTACAACCCGCAGCTCGAGCCGTCGCTGATCGAGATCGACGCCGAGCGCGCCCGCCACTGGCTCGCCCGTGGCGCGCAGCCGTCCCAGCCCGTCCGCCGCCTGCTGTCCAAGGCCGGCGTCGTCTGACGCCGATGGCCGCCAGCGAGCTGCCGCAGGACGTCCGGGGGCTCTGCGAGTACCTGGTCCGCCGGCTCGTCGATGAGCCCGACGCCGTCCGGGTCGACGAGGCGATCGAGGACGGGCAGCTGGTGTTGCGCGTCCACGTCGCGGAGCCGGATCGCGGGAAGGTGATAGGCCGGCAGGGCCGCGTCGTCCGCGCGCTCCGCACCGTCACACGTGCCGGCGGAATCCGCACCGGCCAGCGCGTCAACGTCGAGATCGAGGCCTGACGCGGAGGCTCCCCATCCGTGGCGCCCGGCGCGGGTGCGGGTCGGCACCGTGGGCCGAGCGCACGGGCTGAACGGCGCCGTCTACGTCGAGGCGCCCTGCGGATGGTTCGGGTTCGGGCCCGGATCACGCGTCGAGGTGGGCGGCCAGGCCCGTCTGATCACGCAGCGGACGGGCACGGACAACCGCCCGATCCTGCTGTTGGACGGCATCGGCGATCGCACGGCCGCCGACGAGCTCCGCAACCAGGCCATCGAGGTCGGCGCCGAGGCGCTGCCCGAGCCAGAGCCGGACGCCTTCTATCGCTTCGACCTCATCGGCTGCGATGCGTTCCAGGGCGACTGCAAGCTCGGCAAGATCGCGGCCGTCGAGGATGGCGTCGCCCACGACGTGCTCGTGCTCGACTCCGGCCTGCGGGTGCCGTTCGTGACGGCGCTGGTGCCGGTCGTCGACGTGCCCGGGCGCCGTCTCGAGATCGCGGCGGACGTCCTGCTCGCCGATGCCTGAGATCGACGTCTTCACGCTGTTTCCGAGCTGGTTCTCGTGGCTGGTCGAGGAGCGCCACGTCTCGAACGCGCTCGCCGGCCCGCTGGCGCTTCGCCTGCACAACCTGCGCGACTACTCGCCACTGAAGCACCGCATGCTCGACGACGAGCCCTACGGCGGCGGCGCGGGGATGCTGATCCGGATCGACGTCGTCGTGGCGGCCCTCGAGGGCGCGCTCGGCGCCGGCCTCGACGAGCTGCGCAGCGGTGCCCGGATCGCCGTCCTCGACCCGGGTGGCACCCGGTTCGACGACGCCTATGCCCGCGATCTGGCCGCCAGCGAACGGCTGGTGCTGCTGTGCGGGCGCTACGAGGGCTTCGATCACCGCGTCCACGAGCACGTCGCCACGGAGGCGATCTCGCTCGGCCCCTACGTCGTCTCCGGTGGCGAGGTCGCTGCCATGGTCGTGATCGACGCCGTGGCGCGCCATCTCGAGGGCGCACTCGGCGACGCCGACTCCGCCCACCGGGACTCGTTCTCGCCCGCACTCGACGGCGGCATCGAGCACCCGCACTACACGCGGCCCCCGGAGTTCCGCGGCTGGGGGGTGCCTGCGGTGCTGCTGAGCGGCGACCACGGCGCCATCGCCCGCTGGCGTGCCGAGCGCGGGGCGCAGCGGACGGAAGCGGCGAGCCGCCGCCCGCCCATCGAGTAGCATCCGACCTGCCGTTCACGGAACGAGGACGACTGCGATGAAGACGCTCATCCACGACATCGAGGCCATGCAGCTCCGGGACATCCCGGTGTTCAAGGCCGGCGACACCGTCCGCGTGCACTTCCGCGTGATCGAGGGCAACCGCCAGCGCGTGCAGGTCTTCGAGGGCATCGTGATCAAGCGCCAGGGCCACGGCGTTCGCGAGACCTTCACGGTCCGCAAGCAGTCCTTCGGGGTCGGCGTCGAGCGCACGTTCCCGCTCCACTCGCCGAAGATCGACCAGATCGAGGTCGTCGCCGATCGGCGACGTGAACCGCGCCAAGCTGTACTACCTCCGGGACAAGGTCGGCAAGAAGGCCCGCGTCCGGGAGAAGCAGCGCTGACCGGTCGGTCGCGCGTTTTCCGGGTATCGTGAGCCCGTGAGCGACGGGCGTCAGCGAATCCGAGGGCATGCCCGTGCCCGCAGATCCCGGTGCCGTGGCGCCGGCTCCGGTCGGTCCGGAGCCGCCGTGCCGCCCGGGCGCCGGCCGGGATGTTCACGAGCCTGCGCAACATCTTCGGGCCGTGGATCGAGCTGATCGTCGTCGTCGGGCTCGCGTTCGGCGTGGCCTACTGCATCCAGTGGCTGATCGTGAAGCCCTACCGGATCCCGAGCCCGTCGATGGAACGCACCCTGCTGGTCGGCGACCGCGTGATCGTCGCCCGCTTCTGGTACCGGTTCACCGACGTCTCGCGCGGCGACATCGTGGTGTTCCACCCACCCGAGGACCTCGAGCGCGGGGCGACGACGCCCGACTCGCAGACGTTCATCAAGCGGGCGGTCGGCCTGCCCGGCGACTGGGTCGGGACGACGAAGGGCCAGGTCTACATCTGCTCGGCCCGCCCGGCATCGCGCAAGACACCGCTCGCCACGCCGGCTGCCGCGCCCTCAACGAGCCCTACACCGAGGGCGTGTCGCGCAGCTGCCAGGGCCGGCGCGACTTCGGCCCGACGCTGATCCCGCCGACCATTACCTCATGCTCGGCGATAACCGGGAGGACTCCGAGGACGGCCGGTGCTTCGGCCTCATCCCGAAGGGATGGATCCTCGGGCGCGCGTTCGCACGCATCTGGCCGCTGCAGCGAGTCGGCCTCCTCTAGCTCCACATGCGCGATCTGCTGAAGCGCATCCGCGGGAACTTCTGGGGCGACCTCGGGATCACCGTCCTGACCGCACTGGCGATCGCGTACGTGTTCCAGCTGTGGATCGCCAAGCCGTTCGTCGTGCCGTCACCGTCGATGGTGCCGACCCTGCTCGAGGGCGACCGGCCGTTCGCGGTGCGGTTCCTGTACCACTTCACCGACCCCAAGCGCGGCGACATCCTGATCTTCCACCCGAACGGCAAGGGCGACCGGCAGTTCCGGCCGCTGGACGGTCAGAAGTCGTGGTCCGAGCCGTACTTCGTGAAGCGCGTCATCGGCCTGCCGGGTGAGGTGATCGGGTCGGCCCAGGGCCACGTCTACGTGTGCGCGGACGGCAAGTTCCCCGTCGACCCCGCGCATCCCGAGCAGACCGCCGGCTGCAAGCTCCTCGACGAGCCGTACGTCCACGGCCAGAAGTCGTACGGATCCGATCAGGGATCGGACTTCGGGCCGGAGAAGATCCCGGCCGGGTACTACTTCATGATGGGCGACAACCGCACCTTCTCCGACGATTCGCGGTACTGGGGGCCGATCCCGCGCAGCCAGATCGTCGGCCGCGTCTTCATGATCTACTGGCCGCTCAACCGGATCCAGTTCTTCCTCTAGGCCGTGCCTCGCATCCGTTCCCACCGGCTGCTCGTCGTCGCGGCGATCGCCGCCGTGGCGCTCACGTGGTGGTTCGTCCGCCCGTACCGGATCCCGACCCCCTCGATGGTGCCGACGTTCCGGCCGGGCGACCAGGTGCTCGCGGCCCGCGTCTACGCCTTCGCCGATCCCGAGCGCGGCGACCTGGTGGTGTTCCATCCCAACGGCAAGGGCAACAGGGTGTTCCAGGCGAACACGGTCTCGTCCGAGACGTACGTGAAGCGCCTGGTAGGGCTGCCCGGCGAGTCGATCGGGAGCCACAACGGGCGCGTCTACGTATGCCGAGACGGCATCGAGCCTCCGCAGGCCGGCGGCCCCGACTCGACCCCCGGGTGCCGGTATCTCGCCGAGCCGTACGTCCACGGTCAGGCGACGGGCCCGTGCGGCTCGCCCGGCGGCGACTTCGGTCCCATCCTCCTGCGGCCGTCCAGCTACTACCTGCTCGGCGACAACCGGATCGGCTCGGAGGACTCCCGCTGCTTCGGCCAGGTCTCGCGCGATCAGTTCATGGGCGAGGTGTTCCTGCTCTACTGGCCACCCGGCCGGATCGGCGTCCCGTGACGTGCTGACGCCCACGCCATCGCTGCGACGACCTCGTCCGGCCGCCCCCCGCGTGCTCGCCTTCGCTCGCCTGGGACGCTGGCCCCGGCCGCTCGGCCTGTTCGGGCTGGAGCTGGTGGCCGCGATGGTGGGGTCGCTGTGGCGACCCGGCATCGTGGCGTTCGCCCTCGTCTGGGCGACGGCCGCCGCCACGCTCGTGCTCGATGCCCGCCTGCGCGGACGGCGGGGGGTCGTGGCCGGGCTGTTCGGCGTCGCCCTCGGGCCGCTCGGTTGCGTCGTCATCAGCTTCGGCGCCCGTCGGGCCGTCCGCAAGGTGGGGCCTCGCTTCCGGGGAGCGGTGGCCCGGGCCGTCGTCGCCGGCGTGCTGGGCGGCGTCGTGGCCGCGGCCGGCGGGTACTGGGCCATCGACCGGGTCGGCTCGACGGCCTTCGCCCCTGCCAGCGGGATGGCGCCGAGGATCGCGAAGGGCGACCTGATCGTCATCTCGCCGGGCCTCGAGACCCGTGTCCGCCGCGGTGACATCGTCGCCGTCTCGTCCTTCCCCGGAGCCCGTCACGTCCGCCGCCGCGGCCGTATCGTCGGGGTCGGCCGGGTCGTCGGGCTTCCGGGCGACTGGGTCGGGGCGACGAGCCAGGGCCTGTACATCTGCGTCTCGGCGCCGGACATCACCGCCGATGTCTCGCGCGAGAGCGGCTGCCTGTTCCCCGACGAGCCGTACACGAGCTCGGCGACGCCGCCGTTCGGCCCCGTCCAGGTGCCGGCGGACTCCTACTACGTCCTTGGAGACGATCGCCAGGTCGTGACGGATTCGCGCCTGTACGGGGCCGTGCCGGCCTCCGCGGTGGCCGGGCGCGTGGTCGCGGTAATCTGGCCGCCGTCGCGGATCGCGCTTCGCTAGTCACGGATCGCGCGTCTTCGGTGACCGGCGGCTCGGGTAGGCTCTCGCCGATGGCCGTCGCCGCCCGATCCCGCACCCGCGGCAGTGCCCTGCGGCGGCTGCTGGCGCACGACAGGTCGTTCGGCAGCCGCTACGTGGCGGGGGCGGACGAGGCCGGCCGGGGCGCGCTGGCGGGCCCGCTGGTGGTCGCAGCCGTCCTGCTCGAACCGTTGTCCGTGACCGTCGCGGAGCGGCGGGCGCTCCGCCGCCTCGACGACTCCAAGCGCTGTACGCACGCCGCCCGCGTCGCCCTCCTGCCGGCCGTCTTCGAGACCGCCCGCCGCATATCCGTCGTGGTGGTCCCAGTGGGCGAGGTGGACGCGACCGGGATCCACCGGGCCGATCTCGCGGCCCTCGCACGGTGTCTGCGCGAGGTCGCGCCGGCCGACGACGTCACCCTGCTTGCGGACGGCTTCCGGGTGCCGCTGGAGCGGGACCACGTGGCCGTCATCGACGGCGATACCAAGAGCGCGGCGATCGCCGCCGCATCCATCGTCGCGAAGGTCACCCGCGACCGCCTCATGGAGCACCTCGCCGAGGTGCACGAGGGCTACGGATTCGAGCGTCACGTCGGGTACGGCACGCCGGAGCATCTCGCGGCGCTGCGCCGGCTCGGGCCGACGGCGCTGCACCGGCGCAGCTTCGCGCCGTGCAGCCAGCTCACGCTCGGCGTGTGACGACCGCCCGGTACGGACGCGGCGGCGAGCGCTACGCGCTGGCGCTCTACCTGCTGCGAGGCTACCGCGTGCTCGGACGGCGCGTGCGCACGCCGGCGGCCGAGGTCGATCTCGTGCTCCGGCGCGGCCGCACGCTGGTGCTGGTGGAGGTCAAGCGCCGCCGGGTCGCCTCGCCGGAGACCCGCTGGATCGAGCCGGCCCAGATCGAACGGCTGCGGGCGGCGGCGCGCATCCTGCGCTCGTCGCAGCCCTGGGCCGTGCAGGTGCGGATCGACCTGGTCACGATCGAGGGGGCACGGCCCACGACCAGGCGCCTTCTGTGACGCTGCGCGCAGCCGCTGCTACCCGGCGGGCGGCGATGCTCGGCCGGTGGAGCTGGCGCGCGCCTGCACGATCGCGATCGAGGGACTCGATGCCGTGCCGATCGACGTCGAGGCGCACGTGCTCGACGATCCCACCGCCCCGTCCCGGATGACGATCGTCGGCCTTCCGGATGCGGCCGTCCGCGAGGCACGGGAAAGGGTGCGCTCCGGGATGCGCTCGGCCGAGCTGCGGTTCCCCGGCGGACAGATCGTCATCAACCTCGCGCCGGCCACGCTGAAGAAGGCCGGCGCCGGATTCGACCTCGCCATCGCGCTGGCCATCCTCGCCGCCACCGGACAGGTGCCGTACGAGGCGCCCCGGTCGGTCGCCGCGCTGGGTGAGCTGGGGCTCGATGCATCGGTCCGTCCCGTGCGCGGCGCCATCGTCGCCGCCGAGATGGCCCGCCGGCTGGGGCTCGACGGCGTGCTGTGCGCCGCCGAGGTCGCCGGCGAGGTCGGGCTGGTGCCGGGCATCCGCGCAGTGCCGTGCCGGACGCTCCGTGACGCGGTGGCGTTCCTGCGCGACGGGGTCATCCCCGAGGCCCCGCTATCGCCCGTTCGACCGGCTGCGCCGGCACTGCCCGACCTCGCCGACGTCCGCGGCCAGCCGACCGCCCGCCGCGCGCTCGAGATCGCGGCAGCGGGCGGCCACAACCTGCTGCTCGTCGGGCCACCAGGGGTCGGCAAGACGATGCTCGCGCGGCGACTGCCGGGCGTGCTGCCACCGCTCGGCGATCAGGAGGCGCTGGAGACCACCCGGATCCACTCCGTCGCAGGCCTGCTCGACGCCGGCGTCGGCCTCGTGAGGAGCCGGCCGTTCCGGGCCCCGCACCACTCGGCGTCGGCTGCGGCCCTCATCGGCGGCGGACCTCGGCTCAGGCCCGGCGAGCTGCCGCTGGCCACCAACGGCGTGCTCTTCCTGGACGAGCTGCCCGAGTTCCGCCGGGATGCGCTGGAGGCGTTGCGCGGGCCGCTCGAGGACGGCGTGATCCGGATCGCCCGGGCCCACGGCGTGGCCGTCTACCCCTGCCGCACCGCCCTGATCGCCGCCATGAACCCGTGTCCGTGCGGGCCGGGCGGCGACGGCTGCCTCTGCCAGCCGGATCAGATCCGCAGCTATCGCCGCAAGATCTCGGGGCCCCTGCTCGACCGCATCGACCTATGCGTCCAGCTCGCGCGGCCCGAGGCGGCGGTGCTCCGCACCGATCGCCCCGAGTCGTCGGCGGTCGTCGCCGGGCGCGTGCTGCAGGCCGTCGAACGACGGCGGGCGCGGGCGGGGGAGACGCGGCTGTCCGACGACGCCGAGCAGATGCTGCGGCGGGCGATCGACCGTATGCGGCTCTCGCCGCGGGCCGTCGCGCGCTCGGTGCGGGCAGCGCGGACGATCGCCGACCTGGCCGCGGCCGGCGATGTCGGCCCCGACCACGTGGCCGAGGCGCTCTCGCTGCGGGTGGGGAGGATCGCGTGATCGCGCGCGGCGCCCTCCACTACCCGGCGGCCCTGGCGGAACTCGCCGATCCCCCGGCGGAGTTGTACCTGCGCCCGCCCGCCGGCCCGGCGACGCTGGCAGCGTTGCTGCGCCCGCCGGTCGTCGCCATCGTCGGCGGCAGGAGGGCATCCGAGATCGGCATGGCCTTCACGCGCCGGCTGGCCCGCGAGCTCGCCGCGGCGGGCGTGGGCATCGTCTCGGGGCTCGCCAGGGGCATCGACGGCGCGGCACACCTCGGAGCGCTCGACGCCGGCGGGCGCACCGTGGCCGTGCTCGGCTGTGGCATCGACCGCGACTATCCGCGATCGAACGCCGGTCTCGCCGCCCGGATCGCAGCCCTGGGGGCGATCATCTCCGAGTATCCGCCCGGCACCGAACCGGCGCCGTGGCGGTTCCCGGCCCGGAACCGGCTGGTCGCGGCCCTGGGACAGGCCGTCGTGGTCGTCGAGGCGTCCCGGCGCAGCGGCGCGCTGATCACCGCTGCCTGCGCGCTCGACCTCGGCCGGGAAGTGCTCGCCGTGCCGGCCTCGCCCTGGGTGGACGCGGCGGCCGGCGGCAACGGCCTCTTGCGCGACGGTGCCACACCGGTCACCGGTGCCGGCGACGTGCTCGTTGCGCTCGGCCTCGACCCGGCCCTCGCCGGCGCCGCCGACGACCCTGACCTGCGCCAGGACGCCCGGCGCCTGCTCGACGCCATCCGACGGTGCCCGGCGGGCCCCGACGCCCTCGCGGCGCGACTCGGGCTGACGGCCGCGACGCTCGCGGGCCTCGTCTCCGAGCTGGAGCTCGCGGGGGTCGTGACCCGCGAGGCCGACGGGTCGCTCTCCGCCTCCTGAGAGATCGTCCGGTGTGCTACGAATCCTGCAACGATCGACGAGAGGATCCGGCGAGCCATGCCATTCACCCTGCCCGACCTTCCCTACGCGCACAACGCGCTCGAGCCGCACATCGACGCCCGGACGATGGAGATCCACCACGGCAAGCACCACCAGGCGTACATCACCAACGCCAACAACGCGCTCGCCGGGACCGCCCTCGAGAACGCCTCGGTGGAAGAGGTGATCGCGGACCTGTCGAGCCTGCCGGCCGACAAGCAGCGGCCCGGTGCGCAACAACGCCGGCGGCCACGCCAACCACTCGCTCTTCTGGACGGTCATGGGCCCGAACGGTGGCGGCGAGCCCTCGGGCGCGCTCGCCGCGGCCATCGAGTGCCACGTTCGGCGTCGTTCGACGCCTTCAAGGAGAAGTTCGGCCAGAACGGCGCCACCCGCTTCGGCTCCGGCTGGGCGTGGCTCGTCCACGACGGCTCGGGCCTGGCGGCGTACTCGACCGCCAACCAGGACATCCCGCTCATGGAGGGCCACACGCCGCTCCTCGGCCTCGATGTCTGGGAGCACGCCTACTACCTCAACTACCAGAACCGCCGGCCCGACTACATCGCGGCCTGGTGGAACGTCGTCGACTGGAGCGCCGTCGGCGCCGCATACGACGCCGTCGCCTGATCCCCGGCGCCCCCTGCCCGGGGTAGAATGGGCAGGCCGAGGGGCGTAGCTCAGCTGGTAGAGCATCGGTCTCCAAAACCGAGGGTCGCAGGTTCGAGCCCTGTCGCCCCTGCTCCGTGGAACAAGGGAATCCCCCGCATTCATCAGGAATCCGGGGGGTTCCCTTTTCCACAGGCGGCGACGCCTATCGAGCTCCGCCTGGCCGTCGTACTCCACCACGGAACCGTTCCAGAACGGACGATTCGGTCTACGTCGCGTCCATGACGTATGCGAACAGCGCGAGCCCGACACCACCGCCGAGAATGATGGCCATCGGGACGCCCATCGGTCGATCGAGCCCGGGGATCGGGGTGTCGCCGACCCTTCCGCGGAGGAAGACGATGATCGCCACCACGAACCACGATATGCCCCACACGACGATGCCCCCTGTGCTCACACCGAGACGTCTGGCGATGAGCGCCGTCTCGATAGCACCGAGGAGACAGGCTCCGGCCCACCGCAACCGCACGTAATCAGGTGCGACTGGCCCGGCGTCGACCCCGGCCGCCGGCGGGGGGAACCAGGCTCGAATCACCCGACGGTTCGTGCCGCGGAGCTCCTCGTTGACCGCGACGACCAGGAGGACGATCACCACGCCGGCGATGTAGTTCACGACCCCACCGTCACGGACGCATCGATGTCCACGAGCACCACTGCCACGATCCTAGCCGCGCCGAATCACGAACGCGAGCACGTCGCGCCGGGCCTACCGCCGAGCCGGGAACGCGGATACGGGCGCGCATCGCTTTGCGCTACGGCATGAAGCGGCGCCAGACCGGCTTGGAGAAGTCGAGGTAGCATTGCCGGGATGACCAGTCGCACGGCGTGGCGTTGGTACGCCGTCGGCGCGTGCGTCGTCGGGCTCGCGCTGATCGCGACGGTCGTGGTCATCGACCCGTTCGCGTGGCGCGGCGACATTTGGTGCGGAAACCAGCCGTACACCTCGCTCGGCTCCTTCTTCGTCGTGGGAGCCGGGCTCCTCGCTGGAACCGGGGTGTTCCTCCCACCGGTCTGGCTGCCGACCGGGTCAAGCCGGCGTATGGCCGGCCTGTACTTCCTCAGGTTCGGGGTCGCCCTGGCCGGTGCGTTGTTCGCGGCCGAGGCCGTCTGGAGCTACATGCTGGACGTCACACCCCAGGCTGGGTGCCTCTGACCCAGGCGTGCCGGTGGGCAACGTGACCCCGGCTGGCAGTCGCAAGGATTGCGGCCGCGGAGCGCGGCGCGGCCGGCCGGTCAATCCTGAGGCAGACCACGCGGCCCCATCGCATCCGCGAGTTCGGCCCGCGAGCCGATGGCGAGCTTCTGATAGACGTGGCGCAGGTGGTACTCGACGGTCTTCGGGCTGAGGAAGAGGATGGCGGCCGTCTCGCGCGTCGTCCGGCCCGATGCGAGCACCGTCGCGACCGTGTACTCCTGCGCCGTCAGCTCGTCGAACCGCTCGTCAGCGCGCGGCAGGGCCGTCTCGCCTGCCGCTGCCAGCTCGGCCGCCGCGCGCGCGGCCCAGCGAGCTGCGCCGAGGCGGTCGAACGCCGCGAAGGCCGCGCGTAGCTGCTCGCGCGCGGCGCTGCGACGGCGCGCGCGGCGCAGCCGCTCGCCGTAGAGGAGCCGTGTGCGGGCTAGCTCGAAGGCGTCGGGCGTGCGTGCGTGCAGCTCGATTGCCGTGCGGAATCGCTCGTCGATGTCGGCGTCGACGGCGAGCAGGCCCTCCGCCCGGCGCAGCCGGGCGATCGCCCATGGCTGGCCCTTGGCGAGCGCCGCCGTGGCATAGACGCCGAGGCACGCCGCCGCCTCGCCCGACCTGCCGCTCGCGACCAGGACCTCGACCAGCTCTGGCTCCGGGGCGAGGTCCGGGTCGCCGACGCCGAGGTCATCGATCAGCTCCCGCCGTGCTCGCAGCGCCGCCACCGATGCTGGCAGATCGCCGCGGCCGGCCTCCAGGTCGGCGAGGGCTGCGAGCCGCCAGATCTCGTAGGTGCGGCAGCCGACCTCCACGCACCGGCCGCGCAGGTGATCGATCCGCCGCATCGCCGTCTCGTGGTCGCCCAGGCGGGCTTCGAGCCAGGCCAGGCCGGCGAGGGCTGTCGCGGCGTCCAGCGCCGCGCCGATCTGTTCGGCGAGGGCGATCGCTTCCTCGTAGAGCGCGACGGCGATGCGCCACCGGGCACCCGCGGCCGCCTCCCGCGCGAGATCGCGCAGCAGCTCCACGAGCAACCCAGTCGAGATCTCCCTCCGCGTCAGGGTCTGCGCCGCGCTGAAGAGGCGGGCGCCGGCGCCCGCCTCTCGCAGGAACAACGCCCCGGCCGTTGCCCACCGAAGCGACCGGGGGTTGTCGAGCACCTCAGGGACGCGGTCGAGCTCGGCGAGCGCCTCGCTCAGGCGACGCGGCCCCTCCCGGTCGGCCTCACCGGCGAAGATCAGCGCCATTCCGAGCAGCATCGAGGCCTCACGACGCTCCTCCGCAGGCGCTACCTCGAGCATCCGCCGTGCCATCACGACCATCCTCCGCGCGTCGCCGGCCACGAAGCACGTCCAGATGCCGGTGGCGCGCGCGTGCGCGGCGGCGCTCGGCTCGAAGGCGTCCAACCCCGCGGCCGCGCCGTCGAGGAGGTCGATCGCCGCGTCGAGCGGACCCGTTCGGGCGGCGATCAGACCAGCGAGCGCGCGCAGCTGCACCTCCTCGATCGGATCCCCGACGATGCCTCGCGCCTCATCGACCAGCCCGGCGGCCTCGGCGAGGTCGCCTGCCTCGGCGGCTGCGGCCGCGGCGGCGTGCAGCCGGCGCGACCGCCGCGGCGGCTCGTCCGTGAGCCGTGCCGCGCGGCTCGACGCTCGCGCGGCGGCGGCGTGCGCACCCCGTGCGGTCGCCCGCCCGGCAGCCGCGTCGAGCGCGGCCGCCGCGACCTCGTCGCTGCCGGTCGCTGCGCTGGCGAGATGCCAGGCCCTGCTGTCCACCCGGTCGCGTCCGAGCACCTGCGCGAGTGCCCGGTGTGCAGCTCGCCGTTCCGCCGGAGCGGCGGAGTGGTAGCACGCCGCCTGCGCAAGCGGGTGGTAGAAGCGCAGCGCGCCGTCGGCGAGGGCTACGAGGCCACTGGCCTCAGCCTCCTCGAGCCCCGCCTGTGCATCGGTGCCGATCACGGCGCACGCCGCCTCGATCTCCGTAAACGCCGCCCGGCCATCGGCGGCGGCGAGCAGCACGACGCGACGGGCGTCGGCCGAGAGGGGTCGGGCGCGGCGGAGGAACGCCTCGGTGATCCGATCGGACACCGCCACCAGCGACGAGTGTTCGCCCTCGCGGAGAGCGACGGGGTCGATCTCCGTCAGCCCGAGCGGGTTGCCCGTCGTGATCGCCAGGGCACGCTCGATCGCCGATGGCGAGGCCGGCCTGCCCGTGCGGGCGCTCAGCAGGACACCGGCCGCGTCGGCGTCGAGTCCCCGGAGCACGAGGAGCGGCAGGTCGGCTGCATCGTCGCCCGCCCCCTCGCGATCGCCCATCGCGAGCAGCACGGCCACGTGATCGGCACCGAGGCGGCGAGTGGCGAACAGCAGTGCCTCCGCGGAGGACCGGTCGAGCCAGTGGGCGTCGTCCACCGTGACGAGCAGGGGCTGCTCCTCGGCGAGCGAGGCCAGCAGGCCGAGCGTTGCCGCACCGACTGCGAAGCGGTCGCCCGGCGCCGGCGGGCCGAGGGCGAGGGCCCCGCGCAGGGTCGAGGCGAGCCGGTCGGGGAGGTTATCGATCGACGGCAAGACCGGCCGCAGGAGCTCGAGTAGCCCGCCGAACGGCACGGCCGCCTCGGACTCGACGCCGCGCGTCGCCAGCAGCTGCATGCCGGTCGCCCGGGCACGCACCGCCTCGATCAGCGCGGTCTTGCCGACCCCTGGCTCTCCACGGATCACCAGCACACCGGCACTGCCGCTCCGCGCCGCGGCGAGCATGCGCTCCACGCGCTCCAGCTCCGGATCCCGGCCGACGAGCACCGCACGATTCTACGCCGCCGCCATGACCAGGGGTGGGCCCCTGATGCGGAGGTCGATGGCGCGGCGTAGCGTCACCGCCAACGCGAAAGGAGCGGGAATGGCAGCGAACGTGATCGACGAGGAACGGCTCGGAGCGTTCATGAACCAGGCGGTGACCGAGCTCGGCGCAACGCTCGGTGCGGCACTCGTGGTGATCGGCGACCAGCTCGGCCTCTACCGGGCCATGGCCGACGGCAGTCCGCTGCTCCCGGCGGAGCTCGCCGACCGGACGGGCACCACGGAGCGCTACGTCCGCGAGTGGCTCTGCGCCCAGGCGGCAGGCGGTTACATCGAATACGACGCCGCGACACGCCGCTTCCGCCTGCCGCCCGAGCAGGCGCTGGCGCTCGCCGACGAGACCAGCCCGTTCTTCCTCTGCGGGGCGTTCCAGGGCATGACGAGCCTCGTGCGCGACGAGCCGAAGATCCGCGCGGCCTTCCAGAGCGGCTCCGGTGTAGGGTGGCACGAGCACCACCACGACCTCTTCGAGGGCACCGAGCGCTTCTTCCGCACTGGCTACAACGCACACCTGATCCACGACTGGATCCCGGCACTCGACGGCGTCGAGGAGCGCCTCCGCACCGGCGCGAGCGTTGCCGACATCGGCTGCGGGCTGGGCGCGTCGACGATCCTGATGGCGCGCGCCTACCCGGAGTCGACCTTCGTCGGCTTCGACTACCACGACGAGTCGATCCGGCTCGCGACCGAGCGCGCATCGGCGGCGGGCGTGGGCGACCGCGTCCGCTTCGAGGTCGCCTCAGCGAAGCAGTTCCACGGGCGGGACTACGATCTCGTCGCAATGTTCGACTGCCTGCACGACATGGGTGATCCCGTCGGCGCGGCGCGCCACGTGCGCCAGGCCCTGCGGCCCGACGGCACGTGGCTGGTGGTCGAGCCCTTCGCCGGCGACGCCGTCGAGGAGAACCTCAACCCCGTCGGGCGTGTCTACTACGGCGCCTCGACGCTCGTCTGCACGCCAGCCTCGCTCTCGCAGGAGGTCGGTCTCGGCCTCGGCGCCCAGGCCGGCGAGGCGCGGCTGCGCGACGTCGTCACGGCCGGCGGCTTCACCCGCTTCCGCCGGGCGACCGAGACGCCCTTCAACCTCGTGCTGGAAGCGCGGCCATGAGCGACGCCGTCACGCGCACGACGCTCGCCCGTCAGCCGGACGAGGCCGGGTTCGTCGAGCGTGACGGCGTGCGGATCGCCTACGCGAGCTACGGCTCCGGGCCGGAGACGATCGTGCTCCTGCCAAGCTGGACGCTGGTCGACGCGCGGCAGTGGCGGGCCCAGGTGCCCTACCTCGCCCGCCACTGTCGCGTCGTCACGTTCGACCCGCGCGGGAACGGCGGAAGCGACGCCCCGCTCGAGCCGGCCGCCTACGCCGAGCGGGAGGTCGCGCTCGACGCCGTCGCCGTCATGGACCAGCTCGGCATCCAGCGGGCCGGCATCGTCGGCCTGTCGAGCGGCGCGCTACCGCTCGTCGTGCTCGCGGCCGAGCATCCTGAACGCGTGCGCGCCGCGGTCGTGATCGCCGCGGCCGTTCCGCTCGTCGACACCCTCGAGCAGGCGGTCGACTTCGAGGCCGTGGTCGACGATCCGCAGGGCTGGGAACGCTATAGCCGGCACGCCTGGCTGACCGACTTCGACGGCTTCGTGCAGTGGTTCACGGGCGAGATCTTCAGCGAGCCGCACTCGACCAGGGCGTTCGAGTACCTCGTCGGGCTCACCGAGGGCACGACCGGCGAGACCCTGGCACGAGCGGTGGACGGTGAGGCCCTCGACGAGGAGGAGGTGCGGCGGCTCGCGCGCAGCATCCGCTGCCCGCTGCTCGTCGTGCACGGTGACGAGGACCGCGTCACGGCCTACGCCGGCGGCGTCGAGTTGGCGCGTGAGACCGGCGCGCCGCTCGTCACCTACCACGGCGTCGGCCACCAGCCGGCGGTGCGGGAGCCGGTGAGGCTCAACCTGCTGCTCCGCGACGCGTTGCTTGCGCCGCGAACGCCTGCGCCGTTCACGCGCGCCGTCCGCCGCGCGCCGCGCGCGCTGGTCGTGTGCTCGCCGATCGGGCTCGGCCACGTCCGCCGCGACCTCGCCGTCGTGGCCGAGTTGCGCCGACGCGTGCCGGGTCTCGAGATCGAGTGGCTCGCACAGCACCCCGTCACTGCGGTCCTGCAGGAGCACGGCGAGCGTGTGCACGCAGCCAGCCGCGAGCTCGCCAGCGAGTCGGCGCACTGGACGGCGGCGAGCTCCGGACATCGCCTCCCGGCGTTCGAGGCCTTCCGGCGCATGGACGACATCCTGCTTGCCAACTACCTGCTCTTCGACGACGTCGCGCACGACGGCGCGTACGACCTCTGGCTCGGCGACGAGGCCTGGGACGTCGACTACTTCCTGCACGAGAACCCGGAGCGCAAGAGCGCCGCGTACGTGTGGATGACCGACTTCGTCGGCTTCGCCGCGCTGCCGGATGGAGGTGAGCGCGAGGCGACCCTCGTCGCCGACTACAACGCCGAGATGGTCGAGCAGGTCGAGCGGTTCCCCCGCCTTCGCGACGCCGCGATCTTCGTCGGCGACCCGGCGGACATCCCTCCGGGCCGGTTCGGGCCCGATCTCCCCGAGGTACGGCCATGGGTCGAGCGGCGATTCGACTTCAGCGGTTACATCACCGATCCGCACCAGCCCGGCCCGGGCGATCGTGCGCGCCTGCGCGCGGAGCTCGGGATCGACGACGGACCGCTCTGTGTGGTCGCCGTCGGCGGCTCGGGCGTCGGGTCGGCGCTGCTCGAGCGGGCCGTGGCCGCGCTGGCGTACGTCCGCCGGCAGGTGCCGGGCCTCAGCATGCTCGCGGTGGCCGGACCCCGGATCGATCCGGCGTCGCTGCCGGCGGCCGAGGGCCTGGAAGCGGTCGGCCACATCGCCGACCTGCCGGCCTGGCTGGCCGCGTGCGACGTCGCAGTCGTCCAGGGCGGCCTGTCGACCTGCATGGAGCTGGTCGCTGCGGGAACGCCGTTCGTCCAGATTCCGCTCGATGACCACTACGAGCAGCAGGTGCACGTCCGCCACCGGCTCGTCCGGCATGGCGCCGGCCCGGGCCTGGCATTCGACGACGCGTCACCGGAGGGCCTCGCCGCCGCGATCGTCAGACGCCTCGAGGAGCCGCCGCCGCGCTACCTCGCCGTGCCCGCCGACGGTGCGGCGCGCGCCGCCGAGCAGATCGCGCCGCTGCTCGTGCAACAGGGCAGCAGGCAGCTCTGGTGATCGACGTGACGGCGTAGGAGCCGCGGATCGGGAAGCGCGCCCGGCACTTTTGCGGGAAACCCGCACACTTGCGCGGCCTCACTGCTTCACAACGACCGGCCGACCTGTTATTACCCAGTACATGGCAGAAGGAGAGGGCAAGGGACTCGGCATCATCGCTGGACTCGCAGTGGCGCTCGGCGGCGGGATCGTCGTGCTGGCGCTGCTGGTGCTGTTGTTCAGGTCGATGGATTCGAGCAGCGCGAGTTCGACGGTCACCGTCACGGCGGCGGCGACCACGTCAACCGCCCCGGCGACGACCGCGGCGGCGGCGACGAGCCAGCCTGCCGAGGTGGTGCTGGGTGCGCGCACGTACGTCGCGTTCGCCTGTGGCGCCTGCCATGGCTGGAAGGGAGAGGGTGGCGTCTCGCCGGCCGTGCCGCCGCTGAACGTCGCCTCCCAGGAGTTCACGCCCGCCCAGCTGCGCGCGATCATCAACCATGGTGCCCCATCGCCCCTCCCGGCCGACCCGAAGCAGCCGTTCATGCCGGTCTGGGGTCCGGTCATCTCCGACCAGCAGGTCTCGGCGCTCGTCGCGTACATCAACGCCAAGCTCCCGACGATCGAGGGCATCGCCCCACCGGACGTGCCGGCAGGCGCTTCCGACGAGGTCGCCGGCTCGATCCTCTACCAGAGCTACGGTTGCATCAACTGCCACGGCCCGAACGGCCTCGGCGGCGTGCCGAACCCGGCCAACCCCGCCGGCGAGCCGATCCCGGCGCTGTCGGGGGCCGACTTCCGCAAGGAATTCAACACGCCGGAGAAGATCTCGTCGATCATCCTCGACGGCAGCGTGCTCGGGTCCAGCGCCCGCCCGATCGTCTCGATGCCCCACTGGCGGGGCATCCTCACGGACGCCGAGGTGGCGCAACTCGTCGCCTTCATCGACACGCTCAAGAAGCGGTAGGCGCCGGTCGCGTTCGCTCAGGCGGCGTCGGTCATCTGGCGCCGAAGCGGTGAGAGCACGGCCCACAGCTCGTAGGACGAGACCACGCGGCGGCTGCGATCGCCGAGTGGAGGCCCGCCCGCGAACAGCGGTGGCCACACGCTGATGCCCTGATCGGCGTTGAGCTGCAGCATGTGGGCCTCCCAGCCCGGCCAGCGGAGCCGCTCGTAGAAGCCGCCCAGCTCGGTCGTGATCATCCACTGCAGCCAGGTCGAGTAGCTCAGGCCGAGGTCCTGCCACTCGAGCGTGTCGGGCGCGAGGTAGTACACGTTGCCGGCGCCGACGTCGCCAAGGCCACCGCCGTTGATGGCGAAGAACCCGCCGACGGCGTCGTGGGCGACGACGATGGCACGATCGAGCGGCTCGAAGTCGTCGGACGGCGTGTTCCAGGCCAGCAGGCCGTAGCGGATGCGCGGGCCGCCGGCGCCGAGGATCCGCAGCCAGCCGCCCTCCAGCAGGAGCCCCCCGCAGTGCGTGACGAAGGCTCCGAGCAGGGACCGCGGCGTCAGTTCCAGCGCCTGGAGCGTCTGGTGGATGCTCACGAGATCGGGGCCGAGGACGCGACAGTCGGGAGACTTGTCGATCCAGGCCTCGATTGCGGGCCATGCGTCGTCTGGTTGGTCCATCCCATCGCAGCATGCACCCATCCGGCGAATTCTGCTGCCTCGATCCCACCCGCGCGGGAGCGATACGCTGCATCTGTGAAGCGAGGCCTCATGATCGCGCTGTTCGCCGCACTCCTCGCGGGTGCGCTGGGCAACATCGTCGAACGGGCCGTGTACGGCGCCACCGAGAGCGAGCGGCAGCGGGCCGCGGCCCTCGCCGACGCCCAGCGCAACGGTGACGCCGTGGCCGCCGAGCGCGTGCTGGCCGCGAACGCCGTCGACGTCGGCCCGCGCGAGATGGCGTTCACGATGCTGCCGTTCATCCTGGTGCTCGGCGGCTACGCCGGGTACGTCGTGGTCACTCGGCGCAGGTCGGAGCAGCATCCGGCGTGACGGTGCTGTTCGCGGTGCTGACCGCCGGCCTGGCCGCGATCGCGGTTGCCGCCGCGCGGGCGCATGCGTGGGTCGTCGCGATCGGCGCCGGCGCCCTCGCGGGTTTCATGGCGACCTTCGTGCGAGCGACTCTGCGACGCCGAAGATGAGTCTGCGTCCCGGCGGCGAACGTCCTGGTGTGGCGGACGACGTGAGCTGGTATCTGGAGGGCGCCCGGGCGAACGGGATCGCTCCGGCGACGGTGCGCAGCTACGGCACCGACCTGCGCGCCTACGTGCGGTGGCTCGCCGAGCGCGACCGCACGCCGGCCTCGGCGACCCGCGCTGACGTCCGCGCCTACGCCGCCTCGCTTGCCGCCCGCGACCTCGCAGCATCGAGTCGCGCGCGAGCCCTGTCCGCGATCCGCGGCCTGCACCGCCGGCTGCACGATGCCGGCCGCGCCCCGCGCGACCCGGCCGCCGAGCTGCGAGGGCCGCGACGACCCCGCCGCCTCCCCGCGGCGCCCGGCGTCGCCGACGTCGCCCGGTTGCTCGACGCCCCGTGGCCGGAAGGCCCGCTCCCGCTCCGTGACCGTGCGCTGCTCGAGCTCCTCTACGGTTGCGGTCTGCGGGTTGCCGAGGTGTGCGCGCTCGACCTCGGCGACGTCACGGCCCGCGAGGTGCGGATCCACGGCAAGGGCGCGCGGGTGCGCATCGTCCCGATCGGCGCCGCGGCAGCCGCGGCGACCGCCGCCTGGGCGGCGCGTGGCCGTCCGCAGGTCGCGCGGCCGGAGTCCGGCCGTGCCCTGCTGCTGAGCACCCGTGGACGCCGCATCGAGGTGACCACCGCCCGCCGCGTCCTCGCCCGGCGAGCCGCCGCAGTCGGCCTCGACCACCTCCATCCGCATGCGCTGCGCCACGCCTACGCCACCCACCTGCTGGAGGGTGGTGGGGATCTGCGAGCAATCCAGGAACTTCTGGGGCATGCTTCGTTAGCCACCACCGAGATCTACACCCGGGTCACGGTGGGGCATCTCCGTCAAGCCCACGCCCTCGCGCATCCACGAAATTGATGGCCCAAAGCAAGGTCGCAATCGAGGATATCTGGCAGAAGTACAGCGAAACGCGCGACAAGGCGCTTCGCGATCGCCTGATCCTGAACTACGCCCCCCTCGTCAAGTACGTGGCGAGCCGGCTCGGCACGAGCCTGCCTGCCCACGTCGACGAGGGTGATCTCGTGTCCTACGGCCTGCTCGGCCTGATCGGCGCCATCGAGCGCTACGACCCCGACCGCGAGATCAAGTTCGAGACCTACGCGATCTCGCGGATCAAGGGCTCGATCATCGACGAGCTCCGCTCGCTCGACTGGGTGCCGAGGTCGGTCCGTTCGCGGGCCCGCGAGATCGAGCGCGCCATGCTCGAGCTCGAGAACCGGCTCAAGCGCCCGCCGTCGGACGAGGAGGTCGCTGCCGAGATCGGGATCTCGGTCGACGACTTCCAGGACTCGCTCACGGCCATCTCCCGCTCGTCGGTCGCCGCGCTGGACGAGCTCTGGCAGATCTCCACCGGCGGCGGCGACACCGTCAGCCTCATCGACACGATCGAGGATCCCAACGCCGAGGATCCCACGCGCAAGATCGCCCAGTCCGAGGTGAAGGAGGCGCTGGCGGACGCCATCCAGCGGCTCCCCGAACGAGAGCGCCTCGTGATCACGCTCTACTACTACGAGGAGCTCACGCTCCGCGAGATCGGCGAGGTGCTGCACGTCACCGAGTCGCGCGTCTCGCAGCTGCACACGAAGGCGATCCTGCGCCTGAAGGTGCGCCTTCAGGGCAACCTCAACCGTTGACGACCCGGCTCGCGGGGTTCGCCGGTCGCGTCGGCTCCGTCTCGGTGTTCACGCTCCTCGCGGTGCTGCAGGCGGATGCCGCCCGCGGCACGGTCCAGAGCTCGGCCCGCGTCTTCCACGCCCTGACTGCCTGCCTGTGGCTCCTGTTTGCGTGGGCCGCCCTCCGCCGCGCAACCCCTGTGAAGCGCGGACCGGTGCTCGGCGCCGCCGTGGGGTTCGCGTCGATCCCGGCGGCCGTCGCGCTCTCCCTGGCCGGCTCGGACGCGGCGGCCGCGCCGTGGCGGATCGCCACGGCGGACGTGCTGCTCGCCGTCGGCCTTTCCTGGGCGCTCGTCTCGGCGGCCTGGCTGGGTCGGTGTTTCGGGGTGTTCCCGGACGCCCGAGGGCTGGTCACCACCGGGCCGTATGCGGTCGTGCGCCATCCGCTGTACCTGGGCGAGCTGACGGGCATGGCCGGCGTCGTGCTCTGCTCGACGCGTTCGGTCGTCGCGCTGGGAGCCTTCGCCGTCCTGGTCGCCATCGACCTCGCCCGCACGGTGTACGAGGAGCAGACGCTGCGGTCGGCGTTCCCGGACTACGACGACTACGCCCGCCGTGTCCGCTTCCGGATCGTCCCGGGTGCCCTCTAGTTGGGCTCGGCGGCGGTCAGGTGAGCGACACGTCGGTCGTCTCGCGCATCTCCTCGAAGTAGGCCACGGCAGCGGCGCGCGTGTGCACTTCGAGTTTGCGCAGGATGGCCTTGACGTGCGATCTCACGGTCTCGATCGACACCACGAGCTCTGCCGCGATCTCGCCGGTGCGGAGACCGCCGGCCAGCATGCCCAGGATCTGCCACTCACGGTGGGTCAGGTGCGCGCCCCGTGCTCGGCGGTGCTCGGCGCGCCTCGCCGCCACCCGCTGGTACTCGTGCACCAGGAGCGAGGTCATGCGGCGCGAGAGCGGAGCCTCGCCCTGGGCGGCGGCGGCTAGCGTCTCGCCCAGCCGCGATGCCGCCATGTCCTTCGTCAGGTAGCCGTCGACGCCGCTGCGGAGCGCGCGGAACAGGTCGGCCGGCTTCTCCGACGAGGTCAGGACCACGATCCGGGCATCGTCGTTGAGCGATCGCAGCTCGACGCCGAGATCGAGTCCATCGCCGTCCCGCAGGTAGATGTCGAGCAGCACCAGGTCGAACTCGAGCCGCGGCGCGAGTGCCCGGGCCACCGGCACACGAGCCGGCCTCGCCGGCGATCCGGAAGCCATCCTCGGTGAGGATGTCGACCAGGCCGCGGCGGGTCAGCTCGTGGCCTTCGACGATCAGAATCCGCAGGGGTTTTCCGTCATAACCCAACGCAGGTCCTCAGATATGGGGAGAGGGGAGAGGGTGTCGCGTCTTGACGATACCGTGTCGCCCCACCGGCGAGCATCGGTGGGAATCTGCGGATAGCTGCGGGCATACCGCAGATCGAACCCGGCACCTCTCCGCAGCGCCCTTGTGTCCCGAGTCCGGAGTTCGTCGGCAGGTCGGCGCGAGGAGCAAGCCTGGCAAGGAGCAGGCCCGAGAGGCAGGCTGGTGGCCTGTCCGAGGGCCCGCGATCTCGGCGATCTGGTGGATACCAGATCGCCTCACACGCTGGGCAAGCATGGCTTGCCCAGCTCCACCGGCTTCCCGGTGGAGCCTGGCAAGAGCAACTTGCCAAGCGTATGAGGTGATGTGCTACCCAGCGCATCACCGATCAGGCGCCGCTCCGCAGCACCGGGAATGCCGGCGAACTTCCGACTCGGGACACTAAGTGGTCGCGAGCACGCCGTCGGCGTCGTCGAGCCGCGCGATGGCGGCGGCCCGGGTGTGGACGCCGAGCTTGCGCAGGACCGCCTTGATGTGCGACCGCACCGTCTCGGTCGAGACGACGAGCTCGCCGGCGATGTCCACCGTGCGCTTGCCGTCGGCCAGCATGCACAGCACCTGCCACTCGCGCAGCGTGAGGCGGGCGCGGACGGCGCTCGCCCGCTGCCCGTGGGCCTGGTTGAGCCGCTGGTACTCCTGGACGAGCTGCGCGGTCATGCGCCGGGAGAGCGGCGCCTCGCCGCGGGCGGCGGCACGCAGGGTCTTGACCAGGCGCCCGGGGGGCATGTTGCGCCCGAGGTAGCCGTCCACGCCCCGTCGCAGCGCGCGGAAGAGGTCGGTCGGCCGCTCGGTCGTGGTCAGGACCACGACCTTGGCGTCGGGGTTCTCACGCCGTAGCTCGGCGGCCAGGTCGATGCCGTCGCCGTCGTCGAGGTCGTGGTCGACCAGGGCCAGGTCGTACCGCGCGACCCTGGGCACGAGCGCGCGCGCCGCCGCGCACGATCCCGCCTCCGCGACCACGCGAAACCCGGCCTGCGTGAGCACGCCGGCGAGGCCGGCGCGGGACGGTCGTTGATCCTCGATCAGAAAGATCCGCAGGGGCGCCTGGGACACTTCGCCCTCCTCGGTGGTCGTGCTCGTTCGCAACCGCACCCGCGGCGCGGGGATGCGCCGGCACGCTGGGGAGGGGCGGATGCTTCGCACCGGTGTATCACGGGTCGTCGCGCGCCGCAACCGCCGGATCCGGTCGGCCGGCCATTCCTGTGCGAGAATCCGTCCGGGAGAACCGCATGGCACCCGACCTGACACCGCAGATCCTGATCGCCGTGGCCGGCCCGGCCGTGCTGCTCGTCTGGGTGGTCGTCCATCACTACCAGCCGTCCGGATTGCGTTCGCTCGTGCTGCACCTCGTCGGCGGGCTCGTGCTCACGGCGCCGCTGGCCGGAGTGCTCATGGGCGCTGCCAAGGGGCTCCCGGGATTGCTGCATCCGCTCGTCGTGCTGTCGCTCGGCCAGATCGCGATCGCCTACCTCTTGCTGGTGGGCTACTGGGTCCTGCGAGCCGGCGTCGGCGCCGTCATCCGCTGATATTCGCCGCGGGCCGCGCCCGCCGCTCCCCGGCAAGCGGCGGACAACGACCCGCGCATTCCGGGCTGGGCCCGGAAATCCCGGTGACGTCGGCGACGTCACTTCAACGCGTTGTTGAGGAGTTCGTCGTAGATCCGGAATGCCGCCGGCCCGAGAACGATCAGGAGCAGCGAGGGCAGGATCAGGAAGAACGCCACCAGCACGATCTTCACTGGCGCCTTCTGCGCTCGTTCCTCGGCCGCCTGACGGCGCCGGAGTCGCATGTCGATGGCCAGGTTCTTGAGGATCTGCGCCAGCGGCACGCCGAGCGTCTGGCCCTGCACGAGCGACTGCGCGAACACCTTCAGGTTGCGGCTGTCGACGCGGTCGACGACGTGCTGGACGGCCTCGTTCCGTGCGACGCCCATGCGGATCTCCTGGAGCATCAGGCTGAACTCCTCGCGCAGTGGACCGGCCATGCGTCCGATCGCAGCCTGGGTGGCGGCCTCGAACCCGAGGCCGGCCTCGACGGTGATCGCGATCAACTCGATGAAATCGGGGACGTCGTGGTCGAAGGTCGCCGCGCGGTGCCGGATGCGACGGTTGAGCACGAACTCCGGCAGCCGGAAGGCGACGATGATCGAGATGCCGACCAGCGCGATGTCGAGAAGCGTGTGGCTCTGGGCGAGCACGGCCGCCCCGGCGATGGCCGCCACGACCGGCAGCCCGTAGCGGAACAGGAGGATGCCCTCGGGCGTCGCGTTGAAGATGCCGGCGCGGACGAACTGCTGGCGGACGCGGGCCTCGTAGCCGCTCGGTGAGATCCGCTGCAGGAACCTGTGCGCCATGGACGCATCGGCGCTCGTCGCGGGAGCGGCCCGTCCGGCGATCGTCCCGTAGCCGTAGTCGTCGAGCCGTCTCACCGACGCGCCCACCGTCATGCGGGGCAGGGCGATGGCCCAGAGGAGGGCGGCGATGGCGAACCCGGTGAGGAGGAAGAAGATGGTGTAGAGCAGCATGGCGGGCTCCGATCAGAGGTCGATGCGCACGATGCGGGAGATCAGGAATGCGCCGAGTGCGGTCATGGCGGCGGCGGAGCCGAGCAGGATCTGGCCGGCGGTGCGGTCGAGCAGCTCGTGCATCAGGTCGGGGTTGGCGAGGTACAGGAAGGCGCCCATGCCGATGGGCAGGATGATCAGGATGATCATCGTCATGCGGCCCTGTGCGGTGAGCGACTGCACCTCGCGCTGGAGCCGCTGGCGCTCGAGCACCGACGCGGCCACCGAGTCGAGGATCTCGGCCATGTTCCCGCCGATCCGCGACTGGATGGCCACCACGGCGATCACCCAGTCGAGGTCGCGCGACCGCATCCTCACGCCGAGCTCGTCCATGGCGAGGTCCAGGTTGCCGCCGAGGCGGGTCTGGGAGATGACGCGGCGGAACTCCGACTTCGACGGCTCGGCCGCGTTGTCGGCGACCGAGTCGATCGCCTGCTGCAGCGAGAAGCCGGCTCGCAACGACTGCGAGAGGATCGCCAGGTTGTCCGGCAGCTGGTCCTGGAACGCCTTCATCCGCTGGGCCGCGCGGTGCTGCACCGACATCCAGGCGATGAGGGGCACGAGCAGCCCGAAGAGGATCGCCCACGGGTTTCGCAGCACGACTGCGAGGACGAGGCCGACGAGCGTGCCCCCGGCGCATGCCAGGTAGACGAGCTGGCTCGGCCGGATCGGGATGTCGGCCCGGTCGAGCTCGAGCGACAGGCGCTGCGCCCATGCCACGTCCTTCAGCCGCTTGTCGGTGCGGTCGAGAAGGTCGTCGAGGAACAGCGACTGTCGCGCCTCGTGGGCCTCGGCAGTCATGTGGTACTCGGAGACCCGGTCGGCCATCGACATCCGTCGCGTGCGGGCGAACAGCAGTGCGATGGTCAGCACGGCCAGGGCGACGATGCCGGCGACGGCTGCGACCACCCACGACTCCTGCCAGAAGGCCGTCCGACGCCCGATCACCGGCGCCGGCGGCAGGCTGTAGTTGGCCGCCGCCGGGGCGAAGCCCGGCGCGCTGATGAGGGCGTGCCCCGCGGCGCCCGGCGCCGTCAGGTTCGACGTGAAGGAGACCTCGTAGAGGGTGGTCAGCGACGCCGTCAGGGATCGCCCCAGGGCCTCGAGGCGCTGTGCGTCCGGCGCCTGGCTGTAGGTCCCACCGGTGCGTGCGGCCACGCCGCGCAGTGCGTTCGGGTCGAACGCGTGCGAGGCCAGGCCGATCGTGAAGACCCGGACGTCGGCCGTGGAGGCGGCGGCTGCCACCGTGTCGAGCGTGGCCTTCGATCCGTTGTCGCTGCCGTCGGACATGACGACGATCACGCGCGATTGCGCGGGCTGATGCGACACGTCGGTGATCACGCGCCCGAGCGCGTCGTACAGCTGCGTGCCGCCGCCGGTGGTGACGGTTGCGAGCGCGGCGGTCTGGGCCGCGGCGGTGGCGCCGAACGGCGCCACGACGGCGACCTCGTTGTTGAAGCGGTAGACCGCGCTGCGGACGTTGGGCGGGTTGTCTGCGACCAGCGACCGGGCCGTGGCGAGGGCGGCCTTGAGCGGTGCGCCGGCCATCGAGGAGGAGGCGTCGATGAGGAGCGCCATGGCGACCGGGTCGGCGGACGTGCTGACGCTGACGCCGTGGATCGGCTCGCCGTTCTCGGTGACCTGGATCTCGTTCGGGTTCAGGGTGCGCCCGGTGGCGGCGATCAGCCACGTCTGCTCGGCTCCGTTGCCCGAGATCTGGCGGACGGTCACGAGCGAGTCGGCCACCGCGGCCGGCACCGCCAGCGAGAGGACGACGATCGCGATCAGGCAGCGGCGGATCATCGGAGGCTCCTCGTCTTCGTCGCCGGAGCCGCGAAGAGTGCAGCCGGGATGTCGACGCCGTGCCGGGCGAACTTCGCCGAGAGCGCGGGCCGGAGCCCCGTCGGTACGAGCCCGCCGCGCTCGGCGTGGACGGTGCTGCGCGGATCGAGCTTGTAGACGAACAGGTCCTGGAGGGTGACGGCGTCGCCCTCCATGTGGAGGACCTCCGTCACCTGGGTGATCTTCCGCGAGCCGTCGTCCATGCGGTCGAGGTGCACCACGAGATCGAGGGCTGCGCAGATCTGCTCGCGGATCGCCTTGTGCGGCAGGCTGAACCCGGCCATCAGCACCATCGTCTCCAGCCGGCTCATGGCGTCGCGGGGCGAGTTGCAGTGGATGGTCGACAGCGACCCGTCGTGGCCGGTGTTCATGGCCTGGAGCATGTCCAGCGCCTCGGCGCCGCGGACCTCGCCCACGATGATGCGGTCGGGCCGCATGCGCAGGGCGTTGCGTACCAGGTCGCGGATCGTGATCTGACCCTTGCCCTCGATGTTGGGCGGGCGGGACTCCAGGCGCACGACGTGGCGCTGGCTCAGCTGGAGCTCGGCCGCATCCTCGATCGTGACGATCCGCTCCGTCGACGGCACGAAGCTCGACACGACGTTCAGGAGCGTCGTCTTGCCGGCACCGGTGCCGCCGGACACGAGCAGGTTCAGCTTGGCGTGGACGCAGCGCGAGAGGAAGTCCTCGAGGCCCGGCGTGAGGGTGCCGAGGGCGACGAGATCGTCGGAGGTGAAGCGCTTGCGGGCGAACTTGCGGATCGTCAGCGTGGGCCCGCCGATCACCAGGGGATGGACGATGGCGTTGACGCGCGACCCGTCCGGCAGGCGGGCGTCGACCATCGGCGACACCTCGTCGACGCGGCGGCCGACGGTGGCGACGATCTTGTCGATGATCCGCCGCAGGTGGGCGGCGTCGTTGAAGTGGGCGTCCGTCTCGTAGAGCAGGCCGGCCCGCTCGATGTAGATCTGGGACGGGTCGTTGACCATGATCTCGGTGACCGTCTCGTCCTCGAGGAACGGCTCGAGTGGCCCGTAGCCGATGATCTCGTCCGTGATCTCGCGGATCAGGCGGTCGCGATCGGGCCGCGAGAGCGGGTCGCTGGCGTGCGCGAGCGCCGCGGTGACGGCGTCACGCACGCTGCGGCTGAACTCGGGGCCCTTGAGATCGTCGCTCGACAGGCGTGGGCCGAGCGTCGCGATGACCTCGCGGTGGATGGTCGTCTTGAGCTCCGTGAACGGGTCGGGCCCGCTGACGGGTAGTGCGGGGCCGCCGTTGGCGGCAAGCCGGTCGGTCAGGGACATCTCACGACCTCCCCATGAGTCGTGCCAGGTTGTGGTGGGACGACGGCGTCGCGTGGGCCGCGGCAACCGCCTTGCGAAGCTCGTGGATGGCCTTCGACACGCCGTTGCGGCGGTTCTTGACGACGAGCGGCGCACCCTCGTTGTACGACCGCGGTACGGCGGCGTCGTACGGGATCACGACGTCGACCTTCCGGCCGAGCGCCTCGGAGGCGCGGGCGACGGCGAGGCCGCCCTTGGAGCTGGCGCGGTTGACGACCACGCGCACGTCGTCGCGTCCGCGGCCCATCAGCTCGAGCGTGTCGAGCCCCAGCCGGGCGTCCTTCAGGCTCGGGACGTCCATGGAGGCGAGCAGCACGACCTCGTCGGCACCGTCGACCGTCGCGATGACGACCGGCGAGAAGGCCGGTGCGGAGTCGACCACGATGAACTCGTACAGCCGACGGGCGACGGCGAACACTCCGGCGATGCGTTCCGCCGTCACGGCGTCCGCCTGGTCGGGCCGGGTGGGTCCGATCAGGACGTCGAGGCCGCTTGCCGCGTGCTGGGTGACGTAGCCGGCGAGCTTCTCCTCGTCGAGCATCCCGGGGCCGTTGACGAGGTCGTAGATGGTGCGCTCGGGCGAGAGTCCGAGCACGATGGCGCAGTCGCCGAACTCGAGATCGAGGTCGATGAGCAGGGTGTGCCGGCCCTCGGCGGCCAGTGCGCAGCCGAGGTTGGTCGCGGTGAGCGTCTTTCCCGACCCGCCTTTCGGGCCGACGATGGCGATCAGGCGACCATCGGGCTGGCCGGCGGCTGCGGCTCGGTCGCGGCTGCGCCGCGCGCACGCCTTGTGCAACGCGAGCGCGACCTCGTCCGGCGGCTCGGAGCCGATCATGACGTCCTCGGCTCCGGCTGCGAGGGCTTCGCCGACGAAGCTTGCGGGCGCGAGTGGCGCGAGGACCACGATCGGCATGTCCGGGCGCGCGCGGCGGAGGCGTGCGACGACTGCGATCGTGCCCGTGCAGTCGCCGTCTGCAGCGACCAGGGCGGCGTCGAGCCGTTCGCGAACCGCCAGTTCCGCCGCCCGGCTCGGGCCGGGTTCGGTGAGGGTGTAGTCGATGCCGTCGACCTCGTCCGCGTACGCCGCGAGCAGGGTCGTGGCCGCGTCGTTGACGGGGAGCGCCATCACGTGGATGGTGCGCTCTGCGGCTGGCTCCGGGGTGGCCATGGCCGTCAGCTTCCCGACGGGGTGGACTGCGACGTCTGTCCCGCCTTCTGCACGGACTGCGGGCTGATGACCTGGAAGCCCTTCAGACCGGCGATCATCGACTCGAGCGTCGTGACGGTGGAGCGGCTCGAGCTGTCGCGCCAGGAGTCGGTCGGCCGCTCGCCCCGCAGGGTCAGCCAGATCTTGCCGTTCTCGAGCGCGAAGACGAGCTTCTGCGCGTCGGCGTCCGTGATCGAGAGCGTGGCGTACAGCGGCACGCCCGACGAGGTGCCGGTGTTCCCGGATCCGGTGTTGCTGGCGGTCGAGCTGGTGTTGGTGTCGTTCTGCGAGATCGACAGCACCTCGATGCCGCGCAGCAGCGTGACCGTCATCGGCTCGGGCTGTCCGTAGGCGGTCGGCGAAGGCTTCTTGGTGGCGGGGTCGATCGCCACCGGGGTGACCATGAAGGTCGCGACCACATCGACCCAGTCGTTGGCTTTCAGCGTGCCGACGAGTCCGCGGCTCGTGTCGACGGGCACCTGGACGGCGCGGTAGTTGCCCTTCACCGTCAGCGCGGTCAGGTTGTTCGGCGCCTCGGGAAACTGGGAGGCGACCAGGAACTGGCCCTGGGCGATCGCTGTTGCGGCGACCGTACCCTTCAGCCGGTTGAGGTCGACGATGGCCGAGTCCGGCATGCCGGACTTGCTGATCTTGATGGCCGAGTAGCTGCTGTCACTCAGCACCTTGTCACCGGAGGTGCCGGCCGGGATCGCCTTTGCGGCGACGTAGGCCGTCACCGTGTCCGCCCGCTTGTCCACGGCCGATCGGTAGCGTGAGACGTAGAGGACGACTGCGGCCGCGGCGCCCACCGCGAGGACGAGCGCCACCATCATGGTGGCGAAGCGAGAGCTGAAGATGCGAGACATGGAAGGTCCTCCGGGTTGGGCTTCCTGAGGTGCTACGGCTTGGTCACGCAGACGTCGCCGCCGGTCGCGCCGCCCGGCAGGTTGGAGCCCTGCTGTTCGACGCGCATGACGCTCGTGCCGGTGAGGGTCAGGGTCGGGCCGTGGCCGATGGCGGCGCCGAGCGCCGTCACCCACCGGTAGTCGTACGTGACCCGGACTCGCACCGCAGAGCCGATATCGAGATTCCCGTCGAGGGCGCGGATGCAGATCCGCGATCCGCTGGGCGCGAGCGTGCAGGCGGCGCCGAGCCAGTTGTTGGCCGAGGTGCAGCTGCCATTCGAGCCGGAGCTGTTGACGGCGGCCTGGCGCGCTCCGTCGCGGGCCGCCTCGGTGACGTCGTTCTTGGTGAACATGATGACGCCGAACTCGAGGATCCCGACGAGGAGGAGCACGAAGACGCTGAGCGTGAGCGCGAACTCGACAAGCGCCACGCCGCGCTGCGGCTGACGCTGGTTGCTCGGGGTATGAGGGCGTGTGCGGGTCATCGGCATGGTGATGAGGGCCGGGCGCCCGGGTGCGGGCGCCCGGCCCGGATGGTCAGAGCGACCCCGTGATGCTGGTGAGGACGCCGGTGATCGAGGTGCCGAGCGTGCGAAGAGCGACGACGCATGCCACGGCGACGAGGACCAGGATCAGGCCGTACTCGGCGAGGGTCTGGCCCTCCTGCCTGCGCAGGTGGGTGAGGATGTCGTCCATGGTCACTCCCTTGTCCGCCCCGGAGGCGCCGCCGGAATGGCGGTGCGGCCGATGGGGCTCCCCGGCCGCGGTTGATCGGTGAGGTCGTCCCCGGCCCTTGGCCGACGGAGCGGATGGAGCAGTTCGAGGAGTCCCTCGATGCTCGGGTTGAACGTGGCGTTCAACTCCTGCGAGATCGCGTGCTCCATGCTTTCGTCGCGGCCGTAGCCGAGGACGACGAGCTCGGTACCGGCGTCCGCCAGGCGGCTTCCGGTCTCGATGGCGAGCTGGAGATCATGCGAGGCGGTCAGGTCGATCACCGCGAGCTGCGGTGTCGCCCAGGCTCGTGTATCGCTCAGCGGGCACGAGCCCACGTCGGCGTGGCTGCCGAGGGCGAGCTCCAGGCAGTGCCGGGGGATCGCCCCGACACCCGCCAGCAGCACGTACGGGCGGCCCGTCTCGATGCCGTGTCGCGTGGTCTCCATGTCGTCCATCATCCCGCCCGGCCCGATCGGTTCCGATTGCCCATCTAGGGGGAGCGCGGGCCCGGAATGGGCGGTCTTTCACCACCCGGTTGGGGGAGGGGTGGGGGAGGCCTCGCGGGACCGCGCATCGACGTCCCACCGGAGTGGGACGTCGGTCGTTCGCCGCTGCTCTACCGCACCAGCCGGACGCCGCCCTGGGTGATCAGGTGGCCGATCTGGTTGAAGATGTCGTAGAGCTGGCCGGGGGTCGGCTGGTTGAAGAAGTAGGTGTCGTTCGACGCCATCATGCGCACGGTCGTGCCCGAGCTGATGGCCGGGCTCTCGCCCGCCAGCGGCAGGCCCAGGGCGCCGTTCGAGTATCGCTCGGGGTTGAACCCGCCAGCACCCGAGGCATCGCCCTTGCACCGCTGGCCGTCGTTCGCGAAGCCGAAGTCGAGCGCGTAGCCGATCGAGAACCAGGTGATCCCGCGGGAGGCGGCGTAGGGCGCCCTGCCTCCCCAACCACCGGGCCCGTGGACGGCGTCGTTGTCGACGTTGTTGGACACCGACGAGCCGCACGGGTGCTGCTTGTCGAAGGTGGACTTGAGGGCGCTGGCCGCGTTCAGCCCCGTCCAGTTGTTCCACTGGTTCGCGCCGCCATCACCGAGCATGACCACGATGCGCCGGCAGTTCGCGCAGGTGCGTCCATGCAGCGCCAGCTCGGCGTCCGCCGCCCGGGCGGCCTCGTTGATGACGGTGTTGCCCTCGCCCGGCACGCAGCGGATCGCCGACACCAGGCGCGACGTGTCGATCAGCGCATTGGTAGCCGGGTTCACCCACTGCCAGGTCGCATCGAGCGGTGTTCCGAGCGGGCGCAGCGGCACGAGCAGCCAGTTGCCGTTCACCCCCGCGGTCGGGTTGCCCGGATAGGCGGTGGTGTTCGAGCTTCCGGTCGCGCAGTAGTTCGAGCCGAGCGGGTTGGCAGCGTTGTACGCCGGCGCGACGGGGCTCGAGGTACTTCCGCCGGGATTGAATCCCGAGAGGACGACGAAGCCGACCCGGTCGTAATGCCCCTGGGAGTCGGGGACCGGGTTGAAGAACTTGATGAAGCTGAGGATGCCGTTCTTGGCGTTGGCCAGATCGGACGGCGGGTTGTAGGTGAGGACGTTGCAGTTCGGCACCGTCGCCCCGGAGGCGTTCTGGCACATCGACCCGGTGCGGTCGAGCACGATCATCACGTCGAAGTCGACCTCGTCCGTGGAACACGGACTGCAGGCCGCGGCCATCGCGTGCGGGTTGAACGCATCGAAGTTCTGCCCGACCATCCTCCCGAACGCCTTCGCGAACGTGTTCTCCGACCGTATCGAGTGATCCTTGACCTCGAAGTAGTCGAACCGCGGCGCGCAGCTCGACTTGTCGGACGCGCCGGTCGGCATGCAGCCGTAGTCGAACGTGAACCCGGCGGCGTCGTAGCCGTTCAGCTGCAGGTACTGGCGGGCCACCTCCTGCGCCGTCTTCACACACCCGAAGCCCGACGGCGGGCTGACTCCCTCGAGGCACGGCAGGAACGCACCGCCCGCAAGCGCTGCGCCGTCCTCGGCCGCCTGCAGGTCGCGCTTCTTCCAGTACGCGCTGCCCACGTCGATCGCGATACCCGCGAGTCCGAGGAACACCACCAGGCTCAGCGCGAACCATGTCAGGTAGAACCCGCCCTGTCGGCGCCGCGAAGCTTTCATGACTCCCTGATGATCCGCCCGCCCGGCCACGGAACCGATGCCCTCGGTGGGTGAGCCGTGGGGGACTTGCGGGGGATATCGGCCGCGGCGTACGTCCAAGTGCACGAGGCGCGTCGTCCAAGTGGACGGCCTGCGCGACGAGTGGCGGTGCCAAGGAGCTGCGCCGGCGGCGTCCGGCTCTGCGAGCCGGCTGGCGACGCCTCGCCGAGCTCTCCGTCGGAGCGCTCGGCCTCGCCAGGGGAACGGCGAGCGCAGGTCGAGGTCTCGTGCACTTGGACATGGCGCGTCGTGCACTTGGACGCTTGCCGCGCCACGGCCCGCAGGGAAGGTCGTCCACTTGGACGGTGCGCGTCGTGCAATTGGACGCTCGGTACAATCGCCCCCACGTACCGCCTGTCAAAGGAGCGTCATGGCGCAGGAGCCTGGGAAGATCCGCAACGTCGCCGTCCTCGGTCATCGTGGGTCGGGGAAGACGTCCCTCGTGGAGTCGATGCTCTTCGAGGCCGGCGCGACGACGCGGCTCGGCTCGGTGCCCGACGGCACGACGGTGTCCGATTACGACGACGACGAGAAGCGTCGCTCGATGTCGATTGCATCCACGGTCTGCCATGCGTCGTGGGAGGGGCGCCGGATCAACCTCATCGACACGCCCGGCGACCCGTCGTTCCAGGGGGAGGCGCTGGCGGCGTTGGGCGTGGTGGAGGGGGCGATCGTCGAGATCTCCGGGGTGGCCGGGGTCGAGGTGTCGACGGACCGGCTGTGGCGTCGTGCCGAGGAGCGGCGCCTGCCCCGCCTGGTGCACGTCAACCTGCTCGATCGCGAGCGGGCGGACTTCGATGCGGCGGTCGCGTCCCTGAAGAAGCTGTCCGACAAGATCGTCGTGGTGGCGATGCCGATGGGCGTCGAGCAGGGCTACCGGGGCATGATCGACCTCGTCCACATGGTCGCGTACCCGGATCCGGGCTCCAAGAAGGAGGGCTCGGGAGAGCCGATCCCGGAGGAGTTCGCGGCCGAGGCGACGCGGCTCCACGAGGCCCTGATCGAGATCGTGGCCGAGTCGGCCGACGAGCTGATCGAGAAGTACCTCGAGGGGCAGGAGATCTCGGCCGAGGAGATGGCGTCGGCGCTGAAGGCGATGGTGGCCCGGGCCGAGGCCTTCCCGGTCACCTGTGGTTCTGCGACCCGCAACTCGGGAACCCACGCACTGCTCGATCTGATCGTCGAGGCGCTGCCCTCGCCGAAGCGGGCGGGCGGCATGCGGGGTCGCAACGCGGCCGGTGACGAGCTGACGATCGGCCTCGACGACGGCACGGCCGCGTACGTGTTCAAGACCATCGCCGATCCGTTTGCGGGAAAGCTCTCGATCTTCCGCGTGATCGCCGGCACCATCACGGGCGATTCGCAGCTCGTCAACCTCCGGACGCGCGGCAAGGAGCGCATCGGCGGGCTGGTGGACCTGCAGGGTAAGGAGCACGCGACGGTCACGAGCTTCGGGCCCGGCGACATCGGCGCCGTCGCCAAGCTCAAGGACGTCACCACCGGCGACCTCCTCCTCGACCGCGAGCGCGATCTCGCGATCGACTCCGTGCCGCTGCCGGCCCCGGTGGTCTCGGTGGCGATCGAGCCCGGCCGCAAGGGCGAGGAGGAGAAGATGGCCTCGGCCCTGCGGCGGCTCCAGGAGGAGGACCCGACGCTGGTCGTCCACCGCGACGAGCGCACCGGCGAGATGCTGGTCGAGGGCCTCTCGCAGATGCACATCGAGGTCACGGTCGAGAAGGTGAAACGCCGGTTCGGCGTCGAGGTGATCACGCACCCGCCCCGTGTCCCCTACCTCGAGGCCGTGCGCAAGGCCGCGCGCGGCCACGGTCGCCACAAGAAGCAGACCGGTGGCCGCGGCCAGTTCGGCGATTGCCACATCGAGGTCGAGCCGCTGCCCGCCCACGAGGGCTACCAGTTCATCGACAAGATCGTCGGCGGCGTCATCCCGCAGAGCTTCCGGCCCGCGGTCGACAAGGGCGTGCAGGAGGCGATGCAGAAGGGCGACCTGGCCGGGTTCCCGGTGGTGGGCGTCCAGGTGCGCCTCGTCGACGGCTCGTACCACACGGTCGACTCGAGCGAGATGGCCTTCAAGATCGCCGGCACGATGGCGTTCCGCGATGCCTACCAGAAGGCCGACCCGGTGCTGCTCGAGCCGGTCATGGCCGTCGAGATCTCGGTGCCCGACGAGAACGTCGGCGACATCACGGGCGACCTCAACTCGCGGCGGGGACGCCTGCTCGGCATCGAGCCCCGCGGCTCCGCCACCGTGGTGCGGGCCGAGGCACCGATGGGCGAGATGCTGACGTACTCGCAGACGCTCACGTCGGTTACCGGCGGCCGCGGCGACTACTCGATGAGCTTCCTCCGCTACGAGGAAGTGCCGGCGCACATCGCCGGCAAGGTCATGGCCGAGGCCAAGAAGGCGGCCGAGCATTAGTGTCGCGAGCTCCTCGGTGAGGCGCCTCGACCGCCAGTCCGCCATCGTGCGTTGCGACTGGTGCAAGCGCACACTCCTGCTCGGTGAGAAGGTCGCCGCGTTCCGTGAGGGGAACGAGCTGCGATCGGTGTGTCAGCTCTGCGAGGCCGACGTGCTCGCGCGCGGCTGGCGCCGCGACGGGTCGCCGATGCCGCCGCCGGCGCCGCGGCCGCGACGCCGTAGCGTGGTCGAGCGGATGTTCCGCCGCGAGGCGCCCGTCGATCTGCCGGAGGCACCCGAGCGGACGACGGCCCCGGCCCCGGCGTCAGGCGTCGTCCGGCTGACCCCCGAGCCGGAGGAGGTGACCGCAGAGCGCAGCAGAGCGCGGGACGCGGAGCGCGCCGAGGCCTCGCTGCGCGCCATCACCGCGGGCGTGGAGCTGTTCAATGCCAGCGCCTATCGCCGCACCGTGCACGGCATCGCCAAGAGCCTGGGAGCGCCGCGCGTGTCGATCGTGGCCCTGCCCGGGATCCGTCCCGACGTCGTGATCACGATCGTGTGGGAGCTCTCCTGGTACCAGTACCGGGTCGATCCCGGTGCCACGCCCGCCGTCCGCCTCGAGGGCCGCGGCGACGATCTCGCCGAGCTCGACCGTCGCTGGCGCGCGTGGAACGGCGGCCTGACCACGGACGGCCTCCTCCAGGTCACCGATCAGGCCGGGACGCCGACCGCCCAGGCATAGCCGTCGAGGTCCTCGACGGTGACCTCCCGCCATCCGTGCGGCTTCGTCTCCGGCTCCTGGATGAGGCGGGCCCCGGCCGCGCGCGCCCGCTCGGCCACCTTGTCCGGGTCGATGCCGAACAGGCGGATCTCGGCGCCGAGCCCGCGCGGCTCGCCGCCCACCAGCCCGCCGTGCCAGGGATGAGCATCGTAGGTATGGTCGGCGTGCAGCATGTACTCGAGGCCCGATACCCGGAGCACCGCGAAGTCGGCGTCGACGTAGACGACGTCGGCGCCGAGCACGTCTCGATGGAACGCCGCTGAGGGGAACGGGTCCCGGACGAGCAGGTTGAGCGATGCCGGCGGCATCGACCGGCCGTACTCCGGAGGCGACATCCACGGGCTGCCGTCGCGCTTCTTCACGCTCCGTCAGCCTACACGGTAGACTCGCGCCCATGCGTCTCACCGAGCTCCAGCAGGACCTCGCCGAGCTGCGCGGCGACCTCGCTGCCGAGCTCGAGGCGATCACGCGCCTCGAGTCGGCGACGTTCACCCTGATCGACGAGGAGGCGCGCGAGGAAGTGCGCCGGATTGCCGACGAGAAGAAGGCGCACGCCGCTGCGCTGCTGCGCCAGATCGCCCGACTCGACCCGAAGTTCGCCGAGCGGCTGAAGTAAGGGCCTAGCGGCCGGCCACCCAGGTGCGGGTGACGAGGCCGGCGGATCCGGCCAGCGCGATGGCCGCAACCAGGTGCTCGTCGGGCGTGCCGGCGATCTCCGGGTTGTCGAGGTCGAGCGCGAGCAGGTCGGCAGGCGCCCCGGCCTCGATACCGGGAGCGGGCAGGCCGAGCGATCGCGCGCCCCGCTCCCAGCCGCACGACAGCAGATACGGCGCCGGCCCGGTGTCCCCCTCCGCCACCAGCACGTTGCGGCGGAGGGCCGTGCGGCGTGCGATCGCCTCCAGCTCGCGCAACTCGCCGAGCGGGTCGATGATCGTGTTGGAGTCGGATCCGATGCAGACGTCGACGCCGGCCGCGAACAGCCGCCTGACCGGCGCGTAGCCGTCGCCCAGATTGGCCTCCGTCGTCGGGCAGACGCAGACCGACGCGCCGCGTGCCGCCAGCAGTGCGATCTCGGCGTCGTCGCAGTGCGTGCCGTGGATGATCGTCGTCCCGGCGCCGAGCGCGCCGACGCGGTCGATCAGCTCCGCCGGCCGGCAGCCGTGCTCGGCCAGGCACTCCTCGATCTCCCGCGGCTGCTCGTCGGCGTGGATGTGCAGCACGAGGCCGTGCTGGGCGCAGTACGCCGCGATCTGCTCGAGCCACCCGGCCGAGACGGCGCGGACCGAGTGAGGTGCAGCACCGACCGAGACGAGCGGGTGGCTCTCGGCCCAGGCGCAGAGGCCCTCCAGGCGGCCGAGGTAGGCGGCGGCGGTGGCGTCGCAGAACCGCCGTTGCCCCTCGCTCGGCGCGACGCCGTCCCCGCCGCGCTCGTACGCCGCGAGCAGCAGCACGATCCGCAGCCCGACCTCCTCGGCGGCCGACGCGCACGCCTCGGCCAGCGCGTTGGGCCGCTCGTAGGGCGTGCCGTCGGGCTGGTGATGGACGTAGTGGAACTCGCCCACGGTCGTGTACCCGGCGCGGCGCATGTGCTCGTAGCAGCGCCGCGCGACGTCGAACATCCGATCGGGATCCTGGGCGGCGGCGCCGGCGTACATCGCCTCCCTCCATGTCCAGAAGTCGTCCTCGGGCCGGTCGGCCGACACGCGCTCCACGATGCCGCGCAGGTCGCGCTGGAAGGCGTGGGAGTGGCAGTTCACGAACCCGGGCACGAGCGCCGTGCGCCCGAGCCGGATCGCGTCGGCCGGCGCGTGGGTGCTGTCCACGAGCCCGTCGATGGTGCCGCTGTCGGGATCGATCATCACCGCCAGGCCGCGGTGCACGCCGGTCTGGTCGATGACGGCCTCCGGGACGAGCACCGTCATCAGGTCGTCAGCCCCGGCAGGTCGAGGCCCGTCGCGCGGGCGTGGTCGAGTGCCTCCTCGTAGCCGGCGTGGGCGTGGCGCATGACCCCCGTACCGGGATCGTTCGTGAGCACGCGCGAGACGCGCAGCGCACCGTCGTCCGTGCCGTCCGCCACGCACTGGGCGCCGGAGTGGATCGAGCGGCCGATGCCGACGCCGCCGCCGTGGTGGAGCGCTACCCACGCGGCGCCGGACGCGACGTTCAGCATCGCGTTCAGCAGCGGCCAGTCGGCGATCGCGTCGGAGCCGTCCCGCATCGCCTCCGTCTCGCGGTAGGGCGACGCGACGGAGCCGGAGTCGAGGTGGTCGCGGCCGATCACGATCGGTGCCGATACCTCGCCGGAGCGCACGAGCTCGTTGAACCGGAGCCCGGCACGGTGCCGGTCGCCGTAGCCGATCCAGCAGATCCGGGCCGGCAGGCCCTGGAAGGCGATCCGCTGGCGCGCCTGCACCATCCAGCGCTGGAGCTTGGCGTTGTCGGGGAACAGCTCGGCGATGGCGGCGTCGGTGGCGGCGATGTCGTCCGGGTTGCCGGACAGCGCAGCCCAGCGGAACGGGCCGATGCCGCGGCAGAACAGGGGGCGAACGTAGGCCGGCACGAACCCCGGGTAGGCGAAGGCCCGGTCGTACCCGGCGGCCTTCGCCTCGGTGCGCAGGTTGTTGCCGTAGTCGACGACGATCGAGCCACGGTCCTGGAACCCGACCATCGACTCGACCTGGCGCGCCATCGAGGCCCGCGCCCGCTGGATGTAGCCGGTGGGATCGCTCTCGCGCAGCTCGGCGGCGTCGTCGAGCGCGTAGCCGGCCGGGATGTAGCCGACCAGGGGGTCGTGGGCCGCGGTCTGGTCGGTGACGATGTCGGGGACGAGGCCGCGGCGCGCGATCTCGGCATGCAGGTCGACGGCGTTCATGACGAGGCCGATCGACCGGCCCTCTCCGGCGTCCAGCGCCTCCTGCGCCTCGCGCAGCGCCGTGTCGAGATCCGGGGCCACGAGATCGAGGTAGCGGGTCTCGACACGGCGCACGAGCCGATGGGGGTCGACGTCGGCGATCAGGCACACGCCGTCCAGCATTGCCACCGCCAGCGGCTGGGCGCCGCCCATGCCGCCGCAGCCGGCGGTGACCACGAGTCTGCCGGCGAGCGAACCGCCGAAGTGGCGGTCGGCGATCGCCGCGAACGTCTCGTAGGTGCCCTGCACGATGCCCTGGGTGCCGATGTAGATCCAGCTGCCGGCCGTCATCTGCCCGTACATCGTCAGACCCATCGCCTCCAGGCGGCGGAACTCGTCCCACGTCGCCCAGTCGGGGACGAGGTTGGAGTTGGCGATCAGCACGCGCGGCGCCATCTCGTGCGTCCGGAACACCGCCGCCGGCCGGCCCGACTGCACGAGCAGGGTCTCGTCGTTCTCGAGGCGCAGGAGCGTGGCGACGATGCGGTGGTAGTCGTCCCAGGTGCGAGCGGCCTTGCCCGTCCCGCCGTAGACGACGAGGTTCGCGGGGTCCTCGGCGACGTCGGGGTCGAGGTTGTTCTCGAGCATCCGGAGCGCCGCCTCCTGGAGCCAGCCCCGGCACCGGAGGTCCAGTCCCTCGGGCGGCTCGGATCACGGGCGCATCAGTCATGCAGGGATCATGACGGAACGCGGCCCGTGGTAGCATTGGGCGCACGCGGATGTAGCTCAGTTGGCTAGAGCGTCGCCTTGCCATGGCGAAGGTCGAGGGTTCGAGCCCCTTCATCCGCTTCGTAGAGCTTCTAAGCTCCGTCACAGAAATGCCGGGTAGGCTGGGGTCGTGAGCCAACGAAAGCAGCCCGGCGGCGCGAGCCAGCGAAAGCAGACGGCCGCGGTCGCGCAGGCGAAGGCGTGGGCGCTGAGAACGAAGGTCGTCATCGCGGTGATCGCGGGCGGCGTCTTCGTCGGCGCTGCGCTGGCCGTCCCGAACACCGCCCGCGGGCACACCAAGCGGCCCACCCGCCCGCTGTCGGCACCGGCCGACTTCATCCAGGTCCTGAAGTCGGACGTCGCGTCGGCCGACGCGAGGGTCCTACCGGCGGCAGCCGTCGCCACGCCGTCCAGCAGCACCTCCTGACGCGATGCACCTGACGCACAGTTCGCTCGACTGGTACGCCGCGCGCGCAGCCGGCATCGCCGCCTGGGCCGTGCTCACCGCCGTCGTCGCATTCGGCCTCGCGCTCGCCGGCCGCGCCAACCGCCCCAACCAGCCTCGCGTCGCCGTCGCCGACGTCCACCGCTTCGGCGGCATCCTGGCAGCCCTGTTCGTGGTCGTGCACATCGCGACCATCGCGATCGACTCGTGGCTGCCGTTCTCGCTCTCCGAGCTCGTGATCCCCTTCACATCACGCTACCGGCCGCTGTTCACCGGCGTCGGGATCATCGCCGCCGAGCTGATGCTCGCCGTCGGTATCTCGAACCGCCTGCGCCGCACCATCCCGTACCCGATCTGGCGTCGCATGCACTACCTGACCCTGGTGGTCTGGCTGCTCGCCACGATCCACCTGCTCGGCACCGGCACCGACCGCGCAGCGACCTGGCTCTTCGTCCCGGTGGCCGCTGCGACGGGATCCATCGTGGCCCTGTTCGCCTGGCGCATCCGGCTGGCCCGGCCCGTCGTCGCCGCGCTCGGCCTCGCCACCATGGCGGCGATCGCCGGCATCGCCCTCGGCCCGCTCAAGCCTGCCAGCCACGAGTGGAACGCGCGCGTCTTCAAGGACGACCTGAGCGGCAAGATCGTCGTCCGCAACGGCGCCTCGCGCGCGATCGTCTCGATGGCAGGCTCGGGTACGGGCAAGCAGCGGGTACTCGTCCGAGCCGACCTCCTGGTCGATCCCGACAAGCTCGCCGCGACCGCGCTCCAGGTCGAGTACCTGCCCAGCGGCGCGATCTGCACCGGTCAGGTCGACCAGGTCGGACAGACGTCCTTCTCCGGTTCCTGCACCATCGCGCCCGGCGACGTCCGCCACATCTCGGCCACCTGGGACCTCATCGACAAGGGCAAGCTCGCCGGGACGGTCTCCAGCAGCTAGTGTCCGAGTCGGAAGTTCGCCGGCATTCCCGGTGCTGCGGAGCGGCGCCTGGAACCCACCGGCAAAGCCGGTGGGCTTCGTCGCGGGCCCTCGGACAGGCCACCAGCCTGCCTCTCGGGCCTGCTTCTTGCCAGGCGCTCGCGAGCCGTGCAACTTGGACGCGGGATGCCTTGTCGAGGCGTCGCCAGCGGTCGTGCCCTGGCTGCCGGACGCTACTGGATCAGGCTCGGGATGCCGGCCGGCACGAATGCGCCGGTGCCGTTCAGCGTCCAGTTGTTGCCGTCGATCTCGACCTGCTTGCCCTCGAGGAAGGCGTTGGCCGTGAAACCGCTGTTGCCGTTCAGGTTGACCCGGCCGTTGGGCGCGAACATGGTGCCGCTGACGGTCATGTTGTTGCCGTTGATGTCGATGGCGCCGGTTCCCGGCGACGTGATGTTGCCGGTAGCAAAGGCCAGCACGCCCTTGCTGTTCGGCGCCAGGCTGATGTTGTGGTCGGAGATCGTGACCTTCCACCCGATCAGCGTGACGTTGCCGCTCGCGCCGGTGTTGACCCGGATCGTCGCGGTCGCGTCGCCGCCCACGGTTGCACCGGCGCCCGTCGCGCAGTACACGCCGGGCGGGATCGCGCCGCTGAGATTGAAGCTTGGCGCCGTGTACGTGCACGCGAAGTCGCTCGTCTGGAACGGCTCGGGCCAGACCCAGGTGGTCGGATCGATCGAGCCGCCGCCGCTGTTGCCACCGATCGGCGGGCAGTTGTTCGGGCCGCCGTAGCTGATCGGGCCGTGCACGCCGGGCCACTGGATGTCGACGCTGCCGTTGGAGTGGATGATCCCGGTCTCCGTGATGTTGTTGACGCGCACCAGGAGGCCGGTACTCGCCCCGCAGGCCGTGTCGCCGGCGTAGATGGCGGACGAGCCCGAGCCGGGATGTGCCTTGGCCGTCGACCGGGCGCCGATCTGGACGTGGCCGATGCCGAGCAGCCCCGCGAAGAACAGGCCGGCGTTCACGCGGGCCGACACGCGCACCTGGTTCGGATCGCCGTTGTAGGGCGTGTCCACCTGGAACGTCGCGCCGTTGTAGTTCTTCCTGCCCTGCACGAGCGCCATGGAGGCGGCCGCGTCGGGACTCTGCGGTAGCGCGCTGGCACCCGCCAGCGCCGCCTGGTCGGCGGCGGTCTGGACGCGCTGCTTGGTGACGTACCAGGTGCCGACATCCACCACCAGGGCGCAGGCGCCGAGGATGAGGACGATCGACATCACGAGCAGCACGACGACCTGCCCGCGCTGATCGTCTGCCGCCGCGACGCGCGTCACTCGATCCTCGTCACGGTCGTGCCCTGCAGGTTCCCGGACGCCACGACGATGCCGAGGATGTCGATGGCGTAGGGGTAGCTGACCGTCACCGTCACGTCGCTGCCGGTCGTGAACGGCGCGCCGGGGCTGACGGTCACCCCGAGGTTCGCCCCGGACAGGTTCGGCGCTGCTGCGCGCGCGGCCGAGATCGCGCTGTTGGCGCCGTTCGGGTCGTTGGCGCTGACCGCTGCCCGGCGGGCGCCGACGTCGGCGGCGTGCGTCACCGCGAGGTAGTTGTGCAGGACGATCCCGAACTGGAGGATCGCGAGCAGGATCATGAGCAGGATCGGGATGACCACCGCGAATTCGACCATGGCCTGCCCACGGCGGCTCCGGCGGCGAGGATTCGTCACGATCTCTGTATCGGGCGTTTGACGAATTTCTTGTAGTGAATATTGCAATGTTGTCATCGTGATCTATATGAAATGTCACCGATCGTAGCGGTGCGCCGGTACGCTTGGCGGTGCTGTGCGGGAAGTGCCTCAGGTGATCGCCCGGCCGTCCCGGCGTGATCCGCCGCGGCGGCCCGAGCGTCTGAGCGCGGGGCAGATCCGGCGACTGCGGTCGGCGTGCGAGATCGCGAGCGATGTGCTGGCGGAGGTTGCCGCGAACATCGTGGCCGGGGTGACGACCGACGACCTCGACCGGATCGCTCACGCGGCGCTGATCGACCGCCGCGCCTATCCGAGCCCGCTCGGGTTCGAGGGGTTCCCGCGGTCGATCTGCACCTCGGTGAACGAGGTCATCTGCCACGGCATCCCGGGCGATGAGGTCCTCGCAGTCGGAGACGTCGTCAAGATCGACGTCTCCGCCTTCGCCTTCGGGATGCACGGCGACCTGTGCCAGACCTTCGTGGTGGGGCCGGCCGACAGCGCCGCCCGCGCCCTCATGGCGGCCACCCGGGCTGCGCTCGCAGCGGGCATCGGCGCCGTCCGCCCCGGGGGCTCGGTACGCGACATCGGGCGGGCGATCGAGGCGGAGGTCGGCGGCGCGTACGGAGTCGTCCACCAGTTCACCGGCCACGAGATCGGCCGCTTCTTCCACGGCGCCATGATCGTCCCCCACGTCGACACCCCCGGTGTGGACTGGGTGCTCGCACCGGGCATGGCGCTGACGGTGGAGCCGATGATCAACGAGGGCTCAGCCGATGCCGTGATCCTGGCCGACGGCTGGACGGCGGTGACCGTCGACGGCCGCCGGTCGGCCCAGTACGAGCACACGATCGTGGTCACCCCCGAAGGCCACGAGATTCTCACCCGCCACGTCCCCGAGGAGTCCTGATGCCCGACGCCTTCCGCACCAACGACGCCGGCCATCTCGAGGTCGACGGCTGCGACGTCGTCGCCCTTGCCGAGGAGTTCGGCGCGCCGCTGTGGGTGATCTCCGAGTCCACCATCCGCGCCAACTACCGGCGCCTGACCGAGGCCTTCCGGCGCGTCTACGCACCGACGCAGGTCTGCTACGCCTCCAAGGCGAACCCGGAGCCGGCCATCATCCGCATCGCGGCCCAGGAGGGCGCGCTGGTCGACGCCGTCACGCTCGGCCACCTGGCGCTGATCCTGCGTGCCGGCTACGACCCGGCGAGGATCATCTTCAACGGCAACTCCAAGACCGAGCACGAGCTGCGGTTCGCGATGGAGTACGGCATCGGCGTCATCAACGTCGACTCGCTCGAGGAGATGCAGCTGCTGGCCGAGCTGGCACCCCGGACGGCCGAGCGGCCGCAGCCCGTGTGCCTGCGGGTCGCCGTCGACAACGCCCGGCTGGTCGCCGAGGATCCCGACCTGGCCAAGTTCGAGTGGCTCGGCAAGTTCGGCATGGATGCCCCTGATGCACTGGCCGCCGCGGAGATCGCGATCGGACATCCCGGCATCGAGATGGCCGGCTTCCACAACCACCTCGGCTTCACCGTCTACGGCACCAGGTACACGCCCGAGCTCGACGTGCGACGCCACCAGCGCTGCGCCGAGCAGACGCTCGAGGTGGCCCGCGACGTGAAGGCCGAGCACGGCGTGGCGCCGCGCATCCTCAACATGGGCGGCGGCTACCGGGTGGGCAACCCGGACGGCTACGGGCCGGGTCGTCTCACCGACTTCCCCGGCGCGGCCGACTACGCCCAGGCTCTGGGTGGCACGGTGCGCGAGGCATGCACGGAGTGGGAGCTCGGCGAGCCCCAGCTGATCCTCGAGGCCGGCGGGTATCTCGTCACCGACGCGGTCTGCCTGCTGGCCCGGGTGGGCTTCCGCAAGACGCGGACGTCAGCCGGGGAGACGCGCACGTGGGTGAACATCGAGAACACCTCGGGCTACCACTTCGTCCGCCGCCTGATGTTCCGGTTCCACCACGAGGTGGTAGCCGCGAACCGGATGCGCGACGCGGCCACCGAGCGGGTCTCGATCGCCGGGCCGATCTGCGCCGACGACGACGTGGCCGACGAGATCATGCTCCCGGAGCTGCACCGGGGCGACCTGATCGCGATCCTCGACAACGGGTCGTACTGCGAGGCAGTGACCAGCGACTACTGCGCCGTGCCGATCCCGGCGGCGGTGATGGTGTCCGCCGGCCGCGCCGCCGTCACGCGCCGGCGGGAGACCGTCGAGGACATCGTGGCCCGGTTCGACGTGCCCACCTGGCTGGCCTGAAACCCGCTTTTTCGCACTGCATGGCCCCGAAGGGGGGCGCGGAAGGACCTGAAAACGTAGTAGTCCTACTGTGCAAGGTTCGCGATGACGCGTGCTCTCTAACCACAGCACCATTCGACTGGGGGGTTCTGCATGCACCAACGTCTTCTCCGGCTCCTCCTGCTCTCGCTCGTCGCGATGCTCGCCATCGTGCCGGCAGCGAGCGCCAGGAGCCACCACGGCTGGGGCCACCACGGCCGCGGCGTCTGCGGCACGCTCGCAAGCGTCGCCGCCGATGGCTCGAGCCTCGTGATCACGACCAAGCACCGCGGCGACGTGACCGTCACGAACCCGAACGCCGTCGTCATCGATCCGACGCTGCTCAACACCAGCGTCTGCGCCAAGGTCACGAAGCAGGTCGCAACCGACGGCACCAAGACGCTGGTCCTCGTCTCGCTGGCGGCAAAGCCCGTCCACGTGAAGCCCTACGCCAAGGCGATCGCGGTCGGCCCGATGACGGACAACGGTGACGAGTACCGTCACCGTTGCGACGATCACGTTCATCGTTCCCACCGGGATGACCCTTCCGGCCAGCGGCGACGTCGTCGTGGCAGCCGGCAAGGAGGCCACGGCCGCGGACACCCAGTTCACGCTCAAGTGGATCGGGGCTCGCCCCGCAATGGGCAACCATCACGCGTTCCGGCACGGCATGGGCCGCGGCTGGCGCCACGGCAGCTGGCTCTCGGGCGACCCGCACGCGGCCGTCTCCGGGCCCGTCACGACCTTCACGGCCCCGCCCGACGCCTCGACCGACGGCAGCATCACCGTCGCCACCGTCGCGTTCGTCATCCCGGCCGCGATGACCCTGCCGACCACGCCCAACCTGGGCGACAAGTTCAAGGCGCAGGGCGTCGTCACGAATGGCGTGCTGACCCTCACCCCCGGCTGCAACCGCGGCCGGCACCACCACCACCACCACTGATCGGTCGATCGGCCGGGCGGCCTGTCAACGGCACGCCGCCCGGCCGAACCGCTCCCGTGACCCCGGCTCGGCGCTCTGCGCCGACTACCTGGCGCGACGCAGGGACGGGAAGGGGACGTTGTTCAGTCGAACACGCCGTAGGCGCCGATGACGGTCGCGTCCTGGCCGTCCGGCGGTTCCTCGCAGCGCCGCCCGATGTCGCGCGTGAAGTCCGCGAACTCCGGCATGGCGGTCAGCGGGTTCGAGCCGTCTGCGGTGTCGAGCGTCGCGACGTGGACGAACGTGACCCCGTCCGCGAGCCGGAACGTCGCGTACCGGATGCCCTCCGGCCGGCTGGCGTTGAGACCGCCGAACACCCGCTCGACCAGCCGCTGGTTCTCATCCGCGTGTTCCGGCTTGACCTTGTACCGCACGACGACGCCGTTCATCGCGACCTCCTCTGCTCCGGCCTTCCAGACGCCGGAGGTCTGCAGTATCGGTGAACCCGGTGCCCTGGCGGGGTGCGTTCACGCCGCGGCGATGACCGAGCCCCCTTGCTACCGTCGCGGACGGGATGATCGTCGGCGTCGACATGGGCGGCACGTTCACGGATGCCGTCGCGCTCACGGCGGCCGGTGAGCTCCGGGCTGCGAAAGCGCCGACCACCGCGGACGGTGTGACCGGGGTGCTCGAGGCGCTGCGCGCTGTCGCCGATCCGGCCGAGATCGACGCCTTCGCCTTCGGCTCGACCGTGGCGACGAACGCGCTGGCCCAGCGCCGGCTGGCCCCCACCGGGCTCCTCACGACCGCCGGCTTCCGCGACCTGCTCGACATCCGCCGGCTCTGGCGCCCCCAGCTGTTCGGCCACGAGTGGACGCGGCCGCCCGCGATCGTGCCACGCCGGCTGCGGCTCGAGGCCGGGGGGCGGATCGACTGGCGCGGCAGGGAGGTCGAGCCGCTGGCGGAGGCCGACGTGGCGGCCGCGGCGGCGATCTTCGCTGCCGAGCGGGTCGAGGCGATCGCGGTCTCGTTCCTCTTCAGCTACCTCGCTCCGGCCCACGAGTTGCGGGCCGGTGCCCTGCTGCGCGAGCTGCTGCCAGGCGTCCTGGTGCTCGAATCCCACCAGGTCAACCCCGAGCGCAAGGAGTACGAGCGGACGTCGACGACCGCGATCGCGGCCGGCCTCGCACCCGTCGTCGGTCGGGCACTGGGCGCGATCGAGGAGCGCCTTCGGGCCGAGGGGCTTCGTCCGCCGCTGCACGTGCTGCGGTCGAACGGCGGCGTGATGCCCGCGCGGGCGGCCCGGGAACGTCCGGTGGAGCTCGTCAAATCCGGGCCGGCGGGCGGCGTGTCCGCGGGGCTTCGGCTCGCGGAGGAACTCGGCGAGCCGAACCTGATCCTGCTGGACATCGGCGGCACCACGGCCGACGCCAGCGTGATCATCGACGGTCGCGCCGGCCGCGCCCCGTTCGACGCCGTCGAGTGGGACATACCGGTGCGGGTGCCCGTGGTGGACATCCGCTCGATTGGAGCGGGTGGTGGTTCGATCGTCCACCTCGATCAGGCGGGCGGCCTTCACGTCGGGCCGCGGTCGGCGGGGGCGGAGCCCGGCCCCGCGGCGTACGGGCGGGGCGGGGTGGAGCCGACGGTGACCGACGCCGCGATCGTGGCCGGGTGGCTCGACCCGGCCCGGTTCCTGGGCGGTGCCATGACGCTCGACGCCGGCGCCGCGGAGGCGGCGCTCGCACCGGTCGCGACCGGGCTCGGAATGGGCCTGCGCGAGGCCGCGGCCGCGGCCCTGCACGTGGCGGCGGCGGAGATGGCCGCGCTCGTGCGCGGGCTCACGGTCGAGCGCGGCCACGACCCGCGCGGCTTCCCGCTGGTGGCGTTCGGTGGCGCCGGGCCGCTGTTTCTCGGTGCACTGCTGGACGAGCTCGAGATAGCGCGCGGGGTCGTACCCGCGCGCGCCGCGACGCTCTCGGCCCTGGGCGCTGCGCTGGCCGACGTGGTGCTCGATCTGGTTCGCACCGAGTCCGACCCCGAACGACTCGCGGCGGCCGTGCACGAGCTGCGGACGCGCGCGGCAGCGCAGATGGCCGCGGACGGGTTCGCGGCACCTTCGATCGAGGCTGCGGCCGACGTTCGTTACGCCGGTCAGTGGCACGAGCTCGAGATCCCGGTCGCCGAGGGTGAGACCTTCGCCGCGGTCTCCGCACGGTTCGAGGTGGAGCACCAGCGCCTCTTCGGCCACACGCGCCCGGAGGATCCGGTCGAGCTGGTCGGCGTCCGCGTCCGCGCCGTGGCGCCGGGCCCCCGCAGCACGGGCGCTGCGCCCCAGGCGCCGGCGGCCGGGCGCCGCCGGGTCGCGCTCTACGGGCACGGCGAGGTCGACGTGACCGTGATCGACGAGGCCGACACCACGCTCGTGATCTTCCCGGGCCAGACGCTCTCGGTGCTCGCCGGCGGGCACCTGGAGGTGCGGCGGTGACGATCGATCCGGTCCTGACCCGTGTACTTGGCCGCGCCATGGAGTCCATTTGCACCGAGATGGGCAGCGCGATGATCCGCACGGCCACCTCGGCCGTGTTCGTCGAGGGCCGGGACTTCTCGTGCGCGCTGCTGGATCCGCGTGCCGAGCTGGTGGCGGCGGCGAACTACGACCCGTCGCATCTCTCGGCAATGGCGCTCACGGCCGAGTACGCGATGATGGAGCTCGGCTGGGAGGAGCTCGTCGAGGGCGACGTGATCGTCGTCAACGATCCGTTCCGCGGTGGGGGCCATCTGACCGACATCGCGGTGATCCGGCCCGTGTTCGTCGAGGGCCGCCTGCTGGCCCTGGCGATGAACCGGGGGCACCACATCGACGTGGGCGGCATGGCCGTGGCGGGGTTCCCCGGGACGGCCCGGTCGATCTTCCAGGAGGGCATCCGGATCCCGCCGGTGAAGTGGTTCGAGGGCGGCGTCGAGCGCCGTCAGGTGATGGATCTCGTGCTGCTGAACGTCCGCTTCCCGCGCGCGCAGCTGGGCGACTTCCGCGGCCAGTTGGCGAGCTGCATCACCGCCGACCAGCGGATCCAGGCACTCGTCGGGCGCTACGGCGCCGACACGCTTGCAGAGGCGATGCAGGCCGTGAAGGACCATTCCGAGAAGCTCATGCGGGCGGCGATCGCCGCCGTGCCCGACGGCGCCTACCGGTTCGAGAACCTGGCCGATGACGACGGGGTGGGCAACGGGCCCTACCGGGTGGCGGTGGAGATCCGCGTGACCGGCGACGAGGCCGTCGTCGACTTCACGGGGTCCTCGGGCCAGGCGGAGGGTCCGATCAACTCGAGCTACGGCAACACCATCGGGTCGTGCTTCAACGCGTTCCTGCACACCCTCGGGGGCGCGATCCCGTTCAACCACGGCTGCTTCCGGCCGGTGGGCTTCCGCATCCCGCGCGGCTCGTTCCTGAACCCGATCCCGCCGGCACCGGTGTTCGGCGGCGTCACCGAGATCTCGATCACGATCATCGACGCCGTCTGCGGGGCGCTGGCCGAGGCGGTGCCCGAGCGCGTGGCGGCCGGGTCGTACGGCACGTGCATCAACGTCGCCGGCGGCGGCTTCGATCCGGAACGACGGGTGCCGTTCGGCTTCTACTTCTTCCAGGAGGGCGGATGGGGGGCGACCAGCTGGCGCGATGGCTGGACCTCGGTGCCGAACCCCACCTCCAACTTCAACGACTACCCGGTCGAGGCCCTCGAGTCGGACCTTCCCCTGCGCGTGCTGGAGGTTGCCCTGCACGAGGACTCGGGCGGGCCCGGACGGTTCCGCGGCGGCCTCGGCACGCGCCGCACCTACGAGGTACTCGGCGAGGGCTGCGACGTCAGCGCGCTCGGAGAGCGGTTCGCGACCGCGCCCTTCGGTCTGCGCGGAGGAGCGGCCGGCGCTCCCAACCGGTTGCTCGTGCAGCGCGTCGGCGAGGCCGACTGGCACGCCTTCGAGGCGGCCTCGCCCTCCAAGTTCGCGTCGCTGCCACTTGCGGCAGGCGACCGCTTCTCGATGATCACCGGTGGCGGCGGCGGGTTCGGCGACCCGAGGGAGCGCGATCCCGCGTCGCTCGCAGAGGACGTCCGCGAGGGGTTCGTGTCGGCAGCCCGGGCCGCCAGCGCCTACCGGATGCCGGCGGCGCCGGCGGCGGCCCTCGCCGAACCGGTGGGGCCGCCGCGGATCGAGGGCCTGGCAGCGGAGGAACATCCGGCGCGTGGCCGCGCTCGGCGGGCGGATCGGCGGGCGCATCGACGCAGCCGTGTGCGGCGCCTGCGCGAAGCGGGGCGACCCGGTGCGCTGCCCGTTCCATCACCCGTTCGCGCTCGAGTTCTGGGACGCCGACGGTCTCGAGCGCTGGGCCGCGCGCCACTGTCCGCTCGCGCGCTGAGGGCGGCGATGCAAGACTCCCGCTCGTGACCGTCTCGCTGTCCGGCGTCCCGATCGTGGACGCGCACATGCACCCGTGGCGCAACGCCGATGTCCTCGGCCGCGACCCGGAAGGCTTCCTCGATCGCGTGACGATGATGGGCATGTGCCTCATCTCGTCGGGTCTCGTCGAACAGGTCGGCGCCGACGCCATGCGCCGGATGACCGACGCGACGCCGCTGGCGATGACCATGGCCCGGCGGCTCGCGGCGTACCTGGGCGTGCCGGACGACCGGGCCGGTCTGAGTGCCGCGCGCATGGCCGCCTTCCGGGCCGATCCGCCCGGCTACCTTCGCGCGCTGTGGCGCGACTGCGGGCTCTCGGCCGTCGTCTGCGACGAGGGGTACCCGCAGCCGACGATCGATCTCGACGACCTCCGCGCCGACAGCGGGTTGACCGTCCACCGGGTGTTCCGGATCGAGCCCGCCATCACCGCCCTGCGCGAGCGGGCGACGTCCTACGACGACCTCGAAGACGCGCTGGCGGCTGCGTGCGAGGAGGCCGCCGCCGCGGACGCGGTCGCGTTCAAGACGGTGCTCGCGTACCGCACGGGCCTGGACGTCGTGCCGACCAGTGCAGGCGACGCCCGGGCTGCCTTCGGGCACTGGCGTGACGCCGGCTGGCCGGAGTCGCGCGAGCTCGCAAAGCCGGTGCGCGACCGCCTGCTGCATCGCGTCATGGAGGTGGCGCGAGTCACCGACCGGCCGCTGCACGTGCACTGCGGCGGCGGCGACGCGGACGTCGTGCTGGCCCATGCCCGCGCCCAGGACCTGTTCCCGTTCCTGCACGCCCACCTGACCCAGCCGGTGGTGCTGATCCACTCCGGCCAGCCGTGGCTCGCCGAGGGCGCCTACGTCGCCCAGATCCTGCCCAACGTCTACCTGGAGCTGTCGATCACGATGCCGTGGTCGTCGCTCGCGCTCGACCAGCTGCTCGAGCTGCTGCTGGGCGTCGCGCCGACCAACAAGGTGCTCTACGGCTGCGACGAGTCGAGCGAGCCCGAGGTGCTGTGGCTGTCGGCGCACGTCGGTCGCGAGGCGCTCGAGCGGGTGCTGACGGCGGCCGTGGCACGGGGCTGGTGCGACGATCGCCAGGCCCACGCGATCGGTGCCGGGGTGCTCGGCGGCAACGTCCTGCGGCTCCACGGGCTGGCATGACCGGTTCGCCTGGCGAGGTGCAACGGCGACTCGAAGCGGCGGGCGTGCGCGCGCTGGCCATGCACTGGGTCGACCCCGCCGGCATCTCGCGTGTGAAGCTGGTGCCGACGCGCCGGGTGGCGTCGGTGGCGGAGCGCGGCGTCGGCTGGTCGGACGTGTGGGCCGTGGTCACGATCGACGAACACTTCGCCTACGTGCCGCCGTTCGACACCCCGAGCGGCGACGCGCGGCTCGTCCCGGCCGTCGCCCACGCCCGCCAGCTCCTGCACCAGCCGGCCTGGGCCTGGGCGCCCGTCGACATCTACTCCCAGCAACTGGAGCGCTCGCCGGTGTGCCCGCGTGGCGCGGTCGAGCGCCAGATCGCCCGGCTGGGAGAGCTCGATATCTCGGTCCAGGCCACCTTCGAGGTCGAGATGGTCGTCCTGCGCGACGGCGAGCCGGCCCACACCGGCCCTGGCTACTCGCCCCGGGCACTGTTCGAGCTGGAGGGCTTCGCCGTCGACCTGCTGGATGCGCTCGAGGCCCAGGACGTGCCCGTCGAGACCATCCATCCCGAGTACTCGCCGGGCCAGTTCGAGGTCTCGATCGCGCCGTCCAACCCGCTCGAAGCCTCCGACCACCTCCTGCTCCTGCGGTTCACGGCCCGGCACATCGCCCGCCGTCACGGACTCGAGGTCAGCTTCGCACCGGTCGTGGTCGCCGGCGGCCTGGGCAGCGGCTGTCACCTCCACCTGTCGGCTATGGCGCGACGGCCGAAACCTGATGGGCGACGGCATCCAGCCCGAGGGCCGCTCCGCCATCGCCGGCGTCCTTGCCGAGCTGCCCGGCCCTGATGGCGGTCGCCGCCCCCAGCGTGCCGAGCTACCTGCGGCTCCAGCCCGGGCACTGGTCGGGTGCCTACGCCATCTGGGGCATCGAGAACCGCGAGGCGGCGCTGCGATTCATCCCGGGCACCGTCTCGGCCGAGGGCCGCGCGGCCAACGTCGAGCTGAAGACCGTCGACGGCGCGGCCAACCCGCACCTCGCCATGGCCGCCGTACTCTGCGCTGCCGCCAGCGGCATCGAGCGGTCGCTCGTGCTGCCCGACGCGGTGCAGGTCGACCCGGCCGCGTTGGAGGGGGCGGTCCGCCTGCCCGAGAACCTCGGCCAGGCCGCCGAGGCGTTCGCCGGGTCGACGGTGCTGCGGGAGGGCCTGGGCGACATGCTGCACGACACCCTTGCCGCGATCCGCCGGATGGAGTGGGAGCATCACCAGGACGACGACGAGGCCGCCCTGATCGAGCTGCATCGCTTCAAGTACTAGCCCGATGCTGACGCTCTACTCCAACCGGTTCTCGACCAATGCCCGCAAGGTGCAGTTCCTGCTCGCCGAACTCGGGCTGCAGCACGAACTGGTCGAGGTCGGCACGGGGCCATTGCGGCCAGACTGGTACGCCGAGCTCCACCCCTTCGGCACCGTGCCGACGCTCGCCGACGGCGACCTCACGCTCTACGAGTCGAACGCCATCCTGCGCTACCTCGCAACCCGCGAGGGCCGCGATGACCTCTACCCGGCCGCACCCGCTGCCCGCGCGCTCGTCGACCAGGCCATGGACGCCCTGAGCCTCTCGGTGAGGCCGGCGCTGTGGGATGTCGAGCTCGCCACCATCTATGCCCGCGTGCCGCCGCATCTCGGCGGCGACGACGGATCGCACGCCGACGAGCCAGCCCTCGCCGCCGCCCGTCCGGCCCTGGTACAAGCCCTGGACGGATTCGAGCGGTTCCTCGCCCCGCTCGAGGACTTCACCATCGCCGACTGCGCCATCGCCGGCCGGCTCTCGACCGTCCCCAAGCTGCCGATCGACCTCGCGCCCTGGCCGATCCTGGCCGGCCGACTGGCCGCCGCCTTCGCCCGGCCCACGTTCAGCGCGTAGTTCCGGCTCGTGCACTTGGACGGCTCGCGTCGTGCAAGTGCACGAGTTGGCCGGCTCTTCGAGCCGCGGCGACGCCTCGCCGAGCTCTCCGTCGGAGCGCTCGGCGTCGCCAGGGGAGAGGTGATCCCCCCGGCCGTCCACTTGGACGACGCGGCTCGTGCACTTGGACGGATGAGCCAGCTTCCCTGACGGCACGCGGGTCATGTTCGATGCCCGGTAGCCCTCTCCGACGCCGGCCAGCGCACCTATGAGGAGGGTGCTCGCTGGACGGCGTCGGCGGGCCCGCAGGGCCCGGCCGCCGGTCGCCAGCCGCTCGACGCTAGACCGCGTCGATGTCGCGCGTCACGCTGCGGATGACGAAGCGGGGGACGTCGCCCCAGGCGGGGGCCAGGGCGGAGCGGCGGGGCAGGCGGACGTGGGACTTGCCCTTCGCGACGGCGGTGGCGACGGCCGCGCCGACCTTATCGGCCGGGACGATGCCCATCAGCCCGAGATGGTAGAGGCGGTTGTAGCATCGGTTGGTGGGGTCGTAGGCGGTGATCGAGTCGAGCATCTCCGACTCGACGGGCGCGACCTCGACCAGGGTGACGCCGATGCCGGAGCCCCGCAGGTCACGCCGGATGCCTGCGGTGAGATGCGAGAGCCCGGCCTTGCTCGATCCGTAGAGCGCGAAGCCGGGCAGGTTGACGCTGCTCGCCAGCGAGCTGACGTTGACGAGGTGGCCGGCGCCGCGTTCGCGCATGCGTACGACGGCCTGCCGGCACAGCTCAGCGGGCGTGATCAGGTTCAGGCGGAGCGTCCGCTCGAGGTCGTCGGCAGAGGCGTTCCAGAAGGCGCCGGTGGTGTCGACGCCCGCGTTGTTGACCAGCACGTCGATCGGGCCGCCGTCCGCCTCGATCCGGTCGATGAGGCCGGCGACCTGGGCCGGGTCGCAGAGGTCGGTGGGGTGCGCGGTGCCTCCCAGCCGGGCCGCTGCTTCCTCGAGCACGGTCGTGCTACGGGCCACCAGCGCCACGCGGGCGCCGCGGGCCGCGAAGGCGTCGGCGATCGCGGCGCCGATGCCGCGGCTCGCGCCCGTCACCAGCACCCGCCGCCCGGAGAGATCCATCGCGAAAATGTATCCGAGGCGTGGTAGGCCCTGCCGTTGCAGGGTCGCGCGGCGCCGTGTCGAACGACGCGGAGGCGATGACGGAATTCGACCAGCGGATCACGCAGGCGCGGCGGGCGTCGAGCGATCTGGCGCGTCAGGTGAGGGCACACATCGAGGAGTCGCGCGCGAGGCGCGTCGACCGGCTACTCGGCCAGGAGATCGAGCGACCCGTTGTCCCAGACGGAGAGGACGAAGCCCCGGGCAGCGAGCCGTTCTCCGAGGCGACCGGCCTCGCCTGAGCCCGTGTAGACCAGCACGCCCCCGGCCGTCTCGAGGTCGTCGCGGCGGATGGCGGCAGCCACCCGTTCGGTCGGCTGCAGGTAGGTCGCGTCGTTGCCCAGCGACCGGTAGGTGTCGGCCACCATGATCAGCGAGCCCCGCGGCCCGTCGATGCAGCCGAGCAGGCTCACGAAGTGCCCCACCTTCCAGTCGGGCTCGGGCCCGTGGCCGTCGTCGCCCGTTGCGAGGTAGGCGAGGATCTGCGGGGTCGAGGCGTGGCTGCCCCAGAGGTAGCCCGTGTTGATGTTCGCCGACAGGACGACTGGCTCGTCGGCGGCAGCCGCGATGTCGAGCAGCTCACGCAATGCTGCCGGGTGGAACGGTGCGGCCACCGGGAGAGCGACCACGGACCCGCCGCTGATCGCCGCGACGGCGCGTACGAGACCGGAGGCGGCCGTGCCGGAGTGCGCCTCGTCGATCACCGGGAACTCCCGGTCGGCGTCCCGGCCCGTCTCTCCGGCGGGCAGGGCGTCGCGTGACCGGCCGGGGGACTGACTCGAGCCGGCGAGCGCGCCCACCTGCTCCTGGGTGACGTCGGCGAATCCCAGGAGACGCAGCGCGAGGGCGGCGTGGAAGCAGCCGCACAGCTCGTCGACCTGTGGCAGCTCGACGGCGTGCAACTCGGCGAGCTGCACTGCAGCGGCCGTCATGCGGGTAGTGGCGATGGCCATGCCCGTATCGTGCCGGACCCGGTCAGGCCCAGCCACGGGAGCGCTCGACGGCCCGTAGCCAGTCCGCATACCCGGCATCGCGGCGGTCGGCGCTCCAGGTCGGCTCGAACCGGCGCTCGACCCGGTGACTCGCGCCGAGATCGTCGAAGTCCCGCCACAGGCCCGCGGCCAGACCCGCGGCGTAGGCGGCGCCCAGCGCCGTCGTCTCGAGCATCGCCGGCCGCACCACGGGGCGACCGAGGACGTCGGCCTGGAGCTGCATCAGCACGTCGTTACGGGCGGCGCCGCCGTCCACCGCGACCTCCGGTACCTGCTGACCGCTCGCCGCGATCGCCTCGACGACCGCTCGCGTCAGGTACGCGATCGCCTCGAGCGTCGCCCGCACCACGTGTGCCCGGGTCGAGTGGAGGCTGAGGCCGAGGATGGCGCCACGGGCGCTCGCGTCCCACCACGGCGCGTACAGGCCCTGAAACGCCGGCACCACGCACACGCCGCCGCAGTCGGGCACCGAGGCCGCCAGCTCGGCGGTCTCGGCGGCGCTCTCGATCACGCCCAGCTCGTCCCGCAGCCACTGGATCGCGCGGCCGGTGGTCGCCACCGCGCCCTCGAGGCAGAAGGCCGTCACACCGTCCGGCGTCCGGTAGGCGGGTGAGGTCAGGAGGCCCGCCGCGCGCTTGGCCACCGCACCGGTGTTGACGAGCAGGAAGCTGCCCGTGCCGTAGGTGTTCTTGGACTGGCCCGGCGCGAAGCATGCCTGCCCGAAGAGCGCCGCCTGTTGATCGCCGAGCGCGGCGGCGACCGGGATCCCATCGGCCGTGGCGCCGTAGCCGCCCGGCAACCACGACGGCACGATCCGCGGCAGCATGGATCGCGGCACGCCGAACACGCCCAGCAGGTCGTCGTCCCAGTCTCCGTCGAGCCCGGCGAGCAGTGTCCGGCTGGCGTTGGTGGCGTCGGTGACGTGGGCGCCGGTCATGCGGTGCACGAGCCAGCTGTCGACCGTCCCGAACGCCAGCTCGCCGCGCTCGGCGCCTGCACGGGCGCCCGGCACCTCGTCGAGCAGCCAGCCGATCTTCGTGGCCGAGAAGTAGGGCGAGACGATCAGCCCGGTGCGCGCCGCGATCCACTCCGAGTCTTCCGCCAGCGCCGCGCAGCGGTCCGCAGTGCGCGCGTCCTGCCAGACGATCGCGTTGCCGACGGGCTCGCCCGTCGTGCGGTCCCAGACCACCGTGGTCTCCCGCTGGTTGGCAATGCCAATGGCGGCGATCCGTCGCCGATCGATGCCGCTCAACGACGTCGTGAGCACCTCGTCGGCCCGGGCCGCCAGCTCGACCGGGTCGTGCTCGGACCACCCCGGCTGCGGCGCGATCTGCCGGTGGTCAGCCTGGGCCGCCGCCACCACCGCGCCGGCGCCGTCCACGATCAGGCAGCGGGTGCCGGTGGTGCCGGCGTCGATGGCTGCGACCAGATCGGGCTCCACGGCCCGGTATCAAAGCACGCCCTACCATGCGTGCATGCTCCGCCTGCTCGCCGCGATCGCGCTGGTCGCCGTCGTCCCGGCCTGCGCCGGCACGGGCTCGGCCGGTCGCGCCGACGCGGGCACCACGACGCCCGCGGCCGTGGCCTCGATCTCGGCCACGCGGACGGGCGGGATCGGCGGGACGACCCGTTCGCTCGAGGTCGGGCCGTCCGATCCGCGGCTCGCAGCTGCCGCCGCGTCGATCTCGCTGCCGCTTCCGGGCAGCGCCGATCTGCGCCAGGCCGGGTGCGCCGACTGCTACGACACCGAGATCACGGTGATCCTGACGGACGGTTCCAGTGCGACCTGGCGGTTCGACCAGCAACCGCCCGACGGCGTGGCCGGGCTCGCGCGCTGGGTCGAGGAGCAGTTCGCACCGTGACGATCCCCGGAGAGCCGCTCCACGACGCCGCATCGATGCGCGCCACCGACGCTGCCGCCATCGCCGGCGGGATCAGCGGCCGCGAGCTGATGGCGGCTGCGGGTGCGGCGGTGGCGGCGGCCGTCCGCCGGCAGTACCCGGCGGCCCGGCGGGTGGCGTGTGTCTGCGGCGGCGGCAACAACGGCGGCGACGGGCTGGTGGCCGCGCGCGCCCTGTGCCGCCAGGACATCGATGCGTGGTGCCTGGTGGTCGCATCGCGCCCCTTCACCGGCGACGCCCTGGACGCGTACGAGGCGGCGGTCGCGGACGGGGTGCCGGTGACGCGACCGGCCTCGATCGGCGAGGGCATCGGAGGCGCCGACGTGATCGTCGATGCGCTGCTGGGCACCGGAGCGGCGGGCGAGCCGCGGGGTGCGGTCGCCGACGCCATCACGGCGATCGGCGGCGCCGGCGTGCCGGTCGTCGCCGTGGACATCCCGAGCGGCGTCGACGCGGATTCCGGCGAGGTACCCGGGGCCTGCGTCGCGGCGGACGTCACCGTCACCCTGCACGCCGAGAAGGCCGGGCTGCGGGTGATGCCGGGGATGGGCCGGGCCGGCCTGGTCGAGGTGGTCGACATCGGTATCCCGCCCGGCCTTTCGGCGCGGACGGCGGGGGTCATCGCCGGTCGCAGCGCCGTCGACGCGCTGCCCCGCCGTGCTCGTGCGGGCTCGAAGTACGACGCCGGCATGGTGGTGTGCGTGGGTGGCTCGGTGGGGCTCACCGGTGCGATCGTGCTGGCCAGTTCGGCCGCGATGCGGGCCGGCGCCGGCATCGTCGTGGCGGCGGTACCGGCGTGCGTGAACGACGTGCTCGAGGTGAAGCTGACCGAGCCGATGACGCTGCCGTGCGCCGACCGGGACGGCGCCCTGTGCGAGGACGCTCTCGACGCGATCATGGCGCGGGCCGTGCGGGCGGGCGCGGTCGTCCTGGGGCCCGGACTGGGCCGGACCGCGGGGGCGGGCGCGCTGGCGCGGGCGCTGGTGGCGACGATCGCGTGTCCCCTGCTGATCGACGCCGACGGGCTGTTCGCGCTCGGCACCGACCTGGCGCTGGTGGCGGGGCGGTCCGCTCCGACCGTGCTGACACCGCACGCCGGCGAGGCGGCCCGGCTGCTCGGTCGCGACGTGCAGGGCTCGCGCCTGGCCTCGGCCCGGGAGATCGCCGCTGCCGCCGACGCCGTGTGCCTGCTGAAGGGGCCCGACACGATCATCGCGTCGCCCGACGGGTCGTTCGCCGTGCGCGACGGCGACACGCCGGCGATGGCCACCGGCGGGGCGGGTGACGTGCTGGCCGGCACCGTCGGCGCGCTCCTGGCCGGCGGGGCGGAGCCGGCCCTGGCCGCCGCCGCAGGCGCCGTGGCCCACCTCGCGGCGGCCCGCGAGGCCCTGGCCGCGGAACCGCGTCGGGTGCCGATCGCCTCCGACCTGGTCGACCGGCTCCGGCTCGGTACCCCCTGATGCGCTCGCTCGTCGCCATCGACCCGGCCGCGGTGCGGTCGAACGTCGCCCGGTTGCGGGACGGCGCCGGCGGCGATGTCTGGGCCGTCGTGAAGGCCGACGGGTACGGCCACGGGGCCGCCGATGTCGGTCGCGCCGCGCTCGCCGCAGGCGCCATCGGACTCGCGGTGGCGACGCTCGACGAGGCGCGCGCGCTGCGGGCCGTCGCGGCGGACGCGCGCATCCTCGTGCTCTCGCCGCTCGATCCGGGCGAGGAATCCGGAGCCTCGGGGTTCGAGGTCTGCATCTCGGACACGGGCGCCTGGGAGCGGATCCGCGACGTCCCCCGCGTCGGAGTGCACGTCAAGGTCGATACCGGCATGGGGCGGTGGGGCCTCGAGCCGGCGGACGCCCTGGAGATCGGCCGGGCGGCGACCTCGCTGCTCGGCCTGATGAGCCACCTCGCGACGTCCGAGGATCGCGATCCGGCATACGCCCGCGAGCAGGTGCGGCGATTCCGGCAGGTGGCGGCGACGTTCCCAACCTGTGCCCGGCACCTGGCGAACTCGGGCGGGGCGCTGTACCTGCCGGAGACCCGCTTCGACATGGCCCGCTGCGGGATCGCCCTCTACGGGATCTCGCCGCGCGACGAGGACCCGGCCGCCGACGGGCTCCGGCCGGCGCTGACCTGGCAGAGCGAGGTGCGAGCGATCCGCGATCTGCCCCCCGGAGCCTCGAGCGGGTACGGCCGGCGGATCGTCGCCGACCGCCCGCTGCGTCTGGCGATGGTGCCCGTCGGGTACGCCGACGGCTATCCGCGGCGGGCGGCCGGCACCATGCACGCGCTGGTGCGCGGTCGGGAGGCGCGGGTGGGCGCGGTGGCGATGGATCAGCTCGCCCTCGTGCTGCCGGAGGGGCTCGACGCGAGCCCGGGCGACCAAGTCACCCTGATCGGACGGGATGGCGCCGCTCGCGCCGGCATCGATCAGCTCGCGGTCGCGGCCGGCACCAACGGCTACGAGATCGCCTGCGCGATCCGGCCCCGCGGCCGGCGGGAGGTGCTCGGTGCCTGATCGGCTCGAAGCGCTCGCCGGCGAGGCGCGGTCGGCGCTCGGCGGCCTCGCCGACGGCTGGGTCGTCGGCGGCGCGGTGCGCGACCGCCTGCTCGACCGGCCGGTCCTCGACTGGGACGTGGTCGTGCCCGGCGACGCCCGGGCCGCGGCCGTCTCCCACGCCCGGCGCCTCGGCGGGTCGCCGTTCCCGCTCTCCGAGCGGCATGGCGCGTGGCGGGTGGTGGACGGCGATCGCACCTTCGACTTCACCGGTCTGGCGGGCACCCTCGACGCCGACCTCGCCCGGCGCGACTTCACGATCAACGCCATCGCCGTGCCGCTTGCCGGCGGCCCCCCCGTCGATCCGTACGACGGCATCGGCGACGTCGGGCGGGAGCGCCTCGTGCCGGTGTCGGACACCGTGTTCACCGACGACCCGCTGCGGCTCCTGCGCCTCCCGCGACTCGCGGTCGAGCTGGGGTTCGAACCGTCGCCGGAGGCCCTCCGGGTGGCGGCCCGCGACGCTCACCTGGCCCCCCAGGCCGCGGGCGAGCGGCTCTTCGCGGAGTTCCACCGGCTGCTGATCCAGCGCGAACCCACGTCGGCGCTGCAGCTGGCCGACCGGCTCGGCGTGCTCGCGGCCGTGCTGCCCGAGGTGGCCGCCCTCCGCGGCGTGGAGCAGAACCGCTACCACCACCTCGACGTCTTCACGCACACCCTGCACGTCGTCGATTGCACGGCCGACATCGCCGCCAACCTCGATCACTACTTCCCCGAACCCGGCGCCAGCGCCATCGCATCGGCGCTGGCCGCGCCGATCGACGGCGCCGTCGACGTCGGCGGCGCCCTGCGATGGGCCGCGCTGCTGCACGACGTCGCCAAGCCGCTGACCCGCACCGAGACGCCGGAGGGCGCGATCAAGTTCTTCGGGCACGAGACGAGGGGCGCCGAGATGTGCGGCCCCCTGCTCGGCCGGTTCAACACCTCGCGCGCCTTCCGGCAGCTGGTCGCCGGCCTCGTCGGCTCCCACCTCGCACTCGGATTCCTGGTCAAGGAACGCCCGCTCTCCGGCAGGACCACCTACCGCTACGCGGTGCGGACGTCGCCCGCACCGCTGGCCGCGGTCGTGCTCTCGCTCGGCGACCGCCTCGCAACCCGCGGCGAGCTGACCCGCCTGCGCGGACTCCGCCGCCACCACCAGCTCGCCCAGGACATGGCCGTCGCACTGATCACGCTCGGCGACCTCCCGCTACGCCTCGTGCTCCCCGCCGACGAACTCGCCGCTCGCATCGACCTCGAACCCGGACCCGTGCTCGGCGAACTGGTCGCAGCCGTGCAGGAGGAGCAGGCTGCCGGCGTCGTCACCACGCCCGACGACGCCGTCCGCTTCGCCACCGCATGGCTCGCGGATCGAACGGACTGACCGGCCTACCGGACACGCCCATTGCCGCGCCGGTTCGCCGGCCGGCTCTGCGAGCCGGGGCGAACTCTCGCCGAGCTCTCCGTCGGGGCGCCGGCGTCGCCAGAGGCGGTGCACTTGCGACGGTGGTGGGACGTCCAAGTGCACGTAGCGCGCCGTCCAAGTGCACGGACTCGGGGCTAGTGGACGCCCGCCGGCGAGTCGGCGAAGTAGGCGGCGGCCGGCGGCTCGCCGGGCAACCCGAAGGGGTTCGACCAGGCGCGGCCTCCGTGGGTACCGTCGACCTCGATACGGCCCCAGCGCCAGTACTCGGGCAGCTCGAAGCGGGCGGCGGTGATCGATCCGTCCGGTGCGCGGCCGGTGATCTCGCCGAGCCAGGGGTGCAGGTAGCGGTCGGCGTGAACGGAGCATCCGTCCCAGGGCCCGGAGCGCATGCGCACGGTGCGGGCCGGGGCGCAGCGAACCTCCACGGCATCGCCGTCCAGCTCGATGGCGTCGATCTCCGGTCCGGTCGAGCCGTAGGCGCGGCCTTCGCGGAGCGCGGCGATCACCGCCTCGCGGCTCCGTTCGCGTACCGAGACGAAGGTCCAGGCGTGCCGGCTGTCCTGCCCGAGGTAATGGCAGTCGTCGGTGGCGACGCCGAACGCCAGCGTCCCGGCCTGGATGACGTTGTCCCAGTGCACCGTCGAGAGGCCGTTGCCCTGCGCGACCTCGCAGCCGGCGTTGTAGATCTCCAGCCCGACGAGTGATGGGGCGGAAAGGTAGTGCTCGGCCTCGATGCCGCTCCAGTACGGATGGCACAGGTAGGGCGCACCGCCTTCGGCAAGGATCCAGGCCGCCAGCGCCTCGATGGTCTCGAAGTAGTCGCGCACCTCGGGTAGCGCTGCGACGCCGAGTGCGAGCACCTCGGCCTCCCGCACGGCCGCGTCGCAGCGCGAGGACAGCTCGCTGGACGGGATCACGACCAGGCCGTCGCGTTCGTGGCTGGTGACGTGCCAGTGGTCGGTGATCGCCAGCACGTCGTACCCGGCCCGCGCGTAGTGGTCGCACAGCCCGGCCGGCGTCGCGTCGCCGTCGGAGTTGGTCGTGTGGGCGTGAAGCTGGCACCGGAGCCAGGTTCCGTCGGCCGGCAGGAGGTGCGTCACGCCCGTCACGGTAGGTGGGACTGGCCGTTGCGTCCAGCGTCCGGTAGGATCGCGGCTCACGGGAGGTTTGATGCAAGAGTCAGGATGGCGACCGATCGACCGCCGGACGCTGCTCGCAGGCGCCGGTTCAGGCATGCTCGCGTTCTATCTCGCGGCCTGCGGCGGCTCGTCGTCGCAGCTACCACCGACGTCCAGCGGGCCTGCCCTGTCGGGCACCGGCTCCGGCACGGTGCCGGGCGCCGACCTGTCCAAGGTGCCCGGACCGCCCGCCGGCGGTGGCAAGCGCGGCGGCAGCGCCGTCGTGGCCTGGTCGGTGGAGGGCAACTCCTATGACCCGGCGATCGGCTATTCGGGCACGGCGTGGGACTCGATCTGCAACCTCACGTTCGCGCCGCTCTACTCCTACGGCACGGACAGCTCGCCGCAGCCGAACTGCGCGGCCGACATGCCGAAGATCTCGAGCGACGGGCTCGTGTACACGATCCCGCTGCGGAAGGGCGTCACGTTCCACAACGGCCGGGCCGTGGTGGCGGCGGACTACAAGTACGCCTGGGAGCGGGTGCTCGACCCGAAGCTCGAGAGCTGGGCGTCGAGCTACATCTACACCATCAAGGGCGCCTCCGAGCTCTTCGACGGCAAGGCCACCGAGCTGACGGGCGTCAGGGTCGTCGACGACATGACCCTCGAGGTGACGCTCACCCAGCCGGACGTGACGTTCCTGTACGCCCTGACCCAGCCGTTCATGGCGCCCGTGCCGAAGGAGGCCGTCCAGCAGTTCGGAGCCGACTTCTCGACGAACGTGGTCGGCAACGGCCCGTTCCGGCTGGCGAAGTACGACTCGGCCGGCCAGAACATGCTGTTCCAGCGCCACGAGGGCTATCACTGGCAGCCGCTGCCCTATCTCGACTCCGTCGAGTATCGCTGGGGCATCGATTCGAGCGTTCAGCTGCTCGAGCTCGAGAAGGGCAACGTGCAGCTCCTCGCCGACGGCCTCGACGCCCAGCTGCTTGCCAAGATGAAGCTGAACGACGCGCTCAAGAACGACATCTTCCAGCAGCCGCTGTGGGCCCAGCGCTGGGTCAATCTCGACCAGCGGCGCGTCAAGGGGTTCGCGAACCAGAACATCCGGCTCGCGCTCAACTATGCCACCGACCGCGACGCACTCGGCCGCGTGACCGGCGCCGAGGCCGAGAACTGGGGCGCCCCGTTCCCGAAGAGCCTGCCCCTGCCGCGCACGCTCACCCCGTACAACCACGACGCCGCCAAGGTCAGCCAGCTGCTGGCGGCAGCCGGCGAGCCGCCGCCGTCGTTCCAGTTCTGGGTCGACACCGATTATCCCGAGGACATCAAGATCGGCCAGGTGCTCCAGAACCAGTGGAAGCAGGCGGGTTTCGACGTCACCATCAAGCAGGCCTCCGGCGACGCCATCAACGAGCTCGTGTCCAAGGGCAAGTGCGACGCCTGGGTGTCTTCGTACTACTTCATCTACCCGACCGCGATCGACATCATCAGCCAGTACTACGAGACCGGCGGGACGGCCAACTACACCAAGTACTCGAACCCCCAGGTCGACTCGCTCACCGCCCAGGCCCGCAAGACCACCGACGCCGCGGCCCGCGACCAGCTGCTCGCCCAGGTCGAGCAGGTCATCTTCGACGACGCCCCGGGGGTCTACCTGCAGTCCGTCAACTGGCTCATGGGCGTCGACCTGCAGAAGCTGCAGAACTTCACGTACAACGGTGTCTACGGCGCCTACTACGACCGTCTCTGGGTCGCGTAGCGAGGCCCGGCGGCGGCGTCCGACGACGCTGGTCGCCGGGCTCGTCCTGCTCGGCCTCATGATCCTGTTCGCGCTCTGCGCCCCGCTCTTCGGCGATGCCTACGCGACGCCGATCGACGGACTGACACCGGACGGCCTGCCGCTCGGGGTCGGCGCTCCCGGTCACCTCCTCGGCACCGACGAGATCGGCCGGGACATGCTCGCCCGCGCCGCCTACGGCGGCCGGACCAGCCTCGCGATCACGTTCATCGCGAACCTCACGTCGGTGATGCTCGGGGCCATCGTCGGCGTCATCGCGGGGTTCTACCGGGGTGCGGCCGAGCAGGGCCTGATGCGGCTGACCGACGTCTTCCTGGCGATCCCGACGGCGATCATGGGCCTGGCGCTCGCGAGCATCTTCGGCACCGGCGTGACCGGCCTGGTGATCGTGGTGACGGTGCTCTACTGGGCATGGACGGCGCGGCTGGTGTTCGGCGAGACGCTCGCCCTCCGCCGCCGGGCCTTCGTCGAGGCGGCAGTCGCCTCCGGCGTCTCGGGTCCCACCATCGTCCGGCGGCACATCCTGCCGCACCTCTCGGCGATGCTGCTCGCGGTCGGCGCGCTGAACGCCGCGTCCGTCGTCGCGGTCGGCGCCGGGCTCTCGTACCTCGGCGCCGGCATCCAACCGCCTGCGCCGGAGTGGGGGAACATGCTGCAGTCGGGCCAGGACGCGATCGATTACGCGCCGCACCTCTTGCTCGTGCCGCTGCTCTGCATCGTGCTCACGATCCTGTCGTTCGTCCTGATCGCGGAGGCCGTCGCCCGGCGCAACAAGATCAACTGGCGCGGGTCGTGGCTCGATATCTGACCGTCAGGGTCGTGCTCGGGCTGGTGTCGATCCTCGGCGTCATCCTGCTCACGTTCTCGCTCCAGTTCCTCGTGCCCGGCGACCCGGCGCGGCGCGTGGCCGGGCCCCGCGCGACCCCTGAGACGCTGGCGATCGTCCGTCAGAACCTGCACCTCGACGATCCCGTCCCGGTCCAGTTCCTCCGCTACGCGGCGGGGATCGTGCAGGGCGACCTCGGCGTCTCGTACGTCAAGCGCCGGCCCGTGTCGGACCTGTTGCTCGAGCGGCTGCCCGCGACCGTCCTGCTTGCCATGACGGGGCTCGCGATCGAGATCGTGTTCGGGTGCTCGCTCGGTATCTGGGACGGACTGCGACCGCGCCGGAGCCGGATGCTCGCGGCGGGCAACGTGATCCTGCTCTCGATCCCTGCCTACTCGCTCGGCTTCATGCTCCTGCTCGTCTTCGCCTACCGGCTCGGCCTCTTTCCGCTGTCGGGCGGGCCGGGGATCCACGAGCTGGTGCTGCCGGCGATCACCCTGGGCCTGTTCGGCATCCCGTACTACGCCGCCGTCGTGTCGGAGGCCGTCCGCCAGGCGACGTCGGCCTCCTACACCCGGACGGCGGTCGCGAAGGGCCTGACCCGCCACCAGATCATCCGCCGTCACGTGGTGCGCAACACGCTGTCGCCCGCCATCACGCTCGCGGGCCTCGACGTCGCCATCTACCTGTCGGGCGTGGTCTTCGTCGAGCAGGTCTTCGCGTGGCCCGGCATCGGCGTCACCGCCGAGGATGCCTTCAACCAGCTCGACCGGCCCCTGCTGATGGGCACCGTCATCATCGGCGCGATCGTCGTCATCGCCTTCAACCTGGTCGCCGATGTGGTGCGCGCGATGGTCGACCCTCGCACCCGTGCGGAGTCCTCGTGATCACGCTCGAGCACCTCGGCGTCACCTATGGCCCGTTCGAGGCCGTGCGCGACGTCACCCTCGCCGTGCCGCCCGGCACGACGACTGCGCTCGTCGGTGAGTCCGGATCGGGCAAGTCGTCGCTCGCGCTCGCCACCTCGCGCCTGCTGCCCCCGGGCGCCGCCATGACCGGCACGGTGCGCGTCGGCGACGTCGACGTCGGCAAGCTCGCCGGCGACGAGTTGCGCGCTGCGCGCGGCCGGCTGGTCGGCTACCTGGCCCAGGACGCGATGGCGGCCCTGAACCCGGTCGTGCCCGCCGGACGGCAGGTGGCCGAGGTCTTCGAGCTGCGCGCCGGCGCCACCCGCCGGGCGGCGATGAGCTCGGCGGTCGACCTGCTGCGCCGGGTCGGCATCCAGCAGCCCGGCCACGTCGCGACGCTGTACCCGCACGAGCTGTCCGGGGGCATGCGGCAGCGGGTCATGATCGCCATCGCGCTGGCCCTGCGGCCATCGGTCCTGATCGCCGACGAGCCGACGACGGCCCTCGACGTGACGGTGCAGGCGGAGATCCTCTCGCTCGTCCGCGACCTGCAGCGCGACTTCGGCCTGACGGTGCTGTGGATCACGCACGACATGGGCGTCGTGGCCGAGATCGCCGACGCCGTCGCGGTCATGTACGGCGGCCGGATCGTCGAGCACGGCCCCGCCCTCGACGTCTTCGCCAGGACGGCTCATCCATATGCGCGGGCCCTGCTCGACGCCGTCCGCACGCAGCATGCTGCTGCCGCCAAGGAGCCGTTCACGGTGATCGCCGGCCAGCCGCCCGCCGGCGAGGTCCCGCCGGGCTGCCCGTTCCATCCCCGTTGTCCCGTTGTCGTGGCGTCGTGCAGCGCCACCATGCCCGCGACCCGCAGCGTCGGCGCCGACCACGTGGCGGCCTGCCACCTGCTGTCGTGATCGAACTGGTCGACGTCCAGAAGCGCTACGGGCCGGTGCGTGCCCTGGACGGTGTGTCGCTGACGATCGAGGTCGGGCGCACCATTGGGCTGGTCGGAGAGTCGGGCAGCGGCAAGTCCACCGCCGGGCGGCTCGTGATCGGCCTCGAGCGCCCGACCGCCGGCGAGCTGCGGTTCCGCGGCGCCCGCTACCCGCGCTCGGCGCGGGGGTTGCGCGACGTCCGCCGGGCCGTCTCCATGGTCTTCCAGGACCCCTACGACTCGCTCGATCCCCGGTTCACCATCGGCCAGGTGGTGGACGAGCCGCTGCGCGCGAACGGCGTGCGCGACCGGGAGAGGGTGCGGAGCCTGCTCGACCTCGTCGGTCTCGAGGGCGTGCCCGAATCGACGTCGCCGGGGGAGCTCTCGGGCGGGCAGCGCCAGCGGGTCGGCGTCGCCCGCGCTCTCGCCCTGCAGCCGCAGATCGTGGTGTGCGACGAGCCCACCTCGGCGCTCGACGTGTCGGTGCAGGCGCAGATCCTCAACCTGCTCCTCACGCTGCAGCGCGACCAGGGGCTCGGGTACCTGTTCATCTCCCACGACCTCGACGTCGTCCGCCGGATGAGCGATGAGGTGGTCGTCCTCTACGCCGGGTCGATCATGGAGCGGGGCCCGGCCGCGACGGTCGCCGCGCGACCGCGTCACCCCTATACCCAGGCTCTCGTGTCGGCGATCCCGGGCACGTCACCGGCGGAGCGGCGGCTCGACGCCCGCGTCCGGTTGCCGGACGGCGTGGCCACCGCGGCGGCCACCGGTTGTCCGTTCTCGACCCGGTGCCCGAAGGTGGCCGACCGCTGCCTGAGCGAGCGCCCGGCCCTGGTCGACGGTGTCGCCTGCCACTTCCCGGATTGACCCGGCGTCCGGCGCGACGGCCCCCCCAACGGGGGATCCCCGGTTCGGTCGCCGGCGGGCAGGCTTCGATGATGCGCACGCTTGGATGGACGTTGCTGAAGGGGCTCGCCGTCGCGGCCCTCTGCGCGTTCTTCCTGAGTGCGATCCGCTACGACCTCCTGCACGGCATGGCTGCGGCGGCCGGGCTCCTGATCATGTTCCTGACGATGCTCGCCGTCAGCTTCGTCCGTGGCTGGCCGGTGTCGGACTTCAACCCCGGCGTGGTCGCGCTCCGCCGCCAGGAGTCGGCTAGCAGGAGGCGCGGCGAGTTGCGTACCGCCGTCGAGGCGACCCTGGCCCGCGCGCTCGAGGCCGATGACGTCCACCGACGGGCCGACATCGACCAGTTGTTCGATCTGGCGGACATCACGGACGCCGCCAGCCGGCACGCGAGCCGCGACGTGGCCGCCCTCCTCGACCAGGCGCGCGCGTGCGTGCCGAGGCGCCAGGGGGCCATCGCGGCGCGGAAGGCGGCGCGCTGCGCCCGCCGGCGCCGCCACGGGTTCCGCGACGATCCGCTCGGCGCCGTGGATGCTGCGGCCGACCGGCTCGATGCATCCTCGCCCGGGTTCGCCGCCGAGTGGTCGAAGCGGCGCGAGGCGCGCCTCGAGGCCGATGCCGAGCTCCGGCGGGCGTCGTGGGAGCTCCACCTCCTGTCGCGCTGGGACCGGTGCCGGTTCCTGCGTCTCCGCACCGTCCCGATCAGCGTGCTGGAACGGTCCGGGCTCGAGGTCGCCAGCCGCCTGGCTGCGGCCGGCGAACGCTGACGGGGGCCCCCGAGACCCCCCGGGCTACACTCCCACCGGCTGGGGCCTGGTCCGCACCCGTGTCCGGCCGAGGGGATGCCGAGGAACCCACGCGCGTACCGACTGGCCGCTCTCGCGGTCCTCCTGCTCGCCTCGTTCGCCCTTGTGACGGTCTATTTCCGCGAGGGCGACGGCGGGTCGCTTCACCGTGCCCAACGTTGGATGGACTCCACGGTCTCGCCCGCGGAGGGTGTCGTCCAGCGAGTCGCCCAGCCGTTCCGGGACGCCGCCGCCTGGTGGCACGACACCCGCAACGCCCAGCGGCAGCGTGACGACGCCGAGCGCGAGAACGCGCGTCTGCGTCAGGAGCTCGCCGATCTCCAGACCAACCAGCTGACGGCCGCCGAGCTCGAGGCGGAGCTGCGCTACGTGCGGTCGCCCGCGTTCCCCTCGCGTGCCGGTTACGCCGCCCGGGCCGCCGAGGTGATCGCCCGCTCGCCGGCGCTCTACGCCCGCAAGGTCCTGATCGACCAGGGAAGCGGGGCCGGCGTTGCCGTCGGAGACCCGGTCGTGACCGGCGTCGCGACCCAGCGCTTCGACGGGGCCGCGCTGATCGGCCGCGTCACGGCCGTCACCGGCGCGACCGCCGAGGTGACCCTGCTGTCCGATCCGTCGATGGCGGTCACCGCGACCGTCGCCGGTCGCGTCGGCGCCGACGGCGTGCTCAAGCCGAACCCCGGCGACGCCTCGACCGAGGTGCTCGACTTCGTCTCGAAGCGGTACTCGGTGAACGCGGGCGACCTCGTCACGACCCGGGGCTTCATCGATCCCGGCGTCGGGCGGTCCTACTTCCCGCCCGGGCTCGGCATCGGCATCGTCTCGTTCGTCTCCCAGTCGGACACCGAGAACTACAAGACGATCCAGGTCACGCCGTGGGCGGACCTGACGGCGTTCCGCACCGTCATCGTCCTCGTCAGAGGGGCGGGGACGTGAGGGCCGGACGGCTCGGCCGCCTCGCCCGGGGTGCGGCCGTGGTGACCCTGGCCGCGTTCGTGCTGGCACTCGCGGTGCTGCTGCAGGTCACGGTCGCCACCGATCTGGCAGTGCTCGGCGGCCGGCCCGACCTCGTGGTGATCGTGGTCGTGTCGCTGGCCCTCCTGCGCGGGCCGGTGGCCGGCGCCGTGGCGGGTTTCGCGGGCGGCCTCCTGCTCGATGCGCTCGGCCTCGGCGTCGTCGGGACGACCTCCCTGACACTCACGCTGGTCGGCTACCTCGTCGGCGTCCGCGGCGAGCGCCTGCGCCGGCGGGCCGTGCTGCGGCCCCTCGTGCTGGTCGCGCTGGCGTCGCTGGCGGCCGCGCTCAGCGAGCTCGTCGTCGCCGTCCTGGTGGGCTCCGGCCCGTCGATCTCGACGCTGCTCTTCTTCGCGGCCGTGCCGACCGCGATGCTGAACGTGCTGCTCGCGATCCTCATCTTCCCGGCCATGCGCCGGGTGTTCGGGCCGCGCGAGGAGCCGGTCGCGCGCGTCGACCTGTCGACGACGGTGGCCGCGTGATGCTGCTCCCCGCGTCGCGTGAGCCAAGGGAGGAACGGCCGCAGTCGCCGCAGCTGGCGCTTCGGGTCGCGCTGCTCGGCGCCATCGCCGTGGTGCTGTTCTCGGTGCTGTTCTTCCGGCTCTGGGTGCTGCAGGTGCTGGCCGCCGACCAGTACCGCACGGCAGCCACCGCGAACGAGCTGCGCACCGTGCAGGTGCCGGCCCAGCGAGGGCGGATCCTCGATGCGAACGGGCGCGTCCTGGTCGACAACCGGGCGGGCGACGCGATCACCTTCGACCTCGCCAGCGATCCCGTGGCCGCCCGCGACTGCGCCCGGACGCCCGGTCCGCAGCCACCGCCCCCGCCGCGCATCACCAACGCGCAGCTACGGCGGATGCTGAAGGGCCTGCACGGCCGTCGCCGCCACCGCCGGGCGCAGCAGATCCTGGCGGCGAACCGGCCGAAGCCGCCTCCGAAGGTGTGGCGCGGCTGCGCTCAGGACAACGCGGCCATCGTCGCGCTGGCGCGGATCGCAGGAGCACCGGTGGGAGCCTTCGAGGACCGGATCCACCAGGCCGTGGTGCAGCAGCCGTTCGAGCCCGCGACGCTGATCGGCGATGCGCCGCGCACGCTCATCTTCTACATCGAGGAGCACGCGTCCCAGTTCCGCGGCATCCAGGTCACCAAGCGCAGCGTCCGCTACTACCCGAACGGGCCGCTGGCGTCGCACCTGTTCGGCTCGATCGGGGCCGTCAGCGCCGAGGACCTCAAGTTACCCGGCACCTACCCGCGTGCCCGCGCCGGCGACGTCGTCGGCCACAGCGGCGTCGAGCTCACGTACGACCGCTGGCTGCGCGGCCGCAACGGCACGCTCCGGGTGCTCGTGGACGCGATGGGGTCGCCGCAGGGGCAGGCGATCCTGTCGCCGGCGCCCGCATCCGGCGACGACCTGCGCCTGACCCTGGACGTGAACATGCAACGCGCCGCCGAGGCGGCCCTCGCGTACGGCATCCACACGGCCCGGATCGGCGCGTCGCCGCTGACCAAGCCGTACTCGCACGCCACTGCCGGCGCGATGGTGGTGATGGACGTCAAGACCGGTGCCGTGCGGGCCATGGCCTCGTCGCCCGGCTTCGACCCGAACCGGCTCGTCGGTCACGGGGCCTCGACGTACGCCACGCACCTCTTCGCCCGGCAGGCCGAGGCGCCGCTGCTCGACCGTGCCGCCAACGGCATCTACCCGCCTGGCTCGACCTTCAAGCCGGTGACGGCGATCGCCGCGCTCATGAACGGCCTCGTCGCCGTCGACGAGCCCGTGATGTGCGATGCCAAGCTCACCGTCAAGGGTCAGGTCTACAAGAACTTCGAGGGCGTATCGAGGAGCCAGATCACGCTCCCCACGGCCATCACGCGTTCCTGCGACACCTACTTCTACCGCCTGGGCCTGCGCCTGTACGACGCCACCAGCCGGGACGGCCGGCGCCAGCCGCAGCCCGAGTGGATGCGCCGGCTCGGGTTCGGCCGGTCGACCGGCCTCGACATTCCCGATGCATCGGGGGTCGCTCCCGATGCGGCCTACAAGAAGAAGCTCTTCGGCCGCGACGCGATCAACAACCGCTGGACGACCGGTGATGCCATCAATGCCGCCATCGGCCAGGGCTTCGTCCAGGTGACGCCGCTGCAGATGGCGACGGTCTACGCGCTCATCGCCAACGGCGGGACGCTCGTCACGCCGCATCTCGGCCTCGACGTACGGAACCCGGAGGGCCATGTCGTCAAGTCGCTGATCTTCCCGGCCCGCGGCAAGCCGAAGATCGATCCCTACGCCCTGCAGGCCATCCGGGCCGGGCTGCGCGGCGTCACCCACGACATCAACGGCACGGCGGTGCGCGCCTTCGCCGGGTTCCCGGTCGGGGTGGCGGGGAAGACCGGCACGGCACAGAAGGGCGGCCAGGACGACTACTCGTGGTTCATCGGCTACGCCCCGATCAACGACCCCCGCTACGTGGTGGCGTGCGTCATCGAGCGCGGCGGCCTCGGCGGCGTGGCGGCGGCGCGGGCCGTCCGGCTGATGTTCCAGCGGGCGTTCGACGTCACCCGCTCCGGCACCGGGTGGAGTACCGGTCGGCTCCCCGACGGCACGCTCATCCCGCGCGACCCCACCCAGGTCGCCAACGGGCTCCAACTCGGCGACCCCTTCCTCGGCTGATGACGTTCGGCATCTTCTTCCGCCGGCTCGACTACGTGCTGATCGCAGCCGTGGCCATTGCGCTCGGCTACTCGTACGTGACCATCGCCAGCGTCTCCGACCGGGTGGTCGTCCGTCACCAGTTGACGTACGTCGCGATCGGCACCGTGCTTGCGATCGCCGTGGCGGTCATCGATCCCAAGCGGTACCGGCGCTTCGCCTGGTTCGCCTACGTCGTGGTTGCGGGCCTGCTGATCACGGTGCTGGGCTTCGCCGCCGCACGTGGCTCGAGCCGCTGGATCACGCTCCCCGGCTTCACGCTGCAGCCGTCGGAGATCGCCAAGATCGTCGTCATCGTCGTGCTCGCGGCGTACGTGTCCGATCGCAGCCGCGAGACACCCGGCCGTTGGCGCACGTTCGTCGCCGGCCTCGCGATCGCCGGCTGGCCGGCGCTGCTCGTGTTCCTCGAGCCCGATCTCGGGACGTCACTGGTCTACCTCGTGATCGCGCTGACCGTGCTGTTCATCGCCGGGGCGCGCATGATCCAGATCGGGTTGCTGCTGGCGCTGGTAGCGGCCAGCGTGTGGCTCGTCTTCACCGGGCTTCCGAACGCCGGCATCCGGGTGCTGAAGCCGTACCAGGAGCAGCGGCTGACCGCCTTCCTGGATCCGGCCAACGCGTCCGACTCCGCGTACCAGTCGCAGCAGTCGAAGACGGCGATCGGACATGGCGGGCTCACGGGCCAGGGCGTCAAGGGCGCGACCGTCACCCGGCTCGACTTCCTGCCCGAGCAGCACACCGACTTCATCTTCGCGGCCGTCGGCGAGCAACGCGGCTTCCTCGGCACGGCCATCCTGATCGCCGTGTTCGTCCTGATCGCCTGGCGGGCGATACGGGCCGTCACGCTGGCGGCGTCGCTCTACGAGAGCCTCATCGCCGCGGGCGTCGCGGCGATGCTCGTCGCACAGGTGTTCGTGAACGTCGGCATGACGCTCGGGATCATGCCGACCACCGGCATCCCCCTGCCGTTCATGACGTACGGCGGCTCGAACACGGTGACGAACCTGATCGCGGTCGGGCTGCTGCTGGCCGTGCAGGTGCGTGGCGGCGTACCGCAGGCGCCGCGCCTGGCGGAGCACGACCTGGTGCAGCCGCAGCGGCAGCCCACGCTCAGCGGCACGCGCGGCTGACGAGCCGGGCGAAGGCCGCCGTCGTCTGCGCCGTCTCGGTAGCGCGCCAGTCGCCGTCCGCGTCGGTGACGTGATACCACAGCACGCCCCGCAGGGCGGGCATGTTCGCCGTCGCGCCGGCCAGCTGGTCGATCCAGGCCGCCTTGTCGCCGCCGATCGACGTGGATGCGGTCTCGGCGATCCAGAACGGCTTCGCGCCGAGGTCCTCGATGGTGGCGTAGGCGGCTGCGAAGATCTCGTCCGGCGAGCTCCAGGCCAGCGCGCCGGTCGTGCCGAAGTTGTAGCCCGACGCGCCCACCAGGTCGACCTGGGACTCGCCCGGCCAGAACTGCCCGATCTGGTTGGCGTCGGTGTCCGGGACGCTCCGTGCGTACGGCGACCACAGCAGACGCACCCGGCGGGCCCCGGCGCTACGGACGACCGACCGCACGTGGCGCCACGCGGCGATGTACGCCCGCGCCCGCACCCCGTGCGCGATCGGCGACCAGGCCGTCCAGTTCGCGTTCATCTCCGGCATCGGCCGGAGGACGGGCGCGGGGGAGAGGCCCGCGAGCTGACCCGCGAGACGGCGCAGCGACCGATCGAAGCGGCCGTGCGTGATCAGCGTGAGCGCGTGGCTCCGCGACGGCTCCCACGTCACGACCAACCGCAGGTGCCGCAGCCGCGCGACCCGCAGATCCGCCGCCGACACCTTCTGGCTGCCCTCGACGTAGACCGACAGCGCCGTCACCCGCGGCCCCACCGCCGCACGCAGCGCCGGCACCGCGGTTCGCGGATCATCGGCGTAGACACCCACCGTGACGCACGCCCTTGCCGCCGGCGGAGCGACGAGGGCCAGCCCCATGAGGGCTAGTGCGATGCCTGGTCGGTGTCCCATGCTCTGTCTGACCCTACATCGCTCCCGGCCTCTCGACACCTTCCCGGCCCGAGGCCCCCTGCCAGCGTGGTAGCACGAGGGCCTCATTGGACGGCGCGACACGTCCAAGTGGACGGGGCGTCGTGTCCAAGTGCACGGGGCGTCGTGTCCAAGTGCACGGGACGGCGTGGCCAAGTGCACGGCGCGACGTGTCCAAGTGCACGAGACGACATGTCCAAGTGCACGAACCCCCGATCGCCTCAGGAGGCCACGCCGCACCACCGCATGGCCGCCAGGGCGATCGCCTGGGCGCACGTCACGAGGTCGTCCACCGGCACGAACTCGTCGATCGAGTGCGCGTTGTCGATGTGGCGGGGCCCGAACCCGACCATGGGCGTGCTCCCGAACCTGGTGAAGGTGGCGGCGTCGAACCAGGAGTCGAGACCGCCGATGCCGACATCGCGGCCGGCGGAGGCCGACGCGTGGAGCATCGTCTCGATGATCGGGTGCTCCGGCGGCACCTCGAACGGCGGGATGTCGATCGTCCAGGTGACGCGCGGCGGGTGCTCCTTCAGCCAGGGATCGGCCGTCGCGACATTGGCCAGCCACGCGGCGAACTCGCGCTCGACGGCCGTGCCCCAGCCATCGGCGTCGGCGTTCTGGGGCCCGTAGTTGAGCATCGAGGTGACCGAGCAACTCGCCGGGTAGGTGACGATCCACTCGCCACCGCTGATAACGGTCGGGGTGATCGTGGTCGGCGACAGGATCGGGTGCTGCATGTCGGGCCGGGTGCGCCACTCCTCGCGCAGGCGGGCGAAGGCGTCGAGCACGATGCCCATCTTCTCGATCGCGTTGACGGCGCCGCCCTCCCGCCAGTGCCGCTGCGTCAGCTCGGCGTGGCCGGGACGGCCCTCGACCTCGACGATCGGCGTCAGCGAGCCGCGACTGCAGGTCCACACCTCGAAGCCGGTCGGCTCGGTGCAGATGCCGGCATCGGCCCGGACGCCGTGGGCGACGCAGGCGATCCCGCCGGCTCCGGACGACTCCTCGTCCGTGTTGGTGCAGACGATGAGGTCGCCGCCGAGGCGGACGCCCATCCTTGCGAGCGTCTCGGCCGCGTAGACCATCGCGCCGATGCCGCCCTTCATGTCGCACGTGCCGCGGCCGTACAGGTTCCCGTCCCGCACCTCGGCGCGCCAGGGATCGCTCGTCCACCGCTCGACCGGCTCGGGCGTGACGACGTCGATGTGTCCGTTCAGCATCATCGAGCGGCCACCGCTCGCGCCGGCCATGGTCGCCGCCAGCTGGGGGCGACCGGCGAACTCCAGCCCCGGCTCGACCTGGCGCGAGCCGGCGACATCGGCGCTGGTCGGCTCCCAGATGTCGATCGCGGCGCCGCGCGCGGCGAGGCGCTTCCCGAGGTAGGTCTGAAGGTCAGCCTCCTGGCGGGGCGGGTCACCGGTGTTCCGGGCGGTGGTATCGAAGCCGACGAGATCGGTGACGAGGCGGACGAGGTCGTCCCGCCCCTCCGCGATCTCGGCGACCACTCTGCTCTCGAGGTCGTTCATGGCCTCGATGGTGTCACATTCCCACGTAGCCATGGCACCGGCGCACGGCTGGTAGCATCGGCGCGCTGATGATCGAGGGGAGACGCCGTGGGCGCCGATAGCGAGGACGCGCCGCTCTGGACGGCGACGAAGGCCAACGCGATGGGCGACGCCGAGATCGCCGCCTTCCTGCAGGGGCCGCACGTCGCCAGTCTCGCGACCCACCGGTCCGACGGCTTCGTGCACCTGACGCCGATCTGGTACCTGTTTGCAGACGGTGTCTTCTACATCACGCTGGGCGAGCGCCGTCGTCACCTCCGCAATATCGGGCGCGACCCACGGGTGACGTTGCTCGTCCACGTCGACGAACGCCCCGACCAGGGTGCGGCCGGCACCGTCCGTGCCGTGATGTGCTGCGGGACGGCCGAGGTGCGCACCGACCCGGCCGTCGTCGAGCAGTACGCGCAGCGGATCGACGCCCGCTACATCGGTGCCGACGCAGCAGCCGGCGCCGCCGCGCCGGCCACGGAGCGCTACCAGCTGGCGGTGATCACGCCGGTGACGGTGCTGAGCTGGGATTTCGCAAAGCGCTGATCGCGGCCCGTGCCGCGAAGATGACACCGACCTAGAATCAGTCGGTGGCGCCCCCGATTCTCGCCCTGGCCGGTCTCTATCGCGAGGAGTTCCGCGAGGCGGGGCCGCTCGCGCTCGTCGGTCGTCGCTCGCTGGTCGATGCGGTCGCGGCCGCGTTGCTCGCCGGGGGTGGCGAGCGGCGGCTGCTGGCGCCGCTCGACCGGCCGGTGGTGTCGGAGCTGCGGCGCTGCAGCGGAGTCGTCGCCTGCGGGCTGGACATCGCCCACGCCCGGCTCGTCGGCCACGCCCGGCGGCCCTGGGTGGCGCTCCTGGCCGAGGGGCAGGATCGGTACGACGTCGGGGTGCTGCCGTTCCTCGGAGCCGAGAACGCCGTGGCCACGGTCGGCGAGGTGCCGGCGCGGCTGGTGCGAGTGCTCGATCGCGAGGTGGCTGCCTCCCTGGCGGCGCGCCTGCCGGCGTTGCGCCCGCACCTCAGCGCCCATCTCGAGCGAGACGCGGCGCTGCGGGCGGCCGCCGTGGCCGCGTTCGGCCCGCCGACGCTGCTGGCAGTTCCCGTCGCCCGGGCGACGATGGCCGACGCACAGGCCCGCGGCATCTCCGACCCACGCGGCCGGGCTGCTGCGATCGTCGCTGCGGCCACGGCTGGCGTGCTCGTCGCGCGCTCGGCGGGCGGCCCCGCGGGCCGCGCAGCGGCCGGCTACGGCGCCGCTCTCGGGCTGATACGGACTGCGGGCCGGCTGCACGCGGAAAGACCTCGTTCCTGATCCAGGCGCTCGGTGGCGCCACGGGATGGCCCCGCCAATGGCCATGGCTATGCTGTGGCAGATGGCAGACGTGACGTTCGAGGCGAGGATCGAGGAGATCCTCGCGTCCGTCCAGAAGCCCTCCCGGTACATCGGTGGTGAGGTGAACGAGGTTCGCAAGCCGCACGCCACCGCCCGGATCGCGCTCTGCTACCCCGACGCGTACGAGATCGGGATCTCCAACCAGGCGCTCCAGATCCTGTACGCACTGATCAACGAACGCACCGACGCGGCGGCCGAGCGGGTGTACACGCCCTGGCCCGACATGGCCGACGCGATGCGCCGCGAGGGTATCCCGCTGTTCACGCTGGAGAGCTGGCGGCCGGTCCACGAGTACGACCTGTTCGGCATCACCCTGCAGGCCGAGCTCACCTATACGAACGTGCTCGAGACGCTCGACCTGGCCGGCATCCCGCTGCGATCGGCCGACCGCACGGCCGACCACCCGATCGTCGTCGCCGGCGGTCCTTCGGCTTCGAACCCGGAACCGCTCGCGCCCTTCATCGACGCGTTCTTCATGGGCGAGGCCGAGGAGGGCATGCTCGAGATCGCCGGCATCCTCTCCAGCACCCCGGATCGTGCCGAGCGTCTCGACCGTCTCGCCGATCTGCCGTACCTGTACGTGCCGGCCCGTGGCCGCCGGCCGGTGAAGCGGGCGGTCTATGCCTCGTTCGACATCGCCACGCACCCGCGGCAGCCGGTCGTTCCGTACGCCAGCGCCATCTTCTCGCGCGCCAGCGTCGAGGTGATGCGCGGCTGCACCCGCGGCTGCCGCTTCTGCCATGCGGGCACCTGGTACCGCCCGGTGCGCGAGCGCGCCGTGGAGGACGTCGTCGCGGCCGGACTCGAGCAGCTGGGCTGCACCGGGTACGACGAGCTCTCGCTCACGTCGCTCGCCACGAGCGACTACACCGGGATCGTGGACGCGATCGCGGAGATCAAGCGCGAACGGCCGTCGCTGCACCTGTCACTGCCATCGAACCGGGTCGACACGGGGCCGGTGGCGATGAACGCTGCAGCGAACGCGCGTCAGGGTTCGATCACCCTGGCGCCCGAAGCGGCCACCCAGCGGATGCGCGACATCATCTGCAAGACGATCACCGATGAGATGATCGAGCGCGCCATCGGCGCCGCCTTCGCCGCGGGCTACACCTCGCTGAAGATGTACTTCATGATCGGCCTGCCGTTCGAGACGTTCGCGGAGGTGCAGGGGATCGTCGACCTGGGTTTCCGGGCCCGCGAGATCGGTCGCGAGCAGCTCGGCCCCAACGGGCGGTTCACGGTGCACGTCTCCGTCTCGAACTTCGTGCCCAAGCCCCACACGCCCTTCCAGTGGGAAGGCATGGCATCACCGGCCCAGCTGCAGGTCAAGCACGACTACCTGCGCCGTGCCCTGCGGGGACGGCAGCTCAAGCTGTCGCTGCACGACATCCCCAACTCGATGCTCGAGGGGGCGGTCAGCAAGGGCGACGGGGTGACCGCGAACGTGATCGAGAGCGCCTGGCGCGGCGGCGCGCGGTTCGACGCGTGGTCGGAGCATCATCGCGGCGATATCTGGGAGGCGGCGTTCCGCGAGCACGGCCGCGACCTCGAGGTCGAGGCGACGCGCACGCGCGCCGAGCTCGAGCCGCTGCCGTGGGATCACGTCAAGAGCGGCGTGACCAAGGAATTCCTGCTCGACGAGTGGTGGGCAAGCCGGGCCGAGCAGGCCACCGGCGACTGCCGCTTCGACGGGTGCACGGACTGCGGGGCCTGCACCGGTCCCGTGCGAAACCGGCTGGTGTCGTGATCGGACACCGCCCCATGCGTCGTTGAAACTCGAGCTGCGATTCAGCGTCACCGGGCGCGCCCGGTTCCTGTCGCACCTCGAGTGCGTCGACATGCTGCTGGCCGCCTTCCGGCGCGCCGGTTACGAGGTCGCGCTGTCGCAGGGCATGCGGCCCAAGCCCGTGATCTCGCTGGCGGTGGCGCGCGCCGTGGGCGTTGCCGCCGACGATGAGATCTGCACGGTGCAGCTCGTCGGCGAGCACGACTTCGACGAGGTGCGCGAGCGCCTCGACGCGACGCTGCCCCGCGGGATCGGCGTGCATGGCCTCACCGCCAGCGCCGGCACGCCGCGGCCCGTGGCGGCGCGCTACCGCGTGCTCAGCGATGTTCCCCGATCGCTCCTCGAGCGAGCCGGGGCGGCCCTGTCGGCTGCGGACACGGTGCTCGTCGAGCGCCGGTCGCCGAAGGGCGTGAAGTTCATCGACGTCCGGAAGTACGCGGATGGCGTGGAAGTGGTGGACGGCGGCTTCGAGGTCGAGGTCGCCGTCTCCGGAGAAGGCTCGGCCCGTCCCGAGGAGGTGGCCCGCGCGCTGGAGCAGTGCGTCGGCGAGCCGATCCCGGTGGCGGGACTGATGAGACTGACCGTGCGTGTCGCCGAGCCCGAACGGGCCGGCGCCGCACCAGGAGACAACACATGAAGAAGATCCTGATATCGGCCGACCCGTACGAAACGCGGGTGGCCATCATCGAAGACGACGTCGTCGTCGAGACCTACGTCGAGCGCGCCTCACGGCGCTCGCTGCTCGGCAACATCTACCTCGGCCGGGTCGACAACGTCCTGCCCGGTATGGAGGCGGCGTTCATCGACGTCGGACTGGAGAAGAACGGCTTCCTCTACGTCGACGAGATCGTGCTCCCGGAACTCGAGGACCGCGAACGCCGCAAGAAGAAGATCGAGGAGCTGATCCGCCCGAAGCAGAGCCTGCTGGTGCAGATCACCAAGGACCCGATGGGCATGAAGGGCGCCCGCGTGTCGATGGACGTCTCGCTGGCCGGCCGGTTCCTCGTCTACACGCCCGACGGCAAGGGATACGGCGTCTCCAAGCGCCTGCCCGACGGCGAGCGCACGCGACTGCGCGACCTCGTCAAGCAGCTCACGCCCCGCAACGGCGGCGGCATGATCGTGCGCACCGCCGCCCGCGGTGCCCAGCGCGAGGAGCTGGAGCGCGACCTCGAGCTGCTCGAGCAGCAGTGGGAGGTCGTGCAGAAGCTCGCCAAGGCAAAGGCCACGCGCACCCCGGCCCTGATCCACGAGGAGGTCGACCTCGCGCTCGAGATGGTGCGCGACGACCTCCGGGTCGAGGTCGACGAGGTGATCACCGACGACGAGGTCACCTACGAGCGCATCCGCGCCTACGTCGAGCAGCACTCTCCCGAGTTCCTGCCCCGCATCAAGCTCCACACCGCCCAGACGCCCCTCATGCGCCGCTATCAGGTGGAGGAGGCGATCCGCTCGACGATGCACCGCCGGGTCGACCTGCCCAGCGGCGGCTACCTGCTGGTGGACTACGCCGAGGCGTTCACGATCATCGACGTCAACACCGGCCGGTTCGTCGGCAAGTCGCGGCTCGAGGACACGATCCTGAAGAACAACCTCGAGGCCGCGCGGGAGGTCGTCCGCCAGCTGCGCCTTCGCGACATCGGCGGCATGATCGTGATCGACTTCATCGACATGGCCGCGGCCAAGAACCGCGACGCCGTCATCGCCTGCCTCTCGGACGAGCTGAAGCGCGATCGATCCAAGGTCTACCTGACGTCGATCTCGCCGCTCGGCCTGGTCGAGATGACCCGCCAGAACGTCACCGACGGCGTGCGCGAGGTGATGACGAGTACCTGCCCGGTCTGCCAGGGCGAGGGCCGCGTGCTGTCGGACGAGTCGATCGCGATCGAGAACCTGCGGACGCTGCGCCGGCACGCGAAGCTGTCCCAGTCCGAGGCCTTCCTCGTCGAGCTCAACCCGCGCATCGCGGCGCTGATGGTCGGCTCGGGCGGCAACCGCCTGCAGGAGCTCGAGCAGTCGACCGCCAAGCACTTCTCGCTCGTCGGGGTGGATGGCGTCCCGGTCGAGCGGTGCGCGGTCACCCGCGAGGGCCGGGCGGGCGACATCCTCGCCGAAGCGCTGCCGGTCTCGTCCGGACAGGAGCTCGAGCTCGAGGTTCACGAGCCGCACATGTTCCAGGCCGCGGACGCGGTCTCGTTCCTCGAGAGCGGGTACCGGATCGTGATCGCCGGCGGCGGCCCGTACCTCGGCGAGACCCACCGCGTGCGCATCGAGACCGTCGGGCGACTCGAGGCGATCGCGAGCCTGCTCGATGCCAAGGCCGTGACCGAGGCCGAGATGCTGGCGATGATCGACCGGCGCACGGACATCCTCGAGCCCGAGCGGCGCACCATGACCCGCGTCGACCTCGAGGAGCGCTCGCGGCGACCGCGCCGGACAAAGAAGTCCGAGGACGGCATCGCCCTCGACGGCATCGAGATGGTGGGCGACGAGCCCGCCGCGGGACCGGAGGGCGAAGCGCCCGCCGAGGACGCGGCCCCCAAGCGGCGCCGGCGGCGCTCGAAAGCCGAGGTCGAGCAGGCCGCGGCCGTCGCGGCCGAGACCTCCGTCGTCGAGGAGGCAGAGGCCGCCGACGCCGATGAGGGACCGGGAGAGGTCGAAGGCGCCCCCGGCGAGACCGACGGCGACCCGGCTCGCCGTCGTCGTCGCGGCCGCCGCGGCGGCCGTCGGCACCGGGCCCGGCGCGAACGGGCCGCGGCAGCCGCCGGCGAGCCCGGCGCCGCCGAATCCGAGCCCGAGGCCGCGGTCGCGGTCGCCGTGGCCGACCCGCCCGCCCTCGTCGTCGTCGACCCGCCCGCCGAGGCAGCGCCGAAGCCGCGTCGCACCCGAACGCCCAAGGCCGCACCGCCGGAACCGGTGGCCGTCGCAGCCGAGGAGGCGCCGGCCGTCGCCGAGGCGGCGGTGCCGAAGCCGCGTCGCTCTCGAGCCAGAGCGGCTGCACCGGTCGAGACGGCCCCGGCCGAGACGGCCGTCGCCGCGACGCCGCCCCCTGAGCCCGCCGCCGGCGAGGAGCCCGCGCCGAAGCCGCGTCGCTCGAGGGCCCGCAAGCCGGCGACGCCGGCCGAATGAAACGCTATGTCCCGGGTTCCGGCGGTGGCGGGGCCGCCGGCACCGGGAGCATCGCGGCACCGACGACGCTGACGGCGATCATGCCGAGAGTCGCGGCGATGATCGCGGCGCCCTGACCCGGGCTGATGAGGTTGCGGTTGAGCCCGATCTCGACCACGGCCGCCGGAACACCGAGCGCGGCGGTGGCGACGAGACCCATGGCCAGCGGCTGGCGCATCGCCACCGCAGCCGTCAGGTGGACGACGGTCGCCAGCCCGACGATGGCAAGGGCGAGCAGGACGTTCGACCGGCTCGTGAGGAGGGCATGCATATCGACCCGCGCACCGAGCACGACGAAGAACCACGGCACCAGGAAGCCGTTCCCGATCCCGCGGATCTGGCGCGCGAGTCGGCGCGGCTCGCCGATCGCCGCGATCACGAGGCCGGTCGAGAAGCCGGCCACCATGATGCTCGTGCCGCTCTGGTCGGCGACGTAGGCGACCACCGTCAGCGCGAGCATCGACAGCCGTAGATCGAGCGCCCACTCGAACCGGCGCGAGAGCCGCCGGAGGCGGTGGGCGAACCGGGTCTCGTGGGTGGCATGGGCGCCCAGCCAGATGCCGACGGCCAGCACCGTCACCAGCAGGCCCCCGAAACCGATCGTCGCCGCCCGGTCGGGCTCCAGGGCCAGGGGCAGAACGACGATGGTGGCGATGTCGGCAACGGTCACCCACGCGATCACCACCAGCACCGAGTCTCCCAGTTGGCGCTCGTACAGCACGGGCAGGGCGATCGCCGCCGAGCTGGTCGCAAGCGGCAGCGCGATCACCGCGGGGTGCACGATGCCGACGTGGCGGGCGACCACGATGGCTGCGAGTGAGGCCGCGATGCCGGTGACGATGGCCGCTCCGCCGCCGCGGGCGAGGGCCGACCGCAGCTGCGGCGCGCGCAGCGGTACGTGGGTACCGGCGATGAACATCAGCATCGCGAAACCGGTGCGCGCGAGGAAGGCCACCGTCGGCTCGCTCGGGTCGAGCCAGCCGAAGCCCGAGACCCCGATCACGATGCCGCCGATGATCTCGCCGACGACGACCGGGATCATCCCCGGGGCGAGGGCCGAGAGCGCAGGCCCCGCGAGCCCCGCGGTGATGATCAGCGCCAGGACGCCGAAGGTCATGCGGAGAGGATACGGAGTGCGGCGCACCGCGCGAGCGCCTGCTAACGTCCGACTGCGACGCCGGGCGGGCCTCACGGCCGCTGCGTGCGATCGCCTCATTGCCATGTATGCCGTCATCGCACTCTCTGGAAAGCAGTACCGGGTCACGCCGGGCGAACGACTCGTGGTCGATCGCCTGCCGCACGACGAGGGCGCCACGTTCTCGCCGCGCGTGCTGATGGCCGGCGACGAGAAGAAGACGGTGCTCGACGAGGCCGGGCTCAAGAAGGTGAAGATCTCCGTCCGCGTGCGGGAGCACGGCAAGGGCAAGAAGATTCGCGTCTACCGCTACCACCCCAAGCACAACTGGTCGCGGCGCATGGGTCACCGCTCGCACATCACGGTGATCGAGATCGAGAAGCTCACGGTCTGAGCGCGGGAGGTTCGAGATGGCACACAAGAAGGGCCTCGGCTCCTCCAAGAACGGTCGCGACTCGAATGCCCAGCGGCTCGGCGTCAAGGTCTTCGCCGGCCAGCAGATCAACGCCGGCGGCATCATCGTGCGCCAGCGCGGCACGCGGTTCCATCCCGGGCCCGGCACGGGCATCGGCTGCGACGACACGATCTTCGCGAAGGTCACCGGCACGGTCGGCTTCGGCCGGGCCAAGGGCAAGCGCGTGATCACGGTCGTCTCGACCGGCGGGTAGGCGCGGGCGCGATGTTCTCTGACCGCGCCACGCTGCACGTCGAGGCGGGGCGGGGCGGCGATGGCTGCGTCGCATTCCGGCGCGAGAAGTACGTCCCCCGGGGCGGGCCGAGCGGCGGTGACGGCGGCCGCGGCGGCGACGTCGTGATCGTCGCCGAACCCGGCCTGCGCGACCTCAACGCCCTGCGTTACCACCCGCACGTCCGGGCCGACAGCGGACGCCCGGGCGAGGGCTCCAACCGCACCGGAGCTTCGGGCGACCATGCCCGTGTCCGCGTGCCCATCGGCACGCAGGTCTTCGGCGATGACGGCACGCTCGCATGCGACCTCGCCCACCCCGGTGCCCAGGTCGTGATCGCGCGTGGCGGCCGCGGCGGCGCAGGCAACAGCCGGTTCGCCACTGCCACCCGGCGCACGCCGCGGATCGCCGGCCTGGGGGAGGAGGGCGAAGCACGAACACTCGACCTCCACTTGAAGTTGATGGCTGACGCAGCCCTGCTCGGATTCCCGAACGTCGGCAAGTCGAGCCTCCTGCGGCGCATCTCGAACGCCACCCCGAAGGTCGCCGACTACCCGTTCACGACCATCCATCCCGTGCTCGGTACGGTGGACGTCGACGCCGACCACCAGCTCACCGTGGTCGACGTGCCCGGGCTGCTGGAGGGTGCGTCGGAGGGCATCGGGCTGGGCCACGAGTTCCTCGCCCACCTCGAACGGGCCCGGCTGCTCCTGCACGTCGTCTCCGCCGAGCTCGACGTCGAGCAGGCGCGGGAGGGCTTCGCCGTCATCAACGGCGAGCTTGCCGCCCACGGGCACGGTCTCGCCGACCGGCCGCAGATCCTGGTGCTGAACAAGATCGACCTGGTGCCGGCCGACGAACGGCCGTCGCTGACCGCCGCGATGGCGGCCGCGGTCGGCGACGTCGAGGCCGTCGTGGCGACCTCCTGCGTGTCGCAGGAGGGCATCGCTGCCCTGATCGCCATTCTCGCGCTGCACTGCCCGCAGGCGGCGGTCGAGGCACCGCCCGCCGACGAGCTCGCCGACTACCTCGTGTACCGCCCGGGATCCGAGGAGCGCGAACGCTTCCGCATCTACCGCGACGAGTACGGCTTCCGCGTCACCGGAACCGGCGTCGAGCGGGCACTCGCCCACCTCGATCCTGACAGTGCCGAGGACGCCCGTGAGGCCGGTGCGATCCTCGCCGAGCTCGGCGTGATGCGCGCGCTGCGGCGCGCCGGCGCACGCGACCTGACCGAGGTCACCGTCGGCGCCAAGCGGTTCGAGCTGTATGCGGTGGCGCCGTGACCTCCGTGTTCGGTCGCGTCGGCGTGTTCGGTTCCCTCTTCAACCCGCCCCACCTCGGGCACCTGCTGCTGTGTTCGGAGGCGGCCTGGCAGCTGGAGCTCGACCGGGTGGTGCTCGTGCCGACCGCCCGGCCGCCGCACCGGCCGGCGCCGGCCGTGAGCCCGGAGGTGCGGGCGCGGCTGGCCGCTGCCCTGGCGTCGTGCGACGCGGCGCTGACCCTGTCCCGGGTCGAGCTCGACCGGCCGGGCCCGAGCTACACCGTCGACACCCTGCGCGAACTGTCCGAGCGCCACCCCGGGCAGGAGCTGGTCCTGCTGCTCGGCGCCGATCAGCTCGCGGCCCTGGCGACGTGGGACCGGGCCGAGCAGGTGCCCGAGCTGGCGAAGCTCGCGGTCGCGGAGCGCCCCGGGCTCGTGCTCGGCGGGCTTGGCGGCGCGAACGTCGAGCGCATCGACATGCCCGCCATCGGGATCGCGTCGTCCGACATCCGGGCACGGGTCGCGGCCGGACGTCCGATCCGCCACCTCGTGCCCGAGCCCGTGCGGGTCATCATCGAGGCCGAGGGTCTCTACGGGCCGCCGGGCGCGGCGTGATAGCCTGGGTGCAGGAGAACGACGACACGGAGCCCGGCAACTGATCGAAACCCGCGACCTCGCAGAGCGCATCGCACGCGTACTGAGCGACAAACTGGCAGAGGACATCCTGCTGCTCGACATGCGCGACGTCGTCTCCTATACCGACTGGTTCGTGATCGCCACGGGCCGGAACGCCCGCCACACGCAGTCCCTCTCGGAGGAGCTGCGTACGCGTCTGCGCGACGAGGACGGCCTCCGGCCGACCCGCGTGGAGGGCCAGCGCGAGGGCAGCTGGATCCTGGTCGACTACCTCGACGTGGTCGCGCACCTCTTCACGCCCGAGGCTCGCGACTACTACCGGCTCGACCAGCTGTGGGGTCAGGTACCCGTGCTCGAGTTCGCCTCCTGAACAAGGCTCCGTGCTAGGCTGAGGCCCACTACCCGGGGCCATAGCTCAGCTGGGAGAGCGTCTGGCTGGCAGCCAGAAGGTCAGGGGTTCGATCCCCCTTGGCTCCACTGATCGACACGGGCAGGGTTGTGCGCACACGACCTGGCCAGCCGCTACGCCGAGCCATCGGGCGGGTCAGCCGGCATCACCGTGCCTTCGGCGTGTTGGCGCGCCTGGAATGCCTCCCAGTCGTCGTCCTCGCCATTCGAACGAACTCGTCGCACTCCCCACGCGACCCCGCCTATGCCAGCCCCGATCGCCGCGGCAAAGCCGACGACCGCGGCGGTGACTTCGCCCGTCACGATATAGGAATCCCAGCAGCCGTCCGGCTGGTAGGGCGGCGTCGGGTTGCAGGGGTGGTCGTGTTGCGTCCAGTAGCCGTCGGCCGTGGGAACCACGAACGCCGCCAGTACCAGCAGCGCCCCGATGATCGGCCGGAAGAACGTGACGGCGCCCGCGACGACCGCGATGCCGACGAGGATGGCGAAGCCGCCCACGCGCCGATCCTACACCCGTGGCCCCGGTCGCATCTGGTGTCGCTCGTAGGCGGCGCGAGGTGTCAGGATTCCCACGTGGCCCGATTCGGCGTTTGGGCGCGTCTTTCGGTCTACATCCTGGCGGCGATCGGGTTCGCCGGATGCGGCCATGCGACGGGGGCAACCGACTCCGACTGGTCCTCTGTCCCGGTGTCCGGCGGGCCGGATACCGACATCGCCCCGCCAGCGACGAACCGGATCACGTCAGCGCCGGTAGCCACGTCGGCGGAGAAGGGGCCGGACGGCAGGCCGGATTGGGTCGAAGGCCCGATGCTCGACAATCCCGTCCATCCCGGGTCACTGGCGGACGCTGCAGCTTCGATTGGCGTCACGTTGGCCCTTCCCCCGAGTCTTCCGGCGCCGGACCGGATCGAGGTCAATCAGTCGACGGTGCCGGTTGCGGTGCGTGCGTTGGCGGCGCGGTTCGCCGACGCGGCAGGGCGGTACTGGTGGCTGCGGATCGACCCGTGGGATCCCGCCGTTCCGCCGGATGCCATTCTCGCCCGCGACGCAGCCGGTGGTGCGTGGCCCGTTGAGGTTGGTCGGGGGTACCCCGCCACTGCCGACCAGGGCAACTCCTACAGCCCCGACGATGCGCAGGTTCACGAGGTTCGCGACGGCCGCGAATGGTCGTTCTACAGCGGACAGGTGCCCATCGCGGAACTCGTCCAGATCGCAGCATTCGTCAACGGCGGGTCTTCGGCGCCTGGCATCGCCCCACCGACGACTACCGCCGGATAGGTGCTACGTGCTGGCCTCCTACGGTGTCTCGGCCACCACCGGGCGCCACGGCGGTGATCGTCGTCCCCGCGTCAATGTCCTTTCTGCGATCGCGCTCGGGATCGTGGCGAGTGCGCGCCTGGGGTTGGACATCCGCGAGCTTCGCCACGACGCCGCGGAGCCCGAGCGCCTGGCGGCCGAGCCAGAGTCTGCGACGATCCAGCCGTGACAACGTCCGTCGTCACCGGCGGCGCCGGGTTCCTCGGCTCCCACCTTTGCGAGCACCTGCTCGCGGCGGGCCATCGCGTCATCTGCCTCGACGACCTCGACACGGGCTCGCTGACGAATATCGCGCACATCCGCGAGGACGCGTTCGTGTTCCGCAACCACGACGTCACCGAGTACATCGCGATCGACGAGCCGGTCGACCACGTGTTCCACTTCGCGTCGCCGGCAAGCCCCATCGACTACCTCCGGCTGCCGCTCCACACGTTGAAGGTCGGCTCGTACGGGACGCACAACGCGCTCGGCCTGGCGAAGTCCAAGCGGGCGCGGTTCCTGCTCGCGTCGACCAGCGAGGTGTACGGCGACCCCCACGTCCACCCGCAGCCCGAGAGCTACTGGGGCAACGTGAACCCGATCGGCCCGCGCGGTGTCTACGACGAGGCGAAGCGCTACGCCGAGGCCCTGACGATGGCCTACCACCGCCAGCAGGGCGTCGACACCGCGATCGCGCGGATCTTCAACACCTACGGGCCCCGGATGCGCGCCTACGACGGCCGGGCCATCCCCACGTTCGTGCGGCAGGCACTCCAGAACGAGGCCATCACCGTGTTCGGGGACGGGTCGCAGACACGCTCGTTCTGCTACGTCACTGATCTCATCGGCGGGATCCGGGCGCTGGCCGAGTCGGGCGAGCACGAGCCGGTCAACATCGGCAACCCGAACGAGTTCACCATGCTGGAGCTCGCCGGCCACGTCATCGCCGCGACCGGATCCTCCAGCGAGATCGTCCACGAGGCACTGCCGGTGAACGACCCGCGCCAGCGGCGGCCGGACATCTCCAGGGCCCGCGACGTGCTCGGCTGGGAGCCCGTCGTCGAGCTCGTCGAGGGGTTGCGGCTCCTCCTCGCGGGCTCGGCCCGCACCGACCTGATCGGCCGCCTGCCCGGAGCGTGATATCACGGGCCCGTCTCAGTGGGTGAACGCGGCACGTGGCATGCCCTGCGAGGTCGCGCTGGTGACCGCGATTGCTCGCCAAGACATCCGTTGTCAGGTATTGGCTTCGCACCCGCGCCTTCCATCACGAGGCCGCAGCGGGCGCCATCTGCCACGTCACCCACTGAGAAGGGCCCACCCTAAGAGCGGTCTCAGTACCTCGTGGTACTGTCCGCAGGTTGGCCTGCTCCTCTCACCCGATGCTTGGTGAGCGTGGCGTGACCGGGCGTTTCTCGTGATGCGCCCCCGAGGAGCAGCATGATTTCCGGACTGCGCGTCGAAGCGGAGCACGTGGACGGCGAGACACCCGTGCCGACGGAGGCCCTGCTGCCGACGCCGCGCGGCCAGAAGACGATGATGGTGCTCGTCACGACGATCCCGTTCGTGGCCGTCATGGTCGCCATCTGGCTGTCGTGGAACGTCGCGGTCGGCTGGGTCGACCTGGCGCTGTTCGGCGTGCTGTACGTGCTGTGCGCGCTCGGCATCACCGTCGGCTTCCACCGGATGCTGACCCACCGCGCGTTCCGCGCCGTGCCTCCGCTGCGGGCCGTGCTGCTCGCGCTCGGCTCGATGGCCATGCAGGGACGCGCCATCGGCTGGGCGATCGACCACCGCCGGCACCATGCGCACTCCGACCAGGAGGGCGATCCGCACTCGCCGCACGCCGGGTTCGCGGCCGGCGTCGTCGGCCAGTTCCGCGGACTCGTCCACGCGCACGTCGGCTGGATGTTCACCCACCGGGCGGTCGTCGACGAGCGGCGCTGGGCCAAGGACCTGTTCGAGGACCGCGTGATCCGGTTCGTCGACCGCACGTTCGTGCTCTGGGCCGTGCTGGGATTCGTCGTGCCGTTCGCCATCGGCGGGCTCGTCACCCAGAGTTGGCGCGGCGCGTTCACCGGCCTGCTCTGGGGCGGCCTCGTGCGGCTGTTCGTCGGGCACCACGTCACGTGGAGCATCAACTCGATCTGCCACGTGTTCGGGCGCCGGCCGTACGCGGCCAGCGACCAGTCGCGCAACAACTGGGTGCTGGCGCTGCCGTCCCTCGGTGAGAGCTGGCACCACAACCATCACGTCTTCCCGACGTCGGCGTACCACGGCCTCGGCCGGCAGCTCGACCTCTCCGGCGCCTGCATCTCGCTGTTCGAGCGGCTGGGCCTCGCCACCGATGTCCGTCGCGTGACGCCCGAGCAGAAGGCGCGCAAGCGCGTGCGACCGGTTGCGGAACCGATCCCGGAACGCGCCGCGGCGGCCGCGTCGGCGCCCGAGCCCGCCGCGAACTGATCAGCGCGCATACCGGCGAACCGGCGGTATCCGCTGGCCGGGGTGGTACGGTGCTCGGACCCCAGTAACCAGCGACGGTTGCTGTCTCATGCGCTTGATGCCCTTGCGGGGCGTGCTTCCGTCGTGCCTTCCTTGCCATGCCTGCATCGACGTTGCCACTCCTCGGCGCGCTGCTTGCCGCCTTCTCCGTCCCGAACCCGGCCGTGCCGGTGTCGCCGACGGTGGTCCGGCGGGACATCGTGCACCTCCGGGAACGGGTCTTCCAGATCCGCGACCGCCGCGGCCGGATCGACCTCGTCGTCCGGAGGGCGCGTCTCCGCGGCGACCTCGGCACGCTGTTGCGCGAGCAGGTGCGATGGCGGTTCGCGCTGCGCCGGATGCGCCACGCCGTCCCGATCTGGCGCCGCACGCCGCGGTGGGACTCGTGGATGTGCATCCACGGCCGGGAGGGCGCGTGGAACGATCCGAACGCACCCTACTGGGGCGGCCTGCAGATGGACCTCGGGTTCCAGCGTGCCTACGGCCGCGAGCTCCTGAGCCGCTACGGCACCGCCGATCACTGGCCGATCGCCGCCCAGGTGGCCGTCGCCGAACGCGCGTACCGAAGCCGGAGCTTCCACCCGTGGCCGAACACGGCCCGGGCGTGCGGCCTGCGCTGAGGCTGAACTCTACGCCCGGCGGCGGTAGGCGCCGAACGGGTGGTCCACGCTGAAGGTGAGCCCGCACGACTCGAGCAGGCGGTGCAGTTCCTGGAGGCCGTCGCGTGGGATGTCGCGGCGGGGCAGGCGGCGGGCGTCGCCCAGCGTCCGGGCGCCGCGTCCGGTGAGCGCGCCGTAGAGGGACAGCGAGAGCGGCAACTCGTCCAGCGACAGGCCATCGAGGGCAGCGAGTTCCTCGTCCAGGCTGTACCGATGCACGTGCGGGGCGGGTGCGCCCATGCCGGATCCTCCATCGGGCATCCAATGCGATAGAGGCCGGAGATCCGCTGGGCGTGCGGTGTTTCTTCGTTACGTAGAGGCCGGATTGCGCAGAATTCCGGCGTCTGGCTACCGGATTGCGGCGGGTACCTCGACGACCGTCGGGCGATCGGCCGCGAACGCGGCTGCCAGCAGGTCGGGCAGCTCGGCGAGCGCTCCGGCCCGTACGGCGTGGCAGCCGAAGCCCTCGGCCAGGGCGAGGTAGTCGCGCGCCGTCGTGTCGGTGCCCGTCTGCGGCACTCCGACGTGGTCCATCCAGTACCGGATCTCGCCGTAGCCGTGGTTCTGCCACAGCACCACCGCGATCGGCAGGCCGGCGTCGGCCGCCGTCGCCAGTTCCGGGATCGTGAACAGCGCACCGCCGTCGCCGACGAGTGCGGCCACCGGCCGATCAGGGGCCGCGAGCGCGGCCCCGACGGCCATCGGAACCGAGGGGCCGAGCGTGCCGAATCCCCCAGGGGCGATGTAGTCGTGGGGCCCGTAGCCCGGCCAGTAGTGGTGCGCGACGTAGGCCGGCTGGGTCGAGTCGGCGCAGAGAATGCCGTTGCGGGGCACGCCGGCGCGGAGCGCTTCGAGGAACGGCATGAACTGATCGGCCCCCGGCCACCACCTGACCGAGCCGCGCAGCTCGGCAGCCCGGGCCACGGCCCGCCCTTCGCGGTGCACTCCGACCGCCGACGTGAGACCGCGCAGCGTCTCGGCAGCGTCGCCGTGCAATCCCACTGCCGGCGAGTGCTGGCGGGCGAGCTGGTCGCGGTCGACGTCGATCCGGATCAGCGATCCCGCGAAGGCCGGGAGCCGGAGCGATGGCGAGTAGAAGTAGTCGGTCTCCGAGAACTCGGTACCCACGGCAACCACCACGTCTGCCGCCGCGAGCGCGCCGTACACCGGCTCGAGCGTGAGGGTGGTGCCGAGGGACAGCGGATCGTCGTCGGGAATCGCGCCCTTGGCGTTGATCGTGGTGATCAGCGGCGCTCCGACCCGGTCGGCCAGCGCCCTCGCCTCGGCGCCCGCTCGCGCTGCCCCGCCGCCGACGATGACGATCGGCTCGTCGGCGCTGTCCAGGAGCCGGGCGGCCGCCGCCAGACCGCCGGGGTCGGCAACCGGCCGTCGCCCCCGAGCGGGCAGGCGCGTCGGCGGGCCGGCCGGCAGCGCCAGCACGTCGGTCGGGATGCCGATGTGCACGGGCCGGGGCCGGGCGCACTCGAAGATCTCCCACGCCCGGGCGAACGCCTCGGGCAGCGTCTCCGGGTCGCGCACCTCGATGCTCTCGGCCGTGATGGTGCGCATGAACGCCCGCTGATCGGGCAGGTCGTGGAGGGCGCCGTGGCCCATGCCGTTGTCGGCCGTCGCCGTCGCGCTGGAGAGCACCAGCATCGGGATCGAGTCGTGGTAGGCGCTGGCGATGCCTGTGGCGGCGTTCGTCAGCCCGGCGCCCGTGATCAGCATGCAGACCCCGGGCTTGCCCGAGACGCGGGCGTAGGCGTCCGCCATGAAGGCCGCCCCCTGCTCGTGCCGGGGCGTGACGTGGCGGATCGGCGAGCCGGCGAGGCCGCGGTACAGCTCGAGCGTGTGCACGCCCGGGATGCCGAACACGGTGTCGATGCCGTACTGCTCGAGCAGCCGGACGCACGCCTCGCCGGTTGTTGGCACGGGACCTCCCTCTGGTCTGGGGGCGATAGTAGCGATATGCGCGGGTTGGGTACCGCAAGACTGGGAACCGTCGGGGCTGCCTCTGTCTTAGCCTGGATCCACCGCTCCGCGGTGGATCCAGGCTTAGGGCGGCAGGCCGGTACTGGAGGGCGCGATGACGTGCGGCATGCGGCTGCGCGCCGTCTCGGCCACCACGAGCGCGGTCAGGGCGATGCCGATGCCCGCCACCTGCACGAGGGTGAGGCTCTGGCCGAGCATCCACCAGCCCAGCACGGCGGCGACCATGGGCTCGATCATGCCGGTGACGCCCGCGGCCGTCGGCCCGATCCGGCCCACTGCCGTCACCATCAGGGCATACGGGGCGATCGTGCCGCCGATGACCATCACGGCGAGGATCGTGCCGAGTGGCAGCGTGACGCTCAGATTGCCGAGGCCGACGGGGTCGTCGAAGGTATCCCACGGGTACCGCCAGACGGGCTCGATCAGCGTCCAGAACAGCGCGGCGAAGACCATGGCGACGCCGACCCGGGCGGTGGCCGGGACGCTCCGGGGCAGTCTCGCCGCGAGCAGCAGTTGCCCGCAGTACGCCAGTGAGCCGAGCAGCGACCAGACGAGGCCGGCCGTCGAGCCGCCGGAAATGCCACCGCCGCCGAGCACGGCGAGTGCGATGCCGCCGATCGCCACGAGCATGGCGGCGAGCACCCGCGACCCGATCGCGATGCCCCGCACCACGCGCTCGAACACGGCCACCCACAACGGCGCGGTGTAGATGATCACCACCGCGAGGCCCACGTTGAACCGCGAGATGGCCTCGAAGTAGAACCACTGCGCCAGGGCGACGCCAACGAGCCCGAACACGGCCAGCAGGCCCAGGTCGCGCCGGGTCAGGCGCAGCGACTGGCGACGCACGAGGATCACGCCCGTGACCAGCACCAGGGCGGCGCCGGTCACCCGGATGCCGGCCAGCACGGTCGCGCCGAGGCCGGCGTCGATCACGATCCGCGCGAGCGGACCGTTCAGGCCCCACAGGACCGCGCAGGAGACGGCCATGGCGTAGCCGGCAGGTCGGCCCGTTCCGTGCATCGGCGCGGATGCTCGCAGGAGCGGGGAGGATCTGCGCCGTGAACGCGATGGCGGGAGGGCTGACGACGGCTGTCGCATGGGCCTGCGCGGGTACCTGCTCCGCGCGCACCAGCCGCAGCATCGGCTCGCTCGCGACGGTGGCGACCGGCAACGTCGTCGGGGTGGTCGTGACGGTCCTGGTTGCGCTGGCGGTGGCCGGCGCTCCCCACGCGGACGGTGCCGCGGACTGGATCGCGGCGCTCGGGTACGCGCTCGGCTCGATGGTCGGACTGCTGCTCATCTTCCACGGGTTCACGGTCGGCAAGGTGTCGCTCGTGTCGGCCATGGTCTCGACCAACGGCACCGTCGCCGCCCTGTTCGCGGTGCTGGTGCTGGGCGAGGTCCTGCCGACGCCGGCCATCATCGCCATGACCGTGACGGGGCTCGGCGTCGCCCTCACCGCCCTGCGGCCCGAGCCGGCCGCTCGAGGCAGGTCCGATCGGGTCGCGATCGCCTACGGCCTGGCGGGCTCGGCGGCGTTCGCCGCCGCCATCCTCGCGGGCGACCACGCCGGCGGCCTCGACCCGCTCTGGGTGGTCGCCACCGGCCGGATCGTCGGCTTCCTCGCGATCAGCATCCCCTTCGTCCTGCTGCGCGGCGTACCCCGGGTGCCACGGGAGGTCGTGCCGTTCGCCGTCGGATCGCCGATCTTCGACGCCGTCGGCTTCGCCGCCCTCCTCATCGCCGGCCAGGATGGGATCGCGGTGCCGGCGGCCCTCTCCACCCTCAACGTGCCGCTGCTGGTGGTGTTCGGCGCCGTCGTGTTCAAGGAGCGGCCGCGGCCGAACCAGCTGGCCGGCATGCTCGTGACGATCGCCGGGGTCGCGGCCCTCGCCCTCACCCGCTGACGGCTCAGGCGGGCGCGGGCTGCGATCGGACGACGATCCGACGGCCCACGAGCAGGCTCAGCAGTGCGGCCAGGCAGCCCAGGATGCCGGCGGCCACGAATGCCGGCCAGTAGCTGCCGAGCCACGTCCGGCTGGCGCCCGCGCCCCAGGCGGCGAAGGCGGCTCCGAACTGGTGGGCGGCGAACACCCAGGCGAACACGACGCCCACCTTGTCCGGCCCGAACGTCTTGCGGCACAGCGCCACCGTCGGCGGCACGGTCGCCACCCAGTCGAGGCCGTAGAAGAGGATGAAGGCGGCGAGGCCGAGGCCGGCCGAATCGAGCGCCGCGTTGAGCCCGATCAGCGCGAGGCCGCGGAAGCCGTAGTACCAGAAGAGGAGCCAGCGGGGGTCGTAGCGGTCGGTCAGCCAGCCGGACATGATGGTTCCGGCGACGTCGAAGATGCCGATGGCCGCGAGCAGCGTCGCCCCCTTCACCTCGGAGAGCCCGTGGTCCGCGCAGGCCGCGATCAGGTGGGTGCCGATGAGACCGTTGGTGGTGGCCCCGCAGATGAAGAAGGCAGCGGCGAGGAGCCAGAAGTCGCGGTGATGCGAGGCCATCGCCAGGGTCGACGTCGCGGTCCGGAACGGATTCGAGGCGGGGCGCGGCGGCGGGCCGGGATCCACCGTCGCGCCGTACGGGAGCAGGCCCACGTCCCGCGGCCGGTCGCGGAGGAAGACGATCGCGAGCGGCAGGACGATCAGGCCGGCGGCGGCCGCGACCACGAGCGCCGCCGAGCGCCACCCGTAGCTCACTACGACCACGGCCATCAGCGGCGCGAACACCAGCTGCCCGCTGGCGTTGGACGCGGTCATCAACCCGGTCACGAGGCCGCGCCGGCGGTCGAACCAGCGGTTCGCCACGATGGCCGCCAGCGGTACGGCGACGGCTCCGGTGCAGGTACCGACGATGACGCCCCAGAGCAGGTACATGTGCCACGGCTGGGTCATGCGCGTGGTGAGGGCGGCGCCGGCGGCGACGATGAAGAGTGCCGCCGTCGCCACCCGGCGGACGCCGAAGCGCTCGACGATGGCGGCGGCGAACGGTGCTCCGAGCCCGTAGCAGATGAGGTTGACCGAGACCGCTCCGCCGACCAGCGCAGCCGTCCACCCGAAGTTCGACTCGAGCGAGGTCATCAGCACGCCCGGCACGGCGCGGACGCCGGCGGCCGTGACCAGGACGAGGAACGTCACGCCCGCGACCACCCACGCGTAGTGCACCCGCCGCCCTGCCACGACCGCATGGTATCGGCCTGGAAGGCGCAGGATATGCTGAGGCCGTGGCTCGCCTTCTCTCGCTCGCGCTGCTCGCGCTGCTGCTGCTCCCCGCCGTCGTCCATGCCGATGGCGACCCCGCCAGCGACGTCCTCGTCTTCGACGGACGCGACTACTTCCTGCCGTACGCACCGCCGACGTCGGCCGAGTCCAAGGCCCGCCTCGACGCTGCGACAGCGGCGGCCTTCAAGGCCGGGTTCCCGATCAAGGTGGCGGTGATCAGCGGCCCGGGCGATCTCGGTGCCGTCCCGCAGATGTCGGGGCATCCCCAGGACTACGCCGACTTCCTGAGCCAGGAGATCCAGTTCGGCTACAAGGACACGTTGCTGGTCGTGATGCCCGAGGGCTACGGCATCAGCGGGACGCACAACGCCGCCGTGAAGGCTTCCATCGCCTCCCTGCCGAAGCCGAAGTCCGGCGATCCGAGCGACCTGGTCAACGCCGGCGCCGACGCCGTCAAGGCGGTCGCGGCCGCGGGCGGCGTCACGATCGACATCGCGCCGGTGCCGGTCACGACCGCACCGGGAACGGTGCAGGCGAAGTCCGACTCGAACACGATCGTGTACGTCGTGGGCGGGACGCTCGCCGTCATCGCGCTTCTGGTCGGCCTGCTGCTCTGGGCGCGCCGCGCGCCGGGCGAGCCGCAGGCTCCGTAACGCCGTTCCCAGGCCCTACGATGTTCCGCCCATGGCCGAGCCGGAACTGCTGACCCTCACCTTCGTCGACAACGGCGGCATCACGCGGGCCAAGACCGTGCCCTTCGCCCGGCTCGACTACGCGGCCTCGGCCGGAATCGGGGCGTCGACCACGTTCGGCGCATTCACGGGCCTCGACGTGATCGCCACGGCCGGCGGGCTCGAGATCCCGACCGGCGACTTCCGGTTGGTCGCCGACCGCGCCGCCCTGGTGGAGGCCGGCGAGTGGGCCTGGGCGCCCGCCGATCTGCACGACACGGAGGGGGAACCGTGGCCGATCTGCGCGCGCGGCTTCGCGCGCCGGATGGAGCGCGAGGCAGACGCTGCCGGCCTGACCCTGCGGATGAGCTTCGAGAGCGAATGGTCGGCCTGGCGGGCGGACGGCACGCCGGCCCACGCCCAGCCGGCCTACGGAGTCGAGGCGACGCGGGCGACGAGTGACATCCTGCTCGGCGTCCACCGGCGTCTCACCGCCCTTGGCATCGAGGTCGACCAGCTCCACCCGGAGTACTCGCCCGGACAGCTCGAGGTCTCGGTGGGGGCGACCGGGCCGGTGGCGGCCGCCGATCGGGCCGTGCTGGTGCGTGACACGGTGCGCACCCTGCACCGCGAGCTGGGCGCGCGCTGCTCGTTCTCGCCGCGGCCGGACATGGCGTTGCTCGGGAACGGCGCGCACGTCCATGTCAGTGCATGGCGGGGGGAGCGCAACCTGCTGGGGGCGGGGGAGGGCAGGCACGGGCTGGCCCCCGAGGGGGAGGCGTTCCTGGCCGGGATCCTGGCCGAGGTGCCGGCGCTCGTCGGCCTCGGCTGCGGTGCCCCGGTCTCCTACCTGCGGCTCGGGCCGTCGCGCTGGACCGGCGCGTACGCGTGCTGGGGACTCGAGAACCGCGAGGCGCCGCTGCGCCTGATCCGCGGCTCGAAGAGCGCGCGTCCGGCCGGCGCCAACGCCGAGCTGAAGACCGTCGACGCCTCCGGGAACCCGTACCTCGTGGTGGGCGGCATGATCGCCGCGGGTCTCGAGGGCGTCGCCCGCGGCCTCGTGCTGCCGGCGGAATGCGCGATCGATCCCGCGACGCTCTCCGCTGCCGAGCGCGAGGCGGCCGGCCTCGAGCCGCTGCCTGCGACGCTGGCCGAGGCCGCCGACGCGCTGCGCTCGAGCGCGGTGCTGCGCCGTGCCATGGGCGACCCGCTGCACGACGCGCTCTGCGGGGTGCGTGTGCGCGAGGCCGCCGACGTCGCCGGCAAGACCGACGACGAGCTCTGCGCGCTCTACCGGTTCCGGTTCTGACGATGAGCCCCGAGGAGGCCCGCGCCCTCGCCGACGCCGCACTGCGCCGCGCGCACGCTGCCCACGTCGAGCCGTTGCTGCCGGCCGGCCATCGGCTCTGGGACGTCCACGCCCACCTCGGCTCCGACGATGACGGCACCGATCAGACGCCCGAGGAGCTGCTCGCACGGATGGACGCCTACGGCGTCGAGCGGACGAGCTGCTTCAGCTTCGCATGCCCGGACATCCCGGCCTTCGCCGCCGCCAACGACCGCATCCTCCGTGCCGCCGCGGCCTCCCACGGACGGCTCGTGCCGTACTGCCGCGTCCACCCGGACGATGCCGCCGGCACCGAGTTGCGTCGTGCCATCGGGCAGGGCGCCCGGGGCATCAAGCTGCATCCGCTGCGGGGCCGGTTCGGGTTCGACGACCCGGTCGTGGCGCTCGCCGTCCAGATCGCGGACGAGCACCGCCTCCCCGTGCTGCTGCACGCCGGGCGCGGCGTCGATCCCTACGCGGACGTCGTCGCACGGCTCATGCGCCGTCATCCCGCGGCCACGCTCGTGCTGGCCCACTGCGCCATGAGCGATCTGCACGACGTGGCCGAACGGACGGCCGGCCTTCCGAACATGGTGCTGGACACGTCGCTGTGGAATCCGCTGGAGGTGCAGGTGCTGGTGGCCGAGGTGCCGCCCGAGCGGCTCGTGTTCGGCACCGACGCGCCGTACTACACGCCGCACTCGGTGCTCGCCAAGCTCGCCCTGCCGCTGGTCCGGGCGGGCGCGTCGTCGGCCGTGATCGCGGCTGCCCTGTGGGGTACGGCCGCGCGCATCGATGCCGGCGAGGAGCCCGGGCCGCTGTCGCCGCCGCTCGACCCGAGGGTCGGGGAGGTGCCGATGGGGTGCCTGCGGGCCCACGAGTACCTGCAGCAGGCCACCGTGCAGGTGTGGCTCAAGCATCCCGACGTGATCGGCGTCCTGCCCCTCGCACGCCGCGCGCTCGCCTCCGTCAGCCACCCGTACGCCGAGACCGCGGCCGAGCTGCTCGACCTCGCGGCCCGCACGTGGCCGGTCGATCTCGATCACGCGCCGCGTCGCGAGATCCTGGCCTGCAGCTGGACGACGTTCCGGCTCATCGACTATGCGGACGTGCTCGCCATCAACACTCCCCGGGAGGAGCGATGATCATCGACCTCGAGGGCGTCCCCTACGTGGACGGCCACATGCACCCGCCGCTGGCCGAGCGCCCGCGCACGGCGGACGAGTACACCTCGCCGTGGTACGAGGGCAACCGCGACTACCTCGGGATGGCGCAGGAACTCGTGCCCTACCGGTGGGCGATGCGGCAGCTGGGGGACTGGCTCGGCTGCGAACCGGCGGAGCCGGCGATCATCGCCGCGGTCGCGACGCGGTCGGGCGACGAGTGGATCCGCGAGTGCGTGGTGCGCGGCGGGGTGGCCGGCATGGTGCTCGACACCGGCCATCCGCCGAAGGAGCTCGTCGTGCCGGTCGCCGACATCGCCGCGGCCTCGGGCGTGCCTTGCGGTTGGCTCGTGCGGATCGAGAAGGAGGCCGAGGGCCTGCTCGCCGTGTCCGAGTCGCTCGACGACTGGCTGGCAAGGGTCGATGCCGCCTCCGAGGCGGGCCTCGACGCCGGTGCCTGCGGCCTCAAGTCGATCATCGCGTATCGCAGCGGGCTCGGGGTCGGCCCGGTCGATCGATCCGAGGCGCAGGCCGCCTACGCGTCGCTGGCCCGCGCTGCACGAGCCGGCGACGCCGTCCGCCTCGAGTCGAAGCCGCTGAACGACCAGCTCGTGCTGCGGGCACTCGCGGTCTGTCGCCGTCGCGAGGTGCCGCTGCAGCTGCATGCCGGCTACGGCGATCGCGACATCGACCTCCGCCAGGGGACGCCGTTCGCCTTCCGGTGGGCGCTCGAATCGGGCGGGGCCGACGGCGTCGAGATCGTGTTCCTGCACGCCGCCTGGCCGCACATCCGCGACCTGGCGGTGATGGCCGCCGTCTACCACCACCTGTACGTCGACATCGCGACGTGCATCCCGCCGCTCGGTCACGCCGCGCTCGTCGAGAGCTGGCGCGAGGCCCTGGCCGTGGCCCCGATCACGCGCATCCACGCCTCGTCCGACGCCGCCGGTGTGATGGAGCACGTCACGCTCGGCGCGATCCGTGCCCGCATGACGCTCGGCGCCGCCCTCGGCGAACTGGTCGCGACCGGCGAGCTGTCGCTGCGCGAGGCCGAGCGGGCGGGCGAGCTGATCCTCGGCGGCAACAGCCGGCGCCTCTACGGTCTCGCGGGCTAGGCCGTTGTTCGTCATCCTCGAGTTCCTGCGCCGGCTGCTGATGCGGCTCGGCCTCGTCCGCTCGGCGTCCAGCGCCGAGCGGGTGCTGGAGAACCCCGAGCACGCCTGGCGACTGGTCGGCGACCCGGCGATGTGGTCGCTCTGGATGCCGACGGTGCTCGACCGGATCGATCCGCCACGGCCGTTGCAGGCGGGCGCGCACTTCCGGTTCAGCCTGCGTCTGGACGTGTCCCGGATGTGGCTCGGCGGCGCCGCCGAGGGCCACGTGATCGTGGACGAGTTCGAGCCGGGCGCGGTCCTCGTCTGGCGCGTCACCGCCAAGCAGGGTCAGCAGGCCTACGCGCTGCGCCAGGTCGGCGCGGTGTCGCACTGCGCCTCCTCGGGCGGGCCATCGGCGGCCTGGGTGCTCGCCGAGCTCGATCGGCAGTCGAGCTCCTGACGGGACCCCCCTTGTATACTCGGATCCGTGAGCCTCGCGCCGCTCCGTTGACGCGGATCCCGACCGGCGCAGGCCGGACCGGTACCGCCCGAGCCTCTCACCCCGAGAGGCTTTTTCGTATCTGAGACCATGACCGCCGACCGCTACGACCCCGAGCAGATCGAGACCCGCTGGCAGGCGGTGTGGGCTGCCGAGCGGGCGTTCGACACGCCGAACCCGGCCGATCCCGCGCACGACGGCCGGGCCAAGAGCTACGTGCTCGAGATGCTGCCCTACCCGTCCGGCGACCTGCACATGGGGCACGTGTCGAACTACACGATGGGCGACGTCATCTCGCACTTCCGGCGCCGTCACGGCGACCTGGTGCTGCATCCGATGGGATACGACGCGTTCGGCCTGCCGGCCGAGAATGCCGCCATCCGCACGGGCGGCCATCCCAGCGACGTGACCGTCGCAAACATCGCCAAGATCCGCGAGCAGATGCTGCGGATGGGCTGGTCGATCGACTGGTCGCGCGAGCTGTCGACCAGCCAGCCCGAGTACTACCGCTGGACCCAGTGGATCTTCCTCAAGCTGTACGAGCGGGGACTCGCGTACAAGAAGGCCGCGAACGTCAACTGGTGCCCGCAGGATCAGACGGTGCTCGCCAACGAGCAGGTGATCGACGGCCATTGCGAACGCTGCGGCTCGCTCGTCGAGCCCCGGAACCTCGAGCAGTGGTTCTTCCGGATCACGGACTACGCCGACCGGCTGCTCGACGACATGGCGCTCCTGGAGAGCTGGCCCGAGCGGGTTCTCACGATGCAGCGCAACTGGATCGGGCGCTCGGAGGGCGCGGATGTGGTGTTCCGGCAGCGCGACCTCGCGGTCGAGGTGCCGGTGTTCACGACCCGCCCCGACACGCTGTTCGGCGCGACGTTCTTCGTGCTCGCGCCGGAGCACCCGCTCGTGGCCGACCTCGTCCGCGGCACCGATCGCGAGCCGGCGGTCACGGAGTACGCGCGTCAGGCCGCGGCCCGGTCGGCGACGGACCGGATGGACGCGGACCGTCCCAAGACCGGCGTGGACACCGGCCGCACCATCACGAATCCGGTCAACGACGAGGAGATCCCGATCTTCGTCGCCGACTACGTGCTCGTCGAGTACGGCACCGGCGCGATCATGGCCGTGCCGGCCCATGACGAGCGCGACTACGCGTTCGCGAAGGCGTTCGGACTCGAGATCCGCCAGGTCGTGCGCCCGACGGACGGATCGGACGACATCGCCGTCGAGGCGTACACGGCGCACTCCGACGACGAGGTGATGGTGAACTCGGCGCAGTTCACGGGGCTCCCGGCCGGCGCCGCCTGGACGAGCATCGTTGCCTGGCTGGCCGAGACCGGCCGGGGGAGGCCCACGACCGCCTACCGGCTGCGTGACTGGCTGGTGTCGCGGCAGCGCTACTGGGGGGCTCCGATTCCCGTCGTCGCCTGTGCGACGTGCGGGCTGCAGCCCGTGCCCGAGGGAGACCTGCCGGTCCTGCTGCCGGAGGTCACCGACTACGCGCCGAAGGGCCGCTCGCCGCTGGCGGCGGCCGAGGCGTGGCGCCGGGTGCCCTGTCCGGCGTGCGGCGGGGAGGCGCTGCGCGAGACGGACACCATGGACACGTTCGTCGACTCCTCCTGGTACTACATCCGCTACGTCGACGCGACCCGCTCGGACGTCGCCTGGGACCGGGAGCAGGTCGACTGGTGGCTGCCGGTCGACCAGTACATCGGCGGCGTCGAGCACGCGATCCTGCACCTGCTCTACTCGCGGTTCTTCACCAAGGTGTTCTACGACGCGGGCCTGGTGGGTTTCCGCGAGCCGTTCGCGAACCTGTTCACCCAGGGGATGATCTACAAGGACGGCGCGAAGATGTCCAAGTCGAAGGGGAACGTGGTCGCCCCCGACGACATCGTCGCCCGCTACGGCGCCGATTCGCTCAGGCTGTACACGCTCTTCCTCGGGCCGCCGGATGCGGACAAGGAGTGGACCGACTCGGGCGTGGCCGGGCCGTTCCGGTTCTGCGCGAGCGCCTACCGCACCGTGTCGGAGGTCGCCGGCCGAACCACGGGCGAGCCGTTGCCCGTGCTCCGGGACGTGCCCGAGGGTGCGCTGGACCTGGCCAGGGCGACGCACCAGGCGATTGCCCAGGTATCGGACGACATCCGTCGCCGGCTGCAGTTCAACACGGCCATCGCGGCGCTCATGAAGCTCCTCAACGCGATCGAGCGCAACCGGGCGTCGCTGTACGGCGACCCCGCATCGGAACGGGTCCTGCGGGCCGCCTGCGGCACGCTCGTCTCGCTGCTGCAGCCATTCGCGCCGCACCTCGCCGAGGAGCTCTGGGAGCGCCTCGGCGGGAGCCGGCTCTGGCAGGTCGCCTGGCCCGAGGCGGAGGAGCGGTTCCTCGTGGCCGACACCTTCGAGTGCGTGGTGCAGGTGAACGGGAAGGTGCGAGATCGCGTCCAGGTGGCGCGCGACCTGCCGCAGGCCGAGGTGATCGCTGCCGCGCGAGCCCTGCCGCGCATCGCCGCCCTGATCGACGGGCACACGGTCGTCAAGGAGATCGTGGTGCCGGGGCGGCTCGTGAACCTCGTGATTACCGCGTAGAAGTCATACGGCACTCAACTTCGAGCGATCTCCTGCCGATACGAAAGGCGGATACCCGTCTGGCGACGGGCTGGAGACCACGGAGGCCAGGATGCCGCTGCACGTCGACCGCACCTCGATTCACGCGAACCTCGCTCCCCGCGAGCACGTGCTCCAGCACGCCTCGGGGCACCGGCGGCACGGCTCGCAGGCGGCGGCGCCGCAGGCCGAGACGGCCACCGCGGAGTCCACGCTGCGCCTCGCGCAGGTCGTGACGCCCGGCGCGACCGACGTCGACCACGTCGAGCAGGCCGAGGCGCTCGTCCGGACACTGGCAGCTCGCGGCGGGTCCTCCGTCGCAACCGCGCACGGCGCGCTCGACCCCGCGCGCGCCGCGCTCCTGCTGCAGGACTGATCCGGCGGACCGCGCGGCCGCTGTGCGCCGCGGCCCGGCGACGCTGCGGGCGTGCCCGAGATCCGCCGCCCGTACGCTCTCATCGCCGCCGCGCTCGTGTTCGTCGCCGTCCTGGCGGCGGGCGAGTTCTGGCCCGGCGGATCGAGCTCGGGCGCACTGCCTCCGCCGCCCCGATCGTCGTCCGCGCCGCCGCCCGTCGTGCCGGCGCTCGTCCACGTGGTCGGCGCCGTGCGGCGGCCCGGCGTCTACCGCCTGACTGTCGGCGCTCGCGTGCAGGACGCGGTGCGGGCGGCCGGCGGCCCCCGGCGCTCGGCCGCTCTCGACCAGTTGAACCTCGCCGCCCTGGTGGTCGACGGTGAGCAGGTCGTCGTCCCCCGGCGCGGACGGTCGGCGCCGGCGATCGTGGCGCCCGGGAACCCGCCGGTGGTCCACCTCAACACCGCCGATGCTGCCGCCCTCGACGGCCTGCCAGGGATCGGCCCGGCCACGGCCGCCAGGATCGTGGCCTTTCGCGCCCAGCACGGACCGTTCGCACGGATCGGCGACCTCGTCGACGTCCCGGGCATCGGACCGGCCAAGCTCGAGGCGATGCGCCCGCAACTCGCACTGTGACGGTGTGGTTCGCTCTCGCTGCCGGTGCCGCGGCCAGCCTCGCCAGATCGCCGCTCGCGTTCGCCGCCGCGGCCTCGATGTGCCTCTCGCCACGTGCGGCTCGACTCGGTCTGGCCGCGGTCGCCGGCCTGCTCGTCGGCGGGCACCAGCTGGGAGTCCTGGCCCGCGATCCGCTCCACGACGCCCACGGGTCGTTCAGCGGCCGGGTGGTCGTCGAGGAGCCGTGGCGAGGCGGTGGTGCGACGGCCCGCGCCCTGGGCGCGATCCCGGGTCGCGGTGCGGTACTCATCCGCCTGCCGGCCGGCGCCCCGCGGCCGGCGCGCGGCAGCATCCTGGCCGTGACCGGGACGATCGGTGCGCCGCGGCCGGCGTTCCGCGGATTCGACGAACGCGCCTGGCTCGCCCGTCAGGGCGTGCACGCAGTCCTGCATGTCCGCACCGGGTCGGTCGCCGGCAGGCGCGGCGGGGCGTGGGGGCTCTTCGACGCCCTCCGCGAGCGGGCACTGACGAGCTACCGGGGCGCGGGCGACGGTGACGCCGGCACGCTGCTGGGTGCCGTGGCGCTCGGCGCCGACGATCGGCTCTCGCCCGGCGGGCGGACGGCCTTCCAGCGATCGGGGCTCGCCCACCTGCTGGCCGTGAGTGGCGGGAACATCGTCGTGCTGGCGGGCTTCGTGTTGATCGCGGGCTGGCTGGTGGGGCTGGGCCGGCGCGCCGCGCAGATCGCGGTCATGGCGGCGATCGTCACCTACGTCGCGGTCGTGGGCCCGTCGCCGTCGGTGCTCCGGGCCGGCATCACCGGCGTGCTCGCGGCCGCGGCCTGGCTGGTGTCGCGTCTTGGCGACGCGTGGCATGCCTACGCGTTCGCGGCGGCGACCCTGCTGTGCCGGAACCCGTACGCCCTGCTCGATCCCGGATTCCAGCTCAGCTTCGCCGCGGTGGCGTCCATCCTGCTCGTCGCGCCGCGATTCCGCAGGGCGCTCGAGGGCGTCGCGTTCCCGCCCGGCCTGCGCGGTGCAGCCTCGATCAGCGCCGCCTGCACGCTGGCCACAGCGCCGATCTCGTACTACCACTTCGGCCGGATCAACGTGATCGCGGCGGTGCCCGCCAACTTGGTGGCGCTGCCCGCCGTCCCGGTGCTGCTGTTCGTCGGCCTCGTGGCCGCCGGCCTCGCCCCGTTCGCCCCGGGCGCGGCCGTGGTCGTCTCGGCGGCCGCCAGGCCGGCCGGCGCCTACCTGCTCGAGGTGGCGCGTGCCGGGGCATGGCTCGACGCGCGCACGGTCGCACTCGAGCTTCCGCTGGTCGCGGCCCTGAGCGTGCTCGCCCTGGGCGCGCTCCTCCGGCGCCGGCCCCCGGTACAGTCTGTCGTCCGATGGGCGAACCGGGCCTCGAGCCGCTCTACCTGATCTGCGGCAGCGACCGCGGCAAGGTGTTGCGCGCAGTGGGGCGGCTGCGGGCGCGGGTCACGGGCGATGGCGGTACCGAGGAGCTGTTCGACGCGGCCGAGGCCGACGGGCGCGCGGTCGCCGGCGCCTGCGACCAGCTCGGCCTGCTGGCGTCGACCCGGCTGGTGCTCGTCCAGGGCGTCGAGGCCTGGCGCGCCGAGGACGTCCAGGCCCTCGCGGCGTACGCGGCGGCACCGGCGCCGGGCACCGTGCTGGCGTTCGTCGCCGGCCCGGCTCTCCGCAAGGACCACAAGCTGCGGACGCTCGTGCCGGCTGCGCAGACGCTCGCGTTCGACCTCCCGGAGGAGCGTGCGCTGCCCGAACACCTCCGCAAGGAGGCCCGGCGGCTTGGTGCGGACATCGAACCCGCCGCGTTGCGCCGGCTCGTCGAGCTCCGCGGCACGAACGCCGTGGCGCTCGAGTCCGAGCTGGACAAGCTCGCCACGTACGCCGCCGGCGAGGCCATCGACGTGGCGACGGTCGACCTGCTCGCCGTCCGCGGCGACGACGTGTCCCCGTTCGCGCTCACCGACGCGGTCAGCGCGCGCGACCGCGAGGCGGTGTACCGGGCGCTCGACCGGGCCTTCGCGGCCGGGGAGAAGCCCCACGCCCTGCTGCCGCAGATCGCGCGGCACCTGGATCTCGTTCGGCGCGCGCGTCGCGCGAGCGACCGAGGGCTGGATCACCGCGCGTTCGCCCGCGAGGCCGGCATCCACGAGTTCCGTGGCCGCAAGCTGTTCGACGCCGTGTCCCGCTGGAGCGAGCGTGACGCGGCCGCCGCCGTCACCCGGCTGGCGGTCGCCGATCACGCGATGAAGGGCGGGGAGCGGATCGACCCCGAGCTGGCGCTGGAGCGGGCGCTGGCGGAGGGGCTTGGGGCGGCGGGGCCGTAGGTGCTGCCCGCAGGCCGAGCAACGCCGCGCGCATGTCCGCTCGTACGAACTCCTTGACCTGGGGTCGCTTCGGCAGCGCCGCGGGCCGCTCGCGCAGGGCGCCGAGCACCTCCCCGGCAACCGTGGCGTAGGCCTGCGCAGCCGGCGATGCCGGTGCCGCCGCCACGACCGGGAGCCCGGTCAGCGATGCCGTGTCGAAGCGCGCACTGCGAGGCACCTCTGCCTTCGAGACGAGTCCGCCGAACCGCTCGCGGAGCAGCGCGACGGCCGCCGCAGAGCCCCGGCGCCGGGCCTCGGTCATCGTCGGCACGATCACGAGCGGCGAGAAGGCCTGGCCGCGGACCTTCTCGGCCGCACGGACGTTGGCGAGCGTCGAGCGCAGCACGTCGACGGGCAGGAACTCCGCCACGACCGGGATCACCACCGCGTCGGCTGCGCCGAGCGCGGCCGCCGCCACGTGGCCGAGGCCGGGCGGCGTGTCGATCACGACCACCGCCCAGTGATCGCGCAGCTTGGCGAGCCCCGCCGCCAGCCGGGCCGGCCGGATGGCATCGAGGTCCTCCAGCGACTCGTCCGCCGGGAGCACGCCGAGCCGGAACAGCAGTTCGGGCCGCGCGAACACAGGCGCCGCGCGGCCCTTGCGGAACAACGCGGCCGAGCCATCGTCCACCGGGTCGATCGCGAGCGATGCCGCGACGGAGCCCTGCGGGTCGAGATCGACCAGCAGCGTCCGCCGGCCCGTCAGAGCGATTGCCGCTGCCAGATTCACGGCGGTCGTCGTCTTGGCGACTCCGCCCTTGCGGTTGACGACCGCCACGATGTTCATGTGCGGATTATGGCGCCCGGCCCCCGCGGCCTCGATCACTCACCCGCGGCGGCCCCTCGACATCCCCGCACACCCGGTGGATCCGAGCTGACCCCGACGCTACACTGGGCGCGCAACCCGGGCGACGTGGCCGAGTGGTTAGGCAGCGGCCTGCAAAGCCGTCCACACCAGTTCGATTCTGGTCGTCGCCTTGCTTCCGGGGCCCCGCCCGGAAGGCGGAGGCCGGTTTCGCGGCACGGCACGCCACTTCGCACGTGATGGTCCGTGTGTCGTCCGCGACACCTGTCGGACACGTCGCCGCCATCGGCGGGAGACCGGCCCCGGGCGGGCCAGTCGAACCGTCACGACCCGCGCGCACACTGCGGAGTGCGACGTTGCGTACCGTGCCGCGAACGTCGCACCGCGAACCACGGGTGGGCCCGGTGAGCGGCTGCCGCTAGGATCTCGTGCGTGGAGCGTGCCGAGGTCGTGATCATCGGGGGCGGGGCGGTGGGCGCGGCGACCGCGTTCGGCCTCGCGAAGGTCGGGATCACGGACGTCGTGCTGGTCGAGCGTGATCAGCTGGCAGCGGGGTCGACGTCGAAGTCGGCGGGCGGGATCCGGTTCCAGTTCGCCGACGAGTTGAACATCCGGATCATGCAGCGGTGCATGCCCGAGTTCGAGCACTTCGCCGAGGTGATCGGCGAGCACTGCGACTTCGTGCCGGACATCGCGTTCCACCAGCACGGCTACCTGTTCCTGCTCGACAACGAGGCCGATGCCGCCGTGTTCCGCGAGGCGGTCGAGCTCCAGCGGCGGATGGGCGTCGAGACGCAGATCCTGACGCCCGCCGAGGCCCAGGCGATCGTGCCGCAGCTCGTCGTCGAGGACATCGTCATGGCCACGTTCTGTCCCCGCGAGGGCCACTGCTCGCCCGAGGCGGTGGTGCAGGGCCACGCGCAGGCCGCCGCCGCTCACGGCGTGCGAATCATGACCGGCACGGAGGTCACCGGCATCGCCGCCACCGCAGGCCGCATCACCGCTGTCGAGACCAGCCGGGGGCCGATCGCCACCGGTACCGTCGTCTGCGCTGCCGGCGCCTGGTCGGCCGAGATCGGCCGGATGGCCGGCGTCGAGATCCCGGTGGTGGGCGAGAAGCACTACATGTGGTTCTCGCCCGAGTCCGGCGGTGCGCCCGCCGACATGCCGCTCACGATCGACTTCACGACGGGCTTCTACAGTCACCGCGAGGGCCAGGGACTGGTGTTCGGGGGCCGTCAGCACGAGCTCGAGGATCTGGCGGAGCCCTTGCTGAAGCGGCTCCCGTTCATCGCCGAGCTGCCGATCGCGAGCTCGTGGTGGGGCTATTACGAGGTCAGCCCCGACCACAACGCGATCGTCGGTGAGACGACCGAGGTATCGCGGTTCCTCGTCGCGACGGGGTTCTCGGGCCACGGCTTCCAGCAGGCCCCCGCCGTCGGCGAGCACCTCGCCGAGGTGATCGCCGGTCGCACGCCGTCGATAGATTTGTCAGCCTTCGCCCTCGACCGGTTCGCGCGGGGCGCGTCGCGGGTCGAGCGGTTCGTGGTCTAGAGGAGGTCGAGATGGCTCGAATCCTGGTTGCCTATGACGGAAGCGAGGGCGCTCGCCGGGCGCTCGCCCGCGTGCCGAACCTGGCGCGCGAGGGCGACATCGTCGCGGTCCTCGGCGTCGAGCCCCCGATCCACGGCGGCGCGGCCTCCGCGGCCGACGTGGCCGGTAGCGCGGACTCGGTGGCCGACATGCGATCGGCGCTCGACGAGGCGATCGAGGAGCTCGCCGGCCAGGGCGTGAAGGCGCAGATCCTGCAGCTCAACGGCCACGTCGCGGACGAGATCCTCGACGCGGCCGAGGCGGGGAACTTCGACATCGTGGTGATCGGGTCGCGCAACGGTCGCGGGCTGCGGCGGATGGTGCTGGGATCGATCTCGACCAAGGTCGCTCACGACGCGCCCTGCGACGTCTACCTCGTGCACTAGCCTCTAGCCGTAGAAGGCCTCCGCGAGGGCGTAGTAGGCGCGCGGGACGGCCTTGATCTCGGCGACGGCGTCGGCCAGCGGTACGGCGACCACCTCGGTGCCGCGCAGGGCCGTCATCAGCCCGTAGCGGCGGGCCATGGCGAGATCGGCTGCGAGCAGGCCGTACCGGGTCGCGAGCACCCGGTCGTACGCGGTCGGCGAGCCGCCCCGCTGGAGGTGCCCGAGCACCGTGACGCGCGTCTCGAACCCGGTGATCTGCCCGAGTTCCGTCGCCAGCCGGTCGCCGATGCCGCCCAGGCGCACGTGCCCGAACGCGTCCAGCTCCGGCGTCTGCGTCGCGAGCGCGGCCGCGCCCTCCTCGTGCGTCAGCGGCCACCCCTCCGAGACCACCACGATCGAGTAGTCGCGGCCCCGGGCGTGCCGCCCCATCACGATCTCGGCGCAGCGCTCGACCGTGAGCGGGAACTCCGGGAGGAGGATCACGTCGGCGCCGCCGGCGATGCCGCTCTGGACGGCGATCCAGCCGGTGTGGCGTCCCATCACCTCGACCACCATCACGCGGTCGTGCGACTCGGCCGTGGTATGGAGACGGTCGATCGCCTCGGTCGCGATCGAGACGGCCGTGTCGAACCCGAAGGTCTGATCGGTCGCGGCGAGGTCGTTGTCGATGGTCTTCGGGACGCCGATCACGTGCGAGCCGTGCTCGGCGTAGAGGCGGTTCGCGACGCCGAGGGTGTCCTCGCCGCCGATGGCGATCAGGCAGTCGAGCCCCTCGAGCGCGCGGAGCGTGATCTCGACTCCTCCCTCCTCGCGGAAGGGGTTGGTCCGGCTCGTCTTCAGGATCGTGCCGCCACGTGGCAGCAGGCCGGACACGTCATCGCCGCGAAGGGCGATCGTCCGGCCGTCGATCATGCCGCGCCAGCCGCGCAGCACGCCGACGACGTCGTGGCCGTTGGCCGTCAGCCGTCGTGTCGCGGCGCGGATCACGGCGTTCAGGCCGGGGCAGTCGCCGCCACCCGTCAGCAGGCCGATGCGCATGGGTTCCATCCTCGTCACGGTACCCGCAGTAGGCTAGGGACATGGTCGCTCGTGGAATCGCGGTCGCGTTGGCTGCGATCGTCGTCACAGCCTGTGGCGGCGTCCGGACGCCGTCGCCGCCGCCGATCGCGATCGACGGCTCCCACCGGCTGCCCGCGACCTCGCCCAGCGTCGCGGCGGGCGCCCCGGTTTCCGGCCTCGCCTGCCGAACCGGTGCCGCGACGCGGTACGGCGTCCACGTGGAGCTGTTCGTGAACGGGCGGGTGGTGCTGCTGCCGGCCGGGATCGGCATGGCGCCGCCGTGGCAGGTCGATCCGCCGTACGTCACGGCCGGCCGCTGCTCGTACCCGCTGCGGACGGTCGAGCCGACCGGGGTGGTGGAGGTCGCGCCGGCGGGACGCATGGCCACGCTCGGCGATCTCTTCGCGGTCTGGGGCCAGCCTCTGGGTGCCGAGGGGTTCGGGCGCTGGTCGGCTGCGCCCGGCGAGCACCTCGGCGTCTTCGTCGACGGTTCGCCGTTCGCCGGCGATCCGCGATCGGTGCCGTTGCGGCCGCACGCGCAGATCGTGCTCGAGGTGGGTGCGCCACGCGTGCCCCCTCATGCCCGCTACCGTTTCGCGCCGGGCCTATGAGCTATACCGAGAAAACACGAGCGGCGATGCGTTTCGCCAGCGAGGCGCACGCCGGACAGTTCCGCAAGGGCACCGACACGCCCTTCATCCTCCACCCGGTGGCGGTCGTCCAGGTGCTGGCCGCCTCCGGGGCCTCCGAGGACGTGATCTGCGCCGGCTATCTCCACGACGTCGTCGAGGACTCGCCCGTCACGCTCGAGACGATCGAGGCGGCGTTCGGCGCCCGGGTCGCCGAGCTGGTCGCGGCCGTCACCGAGCGGAAGGCGCTGCCCTGGCTGAAGCGCAAGCGGGAGGTGATCTCGCGGCTCGAGACCGCCGACGACGAGGTGCTGCTGCTCAAGGGCGCCGACCTCCTCGTCAACGTCACCGATGTCGTGCTCGACCACGCCGAACTCGGCGACGCGATCTGGTCGCGGTTCCGCCGTGGCCCGGCCGAACAGGTGTGGTACTACGGCTCGAGCGCCGACGTCGTCCTGACGCGGCTGAAGGGCTACGGCCTGATGCGGACGGCGCTGCGCGAGCGGATCGCCGAGCTTCGCCGGCTCGTTACGTGAACAGGGCCAGCAGGTTGAGCATGGCCGGCCCGAGCACGACGATGAACATTGCCGGGAAGATGAAGACCGCCGTCGGGAAGAGCATCTTGATCGGCGCCTTCATGGCGCGCTCCTCGGCCTGCATCTGACGGCGGTGGCGCATGTCCTGCGCCTGGACGCGCAGGATCCGGCCCAAGGACAGGCCCAGCTGATCGGCCTGGATGATGGATCGCGCGAACGCGGTCGTCTCGGGCGTGTCGACGCGGTCGGAGAAGTTCCTCAGCGCCTTGCCGCGGCTCTCGCCGATGCGCATCTCGTGCAGCACCACGCGCATCTCCTCGACCAGGGGGCCGTACATGCGCTCGCACACCTTCGCGATCGCGGCGTCGAACCCGAGGCCGGCCTCGACCGACACGGTGAGCAGGTCGAGGATGTCGGGCATCTGGGCGACCATGTCCTCGCGGCGGCCGCGCGTGCGCAGGCTCAGGTAGTAGTCGGGGAACACGAACGCCGCAGCCGCGCCGCCGAGCGCGATCAGCACGCCGCTCATCGGGCTGCCGCCGGTGACGGTCATGACGCCGCCGAAGACCAGGAACAGGCCGGCGATCAGCGCCTTGCCGGCCAGGTAGGTCGTCGGGTTCGAGTTGACCATACCGGCCGCGTTGAGCTTCCGGCGCGTCTCCTCCACCGAGCCCTTCGGTGTCGCCCGCAGCGCGATGCGGGCCATCCGCTGCGCCATCGGGCCGACCATGCGGTCGGACACGGTCTTGCCGAGCTCCTGATCGCGGAGCGTGTAGCCGCCGTAGCTCTTGGCCCGCCGCAGCGAGACCGAGACGCTCTTCTGGCCGGCCGTGAGGCCCTGGATGCCGAAGTACGTGGCGACGGCGATGAGGATGACTGCGAGTGCCAGCATGTGTCAGACCTTGAAGGAGACGATTTTCTTGAGGATGAGCGAGCCGATCGAGATCGACACGATCGCGATGATGAGCAGGATGTGGCCGGCCGAGGTGGTGAACAGCGGGGCCATGTAGCCGGAGTTGATCGCCGTGATGCCGAGTCCCATGAGGAACGGCAGCGCCACGAGGGTGTAGGCCGACATCCGCCCCATGGCGCAGAGCGCCTTCACCTTGCGGCGGAACTGCTGGCGCTGGCGGACGGTCTCGGAGATCTGGTCGAGCAATTCCGCCATCGAGCCGCCGACCTGGCGCTGGATGTTGACGCTCATCACGACGAACTCGAAGTCGGGCGAGCCGAGCCGCTTGCCCATCGCCTCCATGGCGTCGTCGGATGTCCGCCCGAGGCGTACCTCCGACGCGACCCGGCCGAACTCGTTCGCCGCCGGTTCGCCGCCGTCCTTGATGATGGTCTCGACAGCCTGGTTCCACGAGTGGCCGGCCTTCAGCGAGGCGGCCATCGCGGTCAGGGTGTCCGGCAACTGGTTGTCGAACGCCTTCTGCCGCTTGCGCGCCTTGAAGCGGACGAAGACCAGCGGCAGCACGAAGCCGAGCGCGAAGAGCGCGAAGGTGAGCACCGGGAAGACCCCGGCGAAGCCGGCGGGCATGCCGAGGAGGCACGCCAGGCCGACCTGGATGTAGAACAGCTCGCCGGTCTTGATCGGCAGGTCGGCGCGCTCGATCAGCCCGTCGATCCGCCTCCAGAACTTGACGTTGCGCATGATCCGGTCGGTGCTGGCCGACAGCGACACGAGCAGCGATGTCCGTGGCACCTCCGCCTCCTCGGCCTTCCGGCGCGAGAACTCCGTGTAGCTCGAGAGCTGGCGGTCGACGGTCTTCACGGGTCGCGGCCGGACGACGGCCATGACCCCGGCGAGCGCGAGCCCGAACACGAAGACGCTGATGGCGATGGTCGACCACCATGCCCGCGTGATCCACTCCGGCACGACGCCGCGGGACGTGCGCAGAACCGCCGCGCTGCCGCCGACGTAGCCCGTCTGGGCGGAGTCCGAGCCGGCGCCGACGGTCACCGAGATGTGGCCGGCCGCGGTCGACTTGTAGCCGATGACGTAGGTGTGCGCGATCTCGGTCGCGATCTCACCGTACATGGCGTCGATGGCGGTCAGGTCGGCGGCGCGGAAGGAGCCCCCGGTGGGGGTGGCGAGCTGCTGTAGCGCGCCGGGTGAGAAGCTGCCGCTCTTGAGTCCGATCGTGTAGATCGTGACCTGGTCCTTGAGCGCGAGCGCGATCGCGTCCTGCGCCGTCGCCCCGGTCTTGTCGCCGGAGCCGTCCGTGAGGACGATCAGCACGCGCCGGGCATCGGCCGGCGCCGAGGTGAGTTCCGTGACCGCCGAGATGACGGCGTCGTTGAGGGCGGTGCCGGCGATCGTGTCGTTGGACAGACCGGCCACGGCCGTCTTGAGCGCCGCCACGTCGGACGTGAGCGGCTGTGCGGTCAGGACGGCGTGCGCGAAGCTGATGACCGTCCCCTGATCGCCGGGGTGGAGCTGATCGAGGAAGCTCTGGGCACCGGCGAGGGCCTGCTTCAGCGGCGTGCCGTGCATCGAGCCCGAGGTATCGATCGCCAGCGCGACCGCGGTATGCCCCTCCGACGAGGTGACCGCGAGCGGCTGGACCGGGGCGCCGTTCTCGATCACGCTCAGGTCGGGAATCGTGCCGGGCGGGGTGTCCACGGTGACCGTCACGCGGACGTTCGGCCATCGGGTCGTGTCCAGGCTCCGGACGATGACGGACGCCGATGCCGGCGCGGCCACGGCGAGCGAGCCGATGACGAGCAGGAGCAGCAGCCGGAATCGCACTACGATGCCTGCCTGCGGAAGACGGTGTTGGAGCCGGGCCGGTCGGTTTCGAGCTGGAAGAACTGCGTCGGCAGGTTGACCCCGTTCGACGACAGCTTGTTCAGGAACTGCGGCTTGATGCCGCTGCAGAGAAGGGGGCCGAGCAGGCGGTTGCCCCCGGCGCCGGCCTCCTCGCGGTCCTCGATCGGCTTGGCGATGAAGATGTTCCTGCATCGTCACGACGTCGGACTCCATCCGCAGCACCTCGGTCACGTGGGTGATCCGCCGCGAGCCGTCCACCAGCCGGGAGACCTGCACGACCAGGTCGAAGGCCGCCGCCGCCTGCTCGCGGATGGCGCGGAGGGGCAGATCGACGCCGGCCGTGAGCACGAGCGTCTCGATGCGGCTCATGGCGTCGCGCGGGCTGTTCGCGTGGATGGTCGTGAGCGAGCCGTCGTGGCCCGTGTTCATCGCCTGGAGCATGTCGACCGTCTCGGGCCCGCGGCACTCGCCGACGATGATCCGGTCGGGCCGCATGCGCAGCGAGTTGCGGACGAGGTCGCGGATCGCGACGGCGCCCTTGCCCTCGATGTTGGCGGGGCGGGTCTCGAGCGTGATCACGTGCTCCTGCGAGAGCTGGAGCTCGGCCGCGTCCTCGACCGTGACGATCCGCTCGCCGTCCGGGATCGCGGACGAGAGGACGTTCAGCGTCGTCGTCTTGCCCGAGCCGGTGCCGCCGGAGATCAGGATGTTCAGCTTGCCGCGGACACAGGCCTCCATGAACTGGCCGGCCTTGGGCGTGAGCGTGCCGAACTTGATCAGGTCCTGCATCTGGAACGGGTCACGCCGGAACTTCCGGATGGTCAGCGACGAGCCGCGGATCGATAGCGGCGGGATGATCGCGTTGACGCGGGAGCCGTCGGGCAGGCGCGCGTCGACCATCGGGGAGGCCTCGTCGACGCGCCGGCCGATGCGGGAGATGATCTTGTCGATGATGCGCAGGAGGTGCGCCTCGTCGACGAACTGCGCCTCGGTCTTGGTGAGCTTGCCGCGGCGCTCGATGTAGATCTGGTGGGGCCCGTTGACCATGATCTCGGTCACGGTCTCGTCGCGCAGGAAGGGCTCCAGCGGGCCGTATCCGAGGATGTCGTCGGTGATCTCGCGCGTGACCTGGGCGCGTTCCTGGCGCGTCAGCGGGGTCTTGTCGATGGCCAGGGCCTCGGCGACGGCCTCGCCGACGCGCTCCGCGAGCTCGCGATCGTCGGCCGTGGCCTGTGCGAACAGGCGCGGGCCGAGGCGCGTGATCACCTCGTGGTGGACGCGCGACTTGAGTTCGGCGAACGGGTCGGCGACCCGCTCGATGATCTTGGCGTCGAACTCGCGGTCGGCGGCCTGCCCCTGCGGCTGCTCGCTCTCACGACCTGACTGGATGCGGCTCTGAAGCGACATCTATGCCGCCTTGTGCGCCTTGGCCGCCGCGCCCTTGAACCCGAGCCGGTTGCGACCGCCCGCGGGCTTGCCGGGACTCGACACGGCCCCGCGGCCCTCGAAGAACGCGGCCGCCATGTCGGTGGCCACCTTCGTGACACCGCTGCGGGGCGCCGACATCGGTACCGGCACACCCCGGTTGACCGCCACGCCGACCTCGCGGTCGGCCGGGACGTCGAAGGCCGCCTTCAGGTCGAGCGCCTTCTCGACCTCCCGCCGGTCGAGCTCGGCGCGGGTCGTGCCCCGGTTGATGACGAGGTGGATGCGGTCCTTGGGGTAGTGCAGCAGGTTCAGGGTCTGCAACGTCAGCTTCACGTTCTTGACCGAGGGGATGTCGAGCGAGGCCACGAGCAGGAGCCGGTCGGTGCGATCGAGCGTCGCGAGCGTCGTGGCCTGGAAGAAGGCCGGGGTATCGACGATGATCGCGTCGTAGGACTCCTTGGCGACGTCCAGCAGGCGGCCGACGCGATCCTCGGCGACGAGCTCGGCGTCCTCGGGGCGGACCGGGGCGGGCACCACGTCGACCCCGGACGGGTGGGACACGACGTAGCCGGCGAGCTTCTCGGGATCCAGCTCGCCGGTGGTCATGACGAGGTCGTAGATCGTCTTCTCGGGCTCGACGCCCATCATGATGGCGACGTCGCCGAACTGGAGGTCGAGATCGACCAGCAGCACCCGGCGCCCTGCCTTGCGGGCGATCTGGGTGGCGAGCGCGGTCGCGATCACGGTCTTGCCAACGCCGCCCTTGGGCGAGAAGACCGTTACGACGCGCCCCTCGGCGGTCGAGGTGCGGAGCGAGGATGGGGTCGAGAGGCCCCGCACGGCTGCCAGCTGGCAGGTCTTCTTGATGGTGAAGACAAGAGCGTCCGTCAGCTGCGGAAGCATCACGACGTCGTTGATGCCCGCTGCGAGCGCCTCCTGGAGGACTGCGCCGGCGCCTCCCGAGGTGACCAGGATGATCGGTGCAGCCGTGGCGTGGCGGATGGCGTCGATCTCACCCGCGGGCAACCGGTCGCCGCGGGCAGTGCCGTGCATGACCACCTGCGCCCCGGAGGCCGCGAGCTTCTGGTCGCTCTTGGCGGGTTCGACCGCGGTGCCGACGATCTCGATGTCCGGGTGGTTCGAGAGCGCCTGGCGGACCTCGGCGAGGCCGGCGCAGGCACCGGTGATGAAGACCTTGATCGGGGATCCGTCGCTCATGGCTTGCCTCCGAGCGCTGCGATCAGCTTGTTGACATCGGCGACGGCCATGCCGTCGGTGAGCATCGAGTCGACGGTCTCGATCACGAATGGCTGATCCTGGGCCGACGAGTCCGGCGGGCGGATGGCGAACCAGACCTGGCCGCCGATCTCATCGCCCTCGCCGTTCAGCCAGGCGAACTTGGTCGCGAGCCGCTGGTCGACGGCGACCATGACCGTCGTCGTCGTCTTGGCCGCTCCACCACCGAGCCCGCTCTTCTTGGTATCCGGGGAGGGGACGTCGAGGATCTTGACCGAGGGCAGGAGCAGCCGGGTGATCATCTTCGGGTCGCCGTTGCCGTTCAGCGGCTTCACCTTGACGGTTTCGTACACGTCGACCTTGTCGCCGGGCTGGATGTCTCCGAGGAGACAGCTCGGGTCGGGGTCGCACTTGATCCTGATGGCGCGCTCCGTCTTGGCGAGCAGGATGCTCTTGTTGGTGCCGGTCAGCGCGGACTGGAACACGGACGCGAGCACCTGCTGGCCGGCGAAGATCGTCTGCGCGGCGACCTTGCCCTCCAGCCCGGCCGCCGTCGTGATCGACCCGGGGGCGCGGTCATCGACGAGCACCGACGTCAGTGTCATGCCGCTGGCTGCGTCCTCCGCCCTGGTGCCGGCGGGGATGTCGCGGGTCGCCACCATCACGTCGACGCGCTTCTGGCCGCGCGTGAGAGATTGCTTGTAGCTCGACGTGTAGACGAGCACCGCCGCTGCCGCGGCGATCGCCATCACGATCGCAATCGCGATGTTGCGGACGCTGTAAGTCACGTGTGCCCCCTAAGGTGCGTTTCCGACTGTCCCGGCTTGGTTTGGGCGCCCTGGGGCGCCGTTTTGCGATTTCGCTAGAGCCTCTATCGGCGCGGTGTGTCCACGTCTGCAGGGGAAGTTCCGGTAGATCTCGGATTTCCTGGTGCGCAGAAGGGGGTTATTCGGCGCGCATGACCGTCGTGGAGCTCAGATATCCGCTCTTGACGGCCACGCCGAGGATCGAGATCGAGTACGGGTAGGTGACGGTCACCTGGATGGGATCGCCCAGGTTCCACGTGCCGCTCTGCGAGGACACCTGCACCGAGATGTTCGCCTGGTTCAGGCCGTTGGCGGCGGTCTTGGCGGCGGCGACGCCGGCGCTCACCATGGTGGCCTGGCCACCCGACCGGTTGACGACCGCCCGGCGCGCGCCCTCGCGGGCCGCGTCGGTGATCGTGACGTAGTTCGACCAGACGACGCCGAACTGGACGATGGCGAGGAGCAGGACCAGCAGGATGTTCGCGACGATGGCGAACTCCACCAGGGCCTGGCCTCGCCTCCGGGTCCGCGACGGGTGGATGGCGGTGCCGTTCACCTATCCATCATTACCCGAGGAGCACGATCCTGCTGTCCCTCTCCTGGGGGAGGCCTTCATCGGGCGTTCGCCGACCGGGTCCACAACGAAGCCGAGGGCCCCGGGTTACCCCGGAGCCCTCGGTCGTAGAAGAGTGCGTGCCGTGAATTACGGCAGGATCGCGGTGACCGCATCCAGGGCGCGGCCAATGCCGCCCGAGAGGGCCATGAGCGAAGCGATGATGACGACGGTGATGACTGCGAGCACGACGGCGTACTCCGCCATCGTCTGCCCGCGCTCCTCGTCAAGCCACGTGCACAGACGCGTGTAAAGCTCGACCATAGTGTGTAGCACCCCCTTCCTATTGCTGGGAGAAGACCTGGCACCGCGGGGTTGCGGCGACAAATGAAGCATCGGGGACGGCGGGTGCCGCGGCGACCCCCGATCGGGGGAATCGCATCGCTGCCGCTCGTCCGGGGCCGGCGCTGTACCGTCTCGATCATGGAGAACCTGATCGATGGCAAGGCCGTGGCGGCTCGCGTGCGCGCCGAGGTCGCGGTGCGGGTCGCTGCACTGCACGAGCGCAGCGGCGTGCAGTGCGGACTCGCCACTGTCATGGTGGGCGAGGACCCCGCGTCCGCCGTCTACGTCGGCAACAAGCACCGCGCGTGCCACGAGGCGGGCATGGCGTCGTTCGACATCCACCTCCCGGCCGACACCACCCAGGACGCGCTGCACGCACGCATCGACGAGATCTGCGCCGACCCGCGCATCCACGGCATGATCGTGCAGCTACCGCTCCCGGACCATCTCGACGAGGCGGCCGCCCTCGACCGCATCGTCGCCGACAAGGACGCCGACGGCCTCACGCCCGCCTCCCAGGGACGGCTCGCGACCCTCCGGCCCGGCCCGCGGCCGGCGACGCCGGCGGGCGTCATCGAGTTGCTGCGGGCCTACGAGGTCGAGATGAGCGGCGCCCATGCGGTCGTCGTCGGCCGCTCCGACATCGTCGGCAAACCGCAGTTCCACCTGCTCCTCGAGCAGAACTGCACCGTCACCGTGTGCCACTCGCGCACCCGCGATCTGCCCTCCGTGACCCGCCAGGCCGACATCCTGGTCGCCGCGATCGGCCGGCCGAAGTTCATCGGCGCCGACCACGTGCGCGATGGCGTCGTCGTCGTCGACGTCGGCATCAACCGGCTCCCCGAGGGACTCTGCGGCGACGTCGACTTCGCCGCCGTCGCACCCAGGGCCCGCCTCATCACCCCGGTCCCCGGCGGCGTCGGGCCGATGACGATCGCGATGCTGCTGAAGAACACGATCGACGCCGCCGAACGCCTGGCCTAGCTGCCCGAAGTCGGGTGTCCGAGCGCAACGAGGGGCCCCGCCGAGGCGGGGCCCCTCTCGCGTGCCGGGACGGCGGACGCGATCTGATGAAGACAGATGAGTCCGGGCTCTAGACGAGCCCGTTGATGATGTCGGCGACGCGCTGGATTCCGCCTGCCACAGGGCCTTCGAACGCCGTCAACGCTCCGACAACACCAATGGTGATGACGGAGAGAACGAGGGCATATTCCGCCATGGTCTGCCCTCGCTGGTCGTCCCGGCGCAGTTGGAACGCAAACTTCTGCACCGGCTCTGCCTCCCTTCGGTCGGATCCCACTTGTGACGTCGGCCTCCAGCGGCCCGGGCCGCATACCACGACGGGGTGATCCGTCGCCCGGCCGGGGCGCGATGGGTAGGATGCGTCGATGGCCCTTTCGGACGCCGACGTGCGGCACGTCGCCCGCCTCGCCCGGCTCGGGCTCTCGGATGACGAGGTCGAGCGCTTCCGCCGGGAGCTCGCCAAGATCCTCGACCACGTCTCGACGATCGCGGGGCTCGACCTCGCCGGCGTGCCGCCGACCTCGCATCCGCTCGATCTCGTGAACGTGTTCGGCGAGGACGTCGAAATTCCGTCCATTCCGCGTGGCGAGGCGCTCTCCAATGCGCCCGACCCCACGCCCACCGGGTTCCGCGTCCCGCCCATATCGGCCTGATGGACGGACTCTCCACGCTGGGGCTGACCGCCGAGCGCTCGATGGCCCTGCTCGACGCAGGCGAGGTGAGCTGTGCCGAGCTCGCCGGGGCCTACCTCGACCGGATCGCCGACGCTGATCCGGAGCTGCACTGCTACCTGCACGTCCACCCGGAGCAGACGCTGGAGCGGGCGGCCGAACTCGACCGCCGGGGCCGCTCGGGGGTGGCGGGCGTCCCGGTGGGCCTGAAGGACCTCTTCTCGACGCGAGGCGTGCCCACCACTGCGGGCTCGCGGATCCTCGCGGGCTTCCGGCCGGTGATCGACGCGGACGTCGTCGAGGCCTGCCAGGACGCCGGCCTCGTCTCACTCGGGAAGCTCAACATGGACGAGTTCGCCATGGGCTCGTCGACCGAGCACTCCGGTTTCGGCGCGACCCGCAACCCGTGGGATCCGCGGCTGGTGCCGGGCGGATCGTCCGGCGGCTCCGCCGCGGCGGTCGCCGGCGGGCTGGCACCGTGGGCCCTGGGTACCGACACCGGCGGCTCGATCCGCCAGCCTGCGGCGTTCTGCGGCCTCGTCGGCCTGAAACCGACCTACGGGGCGGTGAGCCGCTTCGGGGTGGTGGCGTTCGCATCCAGCCTCGACCAGGTCGGCCCGCTCGCGCTGACGGTGCGGGACTGCGCGCGGCTCTACGGGATCATCGCCCGCAACGATCCGCGGGACACCACGAACGTCGGGCCGCCGACCGCCGTGGAGCTACCAACCCGGGCCGATCTGCGGGGCGTCAGGCTGGGCATTCCGGTCGACCAGCTGGAGGCCGGCGTCGAGCCCGGCGTGCTGGCCCGGTTCGACGAGACGGTCGCGCTCTGCCGCAGCCTCGGCGCGGAGGTCGGCGAGGTGGCGCTGCCGCACGCACGCGACGGTCTCGCCTCCTACTACCTGATCGCGCCGTCGGAGGCATCGGCAAACCTCGCCCGCTACGACGGCGTGCGCTACGGGCTGCGGGTCGACGGTGGCGACGTGCATGCGATGTACGAGGCGACGCGCCGGGCCGGCTTCGGCGATGAGGTGAAGCGGCGCATCATGATCGGCACGTACGCGCTCTCCGCCGGCTACTTCGATGCCTACTACGGCCAGGCCCAGCGCGTCCGGACGCTGATCCGACGCGATTTCGCGAGCGCGTTCGAACGGTTCGACGCGCTCGTCCTGCCGACCGCGCCGTCCGTGGCGTTCGCGTTCGGCGCCAAGCTCGACGACCCGCTCGCGATGTACGCCAACGACGTCTTCACGCTGCCCGTGAACCTCGCCGGGCTGCCCGGCCTCTCCATTCCCTGCGGCCTCGATGACGGCCTGCCCGTCGGCTTCCAGCTGATCGGCCCGGCCTTCTCGGAGAACCTGCTCCTGGGTGCAGGCCACGCGCTCGAGCAGGCGATCGGCTTCGACGTCGTCCCGCCACGCTGCCGGGAGGCGTCGTGAGCGACCGGTTCGAGGCGGTGATCGGGCTCGAGATCCACGTCCAGGTCGGCACCCGCACGAAGATGTTCTGCCGCTGTCCGAACCGGTACGGGGACGAGCCGAACACCAACGTCTGCCCGGTCTGCCTGGCGCATCCCGGCATGCTCCCCGTGCCGAACCGCGAGGCCGTGCACCAGGCCATCCGCGTGGGTCTCGCGCTCGGCCTGGAGATCCCCGAGCACTCCAAGTTCGACCGCAAGAACTACTTCTACCCCGACAGCCCGAAGGCCTACCAGATCAGCCAGTACGACCAGCCCCTGTGCGGATCGGGCGTGTTCCTGGGCGTGGGCATCACCAGGGCGCACCTCGAGGAGGACGCCGCCAAGACGATCCACGTCGGCGGTGAGGCCGGCCGCATCGCCGGCTCGGAGGCCTCGATCGTCGACTTCAACCGTGTCGGGACGCCGTTGCTCGAGATCGTCACCGAACCCGACCTGCGATCGGGCGAGGAGGCGCGGCGGTTCCTGACGCTGCTCCGGGCCACGGTCGTCGCCACCGGTGCCTCCGACTGCGATCTCGAGAAGGGATCGATGCGCGTCGACGCCAACGTGTCGGTGCGACCGGCCGGGTCATCGCAGCTCGGCACGAAGTGCGAGCTCAAGAACATCAACTCCTTCCGGTTCGTCGCGCGCGGCATCAACGCCGAGATCCGCCGCCAGATCGAGCTCCTCGATGGTGGCGGCACCATCCGGCCGGCCACGCTCCACTACGATCCGGGCGCCGACGAGCTGCACGTGCTGCGCAGCAAGGAGGAGGCGGACGACTACCGCTACTTCCCCGAGCCGGATCTGGTGCCGCTCGCCCCGTCCCGCGAGCTGGTCGCGGAGCTCGCTGCCTCGCTGCCCGAGCTGCCGGTGCCCCGCATGGCCCGCCTGCAGGCGGCGCACGATCTGCCGGACGCAACGGCGGAGGCGATCGCGCTGACGCCGGGGCTGGCGGACTACTTCGAGGACCTCGCAGCTCGCTGCGGCGACGCCCGGACGGCGGCGAACTGGGTGATGGGCGACTTCGCAGCGCATCTCAACGGCGCCGGCATCGACGCCGGCGCCTCGCCGGTCACCCCGGCGCGCCTGGCCGGGCTGATCGCGCTCGTGGCCGATGGCACGCTCGGCTCGGCCGGCGCCAAGCAGGTCTTCGCCGCACTCGTGGACGACCCGGCCGTGACTGCGGCCGACGTCGTCGAGCGGCTCGGGCTCGCCCAGGTCGGCGACGCCGATCAGCTCGGGGCCATGGTCGACGACGTGCTCGCGGCCCACCCCGAGGAGGTGGCCGCGTTCCGGTCGGGCAAGGGCCAGCTGATGGGGTTCTTCACCGGACAGGTGATGCGCGCCTCGGGCGGCCGCGCCGACCCGAAGGTCGTGCAGGAGCTGCTGCGGGACCGGCTGGAGTGACCACCCTCCTCCTCACACCGGGACCGACGCCGATCCCGGACGAGGTGGTCGCCGCCTGCGCCGCGCCGCTGCCGCACCACCGGTCGCCCGAGTTCAAGGCGGTGCTGATGCGCGTGCTGGCGGGCCTGCAGCAGGTGTATCGCACCCGGCGCGAGGTGCTGCTCTTCACGTCCTCGGGGACGGCGGCCATGGAATCGGCCTTCGCGAACCTCCTGTCGCCCGGCGACCCGATCCTCGTCGTCACCTGCGGCAATTTCGGCGATCGCTGGGTCAAGGTCGGCCAGGCCTACGGTGCGGACGTCGAGGTCCTGCGCTTCCCGTGGGGAACGCGTCCGGATCCGGCCGAGGTCGCCGCGCGAATCCTCGCCCGGCCGGAGCTGAAGGCGGCCTACGTCGTCCATTCGGAGACCTCCACGGGTACCGTCGCCGACATCCGCGCGATCGCGGAGGCGACGCGCGATCGCCGCAGCGCGCTGGTGGTCGACGCCATCTCCTCGCTCGGCGCGACACCGGTCGAGACCGACGCCTGGGGGCTCGACGTGGTCGTGACCGGATCGCAGAAGGCGCTCATGACGCCACCGGGCCTGGCGTTCGCGACCGTGTCCGAGCGCGCCCTGGCGCTGGCCGGCACGGCGACCAGCCCGCGGTTCGCGCTCGACTGGGGCCGCACGCTCAGTGCCCAGGCCAGGTTCGAGACGCCCTTCACCCCGGCCATCTCGCTCGTGCTCGGTCTCGCCGCCGCCCTCGATCTGATCGAGGCCCAGGGCCTCGAGGCCGTCTGGGAGCGCACCCGCGACCTCGGTCGCCGCACCCGCCGCGCGGTACGCGCACTGGGGCTCGAGCTGTACTCGCCCGACGCGGACGACTGCTCGCTGGTCACGGCCGTGCTCTGGCCCGAGGGAATCGACGGCGACGCCGTGCGCAAGGCCGTTCGCGATCGGCACGGAGTGACGATCGCCGGCGGCCAGGGCGAGGTCGCGGGCCGGATCTTCCGGGTCGGCTCGTTCGGTGCGATCACCGCCGCCGACCTGGAGCGCGGCCTGGTTGCGATCGCGACGGAGCTCGCCGCCGCGGGTCACGACTGCTCCGCCGCTGCTGCGCTCGAGGCGTTCCGGGCATGACCGACCCGGTGCGCGTCCTGATCGCGGAACCGATCGCAGCCGCCGGGGTCGACCGGCTACGCGAGGTGGCCGAGGTCGACGTCGAGACGGGGCGCGACCGCGCCGAGCTGCTTGCGCGGATCGGCGACTACGACGCCATCGTGGTGCGCTCGACGACGAAGGTCGACGCCGAGCTGATCGAGGCGGCAACGCGGCTGCGGGTGATCGGGCGTGCCGGCACCGGCGTCGACAACGTCGATGTCGCCGCCGCGACGGCCCGAGGCATTCTCGTCTGCAACGCGCCCCAGTCCAACTCGCTGTCGGCCGCCGAGCATGCGATCGCGCTGATGCTGTCCCTTGCCCGCAACATCCCGCAGGCCCACTCGGCGCTCGCCGCCGGCCGGTGGGAGCGCGGCCGGTTCGGTGGCGTCGAGGTCGGCGACAAGCTCCTCGCCGTGATCGGCTTCGGCAGGATCGGCCAGCTCGTGACCGCGCGCGCCCGCGGTCTCGGCATGCGGGTCGTCGCGTTCGACCCGTTCGCGTCCGCCGACCGGTTCCGCGAACGCGGGGCCGAGCGCGCCGACACCATCGAGGCTGCCGTCGCGGGGGCGGACTTCGTGACGCTCCACCTCCCGTCCAGCGCCGAGACGCGCCACCTCGTCGACGCCGGGCTGATCGCCCATATGAAACCCGGCGTGCGCATCATCAACGCCGCGCGCGGCGACCTCATCGACCCCGACGCGCTGCTCGCGGCCCTCGAATCCGGCGACGTGGCCGGCGCGGCCCTCGACGTCTTCGAGACGGAGCCGCTGACCTCCTCGCCGTTCTTCGGGCGCGACGACGTGATCGTCACGCCGCACCTGGGCGCGTCCACCCGTGAGGCCCAGGATCGTGCCGGCACCATCATCGCCGAGCAGGTCGCCAGGGCACTTGCTGGCGAACTGGTGGAGAACGCCGTGAACGTCCCCGGGGTCTCCGAGGACGACCGGGCGGCGCTGGCTCCCTTCCTGCCGCTGGCGGAGAAGCTCGGACGGGTGATCGTGGCCCTGACCGACGGACCCGTCGAGATGCTCGACGTCTCCTACGCGGGCGGAATCGCCGATCGCGACACCCGGCTCCTGACGCTCGCGGTCCTCGAGGGCGCACTCCACGGGCTCGAGGAAGAGGAGGCGAACCTCGTCAATGCCCGGGCCATCGCGGCGGCGCGCGGCATCGTCGTGCGCGAGTCGCGCCGGCCCGCGGGCGACTACACGAACCTGATCCGCGTCGCCACGGGCGAGGACGCGCGAGTCTCGGGCACGACCATCGGCCGCGAGAACCGTCCCTGGATCGTCCGCGCCAACGGCTACGCGGTCGAGATCGAGCTGGCGGGCAGGATGCTGTTCGCGCTGAACGACGACCGCCCCGGCATGATCGGCGTGATCGGGACGCTGCTGGGCGAGGCCGGGGTCAACATCGCCAACATGAACGTCTCCCGCAATCGCGACGGCGGCCACGCGCTGTCGGCCATGCAGATCGACGGGCCCCTGCCCGAGTCCGCGCTCGACCGGCTGCGCGAGACGCCAGGCCTCGAGCGGATCAGGGTGGTGCGGGTCGATCAGTGACTTGCCGGGCTCAAGAAGTACCTCGTGAATCACTGAGGCGTGGGGCGAGCCACGGGAGGCCGAATCGCCCTCGGGGCCGGTCGACCAGGCGCAGCGCGGGTGCCTCGATCAGCCGGTAGGAGACCTCGGCGAAGAGGCTTGACACCGCCAGCAGCGCGAGCACGACCAGCCACCACGTATCGTGGCCGCGCGGGAACACGCCGGTCGCGAGCCCGGCGTGCAGCAGCGGCAGGTGCCACAGGTAGATGCCGTAGGACAGGCGCCCGAGGTGGAACATCGGTCGTGAGCCGAGCGCCAGCGCGACCGGCGATCGCACGTCCATCGCGAGCCCCATCAGCAGCACGGCCCCGCCGGCGGCGAAGATGAACGGGCCGTAGTTGGCCGCCCACCAGCCGGTCACGGGAGCGTCGGTGGTGAGCGCGACCCACATCAGCGTCAGGGCGAGGGCCAGCGGGACGGGCCAGAACCGGCCGAACGACACCCGGCCGCGACGGGCCAGCTCCTGCACGACGATGGCAGCCACCATGCCCAGGGCGAAGCGGTCGAAGTAGATCGGGAGGAGGTAGCTCAGCGGCCGCATGTCCGCCCCGGCCGGGTGGTGCTCGACCTGCCACCAGTGCTCGAAGCGAGCGTCGGTGACGGCTATCGCCACGAGCCCGGCGACCATCACCAGGGGACGGGCGCGGACGTCGAGTCGCAGCAGCAGCGGTCGCGCGGCGAGCGCCAGGAGCGGCACCAGCACGTAGAACGACATCTCGATCACGAGCGTCCAGCCCGGCGAGATCACCACCCGCACCAGGTGCGGGAAGTAGTCGTGCGTCAGCGTCACGACCCGCAGCAGGTCGGCGGGCCGTCCCAGCATGACCCGGTCGGAGACGGCCACGACGATCAGGACCGTAACGATCCACGCCGGGTAGATCCGCAGCACGCGCGCCCGGCCGTAACGGCCCAGGTCGGGCCGGCGCCCGCCCAGCGCGTAGGCGATGAAGGGCCACCCGATCAGGAACCCGGACAGCACGAAGAACAGCTCCACGCCGTACGAGCCGAGGTGGTTGAAGAACGAGTGGAGGGTGGTCGAGCCGCGCCACTGCTCCCAGTCGCGATGGGTCGAGTGGAGGGTGTGGTAGGTCAGGACGGCAACCGCCGCCAGGCCTCGCACCCCGTCCAGCGGGGGGATCCGCGAACCACGCATACGAGCTCCCAGGGTAGCCTGCATTCACCGGCCCGCGGGTGCGTCGCGGCGTCCCGCTCGGCGTCGTGCTGGTAGCACGACGCCTCACACGGGAGTCAAGCCGAGGCTTGACTCCCTCTGCCAGGCCGCTCCCTGGCCGGGTTGCGGCCACACTCGCTACGCTCGGCGGCCTTCACCCGTCCGTGCGCTTCGAGTCGCGCCGCCTTGGACAGGCTGCCGGCCTGCCCTGCAGCGGCGCGCCTCGCCCTGACAGCTTCGGTAGCGCGCGCCGCGTCCCCGCGGCTCGGTGAATCCAGGCCTCGCCGGCTGGGCTACCATGGCCCCCGCCACCGCGGAGGGGACTGTCATGCAGGAAGGCGAGAAGATCTGGTTCGACGGCGAGCTCGTCGACTGGGCCGAGGCGAAGATCCACGTGCTCAGCCACGCGCTGCACTACGGCTCCGGCGTCTTCGAGGGCATCCGGGCCTACGAGACCGACCGCGGCACGGGCGTCTTCCACCTCACCGACCACCTCGAGCGTCTGCACCGGTCGGCGGAGATGTACTTCATGCCGATCCGGTTCGGGGTCGAGGAGCTCGCCGCCGCCGTGCACGAGACCATCGCGGCCAACGACCTGCGGTCCTGTTACGTCCGCCCGCTGGCCTTCCGCGGCTACAGCGAGCTCGGCGTCAACCCGCTCGGCTGCCCGGTGCACGTCATCATCGCGGTCTGGCCGTGGGGCGCCTATCTCGGCGAGGAGGCGCTCCAGACGGGTATCCGGGCGATGATCTCATCCTGGCGCCGGATCGGGCCGAACACCATCCCCGCCACCGCCAAGGCGTCGGGGCAGTACCTCAACTCCCAGCTCGCCAAGATCGAGGCGGTCAAGCACGGCTACGACGAGGCCATTCTGCTGAACGAGGCCGGCTCCATCGCCGACGGCTCCGGCGAGAACGTCTTCGTGGTGCACAAGGGCCGGCTGTTCACGCCGCCGACGCAGGCTTCCTGCCTGCCGGGCATCACCCGCGCCTCGGTGATGACGATCGCAGCCGGGCTCGGGTTCGAGACGGTAGAGCGAGATCTGACCCGATCGGACCTCTACTTCGCGGACGAGGTCTTCCTGACCGGTACCGCCGCCGAGGTCACTCCGGTGGCGTCGGTCGACGACCACCAGATCGGTGCCGGGCCGATCACGAAGCAGATCCAGACTGCCTTCTTCGACGTCGTGCACGGCCGGCACGCGCTGTCCGCCGAGTACCTGGAGTACCCGGCGGGCGATCGCGCCCCGGCTCCGTGACCGACGCGATCCCGCTTGCGCGGCCGGACATCGGCGCGCGTGAGGAGGAGCTCGTGCTGGAGGTGCTGCGCAGCGGCCAGCTCGCGCTCGGCCCGATGGGCCGCAGGTTCGAGGGCGCCTTCGCGGAGCGGCTCGGCCGTGCGCACGCCGTCGCCGTGTCGAGCGGCACGGCGGGGCTGCATCTCGCGGTGCGGGCGGCCGGGATCGGGCGTGGCGACGAGGTCATCACGAGCCCGTTCTCGTTCGTGGCGTCCGCGAACTGTGCGCTCTACGAGGGCGCTGAACCCGTGTTCGCCGACATCGATCCGGTCACGTTCAACATCGATCCGGCTGGCGTCGAGGCGGCCATCACGCCCCGCACGCGCGCGATCGTGCCGGTGCACATCTTCGGCCTGCCGTGCGACATCGAGGCGATCAACGCCATTGCCGCACGCCACGATCTGGCGGTGATCGAGGATGCCGCCGAGGCGCTCGGCGCCCGCCGCCGCGGCCGGCTGGTGGGCGATCACGGCAACCCGGCCGTGTTCGCCTTCTACCCGAACAAGCAGATCACGACGGGCGAGGGCGGCATCGTCACGACCGACGACGACGAGCTCGCCGCCGCCTACCGGAGCCTCGCCAATCAGGGCCGTGCCGACACCGGCGACTGGCTTCGCCACGACCGGATCGGGTTCAACTTCCGTCTCGACGAGATGTCGGCCGCCGTGGGTGTCGCTCAGCTCGAGCGGCTCGACGCGCTCCTCGCCGCCCGCGCGGCGGCCGCCGCGCGCTACGACCACCTGCTCGCCGACATCGAGGGCGTCACACGCCCGGCGGCGATCGAGGGCGACCAGCGGTCGTGGTTCGTCTACGTGGTGCTCTTCGCGCCCGGGGTCGACCGGAACGCGGTCATGGCGGAGCTGATCGGCCAGGGCATCGCGTGCAAGCCCTACCTGCCGGCGATCCACCTGCAAGACGCCTACCGGGCCCGCGGCCACCGCGAAGGTGAGCTGCCCGTGTGCGAGTCGATCTCCCCACGCACCCTCGCGCTGCCGTTCTTCGGGCAGATCACCGAGGCCCAGCAGCAACGCGTCGCGAACGCCCTGCGACGCGCGGTCGGCGTCTAGCGCGGGGCTCTAGTACCATCGCGATCAGTGGCCCGGCCAGCACCGCGCATGATCCCTCTCGGCTACGGAAAGCACGTCCGCTCGGACCGCATCGTCATGCTCGAGCCGCTCTCCGACGACGAGGGCCGCGGCGGGGGCGCCCGCACCCGGGTGTGGGTCGAGGGCATCCCCGACCCCGTGATTGCGTCCCGCACGGAGCGCGCGATCCTCGAGGACATGGCCGACCGGTCGCAGCGTGCCGGCCGACGACAGGGTCCCGCGGTACGTGAGCAGGACGGGTTGTTCTGAGTCCTGAGCGCGTCGGCCGTGCGTTCTTCGCGCGGCCGGTACTCGAGGTGGCCCGCGATCTGATCGGTTGCACGCTGCTGGTGGACGGCGTGGGCGGCCGCCTGGTCGAGGTCGAGGCCTACGCGGCGGACGACCCGGCGTCGCACGGCTTCCGGGGCCCGACCGAGCGCAACCGAGCCATGTTCGGACCGCCGGGGCACGCCTACGTCTACCGCTCCTACGGCATCCACTGGATGCTCAACCTGGTGTGCGAGTGCGAGGGCACCGCGGCGGCCGTGCTCGTACGGGCGATCGTCCCCCAGCACCGCCGGGACGTGATCGCCTCCCGCCGCACCGGCGTCGGCGAGCGTGACTGGTGCCGGGGGCCGGGGCGGGTCGGCGTGGCGCTCGCGGTCGGCCCGCACCTGGACGGATTGCCGCTCGACACCGGGCCGTTCCGGATCGAGCCCCGCACGACGACGCCGGACCTCGACGCGACGGTGCGGATCGGTATCACCCGCGCCGCCGATCTGCCATGGCGGTTCGTCGAGCGCGGCTCGCGCTACGTCAGTTCCGCCGGGGCGGCGAGACCCCGGCGGCGATGATCGTGCCGCGGGCGACCTTCGTGCCGGCGGGAATGTCGATCGTGACGAGGCGGTCGCCGACCGCCACCGGTCGGTGGCCGCTGCGGTGGGGGGCGAGCTGCAACCCGGCCACCGCCAGCCGGCGCCGGGCCTCGGCGACCGTCTGGCCGATGATGTCGGGCACGGTTGCGGCATTCGCGTCTCCGACGACGGCGATGGTGACGAGCGTGCCCCGCGGGGCGACCTCGCCCGGGTCGGTGTCCTGACCCACCACGGCGCCGGAGGGATACCCGGTGCGCGTGTCCTGATCCTCGATCGCGACCTTGAAGCCGGCTGCCTGGAGCTGGCCGATGGCGTCCGCGATGAAGGTCGGATGGGCGCGTGTCCCTGTCACGACGGGCACGACCACCAGTGGCACCCGTACGGGGATGAAGACCCGTACGGGGTCGTGGAACGGCACCGAGACGCCGGGGTCCGGCACCTGTTCGACCACCTGCCCGGTCGGCTGACCGGACCTGGCCGGGATCAGCTCCACCTGGAACGTCAGCCCCTGCCCGGCCGCCAGCCGTGCTGCCTTCCGGCTCGAGAGCCCCGAGAGGTCGGGCACGATCGTGAGGTTGTGCACGCAGTGGCTCTCGGCGCCGCGCGGGATGTCGCTGCTGGCGAGGACGAGCGAGCGGACGCCGACGCACCCCACCTGTCCCAGCTCCCACGGGGCCTTGCGGGTGTCGACCGCGACCTCGCGGCCCGCCCGGCCCGAGGAGTACGGCCAGCCCTGCGCCGGCGTGCCGGCGAGCACGTGCCCCATGAAGTTCTTCCAGATCTCCGCCGGGATCGTGCCGCCGAACACGGGCTTGCCGCCGTACTCGGTCTTCATTGCCTTCGCCGGGCGGATGTAGCCGACCCAGACCGACGCGACCCGCTGCGGCGTGTCGCCGACGAACCAGGCGTCCTTGAAGTCGGTGGTCGTGCCGGTCTTGCCGATCACGGTGCGGCCCGGTAGGGCGGCCCGGTAGCCCGTGCCGGCGCCGCTGCCGACGACGCCGCGCATCGCGTCCAGCAGGGACTGGGCGTCGGTCGTGTCGAGGGCGTGCGAGAGCGACGGGCGGTTGACGTCGGCATGCCCGTCCGGGAACTGCACCCGCAGGATGGAGATCGGGTCCTGGTTGGCGGATCGGTAGCCGGCGTCGGGGGTGTGGAACAGGATCGATCCGCCCACCAGCACGCCCTCGTTGGCGATGGTGGCGTAGGCATGCGCCATCTCGAGCGGCGTGACGCCGAGGCGCAGGCCGCCGAGGCCGATCGCGAGGTTGGGGTCGAGCGGCGACACGATGCCCATGGCGTGGGCGGCGTCGACCACCGCCTGCGGGTGCACGGTCGCCGTCAGCTGGGCGAAGACGGTGTTGTCGGAGACGGTCATGGCCTCGGGCAGGCTGATCCAGCCGAGGTAGGACGGCGTGTCGTTGCGCACGTAGATCCACGACTTCTGGTCGAGGGGCAGGAGCACCTTGCCCGACTTGAACTGGGTGCCGGGCTGGATGCCGTTGCGCAGCGCCGCCGCCAGCACGAAGGGCTTGAAGGCGGAGCCGGGCTGCCGATGACCGAGCGTGGCGGTGTTGAACGGCTGGTCGGCGTAGTTGTCGCCCCCGACCATCGCCATCACCTGGCCGGTGCTGGGCTGGATCGATACCAGCGCAGCGTCCGGGCCGATGCCGTTGAGATGGCGCTTGACGGCCTTCTCGGCCGTCTGCTGCTCGCGCAGGTTGATCGACGTGTAGACCTTCAGACCGGCGGTGAAGGTGCGGTCGCCGTAGCGGTTCTCGAGCAGCGACGTGACGTAGCCGACGAAGTAGGGCACCTTCGTCCCGCCGAAGGACAGCGAGTGCTTGACGCCCTTGGGCAGCAGCGGCGCCTCCTTGGCATTGGCGCCGGCGCCGGCCGACAGGTAGCCCTGGGTGACGAGGTCGTCGATCACCAGGTTGCGTCGCGTGACGGCGGCGTCCGGGTGGGCCATCGGGTCGAACTCGACGGGCGACTTCGGGATCGCGGCGAGCAGCGCCGCGTCCGACGCCGTCAGCGCGGACGCGTGCTTGCCGAAGTAGAAGTGGGCCGCGGCCTCCACGCCGTAGCAGCCGTGACCGAAGTAGATCGTGTTCAGGTAGGCCGCGAGGATGCGCTCCTTCGAGTCCCACTTGCGCTCGAGCTGGTACGCGAGCACGACCTCCTGGAGCTTGCGCTTCAGGGTCTGCTGCGACCCGAGGTAGGTGTTCTTCACCAGCTGCTGCGTGATCGTCGAGCCGCCCTCCTGGGCGCCCAGCAGCACGCGCTTGACGAGCGCTCGCCCGATGCCCTCGGGGTCGAATCCCTTGTGCTGGAAGAACCGCTTGTCCTCGATCGCGACGATCGCGTTCTTCATCGTGGTCGAGATCTGGGCCGGCTGCAGGAGGATCCGCGACTCGTCCGAGCGCAGGGTCGCGAGCCGTATCCAGCGACAGCCGCTCTTGAACGGGTCGCCGTGCCAGCAGCGGCTGTCGTTCGGGTCGCGGGCGAAGATGAACCCCATCTGGGCCGGGTCGCGCGCCATGCTCTCGACCTGGCTCAGGTCGGCGATGTTCTGCGCGGCGGCGGTGACGAACCCGAAGAACGCCGCGACGATCGACAGCAGGAACAGCAGCAGCGCGACCGGGACCACGCGCAGCCAGCGCACCCGCCTCCGGCGCGGCCGCCGGGGCCGGTCGGGAGGAGGCGGCGGCGGGGTGAACTCGAATCGCAGCGGTTGCTGCGGCGGTCTGCGTCGGCGTCTCGCCATGGATCGGCCTCCGGATGGGTACCGTCGCTGGCGCCGGAGGGCACCGGTATGCTGGCCCGGTGGGCGGGCCGGACATCCTCGAGGAGCTCGCCTGGCGCGGCCAGCTCGAGCAGCTGAGCGACGCCGATCGGATCCGGAGCTACCTCGCAACGCCGGGTGCGCCGGTCTACTGCGGGTTCGACCCGACGGCGCCCTCGCTGCAGATCGGCAACCTCGTGCCGCTGATCGGGCTCGCCCGGTTCCAGCGGGCGGGCCACCCGCCGATCGCCGTGGTCGGTGGAGGCACGGGGCTGATCGGCGACCC